>CAWDLS010000014.1:0-322112 GCA_963803275.1 uncultured Gammaproteobacteria bacterium | reverse complement strand
TACGATCCGGTTCAAGGACCCGAAACAGCTGGATATCGATTTCACTTACCTGCTCGGCATGCTGAAAGATTCCTTCATGTCACGACGCAACACCATCGTGGTGCCGGCAGGCAAGATGGGCTTTGCAATGGAGATCATCCTTGCCCCGATCATCGAGCGCATCCTGAACGGCCGTAACGGCTGACAGTCAGCGCCGGGGCGGGCGATACACCCGCCCCGGCATCAATAATTACCCTGCATTCGCCACAGTTTTTTCTCATATGCCCCGCACATTGCATAACCGGCTATGTCACCTATAATTTTTTCAGCTGTGCCCGAATACCGGCGGGCGCCTTACGTTGAACTGCCGCGAGTACCCGCTTGCCGTCGTGAACCGTAACCATGTCGTTGATTGAGTCCTACCTCAAATCGTGCTGCGAACTGCGCCGCTTCTGCTCCCGGGACGGCTGGATCGACAATGACTCGCTGCGTTACTCGATCGTCATGGAAACGGACGACGGTGTGATCGTGGAGATCGAATTCGACGAGCTGCTGATGGAAAGCCCGGATCGCGAGGCAACGCGGGTAGGCTGCCGCGGCCAGTTGCACCTGCACACAGACCGCTACGGACAGATTACGCGCGCCGAGGTACTGTAGGCCATTCAGCAGGCGTTCGGGCTCGACCCGGCATCCGGTACGAGTCGCTGACGGTCAAGCAACATCGCGAGCGACACCGGCACCACACGGGCACCCGCCTGCACGCCAGAATGACCATTCGACGGCTACCGTCCGATTCTGCAACAGGCGCGGTTCATCCGGGGTGTACACCGGATTATCCTGCATGGCACCACCGGCAGTGTTCCATTCCGGGTGTCGCATCCGGCGGCCGACTGTCCGCGTGGCAGCTGGCCACACGCAATGATTGCCCGTGCGCGCGGATGGCGGAACGGGAGCGGCGGGCATCACCGGTTTTCGGTTACAATGCCCTGCCCGATCATGCTCCTGCCCTGTGCATCAGACAGTCTAATGCTACGCCTCCTGACAACATGACATTCAGCGAATCTGTAGAAAACCGCCGTATTGCCGCCTGGCTGCTGGTGTGTTGCCTGATGATCTACGCCATGGTGATCCTGGGTGGCGTGACCCGCCTGACCGGTTCCGGACTGTCGATGGTTGAATGGGACCCCATCTTCGGCATCGTCCCGCCGCTGGACCGGGAACACTGGGAGGCAACCTTCGAGTTGTACCGCCAGTCGCCCGAATTCCGGAAGATCAATGTCGGTATGGATCTCCATGGCTTCAAGCGTATCTACTGGTTTGAATACTCGCACCGCTTGCTGGGACGCACCATCGGTACAGTATTCCTGGTGCCGTTCCTGTTTTTCCTGGCAAAGGGCTGGATCCGGCGCCCGCTGATACCCCGGCTGGCGACACTGTTCGTACTGGGCGGGTTGCAGGGCCTGCTGGGCTGGTACATGGTCAAGAGCGGACTGGTCGACAACCCGCACGTCAGCCAGTACCGGCTTGCTGCACACCTCGGGCTGGCCATCCTGATCTACGCCTGGATGCTCCACGTCGTGTTCGGCCTGTGGTTTGGCGGACAACAACAGGCACCGGTCGGCGCGCTGGTGCGGCGCACCGTGAGCTCCCTGCTCGTACTGGTATTTATTACCATTGTGTCGGGCGGCTTCGTCGCCGGCCTGAAGGCCGGGTATGCCTACAACACCTTCCCGCTGATGGACGGCCACCTGGTACCCCGGGTGATGTTCATGCAGGAGCCGCTGTGGAGAAATTTCTTCGAAAACATAGCCACCGTGCAGTTCGATCATCGCCTGCTGGCCACACTGGTTTTCACCGTCGTCTGCCTGCTCTGGCTGGGTACACGACGCAGCCGGCTCGACGCCCGGCTGCATTTCGGCCTGCACATGCTGATGGCAGCCGCGCTCCTGCAGGTGAGCCTGGGCATTTCAACCCTGCTGCTGCACGTACCGGTGCCGCTTGCGGCCATGCACCAGGCCGGGGCCGTGCTGCTGTTCAGCGTGGCTGTCTTTCTCAACCAGCGTATGGCGCGCGGCCGGCAGGGCATGCGGCCTGTCGGCTGATTTCGATCACAGGCTGCTGAAATAGGCGGCGAGGTTTTCGATGTCTGCATCGCTCAATGGCTTGGCCATCGGGCTCATCATGGGATCGGTACGGGTACCGTCGCGCAGGGCCTTCAGCTGCTTGACCAGATAGCCTTCCTTCTGTCCCGCCAGGTTCGGCCACATGGGGTTGCTGCTGACACCGGCGACACCGTGACAACCGGCACAGACGGCGGCCTTCGTCTTGCCCGCCTCGGCATCACCCGCAAGGGACGTCCCGCTCATGACCAACATGACGCCTGCAATTACCAAGCTTGTTACTTTTTGCATTGTTAAGACTCCATTGAGTAATTAAACGTACCCACCCGAGGGTCACAGCCGCGCGTCCAGGGGCCGGGAGTATATTAAAGAACCATAATATACAGCAAGTTATTATAAAATCACCTGTTTAAACAAACAGGTTAGTGGCAGTGCTGTAAAAACCGCTGCCACCAGCGGCGTCGATTACGCGGGAGCACCACACTCTGACTCAGATCAACGGGAGGAAGTTTCGAGAGAATCCAGCCTGGCAATGGGGGACAGTCGCTGTAGCCGCAGGAAACACCGAGGTTGTTCGGGTCGAAGATCTTCACGAAAGTCGGGGCATCAACCGAATCGGTGAACACGATCCCGCAATAGTCCACATCGTGCTCCTTGCGCAGCAGCTGAAAGATTTCCGAGAGAAATTTCCTGACCTGCGCGCCACTCGACGGATCCGTCGGCGGCGGCTCGCCGACCGCGTAGATAAACCAGGCCCCCTCGGCGTCCGCACCCAGGGTATCCCAAAGTATATCGAGCTGTTCCCAGCGCAGGACGTTCTCAAAACGTCCCCGGAATGCCAGCCGGAACGGCTCCGTGACCTGCTCGTTCATTCCCGCCTCGACGATCGGGTTGTTTTTCTTACACTATATACTACCGTAACCGCCGACGCACCGGCACCTGCACAGGAAGAACACACGCTACATGGACCCTGAATTCTGGCACCAACGCTGGGCAGCGAACCTGATCGGGTTTCACCAGCAGGAAATCAACAGCCATCTGCAGCGCCACTGGCAAGGCCTCGGTCTGCCGGCGGACAGCCGCATACTGGTACCTCTGTGCGGCAAGAGCCTCGACATGATCTGGCTAAGGGAACAGGGACACGCCGTTGCCGGCATCGAGATCAGTGCAGTCGCCGTTGAGTCCTTCTTCGCGGAAAACGGGCTCACACCGGTCGTCCGGCAGGAAACCGTCTACAGCTGCTGGTCGTATGACGGAATCGAACTCTATTGCGGTGATTTCTTCAGCCTGCACACCGCGCAGCTCGGTACCCTGGCGGGCTGCTATGACCGTGCCGCACTGATTGCCATGCCCGCGGCACAACGCCCCCGCTACGCCGGGCACCTCGCCAGCCTGCTTCCGGCGGCAAGCCGGGGATTGCTGGTGACGCTGGAATACCGGCAGGCGGAAATGAACGGCCCGCCGTTCGCGGTGGCACAGGCGGAAGTCAACCGTCTTTTTTCGGAATCATTCGTCATCGAACACCTGGAGCATTTTGACGCGCTGGCGGCAAGCCCTGCCTTCAGGGAGAAGGGTCTCACGGGTTTGACCGAGCATGTCTGGCGTCTGCGGCGCCGCTGCGGCCAGCGAGCCTGAAATGCTGCCAATCATCGAGCGTCTTGATGCGCGCAGAAACTGTTCCGTGATTTGCTTTTGTTGATCTGAATCAACATCACGCCGAACAAGCCTGTGAAAAAATTATTACGTGTTGTGGCCAAGTGCCGGCAGCATCTCCAACATATTTCGCGGGCGTTATGCCCGCGTTTTTTTGCACACGGTACATGACGATGCTGCCAGTCATGCACACGCGTCACTCTGCGACGCTGACGTCGTGGAATATAGACCGCAGATCACTTGCCCAGCGCTGAAAAAACACCGGGTCAATCGCATCACCGGCAATCCCGGCATATATGTCCGGGTTGATGGTCACAAGTATCGTCTGCTCTCCCTCGGCAAAAATCGAGATCTTGGGTGGCAGATAAGGGATCAGCTGCGGTGCCTTTTCGGTCAGCATCCTGATCTCGTCAATCTTGCCAGCAAACACGATTCGGTATTTGTCAGTCTTGTAACCCATACCAGTGAGGCCGATGTCGATACGCTGCACCCGCGAAACGGTATAGCCATGCGCCCTGATTGACTCCTGCAGCACGAGCATGGTCTCCGGAAAGGGTTGGCTGGAACGCGTCATGATGATTTCCTCTGCACCGGCCGGCAGCGGTACACCGACCAGCAACCAGGCCAGTAACAGACCAGGAAAGAATTTTTTCATAGCGTTGCCTCTTCGAGTATCGCCTCGTACACGCTGCGCATGCGCTTGCAGAATTCATCCAGCTCGTCATTGTTGAACAGGTGGCTGAGGTATTGCGGGTTGGTAGCGCTTACCGTCACCTTGCCATTCTTTTCCGCCACGGTGACCAGGCAGGGCAGGAACATGCCGACACGCGGGTCTACCGCAAGCGCGTCAAACAGGAACTTGAAATTGCAGAAATGCAGGATTATCTGGTGCGTATTTTCCTGCCCTTCCGGGACCAGACCATGCTCGAGTGTATCTGTCCTGATCAGGATGAAATTCTGGTTGGTAATCGCCTGCTTGATATTTTCCACGGTTTCCTCAAGTGTGTAGGGAGACTCCGCCACCAGGACCGGTGTTTCAGCCGCGCTTGAATCATGTGTGTCCTTGCCCGTGCCGTCGAACGCACGCACATAGCTCACCAGGTCATTGATATCCTGCTCCGACAATCCCTGCGCCAGGAATGACCGCATGGGCGTACCCTCGCGACCGTTTTGCAGCGTACGCCTGATCATCTCATCGGAAGCCGCGGCCAGAAAACCGCTGTTGTTCAGCGCGGGCGCGATGATCGGCAGGTCGCGATGTCGCGAAAACGTGACGCCGGTCCCCTTGCCTCCTCCACCCTGCGCACCATGACAGGCCGCACAGAATCTCGCAAACAGCTCCTTGCCATGTGCGGCGTTGCCCGGGATGGTCGCGACCGAATATGTCTGTGCCGGTTTGTCAGACCAGCTGCGTATGAAGCTGACGATAGCCGCGACCTGTGCATCACTGAGTGCGTCAAATGCCGGCATTACCCGGCCGGGACGTCCACGGCGAATGGTCTGCCGCAGAAAGTTGTCATCCACGCTGTCAAGAAAGGAAGGCAAGGACAGTGGTACACCAACACCGCCCCCGCCCTTGTCACCATGACACGCCGCACAATGCGCCGCAAACAGGGCGGCACCATCCGGCGCCGCGCGAACCGCACTGACCAGTCCAAGCAGTAGCGCAAAAAGTATTAATCGCATATCAGGACCTCGCAGTTCAGCCCGGCATACCCCGGTTGTGTCGGCCGATTATTGTAATCGTTGGCACCCTTGACTAATAAGTTATTAAGTGAATAATAATATGGTGATAGTTAAGCTTTCTTCTTGACACAGGTCAATATTTAGTAGTGAGCCTTACGTCAGAATATTGTTGCTTGTCATCACAAGAGCACTCGTTTGAGTATTTGTCTTCACAGGAGGTATTACCAATGAAAAGCGTTAAAACAGTTCTTGCCGCCGCTGCAATTGCCGGCCTGGCAGCCCTGCCGATGACATCCGCCCATGCATGGGGTGGTTGGGGTCCCTGGGGTAATGACGGCTGGGGTGGCAGTGACTGGGGTCCCTTCGACGGCGATGGTTGGGGTGACATGGACTTCAACATGAGCGCCGGTGGTCACGGTCGCGGCTATGGCCGTGGTTACGGTTATGGCCGTGGTTACGGTTATGGCGATGGTTACGGTTATGGTGGCTATGGTCCCTACGGTTACGGCGGCTATCCTGGTTATGGCTGGGGTGGTTATCCGGGATATGGTTACGGCGGCTATGCCCCGTATGGCTATGCTCCGGTTGCACCGGCAGCACCTGCTGCAGAAAGCAAGTAAGTCCTGCAACAACAGTCATGCACAGGGAAGTGCATGCACTGTTGGCATCGGGATGAGTCTGATGTATAAACAGGTCTGGTTTCCAGGCCTGTTTTCTTTTCACTACCCGCGAATACGCAGAGGTTTAAATGAAAGTACATCGACTGGTTGTATTTTTCTTCCTGTTTGCAGTTTCAGCAGTTCTCAACGCCGCACCCTATCCACCCGGTTATCCCGGCAGCTACTATCCCAGGCAATCCATTGACAAACTGGACTCAAACAACCCGGGTACTATCGTCAGGGCAGGTGTCAACAAACTGACCAACTTTATCAGGAGTGGGCGCGCTGATGACCGCGAAGAGGCACTCGCGTTCATGACCACGGAGATAGAACCCTACTTCGATTTTGAATACATGACACGCTGGGCAGCAGGACCCGCCTGGCAGCGCATGTCACCTCAACAGCGTGCCTTCATGCAGGATCAATTGAAGAAGTCATTCATGAACACGCTGGCATCAAAACTGGTCACCTACACCGATCAGCCGATCCGGTATTTCACGCCGCGCGGACAGGACGGCAACGACGTTCGCGTCAATGCCTGGATCATGCAGCCGACCGGTATTCCGACCAAGCTGGAATTCCGTTTTTACAAGAACAAGGATCAATGGAAGATCTTCGACGTGAAGGCCGAAGGCAATAGCGCGGTGGTTTACTATCGCAAGCAGTTCCGTCACCTGATGGAGTCTGAAGTCGCCCGCGGCTATTAAACCGGCCTGAGACCGCCCGCCGGCAATCGACGGGCGGTCTTCTCTTGCCACCATGACCATTCAAGTCCAGCGCCAAACCACGCACCGGGCTGCGCAACGCCGTCACCACGGCCAGCATATCCTCTAATAAAAACAGACACATATATATTGCAAGCGTGTTTTTCAACGCCGTGGCACAGAACATGGCCCGGTAAAACACGCCGATGACCAGTCTTCATCCCGACAATCCACTATGCCATGCCGATCTCCTTCGGCAGCCACCACCATGCAGATGCGCCTGCCTGTTGACCGGCATTGAGCACCGCATCATTCCCGCTCCCGGCAACAGCGCAAATTATTCAATATCAGGGGGATCGGTGCCGCTATATGCTAGAGTTGACCGCATGTTCCGAGGCTGGTGCAGCGATATCAAGGCCGGGCAATGCGGCTTCATGGATAGGCAGACCGAATCCCAGGACACTGCCCTTTACCGATACTCAGGAAGGTAACCGGCGATGACACCGTACACGAAGACATTGATTGGCCATCTCACCCGGGTTGAAGCCGGCTCGCTCGCTGCAAGACTGCTGGAGGCTGGTGAAGGACGGTTGCCGCGCATCTCCATCAAGGGCGAGCAAGATTTCAGCGGGCAGCCCGGCTCCTATGTCTCGATCATCCAGGGCGACATCAAGCTGCTGGCCGTCGTCACGTCGATTGCCGAAATTCCCGCAGGCACAGGTACCGGTAAAACGGTCAACATGATCCCGCTGGGGGAAATCACCACCGGCGGCGTATTCCAGAACGGCATCAAGAATTACCCCGTCACCGGTGCAGAGGTACATACCATCACCCGGGACGATATGGAATCCATCTTTGTCAAGTTCCGTGCCCAGGGCTTCGCCGTCGGCGTTTCTTCCGCCGACGAATCCATCGACGTCTGTCTGGATCCGGCTGCCCTGTTCGGCAGGCACATGGCCATCCTCGGACAGTCCGGCGCCGGCAAGTCATGGACGGTTGCCAACCTGCTGCAGCGCGCGGTCAAGCGCATGCCCAAGGCACATATCATCCTGCTCGATTTGCACGGTGAGTACAGCTGGGAGGACGCGGACGGCGTCCGCCAGTGTTCCTTTGACGAAAAGACCACGCGCTATATCGATGCCCGTGACCTCGAGATTCCGTACTGGCTGATGACATTTTCGGAACTGGTCGACCTGCTGGTCGACCGTTCGGATGAATCCGCCTCATCACAGATCGCCTTTCTGCGCGATTGTGTGCAGGACCTGCGCAACAAGTCCAACAAGGACCTCGGTATCGGCCATATTTCCATCGACTCGCCGGTCTATTTCTCGCTGAAGGAACTGTACGGCTACTTCGAGACCGCCAACAAGACAACGTCGAATTTCGGCAAGGAAAAGGGGCCGCTGGCCGGTTTGTTTGACCAGTTTCTGATGCGCCTGCAAAGCCGCATGAATGACATGCGGTATGACTTCCTGCTGAATCCGAGACACCGCGTATCTTCCGACACGTTGAGCGGCCTGCTGCGTGATTTTGTCGGTCTGGGCGAACCAAAGGCAGAGATCACCATCATCGACCTGAGCTCGGTGCCGTTTGACGTGCGGCCCGTGGTAACGGCACAAATCGGGCGACTGGCCTTCGAGTTCAATTACTGGAACCCGAGATACCGGGAATTCCCCTTGTTGCTGGTCTGTGAAGAGGCGCATGCCTACATTCCGCGCGAAGGCAACATCCAGTACCGGGGAACGCTGCGTACCATGCAGCGAATCGCGAAGGAAGGCCGCAAGTACGGCGTCGGCATGGCGGTCGTGACACAGCGCCCGCATGATCTCTCCGAGACCGTACTGGCACAGTGCAGCACCTTCATCTGCCTGCGCCTGACGAATCCCGATGACCAGGAATACGTGCGCGACCTGGTTCCGGAGGCGGAACGCGACCTGATTGACATCCTTTCATCGCTTGGCCAGGGCGAGGCCATGATCATGGGATTGGCCGTGCCGTTACCGACACGGGTACAGCTGTTCAAACCTGACCCGCGACCCAACAGCTCCAGCGTGGATTTCTTCCGGCACTGGTGCACCGGGCCCGCCGACCTGGACGTGGATGATATCGTGGATCGCTGGCGCCGGCAGGACCGACTGCGCCGCTAGCTCCGGTGTATCCGTCCCGCGGCCAGCCACCGCCGGGGGCAGACCGGCAGCACCCTAGCCCGCCGCCTCCTCTTTCTCGATCAGGTCGTCATATCCAATCAGGTGAAGAATCTGTTCCCTGGCCATCAGGCCATCCTGATATCCAAGTTCGAGCAGTTCCTTGCAGAACGGTGCATCAAACATCAGGTAACTCATCAACGGTCGGCCTTCCCTCGTCAGGGCGCCTATCCCCTTCAACAGGATACGTACGGAACGCGGAAAGTTATCGATATACTTTTCCACGATATCGCGCACATCGCGACTGGGTGATATCACCAGGTAATCGATCTGGCGCAACTGCGTCTCGCCATAGACGACCCGCTTTTCCTTCATCTCCGTGATGGTGTGATTAATACGACGCAAACGCTCGATATCCGCGTCCAGGCTGTCCATGAACAGACTGTCGAAGATATAGCCGGAAATATGTCCGAACGACGGATAGGCGATATCCCGTTCATCATCGGGCGGCAGATCCTGTTTGGTGTTCCTGACACCGATGATCAGCAGGCGACTGGCACCCAGGTGCAATGCCGGGCTCAACGGCGCTGTCTGGCGCATCGATCCGTCACCGAAATACTCGTTACGCATCTTGACGGCCGGAAACAGTACCGGGATGGCTGATGAGGCCATCAGGTGATTGAGTGTCAATTCGGTCGGCCGACCGCTGCGTCGTGTACGCTTCCATGGCGCCAGGCCGCCCGAGACCCTGGAAGAAGCTGACCGACATACCACTGGTGTATCCGGATGCCGTTACGGAAACGGCGCGCAATGCGCCGCTGTCTATCGCCTGCTGGATTCTGGCAAATCGAATATGCCGTTCCAGCATCTCACGCAGCGGCCTGTTGTCCAGAACGGACGCAGGCTGCTGCTTTACCAGGCCACCGAGCAGAAAGGACGCCGCCCAGTGCCATGCGCTGATGATGGCCGTCCAGCCATCAGCCCTGAACACCTTGCCGACATGGAAGTTGGACCAGATCCCCCACAGGCGATCCACGCCTTCTCTGAAACGGGTTGCGCTGCTGGCCAGCAACACGGCATTGAGCGCACCGGATGACGTTCCGCAAATGACGGGAAATGGATTCTCTACATCCTCGGGCAACATATCGGCTATGGCCTTCAGTACCCCGGCCTGGTAGGCATTACGCGCACCCCCACCCGGCAGGATCAAGCCAGTGACCTGTTTTTCCTGCTTCTTTTTAAAGGAAAGCCAGTACATACTGCGGACAGTTTATTCCCCTTATTGAGATCATATCGGCCTTCAGGACCATTTTATAATGGAAATACCTGCAAGTATCGGACGATACACAGGCATACTGCAAGGCAGCAGACCCTGACAAATGCACGCACTCCCGGCAGCGGGGCGTTAGCTGCAACCGTCATGCGCACACGAGCAGCCGTGTGTACCATGGCAAGGCCGACACGCACTTGTCCAGCACGGCCTGCTGTACTTTACCGGACAGGCAATGAGCCATGGCAAGCCGGTTCCCGCCACAATGACCGGGACGCTGAAAGACAGCGGCATTCAAACAGGTGTTCACGCGAGCCCGAGCCGACAATTGATCTGGATCAAGATCAAACTTGCTGCACAGACAATATACTTTTTTTGATCATGGCATACACATGCCCTGCTGCTTCCGCGAGGAGATCACCATGAAGGCTGGAGAACTGTGCAACCGCGACGTGGTCACGGCAACGCGTGATCTTACCATCGTGGAAGCTGCCCGGCTGATGCGTGAGCACCACGTCGGCTGCCTCATTGTCATCGAGGAAATCGAAGGGCGTGTCAGACCGGCAGGAATCCTGACTGACCGCGATATCGTCATCGAGGTGCTTGCAAAGGACGTGTCGCCCTCAGAAGTGACTGTGGGTGATGCCATGACCTACACGCTTCTGAAGGTAACTGAAGATGAAAATATCTTCGATATCGCCCAGCGCATGCGCTGCCGTGGTGTCAGGCGTGTGCCCGTCATTACCAACAGCGGGGATCTGGTCGGCATCATTGCACTGGATGATCTCCTTGGACTGCTGAGCCAGGAGCTGACACTGCTGGCTACCATCACCAAGCGCGAAGCGGAGCAGGAAGTCACCAAGCGCTCCCAGCCCTGTTAACCGGGCGCCTCGTACAGCGTACTGAAATCGCGCCACATCAGGTACTTGCCAGCGCAAGCGTGCATCGGCAGGGCCAATGCACGACGTCTGCTGCAGTATGATGAATGCATACGCGAGGGCATGCACGCGCCTGCCCGAGGCACCGGGACGAGTTGTTAACAGACAGGAGGCCGCATTTGCAGCACTGCCCCGGGTCGAAACCCGGGCAGCACCGGTTGTTGAAGCAGAAAGCAATCAGTTGCCAAACCGGTATGGGCCACCTGCAACCGGTTCTGTAATTTCAAATCTGAAAATCACTTCGGGCATTCTGACTCATCAGATGCAGGATCCCGCAAGACGGTGTGCTGTGGTGGCACCTCCGAACCTGGTCACCCCCGGCGTGGGCGCCACCGTAGCGGTTAACCCGCACGCTGTGGGAGCCAGATTACCCGGTTGACCGTACAAACCGGTCAACCGGGTCATGCCCTGGGCAAAGAACGGTTATTGCACCCCGTATGGTCCTGGCACTGCATCCTCTGGCAAATACGGGTTGCGCACGGGTGGCAATGGAGGCGGGGCCGGATAAGTAGTCGACTTCTCGGGAACATGAGTTTTCTGTTGCGATCCAAACAGCTCGTCACGGTGCTCATCGAGGTAAGCCCAGCGTTCTTCCGGCGTCATATCCTTCATGGTGGCGCGGAATGCCGCCAGTTTTTTACGGCGTTCATCGGCCTGCTTGCGAAATTCCTCGTGCCGGTTGGCAGACTCGATCTGCTGCTGCAATGCCTTGTCAAGCATTTCCTGGTTATGCTGGACCAGATAATTATGCTGCTCCTCGTCCCTGTCACGCATGGTCTCAAAACGCTCGGATTCTTGTGCCTGGCGATCCTCCTGCTCTTTCAGATAGGCATCCATCTGCGCATCCTGATAGCGCTTCCTGGCCTCGCGCCGCTTCCTGGCCAGTTCCATGCGTTCCTGACGCTTCTTTTCCATTGCCGCCCTGCGCGCCTGCATCCATGCCTGCATCTCTTCCTGGCGACGCCTGAATGACTCGTCCTGCGCGCCGATCTCCATCTGGCGGCGGTCGAAATACTCACGGTGCGCGCGTGCCCCCTGCGCCACGGTGCTGGCGTTATCTGCTTGCGGGATTTCACCGGTGGACGCATCAGCCGGCGCCGGTTGTTCAGTTTCTGCGGCCTGTTCCGCTGGTGCAGCCTGTTCCGCTGGTGCAGCCTGTTCGGCCGGCGCGGCGGGTACGGCCTCTTCAGTCGGCGCCTGTTGTTCAGTTTCAGCGGCCTGTTCCGCTGACGCGGCCTGTTCCGTTAGCGTGGCGGGTGCGGCTTCTTCAGCGGGTGCGGTTTGTTCGACTTGCATGGCTTGCGCGGCATCTTCGGCGTAGACCGGCGCTATTGCAAGCATCCCGGACAATGCAATGACAACTGGCTTGAATGACATATAACCTCCTATTATTGATGGTCCCGTTGTTTGAATTGAAACCGTGCCTGTGGGGCCTTGTACAGGTTTTGGATTATTACCTACACGGTGATTGACTTCCCGAAGCTGCAGTGGACGCCGCCGTCGGACAGACGGTCACCAGGGCGTGAAATTATTCATGAAATTCATTGGCCTCATACTCTGGCCCATGTTAGTCATTTCATGGCGCATGACATCGCCGGTCGCGTTCATGAATTGCATGTTGCGGTTGACTTCAGCCATGGAGGCATTCATACCACGCATGTTGACCAGCATGGGTTCCAGATTTTCCAGTGCGTCCATTTTCTTTGACATGTATTCCACTGACTCGGACATGTTGTGAACACGCCGTGTCATCGTACGGATATTTTCGGACAGGTAGATCACGCTCTCTGAGATATGCGTGAGATTCTTTCCCATGTCAGGGTCCATGCCCTGGGCCAGTACATGTATATCCTTGCTCAGGGTATAGATCAGGAAGAAGCCATAGGCTGCCAGCACCACGAAGGCCAGCATAGCCGGATAGACGATCAGTTCCCACCGACGGGCGCTGGCTTCAAAGGCGTTGGCAAATCGATCCATGGCATCGCCTTCGATAATGACATCGCGACCCTTGCTGTTACCGCTCTGCTTGTCAAGATTGACGATCTTGTCACTCATATTCTGTACCGTGTGGCGCATGGACTACCCTGCACCATTACATCAAAAGCTGTCTATCGGCGCAGCAACAATATTAATAGGCTTTATTTGCCTATCAGTCAAATAGAAGACAGGTTCCGTCAGCATTCATCGCTATGTAACTTTATGATTTAAATAATTTTTAACAGTCATGCAGGTAAACTTGTCGATTTGTTTCCCAGCCCATGATTCATTTACTCTCGCTGGCGGCAGACGAGTCTACTGACGCTATATCATCGGGTGTCGCCGTGCGGCGCTTGACCCTGATTCGACAGATATAAACGTCATCCACGCTCTGGAAAATCGATGTGCACCGGAAGCACTCAGCAGTGCCATGTACTTCCACCAGGGCTGCTGGTTTCATCCCGGCAAGCCTGTAACAGTTGCTACAGGCTTGCAGTGTACCCGGCTTTCACAGTGTATACCGGGCTGCGCGTCTCACTGCTGGCGACAGGTGGACGATTGATCTTTGCACGCGGCAGAACTCTGGCAACCTGCCGGATCACGTGGGCATGCTGTACACCAAGTGGTTAGTCGCAAGCTTTTCGAAGAATGAAATAAGAATCACCCACTTGTCACGCGATCACCCGCTTGCACGAACCGATAGGCTTAGACAGAAAGAACCCCGTACTGCTACATAGCATCCAACAAATGACAGACAGACATCTTGACTTTAGTCAACAGGGTGTGAAATCAGGATGTCAACTTGAGGTGAGGCACACCCCACCGGGCCAGACCGACCTAACCGGGGCGGGTATCGGGCGTTGTCCGTGACGGGCGCCCGCCTGTCGCGTGCCAGTTCGGACCTCGCTCAGATTTTCGACCGGTTTCATATGCACATCAGTCAATTTGACGTGGATCAATAACTGGCTCACGATCGGCTATACACTTTAATGACAGTTATATGACGGTTTTGCCAGCAGTACCGTACGGGCCTGCGGGTAATCTGTTCGAGCCTGGGAAACCGCCAGTTTATCCGTGACTCCAAGGACCAGACCGTCATGTCAACCGCCATCTCCCTGCTCTCGGCAATCCTGCTGACACTGCTGCTTGCAACATTTGCAGTCCTGTTGATGGCCGCGATCGTTTTCAATTTTCAGGCGGGGGTAAGATATCGCAAGGCACTGGCGGAAAAGCTCTACGATTTCCGCCTTGCGAAAATGCTGATGGCGCTGGGTATCGGTATCGATGAATACCTCAGCACGGAACGTATCGTCGATATCCACACACAAATGACACGTTGCGGTGCCTGCGAGAACACAGGCGAATGTGACGAAAGGCTTGCCAAGGACGATATCGGGCCCGACGACATCGGGTTCTGCAACAACGAGCAGTCCCTGCAAAAAATAGCACGCGCCCGGGAGCATGCCGGCACAGCCAGCAGCTGATCGCCCGGCACCCTGTCGCCATCACAGACGGTGAACCCGACCCGGAACCTGCTCCCGATGGTTCACGCAACCACGGGTAGCCGCCAGGCGACCCCCTGATCCCCGCTGTCATGGCTGCGATACGGCACTGTGCGGGGGATTGCCAGTCGCGAGGCCTCCGGGTGTGGCAGGCAACTGCTCGGCAGAATCACCATCCGGAATCCCAGCCTGACAGCCTACCCCGGTTCAAACAACGCCGGATTTTCCCTGAACAGTGCCTCGAAATGCATGGGGTTGATAGAGACGACATTCGGGGCGACGCCGTGATTCCGTTCGAATTCCTGCATCTGGTAAAGGATATAACTCAGCATACCCACCTCCGGTTTCTTGCAGTCGAGCAGAATCTGGCAGCTACACCTTGCACATACATGACAGGACCATGACATTTTGATTGCACGGGAGCCGTCCGGAACAGGACACGACGATTACGTGAGTAGCACAGACCGCCTGCCCTGATCCTGCTTACCGGATTTCAGCTGCCACGCCGTGTGCTCCGCCAGCATGACCTGACAACCAGCCGTACCGTCAAATCCCCCGGCCACAGGCAACTAGAGCTCGAATACCTGATGCAGCTCCGGCATCTCCACCCGTGCATCTCCAAGCAGCCGGCCGAACGCCGACATGCTGTCCTTTTCCCCGTGCACCAGGAAAGTCACCCCGGGGTTGCCGGTGTGGCGGTGCCATGCCAGCAATTCTTCCTGGCCGGCGTGCGCGGAAAACCCGCCGATGGTGTATATACCCGCGCGCACCGGCATATTCTTCGCCGAAGATATCACACCGTCTCCGCGCCATCGACTATGCGCCGCGCCAGCGTGCCGTGCGCGGCATAGCCGACAAATACGATGCTGTTGTCGCTGCCCGTCCCAGGTTGTGTTTGAGGTGATGGCGCACGCGACCCGCCGGTGCACATGCCCGAACCGGCCATGATCACGGCGCCGCCGGCAATCCGGTTGATTGCCATGGATTCGGCGGTATCACGGGTGAAGTGCAGCCCGGTGAAACTCAAACGGGTCACGGCCGCTGTGAAACAGCTCACGTGTTTCGTGCGTCGTAGCATTCCGGGTGGCGCCGGAATATCTGCGTGGCGGAAATCGCCATGGGCGAATCGAGGAATACCTGCAGGAACTCGGGCAAGGTACCCTGTTCCTTGCCTGCATGCAGATAGTAACAGGATTTCCTGCGCGCGCTCCAGCGCAAAGGTCGGTATCACGACGTTGCCGCCACGCTGTATCGTGTCATTGATGGCGTCGTACAGTTCCTCGATGGAGGGTCTTAGTTGCTTGTGCTGGCGGTCGCCATAGGTGGTTTCCATGACGACCACGTCCGCCTGCGGCGGCGGGGCCGGATCGCGCAGTATCGGCCGTCCGCGGAGGCCCAGATCGCCGGAAAACAACACCCGTCGTGCATGCCCCTGCTTCCGATGTTCCAGCAGGACGTTGGCCGAACCGAGGATATGACCGGCATCGAAAAACGTCGCCTCGATGCCGGGCGCAAGCTGCAACGCCTGCCCGTAGGCCGCAGTGCGGCCGAAATATCTCCAGCGCATTGAGGGCATCCAGTGTGGTATACAGCGGAACCGACGTTCGCGACTGCCCTGCCGCGCCGGCTGCGCGCCGGTTGCGATAGCGCGCCTCTTCCTCCTGCAGACCGGCCGCATCGATCATCACCAGCCGCGCGAGTTCGCGGCTCGCGGCGGTGGTGATGATCTCGCCGCGAAAACCGCGGCTGGCCAGCAGCGGAATCCGCCCGCAGTGATCGAGATGGGCATGGGTAAGCAGCAGGTAGTCGATGGCGGCCGGGTCGAAACCGAAGGCCTTGGCGTTCTCCTCGTCCAGTTCGCGGCCGCCCTGGTAAAGACCGCAGTCGATCAGGATGCGCTTGCCGGCGCACTCGCAGCAGGTGGCAGGAACCGGTGACGCCCTGGTCGGCGCCGTGAAATGAAATCTTCATTCGGCTGTGTCCGCCAGCAAACAGCGGCGTACCACTGCGTTCATACCAGTCGAGGATTCCCTGCCATGCCTCCAGCTGCGGTTTCCGCGAACCAGAAACTCTCGCGGTCCTCACTCGTCGATCGCGCCCTCCCCCGGCAGGAAATCGAAATCGATCAGACGCTGCCAGTAACTGCGGCCGACCAGCACCACCGGCACCGGCCTTATCGTACGCGTCTGGATCAGGGTCAGCGCCTCGAACAGTTCATCCAGCGTGCCGAACCCGCCGGGAAAGGCGACCAGTGCACGGGCGCGCCGCATGAAATGCAGCTTGCGCAGGGCGAAGTAGCGGAAACGAAAACACAGCTCGGGGGTAATATAGGGATTCGGGAACTGTTCATGCGGCAGCTCGATGTTCAGGCCCACCGTCTTGGCGCCCTGTTCAAACGCACCCGCGGCTGGCTGCTTCCATGATGCCGGGACCTCCGCCGGTCATGACCACAAGCCCGTTGCTGTTTTGCGGTGTGCACGACTGCGCCACCAGGCTGCCGAACTCCCGCGCAACATTGTAGTAGTGACTGTTGCCCAGTATCCGCCGCGCAGTCTTTAACTTATGCCGCAGTTCCGGGTCATTCGGTCGCGACTGCAGCGCCAGCTCAAACCGCTCGACCCGGCGCCGTGCGGTATCGGGTTCGGAAATGCGGGTACTTCCGAACACCACGATCGTATGCTTGACCCCGTGTTCGGCAAGCAGCAACTCGGGTTTGAGGTACTCCAGATTGAGGCGCAGGCCACGCGCCTCGTCACGTTCGAGGAAAGCCACATCCCGGTCCGCACGCAGGTAGCTGGGCGAAGCCAGCAGCGCCCTGATTCGTTCCGGTGCATGCGGGTCTTCCTCACCCGTCTTGGGATGGCATTCCGGCAACGGCTCGCGCCGGAAATGCGGATCGGGCGGCAGTGGTATGTCGGGTATGCGTTTGCCTGCTTCACTCATGTCCGGCCATGCCTTCCTGACTGTTTACACTCTGACCCGAGACCTGTTGAAGTCCATGCAACGTACGCGGGCTACACATCATCCATCCTTTCATACTGCAAGCTGCGGCGCTGGCCGGCGATTCCCGACGGGTAAGCATCGGCATACCCGTAGTCAAAGAAGCGCGGGTAGCGGTCATGCGCCCCGTGTACGCGACGTGCATGCCGGATCGGGCACCAGTTCTGCTCTGTCCTGGAGACGATCTCGCGTGCATAGGCGATCACGCCGGCGCCGTAACTGCAATAGACACAATTCAGCTTTTCGATGGGGTTGAGATATACAAGCCTGTGGCGGTCAAAGAACAGGTACTCACTGCGCGTGACGCGCGGCACGCCAAAGGCACGCAGGCAGATATGCTGGTAGAGGGTAAAACTCAGGTCAGCAACGGCCAGCAGGACCACCATCGAGTAGACAACCGGCGCCATCAACACACTGGGCAGGTTGGCATCCAGTATGTAGCATAACGAACTGACACGACAGCGGCGCTGGAGCTCCTGCACCTCGCGTGAGAATCGCACACGCCCGCCTTCCAGGCTGAAGCGGAAGCGCTCGCGCGCCAAGTCGAAAAACTCCTCCAGCTGCTCCTGGAGCTTGTGCATATCCTCCAGCAGGCGACCCAGATCGTTATACATTGCCAGCCTCCGGCTGCACGTAAGCAGATATTACCGTGCCTGTCCAACTATAGTCCTTATTGCTGCCAGCCGTCAGCACGTGAGACCGGCAAATCCGACATTCCCCGTTGATCCCCGGCCAGGCCGCAGGACCGAAGCCGGCTACTTCCTGCATGCCTCGTCTCCGGCAGCAGGCCGGCCGGCCTGCGCAACCGGTCCCGTACATTGGCCAGGTCGGACGGTGCGTATCTCCGGCAGATCGGCACACTGGTCACCTTGCGGCCGTTTTGGCAAACCACACACGCGAATAAACCGAGATCCGGTCTACATCCGCCGGATTCAGGGCGTTTTCGGCATGGTATACCTGATTTGCAAATCTCCGTCCCGTTGCCCATCGATGTGCACCATCGGAATGCTCCGGTGAACGCGCGAGTCGCATGCAGACCTTGGTAAACAATCCTATAATTACGTGGCGGGCGCACTACAGAGGTTGGCATATCATGAGCAACACAGCAGAGCTTGAACAAACCATCCACGACATTGTACAACCTGGCAAGGGTATCCTGGCCGCGGACGAAAGTGCTCCCACGATCCAGAAACGCTTCGCTGCCGTGTCCGTCGAATCGACCGAGGATAACCGGCGTGCGTACCGCAGCCTGATGTTCGCCACGCCCGGCGTCGCCGATTTCATCAGTGGCGTCATCCTGTTCGAGGAAACGCTCTCGCAATGTTCGGATGACGGCACGCCACTGCCCGCGCTGCTTGCCGGCCAGGGCATTGTACCCGGCATCAAGGTGGACAAGGGTCTGACCCCGCTTGCGAATGCTCCCGGCGACAAGGTCACGCAGGGACTGGATGGCCTGGCCGGGCGACTGCAACAGTACCGGGCTCAGGGTGCACGCTTCGCCAAGTGGCGCGAGGTCTATAGCATCACGGACCGCAATCCGACCGCCCAGGGGCTCGAGGCCAATGCTGAAATGCTTGCGCGCTACGCGGCCGTCTGCCAGCAGGAAGGCATTGTCCCGATCGTTGAACCCGAAGTGCTGATCGATGGTGACCATAGCATCGAGCGCGCCGCCGAAGTAATCGAGATGGTACTGCACAGCGTGTTCCATGCCTTGCACCGGCACCGCGTAATCCCTGAAGGCATGCTGCTCAAGCCCAGCATGGTGACGCCGGGCAACAAACACCCTGTCAAGGCAGGCCCCGAGGTTGTCGCAGCGGCCACCCTCAGGGTATTCCGGCGCGCCGTACCGGCCGCGGTACCCGGCATCAATTTTCTCTCCGGTGGCCAGACGCCGGCCGAGGCCACGGCAAACCTGAATGCCATGAACGCAATATTCCCGGACGAACCCTGGGAATTGTCATTTTCCTACGGCCGTGCCCTGCAGGAACCGGTGCTGGCGGCATGGCGCGGCAACGCGGCAAACACCGGGGCCGCGCAGCAGGCGTTCTACAAGCGCGCCAGGCTCAATGGTGCCGCACGCCGGGGCGCATACAGTGCCGACATGGAGTCGTGAATTCCTGAAACAACGTGCCTGTGTTCGCAATTCGCCCGCAGGGGAGACTTCAATCCGTCACCCCCCTGTCTCGCAGATAAGCATCCAGCGCCTCCTTGCCTTCGGTAAACATCCTGAATTCGAAACCGCAGCGGTAGGCATCGGCTTGATCATGTATGATGTAGACGGTCCTGGCCTGTACGATCACCGGTACCGTACCCGACCCGCCGGTGGGCACTTCAAGACACACCTTCACCATGGCCTGTACATCGCCGGCTGCATCCCGTGCACCGGCAAGCAGCATATCAGCCAGCGCCTTGTCGCTTTCTATGCACACCCCGGTACGGGAAAGATTGACGACCAGGCCTGTTACCTTGCCGTGCCCGGTTAACAGGGTTGCCCCGAGTCGGGCTTCCGCCCGTCTCGATTCGCGCAGGTCGGTGACATGAGACGAGTCGCCTGCATCAGGCTCAAGAAAAGTCATACCGCCACTCCCGGTTCATCACCCCGCAAACAGCCAGCAGGCCGTGAACAGACTATCGACCGTATGATGTGCCGCTTAAATGCGGCCGGCCGGCGAAGCCCGCTGCAGCCACACCCGTGTCGACGGGTGCGTTGTGCCAGCTACGGTTCACCTACCTGCGTGGCGGGAAATTCGTCAGCACATCGCCGACCAGCTCCTGTACCGTCGTGGTGAGGGTCTGTGGTGTGGCCCCGTCCACCAGGCGTCGGCTGCTCGAACCCCGCCAGAGCAGGGTATTGTCCGTGGCACTCAGGACATCGACGGTCAGCACGCCCTCGTCATAGCTGTCCACATCGTAGGCGGGAAAGCCGTAACCCACGCCGACGGCCGAATGCCGCCCGAAGGTCCCGAGTCCCAGGGAAAACCCGCTGTCACGGCTCTCCAGCCCGGAGCGCGCGGTGAGTTGCCAGGTCAGGTTCGCATCGGCATTGCCGTCCACGATCTCGAATCCGTTTGCTACCAGGTGATCGGTAATGGTCTTGCGCACACGTTCATCTACCAGCGGACTGTTGATGCGGGTGTCAGTGGTGCCTGGCCGGACCGGCGCCACGATCCTGATATTGTGTATGCTCGAGAAATCGTAATCTTCCCTGTAATCCACATTGGCGGTCGTCGCACAGCCGAGCAGCATGCAAGCCATGGAGCTAACGCCAAGCAACCTGGATATTTGACGGTAATTCATAATCAGTCTCCGGGACACCTTGAATAAATGAATTGCCTGCGTCTCTGCCGTTTGACATCAGCTGACCAGGCGGTTATCGCCGGGCAGGACATTTCCCGCAACTGCGCAAGCTGTCAGTTTGTCATGACACGTACCCCCTCCACCAGGCGGTCATCGGGATGCAGGATAACCGTCTCGCCCGGCTGCAGCCCGTCAAGCACCTGTGTTGCAAGCCCGCTGGAGTGGCCTACACTGACTGTCCTGCGGCGCGCCTTGCCGTCTTCTACCACGAATACCGCCCACTTGTCTCCGAGCCGGAACAGGGCGCTCGCCGGCACCTGCAATACTTGATCCTCATGCCACAGCATGAATTCTGCCTCGACACGGTAGCCGTCACCCAGTTGCGCCCACTCCGTACGCGGTGAAACCAGGTCGGCGATCACCCATACCCGCTGTTCTTCCACGCCCAGTGCCGAGATCCGGGTAAAGCCAGTGGGTTCTACCGTCCGCACCACCGCCTTCAGCGACTGCGGCCCGCCCCAGCGCAGCAACTGCACCGTCGTGCCTGGCCGGATACGGACCGCGTCTGCGGACAGCACATCAACCGCGATTTCCAGCGCAGCGGGATCACCGATCTCCAGGAGCGGCTCGCCGGTCGTGACCACGCCCTCGCTCTCATGATGAATCTGCAGCACGCTGCTGGCAACCGGTGCCTTCAGCGCAACCGTTTCGGGCGCATCGTCAGCTTTGCCGGAGATGGAATATTTCAGTGCGGTTTCTGCCGCCTGCAGATCGAAACGCGCCACCTCGACGGAAAATTCAGCGGAACGCAGCTCGGCCGCGGACTGACGGGAACGTGTGGCGGACTGCTCCAGTTCCTCGCGTGAAACCAGTGCCTGTTCCTGCAGGTGTTGCTTGCGCGCATGGTCATCGCGCGCGAACTCGGCCTCCGCGCGTGCCGCACTCACCTTTTGTTCCGCCCCGTTGACGGCAGCCTGTGCGGCGGCCACCTTCGCCTCGGCCTGGGCGCGGCTGCGCACATCGAGCACGTCCGGGCGCAGCGGCTCCATGACCGCCAGCGTCTGTCCCTGCTGCACGGCGTCGCCAACATCCAGTGTGATGCGCTGCAGGTAGCCTGCGACCGGCGCGGATATCACGAAGCGATCCTTGACGCGTGTAACGCCCTCCTCCTCGACGCTGACACCGAGCGGTGCGCGGGCCACCGCGGCGCCCTCCACCAGCAGCGGTGCCGGCCAGAAGCCCCACCCCAGGGCGATGGCGATGACCACGACGAGCAGTATGAAACCAGTTGATCTTTTCAGCGACATCATCCAGCCACTACGCGGTCGTGTACGGCGCTGCGTACTGCCCCTGGCCTGTTGCAAACAGTCATGCAGGTACGCAGCCTGTCCGGATATGGTCTGCAGGCCTTGCAGAAAAACGGCACGTTCCCGCTCCCTGCAGAAGGGGGAGTTTGCATGGAACCATTACCTGCATTGTCGATTTCCACTCTTCACGCATGCTATTCCCGTGTTTTCAGTACACCGATGAGGTCCAGTCGGTTCAGTTTACGCCAAAGCAGCACCGCGGAGACAATGGCGGAGCCCAGCACCACGCTGGAAGCAAACGCAAAGGTGTCGGCTTCCAGTACCAATGGCACGCGATAGAGATCGGAACGAAACGCATGCGAGAGATAACTGCATAGCTCGCGGCCGAACAGGTAACCCAGCGGCAATGCAAGCAGGGTGGCAACGGCGAGTTCGCCCAGCAGGATGTAGGCAACTTCGCCACGGGTAAAACCGAGCACCCGCAGGCTGGCCAGCTCGCGATCACGCTCTGACAGTGCAATGCGGGCACTGTTATATACCACCCCGAAGGCGATGGCACCCCCCAGCACCGCCGTCACAAAGGAAAAATACAGGATGGTTTCCCGCATGGTCTTGTGGAAGCTGCGGATTGCCGTCTCGCGCACGATCATCCCGGCCACCCTTGGCATGTCGTCAAGCTCGCGATAGACACGCTCGCTGTAACGTTCATCGATATCCATGTAGACGGCGTTGATCGCATCCCCCTCTTTCAGCAACCGGTTAAGGGCCCCGCGCTGCATGTAGGCCGACACACCCAGGTATTCACTGGCCAGACCGGCGACCGGGACTTCCAGCACCGGCCGGTTGCCTTCCAGCACCTCCACGGTCAGCATGTCGCCCGGTCGTATACCCAGCAGTT
This sequence comes from uncultured Gammaproteobacteria bacterium, assembly GCA_963803275.1. Lineage (GTDB taxonomy): Bacteria > Pseudomonadota > Gammaproteobacteria > UBA9214 > UBA9214 > UBA9214. The sequence continues at coordinate 298,978 of CAWDLS010000014.1, read as the reverse complement.
CGGCCAGAAAATCGGTAAGCACCACTCCCCGTGCCGGCAGCGCCACGCGCCGCAGGTCGGCATCGAGGATCCTGCGCAGTACCCCGTTCTGCTCCATGCCCTGCAGGGAGCCACGGTAACTGCGGTGTTCGAAACGCAACCGCGCCGGTACCGCACGCATGCCTTCCGCATATTGCACGCCCTCGATAGCGGTGAGCGAATAGAGGGCATGGTGCGAGGTCGGTTCGGTCAGGGTCACGGTCAGGTCCTGACTCTGGCTCATGGCGTACTGAACATCGATCATGTAGGTCACGGCATCACTCTGGAAATTGGCCACCATGACGATGCCGCAGGCCGCCGCGATCCCGCCAATGGACAGCAGCGTCTTCGCCGGCCGCCGCTCGATATGACGTGCAATCATGCGCGTGGGCTGTGAAAACAGCCGCTGCAGGCCCAGCCGCTCGATGAGGGTCTTGCGGTAGACGGCCGGTGATTCCGGGCGCATGGCCTCCGCCGGTGGCAGCTGCACCGCACGGTACACCGCAAGGACCGTACCGGTCATGCCCGCAGCGATGCTGACCAGCGCGGCCAGCAGAGTGACATCGGCATGCAGGTGATATTCGGAAAACGGGAAGCGGTAAAATTCCATGTACAGCGCACTCAGACCCCTGCCCATCCAGATCCCGACGGCAATTCCACCGGCGAGTCCGAGCAGCACTATGACCAGTACCAGGGCGGCATAATGCCGCCCCACGGCCAGATTGCTGTAGCCGAATGCCTTGAGGATCGCGATCTGGTTACGCTGGGTATACACCAGCCGGGTGATGACCACGTTCAGCAGGAAGGCCGCAACACCCAGAAAGATCACCGGAAATACCGTCGCCATGGTCTCCAGACCCTTCAGCTCCTCGGACAGGAAGCGATGCGACGTCTGGTCCTTGCGTGCAAAGGCACCCAGCCCGCCATAGCGCGCCAGCACCCGGTCGATGCGCTGGATGACATCCTCGGCAATCGCGCCGTCCACCAGCCTGAAGCTGACATCATTAAAGGCAGCTTCCATGTTGTACGCCGTGGCCAGCGCCTTGCGTCCCATCCACAAGATGCCGTAATGCCGGAAATCCGGGAACACCGCCCCCGGGGCGATGGCGTACATGTACTCGGGTGACATGGCGATGCCGACGATGGTCAGCTGCTTGCGCCGGCCGTTGATGGTCGCCGTCAGGTGACCGCCCGGCTGCAGTCCGTGTTCTTCGGCAAAGGCATCATTGACCAGGACTTCATCATCATGGCCTGCCTCGACCAGGCGACCGCGACGCAGGTGCAGCGCATTGAGACGCGGGGGCCGGTTTTCAGGGATGGATACCAGGGTCCCGGTGACCGGGTCGGTGAAACCCGGGACCGCGATGCGCGCCGCGGCAACTACCCGTGTCTGCACATGCTCGACACCGGGTATCGACTGCAGGCGAGCGGTAAGCGTATCGGGCGCCCGTTTCAGCAGCGCGAACACATCCGCGAAGTGCTGCCTGCGATAATAGTCATCGCGTGCGACCAGCAGCGTGTCGTAGGTCGACAGTGACATGACGAAGGTCGCAACGCCGCCGACCTGCACCAGCGCAATCGCCAGTACCATGCCGCGCATTTCCAGCAGGTCACGCCACAGCTTGCGGTTCAGGGCACGCAAGCCTACCAGTCCAGTTCTGACGCCGCCCTGCGGGCAGGGTTGCGCTGCACGGACCCGATCTGCCCGTCCATGATACGAACCACGCGGTCGGCCATGTCGGCGATGCCGGCATTGTGCGTGATCAGCGCCGTCGTGGTGCCGAGTTCGCGGTTGGCGCGTTCCAGCGCCTCCAGAACCAGCACGCCGGTCGCCGAGTCGAGCGCACCGGTAGGCTCGTCGCACAGCAGCACGGCGGGGTTCTTGGCGATGGCGCGCGCTATGGCGATGCGCTGCTGCTCGCCGCCGGAGAGCTGCGCCGGAAAGTGATCCATGCGGTGTTGCAGGCTAACCAGCGCCAGCGCGTCCTCCGGGGTCATCGGGTCGGGGACGATCTCGGTGACCGCGGCGACGTTTTCACGCGCCGTCAGACTGGGCATCAGGTTGTAGAACTGGAACACGAAGCCAACGTGATAGCGTCGATACTGCGTGAGGCGCCGTTCATCCGCGTGCGTGAGGTCCTGGTCGCGATAGTACACCTCGCCACCGGTGGCGGTATCCAGCCCGCCCAGTATGTTCAGCAGCGTGGATTTGCCGCTGCCGGACGGCCCGAGCAGGACCATCAGCTCGCCGGCAAACAGGTCGAGGTCGACGCCACGCAGGGCATGCACATCGACCTCGCCCATGTGGTAGACCTTGGTGAGGCCACGCACCCGGAATACGGTCTCCGCAGCCGCACCCGCCGTGACATCCGGACTGTTCATGGCACACATACCCGCGACTGTTGACCACAAGCCCGACAGAGTCAACAGATGCGCCGGCCGGCCTGATTAAATCATCCGGCGGGAAGCTGCCGGCACGGCGATCCGGGACCTTGCCATGCTCGCGCATGCCGGCGGGCCGGTATCCGGCCCGGGGAATTATGGAATATTTTCCGGAAGATTACCTCGATGGTCCACAATCGAACATGAAATTCTGCACAGCCCTGCGATGAATATTGATGTACACAAGAAATGCATGCCATCATCAGTGTGCCATACCGGTTGTTCGATAGACCCGCGGGTATAACCAATGCAAAAACGCAGCCACTGCACCGATGCGACCTGGATTGGACGGTCCGATTGCACGCGCTGCGGCATCCGCGACCTGATGCTGTTTACCGGGTTGCCCGAAACGGCGTTCACTGCCGACCTGGAACCCATCGATCATTTCATCTACCCGGCCGGGATGGTTCTGTACAAGGAGGGACAGGATGAGGGGGCGATCTACAGCATCCGCAAGGGGCTGATCAAACTGCTGGCGCTGACCGAGAATGGCGAACAGCGCATCGTTCGGCTGGCCGCGCCCCAGTCCGCGATCGGTCTTGAATTGCTGGACGCCGGAAACAGCTACCGCCACACGGCCATCGCGGTCGGCGATGCCGACGTGTGCCGCATACCGGTCGGCACCATCGACGTGCTGGACAAACGCTATCCGTCACTATGTCAACAGATCCGCCAGCGGCTGCAGGGTCAGCTCGATCGCGCGGACCAGTGGCTCGTCAGCCTGACGACCGGACCGGCAAGGAAGCGGATCGCCAACCTGCTGTTGTTCATGATGCAGCATGACTACGGCCCGCACGGTGTGTTCCCGATGCTGGGTGGTAATGACATGGCCGCCATCATCGGCACCTCGCCGGAAACGGTCAGCCGCAACATTGCCAACCTGAAACGTCAGGGCATCCTGGAAAAGGTCGCACCCGGCCGGTACCGTGGTGACCACGCGGCCCTGGAAGCCCTGATCCGGTAGGATGCAGCCCCGGCGCCATGCCAGCCGCACGCGCTGTGAAATGACTGACGGGACCTGCTCGTGAACAACCCGTTTCAGGTCAGTGCGCTCACTGCGCTGGCATTCATCGCGCTGCTCTGGATGATTGCATTGCTCGACCAGGCGTTCGACCTGCAGATCTACCGGTTGAGCGTGTACCCGCGCACCCTTGCCGGCCTGAGCGGCATCCTGTTCGCCCCCCTGATCCATGGTTCGTGGAGCCACCTGTTGTCGAACAGCATCGCGCTGATGATCCTGCTGACGGCACTGCTGTACGGCTATCCGCGTTCGGCACGCCCGGCGCTGCTGCTTATCTATGTCGGCTCGGGCCTGGGTGTCTGGCTGTTTGCACGGGAGAGCTATCACTTCGGCGCCAGCGGCCTCACCCACGGCATCATGTTCTATATCTTCACCAGTGGCGTACTGCGCCGCGACCGACTCTCGATCGCGCTGTCATTGATTGTCTTCCTGATCTACGGCGGGATGATCTGGACGATCTTCCCGCAACGACCGGGCATCTCTTACGAGACCCACTTCTTCGGCGCGTGCTGCGGCGTGCTGGGTGCCCTGTTGTTTGCACGGCGCGACCCGCCGGCACCGGCAAGACACTACGACTGGGAGGTTGAGGACGAAAACGATCCGGACGAGGCGGCACACTAGCCCGGCGTTGCCGCCCTGCAACCGCTGCGCAAACCCCGGCAACGTGCCGGCGGGCCCTGCACGGGGTTCCGCGACGCTGCGGCAGGCTGCAGACGTCACGAGCTGGCACTGCGGGCCTGCGGGCCGAGTTCGCACAGGTGTTCCCTGGACAGGATGAACCCGAAGTTCGAGCCGACGCCCGGCTCACTGGAGATTTGCAGCTCCGAGCCATACTGCTCGAGTATGTGCTTGACGATGGACAGGCCGAGCCCGGTTCCGCCCGCTTCCCGCGATCGCCCCACATCGACCCGGTAGAAACGCTCGGTCAGTCGCTGCAGGTGCTGCGGAGAGATCCCCACGCCGCTGTCGACGACCTCAAACCGGGCACCGTTTGAAATCATGTACAGCGCGACCCTGATCTCCCCGCCGGACGGAGTGTAGCGCACGGCATTCATGACCAGGTTGGAAACCGCCGCATGCAAATCCTCCTGGGCGCCGAGCAGGCCGATGTCCTGTTCGATCTCGGCACTGATACTGTGTCCTCCCAGCATTTCGCTCGCAAGGCGCGCCTCCTCGACGACCTCGCTGACCAGCGACGAGAAATTGACTGCGCGCTTGCCTTCGGGCTCCTTGCGGCTCTCCAGTCGCGCCAGTGTCAGCAGATCCTGCAGGATACGCATCATGCGCTCGCTCTGCCGCTTCATCCGTGCCACCGGGTTGGCAAGCACGGGCAGTTTGCCGATCTCCCCCTCCAGCTGTTCCAGCGAGCCTTGCAGCACCGCGAGCGGCGTGCGCAACTCGTGCGAGGCATTGGAAACAAAGTCGCGACGCATGATCTCCAGCAGGTATTGCTGCGTCACGTCCCGCGCCAGCAGCAGGTACTGTTTGTGCTCGAACGGTACGATCCTGATGAGGATCCTGATCCGCTTGTCGTGCGGGGATTCGAGATTCAGCGCATTGTCGAATTTGCCGGACAGCAGGTAGCGCTTGAATTCCGGATTTCTCAGCAGGTTGGATACCGGCTGGCCCACGTCCGTCCGCTTGACACCCAGGAGCGCGGTGGCGGCATCATTCATCCACTGGATGTGGTGTTCCTTGTCCAGCACGACGGTGGCGTCGGGCAGCGCCTGGGTCGATGCCTTGAACTGCTTGAGCAGGCGACCAACCTGTTTCTTGCGCTTGGCGGACTTGCGGCGTTTCACCTCCAGGCGGTGATACACGTAACCCCAGATCCCGCGCGTGGAGGGCGGCAGCCGGTTACCGGTGTCTTCAAGCCAGCGCGCCAGGCGTCGGAGATGATAGAGATGCCAGGACAGGTAGGCGAACACGCCGGCCAGCAGCAGCCAGCGCGACAGGCCGGCAAGCACGCAAACAATCCACAACACCAGAAACAGCGCGCCGACTGTCAGCAGCTCCCGGCGCAATGAGGCAGGTTTGTACAATCAGGAACCTCGCAGACTGAAGCGGTAACCGGTGCCCCGCACAGTCTGGATCAGCCCCGCCTTGCCGACGGGCTCCAGGGCCTTGCGCAGGCGCCTGATGTGCACGTCAACCGTACGTTCCTCGATAAACACCTGGTGCCCCCAGACACCATCGAGCAGCTGCCCGCGTGAATAGACCCGGTCCGGGTTCATCATGAAATGCTTCAGCAGGCGAAACTCTGTCGGACCAAGGCTGATCTCGGTCGCATCGGCCATGATCCGGTGCGTCGTGCCGTCGAGTACCAGGCCACCCAGCTCGAGGCGGTCCTGGTCCTCGGGTGGCTGCTGGTTGCGCAGCTGCGACCGGATACGTGCCTGCAATTCCTTGAGCGAAAAGGGTTTTACGATATAGTCATCCGCACCGCCGTCAAGACCGGCCACGCGATCGCTGACCTCGCCGCGCGCCGTCAGCATGATCACGGGCAGTGACCTGAAGCGATCGATGCGCCGGATCTGGCGCAACCAGTTGATGCCCGTAGTGTCCGGCAGCATCCAGTCAAGCAACACCAGGTCCGGTGTATGCTGCTCCAGCAGCTTGCGCGCTTCGCCGACGCTGCCGGCGCTAAATGTAGTGTAGCCTGATTGCTCCAGAGACTCGCTCAGCATCTCCCTCAGGTCGACTTCATCCTCTACGATCAGGATAGAGGCCATTCCGGAATTACCTTCGGGAGTGCCGGCACGAATGGGATCAAATGCCGAATTGCTGCTCGATCTCGTCAATGGTCGTGTGTCGTACATCCTTGCCCCTCACGAGATACACGATGTATTCACAGATGTTCTTGGAATGGTCGCCGATCCGCTCCAGTGCCCTGATCACCCAGATCAGCGCCTGGAACTCCTCGACGTCGGCGGGGTCGGCCTTCATGTGCGCGGTGAGATCCGATAGCAGCGAAAAATAACGCTCGTCGACATCCTTGTCCTTGCGTGCGATCTTCACGGCGGCCTCCATGTCCATGCGCACGAAGGCATCCAGTGCCTCGCGCAGCAAACCCACCACCATCTGGCCAAGCGCGTCAATCTGCTGCATCAGTACATCCATGTTGGCGAAGCTGGCGGTATCGAGATCGAGGGTGACGCGCGCGATCTTCTCGGATTCGTCACCAATCCGCTCGATGTCCGTGATGGTCTTGATGATGGCCATCACCATCCGCAGGTCGCCGGCCGCCGGTTGCCTGCGTGCCAGCACGTAGGTGCAATCCTCGTCAATGCAGACTTCCTGGGCATTGACGCGGTGATCGGTCCGGATGACGTATTCGGCCAGCTCCGAATTCCGCTCACGCAACGCGGTGAGGGCGTCATTGACCTGACTCTCCACCAGCCCCCCCATCGCAACAACGCGATTGCGCAAGCTGTCCAGCTCGCGGTCAAATCGATGGTGAATATGTTCTCCGAGCCCGGTTCGATCCATAGTCTGTACCTGCCTGCTTGCCAATAAACGCCCGGATGAACAGGAATTTCACCACCCATCGCGGGCATGAGTGTATGCCTGAATTATGACATATTTGTGACATAAAGGCCCGGCTGCCGGCATGCGCGTTACAGGACTTATTGCTCGTTTGTCATACTAATGTCACAAACGACCGCTAGAGTTGCGGCAGATTCAATACCCGGTTCGGGGATCATCAACAGGAGATATCATGCGCAAGTCTGTCAGTACTACCATCATTGCCGGTCTGCTTGGTCTGGGCCTTACCACAGCATACGCCGCCCGCGATAACATCATGATCGTCGGCTCCAGCACGGTCTACCCGTTCGCCACGGTCGTCGCCGAGCACTTTGGTAAAAACACGCAGTTCAAGACCCCAAAGATCGAATCCACCGGTTCGGGTGGCGGTCTGAAGCTGTTCTGTGCCGGTGCCGGCGTTGATACTCCCGACATCACCAACGCCTCGCGCAAGATCAAGGCCTCCGAGATCGAGAACTGCAAGAAGAATGGCGTGAACGAGATCGTCGAGGTCAAGATAGGCTACGACGGCATCGCCCTGGCCAACTCCAAGGCGACCACCCCGCTGTCACTCACCCTGCGTGACCTCTTCCTGGGCCTGGCCAAGCAAGTGCCGGCTCCCGATGGCAGTGAAAAGCTGGTCGCCAATCCCTACAAGACCTGGAAGGACGTCAACAAGACCTTGCCCGATACGACCATCGAGGTGCTGGGACCGCCGCCAACTTCGGGTACCCGCGACGCCTTCGTGGAACTGGCCATGGAAGGCGGCTGCGACACCTTCGACTGGATCAAGGCCATGAAGAAGGTCGACAAGGACGCCTACGCGACGACCTGTCAAACCCTCCGTGAAGACGGTGCCTATATCGAGGCCGGTGAGAACGACAACCTGATCGTACAGAAGCTGGAAGCCAATCCAAAAGCGATCGGCATCTTCGGCTTCAGCTACCTGGACCAGAACAGCGACAAGTTACAGGGTTCCGTGGTTGAGGGCGTGGCACCGGACTTTGATACCATCGCCAGCGGAGAGTATCCTGTTTCACGGCCGCTGTTCTTCTACGTCAAGAAGTCACACGTGGGTTCCATCCCCGGAATTACGGAATACCTGGCCGAGTTCACCAGCGAAAAGGCGTGGGGGAAAGCGGCTACCTGTCCGACAAGGGCCTGATCCCGATGCCTGCCGGGGAACGCAGCCAGATGGCGAAAGTCGCCAAGGACCTGACCACGATGTAAGCAGGGCTAGTACAGGAATGCACGACCAGGGGTGGATGTGCGCTCAACACATCCACCCTTATCTTTCCCTGGTAACTATATAACGTGGATGCAAACAGATTACTGATCCTCGTGTGTCTGCTGGCCGCTGGCGCCTATCTCATTGGCCGGCACCGGGCCTACAGCATCAGCGCCGGCGCGCATCCGCAAACTGCGCTCGCTGCCCGGTCACTACGGATTCTATTCCCTTATTCTCACCGGCGTACCCGCGCTGTTCCTGTTGTTTTCATGGACGCTGTTGTCGCACAACATCATCGACAGTATGGTGCTGGCGGACCTGCCGGCGGACCTGCTGGAGCGCCCCGCCACGGATCTCGAACTACTGCTGAACGACGTCAAGAACAGCCTGCAGGGCGTAGACAGCAGCCGGGACACGGCCCTGGTCGCCAGGCTGGCCACACGCTACACGGAGCTCAGCCAGCGCTCCGAACTGCTGCTCTGGATACTCACGATCTTCGCTTTGCGTAGCGGGCATCGGCCTGGGCCGGGAAACACATACGCATGGACTATCCGGCCCGCAACCGCGTGGAAAGCTGGGTCGTCTGCGGCGCTGATCTGTTGCCGCCTGCTGGCCATCCTGACCACGGTCGGCATCGTGCTCTCGGTGCTGTTCGAATCGCTGCGCTTCTTCCACGCGGTGCCGATCCACCGACTTTCTGTTCGGCCTGGAATGGAGCCCGCAGACGGCCATCCGCGCCGACCAGGTCGGCGGCGCCGGCACCTTCGGCGCGCTGCCGCTGTTTACCGGGCACCCTGCTCATCATCCGCCATCGCCATGCTGGTCGCCGTGCCCGGTCGGGCTGATCTCGGCGATCTACCTGGCGGAATATGCGCCGATCACCGTGCGCGTGCCGGCTCAAGCCGCTGCTGGAGATCCTCGCCGGCATGCCGACCGTGGTCTACGGCTTCTTCGCCGCGCTGACCGTGGCGCCGGCCATCCGCGAGGCCGGGCGCCTCGCTCGGCCTGACCGTGCCTCGGAAAGCGCGCTGGCCGCCGGGCTGGTGATGGGCATCATGATCATCCCCTTCGTCTCCTCGCTCTCCGACGACGCGATCAGCGCCGTGCCGCAGACGCTGCGCGACGCCTCCTACGGCCTCGGCGCCACCCGCTCCGAGACCATCTCAAGGTGATGATCCTGCCGGCGGCGCTGCCCGGCATCGTCGGCGGCGTGCTGCTCGCCGTTCACGCGCCATCGGCGAGACCATGATCGTGGTGATGGCGGCCGGTCTGGCGGCCAACCTGACCGTCAACCCGCTGGAGGCGGTGACCACGGTCACGGTGCAGATCGTCACGCTGCTGATCGGCGACCAGGAATTCGACAGCCCCAAGACGCTGGCCGCCTTCGCGCTCGGCCTGGTCCTCTTCGCCGTCACCCTGGCGCTGAACGTGATCGCGCTGCACGTCGTGCGGAACTACCGCGAGCAATACGAATGACCGAACCGAGCGAGCACCGTGCCGTGACCAGCCACGGTCCGCCCAGAAGCAACGCAGGCCCGCGCCGCCGCCATGCCGCCGAACGGCGCTTCAGCTGTACGGCTGCATCGCATCCTGCTGGCACTGCTGTTCATGCTGCTGCTGTTCATCGGCATCTTCGGCACGGGCTACCGCGCCTTCGCGCAGACCCAGGTCCGGCTCGAGTCCTCGATCTCGGCAGCGTGGATTCCCGGCTTCGGTCAAGCCGACATCGACGGCTCTTGCGCGGTGGACTATGCCGGCCTGATCAAGGTTCGCTGTAGACGCCTGTTCCCCGATGCAAGCGAGCCGCGGCGAAATGCGCGCGCTGCACCAGCTGATCAGTCCGGCGTTCCGTTCACGTCCTGCGCGATCGCATCATGGCGGCTCCGCGATCTGATCGGCAAGACGCGTGGATTTCTGGCTGCCCGCCAACGACGACTTCGACCTGTTCTGCAAGGGCCTGTCAACGCCGGGGCCAGCGCGAGCGGGCGGCTGAACGAACAGCAGGTCGGCTGGGTCGATGCCCTGGCGTCGAGGACCGGACGCCTTGAGCACCTTCAACACCAGCTCTTCACCGCCGGCGATTCGCGCGAGCCGGAACTCGCCGGCATCCGCGGCGCGCTGATCGGCTCGCTCTTCACGCTGCTGGTCACGCTGGCTGCTGTCGTTCCCCATCGGCGTCGGCGCGGCGATCTATCTCGAGGAATTCGCGCCGAAGAACCGCTGGACCGACCTGATCGAGGTCAACGTCAACAACCTCGCCGCGGTGCCGTCGATCGTGTTCGGCCTGCTCGGGCTGGCGGTCTTCATCAACTTCTTCGGCCTGCCGCGCTCGGCGCCGCTGGTCGGCGGTCTGGTGCTGACGCTGATGACCCTGCCGACCATCATCATCGCCACCCGCGCCGCGCTGCAAGGCCGTGCCGCCCTCGATCCGCGAGGCGGCGCTGGGCGTCGGCGCCTCGCACGATGCAGGTGGTGATCCACCACGTGCTGCCGCTGGCACTGCCGGGCATCCTGACCGGCACCATCATCGGCATGGCCCAGGCGCTGGGCGAGACCGCACCGCTGCTGATGATCGGCATGGTCGCCTTCATCGTGGACGTCCCGCAGGCACGCTTACCGACCCGGCCACGGCGCTGCCGGTACAGATCTACCTGTGGGCCGACAGCCCGGAGCGGGCGTTCGTGGAACGCACCTCCGCCGCGATCATGGTGCTGCTCGGCTTCCTGATCGTGATGAATGCCACGGCCGTATTTCTCCGCCAACGCTTCGAGAAAAAGTGGTAGTCGGCTGGAGACGAACGATGACCGAGACCATCATGGACAAGGAACAATTGACCGGCGTCAAACCCGCCCTCGATCTCGCCATGCTGGACAGGGTCCGCGGACGGGCAGAGGTCCATGCGACCGTCGGTGATATCACGGTCGAGAATCCGCGTTTCGTGTGCCGATGTCGACGTCTTCTACGGCGCGAAGCAGGCGCATCGCTCGACGTCATCCTCGACATCGGCAGAACGAGGTGATCGCCCTGATCGGGCCGTCGGGCTGCGGCAAGTCCACCTTCCTGCGCTGCCTCAACCGCATGAACGACATCGTTGACGGCTGCCGGGTGAGCGGCAGCATCCCGCTCGACGGCGAAGACATCTACGAGCAAGTCAACCGACGTGGTCAGCTGCGGGCCCGGGTCGGCATGGTGTTCCAGAGCCCAACCCGTTCCCGAAGTCGATCTACGAGAATGTCGCCTATGGCCCGCGCATCCACGGCCTGGCCGACAGCAAGGCCGACCTGGACGAAGTCGTGGAGACCAGCCTGCGCAAGGCGGGACTGTGGGACGAGGTGAAAGACCGGCTGCATCACCCGGCACCGGCCTGTCCGGCGGACAGCAGCAGCGCCTGTGCATCGCGCGCACCATCGCCGTCAAGCCCGAGGTCATCCTGATGGACGAACCCTGCTCGGCGCTCGACCCGATCGCGACGGCGAAGATCGAGGAACTGATGACGAACTGAGCGAAAACTACACCATCGTGATCGTCACCCACTCGATGCAGCAGGCGGCCCGCGTTTCATCAGCGCACCGCCTTCTTTCACCTCGGCAAGCTGGTCGAGGTGGGCCAGACCGACCAGATCTTCACCAACCCGTCACATCGGCTGACCGAGGGATACATCACCGGCCGATTCGGCTAGTCCCAGTCCCGCCTCCGCACCCAGCCGTGCGGGGATGGCGCCAACCGGCGACGACCATCCACGCCAGGAACAACCCGTCCTGACGGCCGGCGCCTGCCATGGCAGTGCGCGGTAAACCGCCCTAACACGTACCTGGCCTGCGGAGTCTGGTGCCGCAGGGACGGGCGTCGGACACCGTCACGCCACGCAACGCAAGCCGAACCAGAACCGTGCGTCCTTCTCCAGAAATTCACGGAAATTCATGTAGTGCGAACCGTCGCAGGAAAAGTTCAGGCCCACCACACCGTTGAAGATGTTCAGCGAGCCGGAGCGCAGGTAGATGTTTTCATCGGCAAGGCGCAACATCCGCAGCCGCTCGAACACGGGTAAGACCAGATCTACCGGCACTTGCGCCGTATCCGGGTAGGGGCGGCGCGGATAGGCCAGGCAGACATCGGGGTTGACCAGATCGCCGAGGCCCAGCAGACGGTAACGGAAAGGATCATCGGTGAGCCAGACCGTTGCACGGTTGCTGGAGAAATGCAGCTTGCCGTGAAACACACCGCGCACGATCATCAATTCGTGCATCAGGTTCAGCACGTCGTCCAGCCGCCGGTCGATCACACTGTCTTCGCGTCGCTGGTTGAACAGGCTGCCACGGATCACCGGATCGCCCCTGAGCTGCCGCCATTGCTGAAGTTCATCGCAGACGGCACCGGTATGCGGCAGTTCACGCAGGTCGAATTCCGCACCGAGAAAACCGACGCGCTGCATGACGCGGTCACGGATCACCTGTATGGCGGTGAGGGAGGGACACTTGCTGTTCTCGCTGAAGTAGACTTCCGACAGGCGGAAGTCGGAGACGCCGATGATGTTCTGCATATAGTCCCGACCGGCGCGATTGCGCGCATACTGGCTGCGATCCACACCATCGCGACCGATGCTGGCTGTAATCTGGTTGCCATCGACATCGAGTACATAGAGGCTTTGACAGTAGCGCAGGTGTTCGATCTCGTCGATCAGCAGCAAGTCCAGCGCATGGCGTATGTCGATGAGCGGCGCGAGTCGTCGTGCCGCCTTGAACATGGAAACGGTCAGCAGGTCCGTCAGCATTTCACGCTGGCGAATGATGGCTTCCCTGATATCAGCCGCAGGCAGGTGCTTGCCGGACTGTTGCGCACCCTTGATCATGCACGCCATGCTAGGCGGCGTCTGTGACAGGCCCGTTAAGAAAATATGACGTCTGTGTTAATGAGCCCGGCGCTGATACGATACCCGCGAGCATGCCCTCCCCGTGCCGGTAATCAGGACTTGCAGGCGCCGTAGTTCAGTGGCTGCGCATGTCATGCGGCCAGCGCGTAACCACCACCTGGCGCAGGATCAGGCCCAGGCCCAGCAGCACGCCCGTGGACAGCAACAGGCCGATGGCAAAGCCGGCATGCTCCGCGTTTGCCGGCATCTCCAGCATGTGCACCATGCCATGATAGAGTGCGAAGCTGCCGAACAGGGCATGCATGAAGTACGCTGGACAGGCGATGGCAATGGCGATGACGGCAACCGTCAGGAAAAACAGCAGCAGCGTGGTGATCTCCAGCTGTGGCCAGGTCTGGCTGGCCACGCCCAGCAGCATCCCGCCGGCAAACAGTACCAGGAAATACAGCATGTCATGGACCCCGTGATTACCCGAGCGTGCCGCCCAGAATCCGGCCCCGATGGCAACCACCAGGTGGTCCAGACCACTGACCGGGTGCATGAAGCCGTCTGCCAGTCCGCCGGTCAGGTGCACGCCGTTGTGCGCGGCGGCCAGCGGTGCGACCAGCATGGAAAACAGTGCCACGACGGCGGAAAGAATCACTTTGATATGCATGGTGTACTCCGGTTGTAGATAATTGCCCGCTCCTGAGACGGCACAATACCCTATTTTTTGTCAGGTTTCACCTAGCGAAGCTTGACCTGGATCAACTCTTCGCCATTCGGGTCGGTGACGTGCACCGCACAGGCAATGCAAGGATCGAAGCTGTGGATGGTGCGCAGGATCTCGATCGGCTGCTTCGGATCGTACAGCGTGTGATTGCCCGGCAAGCGCCGCCTCGTAGGCGCCGGGCTGGCCATTGCTGTCGCGCGGGCCGGCATTCCAGGTACTGGGAACGACGGCCTGGTAGTTCTTGATGATCTGCCGTCCTCGATAACGACCCAGTGTGCCAGCGCGCCACGCGGCGCCTCCATGAAGCCGACGCCCTGGGCCTGCTTCGGCCAGCTGGACGGCTCCCACAGCCTGCCGTTGAATGTCGTCGTGTCGCCGGCCTTGATGTTCGCGATCAGGTGGTTGTACCAGGTCTGCATGCATGTCGGCGATGATCTTGGTTTCCAGCCTGCGTGCCGCGGTACGGCCCAGCGTGGAGAACAGCGCGGTGACCGGTACATCCAGCTGCTTGAGGGTCATGTTGACCAGCTCCTGGGTCTGGTCGTGTGCCGCTTGGCATACAGCATCAGCACGCGTGCCAGCGGGCCGACCTCCATGGCATGTCCCTTCCAGCGCGGCGACTTCAGCCAGGAGTAGGATCTCTCCACGTCGAGCATGTCATACGGCGGCTTCGGCCCGGTATAGTTCAGGCTGGTTTCGCCGTCGTAGGGATGCAGCGCCGGCGTCCTTGCCCTTGCTGTAGTCGTACCAGGAATGCGACGACGTATTCCTGGATTTCGTCCGCCGCGGTCATATCGACCTCGTGGATGGTGGTGATGTCACGGTTGAGGATGGCACCGCGCGGGATCAGGATAATCGGCCGGGTCGTCCATGCCCTTTTCCGGGAAATCGCCGTAGGTCAGGAAATTGCCCATCCCCTCGCCGCGCCCACCCCAGTCCTTGTAGAAGCTTGCGATCGCCAGCGGTCGGGCACATAGACCTGATCGACGAAACTGTTCATCTTGGTGATGATCTCCTGTACCTGAGCCAGTCTTTTGGAGTTGATGGCGGAATCGGAGTTGAGATCGATCGGGCAGGCCACGCCGCCGACCAGAAAGTTCGGGTGCGGGTTCTTGCCACCGAAGATGGTGTGCAACTTGGCGACGTCGCGCTGCCAAGCCAGCGCTTCCAGGTAGTGTGCCACCGCCATCAGATTCGCTTCCGGCGGCAGCTTGTAGGCCGGATGCCCCCAGTAGGCGTGGGCAAAGATGCCAAGCTGGCCGCCGTCGACGAAGTCCTTGAGCTTCTTTTGCATGTCGGCGAAGTAGCCGGGCGAGGACTTCGGGTAACTGCTGATCGACTGCGCCAGCTCCGAGGTCGCCTTGGGGTCGGCATTGAGTGCGGACACGACGTCGACCCAGTCGAGCGCATGCAGGTGATAGAAGTGCATGACGTGATCGTGCACGTACTGGGCGCCGCATCATCAGGTTGCGGATCAGCTGGGCGTTGGGCGGAATGGAGTAGTCGAGCGCATTCTCCACCGCGCGAATGGAGGCGAGGCCGTGCACCAGTGTGCACACGCCGCAGATGCGCTGCGCGAAGGCCCAGGCATCACGCGGGTCGCGCCCGCTGCAGGATGATCTCGATGCCACGCACCATGGTGCCGGCCGAGTAGGCCTGGGCGATGCGATTGCCATCCATCTGTGCCTCGATGCGCAAGTGGCCCTCGATGCGGGTGATAGGATCAACAACAATGCGCTCGTTCATAGGCGTAGTCTCTGTTATGAATTCATGTGGTCGGAAAGAATACGATACTGATTCTCGCTCTCCTGTCCGTCGGCATTTTCACCCGTCACGATAGCCTTCGAGGTCCGCGCCATGCGACAGCTCATGGCCGCTTGCCAGGCCGAGCCACCGGGCACCTGTCCGAGCGGGGTCAGCGCCGCAATGGCCGCGCGTGCCACGAAATAGCCGGCCTGCGCATCCCAGTCACCCTCTGCACCGCAACGGGCATGGCAGTCGATTGTGGTCGCCTTCGCGGTCTTGAGCGCATCGGCAAGCGCTGCCGCGGAGGCCGCGCTGTTGGTGGCCACGGCCAGTACGCGGGCGATGCGGTCATCCGTACACATCGGCAGGACGCTTTCGATGAAACGCGCCGCCATCAGTCGTTGCTGCGTCGCGTCGAGTTTATCCAGTGCTGCCCTGAAATCCCTGTCGTTACTGATCGTGGTCATGACATCCGCCTCGATAAATGATTACTCTTCCGCGAGATACTCTGCGATGGTTTCCGTCAGGCTGAGTACCGGAATTTCCATGCCGTTTTCCTCCAGGCCGTCTTCCAGCTGGATACGGCAGTTTGAACAGGCCGATACCACCGCATCCGGCTGGACGGCATCCAGCTGCTTCTTTTTGCGCTTGAACGCCGTGAGCCGGAGTTCATCGGCGCGTTCGTTGGCACTGACGCCGCCGCCGGCGCCGCAACACCAGTTCATGGTGCCGGCCTCCGGCATTTCGACGAAATTATCCGCCACCATATTGATCAGGTTGCGGGGCTGGTCCACCACACCGCCGCGCCGTGCGATCTGGCAGGGGTCGTGATAGGTCAGCCGCTGCTTTTCCCTGCCGGCGGTCTTCAGGCGACCCTGCTTGCGCAGGTCATCGAGCAGCTCGAGGATGTGTACGACCTTGAAGTTGAACGGTTTGCCGATCAGGTTCGGGCCTTCCCAGCGTATCGCCATGTAGGCGTGGCCGCATTCCGGGCTGATGACATTTTTCACCTTGAGTTTTTCCGCCGCATCGACGATGCGCTGTACCAGTTCGGCGGCGATCTCCGAGACGCCGATCTGGATGCCGCTGTTGGTGGCCTCGAAGGCCGCGGATGAAATTGTCCAGCTCACCCCGGTCTTGCTGAAAATCCTCGCCACCGCACCGATGAATTCCGGAAAATTCATAATCTCCATCGAGGACAGCAACAGCATGTAGTCGGCGCCGACCACGTCAACCGGGATGGTCAGGCCGATTTCCTTCTCGGTATGCTTTATCTGCGCCTGCAGCGCGGGCAGCTTCACGCCCATCGGGCTGCCGATGGTAACGGCACGCCGGGTCGCGCCGATCAGGCCCTCCGGTGCATGGCCCGCTGCTGCCATCCCCTCACGCATCCTGCGGATCATGTAGGCAATGTCGTTACCGACCGGGCATACCATCGAACAGCGTCCGCACAGGGTGCAACTGTCGTAGACCAGCGTCTCCCATTGCGTCAGCTCGGCATCATCAACCGGCTTGCCCAGGCCGACGACCTTGGCAAGACGCCCCCAGAATGTGTATTCCTGCTGCCAGACCCGGCGCATCGGCTCCAGCTTGTGGATCGGTGTGTATGACGGGTCGCCGGTTTCGGTAAAAAACAGGCAGGCCTCGGCACACAGGCCACAGCGCACGCAACTGCTGAAGAACGATGCGACCGGTGCATCGATCTGTTCCCTGAGGGCATGGATACCCCGTTCCAGGCTGGCAGTCATGCCTTTACCCCCTTGTAGCCGGCGATTGCACCGTTGTAATAGCGCGAGATGAACAGTGTGAAGGCATGCATCAGCTTGGTGAAGGGAAATATCACCATCAGTAGCTCGACGCTGGCGATATGAATGGCGATCAGGTGCTGGGGCGTCAATCCGATGCGGTGAAAGGCGAAGTAACCGGTTACCAGCGGCAGGAACGTGACCAGCCAGGCAAGATAATCCTGGAAACGGGACAGGTAGCGCATCACTTTATGACCCACACGGTGCACCAGCACGGCCAGCAGTGTGATAATGGTAACCACGGTCACGGCATCGACGAACTGCGTCGGCAGCGACGGCCACCTGATGCCTAAGACTTCGTGAAACAGCAGGATATGCGGCGCAAAGAACAACAGCGCAATGAAGAACCCGGCATGAAAGATGTAACCCGCTACCATATTGAAGGTGGAGCGCTGCAGCGTGCCACGATCCGGAATCGAACGTGCGAAGATGGTACGCAGGCCACCGGCCACGGCCGAGCCGCGCGGCTCGGCAAGATTGGGCTTGCGGCCGAGCACCAGGATCTCGAGAATCCGCACCGCCACGCCGAGTACAAAGATCACTGTGGCAATCTGCAGGGCCGGCCCGCGAATCCATATCAACAGCAGGGTACCAGACATAGTCAGTTCCCCTTGTCCAGGTCATCGATGCCGACCTTCTGGTGGTCCTTCTCCATGCGTTTTTTCTTGGCCCGGTTGAGCGCGCCAAGCGCCACGCCGGCGGCCGCACCGGCGCCAATGGCATACACGGCAGTGCGCGTGATATCTTCTGTGGGCGTCGAGATGGCCTTGTAGAATCCGCCACCGTCCCAGAAATCGGGCTCGGAACAGCCCAGGCAGGGATGGCCGGACTCGATCGGAAAACTGGTCCCCTCGTTCCATTTCGTGGTGGCGCAGGCGTTGAAGGTGGTCGGGCCCTTGCAGCCGAGCTTGTACAGGCACCAGCCCTTCTTGGCGCCCTCGTCATCGAAGCTATTTGCAAACAGGCCCTTGTCGTAGAACGGGCGGCGGTAGCAGCGATCGTGGATGCTCTTGCCGAAATAGGCCAGCGGTCGGCCCAGGTCATCGAGGTCCGGGATCACGCCGAAGGTCAGGAAGTGTGCCAGCACACCCGTGATGACCACCGGGATGGGCGGACAGCCGGGCACATTGATGATCGGCTTGTCATGGATCAGGTCGGACACCGACACGGCCCCCGTCGGGTTCGGATTGGCGTGCGGAATACCGCCGAATGACGCACAGGTGCCCACCGATACGATCGCCGCGGCACCTGCGGCCGTCTCCATCAGCATATCCAGGTTGCTGATGCCGGCAATGGTGGAGTAACCCGGATCCTTGGTCGGGATGGAGCCATCGACGACCAGGATGTACTTGCCCTCGTTTTCCTTCATGGCGATGGTGCGGGCCGCTTCGGCGCCCGTACCGGACGCCGCCTGCAGCGTGTGGTGGTAGTCGAGCGAGATAGTGTCAAAAATCAGACCTTCCACGGTCGGCGAATGCGAGCGGGTCAGCGATTCGGTGCAGCCGGTACATTCCTGGAATGACAGCCAGATGACCGACGGCCTGCGGGCCTTTTCCAGGGCCTCGGCGATCATCGGCACCATGGTGGGCGGCAACGCCATCATCGAGGCGGTCGTTGCACAGAATTTAAGGAAGCCACGCCGGGTTATACCCCGTGCCCGCAACGCCTCGCCTATGGTCTGGTCTTTCGACATGGTATGTCTCCTGCTGTGCGTGTGTCTGCCGTGATCAATTGAGCTGAGCGTTCAACTCCACCAGACCGGCGCGGATATCCGCTTCCTGCGCTGTCACCAGGCGTGGGATGACGCAAACCTCGACAAACTTGCCAATAATCTCGTTGTCGTTGTTGCAGTGTGTCACCAGCCAGACGCCGGGAAAACGTGTTTCCACCAGCTCGCTGGGCCCGAGGGCGGACAACTGCACCTGCACCTCCCCGCGCCCGAGCCTGGCCTCGATCCGCGCTTCCTCGCCGGGACCCAGAGGAATACTGCGCAAGTCGATGATCGTCTCCTTCCCGTCATCGAGCAACGCCTGCAGGGCATGCCGGATCTCGTGCAGCAGCGGTACGACGTTGCCGGTCGCGGCATTACCGGGTTCAGCGCTGCAGCCCGCTTGAGTCGGAATTTGCATGCTCTGTCTTCAACCTGCCGGTAACGGTGCGGCCAGCGGGATCTCGGTAACCGATACCGGGCCGATGACGTTCCACTGGTGCAACAGCGTCAGCACCCGGCGCGCGGCCAGCGGCAGCGCCCGCTTCACCGGGTTGCTCAGGTTGTGTCCCCAGTCGACGAGCTGCGGCTGGAGGGCCACCAGGGCACGATGCGCGGGCAGGCAGCCGGTGAGGTGCGCGATGGCCAGCAGATCACCCAGGCAGACTTCGTGCACGCTGCGCTTGGTACGTCCGGCAAAATGGTCCATTTCCTCACCGGCAAACACGGCTACGCTGCCTGGTGGTGCCATTAATTCGGCGGCATCGATCACAATGAAGTGTTCGGCCGTTTCTATATAAGGCGCGAGGGTGAAGCTTAGGGTACCACCGTCAAGTAATTGTGCAGTGGAGAGTTCCGGGTGATGCCGGCGCAGGTAATCGAGCATGTGCACACCGACGCCCTCGTCCGAAAGCAAGGTGTTTCCTATCCCGAGAATCAGTGTGTTACTGGTTGGCAATTTTATTTTACCCCCCTCTTGGAGGAGTTTTACAGCAACCATAACACGACTTTGTTGACGAGTATCAATTCCTACCCTGTTTTTTCGTGTTTAATTGGCTATACATTTATAGACCAGTACAGCGGACGTTTCGAAGAGGGGGTGCGGGTATGTGTCTGGGTATCCCGATGCAGATTCAGTCGATAGAGGGTTACACCGCGCGTTGCGAGGCCAAGGGTGTGCAACGCGATGTCAGCCTGTTCATGCTGCAGGACGAGGGACTGTCCGTCGACGACTTCGTCGTGGTGCATGTCGGCTACGCCATCCAGAAGATCACTCCACAGGAAGCACGCAGCGCCTGGGAGCTCTATGACCTCATGCTGGAGATGCCTGATGCATGAGCTCGCCATTTGCCAGGCTCTCGTCGACCAGGTCGAGTCGATCGCGAACGAGCACCATGCGCAACAGGTCATGGAAATCTTCGTCGAGATCGGACCCCTGTCGGGTATAGAGCCGCAACTGCTCGAGCAGGCCTTCGATATCGCCAGCGCCGGTACCATTGCCGCCGGCGCAAAGCTGGTGATCAGGAGTATGCCGGTGCGTGTCAGCTGCCGGCAATGCGGGGCCATTACCAACGCCCTGCCCTCGCGGCTGGTGTGCGGTGTGTGCGGAGACTGGCGGACACAGCTGGTCAGCGGCGATGAAATGCTGCTTGCCTCGCTTGAGTTCACCCGCGACGATGATGAGCAGGCCCACTCGCACGGTATTCAGCAGGGCATCGAGGCAGACCGGTAGTACAGCACGCACGTAACCCGGCAGAGCCCAGAGACAACTCACCGATAATGATAAGGAGTCTGCATGTGTGATACCTGTGGCTGTAACGTGACGCACGGTAACGCCCACCTGCTCGCGCCGGGCGGCAAATTCGAGAAAACCGCGAGTGGCCGCGAGTCGGTGTCGGTTTTGCGCAACTTGCTGCACGCGAATGACCACACGGCGGCGCACAACCGCCAGCACTTCGAACGGCACGGGGTACTGGCCGTAAACCTGATGTCGTCCCCCGGCGCCGGCAAGACCGCGCTGCTGGAGGCGACCATCGACGCCCTCGGAGAGGAATACGCCATCGCGGTCATCGAGGGCGATCTCGAAACGGAAAACGATGCGGAGCGGATTCGTCGCCACGGCGTCCAGGCCATCCAGATCACCACCGGCAGCGCCTGCCACCTGGATGCCCATATGGTGCATGATGCCCTGCACCGGCTCGACCTCGCCAGCATCGATATCGTCTTCATCGAGAACGTCGGCAACCTGGTGTGCCCGGCCAGCTTCGACCTCGGCCAGCGGCGCAATGTCACGCTGCTGTCCGTACCGGAAGGTGACGACAAGCCGGCCAAGTACCCGGTGATGTTCCGCGCCGCCGACGTCGTGCTGCTGAGCAAGTGCGACCTGCTGCCGGTACTGGATGATTTCCGGCCGGAGCACGCACGCCGGCACCTGCAGGCGCTGGCGAGCACCGCGCCGGTGTTCGAGGTCTCGGCCAGGAGCGGCGGCGGAATGGACGCCTGGCTGGACTGGCTGCTGGCGGAAGCCAGGGCACTCGAACAGCGCATCGGCACAGTTGCTCCACAAACGACCGCTGCCTCGGTGTCCGTGCCATGAACAGCGCCAGCGACTGGCTTGCCCGCATCCGTGCGCTGCCACTGCCGGAGCGCGTACGCATCATGAACGTGTGCGGTGGCCACGAGCGTTCCATCACCATGGCGGGCCTGCGCCACGCGCTGCCGCAAAATATCGAACTGATTCCCGGCCCCGGCTGCCCGGTGTGCATTTGCCCCGAGGAGGACATCTACGAGGCCATCCAGCTGGCGCTGAACGAGCACATCATCCTGGTGGCTTACGGTGACATGCTGCGGGTGCCGGTCAATGTCCCGCGCGCCCAGGCACGCTCGCTGGAAGCCGCGCGCACGCAGGGTGCCGATATACGCCCGATCGCCTCGCCCGCAGAGGCCGCGCGCATCGCGCGCGAGTCTCCGGATACACCGGTGATCCTGTTCGCCGCCGGCTTCGAAACGACTACCGCGCCGACCGCCGCCCTGCTGGTGGAAGGGGTGCCGGACAACCTGTTCATCCTGTTATCAGGCCGTTTGACCTGGCCGGCCGTCGCCATGCTGCTCAATTCCGGCACGCCGGGTTTCGATGCGCTGGTGGCGCCCGGCCACGTCGCCACGATCATGGGCCCGGAAGAATGGGAATTCGTGGTCAGCCTGCACAACATACCCGCCGCCGTGGCGGGCTTTACCACGGTGAGCCTGCTGGCCGCGCTGTACTCCACCTTGCGCCAGCTGATCGAGGGCCGTCGTTTCCTCGACAATTGCTACCCGGAAGTCGTACGCCCGGGCGGTAACCGGCTTGCGCAACAGCACCTGCAGCACGACCATGGACGTGTCCGACGCCAACTGGCGTGGCGTCGGGGTGATCCCCGGTTCCGGCTTCGTGCTGAACGAGCGCTACCGCGCGCACGACGCACGCGTACACTTCCGCGCTTATTCCGACGATGCTCGCCGGCGTGCCGGCGAGATGCCGCCGGGCTGTGACTGCGCAAAGGTCGTCCTGGGCAGGATCTATCCCAACGAATGCCGCCTGTTCGGTGTCGCCTGCCAGCCGCGCCACCCGATCGGCCCGTGCATGGTGTCGGATGAAGGCGCCTGTCGCATATGGTGGTCCGGCGGGATGCGCGAACCGGTCAAGAAAGGCGTGACGCTCACAGTGTAGTCAGCCGCGGGCTGCGACGCACCCCGCGCGAGACGGGCCGCCATGACGAACAGGGCACCACACCTGCAGGAAACCGGCGCGCTGGCACTGCACCTGACAATCGCGGGGCGCGTACAGGGCGTCGGCTTTCGTCCCTTCGTTCACCAGCTGGCCCAGGGCCTGGGCCTTGCCGGGTGGGTGCGCAACCGCGTCGGCCAGGTCGAGATACACGTGCAGGGGGATCCCGGCGCCGTGACGATCTTCATGCGCCGGCTGTTCCAGGACGCTCCACCGCTGTCCCGGCCGGAGCTGCAAAGCTGTATTCCGGCGACACCCGTTGCGAGCGACGGATTCTCCATACATGCCAGCGCAGGTGGCGGCGAGAGCCGGATATATATTCCACCCGACCTGTACACCTGCAACGACTGTGTGGCGGAACTGTACGACCCGGCAAACCGGCGCTTTCGCTATCCGTTTATCAACTGCACCCAGTGCGGACCGCGCTATACGCTGATCCGCGACATGCCCTATGACCGCCCGGCGACGACCATGGCCGGATTCACGCTGTGCGCGCGGTGCGCGGCCGAGTACCGCACACCCACCAACCGGCGCTATCACGCCGAGCCAGTCGCCTGCCCGACCTGTGGCCCGGCACTGGAATTTCACAGCGACGGCCAACCGACCATCACGGGCAACGAGGCGGCACTCAGCGCCGCGGTCAGCGCCTTGCAGGCGGGACAGGTGCTGGCCGTCAAGGGCATAGGCGGGTATCACCTGGTATGCGACGCCGGCAACGAGCGCGCCATCCGGCGCCTGCGCGCCACCAAGCCGCGCCCGCACAAACCGCTTGCGGTCATGTTCCCGTCGCCGGCCGACCGGCCGTTGCAATGGCTTGGCACCGAGGTCTCGCTGTCAACCGCCGAGGCTGACCTGCTGCTGTCTGCGCAGCGCCCCGTCGTCATCGTACGCAGGCAGGCCGGCGGCACGCTCGCTACCGGCATCGCACCGGGACTGGCCGATCTCGGCGTCATGCTGCCCTACAGCCCGCTGCACCACATGCTGCTGAACGACTTCGGCTCGGCCCTGGTGGCGACCTCGGCGAATATCAGCGGCGAACCGGTTTTGACGGAAGATACAGAGGTACAGCAGCGGCTTGGCCATGTCGCCGACGGCTACCTGCAGCACAACCGGCCGATCGAGCGGCCTGCCGATGACCCGGTCTATCGCGTGATCCAGGGCCGGCCGCGTCTACTGCGGCCGGGTCGCGGCTGCGCGCCACTGGAACAGGCTCTGCCATTTAGGCTGGAGCGGCCGGTACTGGCCCTGGGCGGCCACATGAAGAACACCATTGCGCTGGCCTGGGACAGGCGCATTGTCATCTCGCCGCATATCGGTGACATGGGCAATGCGCGCAGCCTCGCGGTGTTCGAGAAAACCGTCGCTGACCTGCAGTCGCTCTACCGGGTCACGGCGGAGACACTCCTCTGCGATGCGCACCCGGGGTACGCGACGACACGCTGGGCGGAACAGCAGGCCCTTCCGCTGCACAGGATTTTCCATCATCACGCCCACGCCGCCGTTGCCTGCCCGGCCGCGCCTGGCACCGGCCCCGTGCTGGTATTCACCTGGGACGGCGTCGGTCTTGGTCCGGATGGCACCCTGTGGGGCGGCGAGGCCCTGCTGGGCGGGCCTGGCCGGTGGCAGCGCTTTGCCAGCCTGCGCCCGTTTCATCTTCCGGGCGGCGAACGCGCCGGACGCGAACCCTGGCGCAGTGCCGCGGCGCTGTGCTGGGAAACCGGCCTCCGCTGCCCGGGCCTGCCGGACAACGTCGAACTGTTGCACGCCGCCTGGACACGACGCATGAACACGCCACAGACCAGCGCAGCAGGCCGGCTGTTCGATGCGGCCGCGGCACTGACCGGCCTGTGCAGCGTCGCCAGTTTCGAGGGACAGGGGCCAATGCTGCTGGAAGCGGCCTGCGACGGCGGCGCCGAGCCGGTGACATTACCGCTCTCGCAAAACCCGCAGGGGTTATGGATCACCGACTGGGCGCCATTGCTGCCGCTGCTGCTCGACAGCGGACGCAGCATCCCCGCACGTGCCGGAATTTTTCATGCCAGCCTTGGCGCTGCTATCATGCAGCAGGCACGGCGCGCGCGCGCGCAACATGGCGTGACACAGGTTGGCCTGTCCGGCGGCGTGTTCCAGAACCGCGTACTGACCGAGCAGGTATACCGGCAGTTGCGGCATGACGGTTTCGAGGTCCGCCTGCCGGATGCCATCCCGCTCAATGACGCCGGGTTGTGTTTCGGGCAGGTGATAGAATACGGATTCGGCATGATCCGGGCACCATAACGCAAGACCCGCCCAGCGCGCCTGTTCACCGGATTGCCAGGCGCTGCAGCCGGACGCCAACAGCCGGGGTTTCAGGAGGCACGAGTGCAGGACACCCACATTTCACTGGCGCACGGCAACGGCGGGCGCTTCATGCGCGAGCTGATCGACGAAATCTTCGCCCGCCACCTGTCCAACCCCGGCCTCGACGTGCAGGCCGACGCCGTGCCACTGGCACTGAACGGCAACGAGGTACTGTTCACCACTGACGGCTTCACCGTGCAGCCGCTGGAATTTCCCGGCGGCAACATCGGCAGTCTCGCCGTGCATGGCACCACCAACGACCTCGCCGTCGCCGGCGCCACGCCGCGCTACCTCAGCCTCAACGCCTTCATCGAGGAAGGCATGGAAATCGCGACGCTGGAACGCATCATCGCGAGCCTGGCGGAAACCGCGCGCGAAATCGACGTCGCGGTGGTTGCCGGTGACACCAAGGTGTTGCGGCGTGGTGAAGGCGGCGGGCTCTACCTGGCCACCACCGGCATCGGTTTCCGCCACGCGCACCGGCCCGGACTTGGCCGGATCCGCGACGGCGATGTCCTGCTGGTCAGCGGCCCGGTCGGGGACCATGGTATCGCGGTGATGATGGCGCGCGAGGCCTTTGGGCTGCACGGTGACGTGCGCTCCGACGCCGCCAGCGTCCTGCCGCTCACGCTGGCGGCGCTGGACTACCCGGGCCTGCGCTTCATGCGCGACCCGACACGCGGTGGACTCGCCACCGTGTGTCATGAACTGCGGCGCGCCACCGGCCTGGGCGTCACGCTCAACCAGCCGGACATCCCGGTGCGCGATCCCGTGCAGTCGGTCTGCGAAATGCTCGGTTACGACCCGCTCTACCTCGCATGCGAGGGTCGCGTGGTTGCGGTGGTAAGTCCGGACGATGCGGACAATGTGCTGCAGCGCTGGCGCAGTCTGCCGCAAGGCAGCGCTGCCGCCATCATCGGCGGCCTGCAGGCCACACACCGACACGTGCTGATGAAGACCGCCATCGGCGGCGAGCGTATCCTCGAAGAGCTCGAAGACGATCCACTGCCGAGGATCTGCTGATGAAAATCGAGAACATAACCAGGCGAACCGGCGTGGCACGCCCCGGCATGACGGTCCGGGAATGCTTCACGGCCTGTCTGCGGGACGGCGTACCCGGCATCCCGTTCGTCGACATGCACGGCGATATCAACGGCCACTTCTCGATACGCGAGACCCTGCGCAGCGCCTGCATACCCGACATCATTGTCAACTATGCCGACCTGCTCGGGGACACGGACGGCTGCCTGCAGATCCCCGAACAGCATGCGGCCAAGTTACTGGGCCTGCCGATCGAGCCCTTCCTGAAGGAACGCAAGGCGGAGATCTCGCCGGGCACTGCGGTTGCCAAGGCGGTCGCACTGATGGAGAGGCACAGCGCCAATTACCTGTTCGTCACCGACAACAACCACTACCTCGGCATCGTCACGATCTGGGCCATTGCACAACGCATGCTGGAAATCGGTCCATGACAGAACCCGCGGCACTGACACTGACCGGCGAAATGCTGGTCGCCGGTGGCATCATGGTTGTTGCCTATGTGCTTATCTTCACCGAGGTCATACACCGCATGCACGCGGCCGTGATCGGGGCGTCGGCGATGACTGCGGCTGGTTTGTATGCCGGCTTCTACACCCAGGAGACCGCGCTCAAGGCAATCGATGCGAACACCCTGCTGCTGCTGTGTGGCATGATGATGATGGTGTCAATGCTGAAGCGGACCGGCGGTTTCGATTACCTGGCAATCCGCATCGCCAAGCTCTCGTCACAGCCGGGCATACTGCTGGCCAACCTTGGCCTCGTGGTCAGCCTTATCAGCATGGTGCTGGACAATGTCACCACGGTGATCATCTTCGCACCGCTCACCGTGCTGATCTGCCGCATGCTCGGACTCAACCCGATGCCCTACCTGATGGCCGAGGCGATGCTATCCAACATCGGCGGTATCGCGACACTGGTCGGCGACCCGCCCAACATCATGATCGGCAGTGCCGCCCACCTCGACTTCAACACGTTCCTCTTTCACATGGTACCGATCGTTGCCCTCGTGTGGTGCATCACGCTCGGGTTGATACTGGTCATCTTTCGCCGCGAACTGGCACTGAAGGCAAGCTACACCGGCAAGGTCAACCTGGATGAAGGCAAGGCGATCAAGGACCGGAGAACGCTGTCCTTCGTGCTCGCCGGCCTGGTAGTCATCGTCGTGCTGTTTTTCAATCATCATCGCCTGCATCTTTACCCGTCGTTCGTCACCTTCATCGGCCTCGCGCTGACGCTGGCGCTGGTGCGGCCTGACCCGGAGGCGCTGCTGCGCGACGTGGAATGGCCGGTGCTGGTATTCTTCGCCGGGCTGTTCGTCATCGTCGGCGGCGTGGAGCAAACCGGCCTGCTCGGGCTGATCGGCTACCAGCTGGCCGGTGTCGCCAGGGATCCGGAGCAACTGCTGTTCGCCTGCCTGCTGTTGATGTGGTCGGCGGCACTGCTCAGCGCCATCGTCGACAACATACCGTTCACGGTCACCATGATCCCGATCGTACTGAGCCTCGAAACCCAGGGCGTGAACATCACCCCGATGTGGTGGGCATTGGCGCTCGGTGTCGGTCTGGGCGGCAACGGCTCGCACATCGGCGCCACGGCGAACATCATCTGCGTCACCGAATCCGAGCGTTGCGGCATCCCCGAGGCCAGGATCACGCCGGGACTCTGGATACGCCGCGGACTGCCTGTCATGATCGCCAGCCTTACCGCGGCGAGTACTGTTTTCGCGACATTTTTCAGTTTCTTCCTGTAGCCGGCCACCGATAGCGCCTTGCGATCCCTGCGCTGCCGGGTCAGCGGTGCCGTGCATCGCGCGGCAGCCCCGGCGACGATTGCCGGCGCACCGTTGCATGCAATATAAACTGAACATACGTTCTGATAATATTTCCGGATGATCGCAAACGGCCACGCGTAAATTTTTCGGAGTCCCGGGCATATGAAGCACGCACCGCAACTGAAACTGTTAATGACACCGTTTCCCTACTCCATCGATCTCGGTGCCGACGTGAACCAGGCACTTGAACTGATGCAGGAGCATGCCGTCCACCACCTGCCGGTCACGGACAGCCGGCACAGGCTGGTCGGTGTCATCACAGACCGCGATATCAGGATTCTGCGCGCGAGCAAGAATCCCGGCGATGAAGGCTACAACCCGAGTGTGCACGACATGTACATCCACGATGCCTACATCGTCGACATCAATGAACCGCTCGATAATGTCCTGCTGAACATGGCCGAACATCACATCGGCTCGGTACTGGTCACACGCAAGGACAAGCTGGCCGGCGTGTTCACCAGCACCGATGCCTGCCGCGGATTCGGTGAGCACCTGCGTGAATTGTTCCCGCACGATGACGGGGACGACGACGTGGCCTGAAGGCCCCGACAGCGCATCAGCCGCGTTTTCCGCTACCGGCACGGCAAGCCCGCCGGGTTGTGGTCCAGCCAGCCGCAAACACGATTCAACGCAGGCTTATCCCGGCAGCGCTTCTTCACCTGCCGTCCCGCGCCGGCGACAGCGGCCGTACCCGTGCCAGACGCATTGTTGATACGTTTCCGCATCTTTTTTGACAAGAATCAAATCCTGATCCCTGCACACATTGCCTCGGGTTCCGTGTGGCGCGCGTTAACGCAGTACCACTGTCTTTTTCAGCAGCTGCACGGCTATCGGTTGCCGTGCAACGGTCCGGCCACCCCTGACAAAAATGTCACCTCTGTTTCATCGATACCCGAGACATCTTCCAACGAACAGAGCAGCTGAAGATAATTTCGTGACCACCCTTAACTTGGTTTCGAGTTGATTCATGTCAAGATAAATCACAAATGATGGGCGGAGAATGATTTGCTAAATAATCAGGAAGCATCTCTGCAATACAAGAATGAGCCACCATATACTTTTTGATGCAGCGCTGATACGGCGTTACGACGAGAGCGGACCACGCTATACATCATATCCAACCGTGGCACAGTTTCACGCGGATATCACCGAGGACAACTACCGGCATTGGGCACGGCACAGCAACGAAGACCCGATACCGCGCCCGCTTTCACTGTACTTCCATATACCGTTCTGCGACACGGTATGCTTCTACTGTGCCTGCACCAAGGTCGTGACCAAGAACCACGCGCGCGCCGCGGAGTACCTGCAGCACCTGTACCGGGAGGTTGCACTGCAGTCACGCCTGTTTGACCGCGACCGTATCGTAGAACAGTTGCACTGGGGCGGCGGCACGCCGACATTCCTGGATACCGACCAGTGCCGCAAGCTGATGCGCGTGACGCGGGAACACTTCACCCTGCACACCGATGACAACGGCGAGTACTCCATCGAGATCGATCCACGCTCGGTGGATCACGAAAAACTCGCCGTGCTGCGCGAGATCGGCTTCAATCGCGTCAGCCTGGGAGTACAGGATTTCGACCCCGATATCCAGCAGGCCGTCAACCGCATCCAGAGCGCGGAGCTCACCCGTGACATTGCAGAGGAGGCGCGCAGGCTGGGCTTCAGGTCAATCAACATGGACCTTATGTACGGCCTGCCACTGCAGACAGTCGCTACCTTTACATCGACCCTGCAACAGACCATTGCACTGCAACCGGACCGGATCGCGGTCTACAACTACGCACACCTGCCCACGCGTTTCAAGCCGCAACGGCGGATCAACGAAGCCGATCTCCCGTCCGCTGATGTCAAACTGAAGATACTGCAACAGACCATCAGCCTGCTGACGGACGCCGGCTATGTCTATATCGGCATGGACCATTTCGCCAGGCCGGATGACGAGCTTGCGCTCGCGCAGCAGAACGGCACGCTGCACCGCAATTTCCAGGGTTACTCGACGCGTGCCGATTGCGACCTCATCGGCATGGGCATGTCCGCCATCGGGCGGGTGTGCGACAATTACAACCAGAACGTGCGCGATCTGGACAGCTACTACGCAATACTGGATGCCGGCCAGCTGCCGCTGGACCGTGGCATCGAGCTGGAGCCGGACGATCTGTTGCGCCGCGACATCATTACGCGGCTGATGTGTGATTTCCGGCTGGATATCCCGGCGCTCGAGTCAAAGTGGCACCTCGACTTCTTCGAGCATTTCAGGCACGAGCACGAGGAACTCCAGTGCATGCAGGAAGACGGTCTTCTGACGATCGACGCCGAGCACCTGCAGGTGCAGCCGTCGGGAAGGCTGCTGGTGCGCAACATCTGTATGGTGTTCGACAGTTACCTGCGCCGCGGCGGCAGCAAGACCCGGTTTTCCAAGGTTATCTGAAACGGTTGAGCCGCCAGCCGCTCCCCTGAATCCTGTGCAAGGTCCTGCAACCCTTGCTCCCGGTCGTGCGCGGCAAACGTCCATGCGTGAGCGTAACAAGGCAAAAGTCGATTGACAGGCGCCGTGTGTCCGGCGGAACCCGGGTGGTACTGGTGCAGAAGGTTATGCCGGATCAGAGACTGGCGGCAGCCACATTGTTGTGCTGCACGCAGGGTTCGACCATGGCCTTGATCCGGTCGAGGTCGGTGATGACGACCTTCCTGCGATTCACCTGTACGAGCTTCTTCTCCTGAAAATGCGCAAACAGGCGGCTGACTGTCTCGATGGCCAGGCCAAGATAGTTGCCGATATCCTGCCGCGACATCGGCAGGTTGAACTCAGTGGCCGACAGTCCGCGCTGGTGATAGCGGGTCGACAGGCTCAGCAGGAAGGAGGCCAGTCGCTCCTCCGCGGTGCGTTTGCCAAGCAACATCAGCATGTACTGTTCGGCGGTGATTTCCCTGCCCATCACGCCCATCAGCTGCCGGTGCAGACTCGGCAGTTCGTGGCAAAGCCCTTCCAGCTTCTGAATCGGCAACTCGCAGATGCTGGAGGTTTCCAGTACGACCGACGCACTGGAATAGCCCGGGCCGCTCAGTCCATCCATACCGGTCAGTTCACCCGGCAGGGTAAATCCGAGCACCTGCTCCTCGCCGTCTGCGGTAATGCAGTAGGACTTCAGCGAGCCGGAGCGCACGGCAAACAGCGCACGGCTCCTGTCGCCGGGCCGGAACAAGTGCTGTCCGGGCTGAAAGGGCTGATGGTGTATCACAATGGTATCCAGCCGCGACAACTCGGCTTCTTCCATGCCATGGGGCAGGCAGAGGTCGGCCAGTGAACAGTTCTTGCAGGAGACCTTGAGCTCTTCGAGGTTCAGGTTCTTGTTTTTCTTCGGCATAATATATTCCTGCCTGCTGTGCAGGTTGGCGGTCGCCCGGTGGGGTTACCGCGTCATGCTGCTGTTATGTCCAGTGTAGTCTAACGCCGCAGCAACCCCCGCTATGCTGTCGGGCTCGACCGTTGTCCAGTATTTACTTGTTTATATTGTACTTATACATCACTAACCGGGAAAATCAAACTACCATGGCATGCCCACGCTCCCTCAGGCAACCAGTCCCGGAGATTTAACATCTTGATTTCCATCCCTGCACACAAACTGGACCGGCTCATGGACCTGCGGCCCGACGGATTCAGCGGCGGCCTGATCGGCATCGAGAAGGAAAGCCTGCGCGTGGGTGCGGACGGCACCATCGCGCACACGCCGCACCCGGCCGAACTCGGCTCGGCGCTCATGCACCCCTGGATCACAACGGATTATTCCGAGGCCCTGCTGGAACTGATCACCCCGCCGCTCACCGGGCCACGGCCGGCACTGGAATTCCTCGAGCGTCTGCAGCAGTTCATCTACCAGCGACTCCACAACGAGTTACTTTGGTCGGCCAGCATGCCCTGCGTGGTACAGGGCGAGGCCGGTATCCCGATCGCGCAGTACGGTCATTCCAACCTCGGCATGATGAAAACGGTCTATCGCCGCGGACTGGGTTACCGCTACGGCAAGGTCATGCAGGTCATCGCCGGGACGCATTTCAACTACTCGTTGCCCCGGGACCTGTGGCCGTTCTGGCAGACGGTGGAGCAGGATACGCGTCCGTTGCAGGCCTTCATCTCTGACCACAACTTCCGCGCCATCCGCAACCTGCTGCGCTTCGGCTGGCTGGTACCTTACCTGTTCGGTGCCTCGCCGGCGGTATGCAAGTCCTTTCTGTGCGGCCAGCCGGCCACCCGGCTCGTGGAGTACAACGAGAGCAGTTTCTACAGCCCGTATGCCACCTCGCTGCGCATGTGCGACATCGGCTACCAGAATTCACGCGAGGCGGAACTGGGTTTCAAGGCCGACTACGACAGCCTCGAAGCCTACGTCGCCAGTCTCACCCGCGCGATCAACACACCCTGCCGGCGTTATGCCGAGATCGGTGTGAAGGTGGCCGGCGAATACCGCCAGCTCAATGCCAACATGCTGCAGATAGAAAACGAATACTACAGCTCGGTAAGGCCCAAGCAGCCGCCCGCAGGAAACGAGAAACCGACACTCGCTCTCGCGCGCCGCGGCGTGCGCTATATCGAACTGCGCTCGCTGGACATCAACCCGTTTGACCCGCGCGGCATCAACGAGACCCAGTGCCGCTTCCTGGAAACCTTCATGCTGTTTTGCCTGTTCGCCGACAGTCCGGTCATCGACGGTCGGGAGCGCCGCGAGATCGACAGCAATCTCGACGCGGTATGCTATCGCGGCCGCGAGCCCGGACTGAGCCTGCTGCACAACGGGAATACACTGACACTGCGGCAGTGGGGCAGCGACATCTGCGAGTCCATGGCCGGTTGTGCCGACGTGCTCGACACGCATGAAACCGGCACGCCCTACCGCGATGCACTGCAGGCCCAGCTTGCGGCCGTGCAGGATCCTGACCTGACCTATTCGGCGCGTGTGCTCGCCGAGATGAACGAAAACGGCGAGGGCTACTTTCATTTTGCCAAGCGCATGTCACTGCAGCACCAGCGCTATTTCCTCGACCACGCGCCGGATGGAGTGGAGGCCCGGATATTCGAGGAAAGCGTCGTGCAATCACTGGAAGACCAGCGCGCCGTCGAGGCATCCGACCAGCAGTCGTTCGACGAGTTTCTCGCGCAATATTTTGCACAAACGCTCTAGCAGGTCGTCGAAATCCCGCTCACGTCACTCGTGCATCCCCGCACGGGGTGCGAAGGATAATGGCCACGCAATCCAGGGCAGGACACGGGACTGTACGAACGCATCCCGCGTGCCGGTGCGCGATGTATTCGCACACAGCCGGGCAGCGACACCGCCGGCTAGCCCGCCAGCACGAAACCCACGCCCGCGAGATAGAACACCGCCGGATAACGCCAGCGCGGCGGCTGTTTCTGCAGGTATTCGAGCAGCAGGGTGAGGATGACGCCCATCACCATGTACAGGGGCATCACCCGGACCGATGAGTAGTGGCGCAGGTCATCCGGAAGGTAATAGAAATAGAAGGTGCCGTAAAACAGCAGAAAAAACCCGTTGGCAAGGATCTCCAGCAGGGGTCCGTCAAAGCCGGAGGCAAGCCCTTTCAGCCAGCGCGGCCGGATGGTGATACGCCGCGTATGCAGCACCTGGTGCAGCAAATAGACATAGTAGCCGTATACCGGCCAGATAATGGAATTCAGCGCCGAGGTATAGCCATCGTGGATCGGCCACACCCGGTATTGCCAGAGCGGCCGTCCGGTTACCAGCTGGTAGAGCTTGCCGAGATACACCTCGCAGACTATCGCCACCAGAAAGGCGACCGCCATGGACAGTGCCAGCTGGTAGACATCGATGCGTATCCAGCGCCGGGTGAGCAGCGAGCCGAGCAGATAGAACAGGACCGCACCGACCAGTGCACCGGACAGGCCCTGCAGGATCAACATGCCGGACCGGGCGAATAACATTTATATATGGGAGACCAGCTTCGCTTCGGGTACGTGACGCTGGATGGCGCTGGCGATCTCGAAGCGGATGCCCTGGATGGGCCGGATCGACACCCACAGCAGGTTAAGACGGAGGTTGAACTCGGCAAACACGACGGCGTGGCTGAAATGCGTGAGCGTGATGTGCACGTCCTGGATGGTGTGATCGATCAGGTGTTTCGGCTTGTCACGCAGGCCCGGGATCAGCATCATGAAATCGCTCAGCGGCCTGCCTGACTCGTCATGTGACGGCGCCCGCTTGCGCAGCGGTTCGGCGCTGGCATCGAACGCGACGGCGAGGCGGGGTAATTTCATGGCCAAGGTCTCCGGTAGTCACCTGATAATAGCGATAAAATTGCGAAATAGCACAACCGGTCGCCAGAAATCCGGTAACAGCTTGAATCATCACTAACCGTATGCCGGGTCCCCGCGCTGAACTGCCCCCGACGAGGACCGCCCGGGAAACGGATGCAACATCGATTCCCTGGCGCCAGCCCGCGCCTTGCCGGTGCGCACCCGGAGCGGCCCTCCGGTTCCCGGCTGGAAGACAGCTTGTCGCATTCACACTGGTCGCTGCCTGTCCCTGGCCACACAGACCACCGGGCAGACCGCGCCACCGGTCCCGACATGACGTCCCCGTGTTAGAAACTCAAGAATCTGTATGGAATAATTTACAAAAAAAGGGGCATCAGAATTGCCGGTGTTCAGCCAACTTTTTGATAACGAGAAAGAACATACGGATGGTATATATATTGCCTTGTTATTCAGGCAAACAAAGGCGGCCACCAGAGCTGCGACAGCCAAAAATCAGGCGCCAGTCTAGTCTACTAACTAGTCTAATAAGGATTACGGAGATCCTCAGCCCATGAAGAACATACACCTGTTGGCAGCAGTCTGCGCCGGCATGATCGCCTGCTATGTCGCACCGGCCACGGCTGTAACGATTGATTACTCAAACACATCCAGCAGCAGCGTCAACCTGGACCCGGCGGATAACTGCGGCGGAAGCGGAACAGTGGGATGTTTCAGCTTCAGCGCCGGAAACAGCATTCAAATAACGTCCGGGACAGCTGCCGGCTTTGCCGGGGGGATTAGCGGCGTCTTCGGGGTAGGGCCAATCACTACAGCCAGTTCCCTGCAAACGGCCAGTGTAAGCGGCACGGGTGGATTGAGTATATTCGATGGAACCTTCACCCTGACCGCGGACCTGATGTGGGTCGATATCGCGACGTTTGGTACGGCCGGTAGCTTCAACACAACGGGTATGGCGAATCTGGCCAATATCGCCTACGGCGGCACGAACGGTGACCTCCTCGCGCTGCTCAATGCGGGCGCTGGTGTGAACACCGCGACATTTCAGTTCTCCACCCCGATGTCGCTGACTGCCCTGTTTACCACAAGCACCAAAATTAATTCCACCAGTTTTTCCGGGTCAATCTCCCCGGTACCCCTCCCGGCTGCCGCCTGGCTCTTCGGCGCCGGCTTGCTGGGATTGCTCGGAACAGCCGGAAGAAAGAAAGCGGCCTGACTAACCCGCTGTTTGCCCCAAAAGCCCCCTCTCTCTTCGGGAGAGGGGGTCGAGTAACACCAACGGCCTGATTGTCTGCACCCGAATCCTGGTCGCTCCCGGAATACCCAACCGAGTTTGAATCACCGTGGGCGTTTTCCTGTCCGGCCCCGGTCACCCGCTCATCGGAATGCATTGCATCATTGACTTGCTGATCACTCCGCGCAGATAAACGGGACAGCCAGGGCTCGACCCTCCGGAAAAAGGTGCCGTGACACGGCGCAGGACGACCGGACCGTCCCGGCGCGGCGGCGCGTGTTATTTCTGCAGTGCATCCCTGACCCGCTGCAGCCGGCTGCGTACCTCGCCGGCCAGCCGGGGCCTGCCTTCGAATGGCTGTGCCCGCCGCGCGTGCCACTCGTATGGTACCTGTAAGAAAAAGCATAAACGGATCGGGAAACCTTACATAATTTTACAGGGGATATGCGGGCTTGGTCCGTGTAACCCTTTCAAAACAAAAGAACAGGTATACATGGTATGTAAATTGCTATGAATCTATGTCGCAGTCAATTTGACTGTCAGCGGCACTCACCCGGCCAGCAGAGCTGGGGCTTTACGGAGGAATAGCGTCATGAGAAAAATTATCTGGGTGGTCGTCTGTTTACTCGCACCGCTGTCCGCATACGGCTCATTCATCGGAAATCTCGGCAACGTACCGCCCTCCGTTTCTGATACGCGGAATAATCTCGCTCCCGGCAGTTATGCCGACTACTACAATTTTACCGCACTGACGGATATTACCGGCGCCACCATCAGCTTTGAGCTGGATCCGTCGAGTACCGGCATCTTCCAGGCGGGCGCGTTCAGTATCCAACTGTATGCGGCATCAACGCCTGCTGGCAGTCCGATTGCCTCGGGCACGTTCCCTGGCGGCGCAGCAGGTGGCGGCCCGGTAAACGTGTCCTTCATGGCAGACCTGACAAGCAATACCACATACACGGTATACACTTTATTCAGCTTCGGCATCAACGGCACCGGCGTAACCGCCAATGCTACGACAAGTGTCAGTGCAATCCCACTTCCCGCCGCCGCATGGCTGTTCAGTACCGGCCTGATCGGGCTGGCCGGCATGGCGAGACGCAAAAAGTAACGGCGCGCTACTCAGCATCAAGACAACGGCTCCTCTGGAGCCGTTTTCTTTTGCTACGAAAAACGTTACGGCTGCCTGGCGATGGCCCACTGACAAACCGCAGCCAACGTTACAGCCCGTTTCCGCCCGGGGCAGCCGTGGTTTCGTGTACCCGGTTGCGTAACCGTACAGGCGGGCCTGACGGGTCACACCGGTGTGCTAATTCACCAGGGCATCCCTGACCCGCTCCAGCCGGCTGCGCACCTCGCCGGCCAGCCGTGCAATATCCTCACTGCCGACCAGGCCGAGCACGGCTGCCGGGTCCATGAAGCCGACGGTGATGGAACTATCCTCTTCCTCGCGCAGCACCACGTTGCAGGGCAGCAACAGGCCGATATCGGGATCCGCGTCGAGGGCCTGGTTGGCCAGCTTTGGATTGCAGGCACCGAGGATCAGGTAGGGCCTGCGGTCGACGTCAAGTTTCTTTTTCAGCGTCGCCGCCACATCGATCTCGGTCAGCACGCCGAAGCCTTCCTTCTGGAGTTCCGCTGTCACCTTCTCGCGGACTGACGGCAGGTCACCGGCTACCGAAACATTGAAACCATACATAGCTAACTTCCTTTCTGCCTGACCGGGTGATTTACGATATCGCGCTTGCAGGTGCCTGCAAAGATCGCTTTCAATACATTTGCTGGAACGGACCGCTTCCGCGATCGCCTTCGTAATGACAAGCTCGCGCTTGCGACGCGCTCCTACACCAATAGCCGTTGCTTGAATTTACGTCTCATGCAATGGTGCACTGAGTGCACCTGCAATCCGCATTTTTCCGTGTTCTTCCGTGGATTCCGCGGCTATTCCCGTACCCGCACGCCTGCACCCGACCGACTCAGGTACCCGTCAGCCGCTGCTGCGCCTCGCGGTATTTTGCCGCGGTCTTCTCGCAGTATCCCGGCGGGCAGGTGCGGTCCCGGCGCGGTCTTGTCCCAGTCCAGCGTCTCCAGGTAGTCCCGCACGTACTGCTTGTCGAAGCTGGCCGGGCTGATACCGGGCGCGGTAGCTGTCGGCCGGCCAGAAACGGGAGGAATCCGGTGTCAGCACCTCGTCGATCAACACCAGCTGACCGTCGTTCATCGACCCCGAATTCGAACTTGGTGTCGGCGATGATGATGCCGCGCTCCAGGGCGTAGGCCGCACAGCGTGCGTGTAGATCGTCGAGGCTCACGTCGCGCACCTGCGCGGCCAGCTCGCTGCCCAGCAGCGCCTGCGCGCCTGTCGAAATCGATATTGATCTCGTGCGTGCCGAGCTCGCGCCTTGGTCGAGGGCGTGAAGATCGGTTCCGGCAGCCGCTCCGCCAGCCGCAGACCGGCGGCAGGGCGATGCCGCACACCGCGCCGCTGGCCTGGTAATCCTTCCAGCCCGAACCGATCAGGTAGCCGCGCACGATGGCCTCGACCGGCAGTGCCTTGAGTCTTTTTCACCACGCTGGCGCGGCCCTCCACCTGGGCGCGCTCGCGCGGCGTCGGGCAGCACCTCCGCCAGCGGTCAGCGCCGGCCAGGTGATTGGCGATCGATGTCGCGGGTGAAGGCGAACCAGAAATTCGACACCGCCGTCAGCACCGCGCCCTTGCCGGGTATCGGGTCCGGCATGCACCACGTCGAAGGCCGACAGCCGGTCGGTGGTGACGATCAGCAGGTGATCGGCGCCCACGGCGTAGATGTCGCGCACCTTGCCGCGCTGCAACAGCGGCAGACTCGTCAGGTTGGATTCGTACAGGGTATCCAGCATTCCGGGCTCCGAATAGACGAAATGAGCGCATTGTACAGTCAGAAACCGGGAGCCGGGGCAAAACCCGTAAAAAAACGGTTCGCGTCACCTGTTTCGCGCGCCGGTTTGAGTGCTAGAATGATCAGCTTTCATTTCCACAACAGGTGGATAGCACGATGAGCGACGCACCACGCGTGGGCCTGGTGATGGGCAGCAACAGCGACTGGGATGTCATGCAACATGCCGCAGACGTACTGGCGCAGTTCCGCATCCCGTTCGAGCAGCGGGTCGTATCTGCGCACCGCACCCCCGACTTGCTGTTCGAGTATGCCGCAACCGCGCGCAAGCGCGGGCTGGCCTGCATCATCGCCGGTGCCGGCGGCGCCGCACACCTGCCGGGCATGCTGGCGGCCAAGAGCAGCATACCGGTGCTGGGCGTGCCGGTGCCGACGCGCTATCTCAACGGCATGGACTCGTTGCTCTCCATCGTGCAGATGCCGAAGGGCGTGCCCGTGGCGACCTTTGCCATCGGGGAGGCCGGGGCCGCCAACGCGGCGCTGTCTGCCGTCAGCATGCTGGCGATCACCGACGGGGCACTCGCCGATCGACTTGACCGCTACCGCAAGGACCTGGAAGCCGGCGTCGTCGGGATGAAGCTGCCACCGCAATCATGATCCTGCCAGGTGCAACTCTGGGTGTTCTGGGCGGCGGCCAGCTGGGCCGCCTGTTCACACTGGCCGCACACAGCCTGGGCTATCACGTCGTGGTGCTCGACCCCGATCCGCACAGTCCGGCCGGGCGGATTTCCGGCCAGCATATCCAGGCCGGTTACAGCGATCATGCCGGACTGCAGATGCTGGGTGACGAGTGTGCGGCGGTTACCACCGAGTTCGAGAACGTCCCGGCGGACAGCCTGGAATACCTGGAAAAATTCTGCCCGGTGCGGCCGAATGCCGGCGCCGTTCGCATCGCCCAGGACCGCATCCGCGAAAAGACCTTCTTCCAGCAACATGATCTCGCCACGGCGCAGTTTGCCGCCGTCTACGAGGCCGGCGATCTGGAGGACGCCTTTGCAGAGCTCACGCCACCGCTGCTGCTCAAGACGGCCACCCTGGGGTATGACGGTAAGGGGCAGCTGCAGGTCGACACGCTGGAACAGGCCGAGGCCGCATTCGCGCAACTGGGCAGCAGGAACTGCATACTGGAAGAGGTCGTCGAACTTGCCTGTGAAGTCTCCGTTATCGTCGCGCGCAGTATAAACGGCCAAATGGTCAACTACCCGGTCGGTGAGAACCGGCATGTGAACGGCATCCTGGACACCACACTGGTACCGGCCCGCATCGATGCGGAAGTCAGCGCACGCGCCATCGCGATGACCGGGCGCCTGGCCACGGCGCTGGATTACTGTGGCGTGCTGGCCGTGGAATTTTTCGTCACCCGGGCCGGCACGCTGCTCATCAACGAGATGGCGACCCGCCCGCACAACAGCGGCCATTATACCGTGGATGCCTGCGTGACGTCGCAGTTCGCACAACAGGTGCGTTGCATGTGCGGCCTGCCGCCGGGTGCAAGCGACCTGCTCACCCCGGTGGTCATGACCAACCTGCTTGGTGACATCTGGAACGATGGCGTACCGGCGTGGGAACACATCCTCAATGAGCCGTATGCGCACCTGCACCTGTACGGCAAACACGTGGCGCGGCCCGGCCGCAAGATGGGCCACTTCAACTGCCTTTCGGGCGACGTGGACGGCGCACTGCAGGCCGCGACCAGGATCCGCGACAAACTCGGCTTCTAATTGGCCCGTGTCACTGCTCGACCGCTTCCTGGACCTCACGACCGGCTCGGTCAGTCACACCGAGCGGCTGGTTTCCGCAGCGGGCGGCTGCGTGGCGATCCTTGTCATCCTCACCATATCATCGCACTACCTCGGTCGTGGGGAGGCACTGCTGATCGTACCCTCGATGGGCGCCAGCGCCGTGCTGTTGTTCGCGGTCCCGCACGGTGCATTGTCCCAGCCCTGGAACGTACTCGGTGGCCACGTCATCTCCGCCCTGATCGGTGTCTCCTGTTACCTGCTGGTGCCACACGCCTTCGTTGCGGACAGCCTGGCGGTCGGGCTTGCGATCGGCACCATGTACTACCTGCGCTGCATTCACCCGCCGGGCGGCGCCACCGCACTCGCCGCCGTAACAGGCGGCGATTCCCTGCATGCACTGGGATACCGATTCGTGCTCACACCGGTGCTCGAAAACGTGCTGGTCATCCTGCTGGTTGCCTTCATCTTCAACTACTTCTTCAGATGGCGCCGCTATCCGGCATGGCTGGTGCCGGAAGACAAGCCGGCAGCGGCCGACAACAAGGCGTCAATCAACCATGCCGACCTGGTGGCCGCACTCGCGCAAATCGATTCCTATATCGATGTCTCGGAACATGACCTGCTGCGTATCTACGAACTGGCCACCGGGCAATCCGGGGCGCGCCAGCTGGCAGCCGACCGGATCGTACTCGGCCACTACTACAGCAACGGGGCCTTTGGAGCCGACTGGTGTGTCCGCCAGATCGTCGATGAATCGCCGCACACCGACCCGGACAGGGACATGGTGGTATTCAAGGTCGCCGCCGGCCAGGGTCTGCGCACGTCCGGCGTCATCACGCGTGCCGCATTCGCCCGCTGGGCAAAGCACGAACTGGTGCGCGACGATGAGAACTGGAAACGCGTATCGTGACAGCCCGGCGGCAGGAAACCCGCCGGCAACAATGACTGCCTGCGGGCAGGTCTACCGTACCGGGCAGCAATTGCATGGCATACCGCAACGTGACGCGGCCGGACAGCGGCGCGTCACCAACCCCTCCGGAACAGGTATCTGATACCCGTGTCTTGCCTCCGTATGGTTCCTTCCCCTGCTGGATCAGGCACGGACTGCGGTTGACAGGAACGGTGTTCATCACCCGGCGGCAGCCAGAGCACGGTCGGCCTGCAGCGGTGCCACCCGCGGTCGCCTGTGCAAGCGGCCGGCCTAGCCCTGCGGGTGGCAGGAGCTGATTCTTGCCCGGCCAGCAATACCATTTCGATCTGCCACAGCTCGCGCTGCTGCTTGCCAATCTGCTACCGGTGATCGGTGTGCTCTGGTTCGGCTGGGATGTGGGCTCCGTCGTGGTGCTGTACTGGGTGGAAAACCTGATCGTCGGCGTCTACACGGTGCTCAGGATGCTCACGGCGGGGGTGTTCACGCCCTGTTCAAGATCGCGTTCTTTTGCCTGCATTACGGCATTTTCTGCGCCATCCATGGCATGTTCGTGCTCAAGCTCACAGGATTCGCCGGTATCGGGCCGGCCGCAGCCGTGGCCTACAGCTGGCCCGGCCCGCTGGTCGTGATCGAAAAGTTCATCACCCTGTCTCAGCAGATACTGGCTGCCGCGCCGGGGCAATTCGTCTGGGCCTGTATTGCATTGCTGATCAGCCATGGCGCCTCGTTTTTACTGCTGTTCATAGGACAGCAGGAATTCCGCCATACCACGGTAAACAGGCTGATGACTGCACCCTACAGGCGCATCACCGTGCTGCATATAGCGGTGATCGCCGGCGGCTTCCTCGTCAGGCAACTGAATTCGCCGCTGGGGCTGCTGCTGGCGCTGGTTGCGCTGAAAACCGGAATGGATATCATGCTGCATATCCGTTCACACCGGAAAGCGGGGCCGGCCGTGGCGACCGTCACCCCCGGCAAGGAACGCGCGGGGGAGTAATGGCGGATCAACCGGGGGCATGCCCGATCACCGTCACCGACCGCAACGACGGTGTGGCAGCCGACCGTTGCCGGAGTTCACCAGGCACCGGCCGCGGGAACTTGTAGATCATGCCGGTGTTGCCATTGGTCGGAGTGGACATGCGGGATTTCGTGATGCTGCGCAACACCTGATACAGGCAGTCCATCGGCACCAACTATCACCACGGAGCGGCTATGATAGAACACAGGTACAACACCATCGAAGAGCAGATACTGAAGGAGAGTATCGTGAGTGCGGCCGGGCTGAATGCCGAGACCCTGCAGGTCGGGCTCAAGGGTGATCCATCCATGCGCGAGACGGCATTGCAGCGCAAACGTTATCGCAACAGTATGGATGATATCATCGATACCATAGCCATGAATCTCGAGGACATGATGCTCAACCGCGGCATCTACTGCGTGTATGTCGGATTCAACAGCGGTGAGATTCGCACGCTGTCCATCTTCGATCCGCTGCGCTCGGAAATACATGTTGGCGAAAAGCTCGCCGATCGTCACTACATCGAGCGACACTTCCCCACCATCGAGCTCGAGGACAAGATCGAGCTGATGCGTCAACTCTATCGCGCATTGCGCGCCACCCAGTTCTACCAGCGCCTGCCGGGGTACTGGCAAAGCATACTCGAACGCCGTTGGGGGTCTGGCAGCCACTGGGCCGCGCGGAGATCACCGCTGTATTCGCATCGCTCAGGGCACTGCGGGA
Organism: uncultured Gammaproteobacteria bacterium; assembly: GCA_963803275.1. Lineage (GTDB taxonomy): Bacteria > Pseudomonadota > Gammaproteobacteria > UBA9214 > UBA9214 > UBA9214. The sequence goes on along the minus strand of CAWDLS010000014.1, from coordinate 256,049 downwards.
GATGCAGGAATACTACCTGCGCAATATCACCGTGTGCATGGTACAGGGTATCGTGCACATGCAGTTCAACTGTGACGGTACCCAGATCATCAACGCAAAGAACGTCAGGCGCTTCGTCAACGAGAACATACCATGAACGACGTGCCGGAAACCGACCTGGACGGTCCGGGCCTGCGCATACACCCTTCCCTGATCTACATGGCCAGCATGCTCGTCGGCACCGGCCTGGAGAAGCTGCATCCGCTACCGATGCCGTTCGGCCTGCCCGGCACCGCCACAGGTGTAATACTGATCGGGTTCGCCGGTGCGATCGCAATCTGGGCGCTGCTGCAATACCATCGTGCCGAGACCGATGTGCGGGCGGATACGCCGGACGACGCACTGATCACCGGCGGGCCCTATCGTTACACGCGCAATCCGCTGTACATCGTGCTCACGCTGACACAGGTCACCGCCGCGTTCTGGCTGGACAGCCTGTGGATTATCGTGCTGACACCGGCATCCGTCATCGTTATAACCGCGTATGCAATTGTCCGTGAGGAGCGCTACCTGGAAAAGCGCTTCGGACAGGAATATCTCGACTACAAGAAGCGCGTGCGTCGCTGGCTCTAGCCACCATGGGACTGCTCGACAGACTGTTCGCGAGGAAACCGCGCAAGCCGACTGCGACAGAAGAAATCAACAGGATCATCGCGCGGTATACCACCGCCACCATCATGGGCGTGGATCGCGAGGACCTGGGCCGTTATCCTGCCAAGCAGTACCAGGTCATGGCATTTCATTACGGCGCTATTGAATATCTTGCGCACCAGTACGGGCTGGATGAAACCCAGACACTCGGCATCTTCGTCTCGTTCATCGACAAGTACTTCAACATGCCTGTCAACGAGACCGGCAGTATCAGCGAACGCCTGCAGGGCTTTCAGGACAACCCGGACGAGCGCCGCTTCCTGGAGGCCGGTGTTGACGTGTTTCGGCGCTGGCACGAGCAGAATGAGCGGCGCGCCCCGCTGGTGCTGGGTGAAATGCTGAAGAACCCTTGAGCAGGGCAACCCTGAAACGACTGTTGCAGGAAGTACGTGCCTGCCAGGTGTGCGCGCCACAACTGCCGCTTGGCCCCAACCCGGTACTGCGTGCAGGGCATACGGCCCGTCTGCTGATCATCGGACAGGCACCGGGCACCCGGGTGCACGCAACCGGGATCCCCTGGAATGACCCCAGCGGCGACCGGCTGTGTGACTGGCTGCAACTCGAGCGTGCCCGGTTTTACGACGAGTCCCGCATCGCCATCATTCCGATAGGGCTCTGCTACCCGGGCAAGGGCAAATCCGGTGACCTGCCGCCGCGCCCGGAATGCGCGCCGTTATGGCATGCACGGCTGGTGCACGAACTGCCGCAACTGCAGCTGCGCCTGCTGGTCGGCAAGTACGCACAGGACAACTACCTTGGCAGCAAGCGCCGCTCAATGGCCGACACCGTCCACGACTACCTGGAATACCTGCCGGAATATTTCCCGCTGCCACACCCCTCACCGCGCAATGTCCGCTGGTTCAGGGAACACCCCTGGTTCGAGGCAGAGGTATTGCCGGCATTGCGGACGCATGTCGCAGCGGTCCTGTGCGGCCCGGAAACCCGCTGATAGCCAGACGGATCGCTGCGAACCCGCCGCCGGCGGCAAAATATTCCATATATTTACTGTTGATTATAACCGGTCCCGAACGGCGCATCACGGCCGCGCGGAGCATGGCCCCCCGGCGAAAGGCGACTGCACATACCCCTTGCAGCTTTTTACGGCCTGCCTTGCTAGAATTCCCGACGGGTCCGCCATGCCACATACATACCAGCTACTCAAAACCATTCACGCTCCAGCCGACCTGCGTGGCTACTCCGACGCGCAACTGGTTCAACTGGCCGCGGAGGTGCGTGAATTCCTGCTGGAATCGGTCGCCGCGACCGGTGGGCACCTCGCCGCCGGGCTGGGCACCGTGGAGCTGACCATCGCCCTGCACTACGTGTTCAACACACCGCATGACCGGCTGGTGTGGGACATCGGTCACCAGGCGTATCCGCACAAGATCCTGACCGGGCGGCGCGAGGCGATGCACAGCCTGCGCCAGCGCGATGGCCTGAGTGGCTTTCTGTCACGCAGTGAAAGCGAATACGATGCCTTTGGGGCCGGACATTCCAGTACCTCCATCAGCGCCGCGCTCGGCATGGCCGTCGCGGCGAAGCAACAGGGCAGCGGACACAAGACCGTTGCCGTGATCGGCGATGGCGCCATGACGGCCGGCATGGCGTTCGAGGCCCTGAACAACGCCGGCGACCAGGGGTGCGACCTGCTGGTCGTGCTAAACGACAACGATATGTCGATCTCGCCGAATCGCGGTGCCTTGCACAATCACCTGTCGCGGCTGCTGTCGGGCCGCATGTATACCGGCATCCGCGAGGGCAGCAAGCAGGCCCTGAACCGCCTGCCCGGCGCGCGTGATTTCCTGCGCCGCTGGGAAGAACATATCAAGGGTATGATCATGCCCGGAACCCTGTTCGAGGAACTCGGCTTCAACTATATCGGGCCGGTCGACGGGCATGACCTGCCTACCCTGCTCGGCACACTGCAGAACATGCGCAAACTCAGCGGGCGCCACCTGCTGCATGTCGTCACCCGCAAGGGCAAGGGTTACCTGCACGCCGAACAGGACCCGTGTGTCTACCACGGCGTGACCCCCTTCGACCGTGCCACCGGCGAACAGAAAGCGGCGACTGGCAAGACCTACACGCGCGTGTTCGGCGACTGGCTGTGCGACATGGCAAACAGCGACGGGCGGCTGGTCGGCATTACGCCCGCCATGTGCGAGGGCTCCGGCATGGTGAAATTCTCACAGCAATTTCACGAGCGCTATTTCGATGTCGGCATTGCCGAGCAGCATGCGCTGACCTTTGCCGCCGGCATGGCCTGTGAAGGTCTGAAACCGGTGGTGGCCATCTACTCGACCTTCCTGCAGCGGGCCTATGACCAGCTGATCCACGACATCGCATTGCAGAACCTCGATGTTACCTTTGCCATCGACCGCGCCGGTCTGGTGGGTGCCGATGGCGCAACACACGCGGGCGTGTTCGATCTCTGTTTCCTGCGCTGCGTCCCGAACATGGTCGTGATGGCACCGGCAGACGAACAGGAATGCCGCCAGATGCTGAGCACGGCCTACCGGTATGAAGGACCGGCCGCGGTACGCTACCCGCGCGGCAGCGGCCCCGGCGTCATCACCGCGGAAACACTGGATACCCTGCCGATAGGCAAGGCTGAACTGCGGCGACGCGGCAGGCAGGTCGCCATCCTGGCCTTTGGCAGCCGCGTCGCGGCCGCGCTGGAAGTGGCCGAGCACATCGACGCCAGCGTGGTCAACATGCGCTTCGTCAAGCCGCTGGACGTCGACATGATCGCCGCCATGGCACGCAGTCACGATGTCATCGTTACCGTGGAGGAAAACGCCCTGCAGGGCGGCGCCGGCTCTGCGGTAAACGAGGTCCTGCTGGCACTGGGAAGCGGCAGCCGGGTCATCAATCTCGGCATCCCGGATGCCTTTATCGGGCATGGCGACCACCAGCAGCAACTGGCCGGGTGCGGACTGGATGCGACCGGCATCCTGGCGGCCATCGCGGCGGTTGTCGATTCCCGGCAGAGCAAAACCGCCGGACCGGCACACAGCTGAACGGCTCGTGCAGCGGGGCCGGTGGTGCACCGGGATTACCTCATCTGCCGTTGTCGAGGCGACTCGCGGGTACACCGTCGGTCATTTTTGAAAGCGCCACCCGATCAGACACCCGTCAGTCTGTAACACCATGTTAAATAAATTAATTATTATCAATAGTGTGGAGTACCGTAAATTTATGGTTCTGTAAGATTCAACAGTATCTTATTGTTATTAATAGCATAAAATGGATATCAGCCCGGCGGGTGCTGGCCTGATCAGGCTGAAAACCGCCCTCAGGCCCGTGCAGAGGCACCCGCAACAGGGTGAAAACCGCGGATAATTCAGCTACTGCTAAAAATTAGGGTGCGTTCTATTTTTTAACAGAGCGCTTGTTTTTGAATTATCCTTTTGTTTTATCTGTCTTTCTCATCTTCCCCGTCGAGCGGCATATCATAGGCGGCCATACTCGGACGCTCCACGGCACTCTTTTCATTATTTTTTATGCGGTTTTTACCCCGACGCTCGAGTTGTGTTTCCAGCGCATCCTTTTTCATCGGAATGGTGTTCTCGGCATACATGATCTGGCGGATCAACCGGTCACCAAATTCCATCAGCGCGAAGTCGTCAGCGAGCAACCTGTCCATGGTTGCCTGGTCGATGTCGTAGGTGGTACTGAAGCCCTCGCTCTTGATGAATTCCCGAAAGCGGTCCACGTCGTAGCTGGCCATGAAGAAGAACCGGCGGCTGGTCATCGACATCCTTCCGATATACGGACCGGCCGATTTCACCTTCAGAATCTGCTGCCGCCAGAGCCGTCCCTTCTCGTCATATTCCTCCAGCCCCTGCTCCTTGCGGTACTCGTCGATGGTCAGCCTGCGATCCTCGAAGTGGCCATGACAATGGTCTTCCTTCACCAGCGCGTAGGAGGCCCGGTCGAAATTCTCGTCCTGGCGGCGCGTGGACAGCAGGCCGACCGGATAGTAACGGCATGCTGTCGGCCGGTCTTCGTACACACTGCAGCCTTCATCGGTGACAAACTGGCACTCGCTGGTGCCCTCCTTCGGCTTGTACTTCACTCCGGCCACGCTGTCCTTGCCGAACTCGAATGGTTCGGTATACAGCCTGAGAAATTCGGTTGAGGTGATACCGAGCCGTTGCTTCAGCCGGATGATGTCATACGGCGTCAGCATGATATCGATGTTCTTGCAACAGGCATTGAAACAGTCAATCCCCTTGTGGCAGCGAAACCGGATGACGGCATTTCCGTCCAGCTGGGCAGGCACCACCGGGCTGTCCGGGATCGGGGACTCTTCGATCAGCTTGGTTTTGTCAGACATCTTGCTTACCTCTCAAATTGCGCAGGGGCATATCGGGGACAGCCCATGTCTTTCAGTCTTTTGCTTTTCATATCTAAGGGAGTCAGTACCCTTTTTCACAGACCCTTTCAGATTGTCCGAGCATAGGTATCAGAAAAAGGGTACTGACCCCTTTCTGGGACCCCTTTCTGACCGCTTTTAGATCCCAACGCACCAGTACAGGAAAAACGTGGTCTGTCCCCCAATAAAAAAAGTCCGGGCACCGCGAGGTACCCGGACTTCAAACCACAAGCCTTGAGACAGAAGGAATGCTGTCCCCAGCTGGCGTTACTTGAACAGCTTGGCCTTGTCGACCAGATCAGTGTGGGCACGCTTGAAGCAGGTCCACTGCTGGCTGTCCTTGTCATACACTGAATTCACGAAACACTTCCAGTTTTCCTCGTCGACCACGTTGTGGTCCATGCGATAGTAGAAGCCCGGGTAACGGGACTCTTTGCGGAACTGGATGTGCTTCATGTGCGCTTCGGCCGTGATGATGCGGTGGTAGTTCTCCCAGGCACGCAGCAGTTCGTGCAGGTCCTTGGCACGCATCTTCAGGGCGTCTTCCTTGAGCATGTCGAGCTTCTCACCCGCCACTTCCAGCATCTTCGCGTTGGTCGTGTAGTAGGTCGCGACACCGGCCACGTACTCGTCCATGATCTTCTGCAGGCGGAACTGCAGCATCTTGGGCGTGATGTAGTTCGGGTTGATGTCGATCGCGGTCGAGTAGTCCTTGAACTCCAGGTAGGTCTTGACCGGCTGGTAGATCTGGGCAACCAGGTCGTCCACCGAGGTATCGAGCTCCGGCTTCAGGTCCTTGTTGTCCAGGCAGTACTTGACCATGGCCTTGGCGGCCAGGCGGCCTTCCGCATGCGAACCGGAAGAGAACTTGTGCCCGGAGGCGCCCACGCCGTCACCGGCCGTGAACAGACCCTTTATGGTGGTCATGGAGCGATAGCCCCAGTTCCAGCCCTTCGGCAGATGTGACGGAATCCCGTCAACGTAGGCCTCGTCGGTTGGTGCGCCGACGTCGGTCGGGCCGGATACCCAGATGCCGCAGCAACCGGAATGCGAACCCAGCAGATAGGGCTCGGTCGGCATCAGTTCGGAGTTCTTCTTCTCCGGCTCGATGTTTTCGCCAACCCAGATACCGCACTGGCCCACGCACATGTCGAGGAAGTCTTCCCAGGCCTCGGCCTCGAGATGCTTCACTTCGCGCGGGGTCAGGGTTTCACGCAGGTTGGCAAGGGCCGTCACGGTGTCCATGTAGATCGGACCACGACCTTCACGCATTTCCTTCAGCATCAGGTGGTTTCGCAGGCAGGAAGCCGGAACGGCGGCCTTGCCGTAAGGAGGATAGTCGTTCAGCATCTCCTTGTTGCGGTCCATGTAGACTTCATCGAAGGCATTGACGGCCTTGGCCTTGAACAGCAGGAACCAGGCGCCCACCGGGCCGTAACCGTCCTTGAAGCGGGTCGGTACGAAGCGGTTTTCCATCATGGTCAGCTCGGCGCCGGCCTCGGCGGCCATCGCATAGGTGGATCCGGCATTCCAGACCGGGTACCAGGCGCGGCCCTGGCCTTCACCCACGGAGCGCGGACGGAACAGGTTCACACAGCCACCGGCGGCCAGCAGGCAGGCCTTGAACTTGTAAACGTACACCTTGTCTTCGCGGACAGAGAAACCGACGGCACCGGCGATGCGGTTCTTGTCGTTCTTGTCGTTGACCAGCTTGACGATGAACACACGCTCCTGGATGTTGTCCGTGCCCAGCGCCTTCTTGGCAGCCTCGGCGACGATCCACTTGTAGGACTCACCGTTAATCATGATCTGCCACTTGCCGGAACGCACCGGCTTGCCGCCGTCTTTCAGCGGGGTCATGCCCTTGGAACCGTCGAAACGCTCCCCGTTCTCGTCGAGCTTCCAGATCGGCAGCCCCCATTCCTCGAACAGGTGAACGGACTCGTCGACGTGACGGCCCAGGTCATAGGCCAGGTCGTCGCGGGTGATACCCATCAGGTCGTTGGAGACCATGCGGGCATAATCGGCCGGGTCCTGCTCGGTGCCGATATAGGTGTTGATTGCCGACAGACCCTGTGCAACCGCACCGGAACGGTCCATGGCGGCCTTGTCGACCAGCTTGATCTTGAGACCGGTACCTTCCGCCCAGCGCATGATTTCATAACCCGCGCCGCAGCATGCCATACCACCACCGATGAGAAGGATATCCACTTCTTCCTCGATGATCTCAGGATTACCAAATTCACCTGCCATTGTCAGTTTCCTCTTGCTTGAATTGTAATTCGTTCCGGTTTACACCTTGATCAGCTCGCTGGGATTACCGGCACGATAGCCGTTGCTCTGCACGAAAAAGCCGTTTTCTGCGATCTTGGACATATCGGCTGCCGGCTTGCCACCGTAGGGATCGATGGAACCTTCCGGCGTGGTGCGAATCGGGAACTTGAAGCGCTTCAGGGTGCCGTTGCGGAACTTGATGGTCCACATAATGGAGTCGGAACCGCGCAGCGGTTGCACGGAACCACCCAGCGGTACGATGTCGGCGTAGTGACGGGCCTCGATGGCCTGCTGCGGGCAGATCTTGACGCAGGAATAGCATTCCCAGCACTGCTCCGGCTCCTGATTGTAGGCCTTCATGGCATGGCCGGTCGCGGAACCGTCCTTGTCCAGCATCATCAGGTCGTGCGGGCAGATATACATGCAAGCCGTCTTGTCCTGGCCCTTGCAGCCATCGCACTTATCTGTACGTACAAATGTTGGCATGTTATTTCTCCATCTTTTTTTTAATGCAGTTTAATACTCCGTTGCCCCCTGACGGCGACAGCGGTCTCTAGAGTCTTTACTTGGCGGAATGCCCGCTCATCTTGATCTCGACCTTGTCTTCGTCCTTCAGGCTGCCGTAGTACTCGCGCAGAATGGCGAGCACTTCCGGCCGCGAAAACTTGTCGGATACCGCCTCGCCTTCGGACAACGCCTTGCGCAGCTTGGTGCCGGACAGCAGGATACGGTCGGACCCCTCGTGCGGGCAGGTCTTCATGGACGCCATGCCATCACACTTGTTGCACCAGAAGGTCCAGTCGATCTTCAGCGGCTTAGTCTCCAGCGCATCGGCCGGGATTTCGTCGAAGATGTGGTGTGCATCGAACGGCCCGTAGTAATCGCCGACGCCGGCATGGTCGCGGCCGACGATCTGGTGCGAGCAGCCGTAATTCTGGCGGAACAGGGCGTGCAACAAGGCCTCGCGCGGACCGGCGTAGCGCATGTCCAGCGGATAACCGGCCTGGATCACCGTATTGGGAGAGAAGTATTTCTCGATCAGTGTGCCGATCGCCTTGCTGCGCACGTCAGCCGGGATGTCGCCGGGCTTCAGCTTGCCGAGCAGGGAATGTATCAGGACGCCGTCCAGTGTCTCGACGGCGATCTTGGCAAGGTATTCATGGGAACGGTGCATCGGATTGCGGGTCTGGAAGCAGGCGACGGTGTGCCAGCCACGCTTTTCAAACTCGGCACGGGTCTGCGCCGGGGTCATGAACTGGTCGCCGTAGGCTTCCGGGAACCCTCCCTGCGACAGCACCTTGATCGGGCCGGCCAGGTTGACACTGCCCTGGGCCATGACCATCTTCACGCCCGGGTGCTCTTCGTCGGTGGTCTTGTAGACCATCATGCACTCGTGCTTCTTGTCGATGCTGTACTTTTCGGTCACGCGCATGGTGGCGAGAATCGCATCGCTGTCGGAGTCGGCCAGTGCGATACTGTCACCCTCGCTGATGCCGTGGGCACTGGACTCGTCGGTCGACAGGGTGATCGGGATCGGCCAGAACAGGCCATTGGCCATGTTCATGCCGTCGCAAACGCCTTCCCAGTCGGCGCGGGTCATGAAGCCGTTCAGCGGGGTGAACCCGCCGATGCCCATCATTATGATGTCGCCGGCTTCGCGTGAGGATACTTTTATTCTGGTCAGTTTGGCCGCACGTGCCTGCTCGGCAGCCAGTGCGTCGCCTTCAAGCAGCAACGGTTTAAGGTCACCGCCGCCATGGGGCTTAACGAGTGTGGACATGAGGCTCCTTACCGCGATCGTTATAAATTCAGTGTTGCGTGCGTGTAGTTGTTGAATATAACAAGGATTCTTGCGCGCACATCCCTACCTGCAGGGTGGGTGGCATAAGATACCCTTTTGGTAGTGAATTTCAAACCAGTAAAATCTTGCCGGGAATAAACACAGCTTATTCCTGGCGGCCTGCATCACCTTGCTCTTATCTCTTTGTTTTATATTTCATTATAGAACTCTCTAAAGTTATTGTTCTGTCTATTTGTCTGGCACTTGCCACAGTTCGACAAGGGTGTATATGGAAACCGGTAGCGCCGGCAACTGTCAGGCGACGAGCAGCATTTTAAGCCCGACCAGCAGCAGGAACAGGGCAAACACGCGTTGCAGGTGACGGCGTGGCAGATGATGCGCCAGCCGGGTGCCCAGCGGCGCCAGCGGCACGCTGGCGACGACAATACCGGCCACGGCCGGCCAATAGATAAAACCGGTGGTCCATGCGTGTCCCGCCATAACCGCCTGACCGCTGAAGGCAAAGCCGGTCGCTCCGGCCAGCGCGATGGGCAGGCCACAGGTCGCGGATGTCCCGACCGCGTGGCGAATGTCGATGCCGTTCCATAACAGGAATGGCGTGGTCAGTGTCCCGCCACCGATGCCGAGCAGCGCCGAGACCACCCCGATAATCACCCCGGCGACCGTCATGCCGGAAGTTCCCGGCAGTCCACGGTGTGCGGCCGGCTTTACGGCGAAGAACAACTGCAGTGCCACCAGGACCTCGAACAGACCGAAGCACAGCGCCAGTCCGGGGCTGCTGACCTGGCGTGCCAGCCATGCACCCCCCAGCGCACCGGCCAGGATGCCCGGCAGCACGGCCCGTACCACCGGCCAGCGCACACTGCCACGACGCTGGTGCGCCAGCAGCGAGGACAGCGCGGTCGGAATGATGGCCGCCAGCGACGAACCGACAGCCAGATGCATCAGGTGCCCGTCCGGCATGCGGTACCCGGCCAGCAGCCATGCCAGCGCCGGCACGATTACCAGCCCACCGCCGACCCCGAGCAGACCGGCCAGCAGGCCGGCGACGGCACCGGTGATCAGGTAGGCAAGCAATTCCATGGGTAGGCGATTCTCGCGCAAAGGCGCGAAGACGCAAAGAAATCAATCAGATTTCGCCCTGAAGGGCGAGGTACTTTTTACCAGTCCCATGGACGGACTACGCATAAGTACCCAAAAGAAAAGCGGGCCTGAAGGCTGGCCCGGCCAGTCATCTGTGTTGAAATTATAAAGATTCTCAGTGCCCTCGGTGCCCTCTGTGACGAGTATGTTTTGTTTTCTCTGCGTCGCAGCGCGAGGTATTTATTTCACCCAGATCGTCTTGGCGTTCACGAACTCGTGCATGCCGTGGTGCGACAGCTCCCGGCCGTAGCCGGAGTGTTTCACACCGCCAAACGGCAGGCGCGGATCGCTCTTGACCAGCCCGTTGACGAAGGCAGAGCCGCATTGCAGCTGGCGGGCGAGCCGCTCGCCGCGCGCCGTGTCGCGCGTCCAGACACTGCCGCCGAGCCCGAAATCGGTATCGTTGGCGATGCGGATCGCGTCCGCCGCATCAGTCGCGCGTATCACGCTGGCGACCGGACCGAATAATTCCTCTTTATAGGCACGGATACCGGGACGCACCTGGTCGAGTATGGACGGCGGGTAATACGCCCCCGTACCGGACAGCGGTGCACAGCCGGTCACGGCCACCGCGCCCTGTGCGATGCTGTCACTAACCTGTTGATGCAGTTCGGCACGCAGGTCCAGGCGTGCCATCGGCCCCATGCGGTTGTGTTCGTCCAGCGGGTCACCTACCGGCAGCGCCTCGGCCGCGCGCCGGAACCGCCCGACGAAGTCCTCGGCTATCTCCGGCACCACGATGAAGCGTTTGGCCGAGATACAGCTTTGACCGGTATTGAGAAATCGCGAAGCCACGGCATTCTCCACCGCCAGGTCCAGATCGGCATCCGCCAGGATGATAAACGGGTCGGAACCACCCAGTTCCAGCACCGACTTCTTGAGCATGGCCGCTGCAGTCGCCGCCACCTGGCGACCTGCCGGTTCGCTGCCGGTCAGGGTGACGGCGTGCACGCGGGCATCCTCGATCACCCCGGCCACCTGCGCTGACGGGATCATCAGGGTACGGAACACGCCGTCCGGGAAACCGGCCTCGCGGAACACGGCTTCCACGGCGAGCGCGCACTGCGGGACATTGGAGGCATGCTTCAGCAGACCGGTATTTCCCGCCACCAGCGCCGGGGCCGCAAAACGAAACACCTGCCAGAACGGGAAATTCCACGGCATGATCGCCAGCACGGTGCCCAGCGGCTGATAGGCGACCAGGCTGCGCCCGGCATCCGTTTCAATCAGCTCGTCGGCGATAAAGGCGGGACCGTTGTCCGCGTAGTAGTCGCAGCCAAGCGCGCATTTCTCGATCTCGGCACGCGCCTCCCCGATCGGCTTGCCCATCTCCTGCGTCATCAGGCGCGCATAGTCCCCACTGTGGGTACGCAGCACCGCGGCGGCCTTGCGCATCAGTGCACAGCGCTCGCCGATCGCCGTCTCCCGCCAGGCCGGCGCGGCCAGCGCAGTCTGCTGCAATACGGCCTCCAGCTGCACGCCGGTAAACGCGGCGATGACATCGTGTGTACTGCCGTCTGCGGGATTGGTCGAAACAAACATGCGCTATACCTCCTGTTTTGTTGCCGCATTTTCTGTAACTATAGCAACCATGTCGCTGTTGCCCGGCAAGTTCCCCGCTTTATTCTGTCTGGTGCTGGCGCTGTACGCGCCGTGCGCCGTGACCGCGCCGTCCGCGGACCCGCTCCAGGAAGCGCGCATGCGCTTCCTGGATGCGCGCGAGGCATTGAACGAAAACCGGCTCGACAGTTACCACAAGCTGACGCGCCAGTTGAGAGACTACCCCTTGTATCCCTACCTTGAATACTGGGACTTGCGCGACCGCCTGGCAAATGCAAGCCACAGTGAAGTGGCTGCATTCATCGAACGCTACGCGGACCAGCCCGTCGGCACCCGGCTGCGACGGGCCTGGCTTTACGAGCTCGCAAACAAGCGCGACTGGAAGCGATTCCTTGCTGTCTACGCGGGCGGGCAACCGGTCGAGCTGCAGTGTTACCGCCTGCAGGCAAAACTGCAAACCGGTGACCGCGAGTCGCTGGTCGATGCCGCGCTGCCACTCTGGCTGGTTGGCTATTCGCAGGACAGTGCCTGCGACCCTGTGTTCAAGTACCTCGAGGAGCAGGGCAAGTTTACCTCCGACCTGGTATGGGAGCGCATCCGGCTGTCGATGAACAGCGGCAATTCCAGCCTGGCTGCCTACCTTGCAAGAAGCCTGCCGGAACAGGACCAGTCCTGGGTGGCACTGTGGCGCGAGGCGCGGCGACTGCCGGCCAGCACGCTCGACTCCGAAAAGCTGAAGCAGGACTTGCCGATTGCGCGTGAAATCATAATCTACGCAATCAAGCGCATTGCCGGCAATGACGAAGTCCAGGCGCATGAAAAATGGAACAGGATCCGGAAGCACCATGACTTCACCGGGGCGGAGACCGGCCAGGTCGAGAGAACGATCGCCCTGTTTGCCGGATGGCGTCAGAATCCACGTGCGCACGAGTGGCTGGCGGCGGTGCCTGCTGTCGCCGTCGATGCGGAGGTGCGCGAATGGCGTGTGCGCAGCGCCATCGCGGCCGGCCTCTGGGCAGAGGTACTCAGGCATATCGCGGCCATGCCGGCGGGCGAGGCACAGCAGGAGGAATGGCGCTACTGGCAGGCCGTTGCGCTCGTCAACACAGGGCAGAAACAGCAGGCCCTCGACCAGCTGGCACCGCTTGCGCGGCAGCGCGACTACCACGGCTTTCTGGCCGCGGATGAGCTGCACTGGCCGTATGTCATGAACAACCAGCCGCTGGAATACACGCCGGAAGAACTGGACGAGATACGCAACATGTCGGGCATGGTCCGCGCCCACGAGTTGTTACGTGCCGACCTGCTGATCGATGCGCGCAGGGAATGGATGTATACCATAGAAGATTTCAGCACGGAGCAGCTCAAGCGGGCCGCCGCGCTGGCCAGCGAGTGGGGCTGGCACGACAGCGCCATCCTGACCGTCGCGCGCAGCAGCGACTACGATGACCTGGAACTGCGTTTCCCGATCGATCACAGCGAGGATGTCGAGCGCTATGCCAGCGCCAACCAGCTCGACCCGGGCCATGTCTTTGCCGTGATCAGGACGGAAAGCGCATTCAACAAGGATGCCCGTTCCGACGCGGGCGCGATGGGGCTGATGCAGCTGATGCCGGCAACGGGCCGCCGCACCGCACGCAAGTACAGCATCCCGCTGTCAGACACCCAAAGCCTGTACGAACCCGCGCAGAATATCCGCATCGGCACGGCCTACCTCAAGCAGGTTATGGAACAATACGGGCGCAACGTGGTGCTCGCCTCGGCCGCCTATAATGCCGGCCCGCAGCGGGTAAACAGGTGGCTGCCTGAAGAACAGCAGCAGTCGGCGGAAAGCTGGATCGCTGCCATCCCGTTCGGTGAAACCCGCAAGTACGTCCAGCGTATACTTGCCTATGCGGCGATCTATGACTGGCGCATGGACCGTCCGGTCACACCGTTGTCGAAGCACATGCCCGACGTGCTGCCGAAGTCGCATTACGACAAGGGCGCACATTGAGGCTGTCTTCCGGCAGGCGGGCAACCAGCACAAGGCGACTGATCGACACATGCGGCAGAAAACCCTTTGCATACTCGGCGGCACCGGCTTCGTGGGCCGGCATCTGGTCTATTGCCTGACACAGGATGGCAACCGTGTGCGCATCCTCACCCGCCGGCGCGAGCGACACCGTGAGCTGATCGTAAATCCAGCCGTCACGCTGCTGGAGGCGGACGTTCACGATCCGTCGGTACTTGCACGGTGCTTTCAGGACGTGGATGTGGTCGTCAACCTGGTCGGTATTCTCAATGACCCGGATCGTCACGGCACCGGTTTCGAACGCGCGCATATCGAGTTACCGCGCACGGTGATCGATGCCATGCGGACCGCCGGCGTGCGGCGGCTGTTGCACATGAGCGCGCTCAACGCCGATGCAGGCGAACGGCAATGCCGTTACCTGATGAGCAAGGGTGCGGGCGAGGACCTCGTGCACGCGGCCGCCGGCCCGGACCTGGTGGTCACCAGCTTCCGCCCCTCGGTCATCTTCGGGCCCGGCGACAGCTTCTTCAACCGCTTCGCCGGATTGCTCAGGCTGTCACCCGGGATATTCCCGCTGGCCTGCCCGGACAGCAACTTTGCGCCAGTCTGCGTCGGCGATGTGGTCGAGGCGATGTCTCGCTCGCTCGATGACGCCACCGGCGGTGAACGCCTCGAACTGTGCGGTCCGGAGGTGTTTACGCTCAGGGCGCTGGTCGAGTACACGCGTGACCAGCTGTGCCTGCGGCAGCACATCATCGGCCTGGGCAAGGGCCTGTCCCGGTTGCAGGCGCAGGTCCTGGGCCTGATGCCCGGTCAGCCGTTCACACTGGACAACTACTACGCGCTGCAGAAAGACAGCCTCTGCATCGACAACGCCTTGCCGACACTCGGCATCGACCCGACGCCCATAGCCGCCGTGGTGCCCGGGTACCTGGCCGGAACGGCAAGCCGCGCACGCTACCATGACCTGCGCCGCCTCGCGGGGCGACGCTGACATGGACGTTTACCTGGTCGGTGGCGCGGTACGCAACAAGCTGCTGGGCCTGCCGGTCACGGAACGCGACTGGGTCGTGGTCGGTGCCACGCCGCAGCAACTGCTCGAGGTGGGCTACACCCCCGTGGGCAAGGACTTTCCGGTATTCCTCCATCCCGACACGAAAGAGGAATACGCACTCGCGCGCACCGAGCGCAAGACCGCGCCGGGCTATACCGGTTTCGCCGTCTGCACCGACCCGGGCATTTCGCTGGAACAAGACCTGCAGCGCAGGGATCTCACGATAAACGCCATGGCGGAAACGACGGACGGCAGGCTGATCGACCCCTACGGCGGCCGCGACGACCTGGATAACGGGCTGTTGCGCCATGTCTCGCCGGCGTTCGCAGAGGACCCGGTGCGTATACTGCGTGTGGCGCGCTTCGCCGCGTGTCTTGCGCGCTATGGCTTTCGCGTCGCGCACGGCACCAATGGGCTGATGCGGCAGATGGCAGACAATGGCGAGGTGGATCACCTGGTACCCGAGCGTGTCTGGGCGGAACTGCAGAAGGCGCTGGGCTGTGACACACCGACGCAGTTCTTCACGGTACTGCAGGGATGCGGCGCACTGGCCAGGCTGTTTCCCGAGATCGCCGGCCTGCCGGTCACTGCGGCACCACCAGAGCACGGCCAGGGCCGGCTGCAGCTGCCGGTGCTGGCCAGCGCGACCGGCATGACCACCGACGTCGTCATACGCTTTGCCGCACTGGTGTGCGATATCGACAATGGCAGTGCGGATGGATTTCCCATGGCGGGGCTCGACAGTTTCTGTACCCGGCTGCGAACACCGAACAGCTATCGCGAGCTGGCCGGCATGGCCCTGCAACACCGTGCCCGGGCGCATGACAGCGCCAGCCTGTCTGCCGCAGAGTTGCTCGACCTGCTGATGGCACTGGACGCGTTCCGGCGCAGTGAACGCCTGGCCGGTTTCGTCGTCGTGTGCGCAGCCGAGGCACACGGCCTGACTGCAAACGCGCACGACTACCCGCCCGCGGTGCTGCTGGAGCGGGCATACCGGGCGGCAGCCACGGTGAAACCAGAAACGCAGGGAAAGTCGGGCAAGGACATCGGTGCCGCGGTCCGCGCACAGCGCATCGCGGCCATCGAGGAAATCCTGTCGTAGGGGCGTCCGCCCCTACAGATACATCCAGAGCAGCAGCGCACCCAGCAGCAACCGGTAGATAACGAACGGCCACATGCCGATGCGCTCGATCAGCTTCAGAAAGAAGTGGATGCACACCCAGGCACTGAGCGCAGACACGCCTGCGCCGACCAGCATGGCATGCCAGTCCACGGCTGCAGCCTGCTCCAGCAGCTTGAGCGATTCATAGCCGCCGGCCATCATGATCACCGGGATCGAGAGCAGAAAGGAAAAACGCGCGGCCGCCGAGCGCGTGAGGCCCAGCGCGAGTCCTGCGGTCATGGTGATGCCGGAACGCGAGGTCCCTGGAACCAGCGCCAGCGCCTGCGCCAGTCCGATAACGATAACATCCGCAAGGTGCAAATCGTGTTCGTTGCGCTGCAGACGGCCGCGCCAGTCCGCCAGGCCCAGCAGCACGCCGAACCCGATGGTGGTCGCCGCGATGACCAGCGGCGAACGGAGCAAGGTTTCGACTACGTCGTGCAGCAACAGGCCGAGCAACGCTACCGGCACCGTGCCCAGCAGCACGAACCAGGCCAGCCGTGCATCATCGTCCGGTTTACGCGTGACAAGCGAACGCAGGCCCGCCGACACCAGGTGCAGTACCTCCACGCGAAAATACACCAGTACCGCGGCCAGCGTGCCGACGTGCACCGCCACGTCGAAGGCCAGTCCCTGGTCGACCCAGCCCAGCAGGCGCGGCAGCAGGATCAGGTGCGCGGAACTGGAGATCGGCAGGAATTCGGTGAGTCCCTGCAGCAGGGCGAGGTAGATTGCGTGCAGGGTGTCCATGGCCGCGCATTCTGCGCCGTAGCCGGAAATTTCTCAACAACCCTTACTCGCGCAAAGACGCAAAGGCGCCAAGAAAATTCGCCTCGCGCAGAGACGCGGAGTGCGCAGAGAAAGCAACATATAGTAGCTGCCGGGAGGTGAGAGATTTGCAACAATCAAGATATCGTCGCTGTTCATACAGAACAACGGCGCGCGGAAATGCAATGCAGCTGCTTCGCATACCCGGCATCCTCCGAGGCGGCAGAAAGAAATTCTCTGCGCACTCCGCGTCTCTGCGCGAGATCTTGTTTCTGACTTCTTGGCGCCTTTGCGTCTTTGCGCGAGATTCTTATTACAAACGGTGTCGAAAATCCGGCCCGCGGAAACCGGGCACATCGATGTCCAGCGCGCGGGTCAGGGCGATGCACTGGAAGCGTTCGCCCATCGCGCCGGGCAGGATCAGGGTCTTGGCCTGCTGCGCAAGACGCAGATACTCCAGGTCAGCGCCGGCCATGGCCTCCTGCAACAAGCGGTCCAGCCCGCAATCCAGCAGAAAGTAGGCCTGTGTCGTGTAGCCGCAAACGGCAAGATCCGCCGCGACGGCCGCCTCGGCAACGGCGGTGAAGTCGACGTGCGCCGTGATATCCTGCAGCCCCGGCCAGTAGAACGGGTCGGCGTGCGCATGCTGGCGATAGTGGCACATCAGGGTGCCGCTGCTGCGCTGGACATGGTAATACTCGCGACGCGGGTAGCCGTAATCGATCAGCAACATCATTCCGCACGCCAGGCGTTCCGCCATGCTGCGCAGCCAGGGCTGCAGGCTGGTGTTGAGTTCCGACACATAACCCTCATCCAGGGCGTATTCGCCGGCGATACGCGCGATCGCCGACCGGGTGGCTGCATCCGCCGCCCCGTACCGCCAGGCAAAGCCGTCATCCGCTGCCGTCACATGGAACAGTTCCGCCTCCCGGCCATTCCAGCGAAAGCGCTCCACCGCCATCGCATCCAGTACCTCGTTGCCCAGCATCACGCCGCGAAAACCGTACTCCGGCAACTGCTCCAGCCAGACCACGCGCGCCTGCAGGTGTGGCAGCCGCGCCCGCAGCAGGTCCCGCTGGCGTACCCTGAGGTCGGCGCTGCGTTCGAGGATGCAATAGTGCGCCGGCAACCGCCCAGGGCATCGAGTTCGCGCCAGGATATCCACCGCAAGACGCCCGCTGCCGGCACCGAACTCGAGGATATCGCCGCCTCCGGTCGCTGCCAGCACCGCGGCGCAGGCGTGCGCCACGCAGCGGCCGAACAGCGGGGAGATTTCCGGTGCCGTGACGAAATCACCACCGGCACCGAATTCTGCGCCTGCCGGCGCTGTAGTAGCCAAGTGCCCGGCGCATACAGGCACAGTTCCATAAAGCGCGAGAACGGGATGGCACCGCCGGCGGCGGCAATTGTGCGCCGGATCAGGCCGGCAAGCGCCTCGCTGTGGGCGCGCTCGTGAACGTCCGGTGCGGGAAGCTCGCTGATCCCGATCATCGGTCCTGATGGCGTGTCAGGAGACCGGTGGCCAGTCGACCCGCTGCAGTGCCTGCCGGCTGTCATCAAACGCGGACCACATGTCGGCATAGCGTTCTCCGCTAACCGGGTGGCGCAGCTCGCCGCGCGATTTCGGCCAGCGGCCCCAGCACGAAGGCGTAGCGGGTGATGTCCGGCGCGGCAGTTCAGACCGTTTCCCTCGATCACCAGCCCGTCATAGAGCAGCAGGTCCGAGATCCAGGGTGCGCGCCGACAGCGCCGCCGGTGCGAATCGTCCGCTGGCCTCCTCGATGCAATGCAACGCGTCCTGGATCTTGCACGGCGTAGACTCGGGTCTCGAAACCCACGACCAGGTTGTAGAAGGGATCGCTGTCGAACCCGACCGCCGCGCTTTCGTACACCGAGGATGCTGCAGCCGGCCGAACGACGTCCTCCCAGCAGTTCCAGTGCGAGAGCGATGTTGTGTATCGCGATCGATGTTACTGCCGATGCTGACGTACACGTGCGCCACTCAGGCAGGCTCCCGGCTGCCCCGCTCGATCATGACACCGACATCGCGTGAGCCGCGCAGTGCGCCCGGCTTGTGCAGCCGTAAGCCGCAGCCAGGGAACCTCTGAATTCCTCGAGCACGATCGCGGCGATCCGCTCGGCCAGTGTTTCCACCAGCCGGAAATGCTTTCGCCGACGATACTCGATCAGCCGCTTGGAGACGGCCTTGTAATTCGAGGGTATCCTCGATGGCATCCGTGGCAGCCGCTGCCCGGATATCGGCATCCATCTCCAGGTCGAGGCTGATGGTCTGCCTGACCTTGCGCTCCCAGCCGTAGATACCGATGATGGTTTCGATACGCAAATCGCTGATAAAGATTGTATCCATGGCAACGCGTCCCGGGTTGACCGCGCTTCAATATAGAGCCTTGCCACCCTGAAGGCCAGCGCCACCCGGTTTGCGCGTCTTTCGCTTGACGCCGGCCCTGTTAACCATTCCAATGGGCCGCCATGAATCCGGACTACCTCATCGTCGTCGCCGGCTACCTGACAGGTTCCATCTCCACCGCGATTATCGTCTGCAGGCTCATGGGGCTGCCGGACCCGCGCACCGTGGGTTCACGCAATCCCGGCGCTACCAATGTCGCACGCCTCGGCGGCAAAAAGGCCGCCGTGCTCACCCTGCTGGGTGACATGCTGAAGGGCGTGCTGCCGGTCGTCGCTGCACATGCCCTGCACGCCACGCCCACCGTGCTTGCTGGCACGGCACTGGCCGCATTTCTGGGCCACCTCTACCCGGTCTTTTTCCGCTTCCGGGGCGGCAAGGGCGTCGCAACGGCACTCGGTGTGACCTTCGGCCTGTACTGGCCGGTGGGCCTGCTCACGACCGCATCCTGGCTGGTCATGGCCGTGCTGTTCCGGTATTCCTCGCTGGCAGCGCTCACCGCAAGCCTGGTCATTCCGGCTGGATTTGCCTTGCTGTGGCCCGAGCGGCCCGTGATCATCGCGACATGCGTGATCACCGTGCTGCTGTACTGGCGGCATCGCAGCAACATCGCCAACCTGCTCGACGGCCGGGAAGACAAGATCGGCTTCGGGAAGCACAAAGGTCAGTAGCGCGGCATGCACGCAGGCTGATGGCCACGGAATCCACGGAAAAATAATAAGCCGGAGCATAAGACCGGGACGTGAGACGTGGATAACGCAGCGGCCAGCGTGACAGGTGCACAAGGACACGTCATAAACCCCTGTGTACACTCCATGCCCGCCGTGGCAATCTGCCTGCCCTGCGCCTCGAGTGAGATCGGTTTCGCGGACACCGTCCACGCCGGCTAGCCGCCATCGACGGCCGGCAGCTCATCCAGCGACCAGCGCGGGATCGCCCTGATCGACAGGCCTTCCGACTGCCCGCCCCGCAGGCGGCAATAACCGGCATAGGCAATCATGGCGCCGTTGTCGGTACAGAACTCCGGACGCGGATAGCAGACCCGCCCACCCTGTCGTTGCATCAACTCGCCCAGGCGCTCGCGCAGTCGCGTGTTCGCACCGACGCCGCCGGCGATGACCAGGGTGTGCAGGCCGGTCTGATCGAGCGCACGGCGACACTTGATGGCCAGGGTATCCACGACAGCCTCTTCGAAGGCACGCGCGATGTCGGCACGGTCCTGCCCCGTCTTGCCGCATCCCTGCCAGGTGTTGAGCGCGAAGGTCTTCAGGCCGCTGAAGCTGAAGTCCAGACCGGGCCGGTCGGTCATCGGGCGCGGAAAGCGGAAGCGCCCGGGGTCGCCCTGCAGCGCCAGCGCGGCCAGCGCCGGCCCGCCGGGGTAGCCCAGCCCCAGCACCGTGGCGGTCTTGTCGAAGGCCTCGCCGACGGCATCGTCGATGGAATCGCCCAGCAGGGTGTAGCCTCCCACCCCGTCGACCTCGACCAGCAGGGTATGGCCGCCGGAGACCAGCAGGGCGAGAAACGGAAAGGCCGGCGGGTCGGCCTCCAGCATCGGTGCCAGCAGGTGGCCTTCCATGTGGTGCACCGCCACGGCCGGCACACCCCAGCCCAGGCCAGTGCACGCCCCATCGCCGCACCGACCAGCAGCGCGCCCACCAGGCCGGGACCCGCCGTGTACGCTACACCGTCGATGTCATTGTACGTAATACCTGATTTATCAATTACTTCCTGAATCAGCGGCAGCAGCTTGCTGACGTGATCGCGCGAGGCCAGTTCAGGTACCACCCCGCCATAGCGGGCGTGCAGCTCGACCTGGCTGTACAGGGCATGGCACAACAGGCCGCGCTCCCCGTCGTAGAGGGCGACCCCGGTCTCGTCGCAGGAGGTTTCTATGCCCAGAATGACCATGCCCGTATGGTAACTGCCGGTTCTTGTTACACAAGGAAATTTTGCCTTTTGGGCGGGACGTGTATAGAATTCGCAGCCCTGTCAACCATCTGTCAACCGGTGTTGTATGCCCAATGTACGTGTAAAGGAAAACGAGCCCTTTGAAATCGCGCTGCGCCGTTTCAAACGCTCCTGTGAAAAGGCCGGCGTGCTGGCCGAAGTGCGTCGCCGCGAGTTCTACGAAAAGCCGACACAGGAACGCAAGCGCAAGATGGCCGCCGCCGTGAAGCGTAGCCAGAAGAAGGTATCCCGCGAACTGGCACGCCGCGTCCGCCTGTACTGACCGCTTCCCTTTTGCGCATGGCCATCAAGGACCGCATCCAGCAGGATATGAAGGATGCCATGCGGGCAAGGGACAAGCCGCGCCTGGCCACCATCCGGCTGATTCTGGCCGCCATCAAGCAGCGTGAAGTCGACGAGCGTATCGAGCTGGATGATACGCAGGTCATCACCGTGCTCGACAGGATGGTCAGGCAGCGGCGCGAATCGATCGCCCAGTTCGAGCAGGCCGGCCGCGACGATCTGGTTGCGCAGGAAAACAGCGAGATCGAAATCATCACGGCGTACCTGCCGGCCCCGCTCAGCGAGTCCGAGATCAACCGGCTGGTGGATGCCGCCATGGCCTCCACCGGCGCCGCCTCGATCAGGGACATGGGCAAGGTAATGGCCGAACTCAAGCCGAAGCTCGCCGGCCGGGCCGATATGGGCGCGGTCAGCGCGCTGATCAAATCCAGATTGGGCTGAATCAACGCCTGAAAGCTCTCGCGCCAAGGCGCCAGGAATATTCGCCTCGCGCAGAGTACGCAGAGTACGCAAAGAATGGTTTTTTGCCTCGGTTGGCACAGGATAACCGGAGTACTTGTATTGCCTTTCTGCGCTACCGTCTAATTCATGATCAATACAAGGAAATGATTGTGGCAAATCTCCTGCCTCCTTGTAGCAACTATATGTTGCTTCCTCTGCGCGTTCTGCGTCTGTGCGCGAGATCCGGTTTCTGAATTCCTGGCGCCTTGGCATCTTGTCGCGAGACAGGTTTTCAGGATCAACTTCCCTTTCCGGGGCATCCCTTTTAACCTTGATTCATGGCCGGCCGTATCCCGCATTCCTTTATCGATGAACTGCTTGCACGTATCGACATCGTCGATGTCATCGATGCGCGCGTGCCGTTGAAAAAGGCCGGCCGCGAATACAAGGCCTGTTGCCCGTTTCACAGTGAGAAAACCCCCTCTTTCACCGTCAGCCAGGTGAAGCAGTTCTATCACTGCTTCGGCTGCGGCCAGCACGGTACGGCCATCAGCTTCCTGATGGAATACGAACACATGGATTTTGTCGAGGCGGTCGAGGAACTCGCGCACCACGCCGGGCTCGAGGTGCCGCACGAAGCCGGCACGCCCGGCACGCATGCGGACTCGACACAACCCGGCTACACACTGCTGGAACGCGTGTCGGGCTACTACCGGGAACAGCTGCGCAACCACCCGCAGGCCGGCCGCGCAGTCGAGTACCTGAAACAGCGCGGACTGACCGGCGATGTCGCGGCACGCTTTCACATCGGCTTTGCGCCGCCCGGCTGGGACAACCTCGCGCATGCGCTCAATGCCGACAGTGCAACGCAGCAGCTGTTGCTGGAACTCGGCCTGACGGTAAAGCGCACGGACAGCAAGGGCGCCTACGACCGCTTTCGCGACCGCGTGATGTTCCCCATTCATGATCGGCGCGGCCGTACCATCGGCTTCGGTGGACGCGTACTCGACGACAGCACGCCGAAATACATGAACAGCCCGGAATCGGCCGTGTTCCACAAGGGTCAGGAACTGTACGGCCTGTACGAGGCGCGCAAGACTGTACGCAAGCTGGAGCGCATGCTGGTCGTTGAAGGCTACATGGACGTCGTGGCACTGGCGCAGTTCGACATCAACTATGCCGTCGCGACACTCGGCACGTCCACCACCCCTGAACACCTGGAACGACTGTATCGCACGGTGCCGGAAGTGGTGTTCTGCTTCGACGGTGACCGCGCCGGTCGCGACGCCGCCTGGCGGGCGCTGGAAAATGCCCTCCCCGTGCTGACCGACGGACGCGAAGCCCGTTTCCTGTTTCTGCCGGAAGGCGAGGACCCCGATACGCTGGTGCGCAAGACCGGCAAGGAGGGTTTCGAACAGCGTATAGCCACGGCCACACACCTGTCGGACTATCTCTTCGACCGGCTGTCTGCGCAACTCGATATCGGCAGTATCGACGGCCGGGCCCGCCTGGTCGCCCAGGCCAGGCCTCTGCTGGCAACGCTGCCGGACAGCATGTTCCGCCAGCTCATGACCGAGCGCCTCGCCGAACTCGCCGGGACCACGCCCGCAGCACTGGCCGGACGCCTCGATTTACCCCGGAAAACAGGGAAAACAAGTCGCCAGCACCCACCCGCACGGCCGGCACCGCCGGCGGACGCAGCCCGGTCCGTGATGCCATCTCCATCCTCCTGTACCAGCCGGCGCTTGCGCAGCACATCACAGAGCTGCCGTTCGGGGAACCCGTGCCGTGCCGGGAGTCTCAGTTCTGAAAGAATTGCTGGAATTACTGCACCGGCAGCCGTTAGCTAGCACTGGTGCCATTCTCGAGCACTGGCGGGGACGCGACGAGGCACGCCACCTGTACAGGCTGGCCCAGTGGACGCCGTTACGCCGACCTGGATCTGCTACGCCGATATCCGGCGCCACCTGAGCCAGATCCATCGCCATGCACCCGAGAAGCGCATTGAAATATTGCAGGATAAGGAAAAAATACAAAAACTTAGCGACAGGAGCTGAAGGAATACTGGAAATTGCAGACATTGCTTCAGAGGTCCGCGTAGACAGGTGCGGGAATTTCGACGTCTCGATCCGGCTTGTTTTCCTCTTTGCCGCTCCCCATATGTTGCTCTATACTGCGCGATTAATTTTCGCCCCCTATACTGCTTTTACTGAGGGCACTACAGCGCCCACGGATCGTATGGACAAAAACCAACAATCCCGACTGAAACTGCTGATCGAAAAAGGCAAGGACCAGGGCTTCCTGACCTATGCCGAGGTCAACGACCATCTGCCCGAGGAAATCGTCGATCCGCAGCAGATCGAAGATATCATTGGCATGATCAACGACATGGGCATTCTGGTGCATGAGGTCGCTCCGGATACCGATTCGCTGTTGCTGGCCAGTACCAAGAATGCCGCCGATGATGACGCGGCCGAGGAGGCCGCCGCCACCCTGGTCACCGTCGACAGCGAATTCGGCCGGACCACGGACCCCGTGCGCATGTACATGCGCGAAATGGGCACCGTCGAGTTGCTGACGCGTGAAGGCGAGATCGTCATCGCCAAGCGCATCGAGGACGGCCTCAGCCAGGTATTGAATGCACTCGCCGCCTTCCGGAAACCGCGGCGACCCTGCTGCGCGGATACGAGCGCGTTGAAGCCGGCGAGATGCGCCTCAACGACCTGATTTCAGCGGATTCGTCGATCCCAACGCGTCTGAAGATGATATCAACGACCCATCGCTCGGTCAGACCGACGTAACCGATGTCGCCTCCGCCAGCAGCAATGGTGATGATGACGATTCCGATGACGATGACGACAATGTGAGCGATGGTCCGCCGGAAACCGGCCCGGATCCTGAAGAGGCACGCCAGCACTTCACCGAGCTGGCCACGACCTATCAGCAGCTTATCGGTGCCATGGGAAAGGGCGGCAGGAATGCAGCGCGCATCAAGAAACTGCGCGAGCAGCTCACCGAGCAGACACTGCAGTTGAAGCTGGTGCCGCGCATCATCGAAATCCTGACGACCAACCTGCGCAACGCCATCTCGAAAATTCGCTCGCATGAGCGCAACATCATGGACGCCTGCGTCGCCCGTGCCGGCATGCCGCGCAAGGAGTTCATCACCTCGTTCCCGAACAACGAGACCGACCTCGGCTGGGTCGACACGCAGGTGAAATCCGGCAGCAAGTATTCCGCTCCGCTCGCCCAGTGCAGGGACGAGATCGTTCGCCACCAGAACAAGCTGGTCACCCTGCAGGGCGAGCACGCACCTGTCCATCGCCGAGATCAAGGACATCAACCGCCGCTGTCCATCGGCGAGGCCAAGGCACGCCGCGCGAAGAAGGAAATGGTCGAGGCCAACCTGCGCCTGGTGATCTCGATCGCCAAGAAATACACCAACCGCGGCCTGCAGTTCCTTGACCTGATCCAGGAAGGCAACATCGGCCTGATGAAGGCGGTCGACAAGTTTGAATACCGGCGCGGTTACAAGTTCTCGACCTATGCCACGTGGTGGATTCGCCAGGCGATCACACGTTCCATCGCCGACCAGGCACGCACCATCCGCATCCCGGTGCACATGATCGAGACCATCAACAAGCTCAACCGCATCTCGCGCCAGATGCTGCAGGAGATCGGCCGCGAGCCCACGCCCGAAGAACTGGCCGAGCGCATGGACATGCCGGAGGACAAGATCCGCAAGGTGCTGAAGATCGCCAAGGAACCGATCTCCATGGAAACACCGATCGGTGACGATGAGGATTCGCATCTGGGTGACTTCATCGAGGACCAGAACATCGACTCGCCGATCGACGCGGCCTCGATGGAAGGCCTCAAGGAAGCGACCCAGTACGTGTTGTCCGGCCTGACACCGCGCGAGGCCAAGGTGCTGCGCATGCGCTTCGGTATCGATATGAATACCGATCACACGCTGGAGGAAGTCGGCAAGCAGTTCGACGTCACGCGTGAACGCATCCGCCAGATCGAGGCCAAGGCGCTGCGCAAGCTGCGCCACCCGACCCGCTCGGAACCGCTGCGCAGCTTCCTGGAAGCCGAGTAATAACGCCGCGGCCGGTGTGGCCACGGCGTTTCATTCACATCGCAACAGCACAGGGCCTGTAGCTCAGTTGGTCAGAGCAGGCAGTCCGGATTATGCAACTCCGTGTGGCAGTTGGAACACAGTAAACGACATTTATCAACCTCCTTTAGCACTGCATCCCATTTTCTGTTAGATAGGGATCTCAGATCCAGCTGGAATAATTTTGTTTCCGGGTCACTATGGTGAAATTCGAGCGCTGCAAAATTCTTTTTATAGCCACACGCCTCGCATTTTGATCCTTTATATCCAATCAATCGGACCTTGCGTCTTCTACCCCTGAGCTGCTGAGCCTGGTAACTTTGCAGGATTTGATTGATATAGCTGTTTTTGCACTGTCTCGAACAGTATTTTCTTTGCCTACCAACAAGCGTCTTCCCGCATTGCATACAATTTTGCATGCGGGGAATTATAGATTATGAATATTTTCATAATCAAATATCTTTTTGTTCGACCCGTCAGAAAACTTGCTAGAATGCACGACTTCGGGCCTGTAGCTCAGTTGGTTAGAGCAGGGGACTCATCAAAATGGTGCGTTCATGCTGAAAGGCATGAATTGTACGGGATGAATTCAGGGAAACCTTAACAGCGAGGCTGCTGGCAACCCTGAGCCAAGCCGGAGGTACACCTCCGGAAGGTGCAGAGACTACCTGGGGACTTCAGCGTCCTTAATCACAGGCAAGAGCGTCCCGCACCCTAACAGTCTTGCTGAGGGTGATGAGATAGTCCGCTCCTGGTAGAAATATCAGGCTACAGCGAATCCCTTGGTCCCAGGTTCGAGTCCTGGCGGGCCCACCAATACTCAATTGCGTTTCCTCTCATTGTAATACCTGCATGCTCCGGTACACGTTCGGTACACCTGTGTGACAGCAGTCACTGCGGCAACGATCACCAAGACTCCCTCGAAGACCAGAAAGGCGATCGTCCGCAGCACGGCGACCCAACACGAACAAGACATTTCGTACGCAACACAGGTCTGGTCAGCGACTTCCCGGATGCCGATCTGCTGGCCTGCGAACACCGTACTCAGGTTGATCTTGTGGTGGCCCATGCAGATCCTGCCGCACTGTGTCACCCGGATGGTCCGGTCGTGGAATGGGTACTCCGGAACCTCCGGGTGGTAGTACTGTCAACGGACAAATTTAATTGACCCACTCAGTGGGTGTTACTCAGTACGTTCACAAGGTCTGCTGCCCCCCGATCAATCCACTCTGACGGGCCTGCCGGAGCCGAATAACTGCACCGCAGCTGGTACCGGGATGACTGCTGTTATCGATGGCGGGTATACAACACCCTGCATCCTTGCAACCCGGACCAAGTCGCAGATTTTCCATGCGTCCCTTCGCAATACATGGTGAATCGTGGAATATGCGCCAAGACAGAGCAATCCGGGCAAAGACTAATTGTCCTGGCAACGACAGAATCACGTTATCCACAAATCCTGTGGATAAGTCTGTGGAAAACTTGTTGCAACGCATGCTAAAGCCATATTTTCCCAATGCCGGGATTAAATTGATCATAAATTAGACAAAGGTCTAATACCTTATTAATCAATGTATTAAGTATATTAACAGATTATTCTTCACTGTGTGAACATGGCTTGATTAGAAGAATATTTGCACCATGTCAGTGCTGTGTATAACGCATATTCCGTTTATGCCCGCAGTAATTTATTTTATGGTTATTCGTTTTTATAGATTCATTCCATAACCGGGTTGGTCCAGCAGCAGCTGTGATACCCAGAATTTCACTGTCTACTCGGGTGTGTTCCCGAAATTCACGGATTGGCATTCACGAAATGTTCGGAAATGTAAACGTATCCTCGTAATCCGAGACATGTCGTATGCGGGATTTCCCTATAATGCAGTAACGCGGGAACATAAACGGATGGCTGGTGTGAAGACACTGTGTGTGATGGCGATGGGCCTGCTGCTGGTTGGCTGCCAGTCCATGGCGACCGATGACCGCAGTTCGATCTGGTTCAGGATGCCGCCTGGCTCGGAGCTGGTGCTGAACCGGGCGCTGACGATTCCGGCGCAACGGGCGCATGTCATGCTGCAGCACGGGAAGGTTGCCGGCGCGGCCAGCGAATCCGTGGTCGCCTGCCGTTTCGAGGTCAGGGACCTCGGCCCACGGATTATCCAGCCCGACACCTTCCTGATCACCGGCTACAGCAGCCAGCAGGAGTGGGAGCACTACCCTTACACCAAGCGTTTCTACAAGACCATCCGGCTGAAATCGGGGCACCAGTCCGGGATCATGCCGATGGTCTGCGAATACTATGACTGGCCCCTGTACGGGCGACCAGTCACGCTGGCCCGGATCGAGGAGGCGCTGGGCGATTATTTCAGTTTCAGGTTTCCCGAGTAATGCCACAGCCACAGGCCCTTTGCTTCTCCGGGTTCGGCCTGCCGGGATCGATCGGGACGGCGCGGGAGCGAGCATCTTGATAATCACTGTGAGATACCATGGCCAGGCGTTCAAGTAGTCACCAGACCCCTGATTCGAGCCGGGACGAAGCCGTGCGAATCGCCCGGGGTACACAACAACCGGGGCAGACAAAAGAGCAAACGAAGCTTATTGCCCGCGGAATCCAGAAAGGTATCGAGCAATACAGGAACCAGCAGGGCGCCAGGTCCAGGGAACTGGACAAAAGACTCAAAAAGGCCAAACCGCAAGTCACTCCATCTGATGCCCGTGAAACTGCAGTGCAGGAGAAGGTGATCTATAAACAGCGCCGGTTACCGTGGGTACTGCTCATCCTCACCTGGCTTGCTTTGGCTGTCTACTGGTTTATCAACCGGGAGACATGAACAAGGTTCACCGTGTTTGCCCAACGGCTCTCCTGCGTTATCGGGATTTCTTCCGCCAGGTCAGTCAATGTGGATACGGGATTTCTCATAAAATAGACAGCAGTGACATCGGTCACTCGGGTTTAGGGACAGCATTGATGATTTCGGCGTGAATCTTGATTGAATATTCCGATAACGGGAGAAATTACAACATGAAGACGTTATTTGACTGGATGCTTAAATCCCTGACAGGGGCCCTTATCATATTTATCCTGCTTGCTGTTGTTGGCCCCCGTGTTCTCCCGATCACCTTGCCACTATTAACTGTCGGTGGCAGAGGGCTTGTTTTGAATATGTCAGATGCTGTCGGGCTTGTCGTGTTTGTGTGGCTGGCCGCATCTATCCTGTATACCATCGGCCTTGGTACGTTGCGCGCGATAAGTTTCTTATGGTCAAAATTCTGATCACGATGTAATAAACAGTCCTTCATCATGGCCATGTTCAGGAAAGCCCCGCCTCTTCGAGCGTGATGCGCTTGAGAAAGCAATCGTGTGATCATCACCGGCATGCATGCTGCCTGTGCTCTCGAATCAGCTTGTCACGGTGCTGCGCCACCTGAAAACCTGTATATTTTGCCCTGGAATGAACAGCATATACCCGAATGCATGTGTGGAGGAGCTATGGTAACAAAACGAGCCGATAGCCAGGAAAACCAATGGTTTTTGGAAAATGAACGCCACCTGCTGGAGAAGTCTCACCTGGAACACGAGAAGCGCCTGGAAGCGTATCGCCAGGAACTTGAACAGACAGAGCGCGAAAAACGGCGCCTGGCCCACTGGCTGAAGTGCCCCAAGTGCGGCAGCGACATGAAGGCAGAGCACCTCGAAGGCATCGAGGTCGACCGCTGCACTGTTTGCGAAGGCGTGTATTTTGACCATGGCGAACTGGAGGCGCTTCTGTTAGGTAAACAGGAGGGGCGATTCAAAATCTACCGACGTCTGTTCGGGCTGGACTAAGGGATGCGGGTACCTGATTCGTCAAGCAGCCAATGCACTTACGGGGGTATGCACGAAGGGACAGCTGTGGCCCTCCCCAATTGCCGGATTGTGTAACCCATGTGCCCGGAATCCCTCGTAACCCAAAATTCAAATCCGTAAGCAGCCCGCCACCGCCCGGATGCTGTCCGAATGCACCGTGGCAGGGTAGCGGCGGGGATGGGAGCGATGAATGTCCTGTTCCCGGCGGTAAGCTGCCGATTGGGTTCACCTCGAATTTCCTCGTTGCCGATGACCCGTATTTCGGGTCAGGCCGATGGTGTCCGGTTGATCAGCGTCAAGTTGAATTTATGACTCCACTTCGATCACGGCCTGACTTTTCAATCGCCTCGCTTCCATTTTCCCTGTTACACAGCCATTACGTCAGGATTATTTACAACTTCATCACGCGAGCGTGCTGGACCTTTTGTAACTGGTTCAATACCTGAAGTTTATTGTATCGGGCACGTTTTATGCTTACTTAGAGATACCGAATACCGATTGTGAAAGGAACCCATAAATATATTTATAGGTACAACATCATGACCTGCCACGTCCCAGGATGCCTGGGGAATTATGATTTTGAGGATGTCGTCGAATTTGCAATCCGGCGGTTTGTGGAAGGATTCAGCACCATCACCCTGCTGGAGCAGGCCAAAACCGAGCGCGAAAAAGAAGAAATTGCCCTGGTGTCACTGCTGGATGTGGAAGACAGCAACATCCGGAACCTGCATCTCTGCTGCGCGAACTCGACCCAGTGCAAGGTCATTGATTGCAGGGAGAGGCTAAAGAGAAAAATAGAAGAAGAAATTGCCAGGCGCAAACGATGCTGAAGCGTTGACACGCACAGACTCTTGCACCACCTGTGTTGAACCCAAACCTGATCCGCCCTCCGAATTCAATTTGACTGCACGTCTTTCCGGGCCTGCCAGCCCTGGCTGGGCCGCCCACACGTCAATGAGTTCCGGTCCCTGAGTAACCAGTGACAGCCTCTGCCTTGCCCCTGCCATTACCGGGCCAGTAATTGCTCCTGTCACACGGCATCTCCACCCCGGCACCCTTCACTGCCACCTGCTGTTGGCTGGCTCATGAAGAAGCACAGCTTCCCGCGTTTTCACTGAAACGTTAAAAAGGTTCATAATGGCCCGGGTGCTGTGTCATGCAATAACGAAAAAGATACCTTGCCTGATCGAGTGGCTGGAAAAGTTTAAAGGAGAGCTCTAACACAGGGGGGAGACGTGAATGGAAACGGTAAACCGGCGGACAAAGCGTGCCAAAATCGCAGCAAGCCTGACGACGGTGCTGCTCATTGCCCTCAGCTTTGGCGGCATTGCCGACAAGATTGGACAGGACTATACAGAGACCGGTTTCAAGCGTGCACTGATCACCTTCGCGAGCGCCCGTGCCATCAACGGCCTTATCTCCGTCGCACAGGGGACGGAGCTGGCCATCGAGCCGGGCGGCATCGGAGCGGTTCTCAGCCCCGGCGAGATACTCGACCCCATCAACGACCTGGTCGAGCAGTTCTCTCAGGTGATGCTCTTCAGTACCGCGGTGCTGGGTACGCAGAAACTCCTGATCGAGATCTCGGGGTGGGGCTGGTTCTCGGCCCTGTTGGCATCTGTGCTGCTCTTTTGGCTGGCAACCCTCTGGCTGCCCTACCGCTTTGCTCCAGGAACACAGCGGCTCGCGTTGGGCCTCTCGGGGATCCTCCTGCTCATCCGCTTCCTCGTACCCCTGGCCGCGATCGCCAACGAAGAAGTATTCAACCTCTTTCTGGCACCCGGATACGAAGCGGCGAACCGACACCTTGAAGATGCAACCAGGGATCTCGGCAGCGAAGAGAAGAGCATCGAACCCGCCGGGGGCAAGGCAGGGGCCGACAACTCGTTGCTGGGAGCACTGGGCGACTTCTATGAATCGGCCAAGGCCAAGACCGACATTCGCGCCAGGCTCGAAGAGCTCAAGACTGCCGCCAACAAGACCACCGAAGAGATTATCGACCTGATCGTCCTCTTTATGGTCCAGACGCTCCTGCTCCCCCTGCTCTTCGCCTGGCTAGGTTACAGCGCCGCTAAGCGACTGGCGCACTATGCGCTGGAAGTACCACAGCACAGCGGCACAGACGCTGCCCGTTGAGCACCTTCTTCCCTCCCGAAGCGGCCCAACGGTCGATTACCGTCCAGGAGTTGCCTTCCCCGGACACAGAAAATCCCGCCGGGGCGGGGTTCCAGGTTGGCGACTGCCGGCGAACAGATTTCATTGCCTGCGGAAGGCAGTTACTCTCTGTCGCCCTGTTCCCTGCAATTCGCCCTATTCCGGGCTGGCCTGGTCGCTTGTGAACGTAATGTCACCATACCAGGCGATGGCAGATTCCCGTGTGTTGTCAGTATCCGTCATGATGGCTACGCCGGATATCATTGCGGGTTCTTCGCCGAAGGCCTTTTTGTAATCCTCGTAAATATTGCGCCTCTCTGTAACCCACTGATGTACCTTTCCGTCTCCTCCCTCGACAACAAACATCATAACCCGGTCCGTGTAGGGATTTGCAATCATGGTGCCCGCCGGACTGTTACTCCCCCAGATATAGGAGATTGCTCGATACGGAACATCCTGGCCATACATGAGACTGGCGGCCTTGTGTTTCAGACGCTCCAGGTACCCGGCCCTGTCCGGATCAAACGCGAAGGTAATGTAAATTCTGGCGGGATAGTCGTCACCGTCCTTGCTGGTTACATCGCCCTTCTGCAGGATATTATCCACTTTCCATTGCCACTGGATGACAGGGTATTCCCCAGGATTAATCATTATGGCCCGCGTCAGTCCGGAAGCAGACTGATTACTGACTGCTTTTACAACAACTTTTTCTCCCGCTTCGACCAGGGAGTAATCAGTATGTCGCTTGATACGGCTGAAGGTCAGTGGCTCCCAGCCAGCCGGTAGATTTTCATTTACGCTGGCTGATGAAAATTTGCCTGCCTGCAGATAACCGGCAGACTCGGCATGCCTCAGTCCAGATGCCATAAGCAGACAAATAAACAATGGCGTTGTGACGCTGCGTGTAATACAGGTGTTGTGTGAAATCCGCCGCATGGATACTGCCCCGGTAGCAGGAAAGCAGGACTACGACCCGATAGACACGGCTGCACGGAAACAGTTCGACCAGGTCCGAATTAATGTATCTGTCATATCAATTAACCAATGATTCGTGTCGCGCTGATTCCTGGCCCTGTCTCACGCGCGATTTATCCTTAAGCACGCCGATTTCATTCGTGAGCACCGTCCGCGCACGGAAAAGTCACAATTCAGTTTGTACAGATTGATTTGCACGTTCGATTGACCGGCCTGGTCATGGCAACCATTCCTTTTTTACAAGCTGTTGACCAGAGTGATGCGGTTCGGAATAACGTACCAATGCTGGACGCAATTCAACAACATTGCTGACAAGCGCAGGAGTTCATTTACTGGATTGTTAAACGGTCTTGATCAGGGAAATCCGGTAATCAACTGGCAAACCGCGTGCACGATGTGGAATACGCGATTTGCGGGGTGTGTTGCCGCAATAACCTTATTTTTATTGACGGATGTCGACCGGCAGCAGCACCGGCGCCATCCGGCAGGTCATTTACCATTGGTGGTGGCGACGGGGTCGCCCGGCTTGAATACCGGGTTGAGATGCCCCGGGCAGAAACGAGGAAGCCATTGGCTTTCAATATGAATGAGCCATTTAACACATCTCCCCTGCGTCCTGCCGCTGGCGGGCAAGGCCTGCCCCTGATGGCACAGGTGCCTGTGTGGCCCGAAGTAACCTCTTAAGTTTCCCTTAAGCTTGTATTACTACCATCAAAATCAATACTTCCCGATACCCGAGCCACACCGGAGAGATTTCCGGACATCGCCAGCCTGATAACTGTTTATAACAAGGGCGCAAGCACATGCAATCACGCAATAGAACAGGCTGCCCAAGCCCATTGACCGGTTTGTGAAAGGAGCGGCCAAAAGTCATGGCGCACCGGCAGTTGATCAATGGTCATAATCGGCAGCAACCGGCAAGCGACGGTTGCGGCGTGCATTCTTTTTGCAATTTTTTACAGATAGCTGCGTTCGGGAGGGCTCCCGGTTCGATCGCCGACTGCTCCGGCATTAGACCGCTGGCCCAGCTACCGATAATCGCAGGTCCGGCCTGCTCCACGACACCTGCGGGTTTGCTGTGTATCGGAAATCACGCTGACGACATTCTCCAGGCTCCCGCAAACACCTGGAAGGCGTTGAGCAGCAGGCGCGACTCACCACCATGATCAATACGTTTCGCAAGCAACACGATCCCTTCACCAGGGTTCTCAAGTCGTGGTGGTACCGCCTGTCCATGCTGCCACCGTCCGCTGCGACTAACAGTGGTTGTCCCCCGGGTGACACACCTTCCGGCCGGGACAGTATAAGCACCCGGGGTGGCGACGGCCCGGGCTTGCCAATATCAGACCGGCGCGGGCTGTCGACCACTTCGAAGCGACCCGGTGCGACGGACAGCGTGACCAGCAGGTCCGGGACGCATTCATACCTCTCCAACCGCGCCCTGTTCGTAGCTGGACTTCTGGTGGCCGCCCTGTTAGTCGAGGGTGGTCTCAGGCTGGCTGACCGGTTCGGTGTGATCCACCTGTGGGAAGAACGGCGTACGGCCCTGAATGATTCGATCTGGATGAAGAGCAGCAATCCGGAACTGGTTTACGCACATCGCCCGAATTACATCAGCAAGGGGGAACGGTACACGGAGCGTGCCGGTATACTGCGCCCTGACGATGTCGCGGAACAGGCCGCTCCCGGTACATTCCGCATCGCCGTGCTCGGCGACTCGGTGGCTGCTGCGATCAAGCTTGCCTACCCGGAACGCGTGTTTACGCGGCTGGAAAACAGGCTGGATAAGCTCTACGGGCCAGATTCCGTGGAGGTTCTTAATTTCGGCGTAAGCGGCTACAGCACCCTGCAGGAAGCGGCCTTGCTTGACGAACGCGTCGGCAAGTATTCACCTGACATGCTGGTGCTGCAATACTGCATGAACGACTTCTATCCCAGTGAACGTCCGTATGGCTGGTTTATGGATCATTCACCGCTGTACGCGGTTGACTTCGTAGCAAGTCTCATCGAGAAGTATCGCGCACTCGGTTATCCGCCGGTGGCATACTGGGAAAATCAGTACCAGCAGGACATGGCTGGCTGGCGTAATATAGACACCGGTTTCACGCATATCGCCAGGTACGCCGCGAAACACAGGATACCGGTGTTGCTGGTCATCTTTCCACTGATCTCCAAGGAGGGATGGTATGCGGGAAATGCCGCTGAACGGCATCAACGTGTTGCGGCGCTGGGCAAGCAGGCGGGGTTCTCGGTATTCGACCTGTTGCCGGTCTATGCTGGACACGACATCGATACAATCCGCCTGAAACCATACGATACATTTCATCCCAATGCCCTGGGCCAGCAGGTCGCCGCCCAGGCGCTTGCCAGCTGGTTTCAGGATCACGGCTACCCGGGGCCGACACGGCAGTGACTGTTATGCAATGTCGTTTGCAACCTGCAGCTACCGGACAGGAAACCTGGAGACGGATGGAGAATATAGGGTCAGTTACGGATCATTAAAACCGGCCGCCGGCAAGACCCGTCGAGTCAGAACAACTGATCAGCGACAGACCGCCCGCTCCCCCGATCGGGAAAGCACCCTGCTGAATTAACAGGCTTCGCGAACACAAGTTCGAGCCAGAGTCCTGTCGGATCCACCCTCTCCATTTCAGTGCCTGCGTCTGCACTGGATGGCGTATGCCGTTCCCAGCAGAAGCAACAGCCACCAGGCACCCGCATTGCGCGCAGATCCCGCCGCAGTGGACAGACTGCAGCCGCCGCCGCTTTTCGGTTGTTCGAGTGTGGCCGGAATTGCAGGTGCACCCGGATCAACGATGACTCCATTCGCGGTCAGGTCCGCATCTCCGCGAGCGCCGTCAACGAAATGCAGGGTGACTATATTGCCGTTGAATTCTGCCCCGGTCCCGGTTGCCGGGTCGAAGGTAAATTCATACAGATGATCAGCCGGATCGGCTGGCGTGGGGCCATACTGGAAGTAGCTGACCGGTTCCTCGGTACCCGGCAGAATGATATTCACATCCGCGCTGCCACCGGGTGCCACGTTGTGCACCTCGAAACCGAGAAACCCATGCGGGAAATTCAATCCTGCGACCTGGGTTGCCTGGGCGAGGAAATTGTTGCCTACGACAAAACCGAGTGCTTTAAGGGAGTGGTTGCTGGAGACTGCTTCAACAGTGACGTACCGGTTACGAATATCGGTCAGTGAGGTGACATAATCCTGGGCGCTATCCGGGATATTATCTCCATTACCATCACCGCCATTCGGTCCGGCGTTTTCTATCGCATCTGCGATTCCATCGTTGTCACCTGGCTTTATGGCTGGCGCAACAGGCGAAAACACGACTTTTCCATTTGCCTGAAGATCACCATCACCCCGTTTGCCATCAACAAAATTCAGCGTAACGGTATTACCGTTTATTACGGCGCCGGTTTCACCGTCATAGTCAAATTCATACCAGTGCGGCGTCGCATCCGCGGGTGTTGGCCCGTAGGCATAGACACTGTTCGGGTTGTCTGTCACGGGTAACGTCTCGGTAACGGACGCCGGTCCACCCTGAGTAATACCCGACAGGGTACCCCCGAAAGGTCCCTGCAGCAGCTGTATTCCGGCCAGCACGTTGTTTGGATCGAATCGATCAATCGTCGTCAGCACAAACGTGAGTCCAAGGACGTCTATTGACCCGAATGTGACACCTGCCGGTGACTCGAGGGTGACATAATCACCCCCCTGACCCGCTATCGATGCCACCCTGGGCTGGTTCTTGTCTGGAAATGTATCTGAATTTGCGTCTCCGCCGTTCGGCGCCCCGTCCTCGACACTGTCGATAATCCCGTCGGTATCGCTGTCCACACCGATGTTGTTGATATGCACAAGGTTGTACTGTTCAACCAGTGTCGTGAATGCGCCTCCATTGGCTGCCTGTATTGAAACCAGCGGGACATCGGGATAGTTATTACAGGGTGAAGGCAGGTTGAATCCGATATCCCGGCATCTTTCCAGTGCGGATATGGCATCAATCACGTTCATACCGTTTGTTACCTGGCCAAAAACGGTAAACCCGCCATCAGTGGTATCGAGCACGATATTGTCAATCAGGTTGAAGAAGAACTCGCTGGTTGCGCTGTCCGGTTGTCCGGCCTGCCTGGCCATCGCAATGGTGCCTCGAAGATTTGATATCCCGGGTTCATTTATGACGGGCAAATTGCCGGTCAGGACCGGTATATGACTGACACCGGCATTATTTGTGAAGATACCCATGGCGGGATCGAATACATAACCGCCCATCTGCAGGACATCAACGCCCGACGTATTGACAGACGCACGCCTGTGTATGAAGGTTCCCTCGTAATTCCCTCCGTTCACATAATCCATGAAGTTGTTCACCGTGCCGGGTGTCGCCGCATCAAACAACTCGATATCCACACCCCCTAGATCTGTTTGCATGCGCAGGCTGGCTACGGCGGACACGGTGGCCGGGTATAGCAGGATTGCCAGCGCACAAATTTCCAGCAGATGTGAAACAGGCCACGGTAATTGTCTGTTTAAGCAGTACATTTATTCTTGTAACAGTCCCGTTATTCTATCGGGCCATCGATAGTCAGCCCGCTAATGCTCATCATACAAGATTTTGGCAAAAAATATGATGTACAAATCATACTGTTATCTTACCGCTTGCCGCATACCCAAGCCCTTCTACAAACTGCCGGGTTACGTTCTGGGCGGGTAAGGCACCATAACGGCTGCCGGAGCGCCACGGCCTGTAATACCGTACACGAACCGGAATACGTTCTGATCTGTGCACATGCCCACAATTTAATTGTAATACCCTGAAACAAATAGCAATTTCAGCCGTTACTCCTAAAGTTTGAAGATGTTTGCCCGATCTAGATCTGGCTACCACAGCGGCATCAACTTACACAGGCAGTCAGAACTGATCATGGCTCAGCTAACCCCTCGCCCAGCCTGAAAAAATGGACGACGAAATCAAGCGCATGGACACGCCTGCAACAGCAGGTGAACCGGCTTCCGCACTGCCTTCCGCGGACACGGGCCTGCGTTCCACCACACCTGACATGAACAGGTGGCAAATCCGGGCAAACCAAGCCGAACTGCACCAGCAGCAGTCCCAGACAGAGTTCACCACCAGTATCATGGTAATGGCGATTGTCGCCGCGGTGTACTGGAACGATATGCCGCACACGCTGATCCTTGTCTGGATTATTGCCCTGCTGGCGGCACTGGGTGCACGATCCCTGCTCGGCCGGCTCATCAACAGCAGTGTCACACATGACGATAGCGAATACCGGAGCGACCGGTATGTCACCGGTGTAATGCTGACGGGTATTTGCTGGGGCGCACTCGGCCTGGCAGCGATCCAGTACGGCAGTTTCATACATCAGGTGTTCACTCTCGAAGCACTGGCCGGCATCTGCCTGACAGCCTACATATCCATGCAAACGTCGCCAAGGGCCCTGGCTGTGTTCGTTGTACCCGCGCTGGCACCACTGACCGCATACTTCATCCACAGTGGCGGTACGATCGGCTATGCGCTCGGCGGCCTTGCCCTTACCTTCTCCTATGTCATGCTTACTTCAGCGCGCGGGATGCGTGACATGCTTTCCAGGTCATTCAACCTGGGGGCACACAACACGGAACTTATCAAGAAGCTCGTGACGACGAGGGAGTCGGCCGAGGGAGCAAGGGAATATGCCGAACGAATAAACGAAGAACTGCAGCAGCAGATCAGGGAGCGTGAACTTGCCGAAGAACGCATACGGGCATCGGAACAACGTATGGCAGCAATCTTCGACAGCATGCAGGACACCATCTACCAGACCGACCTCGACGGCAAGGTGCTCTGGGCCACCCCGTCGGTAATGCAGCTGCTTGGCTACAACATCGACGAGTTCCTGAACAGGAACATAAAGGATTTCTACCTTTGCCCGGAGGATCACGACAATCTCAAGCATGCACTGGACATCAATGGCGGTCGCATGCAGCATTTCGAAACACGGCTGCTGCACAAGAATGGAGCGCATATCTGGGTATCGGAAAACTCGCACTACCGTTATGACTGCAACTCCAAGCCCGCGGGCATCGAGGGGACCATACGTGACATCAGTGCACTGAATATCGCCAAGGAGGCGTTGCAACAGGAGAAAGAGCGCGCGCAGGTCACTCTGGGTTCAATCGGGGACGGTGTTATCACGACGGACCTGAATGGCGATATCGAGTACATGAATACCGTAGCAGAGCAATCAACCGGGTGGAAACTGGAAGACGCACGCGGGCAGCCCATCTTCACGGTCTTCAATATTGTCGATGAAAAGACCTTGCAAACACCGCCCAATCCTTCCGGTTACTGTCTCGAAAAAGGCAAGAGCATCACGCTGGCTGGCAACCTGCTGCTCATGCACCGCTACCGAAACCAGCATCTCTCTGTTGAGGTAAACGCGTCGCCGATACTGGATTCGAACGCCAATATAACCGGTGTTGTCCTGGTATTCCATGATGTTACAAAACTGCGCGGGCTCGCCCGCAAGATGTCCTACCAGGCAAGCCACGATTCACTTACCGGCCTGCTCAACCGCCGTGAATTCGAGAATCGCCTGGAGCTGGCAATCATGAATGCGCGCAGTGAGAACAACCGTCATGCGCTGTGCTATCTGGACCTGGATAATTTCAAGGTCGTAAACGACACATGTGGTCATATCGCCGGTGATGAACTGCTCAAGCAACTGACCATAAAGTTCCGCATGGAGCTGCGTGAAGCGGACACACTCGCACGCCTGGGTGGAGATGAATTCGGAATATTGCTTGAAGGGTGCTCCATAGAAAATGCGCATGACCTCGCTGAATCCATAAGGAAGATTGCCGAGACCTTCCGCTTTGTCTGGGACAACACCTTTTTCCGGATCGGCGTCAGCATCGGTCTTGTGCCACTGACCCGCACTTCCGGATCGCTTACCGATATCATGAGCGCGGCCGACTCCGCGTGCTATGTTGCCAAGGAGCAGGGCAGGAACCGAATCCACATCTACCAGCAAAACGATGAAGCGGTGGCCGAACGTCATGGCCAGATGCAATGGGTGAACAGGATACAGAATGTCCTCGAGGAGAATCGCTTCAGGCTGTATTTCCAGTCGATTGCCAGGATGCATACCCAACCGGGCGATGACACCAGGGCACATGGCGAAGTTCTCATTCGCATGCTCGACGAGAACAAAGCCATCGTCGGGCCCGGCTCGTTCATATCATCGGCAGAGCGCTACCTGCTGATGCCGGCCATCGACCGCTGGGTCGTGTCGAATACTTTCAAGCTGCTGACGATGGACGATAAACGCGCCGAGCGGTATGTCAGCACCTGCTGCATCAATTTGTCGGGCCAGTCGCTCTCGGACGAACGCTTCATGGATTTCCTGTTCAGCGAGATCAACAACAGTGGTGTCACCCCGCAACTGCTGTGCTTCGAGATCACGGAAACGGCCGTGATCGCGAACCTGTGCAATGCTTCGCTGTTCATCTCCAGACTGCGCGAGATGGGATGCCGGCTGGCGCTCGACGATTTTGGTGTCGGCCTGAGTTCGTTCGGCTACCTCAAGAACCTGGCCGTCGACTACCTGAAGCTTGACGGCTGTTTCGTACAGAACATGGTATCGGACAACATTGATTTCGCGATGGTCGAGGCAATCAACCAGATCGGCCATACCTTGAAGATAAAGACCATTGCAGAATATGTCGAGAACCGCGAGACACTTCAGGCAGTGCGTGATATCGGTATTGATTACGCGCAGGGTTACTACATAAGCAGGCCGGTACCGATTGAACTCGGTCTGTTCAGGGAAACCGCCAGGCCGGCACACCTGCGCGACGAAGAACCGGCACGGTCAGGACTGACATCCAGGAACTGAGCACGCCTTCAGCGCCTGGCCGCAGGGTACAATTACAAGCGTGCCTGCGGTAGCCGCCAGCCCGTCATCATTTGTGCTCCTTCTCCCCGGACTCGATCCGATCCAGCTCGTCATCCATTTCTGCCTGGCTCAACGGCCGATAATCCTCGCCACGCCCGTCTTCGCCGGCAGCAGATTCCGCCTGGCGGACAAACCAGCCGGAAAAGAATAACCCGAGCTCGAACAGAATCCACATCGGTACGGCCAGCAGGGTCTGTGATATGACGTCAGGCGGGGTCAGCAGCATGCCGATCACAAAGGCAGCGACAATCACGTAGGGCCGTTTCTCGCGCAACCCTTCACGGGTAACCACGCCGGTCCATACCAGCAGGACCGTTACGACAGGCACCTCGAAGGCCGCGCCGAATGCAAAAAACAGCGTCAGTACAAAATCCAGGTAGCGGCTGATGTCCGTCATCACCGAAACGCCGGTCGGGGCAGTACTGGTGAAAAAGGCGAAGACCAGCGGAAACACCACGAAATAGGCGAAGGCAGCGCCTGTATAGAACAGCAGCGTGCTGGACACCAGCAACGGCAGCACGAGACGGCGTTCATGGCGGTACAGGCCCGGCGCGATAAACGACCAGGCCTGATACAGCAACCAGGGAATACTGATGAAAGCCGCCAGGAACAGTGTCAGTTTGAACGGTATCAGGAACGGCGAGGCCACCTCGATGGCGATCATGCCGCTGTCCTTCGGCAGATGTGACATCAGCGGACCGGACAACATCGTAAACAACTGGTTGGAGAACGGCATCAGCGCCAGGAACACCACGGCGACAACGAGCACGCTCCGCAACAGGCGATCGCGCAATTCAACCAGGTGGGAAATAAACGGCTGTTCCGTATCAGCCGGCTCCGGCGTGGCCGGCCCCTGTTTATTCCTGGTGCTCATCGACGGGACTTGCGGAACTCTTCTCCGGTGGAGCGGCAACGGACTTTCCGGGCGTTGAGACTTCGCCTGATTCGAGCGGTTTACCCGTCACTTCGTCGATCAGTTCTTCCAGTTCCGGCACCGCGGCCTGCTTTGCAAGCGCCTTTTTCAGTTCCTCGGTGGCAAGCTCGCGATCGATTTCAGCCTTCACCGAAGACACGAAGCCTCGCATCTTGCCGACCCACAGGCCGGCCGTGCGGGCAATGCGTGGCAGGCGTTCCGGCCCCACGACCAGCAGCGCGATCACGAAGACGAGTATGAGTTCAGAAAAACCGATGTCGAACATGCCGGACCCGGTAGCAAACTACCCGGAACGTGAAAGCCTAGACCTTGTCCTTGTCGTGACGGGTCGATTCGCCATCGATCACCCGGCCTTCCTTGCTATCCTGGCTCTTGTCGCCGCGACTCTCGTCCTCGCCTTCACGCATTGACTGCTTGAAGCCCTTGATTGCGCTACCCAGATCGGAACCGATGTTCTTCAGCCGCTTGGCACCAAACAGCACCAGCACGATAGCCAGGATAATCAACAACTGCCATACACTTATACCCATCGAATCTCTCCATCTGTATTACTGCACAGAAATCAATCCTGGTGCGCGCCGCTACTTGCCGCGGGCCGCCTTTTCATCGAGTCCGGACACCCCGAAGCGCCGCTGCAGTTCTGCCAGCACCGCTTCCGGCCCCAGGCCACGCATCGCGAGCATGACCAGGGTGTGAAACCACAGGTCGGCCGTTTCATGCACCAGCGCCCTGTCATCGGAATCCTTGGCGGCGATTATCGTTTCAGCGGCCTCTTCACCCACCTTCTTGAGGACGGCGTTCATGCCCCTGGCGTACAGTCCGGCTACATAGGAACTCTCGGCATCCGCGCCCTTGCGCGACTCGATCACAGCGGCAAGTTGTTCGAGTGTATCATTCATGCAAACCTTCCGTTTCAGGTTCAACGCTTGCCGTAAATATGACCCGGATCCTTCAGCACCGGTTCCACAATGACCCAGCCGTCATTTCCCAGCCGCTGGTAGAAGCAGCTGCGCCGCCCGGTGTGGCAGGCTATACCGCCGGCCTGTTCGACCTGCAGCACGATCACATCGTTGTCACAATCGAGGCGAATTTCCTGCACCTTCTGGAAATGCCCCGACTCCTCGCCCTTGTGCCAGAGCCTGCACCGCGAGCGGGACCAGTATACGGCCGTTTTACCCTCCGCCGTGAGCCTGAGCGCCTCCCGGTTCATCCAGGCGACCATCAGGATCCTGCCGTCCGCGGCGTCCTGGGCGATCGCTGGCACCAGTCCGTCAGCGTTCCACTTTACCGCGTCGAGCCAGTCTTCGTTTTGCATGCGGTTCCCACAAGCCAGCAAAAAAGTCACAGGTAATGTACAGGAATCTTCGCGCTTACCTGGCAAAGCGCCGGCCGGCCTGCAACCGGCAAAACCGCCAGCCGTGTGCCGGAATACAGTATGCGACGTATCGCTTCGTGCACAATGCAGGCCTGGTCGGCTGCCGTGCTACAACCTGACCTCAATCCCCTTGTCAGCCAGA
This sequence comes from uncultured Gammaproteobacteria bacterium, assembly GCA_963803275.1. Taxonomy (GTDB): domain Bacteria; phylum Pseudomonadota; class Gammaproteobacteria; order UBA9214; family UBA9214; genus UBA9214. The sequence goes on along the minus strand of CAWDLS010000014.1, from coordinate 212,568 downwards.
TAGCGCTTGGCCTCACCTACCGAGTACTCGCCGAAGTGAAAGATGCTGGCGGCCAGCACGGCGTCGGCCCGTCCCAGGGTTACACCCTCGGCCAGGTGCTCGAGCGTACCTACACCGCCGGAAGCGATCACCGGCACCTCGACCGCATCGCTCACTGCCCGCGTCAGGTCGAGGTCGAAGCCGTCGCGCGTCCCATCACGGTCCATGCTGGTCAGCAGGATTTCTCCGGCGCCGTTTGCCACCATGCGCTGCGCCCACTCAACTGCGTCGATGCCGGTCGGTTTACGGCCCCCGTGCGTGAATATCTCCCAGCGTTTTGGAACGCCGGCCGCACTCACCTGCTTGGCATCGATGGCGACCACGATGCATTGCGAGCCGAAGCGGTCGGCTGCCTGTTTCACGAAATCCGGGTTGGACACCGCCGCCGTGTTGATGCCCACCTTGTCGGCACCGGCATTGAGCATGCGGCGGATGTCGGCCACCTCGCGGATGCCGCCACCGACCGTCAGTGGAATGAACACCTCGCCGGCAACCTGTTCGACCACATGCACCATGGTTTCGCGCTGGTCCGAGCTGGCGGTGATGTCGAGAAAGGTCAGCTCGTCCGCGCCCTGCCTGTCATAACGGCGCGCCACCTCCACCGGGTCGCCGGCATCACGAATATCGACGAACTGCACCCCCTTCACGACCCGGCCGGCATCGACGTCGAGACACGGGATTATACGTTTTGCCAGTCCCATTGAGTGCTCAGCCAGCAGACTCACCGCACAGCTCGTCGGCAAGCTGTTGCGCCGCTGCCAGGTCCAGGCTGCCTTCGTAGAGGGCACGGCCGGTAATCGCGCCCATGATCCCTTCATCGTATACACCGCACAGCGCACGTATATCCTCGATGCCGGTAATGCCACCGGATGCAATCACCGGGATATGGATGGCACGCGCCAGCTGGACGGTAGAGTCCACGTTGACGCCGCTCATCATGCCGTCACGGCCTATATCGGTAAACACAATTGCCTCCACGCCGTCCTGTTCAAAACGCTGCGCCATGTCGATGACCGAGTGATTGGACAGCTTGGACCAGCCATCGATGGCCACCTTCCCGTCCCTGGCATCCAGTCCAACGATAATATGTCCCGGAAACTCGACGCACAGGTCATTGATGAAGTGCGGCGCACTGACCGCCTTGGTACCTATAATGACAAACTGCACGCCGGCATCGAGATAGGTCTGCACGGTTTCCTCATCACGAATGCCACCACCCACCTGTATCGGCAGCTCCTGGAATGCCTCGGCAACAGCCCTGATCGCCTTGGCGTTCACCGGCTTTCCCTCGAAGGCGCCGTTCAGGTCGACCATGTGCAGGCGGCGTGCGCCGGCATCCACCCAGCGCCGCGCCACCTCAACCGGGTCGTCGCCGAAAACCGTCTCATCCTCCATGCGACCCTGACGTAACCGCACGCACCGACCGTCTTTCAAATCAATCGCGGGTATTATCAACATAAATCAGGTCTCTCCATTCCAGGCAACAAAATTCGCCAGCAACTGCAGGCCGGCCTGCTGGCTCTTTTCCGGGTGAAACTGCACGGCGAACACGTTGTCACGTGAGATGACCGAAGCAAAATCCTGGCCGTATGACGTGGTTCCCGCGATATGCTCAGGGTACGTCGGGACGGCATAGTAGCTATGTACGAAATAGAAACGGCTGTCGGCGGGTATCTCCTTCCACAGGTCATGCGCATGCACCTGCTGCACCTGGTTCCAGCCCATGTGCGGAATCTTTAGCCGCAAACCGGTGTGCTGGTCATGCATGTCAGTTCTGAAGCGGACCACGTTGCCGGGAATTATACCCAGACAGGGGGTACCCGCATTTTCCGCGCTCGAATCGAGCAGTGCCTGCAGCCCGAGGCAAACTCCCAGCAAGGGGCGCGAGACGGCTGCCTGCGTAACCACACGGTCGAGCCCGGTCCGTTGCAGTTCTGAAATACAGTCACGTATGGCGCCGACACCCGGGAATACCACGCGGGCGGCGGAAAGGATCGTCGCCGGGTCACTGCTGACGACCACCCGCTCACTGCCGGCGACATGCTCGATTGCCTTGGCAATGGAATGCAGGTTGCCCATGCCGTAGTCGATTATTGCGATGGATGACATTGCGGTAGCTGCCGAAAAACGGTTACCCGCATAAACGGGTTACTGGTGTAGTCAAAGACTCCCCTTGGTTGATGGCAGCCTGTCGCCCATGGCCGGATCCATTTCCAGCGCCATGCGCATGGCACGACCGAAAGCCTTGAAAATGGTCTCGGCAACGTGATGTGCATTGTCACCGCGCAGGCAATCGATGTGCAGTGTCACCAGCGCATGATTGGTGAAACCCTGGAAAAACTCGTGCAGCAGATCGACATCGAATTCACCGATCCGGGCGCGCGGGTATGTCGCGCTATATTTCAGGCCGGGCCGACCCGAAAAATCGATCACCACGCGCGAGAGTGCCTCGTCCAGGGGGACGTAGGCGTGACCGTAGCGCCGGATGCCGCGCTTGTCGGCCACCGCCTTGCCAATCGCCTGGCCGAGCGTGATTCCGATATCCTCCACCGTGTGGTGGGCATCGATATGCAGGTCACCCTTTGCCGTGATGTCCAGATCAATCATGCCGTGACGCGCGACCTGGTCGAGCATGTGCTCGAGGAACGGCACACCGGTATCGAAGACGGTCTTGCCGGTCCCGTCCAGGTTGACGGACACACTGACTTGCGTCTCCAGAGTATCCCGCTTGATTGCAGCCTGCCGCTGTGACATAGGTTTGTTCCCATCGATCAGCAAATCACCAGAACCCGGGTTATATTAACAGCTTGGTGCGCGGTTACACCCGCCATTTTTCATGAAAAAACACAGGAATTTCAAGCCCTGCCTGACCGTCCGGTCTGCGGGTTCACTTCGAGCCAGAAGGTGACCGGACCGTCATTCACCAGCATGACCTGCATATCGGCACCGAACCGCCCGTTCCCGACGGGGCTGTGGAGTTGCCGTGCCTGCATCACCAGAAAATCGAACAGTCTTTGCCCGTCATCCGGTCTGGCAGCCGGGGTAAAACTCGGACGCATGCCCCTGCACGTGTCGGCAGCCAGCGTGAATTGCGGCACCAGCAGCAGGCCGCCACCCGCCTGGGACAGGTTCAGGTTCATCCTGCCGTCACCATCAGGAAATACCCGATAACCCAGCAGGCGTTCCAGCAGGCGGCGCGCCTCGAGTTCACTGTCACCCTTCTGCACACCCACGAATACCAGCAGACCCCGATCGATTGCTGCGATCGTGGCGCCGTCAACAGCGACATGTGCGCTGCTGACACGCTGCAACAGCCCGATCACCGGAACCGTATGCCGAACTGGTTGGATGCACTCACCAGTGCATCCACTATACCTGGCTCGGTCGCCGAATGACCGGCATCGGGAACGATCTGCACACGCGCCTGCGGCCATGCCCGATGCAACGCCCAGGCCTGTTCCAGCGGGCAAACCAGGTCATAGCGGCCATGCACGATCACCCCCGGTATGTCTCGCAGGCGATCGGCATTATTCAGTATCTGGTTATCTTCCAGAAAACTGTTGTTCATGAAGTAGTGGCATTCCAGTCGCGCCAGACTTAGTGCAGTCGCCGGACTGGTGAAATGATCGACCACCGCCGATTTTGGCAGCAGTGTCGATGCACGCCCTTCCCATAGTGACCAGGCCTTCGCCGCGGCCAGCATCGCGATCTCGTCCTGCCCGGTCAACCTGCGGTAATAGGCATTGACCATATCATAGCGCTCGTCCGTCGCTATCACCTCGAGATAATCCTGCCAGTAATCAGGCAGGAGATACGAAGCACCATCTTGATAAAACCAGGCGATATCCCTCGGCCGGCACAGAAATATCCCGCGCAGGATCAGGCCCAGTACCCGTTCCGGGTGCGTCTGCGCATACACCAGTCCCAGTGTCGAACCCCATGATCCGCCGAATAACACCCAGCGATCGATACCCAACCGGCTGCGAATCGTCTCCATGTCCGAGACCAGTGCCCGCGTGTTATTGCCTTCCAGGCTGGCATGCGGCCTCGACCTGCCACAGCCACGCTGGTCAAACAGGACGATGCGATAGATAAGCGGATCAAAGAACTGCCGGTGATAGCGTTCGCACCCGGCACCCGGGCCACCGTGAACGAATACCACCGGCAGCCCTTCAGGATTACCGCATTCCTCTGCATGCAGACGGTGTCCGTCGGATACAGCGATTTCGTGTGTTCTATAGGGTTCTATGGGATTGAACAATTCAAGCATACGATTGCCCGTGGTATGACATAAGTCAGCTATTGGCTGCAGGCGCCGCTCCCCGGCATCCCCCGATGTGTTAAACCTGCATGAAAAAACAGGGGCGTGCAACTGCACGCCCCTGTTGTTCGTCGAGTAACCCTTGTCGGCTACGCAAACGGTCGATCGCTGTCAGATAAACAGGCAGACGTCGGATTTTTGCGCGACGGGCAGGAAGGAGGTGGCGCCGACGTAGTCGGTGACCTCGGGGATGAAGTCGCTGGCGCTGAAGCCGAACACGTCGACGGTCATCTGGCAGGCGACCATCTTGACATCGGCCTCCAGACACAGGCCGCGCAGTTCCTCGACGGTGGCGACCCCCTTGTTCTTGAAGGTCTTCTTCATCAGGCCCGTGGCGACTTTCTCGAAGCCCGGCACACCGGCCATCAGCAGGTTCGGCATGGGCCAGGAGAAATTCTGGAACCACTTCGGACCAAACGGCATCTTCATCGGCATGGCCGGGTTGCCCAGCGGGCTGACCTGTGCGGTGAGGTCCTTTTTCAGCAGCAGCAGACCGTAGAAGGTGAAGAACACGGTGACATCCCAGCCCAGCGCCGCGGCGGTAGAGGCGAGGATGAAGGGCGGATAGGCCCAGTCCAGCGTGCCCTTGGTGGCGATGATGGCCATGGACGGCGTCCTGGAGGCATCGATCTGTTCCAGCTTTTTCGGTAACAGCTCGTCCAGCTTCTTGTCGAGCCACGCATCCAGCTGCGCGTTACCCTGTATGTTCTCGGCAGTCGTTGACATAGGTTTTGATCTCCTCAAAGAGACACCCCGCAACATCTGAAGGATGTCGAGGAATGGATGGCGTCTAGCTGAACAATGTCAGCGTATTCATGTTTCATGATGCTGTTTGCACGTTACTGAAACATTCCGCTCGCAAGCGGCGGTACTGATCATGAAACCCTACTTATTATTTAAGCGTCTAGAAGTATAATTACCTGTTCATAAACAGTCAATTAACACCGCGTGCTTCCACCCCGCCCGTGGGCGGGCCGACGGCGGTACTGCAGCTAGTAAGCGGTTGAGAACGTGAATGTAAACATCAACGCTCCGGCAGAGTTCAGGCCTGCCTGCACGTGCTCAGCACTGCTCCCATGGCAGTCCGTGAAAACGCCAACCACCCGCGGTACTCCTGTGATGCTTTTCGTCGAGTTCACCCTCGAAGCCCTCACTGACATTATAGACCTCAATGAATCCATTCTTTATCAATAGCTTGCCTGCCTCAAGCGAACGTTTGCCACTGCGGCAAATCAATACGACCGGCGCGTCGCCACCTGCCTCGCCCATACCGATTCCACCCAGCATGACCTTGCGGACTTCGGTCACAAAATGCGGGTTGACGGTCCAGTCCGGTGCATCGATCCAGGGCACATGCACGCTGCCGATCGGGTGGCCGACAAACAGGAATTCCATGCTGGAACGGACATCGATCAGGACAACCCGCGGGTTGTTTTCCATTAAATCCCATGCTTCGCGCGGGATCACCGTTTTCACATCAACTGTCATCGATCGCTCCGTAAGCAGTGCAGTAGCTGTCAGCCAAACCCCAACCTACACCTTTCGCTGGCAAACGCCTACTACGCAAGGCGCTGGTCAAACGGGACTGGCACATGACCTTAAGGCATGAAATCATCGCACAAGGTGAAAGTCCGCCAGCTCGAACGCCGGCGCCCTGAAAAAACACACCGTCGTGACGGACTTACCTGTAAAACACCCATTCATCGGTGCATATAATTACCATCAACAACCTATTTAATAGTAGATAATGATAATAATTTACCACATAAATTTTAATTCTATATAAATGGATAATCTATCTATTTTTATGATCGTATACTTAAATAAGTGGTAAATTAGTTTAATTATATCCTGAATGCGCACATTTTTGATCAAATCGTTTCTGGTTCTGAGTGCATACCTGCCCTTGCCGCTGCTGCATACACTGGGTGTGTTTGCCGGCTGGGGGCTCATTCTGGTACCCAACGAGCTGCTCAAGGCCGCCCGGATCAATCTGGAGCTTTGCTTTCCGGCATTATCCGCACCGGAACGGCGCCGTCTGCTGCACCAGTCCCTGGTCGAAACCGGCAAGACCCTGCTGGAAACCGGCGCGTTGTGGCTGCGACCGGCCTGGCTGACACTGCGGCTGATTCGCCGGGTCGACGGACTCGAGCTTGTAGAACGCGCACAGGCAACAGGGCAGGGCGTTATTCTGGCAACACCGCATCTCGGTGCATGGGAGGCTGCAGGCCTGTACTGTGCCGCGCATTTTCATATCACCTGTCTGTATCGTCCACTGCGCTTGACGGGCCTGGAAACCCTGGTGAACAATGCCCGCAGCCGATCCGGGGGCCACTATGTGCCAGCCAATGCACGCGGCCTGCGTACACTTTTCAAGACGCTGGAGGAGGGCGGCACGGTCGCGATGCTGCCGGACCAGGAGCCGAAGGCGGGCTCCGGTGTATTCGCGCCATTCTTCGGCATACCGGCATTTAGCATGGTGTTGCTTTCACGGCTCGCCGCAAAAAGCGGAGCTCCGGTCGTGTTCGTGTGGTGCGAACGCCTGTCCTGGGGGCGCGGCTATCATCTGCACTTCAGGCAACCGCCGGAGCTGGCCTATGCGCGTGATCCGGAGGCCTCCGTCACCGGCGTCAACCAGGCCGTTGAAAACTGTATTCGCGAATGCCCGGCGCAGTACCAGTGGGGTTACCGGCGATTCCGCACACGCCCCGACGGTGAATCACCTTTATATTAGAAGCTATCGTGCAGTTCAGGACGACTGCCCGGCCAGCTGTTTCTGCACACGCCTCAGAAAGACCTGCATCTCCCTGGCGGCCTGGATATCCCCCTTTTCCCTGGCAGCCTGTATGCCTTGCGTAAAGGCAGCAAGTGCACCTTCGAGATCATTCGCAGCTGTCAGTGACCTGCCGTACATCTTCCAGGCCGCCGAATAGGCGGAGTCCAGCCGAACCGCCTCGTGCAGGTGAGCGACCGCCCGCCGCGCATCGCCGGTCTTGAGATAATGGCTGCCCAGCGTGTAACGCAGCAAGGCATTGTCCTGTCCGCTTGCCAGCATTGCTTCCAGATTGCTGATCATGTCCGCCATCGTCAGATCTCCTTTCTAAACGACGCTGGAAATCCCGGGCTGACCAGGATGATCAGGGTCAAGGTCTCCAGCCTGCCCGGCACTGAATTGCAGCAGCGGCAGGCCAGGCAACTTCTGTGTGGGAGGCAAATGCACAAACCGCCTGCACCAGCATGAAATCAGGAAGGGCGAAGCACGAAACGCCTGCATTTCAGAAAAACGTGACGCCAACCTGAAACAGGCGCTCGACCTGCTGGATGCTTTTCTTGTCAGACAGGAACAGTATAACGTGATCATCTGTCTCGATCACCGTGTCATGATGCGCGATGATTACTTCCTCTCCGCGTACTACGGCGCCGATGCTCGTGCCCGATGGCAGCTTGATCTCATCGATAGATCTGCCCACCACTTTTGAATTATCGCGATTGCCATGTGCCACGGCCTCGATCGCCTCGGCGGCACCGCGCCGGAGTGAATGCACCATGACCACATCGCCACGTCTGACATGTGTCAGCAGACTGCCGATGGTCGCCTGCTGCGGTGAAATCGCCACGTCTATGACATCGCTCTGCACCAGGTTGACGTAGGATGCCCGGTTGATCAGCGACATCACCTTGCGCGCGCCCAGGCGTTTGGCCAGCATGGCGGAAAGGATATTGGCTTCCTCATCGTTGGTCAGCGCGCAAAATACATCCGTGTTCTCGATGTTTTCCTCGAGCAGCAGGTCCTGGTCAGCCGCATCTCCCAGCAACACGACAGACTTGCAGAGCGACTCGGACAACAGCTTGGCGCGCCTGGTGTTGTGCTCGATAATTCTGACGCTGTAAGTATTCTCGATTGCTGCCGCAAGCCGCATGCCTATGTTGCCGCCGCCCGCCAGTATGACGTGCTTGACCGGCTTGTCCATCTTGCGCAATTCACTCATCACCGCACGAATATGCTTGCGCGCCGCCACGAAAAAGACCTCGTCGTCCATTTCTATGATGGTGTCGCCCTCAGGCGTTATGGCCTTACCCTTGCGAAACACGGCTGCGACACGCGCATCGATGCCGGGCATATGTTTTTTCAGGTCGCGCAACTCGTGGCCCACCAGCGGGCCACCGTAGTACGCATGCACCGCCACTAGCTGTACCCTGCCACCGGCAAAGTCGAGAACCTGCAAGGCACCCGGGTATTCAATAAGGCGTTCTATATATTCGGTTACCAGCTGTTCTGGACTGATGATGACATCAACCGGCATCGCATCCTGTGCAAACAGCCGCGGCTGCTTTAGATAATCCACCGAGCGTACCCGGGCTATCTTGGTAGGTGTGCTGAACAGTGTGTATGCGACCTGGCAGGCAATCATGTTGGTTTCGTCATTGCGTGTAACTGCTATGATCATTTCAGCATCATCCGCGCCGGCCTGCATCAGGACATCTGGGTGCGAGGCATGACCTACGACGGTACGGATATCGAGACGGTCCTGCAAATCCTGCAGCACACCTGCGTTGTCATCGATGACAGTGATGTCGTTTGCTTCACTGGCCAGGTTGCTGGCCACCGACGCCCCGACCTGGCCAGCACCGAGAATGATGATCTTCATCCGATCAAAATCATATTGGTGGCGTCATACATGGCAGCTGCTGCCTATTCATTGCCTTTCTTGTGGTCTATACCCAGCGAGCGCAGCTTTCTGTACAGATGTGTGCGCTCCATACCTACCCGTTTCGCCAGCTTGCCGATACTGCCACCCACGGCCTGCAGCTGGTGCATGAGGTAGTTGTATTCAAACTGCTCGCGCGCCTCGCGCAAGGGCATGTCATAGGGCAATTCCGGCATCCCGCCCGTGTCGGCTTCCGGCTGCTGCGCACTGATTGCCCGTTCGACCTCGGCAAGCTCGATTTCGTCCCCGCTGCCCAGTATGAGCAGGCGCTGCACAAGGTTTTTCAGTTCCCGGATGTTCCCAGGCCATTCGTAGCTGCGCAGCCGGTTCTGTGCCGCCACGCTGAAATGCCGGTATGAGAGGCGTTCGTGAGTAACCATGTAATCGATATAGAAATTCAGCAGATCATGCACATCATCCTCGTGGTCACGTAGTGGAAGCATGTGCAGCGGCAGCACGTTCAGATGGTAGAAGAGGTCTTCGCGAAAGCGGCCAGCAGCGACCTCTTCCTCAAGGTTGCGGTGTGTCGTCGCGATAATACGCAGATCGACTTCCACGTCCTCACTGCCCCTGATGCGCTTGAAGGTATGCGTTTGCAGCACGCTCAGTAACCTTGTCTGGGTCTGCAGATCCATATCCGCGATATCCCCTATACAGAGCGTACCACCATTGGCCTGTTCAAGCCGTCCATAGTGCACCGTATCCCCGTCTTCGTGCCCGAACAGTTCTTCTGCAGAGTTTTCCTCGGACATGGAACCTACTGCGATCTCGACAAAGGGGCCGTCGCGACGCAGGCTCTGATCATGTATGTAGCGCGCGAATGTTGTCTTGCCTGATCCTGCCTCACCACTTATCAGCACCCAACTGTTGTGCTGTGCGATCTTGCGCGCCTGTTCACGCAGCTGGTTCATGATCGCAGACTTGCCCGCCGGCTCGACGATCGGCTGCACGTGCCCGCGCAGATCGATGTTTTCCCGATGCAGCCGTTCGCTTTCAAACGCACGCTCGATCGTCAGCAGAAGTTTTGCCAGGGAAATAGGCTTCTCGATGAAATCATAGGCACCCAGACGGGTCGCCTCGACTGCGGTCTCGACGGTCCCGTGGCCTGACATCATTACAACCGGGCAAGGCAGATCGCCGCTTTCCGACCATTCCCGTAGCAGGGTGATACCATCGACATCCTCCATCCAGATATCGAGCAGGATCAGGTCAGGTCGTCGCGCCCGTCGTGCCTTGCGCGCAGCTTCCCCGTTCTCCGCTGTGGCTACCGTGTACCCCTCATCCTCGAGGATATCCCGTACCAGATTGCGAATATCTGGCTCATCATCAACGACGAGTATGTGTCGGCTGGTCATTTGCGCTGTTCCGTATAATTCCTGTTCCGGGTGTGTACGGCATGCCGGTATTGGACCGGGCGATTATAGCTCACTCTTTACAACCGGCACCTCTTCCTGACGGTCCCCTGCCGCATCGCCCGACAGCATCAGCCGGATGGTAATCTGCGCACCACCGGTCTCCAGGTTTTCGGCGCTGATCGTCCCGGCATGCTCCTCAACGATCTTCTTCACAATTGCCAGTCCCAGTCCACTGCCCTTGGGTTTTGTCGACACATATGGTTCGAACAGGTTATCCATGATGCCCGGCGCAAAGCCCGGGCCATTGTCCGTGATGGATAACACGATCTGCGTCATCCCCGACCGAGCTTCGTTGTGTGTTGCCACGCGGATTTCAGCGATTTCGGATTCGCGGATCGCCTCCAGTGCATTCTTGAGCAGATTGTGCAGTAACTGCCGCATGCGGCCTGCGTCGCCGTCGATACGCGATTTACTCGCCTCAAGCTGATCGAACAGCCTTACATTCATGTCACTACCGCGATACAGGTCCAGCACCTCCTGCACGATCTGGTGCAGGTCAAGCGGTTCCAGGCTTATTTGCGGTGCACGTGCGTAGTCGCTGAACGCGTTCACCATCTTTTTCATCGCCTCGACCTGGTTGACGATCGTGCGTGTGGCACGATCGAGAATCTCGGCATCGCCCGGTGCCATTTTTTCCAGGTAACGGCGGCGCAGGCGTTCTGCAGACAATTGTATCGGGGTAAGCGGGTTCTTGATCTCATGGGCCAGCCTGCGCGCCACCTCACCCCAGGCCGCGTCGCGCTGCGCCTGAATGATTGCCGTTACATCGTCGAATACCACCACAATACCGCCTCCGCGTCTATCTGAAGTATGCAGCGCGGTACCGCGACACATCAGCACCTGGCGGCCATGGTACCCGAACAGGGTGATTTCCTCCTGCCACGCCTGGCTGCCTCTGTTGCGGTGCTGGTTTATCACATCGACAAACAACATCAGTCCGGCATGTTCCTGCGCGATGGCCGCGAGGTCCCTGCCGAGATAATCCTTCAGCTCAACGCCAAGACACTGTGTGGCAGCGCGGTTTACCGCGCGTATAACCGAGTCCCTGCCAAGACTGATGACACCCGAAGAAAGATTTGCAAGCACGGCCTCCAGGTAAGTGCGCTGGCCCTCGATCTGGCGCTGGCTGCGGCTTGCCTCGTCGCGCGACTTTGCCAGCCTGCGTGTCATGTCGTTGAAGGACCTGACCAAAAAACCCAGTTCGTCTTCGCTGGCCACGGACAGTCGCTTGCTGTAATCGCCCTCGGCAACGGCGTGCGTCGCCTCCGCGAGATCACGCACGGGTGCAACCAGCCTGCGTGCAGAGTGGAATGCCGCCCAGATCGCCGACAGCAGACTCAACACCAGTACGATGGACAGGGTCAGCGAATAGCTGAACTTGAGCGGTGTGCGCAGGTAGGCCAGTTCCTTGTAGTGCGTGAAAGCCCCCTGGACACTGTCGGCCAGTTTGCTGAAACGCTCGGACACCTCGTACAGTGCCTGCAAGGTGTATACCTCGCCATCTGCACGCGCGGACAGCACCGGCACCAGCGCACGCGCGAACAGTCCGTTCTCGCCGACCGGATCAAGGCCGATGTAATTCGGCCTGTTCTGGAGCAGCAGCAGGACTTCACCCGGCGGTTGAGTGGGTATGATTTTCGAGAGTTCCGCACTGCTGGAGGCAACGATACGCCCGTCCTTGCCAAGCAGTGTCAACTCGGCGGCACCGCTCCTTACCCTGAGATCATACAGTGTCAGCGAGAGAGTGGCCGGCTGCGCGTCTGCAATCTCGTCCGCCATGCGTAATGTCAGTTGCAGCACGTCACGCAGGCGGACATCCAGCGCGGCACGACTCAGTTCCAGCGCATCATCGAGCCCCTGCTCAATACGCACATCAAACCAGCTGTCAATCCCGCGCTGCAGAAACTGCAGCGAAAAATAGTAAACCACCGATACAGGTACGACCGATAACACAACAAACATCACGACCAGTCGGCTGGTCATCCTGGAACCGGCAACCTTCAAACGTCGCTGCCGGATCAGCTGGAAAATGTTGACTACTACCAGGGTGCCGAGGATGAGCAGGCCGGCCGCATTGACAACCAGCAATACGGAATACAGTTCACCGAAACGTTCCGAGTTATGCGTGGCATCGCTCATCAGCGAGAGCGAAACCAGCAAGAGCACGAACAGCCCCAGCATGGGGAACATGCCAAAACCGATACGTCTCACCGGGTCAGCGGCCATGCGTACCATTCGCTGTCCATGTCCCATCCTGAAGACACGTAGGCAAGCAGACGAACAGGCGTTGGGAGGGATTCGATATCGAGACTGCCGCGCAGGCGGACTTCATAGCTGTGTTTGGAACCCAGTGGCTTGCTCGTCAGCACAAGCTTTTCAATGGTGCCAGCCGCCTGCAATGCGTCATCTAGCTGGCTGAAATTGCCCTGTGTACCCTTGTTGAGATCCTTGACCAGGTAGCTGCGGCTGAGCGGATAGTATTCGAGCTGCCTGACCTGCACATGCTCGACCACTACTGAATCCCATAACCATTCATGCTTTTTGACGAGCTGTATCTGCAGCTCGAGAGACAGCGGTACGCCGTTTTCCAGCGCCTCTTTTGCACCACTGCTCAGGCGAATGGAAAATTGCGCATCCAGCAGGCGGTCATTACCGCTGGCCCAGGCATGTGCGTCGTTGATGCGAAATTCACCTGCCTCGTCTGCAACCAGCGGCGGTGCAAAGCCCAGCGCCGCCAGCAGCACCAGCCCGATGACGGACCACAGCGCGGCCTTGCCTGGGAGCTTATCAGCCTTCAGCCTTGTCAGGTGCTCTTGAGCAAACATGCGAAATAAAATCCGTCCATATCGTTTTCACCCGGGAGGATCTGCCTGCCATGCTCGCACCCATGCCCCCAGGCTGCATCGATCGGGACTTCCACCGCGTCCCCGTGCTGTTCCAGGAAACTGCCAACCTGCCAGCTGTTCTCCGTCGCCAGTACCGAACAGGTGCAATACAGAAGCATACCGCCTGGTGCGAGCAAGGGCCACATGGCGTGCAGGATGGCAGACTGGCGGTCTGCCAGTATTTCTACATCATCACGCCTGCGCAGCAGTTTGATGTCCGGATGACGGCGAATCACACCGGTTGCAGTGCAGGGGACATCGAGCAATATGCGCTCGAAAGGCCTGCCGTCCCACCAGTCAGCCGGATTTCCGGCATCCCCGACCACAAGCTCCGCCTGCAAACCCAGCCTGGCCAGGTTCTCGCCGACCCGGGTCAGGCGCACGGCATCGATATCGACAGCCGTCACGCAGGTCGACGGCTCTGTCTCGAGTATGTGTGCCGTCTTGCCTCCAGGCGCGGCACACGCATCCAGCACATGCTGTCCGGGTGCCAGCTGCAACAGGCCGGCGGCCAGCTGTGCTGCACCGTCCTGAACCGATACATCTCCGTGCGCAAATCCCGGCAGTGTATCCACGGACACAGGGGCGGTCAGGCGTATTCCCTGGTCCGTCCAGGCAAGCGGCCCTGCCTGCATGGCGTGTTCCGCGAGCAGCTCGAGATATTCATCGCGCGTGATGCGCAGCCGGTTGACGCGCAGGCTGAATGGTGGACGCACATTGTTTGCCGAGAGTATGGACTGCCAGTGCTCCGGCCAGTCATTCTGCAGCATATCGATCAGCCAGGCGGGGTGTGCATACAGGGCAGCAGGGTCTCCTGCGATGGCATCATCCAGTCGCTCGCAATCGCGCTGAAAGCTGCGCAGTACCCCATTAACCAGTGCGCGTGCCCATTCCCTCTCCAGCGCGTGAACTGCCTGCACGGTTTCATTGACCGCCACGCGTTGTGGCAGCGAGAGCTTGTCGAGCTGGTACAGTCCGATCAGCAGCAGGCATCCGATATCTATATCACGCGACTTCAACGGCTTTCTGAGCAACAGATCCAGGAACGCGTTCAGCCTGAAATACCAGCGGCAAGTTCCGTATGCAAGTTCCTGCAACAGGGCCGCATCCCGCTTATCCGAAAACGCGAACTGAAAAGACGGCAGTGCATCCGCAAGTGAGCGGCCGGATTCGATGACCTGTACCAGCACACGGGCAGCCGCAGCGCGCGCATCCGGGTTCATACGTGGATCCATGCGGCACTCAGTCCACGCCCAGGCGCATACCAGCTATTACATTCGCATTGATGAAATCGGCGGCGCTCACCGGACGTGCACCCGGCAACTGCACGCCGAGCAGGCGCAGCTGTCCCGTACCGCATGCCACATCAATACCTTCACGTGTCGCTGCCACCACGGTCCCCGGGATCGCGTGTGCCGTCCCGGCCAGCGGCTGCGCCTCCCAGATACGCAACTGCCGGCCGCCCCAGCGGGTCTCGGCAACCGGCCAGGCATTGAATGCACGGACCTTGCGTGCCAGCACTTCGGCAGGGTCCGACCATTGGAGACTGGCCTCCGCCTTGTCCAGTTTTCTTGCGTAGCTGGCATGCGCACCGTCCTGAACCCGGGGGATAAGTCGATCGTGCTCCAGTGCATCGAGGTTGTCTGACAACAGACGACCGCCCAGCTGCGCCAGCCTGTCATGCAGCCGGCTGCCGGTATCGTCGTCCCGGATCGGACAGCTTGTACACACAAGCACCGGACCGGTGTCCAGACCTGCATCCATCTGCATCAGACAGACCCCGGTTTCGGCGTCACCTGCGAGGATGGCGCGCTGGATAGGCGCGGCACCGCGCCAGCGTGGCAGCAGCGAGGCATGCACATTGACACATCCCAGCCGCGGGGTGGCCAGGATTTCGGGTGGCAGCAGCAACCCGTAGGCCACCACCACCATCAGGTCCGGCTGACATGCCGCCAGTTCAGTGCGGGCCGTATCCGGGCGCAGGCTCGTCGGCTGGTGCACCGGCACGCCATGCGCAAGTGCCAGTTGCTTGACCGGGCTCGAACGGGTCTGCCGGCCGCGACCGGAAGGTCGATCGGGCTGTGTGTAAACGGCAACGACCTCATGGCGACTGTCCAGCAAGGCCTGCAGGGAGGGCAGGGAAAATCCCGGCGTACCGGCAAAAATGACCCTCATTGCGCGTACCTGCACGTTGCTGTCAAGGTGCGCTATGGGTGATCAGACACGGGGCAGCAGCAAATAACCTGGAGGCAGTATTTACAGTTCCTGGTGTAACCGTCCGCCGGCTCTGGAAGTCGGTTCCGGGCCGGTCTGGCGTTGCTCCTTTTCCAGTTTCTTGCGAATCCGTGTGCGCTTGAGCTGCGAAAGGTAGTCAACGAACAACTTGCCATCGAGGTGGTCGATTTCATGCTGTATACAGACCGCGAGCAATCCATCAGCCTGTAACTCGAATGAGGTGCCGTCGCGGTCCAGCGCCCTGATGTTGACACGATCGGCGCGCTGGACCAGCTCGTAGACACCCGGCACGGACAGGCAGCCTTCCTCCATCTCCTCGAAACCCTCAAGTTCGAGTATCTCCGGGTTAATCAGATATAAAGGCTGGTTCTTTTCTTCCGATATATCAATGACGACGATCCGCTTGTCGACATTGACCTGAGTCGCGGCAAGCCCGATACCGGGGGCAGCATACATGGTCTCCAGCATGTCATCGAGCAACTGGCGAACAGCGTCATCGACCCGTTCAACCGGCCTGGCGACGGTGCGGAGACGCGGATCCGGGAAATGCAGGATATTGAGGGTAGCCATGTGAATGCCGTCACGATTCAGGAAATACGTATCTAATATACTCTACCACAAAAGGCAATGTTGCTGTGTTCGAAAATCGACAAAACGTTTTGTTCTGCGTGGAATTTCCGCTAAACTCGCGACTGATCTGCCGCCGCCCGTCAACAGTGTAGCCAGGCACTGGATACTGGAACCGAATCGCACGTAACTCGACGCAAAGGGATGCCTATGTCAACCAAGAAACTGCTCGGTATGGTCCTCGCCACCCTGCTGATCGGCGGGCTCATTGTTCGCTGCGGACGTGGTACTCAATCCGAATCACCCGGATAGCTACGTTGTCGTCAAGGGGGACACCCTGTGGGATATCTCGGCCAGGTTCTTGCGTGATCCATGGTTGTGGCCGGAGATCTGGTATGTCAATCCCCAGATCGCCAATCCACACCTCATCTATCCGGGCGATACCCTCAGCCTGGTCTATGTGAACGGCAAGCCGCAAATTCAGGTGTCGCGCGGTCACCCGACCGTCACCCTCTCCCCGCACATCCGCGAGGAAAGCCTCGAAAATGCCATACCGACGATCCCGCTCGATGCGATCAAGCAATTCCTGACCCGCGTGATCGTGGTCGATGAAGGCGAAATGGAAAACAGCCCGTACGTGGTCGAGTCGGCGGACGAGCACGTCATTACCGGGGCCGGCGACCGCGTCTACGTACGCGGCATAGAGAACCGCGATGTTACCCTGTTTGACGTATACAAGCCGGGCGCCCCCTATATCGACCCCGACACGGGCGAAGTGCTGGGTTACGAGGCGCTCTATGCCGGCACCGGGCCGGTGCAGCGATTTGGCGACCCAGCGACCATCAAGTTGACCGAGACCACCCGGGAGGTCCGCATCGGCGATCGTCTGCGGCCGGCAGACCGGTCCGACCCGGTCGTGCACTTCCAGCCACACTCGGTACCCTCGGGCACCGAAGGCCACATCATCTCGGTGATCGACGGCGTGACCGCAATCGGCCAGTTCAATGTCGTTGCACTGGACCTGGGAACACGTGAAGGTATGGAGATCGGCCACGTCATGCGGGTGTTCCAGCAGGGCGAGACGGTCAAGGACACCGTCAGCAAGAAGCATGGCGACACCGTCAGGCTGCCTGATGAGGAGGCCGGTATCGTCATGGTGTTCCGCACCTTCGACAAGGTCAGTTTTGGCCTGATCATGTCGGCCACCCGCGCCATTCACGTCAACGACTTCGTACGCACACCCTGAACAGGAGTAGGCGTCTGCATCCACCCGCCGTCGCGGGTGGATGACATCGCAGCCCTGGCATAGCGGCTATACTGGGCCACCATGGCCCCGACACCGCTGGCGTCAAGTACACAGACACTCTCCGACTGGCTCGCCGTGTACCACGCACCGCACGTGGGCACGGTAGCGTTTCATCGCTTGCTGGACCGGTTTGCAAGCCCGGCGGCGATACTGGATGCCGGTACCGGTGAACTGAAGGGCCTGGGACTGGCACAGGAAACCATCGACGCATTCAGGCGCCCTGACCGGCGCGCCATCGACCGCGATCTCGAGTGGGCACAGAAACCGGGCAATTGCATCATAACCTGCCGGGAACCGGCCTGGCCCGCGCTGTTGTCGCAGCTGCCCGACGCACCACCCCTGCTGTACATACACGGTAACGCGAGCCTGCTGGGCGAACCACAACTGGCCATGGTCGGCAGCCGCAACCCGACGCCATCCGGCCAGCAGACCGCGCGTGAATTCGCCCGCCACCTGGCCACGACCGGCCTGATTATCACCAGCGGTCTGGCGCTGGGCATCGATGCCGCCAGCCACCTGGGTGCACTGGACGCCGAAGCCCCCACAATCGCAGTAATGGGTACCGGCCTCGATCGCGTCTATCCCGCCAGGCACCATGACCTGGCCCGCCAGATCGCCCGGCAGGGCACACTGGTGTCAGAATTCCCGGTCGGTACACTGCCCCTGGCAGAAAATTTCCCGCGTCGCAATCGCATCATCAGCGGTCTTAGTATTGGGACGCTGGTCGTGGAGGCCGCCCTGCGCTCCGGTTCGCTGATCAGCGCGCGTTATGCGGCGGAACAGGGTCGGGAGGTGTTTGCAATTCCAGGATCGATCCATAACACACTGGCGCGCGGCTGCCATGCGCTGATCCGTCAGGGCGCCAAGCTGGTTGAAACGGCGCAGGATATCATCGACGAGCTTGCCCCCCTGGCTGGCGCCTGCCAGTCTGCCAAAGTCGCGGACAGCGACACCTCGGCAGAACCCGGGCAACTCGATGGGGAATATCTGCAACTACTTGAAATTATGGGCTTTCACAGCACGTCGATCGACCGCCTCGTGACCGGGAGCGGATTGACGCCGGCTGAAGTTTCCTCCATGCTGCTGCAACTTGAATTGGGTGGCTACGTCGCCTCCAGTCCAGGCGGCATCTATAACCGAATGAAATAAAAGGGTTATTAATGAAAGAAAACGTCTTTGACGTGCTGATGTACCTGTTTGAGAATTTTTATATGGATGATGAACATCCGCTCGCCCCGGACCGCGAGCTAGTCGAGCAGGAACTCAGCCAGGCAGGCTTTCCAAGTCGTGAAATCGACCGGGCTTTCAACTGGATGGATGGGCTTACCCGTGACGGCGCACCGGCGACGTTACAGGCCGAACGATCCACGCGGTTGTTCTCGTCCCGGGAAATGGAACGACTCGACACCGAATGCCGCGGCTTCATCCTGTTCCTGGAGCAGATGGGCGTGTTAAGCCCGGATGCACGCGAACTGGCCATCGACCGCGCCATGGCGCTGGAAAGCGAGGATCTCGACCTCGACCAGATGAAGTGGGTTGTCATGATGGTGCTGTTCAACCAGCCCGGCGAAGAGGCCGCCTATGCCTGGGTGGAAGACCTGGTATTCGACAGTTCTGCCAGAAACCTGCACTGAGCCGTCACAACCGGCGCCGGCCGACCTGCCCAACCGCAACAGATCGAAATGAGCAAGAACCTCGTCATCGTCGAATCGCCTGCCAAGTGCAAGACGATCAAGAAGTACCTCGGCAAGGACTTCGAAGTCATGGCTTCCTATGGCCACGTGCGTGATCTTATACCCAAGGAAGGCGCCGTCGACACGGAGCATGACTTCGCCATGAAGTACCAGCTGATCGAGCGCAATGCCAAACATGTGGACAGCATCGTCAGGGCGATGAAAAAGTCCGATGCCCTGTACCTCGCGACCGACCCCGATCGCGAGGGCGAGGCCATCTCCTGGCACCTGTGCGAACTGCTCAAGCAGCGCAAGGCGCTGAAGGACAAGGCCGTCTATCGCGTCGTGTTCAACGAAATTACAAAACGCGCGGTCAACGAGGCACTGGAGCATGCACGCAACCTGTCGACCGAGCTGATCAATGCACAGCAGGCGCGCCGTGCGCTCGACTACCTGGTGGGTTTCAACCTGTCTCCGCTGCTGTGGAAGAAGATGCGTCGCGGCCTTTCGGCAGGACGTGTGCAAAGCCCCGCCCTGCGCATGATCGTGGAACGCGAATTAGAAATCGAAAGTTTCAAACCGCGCGAGTACTGGACACTGGAAGGCGACCTGACCAGGGATAATCAGGAGTTCGTGGCACGCCTGACCCACCTGCACGATGAAAAACTCAGGCAATTCACCATACATAACGGTACTACAGCCACCCAGGCGCGCGTGGAACTGCTCGAGGCTGCCGGCGGCAAGCTGGTCGTCGAGGAAGTCGAGAAGAAACAGCGCAAGCGCAATCCCGCAGCCCCGTTCACAACCTCGACGCTGCAGCAGGAGGCTTCGCGCAAACTCGGCTTCACCGCAAGCCGCACCATGCGCGTTGCACAACAGCTTTATGAAGGTATGGATATCGGTGGTGACACAGTAGGCCTGATCACCTACATGCGTACCGATTCCGTCAATCTTGCGCAGGAGGCACTTGATGAATTGCGCGCGTTCATTCCGGAACGCTACGGCAAGAAGGCGCTGCCGCAACACGCAAGCATCTACAAGACCAAGGCCAAGAATGCCCAGGAGGCCCACGAGGCGATACGTCCGACCTCCATTCGCAATACGCCTGATGAAATCAAGTCGTACCTGAGTGCCGAACAGCTCAGATTGTACGAGCTGATCTGGAAACGCACCGTTGCATGCCAGATGATCCATGCCACCATAAACACGGTCAGCGTGGATTTCTGCTGCGGCAAGGGAAATCGCTTCCGCGCCACCGGCTCCGTCGTAGTGGACCCCGGCTTCATGGCCGTCTACCAGGAAGGCGAGGATGACAAGAAATCGGATAGCGAGGAGAAACTGTTGCCGCCGATGGAAAAGGGCGACACCTGCAAGCTGAAGGATATCCGTGCCGACCAGCACTTCACCGAGCCACCGCCACGCTACTCGGAAGCCAGTCTGGTCAAGGCGCTCGAAGAGTACGGCATCGGCCGCCCGTCCACCTACGCCACCATCATTTCAACGCTGCAGGCACGCGAGTACGTAACGCTGGAAAGCAAGCGTTTCTACCCAACCGACGTGGGCCGCGTAGTCAGCAAGTTCCTTACCGAACACTTCACACAATACGTCGACTTTGACTTCACCGCGCGCCTCGAGGACGAGCTCGATGCAGTCGCCCGCGGCGAAAAGGACTGGGTGCCACTCATGCAGGATTTCTGGAAACCCTTCAAGCAGCTGGTCGATGAAAAGGAGACCAGCGTATCGCGCAGCGATGTCACCACCGAATCCATGGACGAGGCATGCCCCAAGTGCGGCAAGCCACTGAATATCCGTCTTGGACGGCGCGGACGTTTTATCGGCTGCAGCGGCTACCCGGAATGCGATTACACGCGCAATGTGGATGACGAGCGCGGTAACAGTGAACCCGAGAAGGTGGAGGGACGCAGCTGTCCCGAGTGCCATTCCGATCTGATTGTTCGTAACGGGCGGTATGGCAAATTTATCGGCTGCAGCAAATACCCCGCATGCAAGTTCATCGAACCACTGGAAAAGCCGGAAGATACAGGCGTACAGTGCCCGCAATGCAAGCAGGGCAACCTGCTCAAGCGCAAGTCAAGGCGTGGCAAGATTTTCTATTCCTGCGAACGCTACCCGGATTGTGACTATGCAATATGGAACGAACCGCTGGCACAACCCTGCCCGGAATGTCACTGGCCGATAACATCCATCAAGACCACCAAGCGTTTCGGCAGCCAGCGTGTTTGTCCCCAGCAGGATTGCAAGTTCGCTGAAGCGTGGGATGAACCGGTTCCCGCCATGGCGGAAGAATCCTGAGCAGCAAACCGGTACCCATGAACTGGCATATTCGCGAGGCCGTTCGCAAACTGGGTACCGGGGGTGTGATCGCATACCCTACCGAGTCTGTATACGGACTGGGTTGCGACCCGTTCGATGCCGCTGCGGTATTGCACCTGCTGGCACTCAAACAGCGCGACATCAAACACGGCGTAGTCCTGATCGCAGCCTGCTTCGAACAGCTCGAGCCACTGCTGTTGCCACTCCCGCCGGCTGTCCGCAAGCGCGTTTCCAGGCCGTCCAGAACCCCGGTCACCTGGGTTCTGCCCTGTCTGGCGGAAGTACCCGCATGGCTTACCGGTAATCACGACACGCTGGCTGTACGGGTGACCAGCCACCCGGTGGCAGCGCAATTGTGCATCAGCTGGGATGGACCCCTCGTTTCCAGCAGTGCCAATCTGCATGGCATGGCGCCGGCCACCAGCCCGCTTGCCGTGCGCAAGGTCTTCAACGGGCGTCTGGATTACATCCTGCACGGGGACAATTCCGCCACCAACGTCCCGAGCAGCGTGCGTGATGGCATCACCGGTAACGTGCTGCGACACTGAAAACAGCTTCCACTGCCCATGTCAGCATCAACGATCAACCATCGGCACATCGAGCAGGTCCGTACTTACCTGATGTCCCTGCAGGACACCATCTGCAATACCTTCCGGCAACTCGACGGCCAGGGCGTGTTCATCGAGGACAGCTGGCAGCGCGAGGAAGGCGGCGGTGGACGCTCTCGTGTGATGGAAGGCGGCGCGGTATTTGAAAAGGCCGGTATCAATTTTTCCCATGTATTCGGCGGGGCACTGCCGCCGTCTGCCACGGCGAGTCGTCCGGAACTGGCGGGCCGGAGCTTCCAGGCCATGGGCATATCACTCGTCATCCACCCGCACAATCCCTATGTACCGACTTCTCATGCCAACGTACGTTTCTTCGTCGCGGAAAAAGACGGCGCTGAACCGGTATGGTGGTTCGGAGGGGGCTTTGACCTGACACCCTTCTATGGGTTCGTCGATGACGCACTGCACTGGCACCTGCTGGCCAAAGAGGCCTGCACCCCGTTTGGTGATGACGTCTACCCGCGTTACAAACAATGGTGTGACGAGTATTTCTACCTGAAACATCGTGCCGAACCGCGCGGCATCGGCGGCCTGTTCTTCGATGATCTAAGCGAGAACGGGTTTGAGTACTCCTGCGCATTGATGATGAGCGTCGGCAACCATTATTTACCTGCCTACCTGCCGATCGTCGAACGCCGCAAGGATATTGAATACGGTGCACGCGAGAAGGATTTCCAGCGCTACCGGCGCGGGCGTTACGTGGAGTTCAACCTGGTATATGACCGTGGCACCCTGTTCGGCCTGCAATCGGGCGGGCGCACTGAAGCCATTCTGATGTCCCTGCCACCGGAAGCAAACTGGCGCTACAACTGGCATCCGCAACCGGGCACCCCGGAAGCCGAGCTGTATGATGTATTTCTGAAACCGCGTGACTGGCTGGCAGGGTAATCTGCCCGCCAGCACGCAACGAATATTCGTTAACCGCCGATCGCACCACAGCTGGCCGGGTGACGGGAAAACGGGCATCTTTGCAGCCATGGCGCGAACCCTCCCCTGTCCGGCCATGAGGCTGCTGGTTCTGCCATTGGCAGAGTCACTGCATAAGCACGCCTGCAAGCAACAAACATCCTGTTTATGAACATTTTTCAGGGCGCCACATGCCCGGCATGGTGACGTCATGAAACTGTAATAGTACTGGCCTATCCTGCTTGCCTGACATACCGCATGCTGTTACAGGCTTGAATACCATGCCATCGCAAGCAGTGACTGCCGGAAATGAATACCTGGCCGAACTTCTCGAGGATCTTTCCGGGCTGAACGACGACGTTATTCGCGAGTCGGACTCGCGACTGGCGCCCTATCGAGCGCGTTATCCGCAAGGATTTTCAGCTGATGCGCGCAACCTTGCCGATTATCTCGCGCTGCGCAGCCATGACCTGCGGCCCTTGCAGGAACGGCTGGTCGCCGCCGGACTCTCGTCGCTGGGTCGCGGAGAATCACAGGTACGCGTGAACCTTTCCAGGGTCATCGGCATGCTTGACAGCGCGCTGGGCATAGGCACGGAGAAGGCCAGCCCGGACAGCGGTGCACAGCACCTGGAACGCAATGCAGAGCTGATGTTTGGCAAACGCAACAGCAGTCGCTACGCACGAATCATGGTCACCCTGCCCGCTGAATCAGCTACACAACCGGAATTGATCAGGGGCCTGATAGAAAATGGCATGGATTGTGTCCGTATCAACTGCGCCCACGACGGTCCCGTCACCTGGCAGCAGATGATCGACAATGTGCGCACGGCGGAGCGCGAAACAGGTACGCGCGTACGCATCTTCATGGACCTTGCTGGTCACAAGATCCGCACCGGCAGCATTCTGCCCGGGCCTGCCGTAAGGCATCTGCAGGTACGCAGGGACGACTACGGCCAGGTTGTCGAACCTGCCCGGGTGCTGCTCACAGCTGCGCCGGCGGATTCGGCAGGCAACGAACAGTCCGGCAGCCTGGAGCGGTTGCCGATTGAGGGTGACCTGTTCAGGCAGCTGCGTCCGGGCCACTCCCTGCATTTCAAGGATACCCGCGACAGGCACCGCGTGCTGCGTGTTACAGAACAGCGACCTGACGGCGCATGGCTGGCCGAATGTGATGGGAATACCTATATCGTTCCCGGCACACACCTGCGCTGGCAGGGTCTGACGCAGGACAAGAAACTGATCACCAGCGACAGTTTCTGCATCGGCGAGTTCACCGGCAAACCGCAGGTCATCCGTTTGTTTCGCGGTGACCGGTTACTGCTGCGTCGTGATAATCGACCGGGTCAGGCGGCGGTGACCGACGCCTCGGGCACCATCCGGCCTGCGCAAATCAGCTGTTCCCATCCCGATATCGTCGACCTGCTGCAGCCTGGCAACAAGGTATGGATCGACGACGGCAAACTGGGCTGTGTCGTAACGGAGGCCACGGCCGATGGCGTATTGCTGCAGGTTACCCATGCAGGCCCGAAGGGGGCACGCGTCAGAAGTGACAAGGGCATCAACCTCCCGGACACCGCCTTGCCCTTGCCGGCGCTCACCGAAAAGGACCTCGCCGACCTGGATTTCGTATGTACCCACACCGACGTCATCGGTTTCTCTTTCGTGCGCAAGCTCGATGATATCGACGTCTTGCGCCACGAGCTGGTAACGCGAGGCAAGGCAGGACTGCCGATCGTCCTGAAAATCGAAACAGCCACCGCCGTGAAAAACCTGCCTGACCTGCTGCTGGGTACCCTGGGACAGCACGCACTGGGCGTGATGATCGCGCGTGGTGACCTGACCGTCGAACTCGGGAGCGTCCGTATGGCGGAGATCCAGGAGGAAATCCTGTGGATCTGCGAAGCCGCCCATGTGCCTGTCATCTGGGCTACCCAGGTACTCGATAACCTGGCGAGGAAGGGCGTCATTGCACGTTCGGAGATTACCGACGCCGCGATGAGCGTGCGCGCCGAGTGCGTGATGATGAACAAGGGCGCCTACATCACCGACGCGGTCAGCGTACTCAACGATATCCTCACCCGCATGGATGCCCACCAGTACAAGAAGGTATCCCGCCTGCGGCGGCTGCACTGGTAGGCAGCGAGCACGGACGCTCGACAGGCTGCCCTGCAGGCACCCCGCCCGAATGATCCCTGTTCACCTCCGGCAGGACATGGCGACACCCCGGCAGCAACGGGCTGGATGCCCGTAGCCTCCAGCCATGCAGGCGCATCGTTCCCGTGCGTGGCCCAGCCTCTCGACCAGTCCCCGGTCTCACCTTTTCCCTGCGCTGGCGACGATGGACAGGATGTACACAGGTGCCGCGAAGTACATCGATGTACAAGAACGGCCGTACCTATGTCCGTGTAGGCGCGTCGCTCCTGCGCATCCCTGCGCCCGCGACGTACCTACGTCCGTGTAGGCAAAAAAAACCCGCCTTGCGGCGGGTTGAAAACGCTTTTCAGCGTCGGAGGAGCCCTTCAATGCACAGTGCTATGACAATTCAGCTTCTGAGATGGAACCGGGCCATCGGGGCCATTTCACAAGGCACTGCAGCAGCGCGCTCTTGCTAAGGCTATCGACGTGGGGACGGGATACTTTAGGTGGGATCCCGGTATCTGCTGACCAGAACCGGGTATTTTAAGCTACTGAAATTATTATATTTTAATATTACGTTTGCACCAATCTGGTGCGTCTGTAGCGTACCCAGCTGCTGGCCCCGGCGGCGGTCAGAATGCACCAGAATGCGAACAGCGCACCTGGCAGGGCGGTCTCCGGCGAAAAGTGCTTCAGCGCCAGCGCCACGCCCAGACCGGCGTTCTGCATGCCGATCTCGATGGCCAGGGTCAGCCGGTGTTCCGCATCAAAACCGTACAGGTGCGCCAGCCACCAGCCGGCCAGGTAGCCCAGTGCATTGAGCACGATCACCATGGCGATCACCCAGGCGCCCACCACGGCGATGCGACCCTGGTTGGCGGCGACCGCATAGCTGCAAATGATCACGATCGACACGGCTGCCACGGCGGGTGACAGGGTGCGTGCCAGCCCAAGGAAACGGCCCAGGCAGCCGCGCAGTACCATGCCCAGACCCAGCGGTACAACCACCGTCAGGATAATCGTCTGCATCATCGGCCAGAACGGGATCGCCAGGAACGCGCCACCCAGCCACTCCACCAGCAGCGGCGTCAGCAACGGGGAGAGAAACGTCGCCACAGTCGTCATGGCCACGGAAAACGCCACCGCGCCCCCGGCCAGGTACACGATCACGTTGCTGGCCATGGCCCCGGGGGCGCAGGCGACGATGATGATGCCGAGCCGCATGGCATCCGGCAACGGCGCCAGCCAGGCCACGGCAAAACCCAGTGCCGGCATCACGCTGAACTGGGTCAGCACGCCGAGGCCTATGCGGCCGGGTCTCTGCAACGTCTCGCGCAACTCCTCGACATCCAGCACCACGCCCATGGCGAACATGGTGGCGGCAAAGAACCACAGGAAATTTTCCCTGAACACCAGGAACAGGGGCGGGTGCAGGTAGGCGACCACGGCCCCGAGCAGGGTGATCGGCGCCAGCTGGTTGGCGATAAAACGGCAGGCGGCAGACAACAGGCGCATGGTCTGCGTGCGCCTAGCCGAGGGTATCCAGGTGGTGTGGCCAGACCGGCAGGCGGCGGTCAGCGCCTTGCAAGCGCCGTATGACGGCCGCCTCGTTCAGCAGTGCGGGCAGGTCCAGCGGTGCTGCCGGCCTGTCCGACAGCGGCAGGCCGGCAAGCAATTCATGCTCCCCGAGCACCCGGAAATATTCAGCCGGTTCCAGGAAAGGCGCCGCGTGCCTGAAGCCACGGGAAAGATAAACCCCTGCCGGGCGCAGCTTGCGGCTGGCCAGCAGCTGCCCGTAAACCAGATCCGGCAAGGCAGCGTGCCGATCAGACCCCGCCGGATGCGGTAGTGTTTCGAAGGCCGGCCTGTGTAGCTCATCCAGCCAGAAGTGGCAGATCTGCAGCAGCAGCTGCAACGGGAAACACGACGCCCCGTCGCGCAGGCGCTGCTGGATCGCCTGCTGCGTCGCCGACAGCCATGCCCCGGCCTCGGCCGTGGTCAGCGGCGTGGCGTACCAGTCCGCCAGCGACCATGTCGAACAGTGCAGCAGGCGTGCCAGCACGCCGCATGCCTGCCTGTACGGGACAGGTTGATCTGGTGAAGTGGTCCCCATAAAAATCAGCTTACACGGTGAGCTGTGCACGTGGTAGCCGCATTACCGCGCCAGGGGACTGACCGCGGCCGTGATGCGCTGTACACTCCTCCAATGAACCGACCTGGAGTAGCAATGTGAGTGACCATCAATCAGTACGAGGCCGCTATCCCGCCACCCGTATGCGCCGCATGAGACGCGACCGGTTTTCCCGGCGCCTGATGCAGGAAACCCTGTTGACCAGCGCCGATCTCATCTATCCGGTGTTCGTGCTCGAAGGCAGCGGACAGCGCGAGACGGTGGACTCCATGCCGGGCATCGAACGCCTGAGCATCGACGAGCTGGTCGCCGAGGCGCAGGAGATACACGCGCTGGGCATACCGGCCCTGGCGCTGTTTCCGGTGACGCCGCCCGGAAAAGAAACGGAGGACGCCCGCGAGGCCTGCAACCCGGACGGCCTGGCACAACGCGCAGTGCGCGCGCTCAAGCGGGCCCTGCCGGAACTGGGCGTGATCACCGATGTCGCGCTCGACCCCTTTACCACGCACGGCCAGGACGGACTGATCGATGCACAGGGATACGTGCTCAACGACGAGACCGTCGAGGTGCTGGTGAAGCAGGCGCTCTCGCATGCCGACGCGGGCGCCGACATCGTCGCACCCTCCGACATGATGGACGGGCGCATCGGTGCCGTGCGGGCCGCGCTGGAACAGGGCGGAAACCGCAATACCCGCATACTGGCCTATGCCGCCAAGTACGCATCGAGCTTCTACGGACCGTTCCGCGATGCCGTGGGGTCGGCCGCCAACCTTGCGGGCGGCGACAAGTACAGCTACCAGATGGACCCGGCCAACAGCGACGAGGCACTGCACGAGGTGGCGCTGGACCTGGAGGAAGGCGCCGACATGGTGATGGTCAAGCCCGGCCTGCCGTACCTCGATATCGTGCGCCGCGTGAAGGACGTGTTCGGCGTACCGGTGTTTGCCTACCAGGTCAGTGGCGAGTACGCCATGCTCAAGGCCGCCGCGCAGAACGGCTGGCTGGATGAGCGGGCCGTCGTGATGGAATCCCTGCTTTGCATCAAGCGTGCCGGGGCCGACGCGATCCTCAGCTATTACGCCAGGGACGCCGCGCGCTGGCTCGCGGGGTGATCACACTTGCCGGCGCGGCGGCGCGCTGCACACGGCGACAGGCCCTGCAACCCGGTGATGCGGAATAGGCGCTGGCGGTAACCATGACCGATCATTACGCCGTCATGGGCAATCCCGTTGCCCACAGCAAGTCACCGCGCATCCACGCGCTGTTCGCCCGACAGACCGGGGAGCAGCTCGAGTACACGGCCATCCTGGTTGCTCTGGACGGGTTTCAGGCGGCGGTCGCCGGCTTCCTGTCCAGCGGCGGTAAGGGACTCAATATCACCGTGCCCTTCAAGGAGCAGGCCTGGCAACTGGCCGCAACCCGCAGCATGCGCGCGCAACACGCCGGTGCGGTGAACACCCTGGTACTCCATAATGACGGCAACCACCACGGCGACAACACCGACGGCGTCGGCCTGGTGCGCGACCTGTGCAACAACCACGGCGCCGACCTGACAGGCCGGCGCATCCTGCTGGTCGGCGCCGGTGGCGCCGCACGCGGCGTCACCGAACCACTGCTCGAAAAACGACCACGCCTGCTGGTGATCGCCAATCGCACCGCGGACAAGGCCGTCGAGCTGGCGCGGCATTTCTGCGCACTGGGGCATACCGAGGGTTGCGGGCTGGATGACGTCGAGGGACAGGCCTTCGATCTCATCATCAACGCCACCGCCGCGAGCCTGTCCGGCGCCGTCCCGGCGCTGCCGGACAGTGTGGTGACCAGGAACTGCTGGTGTTACGACATGATGTATGGCGCCGGGCCAACCGTGTTCATGACCTGGGCTACCCAACGCGGGGCAGACCGGGTCATGGATGGACTCGGCATGCTGGTCGAACAGGCGGCGGAATCATTTTATCTTTGGCGCGGGATCAGGCCGGACACCGCGCCGGTCATCGCGACGTTGAGGCACGGCGGGACGTGATAGCCACAGTCAACACGGGGATCACAGGGTAACAACCACGTGACAGAGACACGGAGACCGGCAACACGCCGATAAGGTGATGAATGATCACGTCCCGGCTATTCCCTGTTTCTGTCTTGACTGACCGGCGGGTCTGCCTGAAACCTGTCGTGCCTCCCGATCCGGACTAACTGAATGCACACAGCCTTTATCGTTTGCGGCAGCCCGGGCGCAGGTAAAACAACCTATGCCAGGCAGCTCGCCGCGGCCAGACACGCGGCCCTGCTCGACATCGACACGGTGACCGAGCGACTGGTGCGTATCGCGCTTGGCCAGTCCGGACGCAGCGAGGATGACCGCGATTCAGACTACTTCAAGCGAACGTTTCGCGAACCCGTATACGAAACGCTCTTCGACATAGCCCGTGAAAACCTGCCTGTTGAGGACGTGGTCATCGTCGGTCCCTTTACCAGGGAAGTCAAAGACCCGGGTTGGCCGTCGAGGCTTGCCGTGAGTCTCGGCAGTGTAGTGGAAGTGCACTACGTGCAGTGCGCGCCGGATATCCGCCGGCACAGGCTCGCCCTCCGGGGCGATGCGCGCGACAAGGCAAAGCTGGAGGACTGGGAAAACTATATTCAATATTACGGGGACGAGAGCCTCCCGGTATTCGAACATGTCCTGGTTGATGGATCGAATCCGGATGGATGCACGACAGACACACCGAACTGACTGCGCACCGGCGTGTGAAATTCCGCCCGTATTGCCTGTTTCGAATATTCACTCTGCACCGCGAGGCACGCGGTGACGGGTACCCGCCGATTCCCGTCCCTCATATTCCGACCGGCCGGGGTATTGTCTGTCCCGGTCAGGGTCAGGCTATGTCAACCTACCCGTCTCAGGGAGCGGTTCCACCTACTGCAAAAACCCTTGTCTCCCCGCTGGCAATCCTATCTTGCAGCCATGTGCCGGTTCTTGAGCTCGACGTAGTGTCCGGCCGAGTACTCCAGGAAGGCGATCTCGCTGTCGCGCAAGGTGCGCACCCGGCGTGCCGGTGAACCCACCCACAGGTATCCGCCCTCCAGGTCATGGCCGGGCGGGACGAGGCTGCCGGCCCCGACGATGGCACCGGAACGCACGATGGCACCGTCCATGACGGTAGCCGCCATGCCGATCAGGCAGCGGTCCTCGACGGTACAACCATGCAGTATCGACTGGTGGCCGACGGTGATATCGGCACCGATCTTCAGGGCAAAACCGCCGGGTGCGAATTCGCTGTCGTGACTGACGTGCAGTATCGTACCGTCCTGGATATTGGTGCGTGCCCCGACCTCGATCGAGTTGACGTCGCCGCGCGCCACCACGTTTGGCCAGAGCGAGGCATCGGGCCCGATGGTCACGTCACCCACCACCAGCGCGCGCGCATCGATATAGGCACTGGCCGCAATGCGCGGCGCAATATCCTCGAACGTACGAACCGTCACAAATCACCTCCCTCGTCAGGGTTAATCGCCGGCAGGCGCACCCTTGCGCCGGCCGTGCCGACGGGCAACGTTACAGGGATTCAACATGCGGTTGCAAGGCACCCGTGCTAGAGTTGCCGGCAGATTCTGTTCACGAACACGGGAGGTATGTACGGAATGTCCAATCCCCTGTTATACACCACCGGCCTGCCACACTTCTCCGCCATCACACCGGAGCATGTCAAGCCCGCCATCAGCCAGCTGCTCAGTGAAGGACGCGCACTGGTCGAGCGGCTGCTGGCCGGGAACACGACCTACACCTGGGAAAACCTGGTGGCCCCGCTGGAGGAGATGGACGATCGCATCAGTCGGGCGTGGTCGCCGGTCAGCCACATGAACGCGGTGGTCAACACGGAGGCATTGCGCAACGTCTACAACGAATGCCTGCCACTGCTGAGCGAATACGGCACCGAGCTGGGCCAGCACGAAGGCCTGTACCAGGCCTACCGGCAGATCGCCATCGGCGAAGAGTACCGGCGACTCGATACCGCCCAGAAGAAGGTCATCGACAATGCCTTGCGCGACTTCCGCCTGTCCGGCATCGACCTCGATGTCACCAGGCGCGGCCGCTTCAAGGAGATCATGCAGGAACTCTCGCGGCTGGTCTCGAAATACAGCGACAACGTGCTGGATGCAACCAACGCCTGGCACAGGCAGATCACCAGCGAACAGCAGCTCGCCGGCCTGCCCTCCAGTGCGCGCGCACTGGCGCTACAGACCGCGCAACAACGCAACCTGGACGGCTGGGTGCTGACCCTCGAATTTCCGTCCTACTACCCGGTGATGGCCTATGCCGATGACCGCGAACTGCGCAAGGAGCTGTATACCGCCTACGTCACGCGCGCCTCCGAACTCGGCCCGACTGCAGGCCTGTATGACAACGGCGCCACCATGGAAAAGATCATGGCTCTGCGTCACGAGGCGGCGCGCCTGCTCGGTTACGACAACTTCGCGGAACGTTCGCTGGTCACCAAGATGGCGGAGTCCACCGACCAGGTCATCGGTTTCCTCGAAGACCTGGCCAGGCGCTCGAAACCGGCTGCGCAGCAGGAACTGGAAGACCTGCGCATGTTCGCGCGGGAACAGGGTCATGACGACCTGCAGGCCTGGGACATCCCGTACTACTCGGAAAGGCTGCGCCAGCAGAAATACGCTATCTCGCAGGAGGAGCTGAAACCCTGGTTTCCCGGACCGCACGTGCTCGGCGGGCTGTTCGCCACGGTCGAACGGCTGTATGGCCTGCAGATCGAGGGTGTGGACGGCGTCGATGCCTGGCACGGGGACGTCACGTTCTACCGTATCAGGGACGCGTCTGGCAGCGTGCGTGGCGAGTTCTTCCTCGACCTGTTTGCACGCCCGCACAAGCGCGGTGGCGCATGGATGGACGATTGCATCACCCGGCGCGGCACCGCGGACGGCGTGCAGACGCCGGTCGCCTACCTCACCTGCAACTTCTCTCCGCCCATCGGTGACGAGCCGGCACTGTTCACGCACGAGGAGGTCATCACCCTGTTTCACGAGTTC
Source organism: uncultured Gammaproteobacteria bacterium (assembly GCA_963803275.1). Lineage (GTDB taxonomy): Bacteria > Pseudomonadota > Gammaproteobacteria > UBA9214 > UBA9214 > UBA9214. The sequence continues at coordinate 180,258 of CAWDLS010000014.1, read as the reverse complement.
GGCCACGGCCTGCACCACATGCTGACGCAGATCGATTACGCCGGGGTCTCCGGCATCAACGGCGTTGCCTGGGACGCGGTGGAGCTGCCGAGCCAGTTCATGGAGAACTGGTGCTGGGAGCGCGAGGCGCTGGACCTGATCTCGGGACACTACAGGAGCGGCGAGAAGATCCCGTCCGAACTCTACGAACGCATGCAGCGCGCCAGGAACTTCCAGTCCGCGATGCAGATGCTGCGCCAGCTCGAGTTCGCGCTGTTCGACTTTCGCCTGCACCGCGACTATGACCCGAAAAAGGGTGCGCGCATTCGTTCGACCCTGGAACAGGTGCGCAAGGAGCTCGCGGTCGTGAAACCGCCCGAATTCAACCGCTTCGAAAACAGCTTCACCCATGTCTTCGGCGGCGGCTACGCCGCGGGCTATTACAGCTACAAGTGGGCCGAGGTGCTGTCCGCCGACGCCTTTTCCGCCTTCGAGGAAAGCGGGGTCTTCAACCGCGAAACCGGTGAACGGTTCCTGCGCAGCATCCTCGAGCAGGGCGGTTCCCGTGAACCGATGGATCTGTTCGTCGAGTTCCGCGGCCGCGAACCGACCATCGACGCCCTGCTGCGGCACTCCGGACTCGCCGCGTAGGATTCTGTTGCGCAAAGACGCAAAGGCGCCAGGAAAGGCAAAATTAATGCTAGCGTAATGACCCAGTCAGGGAGGACATGGTCATGGATGAAACGCCATCGCGAACCAGATCGTCGACGCCGCACTGGCGGTGCACAGGGAACTCGGTCCAGGACTGCTCGAATCGGTTTATGAAGCGGCACTGGGTCGCGAACTGAAAGAACGGGGACTCGCCTTTTCGAGGCAGCACAGGGTCGACATCAGGTAGAAGGGCGTGACCATCATGGATGTATTCCGGGCGGACATCCTGGTGGAAGACAAAGTCGTCATTGAACTAAAATCCGTCGAACAGGTACTGCCTGTTCATAAAAACAACTGATAACCTACCTGAAGCTGACAGATTGCAAACTTGGCCTGCTTATCTATTTCGGTGCTCACCTTATCAAGCGTGATATTACGCGAATAGTTAATAACCTGTAGTCGAAATAGTCAATTGCACTGCTTTCCCATATACATTCACTGAAATGGTGACAAGCCCATGAATGAATATATCGTTGGGTACTGTTGCCAGAGGCTGGACATGCAAATCAGCCACAGCGGTATACTCACTGCGTCCCTTCTCCCTTGTGCCCGCTTTTTGGGTACTCCGGGAGAGGGAGTACTATGGGACAGCAGTAAGTCAATTGAGAACTTTGCGCCTTTGCGTCTTTGCGCGAGACCGCTTTTATGAAAATTGCCACCTGGAACGTCAACTCCCTCAAGGTGCGGCTGCCGCAGGTACTCGACTGGCTGGCTGCTGCCGGTCCCGACATACTGTGCCTGCAGGAGACCAAGCTCACCGATGAAAACTTTCCGGGCGACGACATCCGCGCGGCCGGTTATCACGCCGCATACGCGGGCCAGAAGACCTACAACGGGGTCGCGATCCTCAGCAGGAAGGAAGCCGCTGACATCGTCACCGACATTCCCGGCCTCGATGATCCGCAACGCCGCATCTTCGGCGCCACCATCGACGGCATCCGCGTCCTGAACCTGTACGTCGTCAACGGCCAGGAAGTCGGCAGCGATAAATACAACTACAAGCTGCAATGGCTGAAGAGGGTGGCGGACTATATCCGGGATCAGCTGAAAACACACGATCGATTCGTGACCCTGGGTGACTTCAATATCGCACCGGAAGACCGCGACGTGTACGACCCCGGGCTATGGCACGAGCGCATCCTGTGCAGCACGCCGGAGCGGCAGGCGCTGCAGCATATCCTCGATCTCGGACTGAGCGATGTGTTCAGGCGCTTCGAGCAGGCGGAAGGGAGCTTCAGCTGGTGGGACTACCGTGCCGCGGCGTTCCGCCGCAACATGGGGCTGCGCATCGACCTGATCCTGGCGAGCGAGGCATTGGCCGCAGAGTGCACGGCCTGCGTCATCGACAGGGAACCGCGCCGGCTGGAGCGGCCGTCTGACCACGCGCCGGTGCAGGCCGAGTTCAGTCGCTGACGCGCCGCAGGCGCGCGCTCAGCACCAGCAGACCGGACAGCATTAGCCAGACCGTCGCCGGTACCGGTACCGCCGCGACGTAGTAGGACTGCCGATCTACACTGCCAGCGTAGGCGGGATCCACGAAATATCCATTGATGATCTCGTACAGGCGCGCGCGCGGATCATTCGGGTTGAACTGCAGCCGGGCCTGACCGTTTCCCTGGTCCAGATATTGCAGATAGACGAGATTTAGCAATGCGCTGGCTCCACACTCCTCCGCCAGGCAGAGCGACAGGGCATCCTGATCGATATCGCCAAGCAACCTCATGTTGCCTTGCATCTGGGTGTTGTAATTTGCATCGATGAAAAAGATGCTTTCTGTGCCCGCTCCGTTCAGCAAGGCGTCATTGGTCAGATCAATTGCGATATCCAGGCCGTTACTGTCGCCGAGCAGCAGGTTCCCGGGCTGCGGTGTTACGGTATCGGTGTAGATGGTCATCCGGTTGGCATTGCCGGCCAGGTCGTAGCTATCCTGCACCGTCAGCCAGACATCGCCCAAAAAGGGTAGCTGCAGCTGATCGTTTGAATACCGGGCAGACGGCGGCTGCAGTGAATAGCGCAGCGCGAAACCGGTGACAGGCGTACCCGTGAGGTTGTCGGCGAACAGATAGGCTTCCATGTTGCCTATCGTGACAACCGGCGCGGACACGTTCACGCTACACTCGTTGCTGCCTATGCAGGCCTGCAGCTGCGCGGGCAGATCGGCAACAGAAATTGACCAGGCATTGCTGAAGGGCGCAAGCAACAACAGGAACGAAGCAATCAATCGACGCATGAGTTCTTCCCTTTGTTGTTGTTTATTCCGACTCACCCAAACTTAGCGCCTACTTGCGCGTTTTACGACCATCAGGCCCCGGCCTGATCACCGAAACAACCGGCCAGCCCGCTGTCCAGGTCCGGGTATTCAAGCGTTATTTCCAGCTCTTTCAACAACTTGTCGTTGCGCAGGCGCCGCGAATCGTTCAGGAACGACAGCATCCCCGCGCTCAGCACGGCACCGGCCTCGTCCCGTGACACCACCGGTGGACGCGGCAGGCCGGCGGCGTCGGCGACGCGAAAAAAGTAGTCGGTTATGTTGCCGGGATGGCCATCGCTGACGTTGTAGACGGTATTGGCCTGTGCGGAGTCCATGGCCGCAACACAGATGGCCGCGAGATCGTCGCCATGGATGCGGTTGGTATACGGTGCCTCCTGCTCGCGTAGCACGGGCAGGCCCTTGCGCAGACGTGCCAGCGGCAGCTTGCCCGGCCCGTAGATACCCGGCACGCGCAGGATGATCCACTGCACACCGTGCGCCTGTGACCATGCCGTCACCTGACGTTCCGCATCGAGACGCCGGCGACCGCGTGCCGTGGTCGGGTTGACCGGCTGGTACTCGTCGATCCACGCACCGTTGCAATCGCCGTAGACCGCGCTGGTACTGATGTAGACGATGCGACGCGGCACGTGCCGGAGTGCGGCGAGAAAGCGCGTCATGCGCGTGTCCGTCCCGCCCTCGCCGGGCGGCGGCGCAAAGTAGAAGATATCACTGGCGCCGGCATCCAGTGCCGGCACGTCACTATCGAGATCACACACCAGGGCCGGCTTACCGGTGCCGGCCAGTTCACGCGCACTTTCCGGGCTGCGCACCAGGCCGGTGACCGCGCAGCCCCGTGCCCTCAACAGGTTCGCAACGCGCCGGCCGATATAGCCACAACCCACGATAAGCACAGGTTTATGCGGTTTATATTCCATGACGAATCAGCGACAATGCCAGCCCCCTTCCCGATCAGCCCGTGTGCACATGGCGTACCGCGTCACCATCCAGTCCAGCGGTCACTCGTTCACCGTTGATGGCTCCGAAAGCGTCCTGGACGCCGCGCTGCGCCAGGGCGTTATTCTGCCATACGGCTGCCGCAATGGCGCCTGCGGATCCTGCCTGGGCACGCTGGCAAGCGGCTCGGTGGCCTACCCGCGCGGCACACCACCGGCACTGGGCGTACATGACGTCGCGGCGAACCGCGCGCTGTTCTGCCAGGCACACCCCTGCAGTGACCTGCAGATCGTCGTGCGTGAGGTCGACGCGGCACGCGATATCGAGGTCAAGACCCTGCCGTGCCGGGTGGAAAGACTCGAGCACCTGGCACACGACGTGATACGCATCTATCTGAAACTGCCGGCCAGCGAACGCCTGCAGTTCCTTGCCGGCCAGTATATCGACATCCTGATCAAGGACCACGAGCCACGCGCCTTTTCGATCGCCAATGCGCCGCATGACGATGAATTCATCGAACTGCACATCCGCTACGTCGAGGGCGGGCTGTTCACCGACCAGGTATTCCACAGCATGAAGGAAAAGGCGATGTGGCGCATCCGTGGCCCGCTCGGAACGTTTTTCCTGCGCGAGGATTCCCACCGCCCGGCGATCCTGATCGGCGGCGGCACCGGGTTTGCACCCATCAAGGGTATTCTCGAACACGCCTTCGAGATCGGTATCGACAGTCCGCTGCACCTGTTCCGCGGCGTGCGCGCCAGCCGCGACCTGTATCTCGATGTACTGCCCCGGCGCTGGTTGCAGGAACATGCCAACTTCAGCTACACGCCGGTACTGTCCGACCCGCGGCCTGGCGACGACTGGGCAGGTGCCACCGGCTTCGTCACCGGCGAGGTCCTCAGGCAGCATCCCGACCTGAGCGGTTTCGATGTCTACATGAGCGGCCCGCCGGTCATGGTCGAGACCGGTCATGACCTGTTCATGCAGCACGGTCTGGAAGAGTCGCGCTTCTTCTCCGATGCCTTCGAGTATGCGGCTGTGGCGGAAAGCATCAAGGGGCTGAGGCAGGATTAAGGTTCGTTTCCTCGCGCAGAGACGCGAAGAAAAGCGATTGCCACAGAGTGCACGGAGCGCACAGAGCAAATCTGTTGCTTCACCCGTAATCTGGTACGGCTCCATCATTGCCGTGCAGGAGCGAACCGGGTTAGCGAAAAAGCCACGAAAAGATCCCAACAAAGCACGCCGTCATTACCGCGCGGGCGGAAACCAGTCCTAGGGTAACCAGCAAGGCTACAGGGAAATTCGCCCCGGACCACCCGTCCCCATCCTTTATTTAATGCTTTTGTCTTATGGACATGCGCGCTTTACTCTGTAATCTCGTCATCAGAAAGGTGTTTCCTCTGAAGCCGGGTTTGGACAGAGCATATCGGATTGGCGTGATTTCCTGCGGCACAATTGCGAACGCAGAGGTTCGCTTTTGATGGGTAATTAAATCCGCATTTTGTACTAGCCATGACCGCAACAGGCTGAGGTGCAAGAGAGACGAATGAATGTTACACGTACCGGCATTCGTCTTTGCTACATTCATTGGTTCGCATTATGGAAGTTAGGTGCCTGATATGACCCACTGGAAAATTGTGAGGTTGGGAATTGTGGTCATCTCTTTTTTTACTGCGCTTTTCTCACCAGTTGTCCCTTCGTATGAACCTCATCTGACATGGTTTGCGGTTGGTGTCATCTTTGCCATCTTCCCAGTTGCGATGCTTGTAAGCTTCGGAGTGCTTATTATGCTACTAGGGCCACGATTCGTCTGGCAGCCACCCTCATGGGAGACGAATCCGTTGAATTTTGCGCACGGCGAGCAGTTATTCCATCTTGGTGCTTTCGTAATGCTTGCCTCAGGTGCAGCGACGCTGGCAAGTACGGTGGTCACAACTGCCAAAATTACTCCGGATACATTGGCGCTCATATCAGTGGGTACCCGGCGTGTGGGTAGGCCTGCGACTCTTGACGGCCTTGTACCAGAGGCAGACCCATAATCGCAACTAACACCGCGTTTGAGTCCGACGTGCCTTACCGGCGTGCGGCTTAACGCATCCGTTATGTGCATTAACACAAACCACTGATGGCTAGTCGAACGTATAAAGATGTATTACAGACAACATCAGACTGTATCTATCCAGAGGAACTCGGCGAAGCAGAAGTTCACCTGGATAGTACGGATGCAGACGGTGATACACCGTTACATGTTCTGATATGGCGGGGAGATACATAAGGCGCTCTACTCCTGTTGGAAAATGGGGCGCCAGTTAACGCAATCGGGGATATGGGCGTAACCCCCTTGCACGTAGCGATAACCAAAAAAGATTTAAAGCATATTAACGCCCTGCTGGCGGCAGGTGCAAAAACAGACATTGTTTCGGAATTTTGTGAAACACCTAAACAACAAGCAAAGCAGGTATTCAAATTGACTAACTCTCTCCGCTGTAACGGACTTGCAGCAGCCCGGCTAATGCCATAAAACTTCATTCTCTGCCACCCTGGTCCGGGAACCACGAACTTGAAACGAAGCAACGCCACCTTCCTGGAAGTCGTCCGCAACACGCCGCTGGTCTCCATCGACCTCGTCGTGCGCGACCGGGAGGGACGCATCCTGGTCGGCAGGCGCGTGAACGAGCCGGCGAAGGGGACGTGGTTCGTGCCGGGCGGCAGCATCCGCAAGAATGAAACGCTGGCCGTGGCGCTGGCGCGCATCTCGGAAGGGGAGCTCGGCGTCGCGCTTTCCATGAGTGATGTGCGCTTCGCCGGGGTATACGAACACTTCTACGATACCAACTTCGCGGAGGTGGACGGCGTTTCCACGCATTATGTCGTGCTGGCCTACGTCGTGCAGCGGACGTTCGACACGGACGATCTCCCGGCCGGTCAGCATTCGGACTGGGCCTGGCTGTCGGACCCGTTGATGCCGAATGTTCACCCGAACACGCTGGCCTATCTGGACCTGGAGTAACCGGTCGGTGGCGCCACGGCCTGCCCCTGTTTTCATACTGCCCCGGTAGCAGCGTGGCTGCGCATGCACGAACCTGTTAACTATCGACCGGCATCGATCCGGATTACCGCTCAAGCCGGGCGGTTTCGTTGCCGCTTTACCTTTGCACTGGCAACGGAGACGAGTGACAGATCAATGAGATATTCGATACCCGCCATGGCCCTAGCTCTCCTGCTGATTCATGACACCGCATGCGCGGACACCGGCGAGGTCATCGAAACCGGCGACATCGTGCAGGGCAAATCCCAGCAGGAGTATGCGAATGCCTGGTGGCAATGGGCGGTATCCATGCCGGAGGAAGACAGCCCCGTCAGGGACAAGACGGGCAGCAAATGCGGTGTCAACCAGGAAGGCCCCGTCTGGTTCCTGGCCGGGGGGTACGGATCTTCCAAAATACACAGGGAATGCACGATTTCGTCCGGCAAGCAGCTGTTCTTTCCGGTCATCAACATGGTCTACTACCCGGGCGGCGCGGACGCCCGCCCGACATGTGAATCCGTAAAGCAATCCGCGTCCCTCAACAATCAGTACCTGAAGACGTTCAGGGTGAACGTTGACGGGCGTGAATACATAAACCCGGTATTTTTCAGACGCAGCCCGGAGAAATGTTTTGATCTGATTGCCAGAAAACCGAAAAAATACCATCCCGAAACCGTCTATCCGTCGGCAACGGACGGTTACTGGGTCATGCTCAAACCCCTGGCGCCCGGCAAACACGGCATTTCATTCAGGGCGGAATACGACAGGCCGGGAAGCAGGTTCGGGTCGATGTTTCAGGATATTGAATATTCGATCGAAGTCCCTGAACCCTGATAAACACTTCATGACAGGAAAGCAGGCACGGGCCACGAGGATGCCATGCGCAGTGCTGCCGGGCCCCTGTGGCAACCATGTAACCGTCAATAGCTCATCTTGCGTCATTCCTGCCCGGTGTGGGTGAGTTGCCGGTCTCTCGCTGAAGGTAAACGGGACAGCAATGATTCAGTCCCCGTTCACTGCCTGCATAAAAAACCGGGGGCGCCTGCGCGCCCCCGCGCCCTGACCACGGGAATACCACTGCAACAGATGTCTTTTACGGTCGGGCTCAGCGCCAGCCGGTAAGCTCCAGGATGGTGCCGTGACCGGTCACGTTGTGCTGCACGCTGAAGTAGAACCGTCTTGCCTTCGGCGTCGAAGAAGCCGCCGGTCGACTCCGCATTCAGATCGTTCAGCGTGGCGATGCGGATGCAGCCGTCGCGACAGGGTATCCACATCGGCGCCATCCTCCAGGCAGGCCCAGATGTCGTTGTTGTACGGATGCCACCGCGAAGCCCGGCCGCATCGCCGTCCTCGTGGATGATCCAGTTGCCGCGGCCGGGCTGATAGGCAATGTTGTCCATCATTGCGAATTCCCTGGTGCCGTCGCACGAGGAGCTGGACTTCGGGTGTCGCCGTGTTGCCGGCGGCCTCGGCGAGGCGTGCCGTCGGTCACGCAGATGGTCTCGCCCCAGTTCTGGTCGTCTTCCTCGTTACCGGTGTTGTTGGCGCAGAAACGCACCTGGCCTTCGGCCAGCGCCCGCTCGGTCGACGTCGGCATCTTCGGGACGGTAGTAGCCGGTGAGCTCGAGGCTGGCCGCCGCCGCACGCAGGTCGGCATCATAGGCGACCGGTCACGCGGTATCCAGGTGCCCTACCCGGTCTCGCTGCCCTGGCCGTAGTCCGTCCCGCCGCTGCGCTTGCCGAGACGCAGGCCGTAGACGCGTACCCGACGACCAGCGGCGACTCGACCAGATTGCTGATCGGCGCGCCGCCAGTCCCAGGGACTGCTCGGGACGAACTTGAAGTATGCGCCCCCGGCAATGCCGCTGTTCGGACGGTTCTCGTCGCCGTAGTACATCACGCCGTTCGGGTAGATCGCGACGCCTTCGAAGGAAAGATGACCGACGGCGGGACGTACGGCGACGTTGCGCCGCATCGGCGCCGCTGAAGCTGCCCGCGCACGGTCATAGCTCCACGCCGGTCGTGTTCAGCGGATCGATGATCTCCAGTATGCTGCCGCTCAGCCGTTCTCCTCACCGATCACCACCGTGCCCCAAGGCGTGGCGTGCGCGGGATCGCAGGAGATCGTGCCGGTGAGTATGGTCTCGACCGCACCGTCGCGACAGTCTCACGCGCTGCACGCCCGGCTCCTGCTGCCCTGCTCGTTGCAGGCGATCAGGTGCGTGGGATGTTCACGCGGGCCACAGCGTCATCATGTCGATATTGGCACCGAGATCCACGCTGGACGCAACCACCGGGCACGCAGGCTGCGGGCCAGCGTTACCAGCGACAGCGGATTGGCCCCGGCGGTGGCGGCATCGACGCTGCGGGTGGATGATTTCTCGAGCGCGCCCTTGATGCCGAACAGCTGCATGGAATGTGCTGCCAGCTGATGATCGCGGAACGTGCCGAAGTCTCTGCCTGCACCATGATCATCACCGGCATACACCAGGGCGGGCGTCGCCATGGCGCCGGCAAGCGCCAGGCGCAGCGCGTGAACGGTAAACTGTTTGCGTGAATTCATGTATAGCTCCTCAACAGGGGTATGTGGATCGCTTACGATCCACAGCATGTCCGGCAGACCGTCTGCCAGATCTGCCGCAATCCTGGGCAGCGCGTGTTTCGGAACGATGACAGCACCATGAAATTTCCGTGAACGCCACGCTGCTCAACACACACCGGAAACAGGGATCGAAACCGGTTGTTCACACGCCGGTTCAGGACTGCGTTCCGGCCCCGTATGGCGAATCAATGTTTTGGTTTTCCGTCTCTGCGCGGGTGAATGGCTATGTGTTTACCAGCTGCCCGACCCCGGCCGACATCGCCTCGTCGCTGGCATGGCCGGCGATCACGGCGCCCTGACTGAAGCCCAGCTGCGCGGCCAGTGCCGCCTGGCGCACGCTGGCGACCACCAGCGGGATATCCCGCAGCAGCGGCTGGCCCTCTGCCCCCGCCATGTCGTAGAGGTTTTGCAGCGTCTCGTTGCTGGTAACGGTTATCGCGGCCAGCTGGCCCGCCTGCAGCAAGCCCAGCAACAGGTCGCGCTCCACATCGGGTCGCGCACGACGGTAGACTTCCACGTACTCCACCCGTGCACCGCGTGCGGCCAGCGTTTTGAACAGTGTGTCGCGGCCGCCATTGCCGCGCAGGATCACCACCCGTTTGCCATGCATGTCCTGCAATGCACCCAGCGCGAGCAGGCCCTCGCTGCTGTATTCATGTTCGGGGACGAGGCCGGCTGGCAGGCCGTACTCCCGCAGCGCGGCATTCGAGGCAAGACCCACGGCGGCGGTCTGTACCGACGGTGGCCAGGCGCGCCGCGCCAGGATAAAGTCCAGCCCCCGCTGCACGGCATTGACGCTGATGAAGACGGCAAGATCGAAGGCATCCAGCCGCGCCACCAGCGCCTCGAGCGGTCCGCTGTCTTCGGGTGCGCGAATCTCGATGGCGGGCAGCTGTATGGCTTCACACCCCAGGGTCGCAATGCGTTCGCACAGGCCGCCTGCCTGGTCGAGCGGCCGCGTCACCAGGATCCGCGGTTTAACGCCCATGGGGTAACGGTGCCACCGTTGCTGACGCCGGACAGCGGTGACTGACATACGCTCCGGAGCAACACAAGGGGTAGCGTTGACGCGTCGAGTGAAGCGGACCTGGCGACAGGCCGGAACCTGTTGATCCCGTTACCGGCCGTGCGGCGCACGCGGTCGGTAATGACGGATTGCCCGTGTAAACCTTCATGTAATCAGCCTCTGTCCCGTATCACTTGCTCGCCAGAAACCCCGGACCCGGATCGACACCTGGCCTGCATGGCTCACCGGGCGGCGCCTGTCCCGGCGGTAACTGCGGGCTAGCTGGCCAGCAATTCCTTCAGAATCGCATCGGCGCCGCGCGCGAGCAGGTCCTCGGCCAGTTCGCGACCCAGCGCCTCGGCCTCCTCGGGCGGCCCGGTGATCGCGCCGCGCACGATGTCACTGCCATCGGGACGCCCCACCAGCCCGCGCAGCTCCAGGTTGCCGTCGAGAATTTCCGAATAACCGGCCACCGGTGCCTGGCAGCCGCCGGCCAGGCGCGCGTTCATGGCCCGCTCGGCACGGGTGCGGATCGCCGTTTCGGTGTGGTTGAGCGGATCGATCAGCTCCCGTACACGGGGGTCGCTACGGCGGCATTCGATACCGATGACACCCTGCGCAATCGCCGGCAGCATCACCTCGTCCGCCAGTGCCAGGGTAATCCGTTCCTGCAGGCCAAGACGCTTGAGGCCGGCACAGGCCAGCACGATGGCAGCGTAGTCCCCGGCATCGAGCTTGCCGAGCCGGGTGCCGACGTTGCCGCGCAGGTCCAGGATCTCGAGGTCCGGCCGCAGTGCGCGCAGCTGGCACTGGCGGCGCAGGCTGGAGGTGCCGATGCGCGCGCCCTGTGGCAGTGCACCCAGGTCGGCATAACGATTGGATACGAAGGCATCCCGCGGGTCCTCCCGCTCGAGGATGGCGCCGATCTCCAGCCCGTCCGGCAGCTCGGTCGGTACATCCTTCATGGAGTGCACCGCGATATCCGCCCCGCCATCCAGGATTCCTTGCTCAAGTTCCTTTACAAACAATCCCTTACCACCGATTTTCGCCAGCGGGCTGTCGAGCACCCTGTCCCCCTGGGTGGTCATGGTCACCAGCTCGACCGCCAGCCCGGGATGCAGGACCTGCAGCCGTGCGCGGACGTGTTCCGCCTGCCACAGCGCGAGAGGGCTCTTGCGGGTCGCAATGCGCAGGAGATCAGTTGACATCGGTGCCGGTCCAGTCTCTAAATAGATGCGTGATAAGACAATTATACATTTCAGTTGTCGCCGCGGTGGCTTTATTGTGCCTTGCCGCCACGCCTGCCACGGCGTCCGTCGACGTACCCTACGGTAGCGATCTGCAGCACGACGGACAGCAGGCGCTGGGCCTGCAGCTGCCCATCCTGCTGGTGTTCAGTGCGGTGAGCTGCGGCTATTGCCGTCAACTGGAGGACCAGTTCCTGAAACCCATGCTGATCAGCGGCGAATACTCCGACAAGGTCATCATCCGCCGCCTGTTGCTGGACACCGGACAGCACACGACCGATTTTGACGGCACGCGACAGCACGCCGCCTCGATTGCCCGCCGCTACCGGGTCTGGCTGACGCCGACTATCGTGTTCATCGACGGCAGCGGCAGGGAGCTGGCGGAACGTATGGCCGGCATCAATACACCGGAGCTGTTTGGCGGCTACCTCGACGCCTGCATCGACACGGCGCTGCTGAAGATACGCCAGCCGGACAGCCCGGTCCGCTATGCCGGCTGCGACGCCCTGAAGTGGCAGTAGCGTCAGCATAGCCCGTCCCTGACCAGCCGGCGTATTGCGGCAACCCGGCGACGACTGACCGGCAGCAGCTCCCCGATTCCGTCCAGCCTGACCCGGCAGCTCCCGTCCGTCTGTCCGGACAGCCCGGCGAGGTAACGTGTCGCGACCAGGGCGTTGCGGTGGATGCGTACGAAGCCGCCGGAAAATTCCTGCGCGAGCGACCGCAGGGAATCCTGGATCAGCACCCGCGCCTTTGCGGTGCGCACCCAGACATACTTGTGCTCGGCCAGGAAATAGCGAATCTCGCCGACCGGCACATAGTGCAGGCCGCCGCGCACACGGACGCAGATCTGACGGCGCGCCGTACCCTGCCGGCCGGTATCCTGCGCGGTATCTGCCTGCAGCAGCAACAGGGCGCCCGGGCGCTGGCATGCCATCAGTGCCAGCACATCGGCCGTACTGTCTGCCCCGGCGGCCAGGGGCCGGGCAACACCTTCCAGCAGCCGGTGCAGACGGGCATGTTCGGGGCTTTGTGTGTCGATAAGCAGCACCTTCATCACAGGCCAGCCCGCAGGACGGATGCCGGATCCTCACACGGCCGTTCCTGCCTCATGTCCCCTTGTCCGCCCCGTCCCTGCAGGCAACCTGGCTGTTCTGTTGCTGTCACACCGCCCACCGCTGAACTGAACGCAATCCCGGCGCGGATTCGATATACTGCGCGCAAATCGACGCACCGGTACGAACATGACTGACGAAACACCTGCCGCAAAACCCTGGGGCGGCCGCTTCACCGAGTCCACCGACGCCTTCGTCGAGGCATTCACCGCCTCGATCGGTTTCGACCACCGGCTGTATCGCCACGACATCGCCGGTTCCATCGCCCATGCCCGCATGCTGGCCCATGTCGGCATCCTGAGCCGACAACGAAGCGCGACCAAGATCATCGACGGCCTCGACCGCCATCCGGACGAAATCGAACGCGGCGATCTTCGCCTGGTCGATTGCGCTGGAAGACGTTCACATGAACATCGAGGCGCGCCTGATCGACCGCATCGGCGAAACCGGCAAGAAACTGCACACCGGCCGCTCGCGCAACGACCAGGTCGCAACCGACCTGCGCCTGTACCTGCGCGACGAAATCGATGTCACTGTGCTGCCGAAATGACCCGCCTGCAGGCGGCCCTGCTGGATCTCGCCGAGCGCGAAGCCGACACCATCATGCCGGGCTTCACCCACTCTGCAGATCGCCATGCCGGTGAGCTTCGGGCACCATCTGCTGGCCTGGATCGAAATGCTGGAACGCGATCACCAGCGCCTGCTGGACTGCCGCAAACGCGTCAACATCATGCCGCTGGGCGCGGCGGCGCTGGCCGGCACCAGCTTCCCCATCGACCGCGCCTACACCGCGCAGCTGCTGGGCTTCGACGCCCCGGCCGGCAATTCGCTGGACGCGCGTCAGCGACCGCGACTTCGTCATCGAATTCTGCGCCGCGGCGGCGCTGTGCATGATGCACCTGTCGCGCTTCTCGGAAGAACTGGTGCTGTGGTCATCGGCGCAATTCAGCTTCATCGATCTGCCGGACCGCTTCTGCACCGGCTCCAGCATCATGCCGCAGAAGAAAAATCCCGGACGTACCGGAACTGGTGCGCGGCAAGAGCGGCCGGGTGATCGGCCACCTGGTCGGCCTGCTGACCCTGATGAAGGGCCAGCCGCTGGCCTACAACAAGGACAACCAGGAAGACAAGGAACCGCTGTTCGACACCGTCGACACCCTGCCGGGCTCGCTGCGCGCGTTCGCCGACATGATGCCGGCCATCAAGGCGAAGCCGGACACGCATGCGCGAAGCGGCCGCACGCCAGGGCTTTTCCACCGCGACCGATCTGGCCGACTACCTGGTGCGCAAGGGCATCGCCTTCCGCGACGCCACGAAATCGTCGGCCGCGCCGTGCGCTACGGCATCGATTCACGGCAAGGACCTGGCCGAGATGAAGCTTGCAGAACTGCAGCACATTTTCCGCTGCCGTCGAGGACGACGTGTTCAGCGTGCTGACACTGGAAGGTTCGGTGGCCGCGCGACAGCATCATCGGCGGCACCGCGCCGCAACAGGTACGCAGCGCCGTTGCCGCTGCGCGACAGCGGCTGGCGCGGTATTGAGCGGTTTCACGCACCACAGGTCTGTCAATTTCACGATCCGGCGGGGCTGGCTGGCCGGCGACCGGCGCCTGATATGACACTCACAACCAACGGCACATCAACACCATGAAAGACGTACCACTACACGAGGCCCTGTCACTGCTGGACATCTGTCCCCTGGCGATGCTGCTGGAGGAGCATGGCAGGATACGCACCTTCAACCAGGCCTTCGCCGCGCTGGTCGGTGATGCCGCCGACGGCTTGACCCGGGGCGAGCCGCCCGACGACCTGCTCGCACCCTTGCTGACAGAGAATGCCGTACTCAACTGGATCATGCCGGATGGCGAGGAACGCTGGCTCGCCATCGAAACCGTCGCCATCAAGGGCAGACCCGGTGCAGTCGCGCATTTCTACATGGACTGCACCGACAAGCTGCGTCTCAAAAAGGAACGCGATGCACTCGCCAGCCAGCTCGACAGGCAATCCCTGCGGGATGCCTTGCTTACCGGCCTGCTCAGCCATTACGGTATCCTGGTCGCACTGGAACCGATGGTGGCGCGGTGCCGGCGCTACAACCACCCGCTGACGATAGTCACCATGAGTCTCGTCACCAACCCCGCCGACGCACGCGAGCGCGCCCTGCTACAGGTTGCGCACCTGCTCAAGGACCAGACACGCTGGGCCGACCTGGTCGGCTGCAATGCCGTGCATGACTTCATCCTGGTGTTGCAGGAAACCACGCAGGACGCGGCACTGCAGCTGGTGGAAAAGCTGGCGGAGCGGGTATCCGGCCTGCATGAAGCGGCCGCTGCCGGCCTGCACACCTGTTTCGGTATCACCCAGTGCCAGAAGCACGATGACGCGGAATCCATGCTGGAACGTGCCGAGGTGGCACTGCTGGAGGCGCGCAACAACGACAGCGGTCGCTCGATCGCCGTGTGAGACGGCAGGACCCGGCTGACCGGTCGTTGCGTCGATTGCATGGACACTGCACAGGGATGTGCAGGCGCTCGCATTACCTTGAATATTTCAGTTAACCCGTGGCACCCTGGCCGTCACTCGCCAGCACACGCAGCAGCCATTCCCTGATGGCCGTGACCTCCTCGGCACACACCGAGTGCTGCATCGGCCAGGTGTGCCAGCCGACCGCGTAGCCCTGCTGCACGAGGAAGTCCCGCGAGGCCAGCGCCAGCTGCACCGGCACGACGGGGTCCCACGTGCCATGCATCATCATGACCGGTATGCTGCGGTTGGCCTCTTGTGCCTCAGCCTGCAGGGTATCCCACAGTGGCAGGTAGCACGACAGGGCAAGAATGCCCGCCAGCGGTTGCGGATAACGCAGCCCGGTATGCAACGCGAGCGCGCCTCCCTGGGAAAAGCCCGCCAGCACAATCCGCCGTGACGGTATGCCGGACGCGACCTCGCGCCCGATCAGTGCCTGCAACTGCTGCTGCGACTGGCGGATGCCTGCGGCATCCTCCCGTGCGTGCAGATCGAGCGCCTGGATGTCGTACCACGCCGGCATGCGCATGCCGGCGTTAACCGTCACCCGGCGTTGCGGGGCATGCGGCAGGACGACCCGCACACCGAACGTGCCGACAATACCGAGCTGCGGGACCAGCGGCTCGAAGTCATGCCCGTTTGCGCCCAGCCCGTGCAGCCAGATCAGGCAGGCGGTCGGTACCCCGGGCGGGTTGATCTCGACCGCATCGAGCAGCACTTGCGTCATGCCGGTAGTATGCACGAGACAGGCCGGTGTTTTCATCACCGGCACGCGTTGCGCACCGGCCTGACGTTGGGTTTGCCGGTGCGTACACGTATACTGGCGCCACATTCAACCGGACCCGCACCATGCCTGTTCGTCACCTGAAACTGCTGCCATTGCTGCTGGTCCTCGCCGGCTGCGGTCAGACCGGCCCCCTGTACCTGCCCGACAAGGCACCGCCCCCCCAGGACATCAAGACAACGCCGCCGCAGGACGAGCCGAGCCGGGAGCATCAGGAATAGCGCATGGACCATTTCCGGTTTCACGGTGGCCGCCTGCATGCCGAACACGTTGCCCTCGACGAGATCGCGACCCGTTTCGGCACGCCCTGTTACGTCTATTCACGCGCCACGCTGGAACGCCACTGGCACGTGTTCGATGACACACTGGCCAGGCAGCCGCACCTGATCTGCTATGCCGTCAAGGCGAACTCCAACCTTGCCGTGCTGCAGGTGCTCGCCCGGCTTGGTTCGGGCTTTGATATCGTCTCGGGCGGTGAGTTGCAGCGCGTGCTGGCGGCCGGCGGCGATCCCGGACGGGTCGTGTTTTCCGGCGTCGGCAAGCGGGCCGATGAAATGCGCCAGGCGCTGGAGGCCGGCATACGCTGTTTCAATGTCGAATCGGAACCCGAGCTCGAGCGGCTTAACGATATTGCCGCCGAGTGCGGCCGGACCGCGCCGGTATCACTGCGCGTCAATCCCGATGTCGATGCCGGGACACACCCCTACATTTCCACCGGTCTGCGAGAAAACAAGTTCGGCATCGACGTGGACGCGGCGCTGGATGCCTACCGCGCGGCGGCGAAACTGCCCCACCTGCAGATCACCGGTATCGACTGCCATATCGGCTCACAACTGAAGGACGTGACGCCGTTTGTCGATGCGCTGGATCGCGTGCTCGTGCTGGTCGATCGCCTGCAGGACGAAGGCATCCGGCTGGCGCACATCGACCTCGGCGGCGGCCTGGGCATTCCCTATCGCCCGTCCGACAAACCGCCGTCACCGGACAGCTACGTCGAGGCGTTGATGAAACGCTTCACGGGCCGCAGGCAGGAGATCCTGCTGGAACCGGGCCGTGCCATCGCCGGCAACGCCGGCATCCTGCTCACGCGTATCGAATACCTCAAGCACACCGCGCACAACAATTTCGCCATCGTCGATGCCGCAATGAACGATCTCGCACGTCCGGCGCTGTACAACGCCTGGCACGAAATCGTGCCGGTGCAACCGCGTACCGGCGCGGCGACGGTCTATGACATCGTCGGACCGGTGTGCGAGACCGGTGATTTTATCGGCAAGCAGCGCATGTTCCATCTTGCCGGCGGTGACCTGCTGGCGATCCGCTCGGCCGGCGCCTACGGCTTTGCCATGAGTTCGAACTACAACACCCGGCCGCGTGCGGCGGAAGTCATGGTGGACGGTGACGCGGACCTATGTGGTGCGAGAACGCGAGACCGTCGCGGACCTGTACCGGGGCGAGCACCTGCTGCCGGATTAGGCCTGTAACGTCGGGCTAGGCAGGCAAACATCGCCACAGCGGGCACCTTCGCGTCCCGGCGCGGGATTTTTTTCCAAAAGCATGGCACGATGCAACTCATGCCCCTTGAATTCACCAAGATGCACGGCCTCGGCAATGACTTCGTCGTCATCGATGCCATCAACCAGCAGGTCGCGCTGACAGCTGTGCAGGTACGCCGCCTGGCAGACCGGCATTTCGGCATCGGCTGCGACCAGTTGTTGCTGGTCGAGGCGGCGACGTCACCGGCCGCCGATTTCCGCTACCGCATCTTCAATGCCGACGGCGGTGAAGTCGCGCAGTGCGGTAACGGCGCGCGCTGCTTCATGCAGTTCGTGCATGAGCACGGCCTGAGCGACAAGGACCGGATTCGCGTCGAGACGGCTGAATGGCGTGCTCGAGCTGGTGCGCGGCCCGGGCGGACAGATCACCGTGAACATGGGTGTGCCGCGCCTGGAGCCGGCCGGGATCCCGTTCGTTGCGGAGGCGGCGGCCGTCCGCTATTCACTGGAGGTGGCAGGCCGGTCTTACGAAATCGGCGCGCTTTCTTTGGGCAATCCCCATGCCGTGCTGCGTGTGGATGACATCACCGCGGCACCGGTTGCCACACTGGGTCCCCTGATCGAACGGCATCCGCGTTTTCCGGAACGGGTCAACGCCGGTTTCATGCAGATCGAGGATGCCGGCACCGTCCGCGTGAGGGTCTTTGAACGCGGCGCCGGCGAAACGCTGGCCTGCGGCAGCGGCGCCTGCGCCGCGGTGGTCGCCGGACGGCTCCGGGGGGAGCTGGACGAGACGGTAAAAGTCGTCCTGAACGGCGGTGAACTTGTGGTAAGCTGGCCCGGTGCAGGTCATGCGGTTATGATGACCGGACCTGCCACGACCGTCTACCAGGGGCGTATCGAGCCATGACCACATCGCAGCAGACCCGGCCAGTGGCAGTGCCGCTGGACGAGAAATCCGTCGCCGACTACCTGCGCGACAACCCCGAATTCTTTCAGAACAACACCAGCCTGCTGGCGGCCCTGGAAATCCCGCACAGCTGCGGCCCGGCGGTATCCCTGGTAGAGCACCAGGTCAAGGTGTTGCGCGACCAGAACACCCAGCTGAAGCGCAAGCTGATGGACCTGGTACAGGTGGCACGCGACAACAACCGCCTCAACGAGCGCATGCACCAGCTGACACTGGATCTGATCCGTACGAATTGCCTCGAGGCCCTGCTCGATACGTTGCGGGAAAATCTGATCGGCGAGTTCAAGGCCGACACCGTCACCCTGCGCATCATCGGCCTGACCGACCTGCAGGCGCGCGAATGCGGCGTCGAAATCTTCAACCCGGACAGCGCCGAGCTGGAGCATCTCGAGACCTTCCTGAAAACCGCGCGCCCGCAATGCGGCCGCTTCAAGCGCGAACAGCTCCAGTATCTGTTCGGCGACCAGGCCCAGGCCATCGAGTCTGCCGCCCTGGTCCCGCTCGGACAGAAATGCGCCTTCGGCCTGCTGGCCATCGGCAGCCAGGAGGCCAGCCATTTCCATCCCGGCATGGGCACCCTGTTCCTGACCCACCTGGGCGAGCTGCTCGGCACACTGCTCGCACTGCACACCAAGAAAATCGGCCTCATGATCCCCGCCGGGCACCCTGCCTGAGCCTGTTGTCACGCGCCGGCACGTGGCACATGACACCACAGCCTGGATAAAGCGCTTCCTGCATCACCTGCAGACCGAACGCCGGCTGTCGGCCAATACGCACAAACACTATAAACGCGACCTGGAGGAGCTGCACGGCTGGTGCGTGG
This sequence comes from uncultured Gammaproteobacteria bacterium, assembly GCA_963803275.1. Taxonomy (GTDB): domain Bacteria; phylum Pseudomonadota; class Gammaproteobacteria; order UBA9214; family UBA9214; genus UBA9214. The sequence goes on along the minus strand of CAWDLS010000014.1, from coordinate 160,766 downwards.
CAAACGGTATCACCGACTGGCGCCACCTCGACACCCGCCAGGTCCGCCAGTACGCCGCCCAGGGGCATCGTCGTGGCCTCAGCGGCCGCAGTATCCAGCGCCGGCTGTCGGCCCTGCGCACCTTCTACAATTACCTGTTGCGCGAAGGCGCCGTCCGCCTGAATCCCGGGCTGGACGTGCAGGCGCCGCGCGCGGAGCGTCACCTGCCGGACACCCTGGCGGTGGACGATCTCGATCGTCTGCTGCGCGGGAGCAGCAATGACCCGCTGCTGGTACGCGATATCGCCATCCTGGAGCTGCTGTACTCCTCCGGCCTGCGGCTTGCCGAGCTGGTCGCACTCGAGTCGACGGACATCGATTTCGGGGAGCGCGTGGTACGCGTCACCGGCAAGGGTGCCAAGACACGTGTCGTACCGGTCGGCAGCAAGGCGATCACGGCACTGCAGGCCTGGCTTGACCTGCGTACCCCCGCCGGTGGCGAGACCGCCCTGTTTACCGGCCGGGGCGGCCGCCGGCTCGGTGCCCGTGCCGTGCAGCTTCGCGTCAGGCAACGTGCCCGGCTGCGCGGCGTGCCCGGCAGCCTGCACCCGCACACCCTGCGGCATTCGTTTGCCAGCCACCTGCTCGAATCCAGCGGTGACCTGCGGGCGGTCCAGGAGCTGCTCGGGCATGCCGACATCAGCACCACCCAGATCTACACCCACCTCGATTTTCAGCACCTGGCCCAGGTCTATGACCAGGCCCATCCCAGGGCACGCAAGCCACGCCGGTCCTGACAGCGCCAGCCAGCCGATCCGGGCCCCGTGCGGGGTCTATGCGGGGCCGAGGCTTATTTATAGAGTTCTGTATAAATATTGATAGCTCACTGATAATATATATTTTATAAATAATAACAATATGATGGCTGCATCATCCGGCCCTGGAACGCAGCAGTCGCGAAACCCGTCGGGCAAATCGCAAGCGCCCCGGTTTCGGACAACAAACCTGACCGGCAGGGTGCTGGCACTACGCTTGTGCAGGAAATGTAAAGAATACTCCAGGTTTGTACCCCTATCTTTCGTGTAACAAACGGTGGCAAATGACCGCCCGGCCTGGCGTGTCTGCCGGAGCATGGCGCCGATGCTTCAGCACAACCCAGCGCCGGCAGCCGACCCTTGGGATCGGTCCGACTGCCCCGATAGTATGGTGTACAATCGAGCGCCCTTTACCCAGCAGGAGCCTGTGCGTGAACCAGTTTCACGGGACGACCATCCTTTCCGTACGGCGCGGCGACAGCGTCGTCATTGGCGGTGACGGCCAGGTCACCATGGGTGACACCGTGATGAAAGGTAATGCCCGCAAGGTGCGCCGCCTCTACAACGATCGGGTGATCGCCGGGTTTGCCGGCGGCACGGCCGATGCCTTCACGCTGTTCGAGCTGTTCGAGGGCAAGCTGGAAAAGCACAGCGGCCAGCTTACGCGGGCCGCTGTCGAACTGGCCAAGGACTGGCGTACCAACAAGATGCTGCGCAACCTCGAGGCGCTGCTGGCCGTTGCCGACCGCGAGACCTCGCTGATCATCAGTGGCAACGGCGACGTTATCGAGCCGGAGCATGCACTCATGGCGATCGGCTCGGGCGGCGCCTACGCCAAGGCAGCGGCACGTGCACTGCTGGAGAATACCGACCTGGATGCTCGCACCATTACCGAGACCGGTCTGAGGATCGCAGCCGACATCTGCATCTACACCAATGGTAACCTGGCGCTCGAGGAACTCGGAACCGCGTGAGCGACAGTTTGCCGATAACGCGAACGTCACAGACCGGAAGCCGCGAAACCTGATTATTTGTAACCACTATGTCTGAAATGACCCCGCGCGAGATCGTCCAGGAACTGGACAAGCACATTGTCGGACAGGATGCCGCCAAGCGGGCCGTGGCCATCGCCCTGCGCAATCGCTGGCGCCGCATGCAGGTTGACGAATCCCTGCGTGCCGAGATAACCCCGAAGAACATCCTCATGATCGGTCCGACCGGCGTGGGCAAGACCGAAATCGCACGCCGACTCGCGAAACTGGCGAATGCCCCCTTTATCAAGGTGGAGGCGACCAAGTTCACCGAAGTGGGTTATGTCGGCAGGGACGTGGAGTCCATCGTGCGCGACCTGGTGGACGCGGCCATGAAGATGGCGCGCGAAACCGCTATGTCGCGGGTGCGGCACCGCGCGGAAGACGCCGCCGAAGACCGCATTTTGGATGTCCTGCTGCCCGGCCCGAAAAGCATGGCACCGGACGAAGACGGCACTGCCGGGTCCGATACGCTACCAGAAATTCCGCAAGCGCCTGCGCGAAGGCGCGCTGGACGACAAGGAAATCGAGATCACCCTCTCGGCTACCCCGGTCGGTGTGGAGATCATGGCCCCGCCCGGCATGGAGGAACTGACCAGCCAGCTGCAGGACATGTTCCAGAACATGGGTGGCAAGCGTACCCGGACGCGCAAGCTGCGCATACGTGATGCGCGGCGCCTGTTGATCGATGAAGAGGCCGCGCGCCTGATCAACGAGGACGATCTCAAGCAAAACGCACTGGAGAATACCGAGCAGAACGGCATCGTGTTTATCGACGAGATCGACAAGGTCACGCGGCGCGGTGAGACCAGCGGGCCGGATGTCTCGCGCGAAGGCGTACAGCGCGACCTGCTGCCGCTGGTCGAAGGCTGTACCGTCACCACCAAGCACGGCATGATCAAGACCGATCACATCCTGTTCATAGCCTCCGGCGCGTTCCACCTCTCCAAGCCCTCTGACCTGATCCCGGAACTACAGGGACGCCTGCCGATCCGCGTCGAGCTCGATGACCTGGGCATGGACGATTTCGTCCGCATCCTCACGGAGCCGGACGCCTCGCTGACCGAACAGTATGCGGCGCTGATGGCCACCGAGTCCGTAACCCTGGAATTCACCCCGGACGGCATCGAACGGATCGCGGAAATCGCCAGCCGCATCAACGGCGCACGGAGAATATCGGCGCCCGGCGCCTGCACACGGTCCTGGAACGGCTGCTGGAGTCCATCTCCTTTGAGGCGACCGACCGTCCGGCAGCACGGCACATGTTGATGCCGCCTATGTCGACGAGCACCTGCGGCACTGGTAAAGGACGAAGACCTGAGTCGGTATATACTCTGATTGCACTTGTGAATTACCGCAGACTGCTCGGGTGCCAGGCAAAATCGGGCTTTTCAGTTCACGCCAGCAGGCGGGAAGTGCGTTGTCCCGCCCGGCTGCCGGCATGAGCTGATATACGGACCCCGTACCCATTGCGCCCGTCCCGTGACACAAACACTAGCCCCAAGGTATGAATTATGAGCAGTACACCCAGACCCGTAGAAATCAGCCTGCACCAGAAATCCCGCATCCTGAAAATCGCCTTTGATAATGGCGAAAGCTTTACGCTGAGCTATGAATACCTGCGGGTGCATTCGCCTTCGGCGGAAGTCCAGGGCCACGGTCACGGACAGGGCGTGCTGCAGACCGGCAAGGAAGACGTCATGATCACACATGTTGCTCCGGTCGGCAGCTACGCGATACAGCCGATTTCGATGACGGTCATGACACCGGTATCTATTCCTGGGAAACACTGTATAAACTTGGCAAGCACCAGGAACAATACTGGCAGGAATACCTGGACAAACTGGCCGCCGCCGGCTACGCGCGCAAGGAACATGCAACAGAATAGCGGGCATGCGCCGCCCGGGCGCAGGCACGGTCCTGACGATTCAGGTGCTGTAACGTCGCCTGGTTACGGCCTGCCGGAATCGGCATTTCCTGTGCGCCACCCGTCTTTGCGCTAAATTTGGCATAACCACCGGAAGACCAGCCGTATGTCAGACAAAACGACCCATTTCGGTTTTCGCGATGTCCCGGTCAAGGACAAGGCACGGTACGTGCGCGCTGTATTCGATTCGGTCGCGGACCGCTATGATCTGATGAACGACCTGATGTCGTTCGGCATCCATCGACTCTGGAAACGCTGGCGATCAACATGGCCGGCATCCGGCCCGGCCAGACGATCCTGGACCTGGCCGGCGGCACCGGTGACCTGGTCCGGCTGATGGCGCCGCTCGTCGGGCCTGGCGGGCACGTGGTGCTTTCCGATATCAATGCCGCGATGATGGACAAAGGCCGCGGCGCCTTGCTGGACCGGGGTATCAGTGGCAACGTGAGCTATGCGCAGGTCGACGCCGAACAGCTGCCGTTCCCCGACAACAGCTTTGACCTGGTCACCATTGCGTTCGGACTGCGCAACGTCACCGACAAGCAGCGCGCACTGCAAGCAATGCACCGCGTACTGCGCCCGGGTGGCCGCCTGCTGGTGCTGGAATTCTCCCGACCCGTACCCGTACTCAAACCGGTATACGATTTCTATTCGTTCAGGGTCCTGCCCGGGCTGGGCCGGCTGGTCGCCCGGGACGCCGAAAGTTACCGTTACCTTGCGGAATCCATCCGCGTGCACCCGGACCAGCTGGCACTGCAGGACATGCTCGTGCAGGCAGGGTTCGAACAATGCGACTATCACAACCTTACCGGCGGCATCGTCGCCATTCACCGTGGCTACAAGTTCTGATCAGGGCGACGGCTCGCAACGGGGCAGCGGGATGACGCTGCCGTCCGGCGTCACCCGCGCGCTCGAGTCCGCCATCAACCACTGGATCGGGCTTGACCCGGACAACCGGAAGCGCATGGCCACGCTCGAGAATCGCTGTATCGGCGTCGAGCTCACGTGGCCGGACCTGCAGCTGTATCTCTACCCGGGCAGCGATGGTATCCGCATCAGCGGTCAGCACGAGGGAGCTGCCGACACCACGCTGCACGGCAGCCCCCTGGCGCTTGCACGCCTGGGCCTCGGCGGCGATATCGGCAAGACGCTGTTCTCCGGCGAGGTCACCATCAGCGGTGACGTCGAAACCGGACAGGCCTTCAAGGCGATTCTCGACGACCTGGACATCGACTGGGAAGAACACCTGTCCCGGCTGACCGGTGACATCATCGCGCACCAGCTGGGCAACACCGCGCGCAGGGCAGTCAGGGTGCTGCACCATGGCCGGGTGACCCTCGAGCAGGACGTCGGTGAATACCTGAAGGAAGAACTGCGCGTGCTGCCGGCGCGTATCGAGGTCGAGAACTTCACCGCCGAAGTCGCACGCCTCCGGACGGACACCGACCGGCTGGCCGCGCGTATCAAACGCCTGCAACAGCCGAACTACAGCGCATAACCGCTATGATCCGGCCTGCACAGATCGTTCGTCTGATCCACATCAACTTCGTGCTCGTACGGCACGGACTCGATGAGGTCATCCTGGCCGCGCACCTGTTCAGGCCGTTCCGCTTCCTGTATTACCTGGCGCCATGGAACTGGATTCCGCGCAAGCGCGGCCCGCGTGGTTTGCGCATTCGCCGTGCGCTGGAGGAACTCGGGCCTATCTATGTCAAGTTCGGCCAGATCCTGTCCACCCGGCAGGACCTGCTGCCCGACGACATTGCGCTGGAACTGGCGCACCTGCAGGATGACGTGCCACCGTTTCCCGGCAGCGTGGCGAAGACCCACATCGAAGCGGTGTTCGGCAAACCGGTCGCCAGCCTGTTCGAGCAGTTTGACGAAACACCGCTGGCCTCGGCCTCGATCGCACAGGTTCATGCCGCCCGCCTGAAAGACGGTACCGAGGTCGTCATCAAGGTGCTGCGCCCCAACGTCAGGTATTTCATCAAGCGCGACGTCAACCTGCTGTACACAGTGGCAGGGCTTGCCGAACGCTACTGGGAGACCGGACGCCGCCTGCGGCCTTGCGAGGTCGTCGCCGAATTCGAGAAGACCCTGTACGACGAACTTGACCTGCTGCGCGAGGCGGCCAATGCCTCGCAGCTGCGACGCAACTTCGCCGGCACCGGCCTGCTGTACGTTCCGGAGGTGTACTGGGACTACTGCCGCCCGGAGGTCATGGTCATGGAGCGCATACGCGGCATGCAGATCAGCGACATCAAGGCACTGCGTGCCAGCGGCATAGACCTGAAACTGCTGTCCGAACGCGGCGTGGAAATTTTTTTCACGCAGGTGTTCCGGCATAATTTCTTTCATGCAGACATGCATCCCGGCAATATTTTTGTAGACAACGGTGGCTGCTACATGGCGGTCGACTTCGGTATCATGGGCACCCTGAACCCGGTCGACCAGCGCTACCTCGCGGAAAACTTCCTCGCATTCTTCAACCGCGATTACCGGCGCGTCGCCGAACTGCACGTGGAATCCGAGTGGGTGCCGGAAGGCACGCGCGTGGATGAATTCGAGTCTGCAATCCGCACGGTGTGCGAACCGATCTTCGAAAAACCGCTTAAGGAAATCTCGTTCGGCAATGTCCTGTTGCGCCTGTTCCAGACAGCCCGCCGCTTCAACATGGTAATCCAGCCGCAACTGGTGCTGTTACAGAAAACTCTGCTGAACATTGAAGGGCTGGGGCGACAGCTGTATCCGGAACTGGACCTGTGGCGCACGGCCAAGCCGTTTCTGGAGCGGACCATGAGCGAACAGCTGGGCGCACGCGCGCTGTTGCGCAACCTCAGGGAGACCGCGCCGGCCTGGAGCAACACCCTGCCGGAGCTGCCGCTGCTCGCGCACCGCGTGCTGGAGCTGGCCAGTACGGGCAAGCTGCAGCTCGAATGGCGTTCGGAAGAACTCCGGCGCCTGCGTCGCGAGGTGCGGCGCGCCAACCGGCGCACGGTCGGCGCCATCACCGGCAGCGGGCTGTTGCTGTCTGCCGCCCTGGTCTACGGACTGGTTGACTACGCACCCGCGATGGTGCTGGGCGTACCGCTGTTAACCTGGCTGACCGGCGCTGCCGGTATCCTGTTGCTGGTCTTGAGCTGGCCCGGCAACAACGGCGAGGATTGACAGGGCGCGCAATCCGCGCCCGTGTGACCGTGTTCCCTGCGGTCATTACTCGCAGTGAACTGCCGTATTGCCTCAGCCCGGTCGCTGCAGGGCGGATTCCACCGTGTCGCGCAGCTGCCGACCGCCGAGGATTTCGATCAGCTCAAGCGCGAAATCCATGGCGGTTCCCGGACCGCGCGAGGTGATGATCCTGCCATCCCTGATTACCGGCTGTTCGCTGTATTCGATACCGGGGATTGCTGCGACATCGAGTGCACCGGGGAAACTCGTGGCCCGCCTGCCATTCAGCAGACCGGCCTGCGCCAGTACCCGGGGGGCGGCGCAAATGGCGGCCGTGTATTTATCCTGCTGCGCCATCCGGGTTACCAGCTCGATCACCCTGGGGTCGTTCTTCAGGTGGTCAGCGCCCGGCAGTCCGCCTGGCAGCACGACCATGTCGTAATCACGCGCGAGCGCCTCGTCCAGTGTGATATCGGGAATCAGCACGGTGCCGCGTGATGCGCGTACCGGCCGGTCATCCAGGCCGGCGCTGTCGACCGTGATACCTGCACGCCGCAACAGGTCGATCACCGTGACGGCTTCCAGCTCTTCACAACCCTGCGCTAGCGGGACGAGGACGTTTGCCATACCAGATGCCTGTCGTTTTGCAGTTCGATCAAGCGCGCCACCGGAATCAGTCGTACACCCCGATCGCCCAGTGCATGCAATTCATCGACCAGCACCTCGAGTGTCGCCGGATACGGGTGCCCGATACCCAGTGCCGTGCCGTGACGCCGTGCCATGGCCACGAGCTCCCTGACCTTCCCGCGCACCGCGTCCGGATCCGGGTCGTTGTCCAGGAACACATTACGCTCACTGTTTGGTATACCGTATTCCTGTGCCAGACGACGCGCCACTGTGGCTTTCGTGGTGCGGCTGTCCACGAAGAACAGCCTGCCATGCTCGTTGATCTCCTGCATCAGCCAGGCCATGTCGCCGGGATGCTGTGTCAGCAGGCTGCCCATGTGATTATTGAGTCCGCTCACGTAAGGTACCGCGGCAAGATCCTGTTCAAACGTGCTGCGAAACTGTTTGCGCGTCATTTCCAGTGTGAGCACGCCCGGCTCCGGCTTGAGGCCGTCATCCTCGAGCGCCTGCATTGGCAGGTGCAGCATGACTTCCTTGTGACCGGCGTGGGCCTGTCGTGCCAGCTCACGGGTGTAGGGCCCATGCGGCAGGAAGGCGCAGGCAACCGGGCCGGGAAGTGTAACCGCCGCGTGGCCGGGTACACGCTGGTTGCCCAGGTCATCGATGATCAGGGCAATGGCAGGGAGCGGCCGACCGCCCGTACCCGGGGCCGGCTGCCCCGCAACGGCGAGTGACAGGCACGCCAGGCAGAATACGCAAACAAACTGCCAGCCTGACGGTCGTGTCGTCATCCGGCGTTACCGGATTTATTGCATGCGCGCCTGCAGGATCGAGAGGCCCTTGAGCAGGTTGAGTGCCTCGTACAGCATGTAATCGTCCTTCAGCAACTTGCTCGCTTCTCCATTCGTCTTGTCGTCCTCGGACTTTTCCTTATCGTGCATCTTGCCGTTCTCGAGATGCTTGGACAGGTTCGCCTCTTTCAGCGGCTCGATGTCCTTGTCCACCGCGGATACCTGCACCGGCTGGAGCTCGATATCCGGGGTAATCCCCTCGGCCTGAATGGAACGTCCCGACGGCGTGTAGTAGCGTGCCGTGGTCAGCTTGAGTGCCGAATCATTGCTCAGCGGCAGGATGGTCTGCACCGAGCCCTTGCCAAAGGTCTTCGCACCCATGATGATGGCGCGCTTGTGATCCTGCAGTGCACCGGCGACGATCTCCGAGGCCGAGGCCGAGCCCTGGTTAACCAGCACTACCAGCGGCGCGCCGTCCAGGATGTCATCCGGCGTGGCATTGAAGCGCAGCCTGGAATCAGCGATGCGACCTTCCGTGTAGACGATCAGTCCCTTGGTAAGGAAGGCATCGGAAACGGCAACGGCACCGTTGAGAACACCGCCCGGATTATTGCGCAGATCGAGTACCAGGCCGTTAAGCTTGCCGCTGCTCTTCTTCTTGAGGTCGTTGATCGCGTCGACCATGTTGTTTGCAGTTTTCGACTGGAACTGTGAAATCCGCAGATAGCCGTAGCCGGGATCGAGCATGCGCGCCTTGACACTCTTCACCTTGATGATGTCACGCGTAATGGTGAACTTGATCGGCTGATCAACGCCTTCCCGTACAACAGTCAGCACGATGTCACTCCCCGGTTCGCCGCGCATGATCTTTACCGCCTCGTTGAGCGTCATGCCCTTGACCGGGGTTTCATCCAGCCGTATTACGAGGTCTCCCGACTGTATGCCCGCACGTTGTGCAGGCGTGTCGTCAATCGGTGCAATCACCTTGACGAAACCGTCTTCCATGCCGACCTCGATACCCAGACCACCAAACTGACCGGTCGTACCGACCTGCAATTCATTGAACTGCTCTGAATCCAGATAGGAGGAATGCGGATCGAGGCCTGACAGCATGCCACGTATGGCGTTTTCGATCAGTTCCTTGTCATCGACATCGACAACGTAGTCATTCTTGATCCGTCCGAACACATCGCTGAAGGTGCGCAGTTCCTCGATCGGCAGGGTCGTCGCCTGTGCAGTCTCGCGTTCGGCCCACACACCGTGTCCGATAGAGACCAGTACGCCCGTCATCAGGCCGATCAGCAGGAGTAAATAACTGTGAAAATTCGTATTCAGTTTGAGTTTCATCTCTCGTGTCCGTAGTGCGTCAACCGGTCGGTGTCCCGCAGGGTGCTGCAAGCCGTTGCGCTGTTATCGGGAAACATCAACATTATCACAGCGTTGCCAGAAGCGGTATCGGCTTGATACGAAACTCCTTGATTGGTGCATGAATGCCTGGCCCGATCGCTGTTATGACATGCAAAACCGGATTAGATTCAACCGCCCCCGGCACCCGTGCGGCCCGCCCGCAACGATGCCGGTTGACCCTTGAACCAGCCATCCGGGTTGACTGGCTGGCCGTCCTTGCGCAACTCGAGATACAGTCCGGTGCGCAACTGCCCGCCGCTGTTGCCGGCCGCGGCAATGACGTCACCACGCCCGACCCATTCTCCGACGCCCTTATAAAGGCTGCTGTTTTCACCGTACAGCGACATGTAACCGTCACCATGGTCGAGGATCATCAACAGGCCAAATCCTCGTAACCAGTCGGAAAATACCACGCGCCCGCGTGCGATTGCGTGAATGTCCGCCCCGGAGCGCGTGGCGATATGGACACCCCGCGACCGCATCTTGCCGGCGGCCTGCTGCGCGCCAAAGCGCATACTGATGGTGCCAGCCACCGGCCATTCCAGCTTGCCCTTGAGCGCACGCAGGTGCTGCCGGCGCACGGCGTCATCCTGGATATCCCGCAGGGCCTGCTGCAGCGATGCCAGCAGGGTATTGACACGCTGCTCGTCCGCCTCGAGTTCGGAGAGCTGCGATGTCCCGCCTGCCAGACGCCGTTTCAGATCCGCGAGAATACCGCCCTGGCGGTCTTTTTCCGCGACGAGCTGCGCCGATTTCTGTTCCTGTTCGGCACGCAATCCTGCCAGCACCGCCTGTTGTTCGAGCAGCACCTGTTCCGCGTCATGCAACTGGTCGAGCGAGTCGCGAAACGCCTTCATGCGCCGGGTGCGTGCCCGCGTGAAGTATCCCTGGTAGGCCAGAACGCGTCCGACCACGGCGGGATCATCCTGGTTCAGCAACAGCTTGATGCGTTCCTGACGGCCGTTGCGGTAAGCCGCCAGCAATTCCCTTGCCAGCACGGCGCGCATCCCGATGAGCCTTGACCTGACGGCATCGCGCTCGCCTTCGAGACGGGCCAGCTCCTGCCGTGCCGCATCCTCCTGACCGCCGAGCCTGCGCAGTTCGGCAGAGGTCACGCCGATCGCCTTGTCGATCTCTTCCAGCGCCGCCTGCTGTGTATCGTGCTGGCCGCGCACTGATTCCAGCTCGCCCTTGAGCTTGCTGATACGTTCACGCAACAGCTGCAGTTTTTCCGTCTCCTGTGCAATCCGGTCGTTCCCGGCGGCAAGCGTCCACCTGCCGCTGAACACGGCCAACAGCACGACGGCAAGGATCAGCGGGATGATGGCCGCAGTGGCGGAAATTTCTGCATGGCCATGCGCGCGGCGCGAACACGGGCTGTTTGCCGGATCCGTGACCTGCCTGTCAGCCATGCATTTCTACGGGTGCTTCCGGCGCGTCGCCGGCATCGCTTTCAGGGCGCAGGGTCAGCAGCGGGGTGCCGGTCATTTCCGGCGGAATCTCCATGTTCATCAGGTACATCATGCTGGGTATCACATCGGACAGGGCCCCGTGCTCGGCCATCAGCGCCGGTCGTCCCACGTAGATCAGCGGCACCAGGTTGCTGGTATGCGCCGTGTGCGGCTGGCCGGCTTCCTCATCCAGCATCTGCTCGGCATTGCCGTGATCCGCGGTTATCAGCATTTCGCCACCGCATTCCTGGACGGCCTTCAGTACCCGTCCCAGCGCCTGATCGAGCGCCTCGATGGCCTTGACTGTCGCGTCAAACCTCCCGGAATGACCGACCATATCGGCATTGGCGTAATTGCAGATGATGACATCGAAGGTGCCGCCTTGCAGTGCCTCCACCAGGCGGTCAGTGACCTCGACGGCGCTCATCTCGGGCTGAAGGTCATAGGTTGCCACCATCGGTGACTTCACGAGCACGCGTTCCTCACCCTCGAACGGCTGTTCAACACCTCCGTTAAAGAAAAAAGTGACATGGGCGTATTTTTCCGTTTCAGCCAGGCGCAGCTGGCGCAGGCCATGGCTGGAAATGTATTCCCCGAACACATTTTTCAGCCGTTCGGCCGGATAGGCGACGTGTACGCTGAAATCCGACTTGTATTCGGTCAGGCTGACAAAATCACCGAGCCGGGGCTGAACCACGCGCACAAAACCGTCGAATTCGGTTTCTATGAACGGCCGCGTGATCTGTCGGGCACGATCGGAACGGTAATTCATGAAAATGACGATATCACCATCCACGATGTTCACCGGCTGCGTTCCCGCGGGGACGATGGACGTGGCCTTGACGAATTCGTCGCTTTCGCCACGCGCATAGGCCTGCTCGAGCGCGCCCAGCGCGTCGGTCGCGACGTAATCCGCCTTGCCCTGCGTGATCAAATCATAGGCCGCCTGGATACGCGGCCAGTGATGATCGCGATCCATGGCGTAGTAGCGGCCGATGACGGAGGCAAAGCGGCCACCCTGCAATCTTTTGAACTGGTCCTCCATGGCCTGGATGGACGCCCTGGCGCTGTGCGGTGGTGTGTCGCGACCATCGAGGAAGGCATGCAGGTAAACCTGCTTCACACCCCGCTGTACGGCAAGCTCGACCATGGCATGGATGTGTTCTTCATGGCTGTGCACCCCACCGGGCGACAGCAGGCCGAGAATGTGCACGGCGCGGCCACTCTCGACGGCCTTGTCAGCGGCATCGGTCAGGGTCAGGTTGGTGAAGAACGAACCGGTCTTGATGGCCCGGCTGACGCGGGTAAATTCCTGGTACACGACACGTCCGGCGCCGAGGTTCAGGTGGCCTACCTCGGAGTTGCCCATCTGGTCGGCCGGCAGGCCAACGGCGGCCCCCGAGGTACGGATCAGCATGTGCGGATAGGACTCCCAGAGCGCATCCCACACCGGCTTGCGCGCTGCTGCAATGGCGTTGTGCTGCGGTTTGTCGCTGAAGCCCCAGCCATCCAGGATCAGTAATACCATGGGCCTTGCCGGGCGATTCCGATGCTGTTTTTGCTGTCCAGTCATAGTATCGGGGGAGAAGTCTAAATTATCATGCATTACATAGCCATCTCTGCGGGCAGGTTCAAAATGGCAGGGTGGTGCAGACAGGCTCAGCCGGGCCGGTTTATTGTTCAGCGCTTGTGGCCCGGGTGGTTTATTATTGTATAATGTTTTAATAATGAATGCAGGTACATGTAACTCTTCACACACACAGAGGGGCTGTTGGATGACAGCGAGCGAAGAAATACTGATTACCCGTGCTGAAGACATTGATCGGGCCTCACGCTCGCTCAAGGCCATGTCACATCCGCTACGGCTGAAAATACTGTGTACCCTGGGCGACCAGGAGATCAGTGTGCAGGATATCGTCGAGCGAGTAGGCACATCGCAGAGCAACATCTCACAACATCTCGCCATCCTCCGTGACAAGGGCATCCTGGCCTCGCGCAAGGATGCCAACCGCGTTTATTACCGCGTTGGAGATGCGCGCACGCTCAGGCTGATCAGCATGATGCGTGAAGTATTCTGTACCAGCCCCTGACGCGTCCCGCCGATCCCACGGCCCGGCAATGTATCTTCAACAGGAGACACGACCAGCTGTAGCGACAGCCTGTCCCCGGGGAACCCATGGATATCAGCCAGCTTATTGAATTCAGCGGAAATCACCTGGTCCTGGTGCTGGCGCTGTTTGTCATTCTCGCCATGCTGGTCGGCGGCGAAATCCGGCAACGACTGAGCGGTACGAGCGAGCTGGGACCCGGGGAGGCTACCCGCATGCTCAATCACGACAATGCCATTATGGTCGACATGCGCAGTGACGATGAATACCGCAACGGCCACATCGTCAATGCAAGGCATGTTCCATCGCAGGAAAACCTTGCAGTACTCGATAAATACCGCAACCGGCCCGTGATTGTCTACTGCAACAGCGGCAGCCGGTCGGTCGCATTCTGCAGAACACTGCGCAAGCAGGGCTTCACATCCGTGTATAACCTGAAAGGCGGCATACTCGGCTGGCAAAAGGCCGAACTGCCGCTTGCCAGAAGCAACTAGACAGATCCGTCCACCCAGGGCGTCACAACACAACAACCTAACATCTTCAGGGAAACCAGCCATGGCCGAACACGAACAGGACGCCGACCGGAATCCGGAACACAGCACTGGCATACAAAACCAGAAGGTCTACATCAAGGACATCTCCTTCGAGACGCCGAATTCGCCGGAGATCTTCACCAGGGGATGGAAACCGGTCCTCAATGTGGATCTTGGCCAGCAGGCTACTGAGCTGCCTGACAGCCATTATGAAGTGGTGCTTACACTGTCGGTGACAACGAAGATCGAGGACAAGGTAGCCTACCTCGCCGAGGTGCAGCAGGCCGGGATCTTCTACCTGCAGGGCTTCGATGCGGATCGACTGCACAGGGTCCTCAACGTCTATTGTCTGCGCATGCTTTACCCGTATGCGGCTTTCGTCGTGTCCGATCTCGTCACGCGGGGCGGGTTCCCGCAATTACTGCTTGCACCGGTCAATTTCGAAGTGCTGTACAAGAAGCGGTTTGCAGAAGCGGGCGAACAGCGGGAAACGGCCAGCAACTGAAACGTACCTGATGCCGCATCCATGATCCCTCGACGTCACCAGGTGCGGACGGCCAGACCCTGAGATCATGATCCACAAACCGATTACCGTCCTTGGCGCCGGCTCCTGGGGCACGGCACTGGCGATACGCCTGGCGTCGAACAACAACGCAACCTGCCTCTGGGGTCATCAACCCGAATTCATGCGCACCCTCGCCGGGGAACGCCGGAACATGGTGTATCTTCCGGACATCCCGTTTCCGGCCAGTCTGGTTGTCGAATCAGATCTGCCTGCCGCCATCGGCAAGTCCCGCGATCTGCTGGTCGTAGTACCCAGTCATGCCTTCAGGGAGGTGCTTGTGCGGATGATGCCGCTGCTCGACGATCGCATGCGCATCGCGTGGGCAACCAAGGGCCTGGAATACGGCAGCGGCAAGTTCATGAGCGACGTGCTTGAAGAAGTGACGGGAACGAAATATCCGGCTGCCGTCCTGTCCGGCCCGACCTTTGCGCTCGAGGTAGCCAGGGGCCTGCCGACTGCACTGACGGTTGCCTCCACCAATGCGGTGTTCGCAAACGATCTGGCCGCGCGCCTGCATGGCGATGTCATGCGCGTGTATACCAGTGACGACATGCTGGGCGTGCAGCTCGGTGGGACAGTAAAGAATGTCCTTGCCATAGCCTCCGGAATCACCGACGGCCTGCATCTGGGTGCCAACAGTCGTGCCGCGCTGATCACACGCGGCCTTGCGGAAATCATACGGCTCGGCGACGCCATGGGGGCACGGCGCGAGACCCTGATGGGACTCGCAGGCATGGGCGATCTCATCCTCACGTGCACCGATGACCTGTCACGCAACCGCCGTCTTGGGCTGGCGCTCGGGCGGGGCACGGCACTGGATGTCGCTGTCAGGGATATTGGCCAGGTCATCGAGGGCTTCAATACCGCACATGAAGTCGTTCAGCTTGCCCGGACCTACCGTGTCGAAATGCCGATCTCGGAACAGGTCTTCCGGGTATTGCATGAGGGTCTTACGCCGCACGCGGCCGTGCATAACCTGCTGTCGCGCGAAGACATCCGTTCAGAGTGAATCTGTCGAACCCCTGAAGCCCTGCTGGCGCCATGCCTCGTAGACCAGCACCGCTACCGCGTTGGAAAGGTTCAGACTGCGGCTGGACCGCAACATCGGCACGCGCAGCACGGCGTCCGCACCGAGCGCATCGAGGAGTTCGCCCGGAAGACCTCGTGTTTCCGGCCCGAACAGGAATGCATCATCCGGTTGATAGGTGATCTCCGAGTAAACACGCGCGCCCCGGGTCGAGACGGCGCGGATACTGGCCGGCTGCACGGCCAGCGCAAACGCAGCGAGCGAGGCATGCTCCTCGACCACCGCAAACTCGCGGTAGTCCAGCCCTGCGCGCCGCAGCCTGCGGTCATCGAGCTCGAAGCCGAGCGGGTGTATCAGGTGCAGCGTGCTGCCCGTGTTGGCGCAAAGGCGTATGATATTGCCGGTATTCGGAGGAATTTCCGGCTGGTAAAGTACCACATGAAACATCTCTCACCCTTGCAGGACCCTGATGCCGATGGGCGGTACTGACAAGCAAAAACTCAAGGTGGACTTCTGCGGATTGTCGTTTGCAACGCCGCTGGTACTGCTCTCCGGCTGCGTCGGCTTCGGCGAAGAATACACCCGCGTCGAAGGCTTTTCCAACTGCGATGTCGGTGCGGTCTGTCTCAAGGGCACCACGCTGTTGCCGCGTCTCGGTAACCGGCCACACCGGATTACGGAAACGCCCGCCGGCATGCTCAACGCCATAGGCCTGCAGAATCCAGGGGCTGATCACGTCGTCAGCAAGACGCTCCCGGAACTGGATTTCAGTGAAACGCG
The DNA here is from genome assembly GCA_963803275.1 of uncultured Gammaproteobacteria bacterium. Lineage (GTDB taxonomy): Bacteria > Pseudomonadota > Gammaproteobacteria > UBA9214 > UBA9214 > UBA9214. The sequence goes on along the minus strand of CAWDLS010000014.1, from coordinate 144,557 downwards.
CTTTATCGCCAACGTATCCGGCTCCACCGTGGAAGAATACGTCGAGGTCACCCGCCGCTTCGATAATTCACCGATCGATGCCATCGAGATCAATATCTCCTGCCCGAATGTGAAGGAAGGCGGAGTTGCCTTCGGCAACGACCCTGACATGTCGGCACGTGTCGTCTCCGCCTGCCGTGCGGTCACCGGCAAGCCGCTCGTCACCAAGCTGTCTCCCAACCAGACCGATATCGCAGAAAACGCGCGGCGTTGCATCGAGGCCGGCAGCGACGCCTTCGCCGTGATCAATACCCTGATGGGCATGGCCATCGATATCGAGACGCGCACTCCGGTCATCGGCAACAACCAGGGCGGGTTGTCCGGCCCCGCCATCAAGCCGGTTGCGCTGCTCAAGGTCCACCAGGTCTACCAGGTGTGCCGGCAACACAATATCCCCATCATCGGCCAGGGCGGGATCACCAGCGCCACGGATGCCATCGAGTTTCTCATCGCTGGCGCCAGCGCCGTCGGCATCGGCACCGCGCTGTTCTACGACCCGCTGGTCTGCCGCCGTATCAACGCCGGCATTCTCGACTACCTCGAACAACACCAGCTGGACAACATCACCCCGCTCATCGGCAGCCTCACGCTGCATGACAGCGCCAGCGCCTGCAGCATGTGAGCGGCTGGCAGGCAGCGGTCTTCACGGCGCCTTCTACACAGGATCACGGCAGACGGGATCGACAGCGCACCCGGCCGTCCCGATCAATCAGCGGACCGGCGCAGAAAGCGGCAGCTTGCTCCCGTTGCACCGGCCACGACACGATGCGGGAACCGCATTATCGCCGTCAGTAAAAAAGCCGGATGTAGCGCTGTACATTGTGCACAGCAACTGCTTGTTCCTTTGCGTCCGCCTTGCAGGGCACATTCGCCTGAATGCGAAGTGTTCCTTACTGCGGACATCAGGAGGACGACTATTTCATCTCGAGCTCCTTAAGCTTGCGCGTGAGGGTATTGCGTCCCCAGCCAAGCAGGCGGGCCGCTTCCTGACGGTGACCGCCGGTTTGCTGTAGCGCAACCTCGATCAGGGTACGCTCAAAGGCCGGCAGCGCATCATCCAGTAACCGTCTGGACCCGCTGGCCAGCTGCTGCTGGGCCCACTTTCGCAAGGTCGCCTGCCAGCTCTCGCCTGCCGGTTCCGCATCACGCACCGCCCCGTCCAGGTCATTGGGCAGGTCCTCGACATGAATTTCCTGGCCAGGCGCCATGACCGTGAGCCAGCGACACAGGTTCTCGAGCTGCCTGACATTGCCAGGCCAGTCAAGTTTTGCAAGATACGTAATGGCTTCGCGCGACAGTGACTTTGCATCCACGGCCAGCTCGCTGGCGGCCAGACCCAGGAAATGCTGCAACAGCGCAGGGATATCCTCACGCCGTTCACGCAGTGGTGGCAGCTGCAGGCGAATGACGTTGAGGCGGTGAAACAGGTCCTCGCGGAACCTGCCTTCCTTCACCAGTGTCTCCAGGTCCTGGTGAGTTGCTGCGATGATGCGCACATCCACCTTTTTCGGCGTGTGCGCGCCAACCGGGTAGAATTCGCCGTCCGCAAGCACACGCAACAGGCGGGTTTGCAGTTCTGCTGGCATATCGCCGATCTCGTCCAGCATCAGCGTGCCACTGTCGGCCTGCTCAAACCGTCCCGTCCGCCGGTTCTGCGCACCGGTGAACGCACCGCGCTCATGCCCGAACAGTTCCGACTCGAGCAGGTCACGCGGTATCGCTGCCATGTTAAGCGCAACGAACGGCTTGGTGGAACGCTGGCTGTGGCGATGCAATGCCAGTGCCACCAGTTCCTTGCCGGTGCCCGATTCCCCGTTGATCAGTACTGTCGCGTTGGAATTTGCCAGTCGACCGATCGCCCGAAACACTTCCTGCATCGCCGGAGCCTTGCCGATGATTTCGGGCACCCGCCGATTGTCTGTTGCAACAGCCGTTGTTGGATGCTGGGCACGCGCCTCGAGTGCACGGCTCACGAGCGCTACCGCGTCGTCGATATCAAACGGCTTGGGCAGGTACTCGAATGCACCCCCCTTGAACGCAGCAACCGCACTGTCGAGATCGGAGTGTGCGGTCATGATAATAACCGGCAACTCGGGATGTGATGCCTGGATACGCTCGAGCAGATCCAGACCATCGATTCCCGGCATGCGAATGTCCGTCAGGATGACCGCCGGTTCCTCGCGATCGATCGCAGCAAGTGCCGTATCACCGGAATCGAAACTCTCGACCTGCAGGTTTGCCGTGGTAAGCGCCTTGTCAAGCACCCAGCGTATCGACCTGTCATCATCAATAACGAAAACCTTGTTGCTATGCTCCATGCAATTCATCCAGTGGTATCAGGATAATGAATGTTGTTTCCCCGGGCTGGCTGTTGCACTCGATCAATCCGTGGTGACGGCTGACGAGTGCCTGTGCAATGGACAGGCCCAGCCCACTGCCATCACTGCGGTTGGTAACCATCGGGTAGAAAATTTTCTTGCGCAGTTCCTCGTCGATACCCGGACCATTGTCTATAATTTCTATGCGTGCAATGAGACGGTGCTTGCGCGCACCGATATTGAAATTGCGCAAAACACGTGTGCGCAGGATGATTTCTCCCTTCCCGTCGAGCGCCTGACAGGCGTTGCGAACGATGTTGAGTATTGCCTGAATGAGCTGGTCCGCATCGGCATTGAGGTCGGGCAGGCTGGGGTCGTAATCCTGGAAAATCAGCAGTCCTTGTCCGGCTTCCGCGATAACCAGTTCACGCACCCTTTCCAGTACCCGGTGGATGTTCACCGGCTGCATGTTCGGCAAGCTGTTTGGCCCCAGCATCCGATCCATCAACGCTTGCAGACGATCGGCTTCCCCGATAATGATGCGCGTGTATTCTTTCAGCGATGTGTCCCTGATTTCGCGTTCCAGCAATTGCGCCGCACCACGCAATCCACCCAGCGGGTTCTTGATCTCGTGCGCGAGGCCACGCACCAGCGCATGTGTTGCCTCCTGCTGGTTGATGAGCAATTCCTCCTGCTCGACGCGCAGGTGATGGTCGACCTGATGCAGCTCAAGCTGTACGAATTGCACATGGTTCGACTCCGTTACGGGAGTGAACGTACAGTTGACCTTCAAATCCGGCGCATCCGGCAACGCCAGCAGGCAGCCACGCTTGGCAATGACCTGTTGCCGGGTGATGGCGCCGGTAAGCTGCTCGATCAGCACCCCGGCATTGGATACCAGTTCATACACGGAACGGCCGCAGGCATAACGCGCGCTGTGTGCCAGCATGATTTCACCGGCCTGATTCAGATACACCAGGCGCGACTGACTGTCGAATACCAGCACCGCCGTGCTCAGGTTGTCGAGTACGCGCCTGGCAGCGATGCGGGGTATGGGTGTATCCGATGGCATGCCGTGACTACTGCAATAAACAAACCAGAACGGAGTGCCAGGACAACGCGCCCCTAAGGTTAAAAAATAGATAATGAATACAGCAAGATAAATAAATTATCGGGCACCGTGAACTGGCGTTGTGCACGGCACTTGAATGGGATTATGCACCAATTTAGTGCGACAGGGCTACATGTCGGGTCGCACCCCACGGTGTAACAGGGGCAATATGATTTACTGCCCGCGGGCGCCGCTAGAAGCCAACCGATCTGGACGAACTGCCCGTGCTGCCGGCAGCACTACCGCCACTATCGCCGCTGGCGCCGGCATTACCGCCGCTGGAGCCGGACTGAGCCTTACTGCCGCTGGAGCCGGTGTTACTGCCATTGCTGCTGCCGTTGCCGGAACCGCTGGTACCGCCGGTACCTGCACCGTTATTGCTGCCCTGGTTGGCGGGATTGAGCGGATTGTTCGGATGCAGGATGGCAACACGCATGATGTGCACCGTCACCGGTGCGGTTTTGATTATCGATGCGCCGCTTTCATCAATCACCGTGGCAGACACCCTGTGCGTACCGCGGTCGACGTTATTGAAGCTGCTGCTCGTGCGGGCGACAGGCTTGCCCTGTGGCTTGTCATCCAGAAAATACTGGATTCTGTGCCCTTCCTCGATCTGCAATCCCGGTTCCAGCGTTACAGACAGGTTCACGATACCGGCATTGCTGCGAATGGTTTCGTCATCACGCGGACTGGTCATCGAAAATCCGCTGTAAGCAGTACCGGCAGCCTGTTTTGGGCTGACGGGCGCCGGTGCCACCGGTAGCGGCGCAGGGGTGTAGGTCGGCAATGCCGGCAACTGTACACGCTTTGCGCCCCGTGTAGGCACGTCGCTGTAGATTATCTCACCGTCGGCATTGATGGATTTATAGACTTCCGCCTGTGCCGTAGCTGCCAATAAAACCAGTATGTATCCATAATATTTCATGATTTCCACCTTGTCCCGGTTTTTCCGCACTAGGTATGTTTATGGGGCTTTTTCTGGTGTTGGTCAAGTAATCCCGGCCGGGATTGCACGTGAATTCCGCAAAACCCCGGTTTCGGGCCACCATTGCATGACAAGCGTACGTGCTCAGGGCACTGCTGGCGTGTCAGCCGCAGTTGTCCAGGGCCAAAAAGAAGCGCCCCGAAGGGCGCTTCTTTATCAGCCTTGCCGACGTGTGGATCAGAGGCTGTAGTACATGTCGAATTCGACCGGGTGGGTCGTCATGCGCATTCGCGTGACATCATTCATCTTCAGTTCGATATAGGCATCGATCATGTCGTCACTGAACACGCCACCCACCGTCAGGAACTTGCGGTCCTTGTCCATGGCATCCAGCGCCTGGTCCAGCGAGCTGCAGACCTGCGGGATCATCTTTGCTTCCTCGCGCGGCAGGTCGTACAGATCCTTGTCCAGGGCATCGCCCGGATCGATCTTGTTCAGTATGCCGTCCAGACCGGCCAGCATCATGGCCGAGAATCCCAGGTATGGATTGCACGACGGATCCGGGAAACGCACCTCGATTCGACGCGCCTTCGGATTGGCGTCGTAGGGAATGCGAATCGAAGCGGAACGGTTGCGCGCCGAGTAGGCCAGCATGACCGGTGCCTCGAATCCCGGTACCAGGCGCTTGTAGCTGTTGGTACCCGGGTTTGTGAACGCATTGATTGCACGTGCATGCTTGAAGATGCCGCCGATGTAGTACAGGGCCAGCTGGGACAGTCCGCCGTACTTGTTACCGGTAAAAATATTCTTGCCGGCCTTGCCCAGTGACTGGTGCACGTGCATGCCGCTGCCGTTGTCGCCGACGATCGGCTTGGGCATGAACGTGGCCGTCTTGCCATAGCCATGCGCAACATTATGCACGACATATTTCAGTATCATGTTCATGTCGGCGCGACGCACCAGCGTGTCGTATCGGGTACCGATTTCGCACTGGCCGGCGGTGGCGACTTCATGATGGTGAACTTCCACCGGTACACCCATCTCTTCCAGCGCCAGACACATTGCGCCACGCAGGTCGTGCAGCGAATCAACCGGTGGCACCGGGAAATAACCGCCCTTGACGGTCGGACGGTGGCCGATGTTGCCATCCTCATAGACGCGTGCCGCATTCCAGGAGGCCTCTTCAGAATCGATCTTGCAGAAGGAACCGCTCATGTCGGAACCCCAGCGCACGTCATCCAGCACGAAAAATTCCGGTTCCGGACCGAAGTAGGCGGCATCCGCAATCTTGGTCGACTTGAGATATTCCTCTGCACGACGCGCGATTGAACGCGGGTCGCGGTCATAGCCCTGCATGGTTGTGGGTTCGAGGATATCGCAGCGGATGATCAGGGTGGGTTCGTCGCTGAACAGGTCCATCACGGCCGTGTCAGAGTCCGGCATCAGCACCATGTCGGAATCGTTGATGCCCTTCCAGCCACTGATGCTGGAGCCGTCGAACATCTTGCCACTTTTGAAAAATTCATCGCCGATGACACTGGCCGGCAGCGACACGTGTTGCTCCTTGCCTATCGTGTCGGTGAAGCGCAGGTCTACATACTTGACCTTGTTGTCCTTGATTGTCTTCAAAACCTTGATTGCAGACATTACTACCCCTCCAGATAACCGCTCAGTAATAGATTTACCTGCCGTGCCTGCCGATCCGCGGCGCGACAGCCTTGAAAAACACTCGAAACCTGGTTGTGTCAGAAAGCAGGAATTATGCCACGAGAGATTTATACGGCATACGTAAAAATTTCACGGGGTTACGTGCCCCCTCTCCGCACTTGCCGCACTAATATAGTGCGCATCTCAATTTACATGCACCATTATTGTGCACTATTCGCCTGTGTACACCTGCACATCGCCAATATCTTCAGCACGTGCGGCGTGCTCGCGGATCGCACCGGCCAGCCTGTCCAGCCGTTCCGCAGACAAATCGCCCTTGCGCACGAACACGTCCACGTGCACCCTGCCGTCCAGGTAATGCAGCACGACCCTGTCGAGCCACTGCTCGTGATCCAGCCCCTGCCATTCCTGCCTGAGACGGCGCAGCACCTCGTCGCGCAACGGCAGCTGGTCGCAGGGCGAGGCCTGCTCGTCATCCTCGGGATCGATGTGGACGGTGACATCGGCGACGTGTTCGACTTCACTGATTAGCTGCCGGCGTACCCGCTCGCCGATCTGGTGACCTTCCGAAACACTCAGGGTGGGGTCCACCTGGATATGCACATCGACCAGTGAATCGCTGCCGCTGGTGCGCGTGCGCAACATGTGACAGGCGCGCACGCCACCCACGCCGAGGATCGCCCGGCGGATTTCCTCGACCAGTTCCGGCTCCAGCGCCTTGTCGATGAGTTCCTGCAGACTCGTCCACAACAGGTCCCAGCCGATCTTGGCGATCATCAGTGCGACAGCGATCGCGGCGACCTCGTCCAGATAGGTATACCCCGCCATGGCACCGCCGACACCGATGACCACGATGATCGACGAAATCGCATCACTGCGACTGTGCCAGGCGTTCGCATGCAGCATGTTGGAACGCAGGCGGCGCGCCACGCGCGCTGTGTACTGGTAGATTATTTCCTTGGAGACGACCGATATCAGCGCTATCAACAGTGCCCAGCTGCCGTGAAGCAGCAGCCTCTCCCCGGAGGACATGCGACTGAAGGCATCGATGCTGATACCGACCGCCACAATCACCAGCGTAACGCCCAGCGCCACGGTCGCGACCGTTTCGATACGTCCGTGGCCATAGGGATGATCCTCATCGGCCTCCCGGTGGGCGTGCTTGGCCGCAAACAGCACAAGGAAATCCGTCGCCAGATCCGACAGTGAATGCACGCCGTCGGCAATCAGCGCCTCCGAACCGGCGGCCAGACCGATCATGATTTTCACTACGCCAAGTATCAGATCAACGACGGAACCGATCAGCGTGACCTTGCGTATTTCGCGATAGCGCAGGTTGCGCGGATCAGGCAGGAGTGTCTGGCCCATGGTGCCTAATCAGACTTACCGACGGTGATATCGATAATGATTTCGCGATCCTCGCGTACAATCCCGCGCACCAGGTGACCGTGCACGCGACACCAGGCCGGGATATCGTGTACCACCCCGGGGTCCGTACAGCGCACCTGCAGTTCGTCGCCCGGACGGCATTTGGCAACCGCATCCTGAGTTCGTATCACCGGCATGGGACACAACAGGTTGCGGGCGTCGATAATGCGAATACTCACAGATACCAGCCCTGCGGAATCTGTCCGACCCGCATTGGCTCGACGTCGAGTGTTCGCGTTGACCCTGTCATGTCACATATCTCGACGGTCACCCGGGCAGCGTCACGTCCCTTACTGAAGCGCGCGGTCAGGCGCGCGGCGAGCTCGATGTCATCCGCACTTACTTCACCATCAAGCAGCACCAGCGGACCAGTGTGGCTGCTTGGAAACATGTGCACGAAACGTTTCCGGTAACCCTCGAGGAAATGGTTTTCACCTTCCTCGCGCCCGACGATCATCTTGAAATGTGGACGCGGGCGCAAGTGGCGGCCGACCTTCAGCAGCATGATGTCATCGAGTTCGTAGTCACGCCTGCCGCGGGTTTTCCAGAGATCCTCCAGCTTGACGGCGTACTGCCGGTCGGTGAGAAAGCAGCAACCGCCGGCCGGCTGCGCGAAGTCCTCGATACCGTAGCCTGCCGCGAGTGCGATTTGCGGCTTGCGCGAACGCCCGCTGAATCCGTGCAGTCGCTCGCGATCCAGCCAGCCTTCCCGCTCGGGCAGCGTGGGCGGCAGGTTTTTTGCGCACAACGGACGCACCAGACGGTCCCCGGCACCCGAGTCGCGCGCCACCACTGGCATGGTGTCCTTGCGTTGCGACATCGGCCGCTGCCCGATGACTTCGCCGGTGATGATGAAATCGAAACCGTGCGCATCCATCCAGTCACGCGCCTTGTTGACCATGAAGATCTTGCAGTCCAGACACGGATTGAGGTTCGCGCCGTAACCGTGCCTGGGATTGATCACGATATCCTTGTACTCGTCGATGATGTCGACGATGTGCAGCTTGATGCCGAGTTGTTCGGCCGACCACAGTGCGTTGTTGCGCTTCGGACGATCGCGGTCCTGCCTGCGTATGGCGTGTGTATGGCCCTCGACACAGAAACCGGTAAAAAAATTGATGCCCTCGACATGCACGCCCTGGTCCAGGACGACGCGCGCGGCGAGCAAGGAGTCGAGTCCTCCGGATATCAGTGCAACGGCTTTACGTGGAACAATCATGATACGCTGCTGTCGGGACAAACAATTGCCGGGATGAACCGCCGCGAGATCGGGCAGCGCGCGGACCGGCCCGGGAATACAGTCAATGCAACTTTCCGCGTGACAAGGGCTCGATACGGTTGCCGGTTTCAGGTACTGATAGCGATTGCTCGTGACCCTTGCTTCCCTGCGGCAGGAATCAGCCCGTCACATTACCGGGCATTCTAACCCATGCACAGCTAAGAAATGAAAATAAGAGCAGGGATTCAGTGGGTTTCGAGGTTGCCGGTAATGGGCGTGGCATGGCCGTCCTTGCAGACCTGCCGGTAACAGCGGCGGCTGCCTGTCTCCTGCCACAATTCCATGGCCTGGATCGGCGTCAGCAGCGGCTCTCCGCCCAGTTCACGCATCGCATGCAGGATATCCATCAGTATGATGAAGGCATCTGAAAGATGCCCGTAGACACTTGCCCACCCGCGGTCCAGCACATCGGACAACTGCCGGTACGAGTCGCGCCCGATATTCACGAAGTAGCTGATGCGTACCAGGCGTCGTTCGGCCAGCTGCGGGAACAGGCCGGAAAACAGCAGGCAGTGGTCACCGACTTCACGGAGGCGATCGATGCGATGCGCACCGGACAGGTGCTGCGACTCTAGAAAATCCTGCGCCATGATGCGCGCCGTGCACTGTGGCCGGTCGCTAAAGCGCATGAGCAGGAACACCAGGTAGCTTTCCAGCGTTTCGCCGATATTGCGGTCGCACGCGGTCTGCGCCTCCTGTACCAGTTTCTGCCACTGTGCAATGGTTGTGGGTTCCAGAATGAGCCGTGCCATGTCCGTTCTCCACCGTTTGTTCAGGTAACAAGTCGACCATGACCCGCCCGGGCTTTAGATCGACCAGTCCCGTTATTTCGCTATATCACAGAAGCCCTGATCAAGTCACGACAACGCAGGTAAATTCGCCGTCGATTCGACAGCTTGGTGAAAATTTCCGGTGCCTGGGGCTATACTGCCAAGTTTTAAACCCTGCGAAACAGACCGTGTCCGACTCACCGATAACATTCCAGGACCTGATCCTGGCGCTGCAGCAGTACTGGGGTCGCCTGGGCTGCGCCCTGCTGCAGCCGTACGATATGGAGGTCGGCGCCGGCACGTTCCACCCCGCTACGTTCCTGCGGGCGATCGGCCCGGAACCCTGGCGGGCCGCCTATGTGCAGCCCTCCCGGCGTCCGACCGATGGCCGCTACGGTGAAAATCCCAATCGCCTGCAGCACTACTACCAGTTCCAGGTGGTGCTCAAACCGTCTCCGCCGGACATCCAGGAGCTGTATCTGGATTCCCTGCGCGAACTGGGCATCGACACCCTGGTACATGACGTGCGTTTCGTCGAGGACAACTGGGAATCACCCACACTGGGCGCATGGGGACTGGGCTGGGAGGTCTGGCTGAACGGCATGGAAGTCACCCAGTTTACCTACTTCCAGCAGGTCGGTGGCCTGGAATGCCGCCCCGTGACCGGTGAGATCACCTACGGCCTGGAACGTATCGCGATGTATCTGCAGGATGTCGGCAGTGTGTTCGACCTGGCCTGGACACAGGGACCGGACGGTCCGGTCACCTACCGTGATGTCTATCATCAGAACGAGGTCGAGATGTCGGCCTACAATTTCGAGCAGGCAGATGTCGGGTCGCTGTTGCAGTGGTTCGATGTCTGCGAACGCGAAAGCAGCCGCCTGATCGAGGCCGGACTGCCGTTACCTGCATACGAGCAGGTGCTCAAGGCATCGCATACCTTCAACCTGCTCGATGCACGCGGCGCCATCTCGGTCACCGAGCGACAGCGCTATATCCTGCGCATACGCACGCTGTCGCGCCAGGTGGCGGAGGCCTATTACCAGCGCCGTGAGGTCCTTGGCTTCCCGATGCTCGCTGGCGCAACGGCATGACGGCGACACGCGACCTGCTGCTGGAAATCGGCACCGAGGAACTGCCGCCGAAATCCCTGCGGCACATGCGCGACGCCCTGCATGCCGCGATCGACAGACTGCTCGATGAATACCAGCTTCGGCACGGCGCCAGCCGGGCCTTCGCCACGCCACGCCGGCTGGCGGTGCTGGTTCGCGACGTGGCACTGCAGCAGCCGGACCGTACCATCACCCGGCGCGGTCCCGCGCTGGCGGCCGCCTTTGATGCCGATGGCACACCGACCAAACCGGCCGAGGGTTTTGCGCGCTCCTGCGGTGTCGGTGTCGGCGACCTGGAGCGGCTGGAAACCGACAAGGGCGCATGGCTGGTCTGGACTGTGGCCGAGGCCGGCAGGCCGACCGGTGAACTGCTTGCAGAGCTGGTTGAAAAGGCGCTGCGTGCCATACCGGTGGCACGACGCATGCGCTGGGGTGATGCGGACCTCGAATTCGTCCGGCCGGTTCACTGGGTACTGCTGATGCTGGGCAACGAGCCGGTGACAGACAGTATCCTTGGCATGACCGGCAACCGCTTCACGCGCGGACACCGTTTCCACCACAACGAAGAGATCGCCGTCAAGGCTCCTGCCGCCTACCTCGAGACACTGGAGCAAACCGGCATGGTCATGGCCGATATGGACAGGCGACGGGATGGCATCCTCGCGCAGGTGACTGAGGCCGGAGCAGCACTGGGCGGTGTCGCACGCATCGACGCGGAGCTGCTCGACGAGGTGACCGCGCTGGTGGAATGGCCGGTCGCCATCAGCGGTGAATTTGACCGGCGCTTTCTCGACGTCCCCGCCGAGGTACTGATTTCCAGCATGCAGGACCACCAGAAGTTTTTCCCGGTTACCGGACCGGACGACAAACTGCTGCCCTATTTCATCACCGTTGCCAATATCGCCAGCAAGGACCCCGACCAGGTCAAGGCCGGCAACGAGCGTGTCATCCGTGCGCGCCTGGAGGATGCGGCATTTTTCTGGACACAGGATCGCAAGCGATCGCTGGCCAGCCGCGCAGCCCAGCTTGACAGCGTGACCTTCCAGCAACAGCTCGGCTCGCTGGGCGACAGGCAGCGGCGCATGGCTGCGACTGGCGACACATATCGCCGGCACCCTGGGATTCGATGTCGAACAGGCGCGACGCGCGGCCGCCTTGTGCAAGTGCGACCTGGTCACCAGCATGGTATTCGAGTTCCCGGAGCTGCAGGGCACCATGGGCCGCTACTATGCCCTGCATGACGGTGAGGACGCAGCAATTGCGACAGCATTGGACGAGCAGTATCAGCCGCGCCATGCCGGCGACGGATTACCCGCCACATCCACAGGCCAGGCCCTGGCCATCGCGGAACGCCTCGACACACTGGTCGGCATCTTCGCCATCGGCCAGCCACCGAGCGGCGACAGGGATCCGTTCGGCCTGCGCCGCGCCGCGCTCGGCGTGATGCGCATCCTGATCGAAAAACAGCTCGACCTCGACCTGCATACGCTCATCGATCAGGCGGCAGGCAGTTTTCCCGAGACACTCAAGGCCCGCACCATCGGCAACGACCTGTACACCTTCATGATGGAACGCCTGCGCAGCTGGTATTCAGACGCCGGCTGTGACACCCTCGTGTTCGACGCCGTCCTGGCACGACGACCGTCACGACCGCTGGATTTCGACTACCGCATCCAGGCCGTAAAGACCTTTCACGGATTGCCGGAGGCCGCCAGCCTGGCCGCCGCCAACAAGCGCATTCGAAACATCCTGCGCAAGTGCGAGACAGCGATTCCGCAAGTCTACCGCCAGGATCTCCTCACGGAACCTGCCGAGCTGGCGCTGGCCGCCGCGCTCACTGATCAGACCGCTCTGGTCAAGCCGCTGTACGAGGCGCGCGACTACGCGACCGCCCTGTGCGGACTGGCGGCACTGCAGGCGCCGGTCGACCGCTTCTTCGATGACGTCATGGTGATGGTCGAGGATCCGGCACTGCGTGATAACCGCCTGGCCCTGCTGAACACACTGTCGGAACTGTTTTTACAGGTAGCCGATATCTCGCTGCTGCAACCCTGAGGTTGCGAACATCAACCGCACGGGCACATCGCGATTAGAAGCTGACAGGCCGGGTGACAGTCTTGGGAGGGCCGGCTCACCGCTTGCAGACGGGTTCATCCCATGTCAATAAGGAAGATATTTCAGGAGTGTACCTAGCGATGTCTGACACCGACTCCTACAGAAGCATGCTGGCTGCCGTACAGGCATTCCATGACAAGCACGATTTCAGGAATACCGGCGGCGAGGAACTGGCTTACCGCGTTGCCCTGATGACCGAGGAACTGGGCGAGATTTCCGCCTGCGTCACCAAGGGCAAGGACACCGGCAAGCTTGCGGAGGAATGCGCCGACCTGTTCATTTTGCTGATTGGCACCGCGATCGCTGCGGATTTTGACCTGGCCGGTGCCTTCTGGGAGAAGCTTGAAAAGCTCGGCAAACGCGAGTCGCGCATGATCAACGGACGCATCCGTGTTTCGGAGTTCAGGGACACGTGATGCAGCTCGTAATCCTCGACCGTGACGGCGTCATCAACGAGGACGTGGATGACTGCATCGCCTCGCCATCCGACTGGAAGCCGATTCGCGGCAGCCTGGAAGCCATTGCCCGCCTGCATCGGGCCGGCTGGCACGTGGTCATCGCCATGAACCAGCCGGCCATTGCCAGCGGACGCCTCGACCTCGACGACCTGGCACGCGTCAACGAGACCATGCGGCGACGCATCGTCGAATCAGGCGGTGTGATTGACGCGGTGTTCTTCTGTCCGCATGCACCACAGGACGACTGCACTTGCCGCAAGCCAAGGCCAGGCCTGTTACTGGACATCGCCTCCCGCCTGCGCATCAAGCTCACCGATGTGCCGGCTATCGGTGACTCACTGAACGATATCAGGGCGGCCCGGGCCGCCGGTGCCCGGCCCATACTGGTGAAGACCGGCAAGGGTTTCGGTACCGCAGGCATGCCGGCGCTGGATCCCGGCGTGCCGGTCTACGGCGATCTTTATTCCGCGGTGGAGAGCTTGCTCGGTCACGCGCATCCCTGAACTGCCATGGCCACAGACAGCACATCCAACGGCACATCCCTGGTCCTGTGGTTGCGCTCGCTTGCATTCTGGGTCGTGTTCCCGGTCTCTGTCGTGATCTACGCCGTGTTGCTGCTGTTCACCTTCCCGTTCCCGTTATCCACACGCTGGGCGCTGGTGCAAACCTGGGTGCATTTCATGCTGTGGTGGCTGAAGGTGACCTGCCACCTTACCCATGAGGTCGTCGGCTCCGGGAACATCCCGACCGGCGCCGCCATCGTGTTTGCCAAGCACCAGTCGACCTGGGAGACCATCGCGCTGCAGCAAATCTTTCCCATACAGGTCTGGGTTGCCAAACGAGAGTTGATGTGGATACCCTTTTTTGGCTGGGGACTGGCCCTGATGAAATGCATTGCCATCCGTCGTGGCAGTGGCCGTGCAGCAATCAGGCAACTGGTCACACAGGGCAAGGCGCGACTGGATGAAGGCGACTGGATCGTCATCTTTCCCGAAGGAACCCGCATACCCCCGGGCCAGAAGGGGCATTACCGTATTGGAGGCGCAATACTTGCGGAACAAACCGGCTACCCGATCGTACCGGTTGCCCACAACGCCGGCGAGTACTGGCCGCGGCGCAGTTTCATCAAGCACCCCGGCGTCATCCAGGTCCGCATCGGCGAGCCTATCGAGAGCAGCGGCAAATCGGCCCAGCAATTGCTGGATGAAGCCGCCACCTGGATCGAGGACCGTATGGCGGAAATCACCACATTGAAGACACAGGCCTGACCTCGCGGCCCCGATGGATGGCAGGACCGGAATGGCGTGGAACAGCCCGTAGAGCCTGCTGCATACCGGGTGAAGCCTGTGAATAGGGTTATTGTATTTATGTTTGTCTAACTGTTTATTTTAGGTGAAATATATAGTTAACAACATAAATAGTCTTTGCGCAAATAAAATAATCTTTTAATACTGCATGTTACAAATTTTATAACTTTACACTTATTCAATTTGGCCTGGTTCAAGCCCTTGCATCACTGTGCAACGGTAAGCCGGTAGGCCCTAGACATCCAGGTTGGATACCGACAGTGCATTCTGTTCAATAAAATCACGACGTGGCTCGACCTGGTCACCCATCAGCGTAGTGAAGATATCATCCGAGCTGACAGCGTCCTCGATCTGAACCTGCAACAGGCGACGCGTTTCCGGGTCCAGTGTGGTTTCCCAAAGCTGTTCCGGGTTCATCTCGCCCAAGCCCTTGTAGCGCTGGATATGCTGGCCGCGTCGCGCCTCGTCCATCAGCCACCCTAGCGCCTGCTTGAAAGACGTCACGTTCTCCCGACGCTCGCCGCGTTCGACATAGGCACCCTCACTCAGCAATCCATCCAGCTTTCGCCCGAGGGCGGCAATCTGTTGGTATTCGACGCTGGCAAAGAAATCCAGCGACAGCGTCTGTTCGGTGGCCACGATGCCATGTGTCCACTTGCCAATACGTACCACGAAGCCATCGCCGTCAGGACGGGTGATGATCTCATGCTGGTAACGCAGGCCGCTGCCCAGCTCCGCGTTGATCCGCATGATCAATTGGCCAAACCAGTCCGCCATGCGTGCGTGGTCCTGCAGGGCCGCTGCATCCAGTACCGGCAGGTAGATCATCTTTTCCAGCACCTCCGGTTCAAGCCGGCGCGACAGGCGGCGGATGGTTGCCATCACCACCATGTAGTCGTTCGCCAGGCTCTCCAGCGCCGGACCGCTCAGGGCGGGTGCATCCGGGTTCACGTGCAGGTGCGACTTGTCGATTGCACTCGACAGGAGCATTGCATTTAAGGCGGTATCATCTTTAACGTATTGTTCTTGCTTGCCTTTTTTTATTTTGTACAGCGGCGGTTGGGCGATATAGATGTGACCGCGCTCGATCAATTCCGGCATTTGGCGGTAGAAGAACGTCAGCAGCAAGGTGCGGATGTGCGAGCCGTCCACATCGGCATCCGTCATGATGATGATGCGGTGGTAGCGCAATTTGTCGATGTTGAACTCTTCCCGGCCGATGCCGCAGCCCAGCGCGGTGATCAGTGTGCCGACTTCCGCCGAGGACAGCATCTTGTCGAAGCGGGCCTTTTCGACGTTGAGGATCTTGCCTTTGAGCGGCAGGATCGCCTGGGTATCGACGATCACGCCCCTGCTTGGCCGAGCCACCGGCGGAATCCCCCTCGACGAGGAACAATTCCGACAACGCCGGGTCGCGTTCCTGGCAGTCGGCCAATTTGCCGGGCAGCCCGGCGATATCCAGCGCACCCTTGCGGCGCGTCATTTCCCGCGCCTTGCGGGCCGCTTCGCGCGCACGGGCCGCATCGATGATCTTTGTCGTAATTGCCTTTGCCTCGCCCGGGTTCTCCAGCAGATAGTCCTGGAACTGCTCACCGACCAGGGATTCGACGATCCCCTTGATCTCGGATGAAACCAGTTTGTCCTTGGTTTGCGAGGAAAACTTGGGATCAGGCACCTTGACCGACAGCACCGCGGTCAGTCCTTCGCGCGCATCGTCACCGGTAGCCGCGATCTTTGGCCTTGCGCATCACGCCTTCCTGTTCCATGTACTGGTTCAGGGTTCGCGTCAAGGCGCCGCGAAAGCCGGCCAGGTGGGTTCCACCGTCACGCTGGGGAATATTATTGGTAAAGCAGAAAATATTTTCCTGGTAGGAATCATTCCACTGCATGGCAACTTCAACACCGACCCGTCCTTTTCGCCGTTGAAATAGAACACTGTGGGATGCAACGGCGTCTTCTTGCGATTCAAATGCTCGACGAATGCCCGTATACCGCCCTGGTATTCGAATACATCTTGCCTTGTCAGTCCGCTCTTCCGTCAGTCTGATACGCACGCCGGAATTCAGAAAAGATAGTTCTCTTAAGCGTTTGGCGAGGATGTCATAGTGAAATTCGATATTGGTAAAGATCTTGTTGCTGGGTTTGAAGCGGATTTCGGTACCGGTGCGGTCGGTATCACCCACTATCTGCCAGAGGGGCCTGCGGAACCCCCAGGTGGTACTCCTGGGCAGTACACTTGACCATCTCGGTAGATAGTCAGGCACAATAGCTCCGACAAGGCATTGACCACGGATACCCCCACGCCGTGGAGGCCACCCGATACCTTATAAGAGTTATCATCAAACTTTCCGCCGGCATGCAGTACGGTCATGATCACTTCCGCTGCGGAAAGCCCCTCTTCCGGGTGCATATCTACCGGAATGCCGCGTCCGTTGTCCACCACCCTGACGGAATCGTCGGCTATGCAGGATGACCGAGATTTCACTGCAATGCCCTGCCAGCGCCTCGTCGATGGAATTATCGACCACCTCAAACACCATATGGTGCAGGCCTGTACCGTCATCCGTATCACCGATATACATACCGGGGCGTTTGCGGACTGCGTCGAGGCCCTTCAGGACCTTGATATTGGATGAATCATAGGTATCGTTTGTGGCCATAGCGGCTCCCTTATGTAAGCGCGGCATTATAACACTTCCTGTATCACGCCATGTTCCACGTGAAACTGCTTGATCTCCCGCCATCCGGCGGCGTCGATGCGATCTCCCTCGATGGCCGTAATGAAGACCTGTGCATGGAGATCACGCAAGGCCTGCAGCACGCGTTGCTGATTTGATCGATCGAGTTCACTGCTCAGGTCATCCAGTAAAAACGCCCCTGCCGGGCATCCACACGCCTGCTGCAAACGGACCTGTGCCAGCATGAACCCCACCATGATGGCCTTCTGTTGCCCGCGTGAACAATGCGCCGTGATATCCCGACCATCGAACATCAATCTGAAATCAGACCGGTGCACACCGTAGTGCGTGTAGCCGCGACTGCGATCCTTGTCCAGGGTGCCCGCCAGGGATTCGGTCAGGGTGCGACCGGCCGGCCAGCCGGGAATATATCGCACCTCCAGTTCACTTTCCGGCAGCAGGTGTTGCAATTCTTCGGACAGTAATCCCGAAAACCGGGCGAGGTAGTCGCGTCGCAGACGGTCGATGGCACCGGCTTCCTCGACGAGCTCGCCATCCCATGCTGAAATCAGTGCCGATCTGGCATGACCGCGGAGCGCGGCATTTCTCTGCTTCAGTATCCGGGCGTAACGCTGCCAGTTATCACGATAGCCCTGTTCCACGTGAAACAGCGCCCAGTCCAGCACCTGGCGACGGTAGCGCGGACCGCCGGTGAACAGGGTCGATGTATCGCTGCTGAGTATCTGTACCGGGAAGTAACCGGCGAGATCGGACAGGCGTCGTACCGGCTCGCCTGCCAGGCGTACGTTCAGCGTGTCGGCACTCCGTTCGATTCCTATCGGGATCGCGTGCCCGTCTGCACTGGCAATCCTTCCGACCAGCCGAAAGGCCGCCTGCCCGTAACGAATCGTCTGCTGCACAGAATGGGTACGAAACGAACGTACCCGGCCGAGGGTATGGATCGCTTCCAGCAGGCTGGTCTTGCCGGAGGCGTTTTCTCCATCGATCAGGTTCAGGCCGGCTGAAAACTGCAGATCCGCAGTCTGGATGTTCCTGAAGTCGATAATCTCTAGGGATTGCAGCCCGCGATACAGTTCGGGTAACCGATCGCCATGTGCAGACAGGAGCTGCTCGTTCGTCAATGCCAGTTCCGCTGTATCCCGCTAGCCTGGCCAGTGCGCCGGCATCCGGGAGGCCGGTTGCTGCCGGCAGCCACTGTGCACATTCCTGTACCTGACATGTCCTGGCATGCCTGTATTTGCCAGGCCCCGGATCGACCCCGGATCGAAAGTTGGGTGAATTCCGGCGGGCTCACCCGTCTTTGCAAGCAGACTGCTGACCCTCCAGACACAGCCCGGGAACACGGGAGCGACCGGTGCGATGCCAGGCTTAGAGCCGCATGGGCATGACGACATAACGACAATCATCCGTACCCGGCCGATTGATCAGTGCGCTGCTGTTGGCATCATTGAGATAGATCTCAACGGTGTCTGAATCCAGCACGTTGAGTACATCCAGCACATAGGTCACATTGAATCCGACCACGATGTTTTCGCTGCTGTAATTGGCATCGATTTCCTCAACTGCCTCTTCTTGCTCAGGGTTATGTGCTTGTATTTTAATATTATTATTTGATATATCCAGACGGATACCACGGTATTTCTCGTTCGACAGTATGGATGTCCGGGTCAGTGCCTGGCGCAGCAGTTCACGATTGACCAGCAGTTGCTTGTCGGCATTCTTTGGGATCACGCGCTGGTAATCCGGGAAACGCCCGTCGATCAGTTTCGAGGTGAAACGCAGATCCTCGGTGGTGATGCGAATGTGGTTGGAACCGAGCTCGAGCGCTACGGGGGCGTCGCTGTCGGCCAGCAGGCGGTGCAGTTCCTGAACACCCTTGCGTGGAACAATGACCTGCTGGTCACCACTGTCCCCGACATCGACCGCCATCTGGCACATCGCGAGGCGATGACCGTCCGTAGCGACAGCACGCAACAGTTTTCCGGCCGGCTCCAGCATGAGGCCATTCAGGTAATACCTGACATCCTGCTGCGCCATGGCAAAGGCTGTACGCTCGATCAGGGCATGCAGCTCATTTTGCGGCATCGAAAACCTGCGTGCGCTCTTGATCTTGTCGATGACAGGAAATTCACTGGCCGGCAATGTCGACAGTGTGAAACGGCTCTTGCCGGAACGCACCAGTGCCCTTTCATCCTTCACCGAGATATCAAGCTCCGCCTCTTCAGGCAGTGTGCGGCAGATATCCAGCAGCTTGCGGGCGGGCAGGGTAATGTCACCGGTCTCGGTTACCGGCAAGGCAAGCTGTGCCTGCAGTTCCACTTCCAGATCGGTTGCCGTGAGCTTGATGCCTTTCTTGCCTGCATTCACCAGCACGTTACCCAGTACCGGTAATGTTTGTCGACGCTCCACGACACCGATGACCTGCTGGAGCGGTTTCAGAAAAGCTTCTCTTTGGATCGTGAATTTCATATTTAAAGATCTTTGGTTAATTCTTTAACCCTGTTATTTGTTAGTGACGAAATAGCGGTTGATAAGCTGTTTCTCGCCTTGCTTATCAGCTACCTGACGCAATGATAACTGTCAAACCA
This sequence comes from uncultured Gammaproteobacteria bacterium, assembly GCA_963803275.1. Classification (GTDB taxonomy): domain Bacteria; phylum Pseudomonadota; class Gammaproteobacteria; order UBA9214; family UBA9214; genus UBA9214. The sequence goes on along the minus strand of CAWDLS010000014.1, from coordinate 124,740 downwards.
GGCACCGGAAGTCCTGTGGGGCGCCTGTGGATAAAACGGGATAAGATCGTGCCCGATCAGTTATCCACAGTTTTTCCAGTTTATGCTGTCAGGGTTCTCAACAGGTTGTTGTAATCCTCGTTGATACGATTGTCGCTGGCACGCAATTCCTGCACCTTGCGGCAGGCGTGCAGTACCGTCGTATGATCGCGGCCGCCAAAGGCCTCGCCGATTTCCGGCAGACTGTGCGTGGTCAGGTCCTTGGCCAGCGCCATGGCAATCTGGCGCGGTCGCGTGATGGTGCGACTGCGGCGTGCCGACGACAGGTCCGCGATCCTGATTTTGTAGTACTCGACGACGACCTTCTGGATATTGCTGATCGTCACCAGCTTGTCCTGCAATGCAAGCAGGTCACGCAACGCCTCCCGGGTGAGTTCCAGGTTGATGGGTTGCCCGGTGAAACGGGCGCTGGCGATGACCCGTCGCAAGGCGCCCTCCAGCTCGCGGATATTGGACTGGATGCGCTTGGCGATGAAGAAGGCCACGTCTGATGGCAGCTCGATGCTGACCTGGCTGGCCTTGCTCATGAGGATCGCAACCCGCGTCTCGAGCTCGGCCGGCTCGATGGCGGCCGTGAGTCCCCAGCCAAAGCGTGACTTGAGGCGGTCTTCCAGGCCGTCGACCTCCTTCGGATAGCGGTCACAGGTCAGGATGACCTGTTGCTGGCCTTCAAGCAAGGCATTGAATGTGTGGAAGAATTCTTCCTGAGAGCGTTCCTTCCTGGCGAAGAACTGAATATCGTCGATGAGCAGGGCGTCGACGTTGCGGTAAAAGTGCTTGAACTCGTTGATGGCGTTGTGCTGCAGCGCCTGCACCATGTCGGCGACGAAACGTTCGGAGTGCAGATAGACCACCCGGGCGTTCGGCCTGTTGTTCAGGATCATGTTGCCGACGGCATGCATGAGATGGGTCTTACCCAGCCCGACACCGCCGTAGATGAACAGCGGATTGTACGCGCCCCCGGGATTTTCCCCGACCTGGATGGACGCGGCGCGGGCGAGCTGGTTCGACTTGCCTCCCACGAAGGTCGTCGAAGGTGAACTCCGGGTTCAGGTTGCTCTTGTGCTGGACTGCGGCGGCTGTCGGCTCCACGGCAGCCGGTACGACGGGCGTCACCGGGTTGATTCGGGTGATCTTCTTGCTGCTGCCGATGTCGAGCTGCAGGCGGGTTTCGCTACCCGGGCCGATTTCGTGCAGTGTCTGTGAGATGGTATCGAAGTGGTGTTTCCTGACCCAGTCGAGAACGAACTGGTTGGGTGCGAGCAGGCGCAGATTCTCGCCGTTTTCAATAGCATGCAGGGGTCGTATCCAGGTATTGAATTGTTGCTCCGGCAGTTCATGTTCGAGTCGAACCAGACACTTCTGCCAGAGCGTAACTTCCACCTTGACCCCCCCTTTCGGTTATCCATCCGTCTACGCAGGTGGGGGAGTCTATACCTGTCGAAACAAGTTATCCACACCCTGTCGCCAGTCGCCTGCATCGCCGGACAGTTGACATTTCAACCCGGCTGAACAGTACGCTTTGCGCCCTTTCACGCCGCTTGCCAGGGTGTGGTCTCTGAAATCTATTCCGGACGTGACGTGCCATGAAAAGAACCTATCAACCCAGCAACCTGAGACGCAAGCGCACACACGGGTTTCGTGCGCGCATGAGCACCAAGAATGGCCGGCGCGTGATTAATGCCCGTCGTGCGAAGGGTCGGGCCCGGCTGTCAGTCTGACTGCGTTGCCTTGTGCCCGGGATTGCTACGTTTTTCCAGACGGGTACGACTCACTGAACCGGCCGATTACCAGCGCGTTTTCAAGCATTGTCAGTGCAAGGCGGCCAACCGCTGGCTGACGGTGCTGGCAGTCACGAACGCACTTGGCCATCCGCGGCTGGGACTGGCGATATCGCGCAAGGTCGCCAGGAGCGCGGTAGCACGAAACCGAATCAAGCGTGTGGTGAGAGAACGTTTTCGACACAGGCAGACGGAACTCGGCGCCCTGGATATCGTGGTTCTTGGACGTAACGACGTGGCCGGCCTGTCCGCACAGGCGCTTGGAACGGCAATGGAAAAGCTCTTGAAACAATTGATTCAAACATGCGCTGGCTGATCATCCAGCTGATCAGGGCATACCGGTACCTGCTCAGCCCCTGGCTGGGGAGCCACTGCCGCTTCTATCCCAGCTGTTCCGGTTATGCCCTGACGGCCGTCGAGCGCTTCGGCGTGCTACGCGGGACCGGTCTCGCCCTTAAGCGCCTGATGCGCTGCCATCCCTGGCACCCGGGCGGCATCGATCCGGTGCCGGAAACGGAGCACCGCCACACGCATGGATAATCAGCGCATGGTGCTGTTTGTCGCACTGTCGTTCGTGGCGCTGCTGCTGTGGCAGGCCTGGATGAAGGACTACGGACCGGCGCCCGCACCTGCCCAAACTGCACAGCAGGTGGAGCAGGCCGCCGCCGAATCCACCGCAAGTGACGGTGATATCCCGGGTGCGCCGAATGCAGTCAGCGCGGCGGACGTCACGCCGGCAGAGAGCGGCCTGCTGGAGACCGGCCAGCAGATCCATGTGGAAACCGACCTGTACAGGGTCGACATCGATACCACGGGCGGTGACCTGCGCCAGGTGGACCTGCGCGACTACAAGGCGACAAACAAGCCCGACTCCCCCCCCTTCCGGCTGATGAATGACACGCTGCCCAACCTGTTCATCATGCAGTCGGGTCTGCGTAGCGTCGCGGGCGAGGAGGCAACCCACCACGCTGGTGTACGGCGCGGAGCAGACACACTATCGCATGGCCGATTCCGCGGACACCCTGCAGGTGCCACTGGTGTGGCGCAGTCAGGACGGTGTCGTGGTAACCAAACTCTACATCTTCCATCGCGGCAGTCACGTGATCGATCTCGATTACGAGGTAACAAACAACAGTGACCATGAATGGACACGGGCGACAATACCGGCAGCTGCAACGCACCCGCTGCGGCGAAGCCCGCCAAGACCACATTCATTCGCACCTATACGGGCGGCGTTCTCTACAGTCCGGAAGACAAGTACGAGAAAATCACGTTCGAGGACATGCAGAAGAGGACGCTCGACCGCAACGTCACCGACGGCTGGGCCGCCATGATGCAACATTATTTCCTTGCCGCACTGATACCCGAACGCAGTGAGCCGAGCGCTACTACACCAAGACGCTCAGCAATCGAGCGTTATGTCATCGGGCTGATCTCACCGCAACGCGACGTTGCCGCCGGCGACCATACGGTGTTCAGCACGCGCCTGTATGTCGGGCCCGAAACTGCAGGACCAAATGAAGAAGGTCGCCACCGGGTCTCGAGCTGACGGTCGACTACGGCCGGCTGACGGTGCTCGCGCAGCCGCTGTTCTGGCTGCTGAAGACCATTCACAAGCTGATCGGCAACTGGGGCTGGTCCATCGTGCTGCTCACGATGCTGATCAAGCTGGCGTTCTACAAGCTGTCGGAAACCAGCTACCGCTCCATGGCCAATATGCGCAAGCTGGCGCCGCGCCTGCAGGCGCTCAAGGAGCGCTACAGCGACGACCGGCAGAAGCTCAACCAGGCGATGATGGAGCTTTACAAGAAAGAGAAGATCAACCCGCTCGGCGGCTGCCTGCCGATCGTGGTGCAGATGCCGGTCTTCATCGCGCTCTACTGGGTGCTGCTGGAAAGCGTCGAGATGCGCCAGGCGCCGTTCATGCTGCTGGATGACACGACCTGTCGTCACCGGACCCGTTCTACATCCTGCCGCTGCTGATGGGCGCGACCATGCTCATCCAGCAGAAGCTCAATCCGGCGCCCATGGACCCGATCCAGGCCAAGGTCATGATGGCACTGCCGGTGGTGTTCACGGTGTTCTTCGCCTTCTTCCCTTCCGGGCTGGTGCTGTACTGGGTGGTCAACAACACCCTGTCCATCGCCCAGCAATACGTGATCACGCGGCGCATCGAGCGCGGCGCAAAAAAATAACGTTCAGCCGCCGGCGCTCGATTATATCGTGACGCCGAACACCGACACCATCGCCGCCATCGCCACGCCGCCCGGACAGGGCGGCATTGGCATCGTGCGCATTTCCGGACCGGACGTGCCGGACATCGCGTGCCGCCTGCTGGGGACGCTGCCACCGGCGCGCCAGGCGAGACGGCGGGATTTCCGGGCCGCTGACGGCACGCTGATCGACTCCGGCCTCGCGCTGTATTTCCCGGCGCCGGCCTCCTTCACCGGCGAACATGTGCTGGAGCTGCACGGCCACGGCGGTCCGGTGGTGCTCGACCTGCTGCTGGCGCGTGTGCTGGCGCTCGGCGCGCGCCCGGCGCGTCCGGGCGAATTTTCCGAGCGCGCCTTTCTCAACGACAAGCTCGACCTTGCCCAGGCCGAGGCGATCGCCGACCTGATCGGCAGCGGCACCGCGCAGGCCGCGCGCGCCGCGGTGCGCTCCCTGCAGGGCGAGTTTTCCCGGCAGGTACATGATCTGACCGCGAACGCTGACGCGCTGCGCATGCTATGTCGAGGCGGCCATCGATTTTCCCGAAGAGGAGATCGATTTTCTCGTCGGACGAGCGGCCTGCAGCAGGGGCTGCAGCAACTGGCGCGACGATCTTTCACGACGCTGCTTGCCCGTGCCCGCCAGGGCGCGGTTGCTGCGCGATGGCATGACCCTGGTGATCGCCGGGCGTCCCAATGCCGGCAAGTCCAGCCTGATGAATACCCTGCCGGGCCGCGAGGCCGCCATCGTCACCGCAATACCCGGCACCACCCGCGATGTGCTTGCGCGAGCACATCCAGCTCGATGGCATGCCGCTGCACATCATCGACACGGCCGGCCTGCACGACAGTGCCGATCCGGTCGAACGGGCCGGGATGCAGCGCGCCCGGCAGGCCATGGCACAGGCCGATCACGTGCTGCTGGTCATCGATGACCAGGCGGGTTTTTGCCCCGCTGATGCCGGGATCCTCGACAGCCTGCCGCCCGGCGTACCGCATACCCGCATCTACAACAAGGTGGACCTGAGCGGCCGTTCGCCCGGCCCTGAGCGGTGGACGGACAGCCGGGCGTCGCCCTTTCCGCGCTCACCGGTGCCGGTATGGATGCCCTGCGCAGCCATCTCAAGCAGGTGGCCGGGTTTACCGGAGAGTGCGAGGGCGAATTCAGCGCACGCCGCCGGCACCTCGATGCACTGGAGCGCGCACACGCCCATGTCCTCGCTGGCGTCCGGCAACTCGAGCAACAGCACGCCGGCGAACTGCTCGCCGAGGAGCTGCGTGCGGGGCAGCAGGCTCTGGGTGAGATCACCGGCGAGGTCAGCAGCGACGACCTGCTGGGCATGATCTTCAGCAGCTTCTGCATCGGCAAGTGACGGTGCCACTGCGGCCGGGAGCGGTGATCCTGAGGAAAAATAGAGCCATCACGAAATATCTTGTTGACCGTTATTCAATCATGCCTTACATTGCGCAGCCTGGTGACTGTTTCTGAATAGGCGACCAATTTTATACAATCCTGTAATATCTTGTAACTTTATGATTTTAATTTATATTTTCAAGACTCAGCCGGCAGAGACGGGACATCATGCCGTGATATGGCAGTGCTTTTCCTCTCCATGGTTTATTTCCATAGGAAAACTATGTCTTTAATTCGGGTTTATCAGGGACTGGGGGAATAACTGACATATTTTATTGTAATCAGTAAGTTATAACTGTAACGCTTCATATATAATTGGAGTCCGCTTTAATATTATGTCTGACAGCCCGCGCCCCACATTGCGTGAACGCAAGTTTGCCCGTACCCGCCTCGCCCTGGCAGAGGCAGCCACCCGGCATCTCGATGCGGCCTCGTTCGAGACGCTGTCGGTCAAGGCCCTGTGCGAGCGGGTACAGATTTCCGAGGCGACCTTCTTCAATTACTTCCCCCGCAAGGAAGATCTGATCATCTATCTGGACCGGCTGTGGACGCTGGAACTGAACTGGTACGGCCGGCAGGCCGCGCAGCAGCACAAGGGGATCGCGGTGATCGACGCCCTGTTCCGCTACACCGCGATCCAGATCCAGAAGAAGCCGGGGCTGATGGGTGAAATCATTGCCCACGAGGCGCGTGCACGCGTGCGCAATCCGGGTTTGGAGATCACACCGGCCGAGCGCATGATTGCGTTCTCCGATCTCGAGGGTATCGAACAGTTGCCGGATGACAGTCTGGAGGGATTGCTAAGGCAATCGTTGCAGGCCGCGATCGACCAGGGAGAACTGCCGGGCAACACAGCGATCGCGGCAGCCATGGTCGCCCTGGTGTCGGTATTTTACGGCGTGCCACTGGCCATGCAGCATGCCAACCCGGCCGCGATCGGTGCCATGTACCGCCAGCAGCTGGCGCTGCTGTGGGCCGGGTTGCGCACGGTCGCACTCAAGTAATCGCGGTTTCCCGCGACAGGGCGTTCAGCTGCGCGCGCGCGCCAGTGCTTCCTGCCAGAGGGCGGCGAAGCGCGGCCACCACAATGGCTGGGCATCCTGCCACCACGCCTTGCCGGCGGCTTTCAGCCAGCGCAGGGTGGTCGGCGGGGCATTGCGCAGGAGGCGTGTGCAATATTCCTTGACCACGGTCCGAATCGGTGGGCGCGCCAGCATTTCAAGCAGGGTGTGTTCGCGTTGCCGCGCCGACCACAATTCGCCTTCGATGCGCCGTTCCAGCAACTTGACGCGCTGTCTGAGCTGTTCCAGTTCCTTGCCGCCCTGTGCAGACACAGCGCTGCTGCGCGCACGTTCCTGTATGCGCCGTTCCAGTTCCTCGATGCGCCGCTGCAGCTGTTCCAGGTCGAACGGCCGCCGGCGCAGCGGTGTTTCGGGGGGGCGTGTGTTGATCGGAAAGACCCGGGTGTCCACCGCAGGTTCCTTTCCGGGTGCCGGCCTGTTGATGGTTCGGGCGTCAATTGCTGGCTTCCTGTCTGCCTTGTGTAACAGGGCGGCGCGCCTGGGATCGGCGTCACCCTCGCTACCCCTGAGCTCAAGAAGTCTCATTCAATTTACCCTATATAGTGAAATTCGAAATATTTTAGCACAATATATTCCGATATATAGCTATTATGAGATGGAATCGAACCGCCGTTCACGGCCGGCCTGCGTTGCCAGGTTTTCCGGCCGGGGCGTAGAATTCCGGCTTCTTTTACGGGGGCATCATCGTGGGCTCAGGGCCGATGCAGTATGACGTCATCGTGGTGGGCGGCGGTCATGCCGGCACCGAGGCCGCGCTGGCCGCGGCCCGGCTGGGCGCACGGACCCTGTTGCTGACGCATAACCTGGAAACACTGGGCCAGATGAGCTGCAACCCGGCGATCGGCGGCATCGGTAAAAGCCACCTGGTCCGCGAGATCGACGCACTGGGGGGGCTGATGGCGCAGGTCACCGATCAGGCCGGCATCCAGTTTCGCGTGTTGAATGCCAGCAAGGGTCATGCGGTCAGGGCGACGCGCGCCCAGGCCGACCGCGTGCTGTACCGGCACGCCGTGCGCCAGACGCTGGAAGGCCAGCCCGGCCTGCAGCTGTTTCAGCAGGCGGTAGAGGACCTGATCGTCGCCGGCGGGCGCGTCACCGGCGTGGTGACCGCGATGGGCTTGCGTTTCCATGCCCGTTCCGTGGTGTTGACGGTCGGGACCTTCCTGGGTGGACGTATCCATATCGGCCCGGCCAGCTATGCCGGCGGCCGCGCCGGCGACCCACCTGCCAATGCACTCTGCGCAGCGCGCTGCGCGAACTGCCGCTGCGTGTTGCGCGACTGAAGACCGGTACCCCCCCGCGCATCGACGGGCGCAGCATCGATTACCGCCTGCTGCAGGCACAGCCCGGTGACGAGCCGGTACCGGTGATGTCCTTTCTGGGCAGCGCAGCAGATCACCCGCGCCAGGTCAGTTGCCACATCACCCGTACCAACGCCCGTACCCATGACATCATTCGCGACGGGCTCGGTGATTCGCCGCTCTACAGCGGCGCGATCGAGGGCGTCGGACCGCGCTACTGTCCATCTATCGAGGACAAGGTGGTACGCTTTGCCGACCGCTCCTCGCACCAGATCTTTATCGAGCCGGAGGGGCTGGACACCCACGAGGTCTATCCCAACGGGATCTCCACCAGCCTGTCCTATGACGTGCAACTGGCACTGGTGCATTCCATCGCCGGTTTCGAGCGCGCACATATCACCCGCCCCGGCTATGCCATCGAGTACGATTTCTTCGATCCGCGCGATCTGCTGTATTCGCTGGAGACCCGGGTCATCGGCGGGCTGTTTTTTGCCGGTCAGATCAACGGAACCACCGGTTATGAGGAGGCTGCCGCGCAGGGACTGATTGCCGGCCTGAATGCCGCACGCCAGGCGCAGGGCGAAGAGCCCTGGACGCCGGGCGCGAGCAGGCCTACATGGGCGTGCTGATCGATGACCTGGTGACCCGCGGCACCAGCGAGCCCTACCGCATGTTCACCAGTCGCGCGGAATACCGCCTGACGCTGCGCCAGGACAACGCCGACCTGCGCCTGACGGAAACGGGCCGCCGGCTGGGTCTCGTGGACGAACGGCGCTGGATGGCCTTCTGCATCAAGCGGTCGGCCATCGAGCGTGAACAGCAGCGCCTCGCGGCCTTGCTGGTCCGCCCGGACAGCCATGCCGGCCGCACGCGCTGGCGGCGCTGCTCGACAAGCCACTCGCGCGCGAGCAGTTTGCGCTGTGAACTGCTGCGCCGTCCGGAGCTGGGCTACCATGCACTGACCGCCATCGAGAGGCTGGGACCGCCGGTAGCCGATGGGGCGGTGGCCGAGCAGGTCGAGATCCAGGCGAAGTACGCGGGCTACCTGGATCGTCAGCCGGCGAGATCGATCGCCAGCGTCGCCACCAGGAACAAACATTGCCGCTGGAATTCGATTACAATGCGGTACGTGGCCTGTCCAGCGAGGTGTGTGAAAAACTGCTGGATGCGAGACCGCAGACCATCGGCCAGGCAGCACGCATCCCGGGCGTCACACCGGCTGCCATATCGCTGCTGCTGATACACGTCAAGAAAAACCGGCTGCTACGCAAGCGTGCATAGCATTCGCCAATCGCAACTGACAGGACATGTATACCGGACTCTACAACCGCAACCGCAAGGGACGTAACAACGGCTTCGTTGATCCCGGTGAGCTGCTCGAGGACGGCATCCAGGAGCTGGGCCTGGAAGAGCGTCTGGGCGGTGACGATCTGTTGATGGAATATGTCACCGAGCTGATGAACTGGAACCGGGTCTACAACCTGACCTCGGTGCGCAAGCCAACCGACATCATTACACGCCACATCCTCGACAGCCTGTCGATCGTCGATCACCTGTACGGCGAACGTGTGATCGATATCGGCACAGGCGCGGGACTGCCCGGCATACCGCTGGCCATCGCGTGTCCCGAACGCGAATTCGTGCTGCTCGACAGCAGCAGCAAGAAGCTGCGCTTCGTACAGCAGACGCTCGGCATACTCAACCTCGACAACGTCACACTGGTGAACCCGCGCATCGAGGATTACCGGCCGAAGTGCTGTTCGATACCATGATCTGCCGCGCATTTTCCGATCTGCCAGAAGTACTATCGCCATGCCGCGCAGCTATGCACCCCGCACGGCCACATGCTGGCGATGAAGGGCGTTTACCCGATGACGGAAATCGAATGTCTGGAAGCCACCGGCGTGCACGCGGATGTCATTGCACTGAAGGTGCCGGGGCTGGATGCCGAACGCCACGTGGTCGCCATGCAGCTTTCCGCCAACGTTGAGGAGGCAGCCACATGACGGGCAGGATAATCGCCGTTACCAACCAGAAAGGCGGTGTTGGCAAGACCACGACCAGTGTCAACTTCGCCGCATCCCTGTCGGAGACCGGCCGCCGTGTGCTGCTGATCGATCTCGATGCCCAGGGCAATGCGACCATGGGCAGCGGGCTCGACAAGCACGAGATCAGCCGCACCGGCTATGATGTCCTGCTCGGGCATAGCCACATCCGCGGTGCGATAGTGCACGCCGACGCGGCCGGTTACGACATACTGCCGGGCAATGCCGACCTGACCGCGGCCGAGGTCGAATTGATGGGCAAGGACGATCGCGAGCGTCGCCTGCGTGCAGCACTCAGTTATATCCTGGCCGATTACGATGTTATCCTGATCGATTGTCCGCCGTCGCTGAACATGCTCACGGTCAATGCACTGGCCGCCGCGCACAGTGTGATGATACCGATCCAGTGCGAGTATTACGCGCTGGAAGGTCTGTCTGCGCTAATCGATACCGTGGAACAGGTGCGCGTGGCGGTCAATCCCGAGCTGGGCATCGAGGGACTGCTGCGCACCATGTTCGATGCGCGTAACCGGCTTGCGACGGAGGTATCCGCGCAATTGCAGCAACACTTCGGTGACAAGGTCTACCGCACCATCATTCCGCGCAACGTGCGGCTGGCCGAGGCACCCAGTCACGGTTTGCCGGTATTGCGCTATGACAAGGGTTCGCGTGGTGCCATGGCCTACCTGGCGCTGGCCGGTGAATACCTGCGCCGCCATGCGCCGGCGGTCACGGCGGAGCCGGTTGCAGAAGAAATGGCGGAAACCGCCGCCTCCGATGCGGCGCACTATTAACGTCTGACTGGCGACGGTACTGCACATGGCTGTTAAAAAACGCGGATTGGGACGGGGTCTGGATGCATTGCTGGGTCCAGGTGCCCGCCCTGCAGAGACGGAAACACCGGCGGAGGTGATCGGTCAGCCCGGCGCGCCGGCCGGGCCATGGCCTGTGCGTGTGACACCGGATCCGCACGCGACACGCGAGCCCACTTCTGCGCCGCCGGCCGACGGCGCCCTGTGCAAGCTGCCGGTCGATATCATCCGGCGGGGCAAGTACCAGCCGCGCATCGATATGCACAAGGAATCATTGCAGGACCTCGCCGATTCCATCAGTGCCCAGGGTGTGCTGCAACCGATCGTGGTGCGCCGGCTCGGCGATGCCGGGTATGAAATCATCGCCGGCGAGCGGCGCTGGCGTGCCGCCCAGCTGGCCGGCTTGCATGAAATCCCGGCGATCGTGCGCGATGTGGAAGACCGTGCCGCGATCGCCATCGCGCTGATCGAGAATATCCAGCGTGAAAACCTCAACCCGATGGAAGAGGCCGCGTCACTCGACCGCCTGATTCGACGAATTCGAACTTACCCACGAACAGGCCGCCGAGGCCGTTGGGCGATCCCGTGCCGCGGTGTCCAACCTGTTGCGTCTGCTCGATCTCGATGTGGCCGTCAAGGCCATGGTCGAGCGTGGCGAGCTGGAGATGGGGCATGCGCGTGCGCTGCTGTCGCTCGCAGGCCCCGCCCAGGTCGAGGCGGCGCGCCAGGTGACTGCACGTGGCCTCAGCGTGCGCGCCACCGAGGGGCTGGTCAGGCACCTGCAACAGCCGCGCAGCGCCAAGTCACCGCCACCGCGCGAGGATCCTGACATCCGTCAGCTGGAAACCCGCCTGTCGGACCGGCTCGGTGCCAGCGTGTTGATCCGCCCCGGACGCGGCGGCAAGGGCAAGCTGGAGATCAGCTACAACAGCCTGGACGAGCTCGACGGGATCCTGGAACATATCCACTAGCAGGCTTGAAACTCACTCATGCGGCACGATACGGCGTCAACAACCGGCTCAAAATGCCCGTGTTGTGGCGGGTACACCGCGCTTTATCACCGATTTTAACCTTGTCCTGCACTTGTCTTGGACTTGTTCAACAGCCTGCCGGGTCGACCCCCCCATGCCTTAATTGATTGACCCCTCCCATAGACCGTCCTTATAATCCCCGGCTGCCTCGTGGCCGGCTGGCTTTGGTGCGCGGCGCCTCTGCGCGCACGATCTCCCAGTCTGTATCACGTAACTAACTGATAAAGGTTGATAATTGTGACCATGGTGCGCGATCCCCGGCTTCTGGTGGCGCTGCAGCTTGCCCTGGTCATCGTCACCGCGACGGTGTTTTTCATTGTGTACGGCGGGTTCCAGGCGGGATCGGCGGGGTTTGGCGGGGTCGTGGCCGCGATCAATATCGGCCTGCTGTCATGGAGACGACGGCGTGCGGACTCGGGTCGTGCCCTGAGCGCCGGTGAGAGCATCAGGGTGCTGTATCGCTGTGCCCTGGAGCGGTTCGTCGTGGTCGCCCTGCTGTTCGCGCTGGGTTTTGGTGTGTGGCGGCTTGATCCACTGGCCGTGTTGGCAGGGTTTGTTGCGGGCCAGCTGGCCCTCGTTTTCATGGGGATGAAGGAAAAATCTGCAAGCCATGTCGTCTGAGCCACTGACAAACTCGGGTTATATCAAGCATCACCTGACCAACCTGACCTTCGGCCGCTACCCCGGGGGATCAGAACATGCCGGTCACTGGGGCTTCGCGCACAACGCCCAGGAAGCCGCCGGGATGGGCTTCTGGGCCATCAACGTCGACAGCATGCTGTTCTCGATCGTCCTCGGCGTGCTGTTCCTGTGGCTGTTCCGCAAGGTAGCGAAGCGTGCGTCCATCGACACGCCTTCAGGCTGGCAGAACTTTGTCGAGTGGATCATCGAGTTCATCGACGACAGTGTGCGCGGGTCCTTTACCGGCCGCAATCCGGTGGTCGCGCCACTGGCACTGACGCTGTTCGTCTGGATCTTCCTGATGAACCTGATGGATCTGCTGGCCGTGGACCACCTGCCGTATGTCACGCAGCTGGTGGGCGAGCACCTGCTCGGACTCGATCCGCATCACATCTACCTGAGGATCGTGCCGTCCGCGGACCCGAATATCACCTTCGGCCTGTCGCTATCGGTGTTCGTACTGGTGCTGTATTACAGCATCAAGATCAAGGGTGCCGGCGGTTTCTTCGGCGAGCTGGCCTTCCAGCCGTTTCCGAAATGGTTGATGCCGATCAACCTGATACTGGAAGGCGTCACACTGATTTCCAAACCGGTTTCGCTGTCATTGCGACTGTTCGGCAACATGTATGCCGGCGAGATGATCTTCATACTGATCGCGCTGATGTATGGCAGTGGTGCGGTGATGGGTACCGTCGGTGGCCTGCTGCAGCTCGGCTGGGCAATTTTCCACATCCTGATCATCACACTGCAGGCGTTCATTTTCATGACACTGACTATCGTGTATCTGGATATGGCGCACCAGGTGCATCACTGAATTTTATACTGAACAGTACGCAACACTAGGAGAGAAAAATGGAAAACGCATTACTCTACATCGCAGCATCCCTGATGTTTGGTCTTGGTGCGCTGGGAGCCGCGGTCGGCATCGGTATCCTCGGTGGACGTTTTCTGGAAGGCGCAGCGCGCCAGCCGGAACTGATTCCGATGCTGCGCACCCAATTCTTCATTGTCATGGGCCTGGTTGATGCGGTGCCGATGATCGCGGTCGGTCTGGCCCTGTATGTCATGTTCGCCGTGGTTTCGTGATACCGGGGTGCAGGCATGAATTTCAACGCGACACTGATCGGGCAGAGCATCACGTTCCTCGTATTTGTCTGGTTTTGCATGAAGTTTGTCTGGCCACCGATCATGGCCGCGCTCGACGAACGCCGCAAAAAGATCGCCGATGGCCTGGCCGCGGGGGAGCGCGGCAAGCATGAAAAGGCGCTGGCCGAGGAGCGTGCCCGCGAAATCCTGCGTGAAGCGAAGTCGCAGGCCGGCGAGATCATCACCCGCGCCGACAAACGCGCGGCTGAAATCGTCGACGAAGCCAAGCAGGACGCGCGTGCCGAGGGCGACCGCATAAAGTCGGCGGCGCAGTCCGAGATCGAGCAGGAGGTCAACCGCGTCAAGGAAAGCCTGCGCGGGCAGATCGTTTCCATCGCGCTGGCCGGTGCCGGCAAGGTACTGGAGCGGGAAGTCAACGAAAGCGCGCACGCCGAGCTGCTCAACAAGCTGGCCGCGGAACTGTAGGTCCCGATCATGGCCGAGACCCTTACCGTTGCACGTCCCTACGCACACGCCGCGTTCCTGTTCGCCAGCGAGCACCGTGTGCTGAAGGACTGGTCGGAGATGCTGGCGCTGCTTGCGGCAATCGTGGCAGACCCTGCCATGTGCGCGCTGATCGAGAATCCGCGCATGACCGAGGCACAGCTGGCCGACCTGACCATCGGGATCGGCGGCGAACGGCTCAACGAGCAGGGCGCCAACTTCGTGCGCGCGCTGGCGGAGAATCGCCGGCTCGGACTGTTACCGGACATCGCCGCGCTGTTCGAGATCCAGCGTCGCGAGGCCGAGGGTCGCGTGCAGGCCGAGTTGACCACGGCGTTTCCGGCCAGCGCGACCCAGCAGGCGCAGATCGCCGAAGGCCTGCGCAAGCGCCTGGGACGCGAGATCGAACTGACCTGCAGGACCGATGCGGCGCTGCTGGGCGGCGCCGTCATTCGTGCCGGCGACCTGGTTATCGACGGTTCCGTGCGCGGCAAGCTGGAACGTCTGGGTACGGCGCTGAGTCACTGAATCGAAGGTTTATACAAGGTAACTAACTATGCAACTCAATCCGACTGAAATCAGCGAGCTTATCAAGAGCCGCATCGAGAAATTCCAGGCCGTATCGGAGGCGCGCACCGAGGGCACGGTCGTCAGCCTCACCGACGGTATCGCGCGCATCCACGGCCTCGCCGATGTCATGCAGGGTGAAATGCTGGAGTTCCCGGGCAGCGTCTTCGGCATGGCGCTCAACCTCGAGCGCGACTCGGTGGGCTCCGTGATCCTGGGCGACTACAAGACCATCACCGAGGGCGACCGCGTGAAGTGCACCGGCCGCATCCTCGAGGTGCCGGTGGGCGAGGCGCTGCTCGGACGCGTGGTCGATTCGCTCGGCAATCCGGTCGACGGCAAGGGCCCGATCGACACGCAGGAAACCTCGCCGATCGAAAAGATCGCCCCCGGCGTGATTGCACGCCAGTCGGTGGACCAGCCGGTGCAGACCGGCCTCAAGGCCATCGACTCCATGGTGCCGATCGGCCGCGGCCAGCGCGAGCTGATCATCGGCGACCGCCAGACCGGCAAGACGGCGGTGGCCATCGACGCCATCATCAACCAGAAAGGCACCGGCATTAAATGTATCTACGTCGCCGTCGGCCAGAAGAATTCCTCCATCGCCACCGTGGTGCGCAAGCTGGATGAATTCGGTGCGATGGAGCACACCATCATCGTCGCCGCCGCCGCGGCCGAATCCGCGGCCATGCAGTACATCGCACCGTATGCCGGTTGCTCCATGGGCGAATATTTCCGGGACCGTGGCGAGGACGCACTGATCATCTACGACGACCTGACCAAGCAGGCCTGGGCGTATCGCCAGGTGTCGTTGCTGCTGCGCCGTCCGCCAGGTCGTGAGGCCTATCCGGGTGACGTGTTCTACCTGCATTCGCGCCTGCTGGAACGCGCCGCGCGCATCAATGCGGCCGATGTCGAGAAGCGCACCGGCGGTGCGGTCACCGGCAGGACCGGTTCGCTGACCGCGTTGCCGATCATTGAGACGCAGGCCGGTGACGTGTCCGCGTTCGTACCGACCAACGTGATCTCCATTACCGACGGCCAGATCTTCCTGGAGTCGGACCTGTTCAACGCCGGCATTCGCCCGGCCATCAACGCCGGCCTGTCGGTATCGCGCGTGGGTGGTGCGGCGCAGACCAAAATCATCAAGAAGCTTGGCGGCGGCGTGCGCCTTGCGCTGGCGCAGTACCGTGAACTGGCGGCATTCTCGCAGTTTGCATCCGACCTCGACGAGGCGACCCGCAAGCAGCTCGAACGCGGGCAGCGCGTGACCGAGCTGATGAAGCAGAAACAGTATTCGCCGCTGTCCGTCGCCGAGATGGCAATTTCGCTGTTTGCGGCAGACCAGGGTTACCTCGATGACGTCGTGCTGAACAAGATCGTCGACTTCGAACACGCGCTGCATGCCTATATGCATGCCAGCCAGGGTGCGCTGATGGACAGGATCAACGCCAGCGGCGACTACAACGATGAAATCGCAGCCGGACTCAGGTCAGCCGTGGAAGATTTCAAGGCAACCGGTACATGGTAAACAGCAGGATCTTTATCGCCGTACCCCTGGCTGGGGAGGTATGGCCTGATCCCGGTACGCGGTTGTCGATCACCGGGTTTTGGCCGTCACCATACGGGTCACATCACTTGCACAGGGCAACAGGGTAAACATGGCAGGCGCGAAAGAAATCCGCACCAAGATTGCGAGCATCAAGAACACGCAAAAGATCACCAAGGCAATGCAAATGGTGGCGGCGAGCAAGATGCGCAAGGCACAGGACCGCATGCTGGCAACGCGCCCGTACGCCGAACGCATACAGAACGTGATCGCGCATGTCGCGCAGTCACACCCGGAATATCATCATCCCTACCTGGTCGAGCGCCCGGTAAAACGTATCGGGCTGATCATCATCTCCACCGATCGCGGACTGTGCGGCGGCCTGAACAGCAACCTGTTCAAGAAGGCCATCACCGCGATGAAGGAGTGGAGCGCGGCCGGACTCGAAATCGACCTGACACTGATCGGCAGCAAGGCGAGTTCGTTTTTCAGACGCATAGGCGGCAGGATTGCCTCCACGGCGAAACACCTCGGCGACAAGCCGTCGATCATCGAGCTGATCGGCACCGTCAAGGTGATGCTGGATGCCTACGAGGCCGGCGAGATCGACCGCCTGTACCTGGTACATAACAGGTTCGTGAACACCATGAGCCAGGAACCGGTGATCAAGCAGCTGATCCCGGTGTCCGGTGAAGAGGAAGAGGAGCTGAAGATACACTGGGATTATATCTACGAACCGGATTCGCGCCCGGTAATGGACGCACTGATGATCCGCTACATCGAATCGCTGGTGTACCAGGGCGTGGTGGAGAATATCGCCTGCGAAATGGCGGCGCGCATGGTCGCCATGAAGGCGGCTACCGACAACGCCGGCAGCCTGATCGATGAACTGCAGCTCATCTACAACAAGGCACGCCAGGCGGCGATTACCCAGGAGATTTCCGAGATCGTCAGTGGTGCCGCGGCGGTTTGATAAATTTGATGCAGTAGCGCTTGCCGCTCCCGGCATCCTGCCTCACGCGGCACTCGTACATCCCTGTACGTCGCGCTGAGCAGGACTGTGTACGGGAAGTGGATTTGATCCACTCCTGCAACAGATAAAGATTAGAGCTATGAGGACAACACCATGAGTACTGGCAACATTGTTGAAATTATCGGCGCCGTTGTCGATGTGGAGTTTCCACGCGACAGCGTCCCGAAGATCTATGACGCCCTGAAGGTCAGCGACGCGGGCCTGACGCTGGAAGTCCAGCAGCAGCTGGGTGACGGCGTGGTGCGTACCATCGCCATGGGCTCCACAGACGGTGTACGCCGCGGTCTCGACGTATTGAATACCGGTGAGCCGATCAAGGTGCCTGTGGGTACCAGGACCCTCGGCCGCATCATGGACGTGCTCGGCAACCCGGTGGACGACGCCGGCGAGATCGGCGCGGAAATCCGCATGCCGATTCACCGACCGGCACCGACCTTCGCGGAGCAGGCCCCGGCGCTGGAGATTCTGGAAACCGGTATCAAGGTCATCGACCTCATCATGCCGATTGTCAAGGGTGGCAAGGTCGGACTGTTCGGCGGTGCCGGCGTGGGCAAGACCGTGACGCTCATGGAGCTGATTCGCAACATCGCCGTCGAGCATTCCGGCTACTCGGTGTTCGCTGGCGTCGGCGAGCGTACCCGTGAAGGTAACGACTTCTATCACGAAATGAAGGAAGGCGGCGTCATCGACAAGGTGTCGCTGGTGTACGGCCAGATGAACGAGCCGCCGGGCAACCGCCTGCGCGTCGCGCTGACCGGACTGACCATGGCCGAGTACTTCCGCGACGAAGGCCGCGACGTGCTGATGTTCATCGACAACATCTACCGTTACACGCTGGCCGGTACCGAGGTGTCCGCACTGCTCGGCCGTATGCCGTCCGCCGTGGGTTACCAGCCAACGCTGGCCGAGGAGATGGGCGTGCTGCAGGAGCGCATCACCTCCACCAAGACCGGTTCCATTACCTCCTTCCAGGCAGTGTACGTGCCGGCGGACGACCTGACCGATCCGTCGCCGGCCACGACCTTCGCGCACCTCGACGCGACGCTGGTGCTGTCCCGCCAGATCGCCGAGCTGGGCATCTACCCGGCCGTGGACCCGCTCGATTCGACTTCACGTATCCTCGACCCGAACGTGGTCGGCGCCGATCATTACGACACCGCGCGTGCCGTGCAGGGCACGCTGCAGCGCTACAAGGAACTCAAGGACATCATCGCGATTCTCGGCATGGACGAACTCTCCGAGGAAGACCGGCTGGTGGTGACCCGCGCCCGCAAGATCCAGCGCTTTCTGTCACAGCCGTTCTTTGTCGCCGAGACTTTCACCGGGTCATCGGGCAAGTACGTGTCGCTGAAAGACACCATCGCCGGCTTCAAGGGCATCGTCAACGGCGAGTACGACGCACTGCCCGAACAGGCGTTCTACATGGTCGGTGGTATCGAGGAAGTCGCCGAGAAGGCCAAGACCCTGTAAGTGTCACGAAACAAGAGTAAGATAAGATGGCAATGACCCTGCATGTCGATATCGTCAGCGCCGAGGCCGAGATCTACTCCGGCACGGCGACGATGGTATTCGCCCCCGCCGAGATGGGCGAGGTCGGTATCGCGCCGCGCCACACCCAGCTGCTGACCCGGCTCAGGCCCGGCGAGGTGCGTGTGCAAACCCAGGATGGCGCTGAACTGTCTTTTTTCGTCTCCGGTGGCATGCTGGAGGTGCAACCGCACCTGGTGACCGTGCTGGCCGACACCGCCATACGTGCCGACGACCTCGACGAGGCACAGGCGCTGGAGGCGAAGGAGCGCGCGGAGAAGCTGCTGTCCGACAAGGCCGCCAACATCGATTACGCCAGGGCCCAGTCGGAACTGGCCGAGTCCATGGCCCAGCTGGCCGCGATCCGCAAGCTGCGCAAGAAACGCTGATGACCGGGCAATTCGTCGACCAGAACAAGGTGGTCTCGTTCACCTATTCGATAGTCGACGAGTCCGGTGACGTCATCGAACAGTCCGATCTCCCCATCAGCTATGTCCACGGCGGCAGGCATGACCTGTTTGAAAAGGTCGAGCAGGAACTGGAAGGCAGCGCGGTAGGTGATACCGTCGAGGTTGAACTGACACCGGACGAGGGATTCGGGGCGCACGATCCGAATCTGACCTATACCGACGACATGGACAATGTCCCCCCCGAATTCCGCCGTGTTGGCGCCGAGGTGGAGATGATGAATGATCAGGGTGATACGCGGAAATTCACCGTCACGCACATCGAGAACGGCAAGCTGACGGTGGATGGCAACCACCCCATGGCAGGCAAGACCATCGTGTTCCATATCAGGGTCACCGCCATACGGGATGCCACGCCGGATGAAGTGGCCAACGGTGTCGAACCCATGCTCATGCCGGTTCTGCACTGACGCTGGATGCGCATATAAACGTATCACCCGGCCGGCCGATACAGGGCCATGTTTCCCGTTATTTTTCTCCACCTTGCGACCATGAGCCACCCGGCGGCAGGCGGCGGACTGTTCCAGGCAGCCATCGGTTACATAAATTGCTTTGCGTCCCCGAGGTTGACTGTGCAATATTTCAGGCACGCAAATGTCCGCTGATATGCCATTGAGTATCATTATTCTCGCTGCCGGCCAGGGCACGCGCATGCGCTCGGATTTGCCCAAGGTGCTGCATCCGCTGGGCGGGCGACCGCTGCTTGCACATGTCATCGACACGGCGCATGAGCTTGATGCTGCTGATATTCATGTCGTGATCGGGCACGGTGCGGAGCGTGTGCGCAGAGTGTTTGCGGATGCCGGGGTCGACTGGGTCATGCAGGAGCGGCAGCTGGGCACCGGGCATGCCGTCGCCCAGGCCATGCCGGCTGTCCCAGACGGTCACATCGTGCTGGTGATGTACGGTGACGTGCCGCTGATCCGCAGGCACATGCTCGAGCCGTTATGCGCGATCGCCGCGCAGGGTTTTGTCGGCCTGCTGACGGCGGAACTCGGGGTGCCGACGGGTTACGGCCGCATCCTGCACAATGCCGACGGCAGCATCTGCGGCATCGTCGAGGAAAAGGACGCCAGCCCTGCCGAGCGCGCCATACGCGAAATCAATACCGGCTTCATCGCCACCTCGGCCACGAAGCTGCGCCGCTGGGTGGCGGCACTCGACAACAGCAATGCACAGGGCGAGTTCTACCTCACCGATGTGGTCGTGCGCGCCGTCAACGATGGTGTCAGCGTGCGCGGCTTTACGGCGGAGACCATCGAGGAGGTCATGGGCATCAACGATCGTGCGCAACTGGCGTCCCAGGAACGTTACTATCAGCGCCGCCAGGCGGAGCGTTGCATGCGTGACGGCGTGACGCTGATCGATCCGGCGCGTTTCGATCTGCGTGGTACCCTGGCTGCCGGCCAGGATGTGGTCATCGACGTAAATGCCGTGCTGGAAGGCGACATACGGCTCGGCAGCCGCGTGACGATCGGTCCGAACGTGGTCATGCGCAACGTGCGTGTCGGTGATGACGTCGTCATCCTCGCCAACTGCGTGATCGAGGAGGCGGACATCGGCAACGCGGCACGCATCGGCCCGTTTGCACGCGTGCGGCCGGATACGCGACTTGCGGAACACACCCATGTCGGCAACTTTGTAGAGATCAAGAAATCCGACGTCGGCACCGGCTCCAAGATCAATCACCTGAGCTATATCGGCGATACCACGATCGGCCGCGGTGTGAATGTCGGTGCCGGCACCATAACCTGTAATTATGACGGCGCCCGCAAGCACCGTACCATCATCGGTGACGACGTGTTCATCGGTTCGGATACCCAGCTGGTTGCGCCGGTCACGGTAGCGGACGGCGCGACGATCGGTGCCGGTTCGACGATCACACGCGATGCGCCGGCCGGCGAACTGACCCTGAGCCGCGCCGAACAGAAGACCCGCCGTGGCTGGAAGCGTCCGGTGAAAAAGCAGACAACCGATCGTGAGTCGTGACAAGTGAATTGTAAAACGTGTAACAGTGCAAGCCGAAGGCAGGCGGGTAACTGGCCGGTAGCCACATCCGGTCACGGCCCCGGCGAGGGAAGGTAGCAAGCTATGTGCGGAATCGTCGGTGTTGCAGCCCGTCAGGATGTCGTATCCACACTGCTGGACGGCCTGCGGCGGCTCGAATACCGCGGCTATGATTCGGCCGGCATCGCCGTACAGACAGACGGTGCCCGGCTGGAACGCGTGCGCAAGGTCGGCAAGGTGGCTGAACTGTCGAAGGCGCTGGAAATAACACCACTGAGCGGGCTGACCGGCATCGCCCATACCCGCTGGGCGACGCATGGCGTGCCCAGTGAACAGAACGCACACCCGCATGTCTGTCACGAGCGCGTGGCTCTCGTGCACAACGGCATCATCGAAAACCATGACGACTTGCGCATCCGGCAGCGTGCAGCGGGCTACCGGTTTACCTCGCAGACTGACACCGAGGTCATCGTGCACCAGATCGACCACTACCTGGATCAGGGACAGGACCTGCTCGCGGCGGTAAAGTCGACGGTCGCCGACCTGGAGGGTGCCTTCGCACTGGGCGTGATCTGCAGGGATGAGCCCGGCCGCCTGGTCGCCGCGCGGCGTGGCAGTCCGCTGGTTATCGGGCTTGCCGGGGATGCCATACTGATCGCCTCGGATGTGGCAGCCCTGATCTCGCGCACCAGCGATTTCATCTTTCTCGAGGACGGCGATGTTGCGGATATCTTCCACAATCACCTGACGGTGTATGACCAGTCCGGCCAGGTCGTCGGGCGTACGGTGAAGAAGTCGGCACTCAGGCTGAGTGCGACCGACAAGGGCGAATACGCACACTACATGCTCAAGGAGATTTTCGAGCAGCCACGCGCGATTGCCGACACCCTGGAGGGCCGCATCGGCAGCAATCGTGTCCTGGAAGAGGCCTTTGGCACCAGTGCAAGCCAGATTTTCGACGCAGTCAAGGGTGTGCACATCATTGCCTGCGGCACCAGTTACCATGCCGGCATGGTCGGGCGCCACTGGCTCGAATCGCTGGCCGGTATCCCCTGCAGTGTCGAGGTGGCCAGCGAATTCCGCTACCGTCACCCGGTGGTGCGCAAGAACTCGCTGATCGTGACCCTGTCGCAGTCGGGCGAAACCGCCGACACCCTGGCCGGCCTGCGCGAGGCGCACCGGCTGGGTTTCGGTCATTCGCTGTCCATTTGCAACGTGGCGGAAAGCTCGCTGGTGCGTGAGTCCGACCTGGTGCTGATGACACACGCCGGACCCGAGATTGGTGTTGCCTCAACCAAGGCCTTTACCACCCAGCTGGTCGCGATGATGCTGCTGACCATCGTCCTGGGGCGGCGCCACCATATGTCGCAGGAAACCGAGGCGCGCCTGGTCAACGAGCTGCGCAGCCTGCCGGGCAAGGTGGAGCATGCCCTGACGCTGAATGAGGAAATCCGCGCACTGGCCAACAGGATGATGGGTAACAAGCACAACGCCCTGTTCCTCGGGCGTGGTGCACAGTTTCCCGTGGCCATGGAGGGGGCGCTGAAGCTGAAGGAAATTTCCTACATCCATGCCGAGGCCTACCCGGCCGGTGAACTCAAGCATGGACCGCTCGCCCTGGTCGATGCCACCATGCCGGTGATCGTGGTCGCACCCAACAACGAATTGCTAGAGAAGCTGAAATCCAACCTGCAGGAGGTGCGTGCCCGTGGCGGTGAATTGATCGTGTTTGCCGATGTGGATGTCGGCATTACCAGTGAGCCGGGTGTGACCGTGCTGCCGGTGGCACCGACCGATGACAGCATTGCACCGATCATCTTCACCGTGCCGCTGCAGCTGCTGGCCTACCATGTTGCGGTCTTCAAGGGCACGGACATCGATCAGCCGCGCAACCTCGCCAAGTCGGTCACCGTCGAGTAAGACGTACGCCGGCGGGCAATACCCTGTAAACGCTAAGTTATTGATATCTCATGCGCTGGTGTGCTATTGCAGCCCGGCTGTGTTAACATATCCGACTTTGCTATGTCCGGGTGACCGGATGCCGCGGGACCAAAGGAGTTTAGTTTTGGATATGGATTCAATGTTCTACTGCATTCCCCAACAAGCCTACCTGAGTGTCACCACCTGCAAGAACCTGCGTGAACGTCCGGTAGGCAAGGCACCGGCCGGCGCGCCGCCCAAGCTGATTGCCTGCGAAAAATGTACCATGCATCCACTGGTTGATCTTGCCCAGATCCCGACGGTAACGCTGGAGGCCTACCTGAAAGGCTCCAAGCCGAAGACCGTCAACCTCAACTCCCCGAAAAACAGGAAGATACTGGCCGAAGTCGCCTGATCGCGGGGCACTCAATAGGTATGGTCGGCCCACTTGTCGCCGCGCCGTCGGCTGATGCGCGAGCGGCGGTTGGGATTGTCGACATCGAAGCGCACCACTTCACGACGGTCGGCATGGGTGCGCCGCGTCCGGTCGCGCCGTTCCCTGAGACCCTGAAACTGGCAGGTGCAGGTCGCGGAACTGCAGTCTCCCAGGGGCAGCACCGGCGCCTCGTCGAAGGTGAAGTGCTTGCCCAGCAGGACCTGCGAGGATTCGCAGCCGGCCTGGGCCAGCCTGACGCCCCAGAACAACTCACTGCCCTCCAGCTTGTCGATACCACCGGGCCGGGCGGGCGTGGTGGTGGAACCCGATGAGCGGAGTCTTTGCCGGGCGGTCCCCGGGCGCTTCCTGTACATCAGCCAGGCGCTGCCGGCAATCACCAGCAGGATCGCAAGCACTACCAACAATATTCCCATAAGTACCTCAACCGGCTTGTATTTTCCAACCGCTGCCCGGATTGCCGGGAGTGCAGTTGTTTCCGGGTGGCCATGCCCGACCTGTGCGGTGGCAGGTACCCGGAAATCCGTCGTGTGGTGCCGGTTTCCTATCCAAGGTTTTTATAATGTTTGGCGGATATCACTTGACAGTGTATAGGATTTTGCCACGTATAGACACGCCTGGCCGGCAGTCAGCCTGTTGACCGGCCTGATTATCACCCCCCGTATTGCTAGAATGACCTGCCATGGATGTTTCCAGGATTATCGAATCGCTCAATGACGCCCAGCGCGAGGCAGTCTGCGCAACCCAGGAACCGCTGCTGGTGCTGGCCGGCGCCGGCAGCGGCAAGACCCGCGTGCTCGTGCATCGCATTGCCTGGCTGATCGACGTCGAGGGGCTTCACCGTACTGCGTGCTCGCCGTGACCTTTACCAACAAGGCGGCCGGCGAGATGCGCAGCCGCATCGAGCAGTTGATGCAGATGTCCGCCAGCGGGATGTGGGTCGGCACCTTTCACGGCCTCGCGCATCGCCTGCTGCGCACGCACTGGCAGGAGGCGGGCCTGCCGGAGGGCTTCCAGATCCTGGACTCCGCACGATCAGCAGCGACTGATCAAGCGCATCCTGAAGGCGCACTGGACCTCGACGAGGCGCGTTGGCCGCCCCGGCAAATGCAGTGGTTCATCAATAGCGCAAGGACGAGGGCCGCCGCCCGCAGCACATCGAGCACCGTAACGATCCGTATCCTGAAGCGCCAGCTGGACATCTACGAGGCCTACGAGGAGCTGTGCCAGCGCTCCGGGCTGGTCGACTTCGCCGAGCTGCTGCTGCGCTCGCACGAGCTGTGGCTGAAGATTCCACAGCTGCTCGATCATTATCGCCATCGATTTCAGCATATCCTGGTCGACGAGTTCCAGGACACCAACGCGATCCAATACGCCTGGCTGCGCATGCTGGCCGGTGCACCGGCGCGCATCATGGTGGTCGGCGACGACGACCAGTCGATCTACGGCTGGCGCGGCGCGCGAGTGGAAAACATCCTGCGCTTCCAGCAGGATTTCACACGACACTCGCGTGGTTCGGCTCGAGCAGAACTACCGCTCCACCGGCACGATACTGAAGGCGGCCAATGCGCGTGATCGACAACAACACGGCGCGCATGGGCAAGCAGCTGTGGACCGATGGCCACGAGGGCGAACCCATCCAGCTGTACTCGGCGTACAACGAGCACGATGAGGCGCGCTTTGTGGTGGATCGCATCGAGACCTGGTCGACAAGGGGCAATGCGCGCAGCGAAGTGGCCATCCTCTATCGCTCCAACGCCCAGACACGCGTGTTGGAGGAACGCCTGATGCAGTGCGGCATCCCCTATCGCGTGTATGGCGGACTGCGATTCTTCGAACGGCCGAAATCAAGGATGCGCTGGCCTACCTGCGCCTGACGGCCAACCGCATCACGACGCCTCGTTCGAACGCGTGGTCAATCATCCACCACGCGGCATCGGCGACCGTACCATGGACGCGGTTCGCCAGCAGGCCCGGGGCTACAACACCTCGCTGTGGCAGGCCGCCGCAACGTGGCCAGTGAGAATGCTGCTGCCGGCGCGAGCCGGCAATGCGGTGCATCGGCTTCCTCAATCTCGATCGATGCGCTGGCAGACGGGATCGGCAGCCTGTCGCTCGGTGAACAGGTCGAGCATGTCATCGACCCGAGCGGTCTGCTCGACCACTTCGCGAAAGAGAAGGGTGAAAGGGCGATGCACGGCAACGAGAATCTGCAGGAGTTGGTCAATGCCGCGCGCGAGTTCGTCCCCGATGACCGACAGTGCGCATGGACCCGCTGTGCCGGAATTCCTGGCGCATGCCGCGCTGGAGGGCGGCGAGGGGCAGGCCGATGCCGGCAACATGCGTGCAGCTGATGACGCTGCATTCCGCCAAAGGCCTGGAGTTTCCGCTGGTGTTCATGTGCGGCTATGGAGGAAGGCCTGTTTCCGAACCAGCTCTCCGCGGACGAACCCGGGCGCTGGAAGAAGAACGCCGCCTCTGCTACGTCGGCATCACGCGGGCGCGCCGGCAGCTGGTACTGACCTGTGCCGAGCGCCGGCGTGTGTTCGGTTCGGAGACCTATTGCCTGCCGTCACGCTTCATCGACGAGGTCCCGAAAGCGCTGATCGACGAGGTGCGCACGCGCCCCGGCGTCAGCCTGCCGGGCGCGTCCACCTTGTCAGCCGTCTCCATGCCGCAGGAGTCCGTAGTCGGCGGGCTGCACCTCGGCCAGCACGTGCGTCACGCCCGGTTCGGCGAGGGCGTGATCATGAACTGCGAGGGCAAGGGCAGCAGCGCACGCGTGCAGGTGAACTTCTCCAGTGCCGGGACCAAGTGGCTGGTGCTGGCCTACGCCAATCTTGAATCGGTCGGCATGTAGAAATCCCGGGATTTCCGTACCGTTCGATTGAGGCCGTCGCTATCGGCCATGACCGCAGATGTTTCGGCCAGGGTCAGCCGGAAACCCGTTTATCCATTCCTGACAGGGAGTGTGCGATGACGATCGCGGAAAGTGATTTGATGCTGCTGCTCAGGGCGCTGGCGTTTGCCGCGCACAAGCATCGTGGACAGCGGCGCAAGGACGTCGAGGCCTCGCCCTATATCAACCACCCCATCGCGCTTGCGAATATTCTTTGCAACGAAGCGCATGTCACTGATGTCAGCGTGATCTGCGGCGCGCTGCTGCACGATACGGTGGAGGATACCGAGACGACCGAGGCGGAACTGGTCAGGGAATTCGGTGCGGCGATTGCCGGTATCGTCATGGATGTCACCGATGACAAGACACTGGCCAAGGATGCGCGCAAGGAACAACAGGTCGAGCACGCGGCGCATATCCGCGACGAGGCAAAGCTGGTGAAGCTGGCCGACAAGATCAGCAACCTGCGCGACGTGGTGAATGCGCCGCCGGCGGGCTGGGACCTGCAGCGGCGGCGCGACTACTTCGACTGGGCGAAACGCGTGATCGAACGGCTGCGTGGCGCGCATGCGCCACTGGAGGCGATCTTTGACCGGGAGTACGCAAACCGCCCGTAATTACCACGGTGTGTCCTTGACCTGTCGGATAGTCCGGTGGCGCAGGCGTTGTCAGGCAGCTGCAAAACGCTAGGCACGCAACGCACGCCAGAGCTCCTGAGAGTCCGGCAACACCGGTGTCACATGCCAGATATGCTCTGCGTACTCACAGATGGTGCGATCGGCCGAGAACCTGCCCATTTTCGCCACGTTGAGGATGGCACGTCGTGCCCATGCCGCCGGGTCGCAGTACAGCGCGTCCACGCGTTCCTGGCAGTCCATGTAGGAGGCGTAGTCTGCCATCAGCAGATAGGGGTCATGCTGCCACAGGCTGTCGGTGATGGAGCGGAACATGTCGGGAGATTCAGGCGAGAAGTAACCCTGACCGATCATGTCGAGAGCCTGGACCAGATCGGGATTGGCGTGGCCATGATCCACCGGGCGATAGCCGGTGCGGGCCAGGTCTTTTACTTCGTCACAGGTCAGCCCGAACAGGAAGATGTTCTCCTCGCCCACTTCATCGCGAATCTCGACGTTGGCGCCATCACGCGTTCCAATGGTCAGTGCACCGTTCAGGGCCAGTTTCATATTGCCTGTTCCGGAGGCCTCGGTGCCCGCCGTCGATATCTGTTCGGACAGATCTGCTGCCGGGATGATGTCGCCTGCTGTGGTAACGTTGTAGTTCGGGATGAAGGCGACTTTGAGCAATCCGCGCGTAGCGGGATCATTATTAACAACATCAGCGACCGAGTGGATCAGCTGGATGATGAGCTTGGCGCGCGCGTAGCCCGGCGCCGCCTTACCGGCGAAAATAACCGTGCGTGGAACGAGATCCTGACCCGCGCGCAGGTAGTTGTAGCGTGTAACGACGTGCAGCAGATTAAGCATCTGCCGCTTGTATTCATGGATACGTTTCACCTGTATATCGAATAGCGAGGCAGGATCGACCTGGATGCCGAGCCGGTCGTGTACAAGTCTTGCAAGGTCAGCCTTGTTGGCGGTCTTGACGGTGCGGAATGCCGACTGGAATGCCGGGTCGCTCGCGTACGGAACCAGCTGCTTCAGCTCATCCAGATTCCTTATCCAGCCATCGCCGATGGTTGCTGTGATCAGCCCTGACAGGCGCGGATTTGCCTGGTTGAGCCAGCGGCGCGGCGTGATGCCGTTGGTCATATTTAGAATCTTGTTCGGGCTCATGCGATGGAAGTCAGCGAAAATGGACTCGCGCATGAGCTGTGAGTGCAGTGCTGACACCCCGTTCACGTGATGACTGCCTACGACGGCCAGATGCGCCATGCGGACGCGGCGGTCCTGAGACTCATCGATCAGCGACAGGCGGGACACGATACCTTCGTCACCGGGGAACCGATGGCGCACGTCGATGAGGAAGCGGTGATTGATTTCCTGGATGATCTCGAGGTGGCGCGGCAGCATGTGCCCAATCAGGCCGACTGCCCAGGTCTCGAGCGCCTCGGGCATAAGCGTGTGGTTGGTGTAGGAGAAAGTGCGTGTGGTGAGATCCCAGGCCTTTTCCCAGCCGAGGTGGTGAACGTCCATGAGCAGCCGCATCAGTTCGGGAATCGCGATGGCCGGATGCGTATCATTCAGCTGGATGGCAACCTTGTCCGGCAAGGCGTCAAAACCCTCGTGCGTCTTGAGGTAGCGGAACAGGATATCCTGCAGTGAGGCGCTGGCGAAGAAATACTCCTGCTTGAGTCGCAGGACGCGCCCGTCCTCGGTGCTGTCGTCGGGATAGAGCACCTTCGACAGGTTCTCGGACGCGGTCTTTTCCTCGACCGCATTGATGTAGTTTCCGGAATTGAACAGCCGCAGATCGAAATCGCGCGTGGCCTTGGCCGACCAGAGACGCAGGTTGTTCACCGTGTTGTTGCCGTAACCCGGCACCGGCATGTCATAGGCCATGGCATTCACCAGCACGGTGTCCACCCAGTGATGCCGGGTCTGCCCGTGCTCGTCGCGGACCTGCACCACGTGACCGTTAAACTGCACCGGATAGAGTACCTCCGGGCGCGGGAACTCCCACGGATTCCCGAAACGCAGCCATGGGTCCGATTTCTCCGTCTGCTGGCCGTTCTCGATGTGCTGATGAAACATGCCGTATTCATAGCGTATGCCGTAACCCACGCCGGGGATGCCCAGTGTGGCCATCGCATCAAGG
This sequence comes from uncultured Gammaproteobacteria bacterium, assembly GCA_963803275.1. Classification (GTDB taxonomy): domain Bacteria; phylum Pseudomonadota; class Gammaproteobacteria; order UBA9214; family UBA9214; genus UBA9214. The sequence goes on along the minus strand of CAWDLS010000014.1, from coordinate 95,556 downwards.
AAACAGGCTGCGAGACGCCCGAGGCCGCCGTTGCCAAGCCCGGCTTCGAATTCCTGTTCGCGCAGCGCCTCGAGGTCCAGCCCGATCCCCGCGAGCGCCTCACGCACGGGTTCATCGAGTTTCATGTTGAGCAGTGCGTTATAGAGCGTGCGCCCGATGAGAAATTCGAGTGAGAGGTAGTACACGCGCTTGGCGTCAGAGTGGTAATAACTGCGCTGCGTCTCCATCCAGCGTTCGATCAGGCGGTCGCGCACCGCATAGCAGAGCGTGTGCAGCCAGTCACGGTCGGTGGCCGTGTAACCGTCCTTGCCAACCGTGTACGTGAGCCGGTTGGCGATGGCGCGCTTGAGCGCTTCCACGTCGAAACCCGAGTGGTCGTGTGGCGGAATCGTGAGCAGGTTCTTGGTGTTCATGTTGGATGCTCCACAGTGAGTCGGGTCGGAATGGAAGGATTCAGAAGGTTCGCAGTTCGCTGACGTCCACATTCAGCGAATGACGCCGGAACAGGTCTTCGCCTTCGTGGCAGATCCTGCAGTCTTCAGCCAAATCGGGCACAAGGGGCGCCAGCGATTCCAGGGACTGAATTTTATTCATGGCATCCGCTGCAAGTTCAGGCAGCCGGGACCATACCGGCTTCACGGGCACCCTGTGTAGCGACAACGTTACGGCACGGACGGCGTATCCTGTTGCCGCCCGTACTGCCGGGCCCTGTCATTGCGATACACATGGTTTCACTCCCTGAAGGTTATGACATCGAACTCTGCTTCCGTGCAGTGGATGGTTTGCGGGAGTTCGGCTCCTGAAGGATTACGGTCGATACCGGATTTTCTTTAGCAGTCCACCTTGACCGGACCGGTTGTTCCTTACCCTGTCGGTCACCAGGTTTGCTGCCGGCATATCCTTGCCAACGCCAGTGGAAGCGATTTTTGCTTGTGTTGCATCGATCGGTTGAACCGGCACTGCATCCAAGACCTACACGTGATAGCCGGGAATGACCGTTTGGCCGGTCCGGAAGCGGGCGCTTAGCTCTCGCGGAACGCCTTGAACCGCTCCAGCAACATGCGATATTCCTCGGGGATATCATCAGCAGAGATCATGCCAATGGTCACACCATCATGCAGGACCGGGACATGCTGGAAACAGCCTTGATTCATTATCTCCAGCGCCTCAGCCAGGCTGCTGTCCGCGCTGACAGTCTTTGGGTTGCCTGTCATGAATTCTGCCACCCTTGTCTCAACGGTGTGGCGATCTGCACAAATACATTTCCGAATCACATCGCGTTCGCTAAGCACACCGACCAGGGTTTCTCTCTCCCTTACCGCCACTGCGCCGGCATCCAGCGTACACATGATCTTGCAGGTGTTGCGCACGGTATCGCCCGGCTCGATCCTGGCCAGCTGCTGACCGCTGATTATCTGCGCTACCTTTGACACAATCATTTAACAAAACTCTCTTTAATATGCTGTATATCAACAGCAGGGATAAATATATCCAGCTGTAACAGCCGGACCTGTTCTCCCTTGCTGCCCCTGAAGTCAAATATACCGGTTTGTTGTTACGGGCACGCACATAGGTTTGAAGGTCTAGCCTGAAGCAGGCAGGCAGTCATTGATCCGGCTCAATCTTTCGCTGTTCACATGCATCGATAAATACACGGACAAGTCCTGTATGGGCGAACCTGATCCTAAGGAAACGGAAGGTTTGGCTGTTGTCCTCAATGTGTGTTATGGGATTGCCCAGCCTGTCGGGAGCAGACTGCAGCTTGTTCAGATTGTTTCTTGTATCGGTATACCCGGGTTCCAGGCGCAAAGCCTCCGAGAACTGGCGGGTCGCCTCCTCCAGCTTTCCCTGCCGCATCAGGGCAAGGCCGAGTACATTGTGCAACTGATACAAGTCCGGATTAATCCGCAGCGCCTCGCGGCCGTACTGGAGTGCTTCTGAAAGGCGATTCTGCCTGACCAGAATATAGGCCATCTTCAGGTGTGCATGGGCGAAATCAGGCTTGATTTGCAGCACTTTCCGGTACTGTTCCAGCGCTGCGGCATCATCACCCTGTCTCTCGAGCAACGATGACTACAGCCTAATACGCCAGTGATGCCACGCTGTCGTTTGTGACGTGGTGTGCGGTTGCAGCAGGTACCGCGTGCGGCCTGCCGATGTAGTTACCCTGGGCGCGGTCGACGCCCATCTCCCGAAGGATCTTCAGCGTCTCGCCATTCTCCACGCATTCGGCGATGGTCTGCTTGCCCAGTGCGTGCGCGACCTGGTTCATGGATTCCACCATGGCCTGGTCTACCGAGCTGTGCGCCATGCCCTTTACGAAGGCGCCGTCGATCTTGAGCTTGTCGACCGGCAGGTGCTTGAGGTAGGCGAACGAGGAAAACCCGGAACCGAAGTCGTCCAGCGCGAACTGGCAGCCGATGTCCTTGAGTTCGCTGATAAAGGCCTCTGCCGCGGCAAGATTGGCGATGGCCGCGGTCTCGGTGATCTCGAAGGTGACCCAGGTCGGATCGAGCGCGGTGTCATTGAGCAGTTCCCGGATCAGCGGCAGCAGGGTTTCGTCCTCGAAGGCCTTGCCGGACAGGTTGATGGAGAAGCTGATGCGCTGGCCGCTGTTGCGCAGCGCGGCAAGTTCCCGGATGGCGCGGCGCACGATCCAGCGGTCGACACTGTGAATCAGGCCGAAGCGTTCCGCCGCGGGCATGAAGCCGCCAGGCAGAATGACCTGACCGTCGTCGCACACCATGCGCACCAGCACCTCGTAATCGAGAATCTCGCCGTATTCAGTGCCGACGATGGGCTGGTATACCAGCTGGAAGCGGTCGTGTTCCAGCATGTCACGCACCTGCGTTGCCCAGCTCATGTCCGCCTGCATGTCCGCCTTGCCGAGGTCGGCCGGATTGTAGAGATTGACACGGTTGCGGCCCTGCTGCTTGGCCATGTTGCAGGCGAGGTCGGCATGCGAGAGCACCTCTTCGGCGGACGTGGTCTGCCGGTCGATCATCGCGATACCGATGCTCGCGCTGACGTTCCAGGACTTGTCGTTGACGTTGAAGCGGTAGTCATCGCACAGTGCACGGAAATTTTCAGCGGCGCGCAGCACGTCGCGCTTGCCGATGTTGTAGAGCAGCAGCGTGAACTCGTCGCCGCCAAAGCGTGCCAGCAGGTCGCCGTCACGCACATGCATGGACAGCAGCGCAGCGATGTCGACCAGCAGGCGGTCGCCGGCGGCATGCCCGAGCGTGTCGTTGATGTACTTGAACTGGTCAAGGTCGACGTAGAACAGCGCACAGGAGATGCCGTTGCGTGCGGTGCGCGCCACGGTGCGCACCAGCTCTTCCTGGAAATAGTTGCGATTGAACATGCCGGTCAGCGGGTCGTGTTCGGCGTTGTAGGACAGCTGGTGCTGGAATGCCTTGTGCTCGGTGATGTCACGTGTGGTGCCGCTGATGCGCTGGACCTTGCCCGCTGCATCCTTGTGCGAACGTGCGCTGAAGCTCAGGAAATGCGGCTTGCTCTCGTTGTCCAGGTGCACTGTCTCGAACTGCACCGTGTCCGCACCGGCCAGCAGATTATCGATCGCCTCGCGGTCCGCGGGCGGGTGGTCGGGTGAACGGAACTCATGCAGGTACCGCTGCTGCATCTCATCTGGCGTATAGCCGTAGATCGTGGTACAGGCACGATTGACGTAGGTCAGCAGGCCTGCTGTGTCCAGGGTCCAGACCATGTCGTGCGCCGTCTCTACCAGTTCGCGGTAGCGGCATTCGGCGTCGCGCAGTTGCTGTTCCATTGCCTTGCGGCGCGTGATGTCAGCGACCATGCAGGTATACAGGCGTTCACCGTTGCTGCGCATCGGGCTGACACGCACCGACATCTGCACTGAACTGCCGTTGCGGTGCCGGCCTTCCATTTCGCGCTCGCCGGCAACCAGCCGGATGTTGTGCCCGGCATCGAGCAGTTGTGGCAACAGCGGTTGCAGCGAGCGCTGCTTGATCTCGGACGCGCTGTAGCCAAACAGTTTTTCCGCCGCCGGGTTGAAGGTGTGGACCCTGCCTTTCCCGTCCACCACGATGATGCCCTCGACGGCGGTCTCGACCACAGCGCGCATATGCAATTCCTGCTCGCCGGGCTGACGGAACAGCTTGCCGATGATCTGTGTGATGAAACCGATCTCGTCCGTGGATTGCGGCCGCAGCCGTCCGAGTTCCGCGTGGCGCGTGGCGCCGTTGCGTGTGATCCTATCGTGGATAGGCTGCAATGCCTGGGTCACGCTGCGCACCGAGAACAGCGTGACGAGCCCGGTGATGCAGACCAGCGTCAGCCAGATGGCCATGTGTCCAGGCGTCAGGCTGCCGGTCTGCTGCCACTGGTAATTCATCAGCACCGTGTAGCACAGCAGCGGCACGAGGCCGCCCATCAGCAACAGTTTCGACTTCAGGCTGCCGCGGGCATGCGACAGCCTGAAATGACCGGCAAGCCTGTCGATCTGGTCCAGCGCCAGCTGGTAGGTGGGCAGACCAACCAGCGCGACCACGGAGAGCTGCAGCAGCAGCAGTTGCAGGAACTGGCCCAGTTCAGCCACGAACGGTTTTTGTACCGCTATAAAGAACAGTGGCGGCGTCGCCAGTGCATAGATGAGGAACAGCCCCCAGTAGTCGCGGCCAAAGCGCGCCAGCCGGCGCTGGTGCAGGTACGGCAGTTCGCCGGAGCCCCTGCCGGGCCGTAGATATCTTGGCAACTTGCTGAAATAACGTGAAAAATTAAGACCTGCCCAGGTGGCCATGAGCAGTACGAAGGGGGCCAGGACAGACACGGCGCGGGTGTTCTGCAGTTCACCCGGGGTGATCAGGTCGAACAACAGCGCGCTGGCGATGCCCGCCGCGGAAGCGATGAGCAGGCCAAGCAGGATCAGGCTGATGAAGCGTGCACGGATGCGGTTGAGTTCAGTCAACATGGTGCTGCCCGGTGCTCCCCTCGCTGCTGGCCTGTGTGCGCCGTCCGGTTGCCGAAATTATTTTATCTTGGAATTAGTATGCTAGCCCGAATACTGCAAGCATTTGCTGAATAGTATTCTATAACTAGGCGTTACATCAAGACTAATGAATGCCGCGCCCCACGCCGACGGGTATACGGAAGCTAAACGAATTCCGCACAACCCACGTACAATGGCGCCTCACTATCCGCGAGAGGCCGAATATGAAACGACGCGATCTACTGGGTGCCGCCGGCGCCGGGCTGGTGCTGGCCGGTTGCGGGCCGGATAGGCACACTCCTGCAGCGACACCCGCCACGGTCGGCAAGACCTTGCACTGGAAAATGGTGACGACCTGGCCGAAGAATTTTCCCGGCCTCGGCACCGGGGCCAACAATATCGCGCGCCTGATTACCGAGATGAGCGGCGGCCGCATCACGGTCACCGTCTATGGTGACAATGAACTGGTGCCGTCCTTCGAGGTGTTTGATGCCGTTGCCAGTGGCACCGCGGAGATGGGTCATGGCGCCGCGTATTACTGGAAAGGCAAGAGCGCGGCAGCGCAGTTCTTTGCGGCTGTGCCGTTTGGCATGACGGCGCAGGAAATGAACGCGTGGCTGTACTATGGCGGCGGCATGGCATTGTGGCGCGAGGTATATGCACCGTTCGGTGTGATGCCGGTCGCGGCCGGCAATTCCGGTATACAGATGGGCGGCTGGTTCAATCGCGAGATCAATTCGCTCGAAGACCTGAACGGCCTGAAAATGCGCATACCGGGGCTCGGGGGCGAAGTGCTGAAACGGGCCGGAGGAACGCCGGTCAGCATGCCGGGAAGCGATATCTTCACCTCGCTGCAATCCGGCGCAATCGATGCGACCGAGTGGGTCGGCCCCTACAACGATCTGGCCTTTGGCCTGCACAAGGCGGCGAAATACTACTATTACCCTGGCTGGCACGAGCCGGGCACCACGCTGGAATGCCTCATCAACAAGGCGGCCTATGACGGCCTGCCGGCCGACCTGCAGAGCATCGTCACGAATGCGTGTACCGTGGTTAACGGCGACATGCTGGCCGAATACACGGCACGCAACAACGCGGCGCTGCAGACCCTGGTCAATGAACACCACGTCGACGTCAGGGAGTTTCCTGCCAGCGTGCTGGCACGCCTGCGTGTCCTGTCGGAGGAGGTGGTTGCCGAGATTGCCGGCGAGGACGCGCTGACGACAAAGGTGTTCGATTCGTACCGTTCGTTCCAGCGCCAGGTAATGAGCTGGCATGATATCTCCGAACGTGCGTACATGAATATACGCGAGGGCTGATCGATCAGCATATCACCGGGACTTGCGCGGGCCCGTCACACGCCGCATATACAGATGTCATTCCGGATCAGGCCGCAATCGGCAGAATAGAGCGGGACTCCGGGTCTGCGCTGTACACGGTGTGACAAGCGACAGGGCTTCCCTGAATAACCGTACGGACACTGCTGTCCCATATACATTCACTGAAACGGTGGCAAGCCCCTGAAGCAATATATCGTTGGGTACTGTTGCCAGAGACTGGACATGGAAATCAGCCACAGCGGTATATTCACTTTGTCCCTTCTCAAACCGGGAGAAGGACGACGTACAGGGATGTACGAGTGGTCGCTCTCGCACATCCCTGTCGGGCGTCCCGGAGGGGAGGGAGTTTATGGGACAGCAGTGCCGTACGGAGATTTTTCCGTGTTATTCCGTGGCCATTCTTCCGCCGGCATTTCGTAGTTGTCGGCCGCCTGGCATGATGAGCCGGCAGTGGTACCCTAGAAGAAGTTGTAACCCAGCTTCAGCAGGTGCGCGTCGAAACCATCGTTCGGTTTCCTGAGATTGGCATTGGAGATACTCGTGTACTGGTAGGTCAGTTCGTACTGCCCGCGTTCGCCGAAGCCAAGGCCAAGCCCGACCAGTGAACCGAACTGGAATGCCGTCGACAGGTTGTTGTTGCCGATATGGGTGTCAGTCAACAGGTGCAGGCCGAATCCTGCCTCGGCGAAGGGCGTGACGCCGCTGGAGAGCCTGGCATCGCGCTGGTAGCGGAATACCGGCATCAGGCTGACATCGTACACCGCGGCGGTGTAGCCGGTGTCGGCCTTCATACGGGTGAGCCCGGTATCCCAGTAGCCGCCCAGGTACCAGGCGCCGCCATCGAACCAGCTGTGCCGCCACGTATTCTGGAAGCCGATACGGGAGACATCACTTTCATCGAAATCATCGCTCGTGCCGAATGTAACGGAGACCGCGCTGACCCAGGTCCGGTCGGCGGATCCAGCAAACAGTGGCTGGGACAACAGCAGGAGTGCGAGCAGCAGGATGCGCATGATTGACATACCCGGTATCCGGTTTTTACGGTTCCAGTAGCTGTAATAATCGCACGAAGCCGGCGGAACTGCCAGATTTCGCCGTCGTTCAGTTCGGGTAGACGACGCCCGGCAACCAGGTTGCCAGTGCCGGCCACCAGGCCAGCAGCAATATCATCAGCAATTGCAGGACGATGAACGGCACCACCCCCTGGTAGATCTGCGCCGTGCTGACCGTGTCCGGTGCAACGCCGCGCAGATAGAACAGCGCAAATCCGAACGGCGGCGTCAGGAACGATGTTTGCAGGTTGAGCGCGATCATGATTCCCAGCCAGACGGGGTCGAGTCCCATGCCAAGCAGCACGGGGCCGACGATCGGGACCACCACGAAGGTGATCTCGATGAAATCCAGAACGAATCCGAGCAGGAACATCAGCAGCATGACCGCGAACATGGCGCCGAATGCTCCGCCCGGCAGCTTGCCCAGCAGTTCGGCGACCATGACATCCCCGCCGAAGCCGCGAAAGACCAGCGAGAAGACCGAGGCGCCGACCAGAATGAGGAACACCATGCAGGTGACCCGCGTCGTGCCGAGCATGACCTCGCGCAGTACCCGCAGGCTGCACTGTCCCTGCAGCATAGCAAGCAGGATGGCGCCGACCGCGCCGACGGCCGCCGCTTCGGTCGGCGTGGCGATGCCGCCGAGGATGGAGCCGAGCACCGCAATGATCAGCGCCACCGGCGGCAGCAGGCCCTTGAGCACGCGTTCGCCGAGACCGACATCGAATGAGGCGTCGTTCGCCGGCAGGGCGGGCATGGCGGCCGGGCGCCGCCACGCGACGAATCCGATATACAGCAGGTAGAGCAGGACCAGCAGCAGTCCGGGCAACAAGGCGCCGGTAAACAGGTCACCGACAGACACCGTTTTCGGTGAATACATCCCCATATTCAGTTGTGCCTGCTGGTAGGCGGATGACAGCACATCACCCAGCAGCACCAGTACGATAGAGGGTGGAATGATCTGGCCGAGCGTGCCGGACGCGCAGATCACGCCACTGGCAATGCGCGGGTCATAGCCACGGCGCAGCATGGTTGGCAGCGACAACAGCCCCATGGTGACCACGGTGGCGCCCACGATGCCGGTACTGGCGGCAAGCAGCATGCCGACCAGGGTTACTGAAAATCCGAGTCCGCCACGCAGCTGGCCGAACAGTGCGGCCATGGTATCGAGCAGGTTTTCCGCCACGCGCGAGCGTTCCAGCATGATGCCCATGAACACGAACAGCGGTACCGCGATCAGCGTGACGTTGGTCATGATGCCGTACAGCCGGTTGGGCAGTGCCTGCAGGAACGCGGGGTCGAAGGCACCGGATGGTTCCCCGGCAAAGGCGAACAGCAGCGCCGTGCCGGCCAGTGACAGCGCGACCGGGTAGCCGGCCATCAGTACCAGGCAGACGGCAGGAAACAGCAGCAGGGGCATGATCTCCGCCATGGTCAGCCGGCAGTACTGTAGCGGTCGGGCGCACCTGCCGGGGGTGCCGGCGCGGGCAGTTGGCTGCAGGGCTTGCGTGCCGGGCCAGATTCCCTGCATCGGTGCGGCCGCCCAGGCGGGCAGTGTTCGACATACAGAACGTCATGTCCGGGTTGATGGTAATGCACGCGCTGCCCCCGTTTACAGTTCCCTGTCCATGCCGGTGTCCGCCGCAGGCGGCTCGGTATGACCGGTAATGGTCAGCAGGCTGTGAATGGCCAGTGCACAGCCCTGCAACAACAGCAGTACCGCCATCAGTGGTATCGCTGTCTTGAGGATATAGACGCAGTCCAGACCCCCGGCCTCGCGCGATCCCTCGTGAATCGACCAGGACAGCGACACGTAATCGAGACTGGCACTGAGGATGAAGAGGCACACCGGTACCAGCAGTAGCAGGGTGCCGAGCAGGTCGACCCAGGCGCGGGTCCGTCGCGACCAGCGCTGGTAGAAGATATCGACACGCACGTGCGCGTTGTGTTTCAGCGTGTACGCCGCACACAGCATGAATACCATGGCGTGCAGGTAGGTGATCGATTCCTGCAGGGCAATCCAGCCGATGTTGAAGGCATAGCGCAGCACCACAACCACGAAGGTTACGATCACCATGGCCAGAGTGAGCCAGGAGACGATGCGACCGGTCTCTTCGGCAATGCGATCCAGTGTGCGGGCGAGTTTTTGCAGGCTGGCAATCATGGTACTGGCAGATACCCTGCGTTATCCGGGCAGCACCAGTGGCCGGTTGTCCTGCTGACGCAGTGCCATGATGCGGCGAAACACGTTCGGGTCCTTGCGGTGCGTAATCTCGCCCGGGCGCGGGAAATGCCAGTCATACAGTCGGGACAGCCAGAAACGCAGTGCCGCAGCACGTACCACGGCGGGCCAGCTGGCACACTCGTCGAGCGTGAGCGGGCGCACCGCGTGGTAGGCGGACAGCAGGGCACGGAAGCGGCTGTTGACGAACGCGCCGTCCGCTTCCACGCACCAGTCATTGGCGGCCACGGCAAGGTCGTACAGGAATGCATCGTTGCAGGCGTAATAGAAGTCGATGATCCCGCTGAGCCGGTCACCGTCCCATAACACGTTGTCGCGAAACAGGTCGGCGTGGATGACACCGCCGGGCAGCTGCTCGAGGCGGTTGGCCTGCTGGAAAACCATTTCCGCGCGCAGCTGCTGCGTGTCATCCGGCGGGACGTGGTCCAGCAGGACCTGCGCCGTAGCCATGCGCCAGTCGTGGCCGCGGCCGTTGGCACGCGTGCCGGTGAAGTCGAGTCCGGCGAGGTGCAATCTGGCCATGGTGGTGCCGAGCAGGCTGCACTGCCGGTCGGTCGGATGGTCAAGGCTGGTGCCGTCGAGGCGGTCGACCAGCGCGGCCGGCTTGTCCTTGAACAGGCGCAGGTAATGTCCGTCGCGGTCCGCCACCGGATGAGCGCTGGGGATGCCGTGTTCCGCAACGTGCGCCATCAGGTCGAGGAAGTAGCCCATTTCATCGAAGCTGTGCGTTTCGAACAGCGTAAGCACCATGCACCGCCGGTCGGTGGTGACGAAGTAGTTGGTGTTTTCGATGCCGTCACTGATGCCTTCGTAGTCCAGCAGTGCGCCGGCGCGGTAATGCCGCAGCAGGTCCACGAGCTCATCGCGCTCGACTCTGGTAAATACGGACACGGCTACAGCCCGTGGTCTGGTGTTGGGGTGTCTACCACCTGAAGATCATCCAGCTCGGCACCACGAAGGCCGGATCGAGTTCGCTGCGGCGCAGATTGAGGTTGCCGTCGCCGGTGGTGTCGATCAGATAGTAGGGCGCACCGATACGCGGAATGACCTTGATCATGTAGAGCGCGCCGTTGAGCCGGTATTCATGCATTTCGGCATCATCGCGCTTGATGATGCTGATCTCGGGTTGCATGTCCTCTTCCATGCCCGTCGCTGGTGGCGGTTTTGCATCTGGCACGGGCTCGAGTGACGGCTGGCCGGCGTAAACCGGTACGGCAAGCGTGAACAGGATGGCAGCGATCAGTTTGTGCGTCATGGTTGGCCTACGGTTCCAGCAGCTTTTTCCGTTCCTGTACGGAGGGCTCAAAGCCCGCGTGCTCATAATAATCGAAAATCGCGTTCACCACGTCCTGCGGTGCGTGTTACCCCGGGACAGCGCGGCCTCACCGGCAGGACCGTACCCTCTGGCACCAGAGTGTCGCGAAACCGGTACGGGTGCCGGCTGGCGGAAGTCCGGGTTGACGTGCTGGATAGATGATACCATGACGTCCGCTGCGGTTTGTTTTGGCTTGTATTTTCACTGGACGCATCAATAACACCAACAGACTACCAACACAATCATGGTTGCCACTCAATCCGGACCCCTGCTGCTGGTCGATGGTTCGTCCTATCTCTACCGGGCCTATCACGTGCCCAACCTGCAGCAGCTGACCAGTTCGCACGGCGAACCGACCGGTGCGGTGTACGGCGTGGTGAACATGCTGCGCAGCCTGCTTGCCGAATATGATCCGCAGCGCATCGCCGTGGTGTTCGACGCGAAAGGCAGGACCTTCCGCCATGACCTGTACGCACAGTACAAGGCAAACCGGCCGCCGATGCCGGACGAGTTGTCGTCCCAGGTCGGGCCGTTGCTGGACATGATCCGGGCCATGGGCTTGCCGCTGCTGCAGGTCGAAGGGGTCGAGGCGGATGACGTGATCGGCACGCTGGCCGTTCGTGCCGCCACGCACGGTATGGATACGGTCATTTCGACCGGCGACAAGGACATGGCACAGCTGGTCAATGAACATGTCACGCTGGTCAATACGATGAGCGGCACCCGGCTGGACAACGCCGGTGTCGAGGAAAAGTTCGGTGTGACACCCGCACAGATCGTCGATTTCCTCGCGCTCACCGGCGATACCTCGGACAACATACCGGGCGTGCCCAATGTCGGTCCGAAGACGGCGGCGAAATGGCTGAACAGCTGGGTCTCGCTGGATGGAGTAATGGAACACGCCGGCGAGATCAAGGGCAAGGTCGGCGACAACCTGCGCGCCAGCCTCGAACAGCTGCCGCTGTCCCGTGAGCTGGCCACCATCCGCTGTGACCTGGAGCTCGATGTCGGCCCCGAGGCACTGCAACGCCAGCCGCTGGATGCCACCCGCCTGCGCGCCCTCTACACCAAACTCGATTTCAAGCGCTGGCTGGAGGAACTGGAGGGGGAGAACGCGGCGGTGCCCGGCGCGGTCAGCGCCGGCCAGACCGATCCGGCGTATGAAACCGTGCTGGACAGCGCGCGCCTTGCGGCGTGGCTGTTGCGGCTCGAGCGGGCCGGCGAGTTTGCCTTCGATACCGAGACGACCAGCCTCGATTACATGGCCGCCCGCATCGTCGGCGTCTCGTTTGCGGTCACGGCGGGTGAGGCGGCGTACGTGCCGCTGGCACACGACTACCCGGATGCACCGCCGCAGCTCGACCGGGACCAGGTTCTGGAACAATTGCGCCCACTGCTTGAAAGTAGAGAAATCAAGAAAATTGGTCATCACATAAAATATGATCGTAACGTATTGGCAAACCATAATATAAAGCTCGACGGGATCGGCTATGACACCATGCTGGAATCCTATGTGCTGGACAGTACGGCGACCCGTCATGATATGGACTCGGTGGCACTGAAGTACCTCGCACACACCACCATCAAATTCGAGGACGTTGCCGGCAAGGGCAAAAACCAGCTTGCCTTCAACGAAATTCCGCTCGAAACCGCGGCCCCCTATGCGGCCGAAGATGCCGATGTCACGCTGCGCCTGCACGCGGCCATGTGGCCGAAACTGGTGCAGGAACCAGGCCTCGAGAGGATCTACCGCGACATCGAGATTCCACTGGTGACGGTGCTTTCGGATATGGAGCAGACCGGTGTGTCGATCGATACCGGGATGCTGGCACAGCACAGCCGGCAACTGGCGAAGCGGATCGTCGACATCGAGCAGGAGGCCTTCCGGGAGGCCGGCCAGCCGTTCAACCTGAGCTCGCCCAGGCAGATCCAGGAACTGTTGTTCGACAAGTTGCAGCTGCCGGTGCTGGCGAAGACCCCGACCGGTGTTCCGTCCACGGCCGAGTCGGTGTTGCAGGAGCTGGCGCTTGATTATCCATTGCCACGACTGATCCTGGAACACCGCTCGTTCAGCAAGCTCAAGTCCACCTACACCGATCGTCTGCCCGAGCAGGTGTGCCCGGCCACGGGCCGGGTGCATACCTCCTATCACCAGGCCGTGGCCGCGACCGGCCGGCTGTCCTCTTCCGACCCCAACCTGCAAAACATCCCGATACGCACCGAGGAAGGACGGCGCATCCGGCAGGCCTTCGTGGCGGGCACGGGCCGCGTGCTGCTGGCGGCCGACTATTCCCAGATCGAGCTGCGCATCATGGCGCACCTGTCTTCGGATCCGGGACTGCTGGCGTCCTTCTCGATCGGTGAGGATGTCCACCGGGCCACCGCCGCCGAGGTGTTCGGGGTCGATCCCGAGGCGGTCAGCACCGATCAGCGCCGTTCCGCCAAGGCCATCAACTTCGGGCTGATCTATGGCATGTCCGCATTCGGGCTGGCCAGGCAGCTGGGTATCGCACGGGGTGCGGCACAGGAGTACATCGATCGCTATTTCGAACGCTACCCGGGCGTGCGGGACTACATGGAAGCCACGCGTGAGCAGGCACGGTCGCAGGGCTACGTGGAGACCGTGTTCGGCCGGCGTCTGTACCTGCCGGACATCAGGTCCCGCAACGGCCAGCGCCGTGCGGCGGCCGAGCGGACGGCGATCAATGCACCCATGCAGGGTACGGCCGCGGATATTATCAAGCGTGCCATGATCGACCTGCATGCCTGGATTATTTCCCGGAACACACTCGATCTGCGCATGATCATGCAGGTGCACGATGAGCTGGTATTCGAGGTCGCCAGGCAGGACCTGGACGCAGTGAAGGAGCAGATTCGCGACCGGATGAGCGGTGCGGCCAACCTGAAAGTGCCACTGGTGGTGGATATCGGGGTGGGCAGCAACTGGGACGAGGCGCACTAGCCCGGGTTATGCAGAAGCGGCACTATTTATGTATTACAATAAGATGAAGTCACTATTTTAGCGACATAGAATATTGGTTGATACTCTAAATTTGAGAGCCGGCGTGCTGTACCCCGCATGTCACGGCCGGTGGAAGCGTCCGGGTATACCGGTTTGAACCTTTTTCTTCGGCATGAGTCATACTTTATACGGAGGTATCCTGCTCGCTCCCCTCCCTGGGCGACGAATCCTCCACCCGATCCGGAAGGATCGGAAATTTGAAGGCCCGGCGAAACTCCCCCTTTCTGCCGGGCTTTTTTTATACGTGAAAGTGAAGTTCGACAAACTGCGTGCCCGGGGATTCCTGCTGACATTTCACGCGTCATGCCTCCTGTTCAAAACCCAGCCAGCGATCCAGCACCGTCTCGAGCTCATCGCACCCCGCCCGGGTGTGCGAGGAAAACAGTTGCATCGAGGCATTCGGATGCAGTGGCTCGAGCTGTCTGCGAACCTGCAGCAGGGCGGCCTTGGCCGGTCCGCGCTTGAGCTTGTCAGATTTGGTAAGCAGCACGTGGGTCGACAGGCCGGCCACATGGCACCAGCCGAGCACCTGGCGATCAGACGCCATCAGGGGATGACGTATATCCATTAGCAGGATGAGTCCGCACAGGGACTGTCGCGTTTCGAGGTAGTGTGCGATCCCTTGCTGCCATCGGTCCTTGATGGTACGTGCCACTTTCGCATAGCCATAACCGGGCAGGTCTACGAGACGCCGGCCGTCCCCGATAAGGAAAAAATTGATTTCACGGGTCCGCCCCGGGGCCTTGCTGATACGTGCCAGGGCATGCTGGCCGGTCAGGGTATTGAGCGCGCTGGATTTACCGGCGTTGGAGCGTCCCGCGAAGGCAACCTCCAGGCCCTTGTCGGGCGGGGCGCGGCGGGCATCCGGTGCGCCCAGCAGGAAACGTGTCTGTTGGTAATGATTGCTCATGGTGGCCCCACGCGCATTAGACGTGAGTTGGACGCGTATGGAAAGTGTCTTTGTTTTTATCTGCTTAGCCGTCGTGTATCGCGATCTGCAGGTTGACCCGCTGCGCGCTGGCGGGTATAAAAGGAGCCCTTTTCGCCAGCGGCACGCAACGTGGTCCGCCTGGCCGGTGCAGTGCCTGACCGCATGCGGCAGGAGTCGACAGGAGCAGGTTTGAAATGAAGAATTGGCTAGCAATTACAATCGCTTTGCTCGTCAGCTGTGGATGGCAGGCGGCCCAGGCCGCTGGCGATCCGGTCGCGGGCAAGGAAAAGTCATCGCAGTGCGCGGCATGTCATGGCGTGGATGGTAACAGCACCAACCCCGACTTTCCGAAGCTGGCCGGGCAGCATGCGGACTATCTCGTCAAGCAGCTTTCGTATTTTGCGACCGGTGAACGCGAGAATGTGACCATGAAGCCCATGGCCTCGGTGCTGGATGAGCAGGGTCGTGAAGACGCGGCCGCCTACTATGCCAGCCAGAAGCGCAAAATCGGTGCAGCGGATGGTTCCGACCCCGCCTTTCTTGCGCTGGGCGAGCGCATCTACCGTGCCGGCAACCCGGTCAGCGGCATCGCCCCCTGCATGGGCTGTCACGGCCCGGATGGTGCCGGCAACCCGGCAGCACTGTACCCGTCCCTGCGCGGCCAGCATGCAAAGTACATCGAAAACCAGCTGCACGGTTTTGCCGAGGGCAAGCGTGTCAACGAGAATGCCAAGAAGATGATGCAGATCCTGACCTCACGCATGACCAACAAGGAAATCCGCGCGGTTGCCAACTACATTCAGGGATTGCACTGACAGGATATATCACCAGCCGCTGCCGGCGGCTGTTCAGGGAACTGTTTACTGGCGGCGATGTCGATGTTTTGCATTGGTTTATGCCGCCGTATGGCCTGAATTTCGGGATTGCCGTCAAGCCAGCGGTGCCGCGTGCGCCGCGCAGCCCCGGTGCGGAATAGCCGGCTCCGTGGGCCGAAGGAAACCCGGCCTCTATAGCCATTCGGACAGACTGCCCCCGGCGCCAGTCGTGTTCCAGTACTGGCTGTATGCCTGCGGTTGGAGACAGGTGGACTGTGAACAGCGGTAATGAAGGAGTTTGCTGAATGAAAAGCTTATGCAGGTGGTTGATGGTCCTGTTGATCCCGTTTTACGCGCTGGCGGCATGCGCCGGTGAAAGCTACGTGGAGGGTCATGAATACACGAAACTATCCAGCGCACAACCCACCTCCAGTGGCGACAAGATCGAGGTAGTGGAACTGTTCTGGTATGGTTGCCCGCACTGTTACCACCTGGAGCCGTTCATAGAGAAGTGGCTGAAAAACAAGCCGGATGATGTCGAATTTGTGCGCCAGCCCGCCATCCTGGGACCCAGCTGGGAGCTGCTGGCGAAGGCCTACTTCACCGCCGATCTGCTGGGGGTTCTGGACAAGACCCACGGCGCACTGTTCGATATGATCCACGAGCAACGCAATATGATCAAGAATGATTCCATGCTGCGCGCCTTTTTCATGCAGCAGGGTGTCCCGGCCAAGGATTTCGACAGGGTCTTCAATTCCTTCGCGGTCGCCGTCAAGCTCAACAATGCGCGCATGATGACGCGCCGCTATGACATCACCGGCGTGCCCACGCTGATCGTCAATGGCAAGTACAGCACCGGTCCGGGCATGACCCGGGCCAGCGACCCGAAAGCACCCATTGGCAATGAGCAGGTCATGGACGTGGTAGATTACCTGATAGCGCAGGAACGTAACCGCGCTGCCGTGCCGGCTGCCCCGCACCCGGCGCAGTAGCGCTGTCGTATCCAACCCGTCAACGGCGCGTGACTGCATGAAAGCAGCCGAATTGTTTGTGCGTTGCCTGGAAAACGAGGGGGTGCAATACGTCTTCGGTATCCCCGGCGAGGAAAACCTCGACGTCATGGATGCCCTGCTGGATTCCTCCATCCGCTTTATCACCGTGCGCCATGAACAGGGTGCGGCCTTCATGGCCGATGTCTACGGCCGCCTGACCGGGCAGGCAGGCGTCTGTCTCGCCACGCTGGGTCCCGGGGCAACCAATCTGCTGACCGGGGTGGCCGACGCCAACATGGACCATGCCTCGCTGGTAGCAATCGCCGGGCAGGCCGCCACCACACGCCTGCACAAGGAATCGCACCAGGTGCTGGATCTCACCCGGATCTTCGAGCCGGTAACCAAGTATTCCGTGAGCCTGCTCGAGCCCGACATCGTTCCCGAGGTGGTACGCAAGGCCTTCAAGGTCGCGCTCACGCCCAAGCAGGGCGCAAGCTTTATCGAGTTTCCGGAAAACATTGCCGAGATGGACATCGATGCCGCGCCCCTGCCGGTGAGCCGGTCACCGGAGCCGGAGCCGCCGGCCGAAAAGGTCGAGCAGGCCGCCGCCCTGATCGGGGCCGCGCAGAATCCGATCATCCTGGCCGGCAACGGCGTGGTGCGCGCGCAGGCATGGCGGCAGCTGGCCGAATTTGCCGAGCGGCTGAATATACCTGTCGCCAACACCTTCATGGCCAAGGGCGTGATTCCGTTCCGTCACCCCTGTGCGCTGGGCAGCGCCGGGCTGCAGGCCAATGATTACATAAGCTGCGGATTCAACCGCGCCGACGTGGTGATCTGCGTGGGATACGACCTGGTCGAGTATCATCCCTACCTGTGGCACCCGACCCGCGATCGCAGCATCATCCATATCGACAATGCACCTGCCGAGGTCGATGCCTACTACCCGGTCAAGGTCGGGGTGACCGGCAATATCGGTCACAGCCTGATGCGTATTGCCGCGCAGTCCAGTCCGCATGAAGGGGCACACATACGTCCCCTGCGGGAACGCCTGGTCGAGGAGATGAACCAGCACCGCGACGACACCGGCTTCCCGGTGAAACCGCAAAAGATCATCTGGGACCTGCGTACGGCGCTGGACCTGGAGGACATCGTGGTATGCGATGTGGGGGCGCACAAGATGTGGATGGCGCGCATGTTCCGCTGCGAGCACCCGAACACCTGTATAATTTCCAACGGCTTTGCCAGTATGGGGATAGCGATCCCCGGCGCGATCGCGGCCAAACTGGCGTTTCCGGAACGCAATATCGTCGCGGTGACCGGCGATGCCGGTTTCCTGATGAATTCACAGGAAATCGAGACAGCGATACGATGCCACCTGCCGATTGTGATTCTGGTCTGGAACGACGGCAGCTACGGCCTGATCGAGTGGAAGCAGATGAACCGGTTCAGGCGCAGCTCGAACGTACACTTCGGCAACCCGGACTTTGTCAAATATGCCGATGCCTTCGGCGCAAAGGGCTACCGGGTACAAAGGACCGAAGCGCTGCCGGATATACTGCGCGAGGCGCTTGCCAACGATACGGTAAGCATTATTGATTGCCCGGTCGATTACCGGGAGAATGTCAAGCTCACGGAGCAATTGGGATCACTGGTATGTCCGACCTGACGCTACCCCTGCAGGAAACGGCTACAGCCGGGACCACCATGGGTATGGGTGAGGTAATGGGACAGAAAATCCGCCTGTTGAGCTACAACGTCCAGGCGGGAATACGCACGCATCGCTACCGGCATTACGTCACGCACAGCTGGAAGCACATACTGCCGCACGCACAACGCTTTGACAATCTGGACAGGGTCGCGCAGCTGGTGAGGGGCTACGACATCGTCGGCCTGCAGGAACTCGACGCCGGCAGTCTGCGCAGCGGTTATGTCAACCTGACCGAATATCTCAGCGAGAAATCAGGCATGCCGTTCTGGTATGACCAGACCAACCGGCGTATCGGCCGGCTTGCAAGGCACAGCACGGGTTTGCTGAGCCGTTATCACCCGACCGAGATCGTCGAACACCGCCTGCCGGGAAGAATACCGGGGCGCGGTGTGATGTTTATCCGCTATGGCTCAAAGCAGGACTCGCTGGTCGTGCTGATACTGCATCTGGCGCTGGGCAGGCGCACGCGCATGATGCAGTTCGACTATATCAGTGAAATCGTGAACGAGTACCGGCACGTGATCCTGATGGGTGACATGAACTGCCAGTCGGACAGTGCCGAGATGGAATACCTGATCAACCATACCCTGATGCGGGAGCCGTTTCATGGCATGGATACCTTCCCCAGCTGGCGACCGCAGCACAATATCGACCACATCCTTGTGACCCCCACGCTGCATGTCGATCACGTCGGGGCGCTGAATTTTTCCCTCTCGGACCACCTGCCCGTGGAAATGCAGATTACCCTGCCCGACTCGGTACGCCTCGACCACGCCGCCTGATACCGCGCCCCGCGGTATCGGCTAGATAAACAGGCAGACGTCGGATTTTTGCGCGACGGGCAGGAAGGAGGTGGCGCCGACGTAGTCGGTGACCTCGGGGATGAAGTCGCTGGCGCTGAAGCCGAACACGTCGACGGTCATCTGGCAGGCGACCATCTTGACATCGGCCTCCAGACACAGGCCGCGCAGTTCCTCGACGGTGGCGACCCCCTTGTTCTTGAAGGTCTTCTTCATCAGGCCCGTGGCGACTTTCTCGAAGCCCGGCACACCGGCCATCAGCAGGTTCGGCATGGGCCAGGAGAAATTCTGGAACCACTTCGGACCAAACGGCATCTTCATCGGCATGGCCGGGTTGCCCAGCGGGCTGACCTGTGCGGTGAGGTCCTTTTTCAGCAGCAGCAGACCGTAGAAGGTGAAGAACACGGTGACATCCCAGCCCAGCGCCGCGGCGGTAGAGGCGAGGATGAAGGGCGGATAGGCCCAGTCCAGCGTGCCCTTGGTGGCGATGATGGCCATGGACGGCGTCCTGGAGGCATCGATCTGTTCCAGCTTTTTCGGTAACAGCTCGTCCAGCTTCTTGTCGAGCCACGCATCCAGCTGCGCGTTACCCTGTATGTTCTCGGCAGTCGTTGACATGGATTTTCTCCTGAGTGTGGATATCGCGGGTTCAGGCCTTCTGAATCACGCAGGTGAAGTTGTTGCCCGAGGCCATGCTCGAGACCAGACGATCCCGGTTTGCGAGCAGAGTGCAGCCTTGTCACTGACCGCGCCTGTATCCGTGGTAAAGCTCATAATGAGCCTCCCGATTAAAATGTACCGAACAGTACAATATATGTATATGCAATAATTCTAATGTTGTCAAGTTCTTTTGTGCCATTGGGTATAATTTCCGGTACCCGGCGTACTGGGAAAGGGCATGGCGAGAACCAAGGAATTCGACGAACGGCAGGCGCTGGTGGCGGCGATGCTGGTGTTCTGGGACAAGGGCTACGAAGGTACGTCCATCAAGGACCTGGAACAGGCGACCGGGCTGCAGCGTACCAGCATCTACAACGCATTCGGCAACAAGCGGTCACTGTTCGAACGGGTGATCGCCTGCTACAAGGAATCCGTTCTGGCATCGCTGTTTGCCGCCATGGACAGCACACAGGACATTCGTGATGGTATCAGGCGCCTGCTGAATGCGGCACTGGACGTGAATTACGCTGAACAGAATCCCGGTGGCTGCCTGGTGGTGCTGTCAATCGTGGAAAGCGGCCAGCATGACATGGAATCACGTGCATCACTCGAGCGGGTTATGCAGGAACTCAGGCAGGGGTTGCGGGCGCGTATTGCGCGTGCGCGGCAGCGTGGTGAGCTGCCTGCGAGCCTGGATGCAACGGCCGCTGCCACCACTATCGCCACCATCATGTCCGGTATAATGGTGCTGGGCAAGGCACGCTTTCCGCGCAGCGCGTTGAAGAAAACTGTCAACCATGCGCTGGCGTTATTTGACTAGACCGTTCAGCACCAGGTCGGCGTAGCCCACGATGCCCAGCACCCTGCCGTCATCGATGACGGGCGCGTAGGAAAACCCGAGCCTGTGAAACAAGCGTGCACAGTAGCGTATGTCCATATCCGGATTGACGCCGACCACCGGCTTGGACATGACCTCGTAGACATTGACGCGTTCCGGAGAACGGTTTGCAGACAGCACGTCACGCGCGACGTCTGACAGCAGCACGATGCCGTATTCATCATTGTCATGGCGCTTGTCGATGATCAGCACGCGCGAGTCTTTCTGTTTCATCAGTCTGAGCGCCTCATCGACCATCATCAATCCGTCGACCAGCTGGAATTGGTCGGTCATGACATCCCTGACGCGTACCGGGCCCTGATCACTCATAGCTTGTCCTCCACGACCTTGTGCAACTTGACGACCTGTCGGCTGACACCCACGGCATCCTCGACATCAAGCTGGAAGGCGATCCCGGTACCCGGGTGTGCCTCGAATTCGCCGATTGCGGCGATCGTTTCCAGGATCTCGCGGCTCATGTGTTCCTCAACCAGGAACATCAGCATGTCGCGCTGTGTAACCAGGCTGAGTCCCAGGAAGGTTTTCGCCTGCTGGATGCCTTCGCCGCGTACCTGGCTGAGTACACTTGCCCCGGTAGCGCCGGCCTTGCGTGCGGCATCCATGATCACCTCGGTTTTTCCATCCTCGACCAGTGCAACGATCAATTTGAAATGCATGCTTGCTTACCTCTCTGAAAAACACTTGTCATTTTGATGCGGGGCGCTGCTCATGCCGCGCCGGACTGCTCCTTGCGTGATGACCTCCCTGACCACCATTCGCTTAGCTGCGCATATGCCATGACAGACATGATCGGAAACAGGCTGGCAAACGCGATCAGACCGAACCCGTCCAGCATCGGGCTGCGGCCGGGTATCGTGCTGGCCAGCCCCAGCCCGAGTGCGGCAACCAGCGGGACTGTGACCGTTGACGTGGTGACGCCGCCCGAGTCGTACGCCAGTGCGATGATGATGCGCGGGGCAAACATGGTCTGGACGATCACGATGATATATCCGGTGATGATGTAATAGTGCAGCGGTGTGCCGGTGACGATGCGGAAGGCGCCCAGTGCAATGCCGGCTGCAACGCCGATAGCAACGGCGATACGCAGCCCCCACACGCGGATGGCGCCTGCCGATAC
Organism: uncultured Gammaproteobacteria bacterium; assembly: GCA_963803275.1. Taxonomy (GTDB): domain Bacteria; phylum Pseudomonadota; class Gammaproteobacteria; order UBA9214; family UBA9214; genus UBA9214. The sequence continues at coordinate 73,689 of CAWDLS010000014.1, read as the reverse complement.
CTGCTGTGCCTTGATGGCGACGGCGATCAGCGAGGGCTCGGCAATCGTGGTGGAAAAACCGATAGCGGCAGCGAACAGGTAGGTCCACAGGTAGTCCTGCCACTGCAGCAGCAGCGGCATTTTCCCGTGACCGTCGCTGATAAAGGCCGGATCGGTCAATTGCCTGGCCATCGTTCGCCCGATTGGAAACAGCGCCTCCTGCAGACCGACCAGAAACAGCGTCAGGCCGATGAGCACGTAGACATATCCGAACAGGATGCTCTTCAGGCCGGGAACAGGCTGGCGCAACACCAGCAGCTGAAAACCGAAGATGACCGCGGTGATGGGCAGCACGTCGGTAAACGTCGCAAGCCCGGTCTCGAACAGTTCCGTCAGCAGGCCCATTACACGATCATTCCGTAGACCATGACAAAGATCATCGGTGTCAGCGATGCAAAGGCGATCAGCCCGAAGCCGTCGATCATGGTGTTACGTCCGCGGATACTCTGGGCGAGCCCGATACCCAGCGCGGTAACCAGTGGAACCGTGACGGTGGACGTGGTGACGCCACCGGAATCGTAGGCGATGCCGATGATTTCCGGGGGTGCGAATGCCGTCATGATGACCACGCCGATATAGCCGCCGATGATGAAGTACTGGATCGGCCAGCCGCGAATGATGCGGTATACGCCGATCATGATAGCCACACCGACCGACACTGCAACGGTGATGCGCAGGCCGAGGGCATATTGCTCGAGGGATTCATGCCGCGGTGCTATGACACCGCCATTGGCGGCGATCTGTGCCGCCTCATTGGCCACCGCGGTCAGGGCCGGTTCCGCTATGGTGGTGCCAAAACCCAGTGCAAAGGCGAAGGCGAGCAGCCAGGGGAGATTGGCCTTCCTGGCAAACGCATAGGCCAGCATCTCGCCGATGGGAAACAGGCCCTGCCTCAGGCCGCGCACGAAAAATACCAGTCCGAACAACACCATCAGGCAGCCGGCCAGGATGCGGCCGAGTTCCGGGAACGGTTGCTGTATGACGTAGACCTGGAAGAATGTGACTACCAGCGCAACAGGCAGCAGGTCACGTACGCTTGATAACACCGATCCCAGAAAACGGCGCAACGATTCCAAGGCGGTTTAATCCTTTATGCTGTCATCTGAATGCAATCAAGGTTTGCAGCGTAACATGTACAGGGTGTGAATTATCATCCGGAGCGGGTAAATCATGCAGCAAACGGTCCTCCGGGCACGGCGGACAGGACCTCCGGAGTGACGGGATTCATCATGACAGCGTTGCCTGAACGGCATGCCTGACTGAACCCCGGTGGCGATGTCATGAGCCGGGCCGGCCCGCCACACCGCCGATCCGCGAGCTGTGCGAAGCCAGGTATCGCAGGTAATGGCAGGATGCCGCGGAAATTGCATGACTGACTGTAACGGTGCCGGTCCTGTCCCGCGCGGATCCCTGCCGATACCGCTGCTGCCGGCAGGTTCATTGCAGCGCGGGAAAACGGGCCGGTATCAGGCCGTGCCGGCCTGTTCGTACCAGCCGCGCGTTGCATTGGCGATGGAGACCACGGACAGCATGACCGGAACCTCAACCAGCACGCCGACCACCGTGGCCAGTGCAGCGCCGGAACCGATTCCATACAGGCTGATGGCCGTGGCGACGGCCAGTTCGAAAAAGTTGCTGGCACCGATCAGGGCGGCGGGCGCCGCTACGGCATGCGCCACGCCGAGCCGGCGGCTTAACAGGTAGGCCAGCCCTGAATTGAAATACACCTGCAATATGATCGGGATGGCCAGCAGCAGGATGATCAGCGGCTGGTCGAGTATCTGCCGGCCCTGGAATCCGAACAGCAACACCAGCGTCAGTAACAGCGCCGTGATCGACACGGGCTGCAGGACATGCAGCAGGCGGGTGAGGCGTGCGACACCCTGTGGCCGGGCAAGCAGCCAGTGACGCCACGCGCTGGCGAGGATAACCGGTATCACGATGTAGAGGATGACCGAGAGGGTCAGCGTGTCCCACGGCACGGTGATCGAGGCCATGCCCAGCAGCAGTGCGACGAGGGGCGCATATGCAAATACCATGATGACATCGTTCAGCGCGACCTGGGACAGGGTGAAACCGGGATGACCGCCGGTCAGGTGACTCCAGACGAAAACCATGGCGGTGCAGGGTGCGGCGGCCAGCAGTATCAGGCCGGCGATGTAGCTGTCGATCTGCTCTGCCGGCAACCAGCCGGCGAACAGCACGCGGATGAACAGCCAGCCAAGCAATGCCATCGAGAACGGCTTGACTGCCCAGTTGACGAACAGCGTGACGCCGATCCCCCGGGTGTGATGACGGACCTCGCGCAGCGCGTGAAAGTCGATCTTGAGCAGCATGGGCAGGATCATCAGCCACACCAGCGTGGCCACCGGCATGTTCACATGCGCAATCTCGAGGTCACCGATGGTACTGAACGGACCGGGAAACAGGTGTCCCAGGATAATACCGGCCGCAATACACAACAGTACCCACAGGCTCAGGTAGCGCTCGAAAAAACTCATGGCGTTGCGTGCTCCTGTACCGCGTTCTTGCCGTGCGGGCCGCGGTGCCCGTGACCGTCAGCCGCCGTGCTCTGCCAGCAGCGCCAGTACCCGCTGCCTGATGTCGTCGCGGCTGGTGCGGAACACCGCCATGACGATGTCATCGCTGCCGGAGGCCCTGGCCGGATCGTTCAACGGCCAGTGGATCTTTTGGACGCCGGCCGGCACGGCCGGGCAGTGCTCGTCGGCGTGGCCACAGACCGTGACCACGATATCCGCGCCGGCCAGCATGGTGTCCGTCACCCGGGTGGATTCCTGGCCCGAGATGTCGATGCCGGCCTCACGCATGACAGCGATCGCGCGCGGGTTTTTGCCATGGGCCTCGATACCGGCTGACCGGATGGTATGCCGGTCGCCACCGAGGTGCCGTGCCCAGCCTTCCGCCATCTGCGAACGGCAGGAGTTACCGGTACACAGGAACAGGATGTTCATGGCGCTAGCAGCAGGCGGGACCGGTAACCGGCAGGGCGACGCCGCAGTCATCGTCAGCGGATGTACCGTTGAAGGTCGCGATGCTGCCCAGGGTCCGAAAGGACTCCCAGGCAATGCCCTGCGGATCCTGTGTCCAGTACTTGTCGGAGCGTGCATAGCAACAGGTGGCAGCGTCCTGCCTGCGGCCGGCGATGCCGGCCTGTTCCAGGCGGCCGCGGATCACGTCCAGCCCGGCCGCGTCATCGGCCTGGATGCCGAGGTGGTCGAGACCCGGGATGCTGCCGCGACTGGAGATGGCGAAGTTCACGGCCGGGTCGGCCAGTTCCCACTTTGCATAATCAGATTTGCTTACGACGGGCGCCGTGCCAAACAGGGAGGAATAAAAGCGGATGTTCTGTTCAAGGTCGGCGACGGCAATGTGAATGTGTAAACGGGACATGGTGGTTCTCCTCTAAGGTGCTCAGGCGCAGCAGGCCGCGCCCGGGCGATCAGGCATCTCCTTCAGAACGGCACGGTCGCTGCGAAACGGCTCCCTGCCCGCGTTGCCCAGCAGGGTATGGTGCAGAATACTGCGTGCCCAGTCAGGCAGCGCCGGGTCGATGCGGTAATACATCCACTGGCCCTCGCGGCGCGCAAGCAGCAAACCTGCCTCGCGCAGGTGTGCCAGGTGGCGCGAGATCTTCGGCTGGGACTGATTCAGGGCGTGGGTCAGTTCGCAGACACACAGCTCCTGTTCGGCCGCCAGCAGCATCAGGGTGCGCAGGCGCGTGACATCCGATAGCATCTGGAACAGGGTTTCGGGGGTGGTGGACATGGGCATAATATACGCATGGCCATATATATAGTCAAGCGTATATTATAACGAGCTAAATAAAAATCTATGTAAACAGCAGGATATGAGTATTTCTAGAACTGCGGTTTGACCGGGGCCTCCCGAAAACGCTGTATGCTGGCCAAAATTTCTTCGCGGGCGGCCTCGACGCCATCCCAGCCATCGATCGTTACCCACTTGTTGGGTTCGAGGTCCTTGTAATGCTCGAAGAAGTGCGCAATGGAGGCGGGAAGTTCCGGTGGCAGTTCATCGAGCGAGTCGACAGCGCGATAACGGGTCGACAGTCTGTCGATCGGTACCGCCAGGATCTTGGCATCTGGGCCGGATTCATCGGTCATGTGCAGGATGCTGATTGGGCGGCACTTGATTACCGCGCCGCTGATCAAGGGCGCCGGCGTTACCACCAGGACGTCGACCGGATCGCCATCCTCGGACAGGGTATGCGGGATATAGCCGTAGTTACACGGGTAATGCATTGCGGTATCCATGAAGCGATCGACAAACATGGCGCCAGTTTGCTTGTCGACCTCGTATTTGACCGGGTCGCTGTGGGCCGGAATCTCGATGATGACATTGACGTTGTCGGGGACGTTATCGCCGGACGGGACTCTGTCAAGGTTCATGGCGCTGCCTGTCTTGCTGGTTTATGGCGCCCGAGGAAATTCCCGGGGCCTGCGGCCCTCGCCCCTGCGGGGCCGCTGCCGCAATACGGCGGCGTTCCCGGCAATTGCTCCCTGCATTGCTCTAACTCCTGCATCCCTGCAGTCGTGTGCCGCCTTCCGGTGGCTGGTCGAACTGTTTCACAGGTTCGCTTCCTGTCAGGCGAATCGGAACGCCCATACCCCGGTACGGGGTTGTTGCTGTTTGGCGCGCCCGACAGGAATCGAACCTGTGACCTTCGGCTTCGGAAACCGACACTCTATCCAACTGAGCTACGGGCGCTTTTGGTTTTCCCCCGCGGATTTCGCCAGCGACTCCGGCGCGCTGTGCTGCGACCGTGGGGGGCACGCAAGGATAACGCCAGCCGGCAGGCGGGTCTACGGCGGAATCGGCTGATTCTATGGGAAAAGCCGGTAATTTCACGCGCCACGCCTTTTCAGTATAATCCGGCCCACCCGGCAGGCGGAGCCAGCTTGATCCGGTACCACCACAGTACTGCAAACCATTCAGGAGATTACCTTGAGTCAGGATAAACAGTTTTACTCCACATTCTTCACCATCATGGGTGGCCTTGCGGTCCTCGCTATCATACTGGTCATGATTGCCAGCAACCTGACCAGCGAGGTGGCTGAATACAAGCCGGATGAGGTGGTGCTCGAAAACATCAAGCCGGTCGGACAGTTGAACGTGGCGGATGAATCGACCCAGGCGGCGGCGCCTGCCCAGGCACCGGCCCCGTCCCCGGCCGGGACAGCCGCTGCCGATGTGGCTACCGAGGCGGTCGTCGCACAACCCAAATCAGGCGAGCAGGTTTATAACGGCAACTGCGTGGCCTGCCATGGCACCGGCGTCGCCGGGGCGCCGAAGTTTGGCGATGCGGCCGCCTGGGCACCGCGCATCGCCAAAGGCATGGACGCGCTGCTGGTCAGCGCGACCAACGGTCTGAATGCTATGCCGCCGAAGGGACTGTGTATGGCCTGCTCTGCCGATGAACTCAGGGGCGCCATCGAGTATATGGTCAGTCACAGCAAGTAACGAACACAGTTTCCTGAAATCTAAGGGCTGCCACGGGCAGCCCTTTTTCTTGCCTGCAGTGTAGCGGGATGGCCGGCAAAACGGATTGCGGGGCGCTGTACCCGGACCGCCAGGGACGACGGCCCTCGCGTCCCGCCGTTGCGGCGGGCCTGCCGTGCCGCGGAAATGCCAGCGCCATGAAGCGCATGGCTAGCTGGCAAGACTAAAGTAAAACTTAAATACAGCGATATCGTCTATATATTGATATACGGTATTTCGAGTACCCACAGCAACAGCTTCGCCAGGCCGACCGGAGCCACCCGAACATGGGCAATTCACGCATGTTGACGCTGCAACAGTCATCGCTCCTCGACGGGACGAACAGCGCCTGGCTCGAGTCCCTGTACGAGGCCTGGCTGCGCGACCCGGGCGCGGTAGACGAGCGCTGGCATGCCTGGTTCCAGGCATTGCCCCGGGTCAACGGCCAGGTCGTCGATGATGTGTTCCATTCCGAGCTGCGCAACGAATTCTCCAGACTTACCGGTCACCTGCGTGGTCACCGGATTGCACGTGTCACTGAGTCGCGCCTGGTGTATGAGCGCAAGCAGGTACGTGTGCTTCAGCTCATCAACGCCTACCGCTTCCGCGGTCATCAATATGCCGGGACCGACCCGCTGCAGCATCGCGAGACAGCTTCCGTCAGCGAGCTGGCGCTGCGCTATCACGATCTTTCAGAGGATGATCTCAATACCGTGTTCCGTACCGGGTCGCTGGTCGGGCCGGAGACGGCGACCCTGGAGAACATCCTGATCGCACTCAATCGTACCTACTGTGAGACCATCGGTGCGGAATACATGCACATCTCGGAGACCGAGGAAAAGCGCTGGATCCAGCGACGTCTCGAAAGTGTACAGTCGCACCCGGGGATTGCGCCCGAAAAGCAGCAATGGCTGCTGCAGCGGCTGACTGCGGCAGAGGGTATCGAACGCTACCTGCATTCGAAATATGTAGGGCAAAAACGCTTTTCGCTGGAAGGCGGCGAGAGCCTGATCCCCCTCATGGACGAACTCATCGACCGTGCCGGCGAGCAGGGCCTGAAGGAAATCGTGATCGGCATGTCGCATCGCGGGCGACTCAACGTGCTGGTGAATATCCTGGGCAAGCTGCCCTCGATGCTGTTTTCGGAATTCGAGGACCAGCAAAGCAAGGAACTGACTTCCGGCGACGTCAAATACCACCAGGGCTTTTCCTCGAACATCACCACGACCGGTGGCCAGGTGCACCTGGCGCTGGCGTTCAATCCCTCGCACCTGGAGATCGTCTCGCCGGTAGTCCAGGGCTCGGTGCGGGCGCGCCAGCAACGCTATCGTGACAGCGAGGGGGACCGCGTCCTGCCGGTCGTTATCCACGGTGATTCGGCCTTCGCCGGGCAGGGCGTGGTCATGGAGACGTTCAACATGTCCGGGCTGCGCGGATTCACGACGCACGGAACTGTGCATATCGTGGTCAACAACCAGATCGGTTTCACTACCAGCCAGGCCAAGGATGCGCGTTCGACGCTTTACAGCACCGATGTCGCCAAGATGGTCAATGCGCCGATCTTCCACGTCAACGGTGACGATCCGGAGGCCGTGCTGTTCATCACCCAGGTGGCACTGGACTACCGCATGGCCTTCAGGAAGGATGTCGTGATCGACCTGGTCTGTTACCGGCGCCATGGCCACAACGAGGCCGACGAGCCGGCGGCCACCCAGCCGACGATGTACCGTGACATCCGCAACCTGCCGACTACGCGGACGCTCTATGCGGAGTACCTGGCACAACGGAAGGTCATCACCACGGAGGCCGCCGAACTGATGGCCTTGCAGTACCGCTCCATGCTGGATGACGGCAAGAGCGTTACACCGGCCATCATACTGGGCCAGCCGGTCAACGCGGCGGTTGCGGTGAAATGGAAATCGTATATCGGTCACACCTGGGATCAACCCTGCGACACCACCTTCAGCAAGCAGACGCTGGTTGAGCTGGCTGATCGACTGCAGCAGCTTCCGGTCGGCTTCGAGCTGCATCCGCGCGTCGCAAGGATCATGGAGGATCGTCGCAAGATGGCGGCCGGTGCGCTGCCCATCGACTGGGGTTTCGCCGAGTCGCTGGCCTTTGCGAGCCTGCTGCATGACGGCTTTCCGATACGCATTTCCGGTCAGGACAGTGAACGTGGCACCTTCTTCCACCGTCACGCGGTATTACACAACCAGAAGAACAATGACATCTGGGTGCCGTTGAAAAACATCGCCGACGGGCAGCCGCATTTCCTGATATTCGATTCGATGCTTTCCGAGGAGGCAGTGCTTGCATTCGAATACGGTTATGCCACCACCGAGCCGGAAACACTGACTGTCTGGGAAGCACAGTACGGCGACTTCGCCAATGTTGCACAGGTCGTGATCGACCAGTTCATTACCTCCGGGGAGGCGAAGTGGGGCCGGTTGTGCGGCCTGACCCTGCTGTTACCGCATGGCTACGAAGGCCAGGGTCCGGAGCATTCCTCCGCACGGCTCGAACGCTTCCTGCAGCTGTGCGTCGATCATAATATCCAGGTGTGCAATCCGACCACACCGGCCCAGATGTTCCACATGCTGCGCAGGCAGATGATCCGGCCATTGCGCCGTCCACTGGTGGTCATGGCGCCGAAGAGCCTGCTGCGTCACAAGCTGGCCACATCCACCATGGACGAGTTTGCCGATGGTCACTTCAAGCCGGTGATCGGAGATACGGATACCAGTGACGAACAAGCCATTACCCGGCTCGTGATGTGCAGCGGCCGGGTCTATTACGACCTGCTGGAACGCCGGCGTGCAGAGCATCTCGATCACGTGGGACTGTTGCGCATCGAGCAGCTGTATCCGTTTCCATGGCGTCTGCTGCGCGAGGAACTGGCACGCACTCCGAATGTGCGTGAATACGTGTGGTGCCAGGAAGAGCCGCAGAACCAGGGTGCGTGGTACGCGGCCCGCCACAAATTCGAGGAACTGATTGGCGCTGATAACAAAATTATCTATACTGGCCGCGCTGCGCTGTCGGCGCCGGCCGTGGGCTATACCAGTGTGCACGTGCAGCAACAGCAGCGGCTTGTTGCACAGGCGCTGGGCCTGGAAAGCTGAACGACAGCTTGCCGCGTAGCAGCCGGCGATGACGAATAATCATCAACAACAGGGTCTGATTCGTTATGGCAACTGAGGTCAGGGTGCCTGCACTCCCGGAATCAGTCAGTGACGGCGTTGTGGCCTGCTGGCACAAGCAGCCGGGCGATACCATCAGGCGCGACGAGGCACTGGTCGATATCGAAACCGACAAGGTCGTGCTGGAGGTGCCCGCACCCGAGGACGGCGTGCTTGAGAGGATCCTTATCGAGAATGGCGCCACGGTTGTAGCGGACCAGGTGATTGCCGTAATCAGGACGAATGGTGACGCGCGTGCCGAAGGTGCCGCGACACTGGCACCTGGACTGCGTCAGGACACCCCGCCCGACGCGCAGGCCAATAACAGGCCCGTGCAGACCAGCAATACACTCAGTCCGGCGGTGCGCAAGCTGGTAGCCGATCATGACCTGGATCCGCGGCACATCTACGGCACCGGCAAGGGCGGCCGCGTCACCAAGGGTGACGTGCTGGAACAAATCAGTCAGCAGGCGCCGGCGGACGTGCCGGTGGCCAGGGACCAGCCCGGTACGCCGGATCTGCCGCTGATCGAGGAAGACCGGCCGCAAAAACGCGTGCCGATGTCACGCCTGCGCGCACGGATCGCCGAACGATTGCTGCAGGCCGCGCAAACCACGGCCATGCTGACAACGTTTAACGAAGTCAACATGGAACCGGTCAAGACACTGCGCGACCGGCACCGCGAGGCCTTTGAAAAGGTGCATGGGGTGCGGCTGGGCTACATGTCGTTCTTCGTTCGCGCCGCCGCCGAGGCGCTCAAGCGTCACCCGGACATCAATGCATCCATTGACGGTGAAGATATCGTCTATCACGGCTTCTGTGACATCGGCGTGGCGATCAGTACCGATCGCGGGCTGGTGGTGCCGATCCTGCGCAACGCGGAATACATGAGCCTGGCTGAAATCGAGTCAGAGATACTGGCCCTGTCCACCCGCGCGCGCGATGGCAAGCTGGCGATCGAGGATATCACCGGCGGCACCTTCTCGATCACCAATGGCGGCGTGTTCGGCTCCATGCTGTCCACGCCGATCCTGAATCCGCCGCAGAGTGCGATCCTGGGCATGCACAGGATCCAGGATCGTCCGGTGGCGATAAATGGCGAGGTGGTCGTGCGACCGATCATGTATCTCGCATTGACCTACGATCACCGTATTGTCGATGGCAAGAACGCTGTCACCTTCCTGAAAACCATAGTCGATTTGCTGGAAGATCCGGCCGCCATGCTGCTGGACATCTAGCACCTGTCTCAATATTGCGGATCGGGTGTCCGGGTGGTCCGGAACCCGGGGGAGCGGAACTTACATGTCGTCTGCTGCAACGCAGTCCCGTACCGGAGCGGGTGAACACAGACCCGCGACCGGTATGCATTTCAAAAGGGTTCTGGCGACGCAGTTCACTGCTCTATACTCGGGCATGAGTAATCGCGGATACTGGCACGCCCCCGGCTAAGCGGGTGGCATGTCATGAACAGCAGGCATATATGCAAGAAAACTACGATGTCATCGTGATCGGTGCAGGCCCGGCAGGTTATGTCGCCGCGATTCGCTGTGCACAGCTTGGCCTGCGGACCGCCTGTGTCGACGACTGGCTAAACGCCGGCGGCAATCCTGCGCTGGGTGGCACTTGCCTGAATGCAGGATGCATCCCGTCCAAGGCGCTGCTGGAGAGCTCCGATCTGTACGACCGCGTGCAGTACGAGGTCAATGCCCACGGGATTGGCGTGAGTGGCCTGTCGCTTGATGTTGCTGCCATGATCGAACAGAAGAATGCGATCGTGCGGGATCTCACCGGTGGTATTGCCGTACTTTTCAAGTCCAGCCGGATCACCTGGATTCCCGGTCGTGGCCAGCTGCTGCCCGAACGGCAGGTAAGTATTGCACTGCACAATGGTGAGCAGCAGACCATCAGCGGCGGGCACGTGATTCTGGCCACGGGTTCGCGGCCGATCATGCTGGATGCGGCACCCTTGCAGGATGAAACCATAGTCGACTCGCAGGGCGCGCTGAACTGGACCACGGTGCCACGGCGTCTCGGCATCATCGGTGCCGGCGTTATCGGGCTGGAACTCGGCAGCGTCTGGCGTCGCCTCGGTGCGGAGGTGACCTTGCTGGAGGCACAGGACCTGTTTCTTGCCATGGCCGACCAGCAGATTGCGCAGGCGGCACAGAAACTCTACAGCCGGCAGGGGCTGGCGATCCGCCTGGGCGCGCTGGTCAATGCGACGCGGGTGAACGGCAATGGCGTCGGGATCGAATACCAGGACAGTGCGGGCACGCACACACTGGCCGTCGACCGCCTGGTCGTGGCTGTGGGCCGGTATCCGTGCACCGAGGGCCTGGCGGCAGCCGCCACCGACCTGTTGCTTGACGAGCGTGGTTTTATACACGTGGACGATGACTGTGCCACCAACCTGCCCGGGGTGTATGCCATCGGTGATGCCGTGCGCGGACCCATGCTGGCGCACAAGGGTTCTGAGGAAGGCATTGCCGTGGCGGAACGCATCGTCGGACAACACAGCGAGGTGAATTACGACACGATCCCCTCGGTGGTCTATACACAGCCGGAAATCGCCTGGGTGGGCAAGACCGAGGAGGCGCTCAGGCATGCCGGTGTCGAGTTTCGCAGCGGTATCTTTCCGTTTGCGGCCAGTGGGCGTGCCCGCGCCATGCACGCCACCGAAGGCATGGTGAAGGTGCTGAGCGATGCCGCAAGCGACCGGGTGCTGGGCGTGCACATCCTGGGTGCGCAGGCCTCGGAGCTGATCGCCCAGGCCGTACTTGCCATGGAATTCGGTGCCAGCAGCGAGGATATCGCGCGTACCGTGTTTGCTCATCCGACCCTGTCCGAGGCCCTGCACGAGGCAGCGCTTGCCGTCGACCATCGCGCCATTCACATCGTGCGGGCCAGACGCAGCTAGGCGGGCAGCGGCCGGCCAGTCGTCCCGCCCGGCCGCACCCGGATAGTGCGAGCTGCACCTGACACGTGCAGCAGACCGGCCGTGATATTCAATAATTACAGTAAAATCAACTGTGTTCAGGTTGGCGCATTTCTTGCCTTCAGTACCGTGTGTTCCATGCCGCAGGGAGGGTCGCATGTCGAAACGCTGGTTGCAGATACGTGGTGATCCGTCGATACGGCAATTCCTGTTTAACCAGTCCCGCGTCAACAACGAATTCGACGATCAACTGGATGCCGTCATCGACACCATCGAAGTGCTGTTGCGCGAGTGCGGTATCTTTCATGCCAAGATTCACTTCTCCAGTGGCCAGGTGACGTTGTGGTCGATGTTCGATCCCTACAACTACCAGGTGTATCTCAAGGAGGAATTTCTTGCGTCCGGTTTTCGCAAGCGGTTTTTGTATACGCCGTACCCGCTGAATGCGAGCGTACCACCGGACAGGATCCGCGTGGTGCTGGATATTATCCGCGCCCTGCGTCACAAGGACGATGCCGTCTACCTGCGCTCCGGTTCACTGAACATCATGAACGGCATGGTCGGGCTGGTATTTTCATGCGATGGTGCCCACTACATCGATTATCAGGACTTCATCAACCACCGTGATGATATGTACGGCTGATCCAGTCGCGATCCTGAACGCGACGGCCTGACAACGGGTCGTCGGTGCACCGAACCGGCGCTCCCGCGTAACGGTGCACGCGCTGCCATCGGCCTGTCGGCGGGGATAACGTTCGCGGTGGGATGCACCATGTGACCATGGTGCGATCAGTTGTCGGCCGCGTCCCCGGTGTCGGGCGCCTGTCGTGTCGGGCTCACCCATTCGGACAGCAGCGCGTAGGTGACGGCGAGTATCACCGGGCCCAGGAACACGCCGATAAACCCGAATGCAAGCAGTCCCCCGAATACGCCCATGAACACCAGCAGCAACGGCAGTGTGCCGCCGCGGCTGATCAGGTAGGGCTTGATGACGTTGTCGATGCTGCTGATCAGCAGCAGGCCCCAGATGCCGAGGAACACGGCCATCGCGGTGTCACCCTGAAAGTACAGCCACAGCGCGGCCGGTACCCACACCAGCGGCGGCCCCATCGGCAGGATGGACAGAAAGAAGGTCAGCAGTCCCAGCAGCATGGCGCCGGGAACGCCGGCGATCCAGAAGCCGATCAGTGCCAGCACGGACTGTGCGAGCGATGTTCCCAGGATACCGTTCACCACGCGAGATACGGTACCCGTGGTCACCCCGATCAGGATGCGCGCACGGTGCCCGGTCAGGCGTTCCATTACCGCCTGCATGCGTGTAGTGATGGCCGGGCCATCGCGGTAGAAGAAAAAACAGATCAGCACGCTGAAGCTGATCAGGATAACGCCCCGGACGAGCGCGGCACCGGCGGCGATGGCCCAGTCGCGCAGCGGCAGCTGTTGCAACTGCTCGCGCAGCTGCTGGAACAGGGTTCCCTCCGTCGTTTGCATCATCGACAGCCACTTGCCCTGCAGGTAGCCGCCGGCCAGGGGCAGGTTCTCGAGCCAGCCCGGGGGTGCCGGCAGCGGCCGGTTCAGCGCCTCGCGCAGCAGGCGCAGCAATTCCACTGCATTGTCAGCCAGGCTCACACCCATCACGGCGAACGGGGTCACCAGGGTCAGCAACAGCAGCAGGGTCATGGCCGTAGCCGCGGCACTGGGGCGGTTGTGCAGCCGTGCAAGCAGCCATTCATAGACCGGCCAGGAGGCATGGGCCAGCACCGCGGCCAGGATCAGCGAGATGATGAACGGCCTCAGTACCAGCACGGTGCCGATGACCAGCAGTGACAGCAGGGCGATGGCTGCCATCATTTCCACGCGGCGGGTCGAGTACATGGCAAGGCCTCCGCAGTATGTATCGTCAGTGCCTAATCTACACCATTACCACGACCTGTACGGCGTCCCTGAAATGCATCCTGTCAAAGCGGGCGCTGATCGGCGGCCCGCAGGCATCGCTGGCGTATCAGCATGTCCCTGATCTTCAGCGCCAGTATGGATGTCGACAGGGCCAGTGTGGTGCCATTGGCCAGGATGATCGGCAGCGCGTGCAGCAGGATCCCGTAACCCAGCCACAGCAACACACCGCAGCTGAACAGCAGGTAAGTAACCAGTGAGATATCCCGGGCCGAGCGTGTTTTCCAGGTCCTGATCACCTGGGGTATGAAGGCGATCGTCGTCAGTATACCGGCGAGCGATCCGATCGTGTCTGCGAAGTCCATGGGGTGAATCTCCTGTAGCCATCACGGTTAGTGTGCCAATATTGACCTATAATAATTGCACAGGCGGGTATTTGTGATATAGGGAAGTTACGGTCAGTTCCACTGCATGATTGGCTGTACATGGAATATACTGTCCGGCGGCGGGTCAGCGGCCGGGAGTGGCGAGCAGTCCTGCAGGGTTCGCTTAAACAGCCAGTATTTGCGGTACCGGGTGTCCGGTACCGGGTACAGGCAAAGAATAAGGAGGAGTAAATGGCACACGTGGTCGTGTTGGGTGCGGGTACCGGCGGCATGCCGGCAGCCTATGAATTACGCGAGGAACTGGGCAAGGGACACAAGGTTACTGTTATCAACGAGTCGGACCATTTCCAGTTCGTACCATCCAATCCATGGGTCGGTGTCGGCTGGCGCAAGCGCAAGGACATCTCCTTCCCGATGGGTCCGGCACTGAAGAAGAAAAACGTCGATTTCATTGCCGGCACTGTCACCCGTATCGATGCCGAGGCCAGGCGCCTCGAACTGGCCGATGGCCAGGGCGTTGAGTACGACTACCTGGTGATCACCACCGGTCCAAGGCTGGCCTTCGAGGAGGTGCCTGGCTCCGGACCGGAAGGACACACGCTTTCCGTCTGCACGCTCGACCATGCCGAAAAGGCGCACGACGCCTATGAAAAGCTGCTGGAGAATCCGGGCCCCGTCATCATCGGCGCCATGCCGTTTGCCAGCTGTTTCGGGCCGGCCTACGAGTACGCCTTCATCATGGACGCCGACATGCGCAAGCGGCGCATGCGCAAGAAGGTTCCAATGACCCTGGTCACGAGCGAACCCTACATCGGTCATCTCGGCCTGGGTGGAGTGGGTGATTCCAAGGGCATGCTGGAAAGCGAGTTGCGCCATCATGACATCAAATGGGTGACCAATGCCAAGGTGTCGAAGGTCGAGGCCGGCAAGATGTTTGTCGAGCAATACAACGACGACGGCACCAAGGGGAAGGATCTCGAGCTGCCGTTCAACTATGCCATGATGCTGCCGGCCTTCAAGGGCGTGGACTGCGTGGCGAAGGTCGAGGGTTTGTGTAATCCGCGCGGCTTTGTCATCGTGGATGAATTCCAGCGCAGCCCGAAATACAAGAATATCTATTCCGCCGGCGTCTGCATCGCGATACCCCCGGTCGAGGCGACCCCGGTACCGACGGGCGCGCCCAAGACCGGTTACATGATCGAGTCCATGGTGAGCGCACTCGTGCACAATATCAGTGCTGACATCAAGGGCAAGAACTGTCCCATCGGGGCACCTGGAACGCCATCTGTCTGGCCGACATGGGCGATACCGGCGCCGCCTTCGTCGCGCTGCCGCAGATACCACCGCGTAACGTCGCCTGGATGAAAAAAGGCAAGTGGGTGCACCTGGCCAAGATCGCCTTCGAAAAGTACTTTATCCGCAAGATGAAGAAGGGTTCGTCGGAACCGATCTACGAGAAATACATCCTCAAGGCACTGGGTATCAACCGCCTGGAAGAGCACTGACGGCAGCGTCGCACCGTTCCCTGCAGGCCGGCGGAACGGTGCGCTGTTTTCTGCCCGGGACCTGCCCCCCTGCCTGGCCGGCTGGCGCTTCGGCTAGCTGTCTATCGCATCGACCCAGCGCCTGCCATGCGGCGTGTCTTCCTGTTTCCAGAACGGCGCGTCTGTCTTCAGGGTATCGATCATGTACTCGCAGGCAAGAAAGGCGTCCCTGCGGTGTGGACAGGCCGCCGCGACGAACACGATGCGATCATTCGGCGCGAGCGGGCCGACGCGATGGATGATTACGGCATCGACCAGTTGCCAGTGTTCCATGGCATGCGCGGCAATCGCTTCCAGCGCCTTTTCGGTCATGCCGGGATAGTGCTCCAGCACAAGCCGTGAAACGGCAGCGCCGTCATTCAGGTCGCGCACCAGGCCGGTGAAGCTGACGACGGCGCCGGCGCGTCCCGCGCAGCGGGTGCGCAGCTGTTCCAGTTCCGCACCGGCGTCGAAATCTGCCTGCTGGACGCGGATCATTTCAACCACCTGTCACCGGCGGAAACCAGGCGATCTCATCGCCGTTACGTACCGGTGCGTCTCCCGTGACGACAGTCTGGTTGACCGCGGTGTGCAGACACCGGTCGGCCAGCGCCTGCTGCCAGTTTGCGTCGCGTGCCTGCAGCCATGCCGTTAATTGCGCAACGGTGGCGATGCCGTCGGGTAATTCCAGCCATTCGTCAGCGGTGCCGAGCGCTTCGCGCAGGCTGGCAAAGTAACGCAGCCTGACCATGTCAGGTTTCCCCGTCGGCGTACCATTCGCCGCTTTGCCCGCCGGACTTATGCAACAGGCGCACGCCACCGATTACCATGCCGCGGTCCACGGCCTTGCACATGTCGTAAACGGTTAATGCGGCTACCGCGGCGGCCGTCAGCGCCTCCATCTCGACGCCGGTGGCACCGGTCAGGCGACACTCTGATTCAATGACGACGCGGTTGTGCATGTCGTCGAGCGAAAATTCAATGGCGATGCCGCTCAACTGCAGCGGGTGACACAGCGGAACCAGGTCCGCGCAGCGTTTGGCGGCCTGAATACCGGCAATCCGTGCCACGGTCAGCACATCGCCTTTCCTGTGGCCTCCGGAGGCGATCAGCTGCAGCGTCGTGTTCTGCATCGTGACATGGGCAGCGGCGCGTGCGATGCGCAGGCTGTCCGGCTTGCCGCTGACATCGACCATGCGTGCGTTGCCGTGTGTATCGGTATGTGTGAGCCGGCCGCTCATCGTGTCCACTCCGCAAATGGCAGGAAACGCAGGGTATCGCCGGATCGAATGGCGGCATCCTCCGGCAACTCGGCCAGGCCATCCGCCCAGGCCACGGAGCTGAGCACATCCGAACCCTGTCGCGCAAACGCCTCTGCCACCACATCACCATCGGTCGCCCTGGCCAGGCGTACCCGCACGTATTCGCGGCGTGGTCCGGTGCGGTAGCCGAAAGCGGAGCGCACCGGGTAGCTTAACGGTTCACCGGGCGTGCGACCCTGCAGGATATGCAGATAAGGGCGTGCAAACAGCAGGAAGGTCACGAATACCGAGACCGGGTTGCCCGGCAGACCGATGAACGGCGTATTCAGCACACGGCCAAACGCCAGCGGCTTGCCCGGCTTCATACGGATGCGCCACAGGGTCAGTTTACCGGTCGCTTCCAGTGCCGCCCTGACATGATCTTCCTCGCCGACCGATACCCCGCCGCTGGTGATGACCAGGTCGGCTTTTTCGGCGGCCTTGAGCAGGGTCCTGCGCGTTTCATCAAGACTGTCGGGGACGGTGCCGAGATCGATCACCTTGCAACCCTGGGCGGCCAGCAGGGCGCGCAGCAGATAGCGGTTGCTGTTGTAGATCTGTCCGGGCATCAGTGGCTGACCCGGGTCGACCAGTTCGTCACCGGTGGAAAAGATCGCAACCCGCAACTTGCGGTATATGTTGACGCTGGCAATGCCGACCGAGGCGGCAAGGCCCAGTTGCGCGGCGCGCAGCACTGCGCCGGGTTCCAGGATGACGTCGCCGGCGGCAATGTCGTTGCCGCGCGGGCGTATGTTTTCCTGCTCGTGCAGGTCCTGGTCAAGGAAGAGCCGGTCGTGCTCGACGCGACAGACCTCCTGTATGGCGACACAGTTGGCACCGTCCGGGACCGGTGCGCCGGTAAAAATGCGGGCACAGCAGCCGGGTTCGAGCAGGCTACCGGTATCGCCGGCCGCGATACGCTGGCTGATTTCCAGCCCGCTGGTCCGTACCCGTGCAAGGTCGCGCGTGTTCAGCGCATATCCATCCATGGCGCTGTTGTCGAAACCGGGCACGTCGATGGGCGAGGTGAGCGGCTCTGCCAGCACGCGGCCGGCGGCTGCTGCAAGCGGGATTCGCTTGATGGACGTGACGCACACGGCATCCTCGCGCAGCGTGGCGATGGCCTCGTCGACACCGAGCATGGGTACAGGGCTGTCAAAACAGTCACCGGGTTTCGCGGCACACATATCAAATCTCCTTCAGGCGCGGTAACAGCTCGCTGAGGTTGCACGGACGATTGCGCGCGTCGAGTTGCGGCTCGATGATTCGCTTCCAGCCGGTTCGGCAGGCGTTGGTCGAGCCCGGCAGGCAGAAGATGAACGTGGCGTTGGCGACGCCGGCAATCGCGCGCGAGGCGATCGTCGACGTGCCGACTTCGTCGTAGGACAGCTGGCGGAACAGTTCGCCGAAGCCCTCGATCGTCCTGTCGAACAGGGGTGCAACTGCTTCCGGTGTACCGTCGCGCCCGGTCAGGCCGGTGCCGCCGTTGCTGATTATGACCTGCACGGCGTCGTCCGCGATCCAGCGTGAGATTTCACGGCGGATTATATAGATGTCGTCCGGCACGATGAGTTTCCCTGCGAGTGAATGGCCGGCTGACTGCAGGCCCTCCACCAGCGCCTTGCCGGAGGTGTCGGTGGTCTCGTCCCGGGTATCCGATATGGTCAGTATCGCGATATTGAGCGGCCTGAAGTCACTGGTTGCGTTGTGGTTACCCATGTTCGTCCCGACCTTTGCTGCTAGCCCCCCGTTTTCGCCATGAAGCGTACCACCTGCCCCGGCTTTTCGTTGAACTCGTGACGTTCCGGTTTCAGTGCGATCGCTTCAATGACGGCCTCCCGCAATTCATGATCGGAGGCGCCGGCACGCAGCAGGGCGCGGAAATCGAAGCTGTGCTCCTGTCCCAGGCACAGGTGCAGGCGACCGTCGGCGGCCAGCCGGACCCGGTTGCAGGTGGCGCAGAAATGCTGCGACAGCGGGGTAATGAAACCGATACGCAAATCTGTGCCGTCGACCTGCATATAACGCGCGGGACCGCCGCCCGGCATGACGCCCGGCACCAGTGTGTAGTGTTGCTCAAGCCGTTCGCGCACCGTCTGCAGGTCAAGATAGCGGCCGGTGGCGGCCTGCCCGGTGGATCCGACCGGCATGGTTTCGATGAAACGCAGCGTGAAACCGTGTTCTATGCAGAACCGGACCATGTCAACGGCCTCGTCGTCATTGATGCCGCGCATGACCACCATGTTGATCTTGATTGGTGCGAAGCCGGCGGCCCTTGCAGCCCGCAGGCCATTCAGCACCTTGTCGAGTCTGCCACGGGTGATGACCCGGAAGCGCTCCGGTTGCAGCGAATCCAGGCTGACATTGATGCGCGTGATGCCGGCCTCGCGCAACGCTGTTGCGTGACGCGCCAGGGCCACGGCGTTGGTACTCAGCGACAGGTCGGTGATGCCCGGCAGCCGGGCGAGGCGTGCGGCCAGCTCCGGCAGCTGCTTGCGCACCAGAGGTTCCCCGCCGGTAATGCGAACGCGCCGGACGCCGAGTGCGGCGAAGGCGCCGATGACACGCTCGATCTCGTCAAAATCCAGCCAGTCCGCGGGTTCCGTGAAGTCGCGGTAGTCTTCCGGCAGGCAGTACAGGCAGCGCAGGTCGCAGCGGTCGGTGACCGACAGCCGCACATAATCGATGCGACGGCCAAACTGATCGGTCAGTGTCGCCTGCATGGCCGCCTACAGGTCGAGTAGCAGCTTGAGCGGCTTGCGCATGCCGGCGATCTTGCACGCTTGCTGGCCGAAGCCGTAGGGAAACAGGTTTTGCACATAGCGGCGTGTGGCGGTCTCCTTGCCATGATGGTCGCGCAGCATTTTCAGCAGGGTGCGGTTTTCCGGCACGGACTGGTACTGTTCGTAGTAATCGCGCACGAAATGCACGATCTCCCAGTGTGCCGGTGTCAACGGGATGCTTTCCTGCTCGGCAATTGCCGCTGCTACATGTTCGTTCCAGTCGGACGGATCGAGCAGGAAACCCTCGTTGTCGGTAGCCGGGATGACAGGGTCCATGGGATCTCCTTGTTCAGGGTACAGGCTTACGCTAGCACACTGCACGCCGATCCTCCCTCTCCCAATCGGGTCAGAGCAGGGTGCGGGAGACAACCTTGCATTTTATGAGTCTCCCGGAAAATCAACCCTGTACGGCTGAAAAACGTGGTCTGTCCCCTGTTTCCGGTCACCGTGGAGCGCGCCGGGCCCAGGCGAGAATGAATTCAGCGATGTCCGGCGCCTGGTTGATGTCGAGCCGGGGCAGGCCCGCGCAGTCTACCGGGGCATCACTGGCAACGGCCAGAATAGCGCGATCCTCACGGCACAGCAGCGGGTGGCCGAGCGACGGGCGATGCAGTTCGATCTTCGCAAACGGGACATGCCGGAAACCCTCGACCAGCACCAGGTCGACCACATCGAGGTCGAGTGCATTCACCAGTTCCCGGAGCTCCGGCTCACGTGGTGTCGAGTATTCCGTGATCAGCGCACACCGCCGGTCGGACGCGATCAATACCTGCCCGGCGCCGGCCCTGCGCAATTCATAACTGTCCTTACCGGGCGTGTCGATGTCGAAATCGTGGTGCGCATGCTTGATCATGGCGACGCGTGCACCCCGTTGTTGCAGCAGCGGTATCAGTTGCACCAGCAAGCTGGTCTTGCCGGTGCCGCTGAACGCGGCGAAACCGAGTACCGGTCGTGCAAACCTCACCGGTTGAACCCGCCGGGGAACAGCAGGCGGCCGGTATAGCCGCCACGCAGCAGGCAACCATCCACCAGTCGCGCATAGTCCTCGCGCACGCCGCGCCGCAGTATGACCCCGGAGATGTACACTCCCGGCAACAACAGCAACAGGATCAGCGGCAGATAGCGTGCCTGCAACAGCCAGGCGGCCAGCGGCAGCAGGTAGAGTGGCCAGCTGAACAGTATACCGCGCACACCGTGCTTGATACCGAGAATCAGCCGCGCGATCGCACGGCGCAGCCGTTGCCGGCGCGAGTGGTACAACGCGAGAAACACGCCACGTTCAAAATCGTCGCGGATATCGGCAAGGCGTCTGGGTGTGTAGTCATTCATGCAGTGGCGTCAAGATTTGAAAGGGGTCAGTACCCTTTTTCGTACACATCCAGTGAAATCCAAAAACATTGAAAAAGGGTACTGACCCCTTTCAGGCCTAGTGACAATCCGGCAGCACGCCGACCTGCGGCATGGCGGCCAGCCCGGTTTCACGTGCGTGTTGTTCAAATCCCGGGTTGCGCCAGAAAAACGCACCGGGCAGGGTGGTCGGAATGACCAGCGCATAGAACAGCGCGCGGCCGGTGACGGCGGTAGTGACGATCACCGCGGCAGTGAGCAGCCAGGCAAGCAGGCCGGGCGTGCCGGCCGGTGCCACCACCAGCAGCGCCACCAGCAGCGCCATGGCAAGCCCGAGCCCCGCATTGCGCGCCAGGTAGGTATTGCCGAAGGTGGTGGCCTGCTCGTAGTGCGAGGCCTGTGCCTCGCCGCTGCCCGATTGAAGGTCACGTGCATGGAAATACAGGCCGAGGGACTCCAGCGCCATACCGGCGAGCATGATGCCTGCCAGACGCGCGGCTGTCATATGCCAGGGCTGGCCGCTGTGGAGTTGCACGGCGGCGAAGACCGGCACGAGCAGCAAGGGACCGAGCGTCAGCATGCTGCCGTAGAACGCTGTCAGTACCTGCCAGTGGTCCCAGAACGGCCGTGCCGGGATGCGGTAGATGCGGTGCATGAAATACAGTGCCGACCAGGCCGGAAATCACCGCGCCCCATCCACAGAAGCTGACGAGTCCCTCGACCAGGCCTGCGGGCAGCCAGCCGAACAGCACCGGGAGTGCTGTACAGCACGGTGTACGCGCCCAGGAAGTTGTAGAACACCGCGATGCCCGCCACCTCCCGGCTCACCGGCGACCAGCGCAGGTTGTTGAAGGCGCGGTAAAAACGATGGGGTCTGCCCAGGTGCAGCGTGGACAGCACCAGCGCCAGGGTCTGGATGCCGATCATGCCGAACAGGTCAAAGACAGGGCGACGGGATGGTCCTGCATCGACAGTGTCTCCAGACCGGTCAGCGGGCCCAGGAACAGCGTTATGAAGGCGCCGATCACGGTCTGCGAGACCAGCGTGAACACGACCAGCGGATTCTCGCGTGTGCTGAGCCTGTTCAGGCCCCAGGTGTGCTTGCGCGGCGCGTCGGCAACCACCGGCTGGTAGGCGTCTCCCTGCTTGCCGCTGCGCTCATAGCGAATCGGCATGCTGTCCGGGCGCGTCATCTCGCGCGGCAGGCTGCGGGTCTGCTGGAAGCGGATATTGGGATGCGTGATGTCCGGCGACGGAAAACCGGGGATGCGCGTCTCGAGCTGCTCGCGGTGGTCCGGTTTCGTTTCGATGATGCCGAAGTCCAGTGCGCCGGCGAGACACGCGGCCGCACAGGCCGGCTTCAGACCGGCCTCGAGCCGGTCCACGCACATATTGCACTTGGATACGTGCCCGGCCTGTGCGTCCAGTTGCGGCGCATTGTAGGGACACACCCAGGTACAGTAGCCGCAACCGAAGCAGATGTCCGGGTCCTGCAATACTGCCCCGTACTCGGCGAACTTGGTGTAGGCGCGCGTCGGACAGCCCTTCAGGCACACCGGGTCGTCGCAGTGGTTGCAGGCCATGGAGATGTTGAGCGCGCTGTGTAGGCGGCGATAGCTGCCGCCCTCCAGGTAGCCGACCGAGCGGAACGCGATGTGCGCCGGCAGGTCGTTCTTTTCCGAGCAGGCCGCCTCGCAGGCGTGGCAGGCGATACAGTTGTCGGCGTTGAAATAGAAGCCGTGCTGCTTGTAGCGGTTAGGATTGTCCGGCACGCCGGCATCGCCGTTGATGTTGAGGTCTGGCCGCGCAGCGCGTGTCCTGCCGGCACGGTCTCGATCGGCGTGCCGTAGCGGTTGGTCTCCGGGTGCGCGGCCTGCGGCACGAAGGAACCGGAAGGTTCGCCGGGGCGCGGCTCAAACATGTTTAATCCACCCGAAAAGAAATGTTTCGCGCAAAGGCGCCAAGGCACAAAGGAACGATATCTTTGTAAATACTATGGGATGCTCTAACAAAACCCAGTTTGGAACTTGGCAGCACAATAGGCACATTCCCAACAGTAATAAACGCTTTGCGCACGTAGTTTGGGTTGCAGCTTTTTTCCTGGCGCCTTGGCGCCTTGGCGCGAAAATGATTTTTCATAATCAGAACGCCCGTGCGGTGCGGTTACGTGCGGCGGCGGCAAGCTGGTCGTCGGCCGGTTCCACGCGCACCGCGCACTGTTTGTAGGCCGGCTGGCGCGAGTGCGGGTCGAGCAGGCCGAGCGACAGCCGGTTCACACACTCGTGGTAGTGAAACGGGATGAACACCATGTCGCGTGATACCCGCTGGGTGCATTGCACCATCACCACCGCGTCACCGCGGCGCGACGACAGGCGCGCGTAGGAGCCGTGCGCGATGCCGAGTTTGGCGGCGGCATCCGGGTTCATTTCCATGTAGGGAGTGGGGCTGAACTTGTTGGCGTTGCCGACCTTGCCGGTGCGGGTACGGGTGTGGAAGTGTTCCACCACGCGTCCGGAGTTCAGCCAGAACGGATACGTCGCGTCCGGGCGCTCGTTGTTGTCGAAGAACGGCAGTGCGATCAGGTTCGCCCTGCCGCTGGCGGTCTGGAACACCCCGTCGGTATACAGCCGCTGCGAGCCTTCCGGAGCTGTGTCCTCATTGCAGGGCCACTGGATGCCGCGGCTGGCCTCGATCCGGTCATAACTCATGCCGGAGTAATCGAGCAGGCGGCCCTTCGAAAGCACCTTCAGCTCGTCGAACACCCCTTCGGCGGTTTCCGGAAAGCGGATCCTGCGGCCCTGTTCGAAGCGCCTGGCGGTTTCGTTGAAGATCCACAAGTCGGGTTTTGATTCGCCAAACGGCTTGCACACGTTGCGGGTCAGGTTCACGCGCCGCTCGGTGTTGGTGAAGCAGCCTTCCTTTTCCGCCCACACCGCGGCCGGCAGGAACACGTGGCTGTATTCGTTGGTCTCGACGTCACGATAGGCGTCCTGCACCACCAGGAACTCGAGTTTTTCCAGCGTCTTGCGGATGCGTGCCGTGTTCGCCATCGAGGTCATCGGATTGGTGGCGATCAGCCACAGGCCCCTGATCTGGCCGGTCTCGATGGCCGGCAGGATGTCGGTCATGAACAGGCCGCGCCGTTTCGGGAAGAACTCCGGGTCGATGCCCCAGAACTGCGCGATCTCCTCGCGATCCTGCTGCTTCTCCAGCGCACGGTAGCCGGGCAGGCCGGAACACGACGACCACTCGCGTGTGCCCATGGCATTGCATTGTCCGGTTATCGAGAGCGATGAACCGCCGGGCTTGCCGATGTTGCCGGTAATGAGATTCAGGTTGTTGATGGCGACCACGCCGTCGGAGCCGTGCGTGCTCTGGTTGATGCCCATGGTCCAGATGGTCATGGCGGCGCCCGCCTTGCCGTACACGCGCGCCACGTTGCGGATCGTGTCCTCGTCGATGCCGCAGATGCCGGATGCCGTAACCGGATCGTATTCCCTGACCAGCGTGGCGAACTCGTCAAAGCCGGCGGTATGGGCTTCAATATACGCACGGTCTTCCAGGCCTTCTGCCAGGATCACGTGTGCCAGTGCGTTCAGCAGCACCAGGTCGGTACCGGGCTTCACCGGCAAGTGGATGTCGGCGAACTGCGCGAACATGGTGACGCGGGGGTCGACCACGATGATCGGAAATTTCCGCTTTTCGCGCACCTGCTGCAGGCGCCAGTAGATGATCGGGTGCTGCTCGGGCAGGTTGGAGCCGAACGCCAGCAGGCAGTCGGTATGCTCGAAATCGTCATAGCAGCCGGGCGGACCGTCGGAACCGAACGAGCGCTTGTAACCGGACACCGCCGAGGACATGCACAGCGTGGTGTTGCCGTCGTAGTTGTTGGTGCCGATCACGCCGCGTGCCAGCTTGCCCAGCGTGTAGAACTCCTCGGTCATGATCTGGCCGGTGGATACGATGGAGAATGCATCACGTCCCCAGGTCTGCTGGATGCGCTTGATCTCGCCCGCGGTGCGGTCCAGCGCAGTGTCCCAGGTCGTGGCGGTGAAGTCCTCCCGGTGGTTGCTGCGGATCAGCGGCCGGTCACCGCGACCGGCGGTCTTGCGGAACAGTTCATGTTCGAAGATGCCCTTGATGCACAGCTTGCCGCGGTTCACGTCGGCATCGGCGACCCCGCGCGAGGCGACCGGCTCGCCGTCGGCGTCCAGGCCGACCTCGATCGAGCAGCCGGTAGAGCAATAGCCGCAGGTGGCGTAACGCCATTCCCTCA
This sequence comes from uncultured Gammaproteobacteria bacterium, assembly GCA_963803275.1. Lineage (GTDB taxonomy): Bacteria > Pseudomonadota > Gammaproteobacteria > UBA9214 > UBA9214 > UBA9214. The sequence goes on along the minus strand of CAWDLS010000014.1, from coordinate 48,510 downwards.
CGCCCTTGTCGGGGATCCTGACGGGATTTTTCCTGTTGCGTCCGAACAGCATGACTGTCTCCCGTGCCCCGACCCCGATTGCCGATCAAGCACCCGCGCTTGACAGGTTTCCCGCGATGTTGGCGTGGAAGATTGCCTTGTGCACGTCACCCAGGCTCAGCATGCCGACCAGGGTGTCACCCTCGGCTACCGGGATACGCCGGAAGCGCTTGCCGGCCATCACGGCCGTTGCCTTGAGGATGTGCATGTCCGGGGACACGGTGGCCACGCTGCGTGTCATCAGGTCGGTGACCTGCAGTTTCATCAACCCGCTGTAATTCCTGAGCAGTGCATCGAAGTCGATGGCGGACATCCTGTCCATCAGTTCTTCCAGGTTCGGCAGCAGGCGCGCCAGTACGTCCTTCTCCGCGATGATGCCGACCAGCTTGCCATTTTCCACCACCGGCAGACCGCTGTAGCGATACAGGCACATCAGCGACACGACCTCCGCGATGCGTGTCTGCGGTGTCACGGTCTTCACGGACCGGCTCATGATGTCTTTCACCTGCATGTCTGTTTCCTTACTGTTTCAGGCGGCGGCCTCGTTGCCGACGCCCAGTGCCAGGAATACCCGGCCGTTTTCCACCCGGGTGGCGAAGGTGTTGGTACAGCCCTCGTCCGGGCCGAGTGCCTGGCCGCTGGCGAGGTCGATCTTCCAGTTGTGCAGCGGGCAGGTGACCGAGGTGCCGTGCACGATGCCCTGCGACAGCGGCCCCTTCCTGTGCGGGCATTCGTCCTTGATGGCAAACACTTCATCACGGGCGGTGCGGAACAGCGCGATGTTCATGGTGTCGGTCTTCAGGACACGCGCACCGAGTCTGGGAATGTCCTCGAGTCTTGCGATTTCAGTCCAGTTGGTCATGGGTGTTACCTGTCATGGGATTTGCCGCCAGGGACACAGACAAAGTCAATGTACGGTGTGCCTTGATACAGGCCTGGAGGAAGGCGGTGCTGGTTCGGGATGGCCGGTCATTTCCGTGCAGGCCGGAATCCAGGGATGTTCCGGAGCCGGCACATCAGAATGTTGCTGGTCATATTCCATCAGGCCCAGTTCCAGGTCGACGTCAATTTTGATTTTCATCTCTGTGTCCTCTTTGGCTGAAACCGTCAGGCGATCTTCAGCGGTGTGAATTCGTGTGCCGCCAAGCCTTCGGCACGTTCCTTCCAGGGGTCGGTCTGAGCGAACTGCTGGGAATACAGGAGGCGCTCGTACAGGGCATTGCGGCCGTCCGCGTCCTCGAGAATCCTGCGCTTGATGTAGCTCAGGCTGACGCGCTCCACCCACGGTGCGGTGCGCTCCAGGTAATGCGCTTCCTCCCGGTACAGCTGGATGAAGGCGCCGCAGTAGTTCTTTACCTCTTCCTCGGTCTCGACCTTGGTCAGCAGGTCGGTGATGCGTACCTTGATACCGCCGTTGCCGCCGACGTGCAGTTCATAGCCGGAGTCGACGCATACCACGCCGAAGTCCTTGATGGTGGCCTCGGCGCAGTTGCGCGGGCAGCCGCTTACGGCCATCTTGAACTTGTGCGGCATCCACGATCCCCAGGTCATCTGCTCCAGCTGCACGCCAAGCCCGGTTGAGTCCTGCGTGCCGAAGCGACACCAGGTCTTGCCGGCGCAGGTCTTTACCGTGCGCAGCGCCTTGCCGTAGGCGTGTCCGGACACCAGGCCGGCCTCGGACAGGTCCTTCCACATCCGCGGCAGGTCTTCCTTTTTCACGCCGAACATGTCGATGCGCTGGCCGCCGGTGACCTTCACCTCCGGTACCTTGTACCTGTCGCAGGCATCGGCGATGGCGCGCAGCTCGTCCGGCTTGCACAGCCCGCCGAACATGCGCGGTACCACCGAGTAGGTGCCGTCTTTCTGGATGTTGCCATGTGCGCGCTCGTTGATGAAACGCGACTGCGCGTCGTCCTCGTATTCGCCCGGCCAGTAGGCCAGCAGGTAGTAATTGAGCGCCGGGCGGCAGACGGCACAGCCGTCCGGGTTTTTCCATTCCAGGAATCCCCGCACGGCCGGCATGTCCTTCAGTGCGTTCTGCTTGATCGCCGCAATCACCTCATCGTGGCTGTACTCGGTGCACTTGCACATCGGCTTCCTGTTGAGCGATGCGTCGTAACCTTCACCCACCGTCCCGGCGAGCAACGCCTCGACCAGGCCGGTGCAGGAGCCGCAGGAGCTTGAAGCCTTGGTGTGCGCACGCACATCCTCCAGCGTAAACAGGCCTTTCTTGCCGATGGCGGCGATGATGTCGCCCTTGCACACACCGTTGCAGCCGCAGATCTCCGCCGCATCGGGCATTGACATGACGCGCGTCTCGTCACCGTGGCCGGCATCACCCAGATCGTGCTGGCCAAACAGGAGGGTCTTGCGAAAATCCGCAATGCCGGTGCCCTCGCGCATCAGCTGGAAGTACCAGCTACCGTCGATGGTGTCGCCGTACAGCACCGCACCCCTGATCCTGTTGTCCCTGATGACCAGTTTCTTGTAGGTCCCGGCGGCGGCATCCTGCAGCACCAGCACCTCGTCGTCCCCGGATTCGTTGTATTCGCCGGCCGAGAACAGGTCGATGCCGGTAACCTTCAGCTTGGTCGAGGTGAGCGAGCCCTTGTAGTATGCATAGCCCAGACCGGCGAGCTGGTTGGCCGCGACCTTGCCCTGTTCGAACAGCGGGGCGACCAGGCCGTAGGCGATGCCGCGGTGCTGTGCGCACTCGCCAACGGCAAAGATACGCGGGTCGTAGGTCTGCATGACATCGTTCACGACGATGCCGCGTTCGCAGTACAGGCCGGCGCACTTTGCCAGGGCGATATTCGGCACGATACCGACGCCCATCACCACCAGGTCGGCCTCGACCTCGCTGCCATCCCTGAAGCGCACGCCGCGGACGCGACCGTTGCCGAGTATCTCGCTGGTCTGGGCCTCCATCAAAAAGGTCATGCCGCGGCTCTCCAGCGAGCGCTTGAGCAGGCCTGCTGCAGGCTTGTCGAGCTGACGCTCCATCAGCGCGTCGAGCAGGTGTACGACCGTGACGTCCATGCCCTGTTTTATCAGGCCGTTGGCCGCTTCCAACCCGAGCAGCCCGCCACCGATCACCACAGCCTTGCGGTAATCACGGGCGAACGCCAGCATGGTGTCGACATCGTGGATGTCGCGAAACGCAATCACGCCGGTCTTGTCGTGGCCCGGTACCGGGATGATGAACGGGTTGGAGCCCGTTGCCAGCAGCAGGCGGTCGTAGGTCGCCGTGGTACCGTCCGTGGCAATCACCCGGCGCTGCGAGCGGTCGATGCTGGTCACCGTTTTGCCCTTGTGCAGGGTGATTCCGTTGTCGGCGTACCACTGCTCGTCGTTGAGCATGATGTCGGCGATGGTCTTCTCGCCGGCCAGTACCGGCGAGAGCATGATGCGGTTGTAGTTGCCGTACGGCTCCGAACCGAACACCGTGATCTCATAACGATCCGGTGCCAGCTTGAGCAATTCCTCCAGCGTGCGAATGCCCGCCATGCCGTTGCCTACCAGGACTAGTCTTTCTTTCATGGCTGCTAACTATCACCTGTAATCAAACCTTGCGCGTATATGCTGCAAGGTCTGTACCAGCATGGCCCAGATCCTGGTCTCTGCGTTATCTATATGAACTACCTGGATAAACAGGAGCTGTCTGGGGAAGATGGGCAAGTGCCCGAAAGCGTTACTCGCACCAATATGATGCAGCCGGCGACCTCAAAACGTGCACCATGATGGACACGAGCGGTGCGGGTATGACTGGCAACCGGGGTGGGACGGGGTGAGCGTGTGTGGTCGCCGGGCCGGGGTGACGGAATCAGGCCGGCGGCGGTGCTACGGCGGGTAACAGGGTAGCTGTGCGAGCAGGATGCCCTGGCTGCCGGCTACTGGCATTCCGATGCCCGTGCCAGCTGGATGTCATTGACGGTCTGGAACGCGTCGATCCTGACGTTGTAGGGTGCGAAACCGTCTGCGTAGATCTGCAGCTTGACCTGGCCGTTGCTGTCCAGTGGCACATGCAGGCTGTAGGCACCGGCACCGGCGCACGAAAACATGTGCTGTCCGTTGGCCAGGACCATGGCACAAACCGGGGTCTGGGTCGTACCGTTCATGACGAACACACTGCCGGAGATGTCGATCCACTGCCCCGCGGAGCCCGGATAGTAGCCGGGGTTGCCGGGCGGGTTGTAGTCCGGGCATGTCCCGGCGGGGGTCATGGTGACGGGCGTGGTCCCGGACGCGATGAGCAACGTCTTGTACGGCAGGAAGCCGCTGGCATAGACCTGCAACTTGACGATGCCGTTTGAATCGCGCGGCAGATTGCCGAGTGCATAGACCCCGACGGGATTGCACGAAAACATGTACTTGCCGTTGGCCAGCACCATGGCGCAGATATCGGTGCCAGTGCTGGTCTTGACCGTCCCGTCGATATTCACCGCGGAGGTGTCGACCGGTGCGAACAGCAGGTTGGCCGCAATACGGAAGTCCGGGTTGCTGCTGTCAGGGAACGCCAGGGCCGGGCCAATCGCGTAACGGCTGCCGGTATTGATGGTGACGAAAGGGGTCGTCGTCGGAGCCGTGCTGGCCACCAGCTTGTCACCCGGCATACCGAACGGGTAATAGGCGCCCAGTACGTAGGTCTGGCCGGCACTCAGGGTGACCGGTGTAATCGGAACGTAGTGGAAACCACCGGTCTGGGGATCGGCATCGTTGACCGTGGTCGAGGCGAGCAGGGTCCCGTCGTTCTGCCACAGGGCAACGTCATGCGGTGTGCCCAGGCTTGGCCCGTCCACCCCGGCGTCGAACACCCCCAGGTGGGTGACCTCGATATCCGCCTGCGGCGTAAATTCCATGGCGAACGTGATGGAGTAGTTGGTGTCGTTGAAGCCGGTGGCGGAGTACAGGGAGCTCGCGGCCTGTGCCAGCCCGGCCATGCAGAAGGCGGCGAGCAGCATCACTATCGATAGCGTATGAGACTGTATTTTATTGATATTATTAATCATTATGGGTGTTCCTCCGGCTTGCTACAGGCAGAATTTCAGTCGTCATTGCGGTCATTACCGCGTGACCTGCACCAACCCTCAGCTACCAGTCTAGTGACAGGCGGCCCAGCGTCTATTGTTCGTAGGTCGTAGACCCGGTCAGGTGGTATCGATCGGGGTTGGTTGAAACCGGTAAAATCTACCCTCCGTCCGGATGTGATGCACCGGCCGGCCTGTCCATCTAGACCACGCGACACACCGGCGCCCGGTTTTGGTGCACACAAGCCGATCCGGATCGCGGGCCGCTGTATGTTGCCGGTATTCATGTGCACCGCATCCAGGCACCGGCATGAGGCACGGATTGCGCCATACTGGCGCGCCGGCGGATTGTGTGGCGCGCGCTATCCCACTGCAGTTTAGGCAACTGGCTGATTATTCTATTATTGTATGCACAACCGCAGCTGGCATGAATCTTGTTAGCCGTGTCGGTAGCAGCCTGCGGAGCACACATGCGACTGGCACTGGTTTCGGAACAACCCGGGCATCACAGCGACATCGCCACGGCCGCCGGCAAGGCGGGCTGGGAGGTGGTGTGCGAGTCGGATTTTGCGCGGCTATCCACCGTACTGCCGGGCCTGCGTGCAGACGCTGCCGTACTGATCGCGCAGCGCGTCAACGATGACGTGCTGCAGGCCATTCGTACCTTCAACAGCACCCACCCGCTGCCGGTGGTTTTACATACCGGGGATTCCATGCAGCAGTCGATACGTGCTGCGGTCACGGCGGGTGTTTCTGTGTACGTGGTCGACTGCAGCAATGCCAGTCGTATTGGCACGCAACTCGATGTCGCAGTCATCCGCTTTGACGAATTGCAGCAGCTGAAAAAGGAATTGCACAGGACGAAGACCTCACTGGCCGAGCGCAATACGGTGGAGAAGGCCAAGGGCATCATCATGCGCCAGCGCAAGATCAATGAAGACGCCGCTTACCAGATCCTGCGCAAGCTGGCGATGGACCGCAACCGGCGTATCGGGGAGGTGGCCGGTGAGATCATTGCCGTGGCGGACGTGTTGATCTGAGCGTGGCGCACCCATTCAGTGCGCCAATCGCCAGGGCTGCACAAACCTGGACAGCGCGCCGCACCGCAACTGTCCCGCGATCCCGCTATTTACCGCGCAAGGGCGGTCGCCGGTGCTGGCACAGTTCCTGCTAATCACAAGGTAACATGACGTGCATGCGGCCAACGCTGGCCGTGTGCGTTTCCCCGGCAAGGCAGCCGGCAACCGGACAAAGGCGTTCCCCTCGGGCCAGCATCCCGCGGTGGACGCCTTTTTTTATGGCAACGATGAATCAGGCAGAAGATATTGCGGTTACGGCCAGCCCCTATGCGAGCCACTGGCAGCGTGTGCCAACCGTGATCGTCGGAGCAGGCCCGGTCGGCCAGCGGCTTGCGGCAGAACTGCGCAGGCATGACAGCGGACGCGAGATTGTCGTGTTTGGCGAGGAGCCGTGGGCACCGTATGACCGGGTACAGCTGTCAACCTGGCTGGCCGGCGCAAGAGAGGCTCCGGTGACGGCCAGCCCTGATGGTGACAGGCATTTTCACCAGTACCTCGGTAGCCGCATCACGGCCATTGATCGATCCCGGCGGCGACTGATCGACGCACACGGTGCCGCCTGCCCCTATGACGAACTGGTGCTGGCGACCGGCTCGCGCGCCTTTGTCCCGCGCCTGCCGGGCGTGCACCTGCCTGGCGTGTTTACCTTCCGCAACCTGTCGGACGCCGAGCGCCTGATGGCTCGTACGGTACGCAGCCGCCACATGGTGGTCATCGGCGGCGGGTTGCTGGGTCTGGAAACCGCACGTGCACTGCACCGTTTCAATACCCGCGTGACCATCATCGAGCAGTCGCAGCGCCTGATGTTCAACCAGCTCGATGGCGACTGCGCGGCGCTGTTGCAGCACCATGTCGAGGCTACCGGCATCGAGGTACTGACCGGTGTGCGGGTCGAATGCATCCTCGGCGAGACACGCGTGCAGGGCGTGCGCCTGCCGGACGGCCTTTTCATCGAATGTGACACGGTGGTGATCGCCGCCGGCATCACGCCCAATATCGAACTTGCGCGTGACTGCGGCCTGCACACGCACCGCGGTGTGCTGGTCAATGATCGCATGCAGACCTGTGACGGGCATATTTACGCCGTCGGTGAATGCGCGGAACACCGGCATACCGTATACGGCCTGGTGGCGCCCGGCTTTGAACAGGCCGCGGTTGCCGCACACATCCTGTGCGGACACGATGCCGGGTACTCCGGTTCGCTTACCGCGACGCGTCTCAAGCTGCTTGGCCTGCCGGTGATGAGTGTGGGTACGGTCGAGACGGAATGGCAGCGACGTGAACTGGTGTATCGCAATCGGCGCACCGGCACGCTGCGCAAGGTCATGCTGAGCGGCAACCGGCTGGATGCCGCCATGTCGGTTGGCGGGTGGGACGAGTTCAGCCGGGTGCAGGAGGGTGTGCGCACCCGGCGGCGCATATTGCCGTGGCGTGCCCTGCGTTTTCGGCTGACCGGCACGTTATGGTCGGAAGAGCGCGAGGGTGGCGTGGCCGACTGGCCGGCAACCGCGACGGTATGTAACTGCAAGGCCGTTACGCGGGGTGCACTGTCCTGTGCGGTGGACCAGGGCTGCACGCAAGTGGCGTGTCTCGCGCAACAGACCGGCGCCTCCACGGTTTGTGGTTCCTGCAGGCCGCTGCTGGCGCAACTGCTGGGCGCGGTGGCCATCGAACCGGTGCGCACGGCGCGAGTGCTGGTCGGCACGGCGTTGATCGCGCTGCCGGCGACACTGCAGTTTTTCCTGCCGCTTGACATTCCTTTTGCCGACAGCGTGCAGCAGGGTCCGCACATCGACGTGCTGTGGCGCAACGGCCTGTTCAAGCAGGTCAGCGGGTTTGCGCTGCTGGCGTTTGCATTGCTGCTCGCAGTGCTTTCGCTGCGCAAGCGCGTGGCGGGCATGCAATGGGGCAGTTTCGACGGCTGGCGTACGCTGCACGTGATTGCGGGCGTGCTGACCGTAATGGTGCTGCTCGTGCACACCGGCCTGCGCATGGGCACGCACCTGAACTTCTGGCTGATGCTGGTATTCGCCGGGCTGCTGCTGGCGGGCGCCGGCGCCAGCGCCAGCATGGGCCTGCAGCACGTGTTGCCGCTGACGCTGGCACGCCGCAGCCGCGCCCTCTCGCTGTGGGCGCATGTGCTGCTGCTGTGGCCGCTGCCCGCGCTGCTTGGTTTTCATATTCTGAAAACATACTGGTTCTAGGAATGCCGGGTGCACAGGGGAGGAAAAAACTGTGGGTGACCTGGCTGTTGTCAAGCACACTGCTGGCCAGCTGGCTGGGATATGCCATGTTTGCCGAGCATAGCGACCGGACGGTGTTCATGCCCGGGCCGCTGAGTCCGGGTCATCACCAGTTGCAGGAGGCCTGCGCTGTCTGTCATACCGATCCGCTCGGCGGACCCGAGGTTTTGCAGCATGCCTGCGTGGATTGCCACGGCGACGAGCGCAGGAAGCCGTTCGATTCGCACCCCGTGACCAAGTTCCAGGACCCGCGCAACGCGGACCGGCTGGAGAACATCGACGCACTGCATTGCGTGACCTGTCATACCGAACATCGACCGGAGATCACGGCGAAAAACGGTGTGACCCAGCCGGCGGATCTGTGTTTCCACTGCCACAGGGACATCGCCAAGGACCGGCCCAGCCACAGTGATTTCCCGTTCGACGGCTGCAAGACGAGCGGCTGTCATAATTTTCACGACAATCGCGCCCTGTATACGAAGTTTCTGATCAAGCATCTGGATGAGCCGGAGACGCTGGACACGGCGATCGTGCCGGATACCGAGTACGTCGATTTGCTGGACCAGCTGGAAGGCTATCCGCTGGATCGCTATCCCGTTAAACCGCTGGGCAGGGGCGCTGCCGATGCCCCGTCGGAAATCGCACGGCGCGTCGATGACAAGGTGCGCGATGACTGGGCTACAACCGCGCACGCGCGTTCCGGTGTGAACTGCACGGCGTGCCACGAAGCGCCGCCGGAAACGGACGGTGCAGTGCGCTGGATCGATACACCCGGAATGGATGCGTGTGCCGTTTGCCATCGACTGGAATCAGCGCGCTTTCAAAAGGGCAAGCATGGCATGCGCCTGGCGGCTGGCCTGCCGCCGATGCGGGTCGCCGATGCCCTGCTGCCAATGCGTGAAGACGTCGCGCACGCCACGCTGACCTGCAACAGCTGCCATCCTGCGCATCGCTACGATGTCGGGCAGGCGGCTGTCGAGGCCTGCCTGAATTGTCACAACGACACGCACACGCTGGCTTACCGGAATTCGCCGCATTATGCACTTTGGCAACAGGAAACACGCGGGGAACTGCCGGCTGGCAGCGGCGTGTCCTGCGCCACCTGCCACATGCCGCGCGTCGAGTTCGATGTCAATGACTGGCTGTCACGCGTGATGGTGGACCATAACCAGAGCGCCAGCCTGTCGCCGAACTCAAAGATGATCCGCACCACCTGCCTGCACTGTCACGGCCTGGCGTTTTCCATTGACGCGCTGGCGGACCGGCGACTGATCGAGAACAACTTCAATGGCAAGCCGTCCGTGCATGTCAGCACCATGGACCTGGCCGCCGCGGAGGAGGAACGCCGTGCCGCCGAGGCAGCCAGCGAAGATGACACCAGCATGTTTGGATTCTGATTTGTAACGCACCTGACCAGTGAACGAGGAGGTAGTGATGAGTATCAAGACGAAATGCAGAACGGCCCTTGCTGTGTGTATGGCAATGGGTGCGGCACACGCCGCAGAACCCGGTTCGGAAACGATCTCCGTCAAGGCCATGGCCGATGCGCTGCACATGGTGATGGATTCCGACCGTACGGTCTATACCAAGACCATCGTCAATCGGCTGGTAAAGAAAGAGAAGGTCATCAAGGCAACCGAGCACTTCGAGGATGACAAGGCGCTGGCATTACCGGCACAGATGTTCCGCCTTGGCTCCGAACTGGTGGCGGAGCGGGCGGCGGACAACCCGAACGTGAACTTCACCTATTCACTGCAATCACTGTGGCCAGTCAACAAGCAGAACGCGCCGAAAACGGATGCGGAAAAGACCGGCCTGAAGTACGTGGTCGATAACGTGGGCAAGAACTACTACACCACCGAGACCCTCGGTGGAAAGAAGTATTTCACCGCCATCTATCCGGATATCGGCGTCGCACCCGTGTGTGTCGCCTGCCATAACGCCCACCCGGATTCACCGAAAAACGACTTCAAGCTCGGTGACGTGATGGGCGGGGTGGTGATCCGTATTCCGGTCGAGGGCTAGCCGCGATGTGGCGCAGTACCGGGCCGGTTGTTGCGGTTGTTTGATTCATTTCACGAGACAGGAGAGAGACTATGTTGACAGCTGAACAGATCGTACTGGTAAAGGACAGCTGGGCCCGGGTCGTACCGATTGCGGGCACCGCGGCCGGGCTGTTCTATGGCAAGCTGTTCGAAATGGACCCGGCGCTGCGGCCGATGTTCAAGGGCGATATGACGGAGCAGGGCGAAAAGCTCATGCGCATGATCGGCATCGCCGTGGACCATCTCGACAAGCTGGGCGAGATTGTGCCCGCGGTGCAGGAACTCGGTGTGAAACACCTCGACTACGGTGTCAGGAATTCGCACTATGACACGGTCGGCACCGCACTGCTGTGGACGCTGGACCAGGGGCTGGGTGAGGCATTTACACCCGATGTCAGGAAGGCCTGGACCGATGTGTATACGCTGCTGGCCAGCACCATGAAGGAGGCTGCCACCGCGGCGGCCTGATCGCTTCCGGTACGGGCCTGGCAGGTCCACGGACTGCAACCTGGTAATCCCGCGGCCGCTCCGGCGGCCGACGGCATGCCATTGGTGTTGCTGCCTGTGTTCGCCCGATCCTACTGTCAGATCAGGGTGAGCCGGATGTATCCTCATTCGTACAGGCAAATATATCCGCCTGGTGGTCGTCCGAGGCGCTCGCCTGACAAGCCCCCGGCCTTGCCGGGGGTCATTTAACGATGTGAAATAAACAGGGGTGCACGCAGTATGCAGCCGTTCCCGCGCCTTGTAGCCGACGGGTGTCTTTGCCGGGGATGCACTGGCGCCCATGCCAGCTGCTGCGCGTTTTGTCCGAGCAGCGCGGATCACGAGACGTCCGTTCCCGCATCCTGTGGGCAGGCCTTCGTACCGGCAGGATGGCACGGTCAGGCAGCGCTCGGGCCGGGTAGATTCAATCAATCGGGGACTGTACCGATGACCCGGTCCTGCCGCCGCTGACCCGCCCGCAAACCCTTGCGACCGCACCAGAACGGTGCGCGAGGCCTTGATTTGCACTACATGCAAACACGGGTCTGGACGGCAATCGCGTTCAGGCGACCGTGCGCCTGCCGCGCAAGCCGGGTGGCCGGCGTGCGCCTGGACGGCAAGCTGCTGTTCTCAGCGAGAAAACACCCGATCTGCCGGGAATGCCCTCGACGGCACTGGCAGCCGGCCGTGTATGACAGGGTACTGGCACGCTCCTTGCTCAGGCAGGCATATCGATAACTGCATCCAGCGTCGGGTGCATCGCTGCAAGGGAGCATTTATGTCAGAGTCCAGGCTAAAGCTGTTTTCGTTTTCCGGGAAATACCAGGTCCTGCATCTGACCTGGTTCGCGTTCTTCCTGTCCTTCTTCGTGTGGTTCAACCATGCCCCGTTGCTGGCGTCGATCCGTGATGCCTTCGACCTGAGCGACCAGCAGGTGAAGATGCTGCTGATCCTGAATGTCGCATTGACCATACCGGCGCGCATCATCATCGGCATGCTGGTCGATGCGTTCGGGCCGCGGCGCATCTATTCGCTGCTGCTGTTTATCTCCAGCTTTCTGTGTTTCGGATTCGCCTTCGCAGACAATTTCGAACAGCTGGCGCTGATGCGCTTCCTGCTGGGTTTCGTCGGCGCCGGTTTCGTTATCGGCATCCGCATGATCGGCGAATGGTTTCCGGCGCGCCAGGTGGGTGTGGCCGAGGGTATCTACGGCGGCTGGGGCAACTTCGGATCGGCCGCGGCCGCGATCTGCCTGCCTGCACTGGCACTGTGGCTGGGCGGTGAGGACGGCTGGCGTCATGCCATCGGTATAACCGGCGTACTCACCCTGGTGTATTCCGCGATCTATTTCTTCTCGGTAAGCGATACCCCGAAGGGCTCGACCTACTTCAAACCGAGGCGGAACGGTGGCATGGAAGTCACCAGCGGGGGTGATCTTTTCCTCTACCTGCTGATGAACATCCCGTTGTATGCGGCGCTTGCTGTACTGGCCTGGAAACTCGGGCCGTCAAACCTGAAGCTGCTTGGCGCGGGGATGACCGACCTGATCTACGCGGTACTGGTCGGCCTGTACCTCTTCCAGAGCATGCGTATCTTCCAGATCAACAGGCACGTATTCACCAGCGAGGTGCCGGCGTTCGAGCGCTACCGTTTCAAGCAGGTGGCCATACTGGATCTCGCCTATCTGGTGACATTCGGGTCCGAGCTGGCTGTGGTGTCCATGTTGCCGCTGTTCTTCAAGGACACCTTCGAGCTGTCGCTGGTGCAGGCCGGTCTGGTGGCTTCCGGTTTCGCCTTCATGAACCTGGTGGCCCGGCCCGGTGGCGGCCTGATCAGCGACCGCTTCGGGCGCAAGAAGACGCTGCTCGTGCTGCTCGTGGGTCTTGCGGCCGGTTACCTGCTGATGAGCCTGATCGACTCCAGCTGGCCGCTCATGCTGGCCGTTCTGGTCACCATGGGCTGCTCGTTTTTCGTGCAGTCCGGCGAGGGTGCGGTATTCGCCATGGTCCCGCTGGTGAAGCGTCGTCTGACCGGCCAGGTCGCCGGCATGGCCGGCGCCTACGGCAACGTCGGCGGCGTGAGTTTCCTGACCGTGCTGTCGTTCGTATCGCCGCAGATCTTCTTTGCGGTTATCGCCGGCGCGGCGGTGGTGACGCTCACCGCGGTGGCCCTGTTCCTGGACGAGCCGGAGGGGCATATGGCGGAGGTGTTGCCGGATGGCACCGTACAGATGATCGAGGTGACCTAGCCCGCATTTCTCACCGGGCGGCGGTGGCCAGACATAATGAGTTGAATTCGTGAAAGTAATAACAAGCCGGCAACAGACAGTGTGTCTGTCGGTAGTGCCTATCCCGGCCCTGGCTGGTTCTCGCGCGCCCGGACTTGCTCTTCATTCAAGGGGTAGCTACGGCTACCCCTTTCATTCCAGAGCGGCGTCCGGTCACACGAGCCCTGCGCCAGCATCCGGGATCCCGGTGAGAAATGCGGGCTAGGCCGGCCGGGACCCGTGACCGGATCGGCCGCTGTACGCGGGACGGCGACAGGGCGGCCGTGATATGTGAAACGTGATTCGTGCACATGGCCTGATCGCTGTATCCTTCAGGGATACAGCATCGGTCATGATTCCGAACGGCAATGGCGCCCGATTGCTTCTGTCAACGTTTCACCGTTCACGAATCACGGTTGGTCCATGTCATCCGCCCTGAAAATCACCTACGGTCAGTACAGCAAGGCCGGTATCAAGGACACCAATGACGATGCCTGCGGCGTCCGCGTGCCGGATACCGCATTGCTGAATACCAAGGGTATCGCCGCCGTGATCGCCGACGGCATGAGTGGCAGCGAGGCCGGCAAGGCGGCGGCCGAAACCTGCGTGTCGGGATTTCTGGCGGATTATTTTTCCACGCCGGAGTCCTGGAGTACGGAGACCGCCGGCGCGAAGGTGCTGACCGCACTGAATCGCTGGCTGTACGGGCTGGGTGATCGCGAGTACGGCTCCGCACGGGCCATGGCCACCACGTTGAGTGTACTGGTGGTCAAGTCGGCCAGCGCGCACCTGTTCCATGTCGGCGACACGCGTATCTACCGCATGCGCAAGGGGCGCATCGAATGCCTGACGCGTGATCACCGCGTGCACCTCGGTACCGACAAGAACGTGCTGAGCCGCGCCATGGGCATCGAGCTGCACATGGAAATCGATTATCGCCTGTCACAGGTCGAGCGTGACGACATCTACCTGCTTACCACGGATGGTGTCCATGACTACATCGACGACACGGCGCTGGCCGGGTTTATCTATGACCGCGACAGCGATCCGGGCGCTACGGCGCGGCGCATCGTGGAGCAGGCCCTGGCCAATGGCAGTCATGACAACGTCACCTGCCAGGTATTGCGCGTCGATCAGTTGCCGTATCTGGACGGGCACGAGTTCTACCGCAAGTTTTCCGAGCTGCCGTTCCCTCCACCGCTGCAGGCCGGCATGGTGCTGGATGGCTACAAAATCGTGCGCGAGCTGCATGCCAGCAAGCGCACCCAGGTGTATCTGGCCGTCGACAGCCGCACCGATCAGAAGGTCATTCTGAAAACACCATCGGTCAACTATATCGACGATGCAGTCTATATCGACGGCTTCCTGCACGAGGAGTGGGCCGGGCGCCGTATCCGCAATCAGCACGTACTCAAGGTGTTCGAGCCACACGGCCGGCGCCAGTGTCTGTACTATGTCACCGAATATATCCATGGCTGGACGTTGCGACAGTGGATGCACGACAACCCGCAGCCCGCACTGGAGGACGTGCGCGAAATCGTCCGGCAGATCACAACCGGGCTGCGCGCGTTCCACCGCCTGGAGATGGTGCACCAGGACCTCAAGCCAGAGAACATCATGATAGACCGTTACGGCACGGTGAAGATCATCGACTTCGGTTCCACGCGCATTGCCGGCATCGAGGAGATCACTACGCCGCTGGCACGCGATAACCTGCTGGGTACGCGCAATTACACGGCACCCGAGTACCTGCGGGGCATGAAGGGTGACAACATATCCGATATCTTTTCACTGGGCGTGATTGCCTACGAATTGCTCACCGGCCAGTTGCCCTATGGAAAGAACGAACTCACGCTGCGCAGGTTGCAAGGTGCACGCTACCAGTCAGCAATGCAGGTCAACCCGGACGTGCCGCCGTGGTTCGACAGGGCCATGCAGAAGGCCGTGGCAATCGAGCGCAGTCGCCGCTATGCGGTGCTATCGGAATTCATGCACGATCTGTCATATCCGAACCCGGCCTTCGTCTCGCGCGATGCGGAGCCCTTGATCGAGCGCAATCCGCTGCTGGTATGGAAGGGAATCGCGCTGCTGCTGTTTGTGCTCAACCTGTTGTGGCTGTTGTTGCTGTCGCGCGCATGAGCGGATCATCCCGGCCCGTCAGCGCTGTGATCCTTGCTGGGGGGCGCGGCCGGCGTATGGGCGGGCAGGACAAGGGGATGCTCGAACACAACGGCATCACGCTGGTCGAGTCGATCATCGCGGCGCTGGCGCCACAGGTTGACGAGATCCTCATCAACGCCAACCGCAATGTCGCGCGCTACGCGCAGCTCGGCTATCCCGTACAGCCGGACAGCCTGCCGGGCTACGCCGGTCCGCTCGCCGGCATGCTGGCCGGGCTGGAACACGCGCGCCATGACCGCGTGGTATTCGTGCCCTGTGACACGCCGGCCTTGCCGGATCGGTACGTCGCACGGTTGATGCGAGCCGTGACGTCCGGTGATTGTGCGGCCGCCTATGCATACGATGGCGACCGTGCACACCCGGTCTATGCGTTGCTGCAGCGGGAATGCCGCGCCGGGCTGCACCGCTACCTGTCCGGTGGCGGGCGCAAGGTGGCGGACTGGCTGCAGTGCATCGCGGCGCAAGCGGTGGATTTCCCCGAGTTGCGCAACGACATCGCCAACATCAATGTGCCGGGCGACCTCGCCGGGTTGTCGGCGTGATCCGGTGCGCAGACGCTGCAGGGATTTCAGACAGGCCGGAATCCCCGGGTTGTTGCGCGTCGTCGAGGTCTGCATGCACCGAATATTCACGCCTGCCCGGCGGCAAGTTCGTGGTATTGACAACAGCATCTGTGTGCCCCCTGCATGAAGCAGCACAACCCGCAGTTCCCGATGCACGGTGGACGATCATCCACGGCAGCACACAGAGGAGCAGGCTGCATACGATCAGCGCACCCGCCGGCAGGTCGAGCAGCAGCGACAGCAGCAGTCCCAGGCCGTAGCCGGCGGCACCCAGCAGGTAGCCGAGCCACAGACCGTCGTGGCCAGCACGCCGGCGCGCGGCAATCGCCGGCAGGATCAGACTGGCGAATACCAGGTAGACACCCACCAGCTGCACCGAGATGGTGACGGTCACCGCGAACAGTGGATAGAATACCAGTGGATGATTGCGCATGGGCAGTACGAACCAGGCGACGAGGATGGCCCCGTAGACGAGGGCGGGAACGAGCAACGCCGTGTAGTCCGCCCACAGGATCTGCCCGACCAGCAGGTCCTTCAAGTGTTCACCCGCCCTGCGGGTTGTTGCGCCAGCAGCAGAAGACTCGAGACAGGCCGCCAGCACGAAGAGGACGCCGATGAGCGCCTCCTGCATCTCCGGCCAGCATCTTTTCGGTCCAGGTGAGGAGCAGCGATCCGACAGCGCGGCCGTGACCGCCGCCACCTGAACCCGCCAACCCGGCTCGTCAAGCCCAGCGCATCGGCGACCGTCACGCCGAGGCCGGCGACTTGCGCGATCGCCAGATCGATGAAGATGATGCCGCGCGACAAGACCTGCTGCCCGAGCGGCACATGTGTCGAGAGCACCAGAAGGCCCGCGACGAACGCGGGCCCCAGGATGCTCAGTTCAAGCTCGCCCGCGTTCATGACTGCGACGCGTCCAGAAGTCTTTTGATCGTGTCGTCATAGAGCGAGAACAGATCCTTGGCGTCTTCGGTCCCGCCGATGGTGAACGGCAATTCCACGGCCGGAATTTTCGCCCGCTCGGCGAACCATTCCGCGGCCGTCCGTCCTGATAGGCGGCGCGGATCACCATCTTGACCGGCTGCTGCTCGAGTGTTGCCAGCACCTCTGCGAGATAGCCGCTCGACGCCGGAACGCCGGGCTTGGTTCCAGCACCGCCACTTGGTTGAGGCCGAGCCAGTTCACCAGATAGACCCAGCCGGCGTGCTGAACCGCGATCGGCGTCCCCTTGAGCGGGGCGGCCTCCTGCGCCCATCGGCGAGCGCCGCGTTCCACCGCGCAGCGAATCATCGGTACTGCGCGGCAGTTAGGCGGCGGCATTTGCCGGATCCAGTTCTGCGAAACGAGCCGCCAACGGCTTGGCGACCGTGAGGATGCTGCGCGGGTCGGTTTGGATATGCGGATTGCCGGCGGCATGAACGTCGCCTTCGGCTCGATCGAGCCGCGTCGGCACTTCGAGCCGCGTGACGAACTTGCCGCTTCGAAGTCGCCGGGCTGCCGCTTGGACCTGGGGTTCCCCGACTGCGAGCAATCATCGGCAGCCAGCCGATCTCCAGTTCGGCCCCGGTACAGACGGCGATATCGGCGCCTCGCGCCTTGCGATGAGGCGGGCGCGCCTGGATGTGGTGGGGATCCTGGTGCGCGGTGGTGGCGGTGGTGATGTCGGCGTGGTCCCCGGCCAGCTCCCGGGTCAGGGCGGCCCACTCCGGCTCGCAGGCAAACACGTTCAGGTCAGCGGCTGTCGCCGGGTGCACGGCGGCCAGCAGCAGGAAAGCGAGTACTCCAGTATGGTATTTCATCGTTCGTATCCTCTCAGAACTGGTGGGCGCCATGGGCGCCAAGGCTCATCTGGTATTGCAGGAACCACTCGTTGTCGGCCACGGTGCCCGACCGGTCGCGGTTGAACTGCAGGCGCAGGCGGCTGAACTCGCTGTTGGAGTAGTCCACCATGAGGCTGCTGCGTGAGGGTGTGTGCCCCTGCGTGTCCAGCACCGTGCCGGCGAAGGCCGCGCCCGGGTTGTCCGCGTGCAGCTGATCCTGACGTAGTCCGACGCGCCAGCCGTGCACGAACTGGTAGATACCCTGCACATACCAGCCGTCGGCCCTGCCGCTCAGCGGCATGGCGCTGCCACCCGCGGGCGCGAAGTCGCCATCGTCATCACGCCGCATGTACTCGGCCTGGAACTTGAAGTTGCGGTCGTAGCTGTTGCCCTCCGGGGCCCATTTCCAGACGAAGTCGGCGATGGCAAGCTTGCTGTCGCCGCTGAACAGGTCGTCGCCCGCGGCGCTGGTGGTCGTGCGGGCATCGGAGCTGGCGTCCAGGTACGACAGGCCGGTGCGCCAGCTGCTGCTGTCACCGACATCATCACCGACGTGCACGAAGGCCGACCAGGTGCCGCGGCCGTTGTTGGCACTGCCACCGGCGGGGAAGGCATCACCGCGCAGCCACTCGGTGCCGAACTCGGTGTAGAGATCGGTCGGTGCCACCCAGCGCAGCTGCACGCCGTCGTCACCCAGCTGGTTACCCAGCAGGGCTCGGTAGGGCAGCGGGCTGTCAGTGAAATCCCAGGTGTGGGCGTGTTGCTCGTTGAGGTAGCCGATGCCGGAGAAGAAGCGACCGGCGCGCACCGTGAGTCCGTGGCCCAGGCTGGTGGTCTGAACGAAGGCATTTTCAACGCTGGCCGTGTTGTCACCGGCCATGGCGTAGGTGAGCAGCCCGTACCAGTCGGGATCGATGTTGGCGCTGATCGATAATTCCGATTCACCGAGGGAGAAACCCCGTTCACCGGGGCCGGTCTCCTCCGCCAGGGGGAAGCCGGGAATGGCGTAATCGGCCGGGTCGTGCCGGAAATCGCCGTAGGTGCCGCTGAGGATCAGGGCGATGTCCGGGTTGAAGGCGTTGCTGCCGGCGGCAGCGGCCAGGGTCGGTGCGACACACGCCGCCGCGACCAGTAAGGGTCTGTATTTCATGTCATGGCTCCAGGATCTGTGTACAGGCGCATGCTCGCGCACGCGGCGCAGGCATCACCCGAACGGGGTTCAGGAATACGAACTAGATCAGGCTGGAGTCGAGAGGGGGACCGCGTTGACTGAGGGCGAGACGGAACGGCTGTTCCAGGGTCGGTGCAACGTAGCAGGGGGCGATGGCCAGCCGGAACGGCAGATGAACGGCCTGCAGTTTGATGACGCTGGCCGTGGCGCCGTCGCCGAGATGGCCGGTGAAGACACAGATCACGCAGCCCTCGTTCGGGTGCTCGAGATGTGCCGTCAGTTCGTGGTTCAGCTGGAACCAGCCGAGCAACAGCAGGGAGGCTGCCAGGAGCAGGTGGAACCGGGAGCGCGTGGTAGGCGAGCGGAACTTCATGGATACATAATATTAGGGCAGTGCAAGGTGCGTGACAAGGACGCTGGTGAAATCAGGGGTGCCGGGTCGACGCGCCCGCTGCCGCCCGCCGGCGATCGGGAACGCGGGCTAGGCAATCAGCTTCAGGCTGGTTGCCAGCATCTTTTCGAATTCGATGGCGGGCATGGGGCGGGCGAGGTAATAACCCTGCACGATATCGCATTGCATCCTGCGCAACAGTTCGAGATGCGAGGCTTCTTCTATCCCTTCCGCGATGACTTCGAGATCCAGGCTGTGCGCCATCGCGATGATCGCCGAGACGATGGCCTTGCCACGCGTGTCCCTGTCGAGATTCTGGATGAAGCTGCGATCGATCTTCAGCTTGTCGAGTGGCAGGCGCATCAGGTAATTGAGTGAGGAATAGCCGGTGCCGAAATCATCCAGCGAGGTCTGCAGTCCCATTTCCTGCAACTGTCCCAGCGTTTCTATGGCAAGTTCAGGATCGTTCAGAATACTGGTTTCCGTCAGCTCGAGTTCCAGCAGCTGGGATTTGTAGCCGGTGTCGGCGAGCGTTTTCGAAATCAGGCTGGTGAGTTCCCGTCCATTCAGGTGTATGGCCGATATATTGAGCGCGATGGTGATCGGATTGTTGTACATATCCAGCCATTCCTGGGCCTGGCGGCAGGCTTCGTGGATCAGCCACTCGCTGATCGGTATGATCAGCCCGTATTCTTCCGCGATTGGTATGAAGATGTCCGGCGGTATCATGCCGGACTCGCCGTCGCGCCAGCGGATCAGCGATTCGGCGCCGGTAACCATGCCGGTAGCCAGGCTGACCTGTGGCTGGTAATGGATTTCCAGCTCGTTGTTCTCCACCGCATGACGCAACCGGCTCTCGATCCTGAGCTTGAGCAACGCCTTTTCGTTCATCTTCCGTGAATAGAACTGGTAATTGTTGCGCCCCGATTTTTTCGCATGGTACATGGCGATGTCGGCGTTCTTGATCAGGTCATCTGCATTCTGGCCATCTTCCGGGTACAGTGCGATGCCGATGCTGCTGCTGATATGCAATTCCTGCTTGTCGATAATAAACGGTGTCTTGAGTGAATCGAGGATGCGCTGGGCGACCTTCTGTGCCTGGGAAGAGCCGGTTGTCCTGGGCAGCAGTATGATGAATTCGTCACCGGCGAGACGCGCCATCACGCTGGACGACTTGTCATGAGAAGAATGCGCAATGACATCGGTCTGGCGCAGACAGCCTGACAGCCGGTCGGCAAAAACCTCGAGCAGATTGTCACCGGCCTGGTGGCCCAGTGTGTCATTGATGCGTTTGAAATTGTCCAGGTCCAGGAACAGGATGGTCAGCTCCTGGTGGTTGCGCCGTGCCTCGGCAGTCGCACGCGACAGGTAGTCCTTGAACATGAGCCGGTTGGGCAGCCCGGTCAGGCTGTCGTGGTAGGCGACGTAGCGCACCTGCTCATGGTAGTGGTTGAGGTTTTCTCCCATTTCCCTGAAGGTGTTGGCCAGGTCACCGATTTCATCGTCGGATTCGACGTTGATCGGCACCAGCACCTGGCCGTGTCCCATCTCGCGTGCCGCGGTACTGAGCTGCTGTATGGGCTTGATGAGCAGTGACCTGAGAATGCCGAGCAGGAAGGCGATGGTGATCAGGATGGCAAGGCAGGTGATGATGGTGACCGATCTACCCAGGCTGACACTCTTGGCGAAGAACTCGTCTTCATCGTACACGGCGAACGCGTACAGCCAGTTGTGCAGCTTGATTCCCTGGTAGTGGGCGATCTCGCCGTCGCTCTCGTACTCATACGACGTCATCCCGTCGGCAGCCTTGCTGAGATTGCTGAACAGATCGGGTGGCAGCTGATTCCCGATTAGCGCGACCGAGGGATGAAACAGGATCTTGCCGCTGGAGTTGGTAAAAAACACCTTTCCGCTGTCACCTACCTTCTCGCTTTGTGCAAGTTTCCCCATGATGCCAAGGTCGACGGTCAGCATGAGGTAGCCGTACACTTCGCCATGGCTTTCTGTGTACTTGCTGTCGTTACTGATTACAGTCAGCGGCTTGCTGACCAGCAGGGCGGGCTTGCTATTGTCCGGGTTGGTGAAGAACGTAGTATAGATAACGCCCGGTTTGTCTCTGCTGCCCCTGAAATAGGCGGTTGATGATTCATCGGTCGACAGGTTCTCGACGTTGCCGATAACGGAGCGCAGTTCTTCCTTGCCATCGGGTGAGAGAATCCGGATTTCGTAGTATTCCGGGTAGGCCAGCTGATAATTGAACAACAGGTCCATCACCTCGTTCTTGAGCGCGGGTTTTTTGTCGTCGTCGGGTTTCGTCAGTATGTACTGCGTGACCGGGTCAGCGCTGGCGAACAGGCTTGCGTTTGCGCGTGCCGTCTGCAACAGCGACTCGGTATGGAACCTGATCTGTTCCAGCAGCGTGGTTACCTGTTGTTGCGTGCGGCTGCGTGCATCATCCATAAGGAGTGCGTAGGCTGTCCAACCCAGCACAAGCAGCGGCAGGACGATTAACGGGACAAGCAGCAACAGAATCTTGTTTTGAAGGCGCAAGCTGGAGTCCTGTTCACTATGTGTGATTTCCGCGGGTCTAACACACGCTAATGCGGCTGGAACGGGAAAAGCTTTAACCGGTGGCGAACGCGCGCAGCCGGCCACTTGCGTACCTGCAACTGGAGGTATTTGCTAAAGTATTTTATTTCCGGGCCGTTACCGGCTGGTCGGGTGTCGTGCCACTCAGAAGCGGCCCTGCTCGTAATCCTGGTATGCCTGCTGTAACTCGGTCCTGGTGTTCATTACGAACGGCCCGCCACGCGCAACCGGCTCATTGAGCGGCCTGCCGGCCACGACCAGGAAATGGGCATCCGTGTCGGCTGCCTGCAGCCTGATGGCTTCGCCATGCGTCAGGATAGCCAGATCATCACGTTCCAGGCGGGCTGCATAACCGTTCATGTCGGTGGCCACGACCGGGCCGTTGATCACGTAGACAAAGGCATTGTGCGAGGACGGTGTGTCTTCCATGAACACGCTGCCGGCCGGCAGCCTGACGTCCAGGTAGAGCGGGTCGGTCAGCACCTGCACTACAGGCCCGCGCGTACCCCTGGAAGTGGTCCCGGTGATCACGCGTACCGTGGCGCCGTCGTCACGTGTCTCTACCGGGATACGGCTCGCGGGGTATTCCTGGTATGCCGGCGGATCCATCTTGTGCGCGGCGGGCAGGTTCACCCAGAGCTGGAAACCTTCCAGCAGGCCGTTTTCCTGTTCCGGCATCTCCGAATGCACGATTCCCCTGCCGGCTGTCATCCACTGGATACCGCCGGGTTCGATGACGCCTTCATGGCCGGCATTGTCCCGGTGTCGCATGCGCCCGTCGAGCAGGTAGGTCACCGTTTCAAAACCGCGGTGCGGGTGCGGCGGGAAACCTGCAATGTAATCCTCGGGCCGGTCGGAGCGAAAGGCATCGAGCAACAGGAACGGGTCGAGCATGGGCAGTGCCGGCTGCCCGATCACGCGGGTGAGTTCCACACCCGCACCGTCAGTGGCCGGCATACCCTTGATGACACGCGATACGCGGCGTGTCGTGCGGTTTTCGGTCTCAGTGATCGCATCCATGTTGATCTCCTCTGGTCAGGCAAAGGCAGCTAGCGTTTCTGCAGGCAACTGACCCAGCGTATCGAGTATGGCATGTTCGGCCGGTTTTGCATCGCTGTCGATGCCGGCGTCTGGATCCGGTGTGCGTCATGCATGCCGGTGAATGCGAAACCCGGGCGCCATAGCCGGCCGGGCAGCAGGCCGGACAGGCCCGTCCCCTTCCACATCGGCAGCGGAGAATGGACACGGTGCGTTTACACACGGCGACCCGCTTTACAGCCTGCGTGCAACAGAAATATGCTCTTTTTCACCTCCACGCAACTGGCTATAATAATTTCCAGAGGCGTGAATTACCGTTAAAACAATAATGAATTCACAATGATCAGTTCCCTGACCAAATCCTGCATGCGCCGGTCGATGCTTTGCATGCAGCTCATGATTGCCATGCTGTCGTGTCATATGCCGGTCACTGAAACCCTGGCCTGTAATGTCTACGGTAGCGGTTATGGCAGCAAGTGGGATGACCCGGTCTGGCCATCGGGCGCCACGATCTACTGGAGTTTCATGATGCCCGGCGTGGGGCTGGATCCTTCGGTCCCGGTGACATGGAGCGGCACCAACACACTGGGGTCCGGCGGTGCGAACGATATCCGCGTCATCATCGATGCGCTACACGGTAACGGCGCATTTGACGCCGCGGTCCAGCGTGCCTTTGCGACCTGGGCCGCCGCGGCGAACCTGCAGTTTATCCAGGTGCCCGACCAGGGCGGTGACTTTGGCACGGCTACCTACCCGGATATACGAATCGGTGCCTTCAGCTTCAGTGCCGGTGATTTAGCCGGTGCGGCAGGCTTCGGGCCGCCCGGAGATGACCTGAATTACCCGGACGCGCTGTCGGGCGATATCGCGTTCAATGACATGAACGCTTTCAATATCGATCCCGGCAACGAGGGCGATGCCCTGCAGACCGGGACCGGTGGACAGTACGTTAATGATATCGAGGGGCTGCTGCTGCACGAACTCGGTCATACCCTCGGCATCGGCCATTCCACCGTCAGCGACGCCGTGATGTGCGGGTACGTGTCTGCGGCATTCGATGGCAGCAACTGCGATTACGCGCACGTCAATCGCGTACTCGAGCCGGACGACCTGAATGCGATACGCAACATCTACGGACCGGCGCCTGCGCCGGACGGCGATATCAACTTCGACTGCCGGGTCAATGTCGCCGATGTCCTGCTCGCGACCCAGGCCGTCAGTGGCACGCGCACGCTCAACGCAGCCCAGTTTTACCATGCCGATGTCGCGCCCCTGTCGGGCGGCGTGCCGATGCCAAACAACCAGGTCGATACGGCCGATGTGCTGATCGCCATCGAAAAGAGCCTCGGCAAGATCAGCTTCTGACTTGCGTCCTTCCGGACACCGCCACCCTGCCTGAATCCGGATGTGACGCCGGTCTGCACGATAACTTCACGGTGTACCCGTAACAGGGTCGATCACCCGGGGTAAGCCGGCTGCGACAGACACTGTCCGATGGCCGGGTCTGCCAGGCAGTCGCGTGATACAGGCGTGATTGGCGGTATACGGCAACATCACCACAGTCTTTCCGGATTGCCCCGCCTGAACAGGGGCACGGCGGACGATTTTCTGCAGCCTCTTTCCGAAGCGCGAATGGTTCAGGGGCGCAGCCCACATAAACGGCTCAGTGTCCCCTCGGGATACCGGCCGGAAAATGCGATGGCATCGCAAGTATCCCATGCCTGAATAACAGGATTGCCTACGACCGGCAGCAAGTTTTCCTGATTGGAGCGGTTGCCCCCCGACGCGATGATATCGATCCGCAGCATCAGCTTGCGATCACGATACAGCACTGGGGAATTCCCCGCTGTTACAACTGGCAAAACGGCCTCCCGGGATGCAGATTACAGAAAATATCAGGAAGTCAGGTAAGGCGTTCCCTTTGCTGATCGGTCTGATCGTTTCAACGCATTCCCTGGCGGGTGTCATTGCCGCGTTAAGGGGACCCGACGATATCGATCCCCATCGCACGCCCTGGGTATACCATGAGTCGTCGTATACGAATCACTGCTATGACGATGACCTGCAATTTATCGATGCATGGACGGCCGGCAAGGTCGGCGGGCGGGTCTGCAGTGCCTCCTATGCAAGTGATGACGGATGGCCGGCGGATGAGAACGCCGGCTCGCAATGGGATTTTGCACCCTGTACGCCTGCGAATATTCCAACGCTGCCACCGTGGATTACAAGACCCATCATAAAGCAGACGGCGGCATACTATTTCGATGTCGAGACCGCTCAGCCTGCAAATGGCGTGTGTCCGTACAATACGGTGATAACCCGGGAGGGCCCCGTTTATCTGAACAGATACGCCTATCACTATTGCCCGACCGGCTACGAAATCCGGGTAGAGGGTGACGGGGCCACCTTCACGAACTGGGGTGTGCATTTCTGCACGCCCAGTGCAACAACCGCAGACCGGGATCAGGAGCCGCATCCGTTGTGTAAGTCCTGCCCGATCAAGGTGGGTATAGGCGACTCGCTCATGCTGGGGACACGGAGAACGTATCAAAGGGAGGTCGATTATGCCGGTGAGCGTAGCAATTCCATCCGCCAGGTCCGGCATTACAGCAGCAACCTGAGTCTGCGCCGGGGATTGCAGGCCGCAAGCGGGCGCTATGGTGTGAACTGGAGCGGCTCCTATGACCAGCGGATCGATCACGTGGATTCCGGCACAACACAGACCACGTTCGTCTACCGGCCGGATGGCATGCTGTACTATTTCAACTACGACAACGGCGTCTGGGTGAACAATTCGGACGTGCAGGAGCAGCTGCTGCAGACAGCAACAGGCTGGGAATACGCTACCAAAGACGATAGCCGCGAGGTCTATGACGACCAGGGCAAATTGACATCCATCCGGTTTGCCGACGGGACTGTACATACGCTGACATACAACGCGGCAGGGTTGCCTGAGCGTATCGATACGAATGCGGGCGAGTTTGTCGTCTATACCTATGACACCAGCAACCGTGTTTCATCAGTGACCGGTGCGGCTGGCCGCATGTGGGGATACCGCTATGATGCAGGCAATAACCTGGAGTTTGTCGACAACCCGGACGGTACCACCCGGCAATATCACTACGAGAATGCGACTTATCCCAATGCATTGACGGGGGTGACGGACGAACGCGGCGTGCGCTACAGCACGTTTGAGTACAACGCCAACGGGCAGGTGACTGCCAGTTATCACGGTCCGCAGACAGGTATCCTGACAAACCGCATTGACGGTGTGTCGGTCAGTTACGGTACGGCGGCAACCCACACCGTGACGAACAGTAACGGTCATGCGAGTACCTACACACTGGACCTGCAACGGGGTGTTGCTCTGGTCAGCGACATAACCGGACCAGGCTGCGCAAGCTGCGGCACCGGAAACACCAGCTACAGCTATGATCCCCCCAACAATCTGTTCTCAAAGACCGAGAATGGCGTTACCACTGAATACGGCAACTACGACACCAACGGTAACCCGGGATATATGATCGAGGCAAAGGGCACAACTAAAGAGCGTCGTAAGGACTACACATATGATTCAGGCTACTTCAGTAAGATAGCATCAATACTTGAACCATCCGTCAAGGCGGCTGACCCTACTACCAAATGCACTGACGGCACGGATTGTCGAAAGACCACCTATACATACGATGCATACGGCAACCGTCGTTCTGAAAAGATCGAAGGCTATGCACCTGACGGCTCGGGCGGGTGGGTCTACGTCGTCCGGAAGACTAACTACAAATACGGTGGTCCGGATCAGCTAAATGACTGTTCGGAAGCCGATGCACCGTTCCACCAGCTCTGTGAGATCAACGGCCCCCGGACCGACGTCAATGACATCACCAAATTCCGCTATTGGCCCTTTGATCCCAATGCAAGTACGCATGGCTCGGACGATGGCCGGCTGATGGAGGTAGAGGATGCCGATGGCAACCTGATCCGCCATGATATCCATTACACACCAACGGGTAAGATCTGGTATGAGTACGATGCCAACGATGTCATGACAGGCTATGAGTACTACCCCGCCAATGACCGACTTAAGGACATGGGGGTGTTTGGCAGTGGTAGCACACATTTTACTGAATGGACCTATTTGGCTACCGGCGAGGTGGAAACCATTACCACGGCATACGGAAGCAACGATGCCACAACGGCCACCTTCGGCTACGACGACGCCCGGCGTCTTGTGCGCATTACGGACGGACTGGGCAATTACATCCAGTACACGCTGGATACCGAGGGCAACAAAATAAAGGAAGAAATTTTCGATGCCAACGGCACGCCTTCCAATGAGCTCGATGATGTCCTGACCAAGGCACTGACCCAGGCCTTCGATCCCTACAACCGCCTGGATCTCGTCAAGCGCGGGAGCGACCCCGCCAACCCGCTGGAGACGTACGATCCCGCGAATAATCCGGACGGCACGCTGGATACCGCCACGGATGGCAAGGGCATCACCGCCGATTACAGTTATGATGCCCTCAAGCGCCTGCTCGCCGCGACGCAGGATGTGGGCGGTCTGGGTGCCTTGACGCAGTACGGCTATGACGTCGACGACCGGCTGACGACGGTGATCGATCCCAACACCGGCGCGACGACCTATCAGTACGACGATCTGGGCAATCTGATCGCGGCCACCAGTCCGGACACCGGCGTGACCACCTATGGCTACGACGATGCCGGCAACCTGACATCGAAGACCACGGCCGCAGGTACACCCGAGGCGGTGACCCTGAATTCTACCTATGATGCCATGAACCAGCTGACCAGTGTCACCACCCCGGACCCACATGAAAACATCACTTACACGTATGACACCTGTCCGAACGGCGTGGGCCGGCTCTGTAGCGTTGCAAATGGTCACAGCACCGTCAGCTATTCTTATGACAGTTTCGGCAACGTCACTGCCCACCAGGGTGTTAGTTATACCTATGATTTTGCCAACCGGCTCGAGACCGTCACCTATCCTTCCGGGGCGGTCGTAACCTATAGCTATGACCCGGCCGGTCAGGTAAGCGGTGTGGACCTCACCGTCAACGGGCAGACCCGATCTCTGGCGTCCAACATCACCTACGCACCCTTCGGCGGGATCGAGATCCTGAGCTACGGCAATGGCCTCATCCTGACCCAGCAGTGGGATATGGCCTATCGCCTGACCGGGCAGTCCATCCCCGGCATCCTGTCGCTGGACTATCCGGTCTATGATGGCAATGGCAACCTGATCGAGCGCGATGACACGACGACAAGCCCGAGTGTCGCCAGTACCTTCGGCTACGACGCGCTGAACCGCCTGGACACTGCCGATGGACCGTTCGGCGGCGGCTGGGGCTATGTCTACGACCTGAACAGCAACCGTACCCAAACCGACGAAGGCGCATCCGTCACACTGACATACGAGCCTGACAGCAACCGCCTGGACACCCTTGGTAGTGACGATGTGATCCTGGACGTGGCGGGCAATACCCTCGCCAGGGGCAACTGGACCTACACCTACACGCCACTCTACCGGTTGAAGACGGCCGATGAAGGGGCCGGGGTCGTGGCGAGCTTTGCCTATAACGGCCTGGGCCAGCGGGTGGAGAAAAATCCCGCCGGCAGCTACGCCAAACGCTTCTTCTATGGTCAGAACGGCGAATTGCTGGTGGAGACCGAAGTCAACGGTTATCCGCTAGTGGAGTACATCTATCTCAACGGTGAACTGCTGGCCATCTATCATCCGGATGCCGACAACAACGGCGAGACCAACCTGCAGGCGGCCGAGGCCGGCAATCCCGCGGTACCGCCGGACACCGATGGTGACGGGCTGACTGACAGTGATGAACTGCTGGTTTATGGCACCTCGACCAATAATCCGGACACCGACGGCGATGGTGTGGATGACGGAACCGAGGTGGCATACAACACCAATCCGCTCGATCCAAATGACTTTGTCCTGCCGGGCGACATCGATGTCGATGGCCAGGTCAATCTGGCGGATGACCTGCTGTTAATGCAATTCCTGACTGGACAGAAGACACCGTCGGCCGGTGAGCAGAACGCGGCAGACATGAACCGCAACGGGCAGCTCGATGCCGGGGATGCCGCGGTCCTGATGCGCAAGGTGCTGGTCCTGGCCTGGAATAGTCTCTCGAACAGCACCTTCATGCAGACCGTCCTGGCCGTTTGGGATAACCTTATCCAGGATGCCGAGGCGACCGTCACACAAGGCATGTTGTATTACGTCCAGACTGATCACCTGGGCACACCGCAGGCGATGACGGACGAGTCGGGTGCATTGGTCTGGCGGGCTACTTACGATCCCTTCGGCAAGGCGACAACGAGCGTGAATACGGTGGAGTTGAATGTGCGGTTCCCGGGTCAGTATTATGATGTTGAAACAGGTCTTCACTACAACTACTTCAGAACCTATGACCCAGCGACTGGGCGTTATCTAGAATCCGATCCCATCGGACTGCAAGGTGGCCTGAATACATACGCTTACGTCGGCGGGAATCCACTGAAGTATTTCGATCTTTACGGGCTTGATGCGCAAATGTGCTACAGGCCGTTCTACCCTATGCCTCAGCCATACGCGCGTCACTGCTTTTTGGATTTTAGTGACGGCACTTCAAGTAGTTTTGATCCTGATGGTACGCATGAAGATCCTGCCCCTGATTGGTGGCCCAAGTCATGCCAGGATACTCAAGGCGATCAGGATGATGATTGTCTGAAAAAGGCGATGAGGAAATGTAAAGCAAGTCAGTATGACTTCACGGGCTTTAACTGTTGCCATTGCGTGGAGCAAGCCATGAAAGAGTGTGGCTTAAGTGTTCCCCGTGACAGCTGGCCAAATTGGCCGGTAAATCCGGGCCCACAACCAGGCGAGCCAGGATATAGCCCAAGGCCGCAATATGGCGTTCCGCAATGAGCATCACATCGTTCAGAGCGTGGTCTGTGGGTGCGGGAATAATCACCCTGGTGTACGCGGCATGGTTCATCGCTCTACAGGCTAGTCAGTACTCAGAAGCATTGGTTTTTCTGTTGTGGTTATCGCCGCTTGTCGCGGCTCTGGTTTCTGCTTATTTTGCGCCGCGCAGGAAGGTTTTGTTGGGGATGTCGATGGTGTTGCCTACAACAATCCTGGCCGTTGCGCTGAATGCTATTTATCAATGGCTTGGTAATGCCGTCGATTTCCCTGGGATACGTGGCGGTCTGATCCTTTTTACAACCACTCTGGTATATAGCGGCATCCTCTGCGGATTAGGCTCGATGGCAGGGCTTGTTCTGGCCAAGAAGTTTCGGAACGAAGTGGAACATACATAGCGACAGAACACCACACCCAAGCCCCGCAATCGCGGGGCTTGTCGATTTAACGGCCTTTACTGTGCTGCCCTACCGCTCGACCATCTCCGGCTGAAAATCCCTTCGCTTGTGGATCACCGCCAGCACGACGATGTTGGCTTCTCTGATCTCGTAGATAATGCGGTAGGAATACAGCGACAGCTCGCGGATATCTTCGTTGCCGAGTTCCGCCACGACCTTGCCCATGCGCGGTAACTCGTCCAGGACATCCGCGCGGATTTCCGGGGACAGTATACCTATTTACCTGCGGCTTTCGGTTTTCTGCCTGGCCGCTTCCTGGCCAGGACAGCCCCGGTCAGTGATTCCAGCCTGCTGACAAAATGCTCATCTCCCAGTGGTCTCCCCGTACGGGTATGCCGGTCCAGCAGTCCATCACAGCGATTGCGATCGCTCGCCAGGTACCGGTCCCAATCAGCTACCCGATCGAGCATCGGTGCGACCCTGGCGAGCAGGTCATCCCTGCCGGTCAGATGCGCCCTGGTACTGGACCATTGCCAGTCCTGTGGCATCCGGCAGAGCTTCGCCTTCACCGGATTCAGCTCCACATACCGCACCGCAGCAAGGAGATATTCTTCATCCATCGGAAAGGAATGGAATCGTTCCTGCCACAGGTGTCCCCCGCCAACCTTCCCTGAAATTGATATACCGGGTGTAGCGACGATGCGCTTCGCCGAGCGAGGCCCGCAAGCCATCCTCGGCGGCGGGAACCATGATCAGATGCACGTGGTTCGGCATCAGGCAATACGCCCAGACTTCCGTGTCCGAGGCACGGCAAGCCTCCGCCATCAGCTCCAGATAATAGCGGTAATCACCGATACAAAAGAAAGTCTTTTGCCTTCGGTTGCCACGTTGCGTGACGTGATGCGGATATCCCGGCACGACCACCCGCTGCATCCTGGCCAATGTTGCAACTCCTTTCGCAGGTCATCACGGCTTCAGCAATTTTCTCAACCACAGCATTCAGGTTCATCGGCAAGACGTGGAAGCGGGTGTCAGAGAAACAGGTATACTGTCCCCGTATTATCCCTTTTATCCCCTGTCCAGGCGCCGGTAGTTGATGGCTTCGGTCAGATCGCGGGTCGCTATGTGTTTGGCTTCGTTCATATCCGCAATCGTGCGCGCCAGTTTCAGAATGCGGTGGTACGCGCGCGCGGACAGCTGCAGTTGTTCAATTGCGCGCTGCAACAACAGTTGATCGTTTCTGTCCAGTACGCACATGGCATCGATCTGCCGGTGCGTGAGCCGGCTGTTCAGCGTGTGGTTGCGCTGTAACTGAATGTCACGGGTTTTCGTGACGCGTTCACGCACAAGCGCACTGCATTCACCGCGCGGTCCGTTCATTGCTTCGATCGACAGACGCGGTACCTCCACGTGCATGTCGATGCGGTCGAGTAACGGGCCGGAAATACGGCTTCGATACCTTTGAATCTGTTCACTGGTGCAGCGGCACCTCCCGGACGGATCGCCCAGCCAGCCACAGTGACACGGATTCATCGCCGCGATCAGCTGGAAGCGGGCGGGGAACTCCGCCTGCAGCGCCGCGCGCGAGATCATGATATGCCCGCTCTCCAGCGGTTCGCGCAACACCTCGAGCACCCGGCGATCGAATTCCGGCAGTTCATCGAGGAACAGTACGCCGTGATGCGCCAGCGAGATCTCTCCGGGACGCGGGCTGGAGCCGCCGCCGACCAGCGCCACGGCCGATGCCGTGTGATGCGGTGCGCGAAACGGGCGCTTGCGCCAGCGTGCCGGATCGATGGACAGGCCACAGATCGAACGCAGGGCGGCCGCTTCCAGCGCCTCGGTCTCGGTCAGCTCCGGCAGGATCCCCGGCAGTCGGCTGGCCAGCAGCGACTTGCCGGTGCCGGGCGGGCCGAGCATCAGCAGGCTGTGTCCGCCGCTGGCCGCGATCTCCAGTGCGCGCCGTGCATGGGACTGGCCACGCACATCGGCCAGATCGGGTATAGCGTTCTCATAGGCGGTCATGGACAGGGCCGGCAGCGCCTCCATGCGCTGCGCGCGGGTCAGGTGAGCCGTGACCTGCAGCAGATGCCGGGCGGCCAGTACCCGGGCATCCCTGACCAGCAGGGCTTCGGCGGCATTGTCCTGCGGGACCAGCAGCGTACGTTGCGCGCGATGCGTCTGCAGGGTCATCGGCAGGATGCCCTGTACCGGGCGCAGTTCGCCGGACAGCGCCAGTTCGCCGGCAAACTCGAACTCTCTCAGTTCATTCCCGGGTATCTGTCCGGACGCGGCGAGGATCCCGAGCGCGATCGGCAGGTCGAAACGCCCGCCTTCCTTGGGCAGGTCGGCCGGTGCGAGGTTGATGGTGATGCGGCGCGCGGGAAATTCAAAGCAGGAATTTAGCAGCGCGCCACGCACCCGGTCCTTGCTTTCCTTGACCGCGGTCTCCGGCAGCCCGACGATGGACAGCGACGGCAGACCGTTCGACAGGTGCACTTCCACGGTGACCAGCGGTGCATCCATGCCGAGCCGGGCACGGCTGTAGACGATGGCAAGCGACATAGGCGGTTTCCTGGCCGTTGAAGGGCAGGGTAGGACGTAACGCCCTGTCGAAACAG
The DNA here is from genome assembly GCA_963803275.1 of uncultured Gammaproteobacteria bacterium. Lineage (GTDB taxonomy): Bacteria > Pseudomonadota > Gammaproteobacteria > UBA9214 > UBA9214 > UBA9214. The sequence goes on along the minus strand of CAWDLS010000014.1, from coordinate 15,607 downwards.
GCCGGAAAGGCGGGAACCGGTGTCAGTGATGTCAAACAGGCCCTGTAGGGTGATGGGATGCGGCGTGAGCAGCGGCCGGTGTACGGACGTCGTCCGGGCTACGGACTTTTTTGCTCCAGTTCCGCGACCAGTTTTTCGAGCGCTTCGAGTTTCTCGCGCGTGCGCGCCAGCACCTTCGACTGCACGTCGAATTCCTCGCGGGTGACCAGGTCGAGCCGGGCGAACGCGCCCTGCAGCAAGGCATGGATGTTCTTCTCCACGTCCTGCTGCATCTCCTTCAAACCGCCGGGGATGCTGCTGCTGATCTGGCGGGCCAGGTCGTCGATGAACTTGGTATTCAGCATGCGCCTACCATAGACGATCGCCCGCTCCGGCGTCCACCGGCGGACACCGGGATGGGCATGTGCACCAATGCAGTGCGCACGCCCTGTTATAGGGCATCCCTGACGCCTGAATCCATCCCCGAGAGCCCCCTTTGAGTAGATAACATGCTGTATTTATTTGAAAAATAAGTTCTGGCACGGTTCCTGCTGAACAGGGGGTGAATTTCTCTTAATTCACAGTTGATGTGGTTTGTCATTGCACAGTGTTCAACCACTCACCTTTTGGAGATTACGAAATGATTAAGCAAACATTGATTGCAACCGCGTTAATGGCAGGCACTTCAGCTGCACTGGCGGATATCAGCGGGAATGTCGCGTTAACCACGGATTACGTCTTCCGCGGTATCTCGCAAACGGATAATCAGATGGCCATTCAGGGCGGTCTCGATTATGCCCATGACTCCGGCTTCTACCTCGGTACCTGGGCATCCAACGTCGATTCCGATTTCTTCAATGGCGTAGGGCATGACCCGCAGATCGAGCTCGATCTGTATGGCGGCTACAGCGGCGAGATGAACGGCGTCGGTTACGACGTCGGTTACCTGCGCTACCAGTACCCGGGTTTCGACACGGCCAACACCAATGAAATCTACGGAAAGCTCAGCTTTGGTGATTTCAATGCATCCATCAACTATTCCGACGAGCTGGCATTCCTGGCGTCATCTGAAAGCGCATGGTATCTGGCGGCTGGCTATGAAACGACCCTGCCAGTCGCCGACATCGGCCTGTCAATACACGTCGGGTACAGCTTCGGCGATGCCTTCGATGTGGCTGATGCGGTGGAAACGGCAACCTACTATGGTTTCAACGATGCCTACACCGACTGGAGTGTCGGTCTTTCCAAGACAGTGATGGGTGTTGATCTCGGCCTGACCTACACGGACGTCAGCATCGACAGCCTGGATTGCAACATCAATATCTGTGACGGCAGGGTCGTCTTCAGCGTATCCAAGTCTCTTTAACCGGCACCGTAACGGCCTGCCTTCGGGCAGGCCGTCTTCAAAGGAGTAATCAAACATGAAACTGGTAACTGCAATCATCAAGCCGTTCAAGCTGGATGATGTCCGTGAGGCCCTCTCGGAGATCGGTGTTCAGGGTATCACGGTGACCGAGGTCAAGGGCTTCGGGCGTCAAAAGGGCCATACGGAACTCTATCGGGGCGCGGAGTATGTCGTCGATTTTCTGCCCAAGGTGAGAATCGAGGCCGTGGTGAAGGCAGACATGGCCGACAAGGTCATCGAGGCCATTTCCAAGGCCGCCAATACCGGCAAGATCGGCGATGGCAAGATTTTCGTATCCAGCATTGAACAAACCATCCGTATCCGCACCGGCGAAACCGGTCCCGATGCCTTGTAGTCTCATTCCATCAGCAATAGAGGAGAGCATTATGTTTAAGCAGATCAAAGGGCGTTCAGGCGCCCTGATGGTGGGATTGCTCGGCTTGCTGCCATCCCTGGCGATGGCCGAGGACGCCACCCTGGACACCGGTGACACCGCATGGATGCTGACGTCGACCGCACTGGTCCTGCTCATGACCATCCCGGGCCTCGCCCTGTTTTATGCCGGCATGGTACGTTCCAAGAACGTGCTGGCGACGCTGATGCAGTGTTTCGCCATCACCGCGCTGGTCTCTGTGCTGTGGGCGCTGTTCGGCTACAGTCTCGCTTTTGATACCGCGGGCATGGAGGCGGGCGTCACGAACTTCAATTCGTTCGTCGGCAGCCTCGGCCATGCCTTCCTGAACGGCGTGACCGTCGACAGTCTCACGGCCGCGATTCCGGAAAGTGTCTTCATGACCTTCCAGATGACCTTCGCCATCATCACCCCGGCGCTGATCGTGGGCGCCTTCGCGGAGCGCATGAAGTTCTCCGCGCTGCTGTGGTTCATGGGCATCTGGGCTCTCGTGATCTACGCGCCGATCGCGCACATGGTATGGAGCGGTGACGGCGGTCTGCTGTGGGATCTGGGCGTGCTGGATTTCGCCGGCGGCACCGTCGTGCACATCAACGCCGGTATTGCAGGGCTCATGGCCTGCCTGGTGATGGGCAAACGCCAGGGTTACCCGACGACACGCCATGCCGCCGCACAACCTGGGCTATACCGTGATGGGCGCCTCGATGCTGTGGGTCGGCTGGTTCGGCTTCAATGCGGGCAGCGCGGTGGCCGCCAACGGCACCGCTGGCATGGCCATGGCCGTGACACAGATCGCTACCGCGACGGCGGCGCTGGCGTGGATGTTCGCGGAGTGGATCTCCCACGGCAAGCCCAGCGTTCTGGGTATCGCCTCCGGCGCGGTCGCCGGCCTGGTCGCCATCACGCCGGCCTCCGGTACCGCCGGCCCCATGGGCGCGATCCTCATCGGCGTCGCCGCCGGCGTCGGCTGCTACCTCGCCGCCGCCAAGCTCAAGCGTGCGCTTGGCTATGATGACTCGCTCGACGCGTTCGGCGTGCACGCGGTCGGCGGCATCATCGGCGCCATCCTGACCGGTGTCTGCGCGGCCTCCAGCATGGGCGGCGTCGGACTGGCCGAAGGCATGACCATCGGCGGCCAGGTCTGGATACAGACACTGGGCGTGCTGTTCACCCTGGTGTACTCGGGCGTCGGCAGCTTCATCATCCTGAAGATCGTGGACATGGTCATCGGACTGCGCGTCACGGAGGAACAGGAAACCGAAGGCCTGGACGTCAGTCAGCACGACGAGCGTGGTTATATCCTCTAAACTCTGACCCGTTAGCCAACGGCAGGAAAACGGGCGCTTCGGCGCCCGTTTTTTTGCCCGCAGGGCGCCGGTACGCTGGAAGCAAGGGGTCAGCACCCGTTTCCTGATACGTATATTGTGAAAATGTAGATGTGCCCGTATCGGGAAACGGTACTGATCCACGGCCGTCCCCTGCATCACGCCGGGGGTACAATAAAACGTGGTCTGTCCCCAATAGCACCCAATAGCACCAAATCGGTGCAGCCTCTGGTATGATCCGGCCTGCTATGCGGGAGTGAGCCAACCGGAGGACAACAATGAAACTCATTACAGCCATCATCAAACCCTTCAAACTCGACGACGTGCGCGAGGCGCTGTCTGACATCGGTGTGCAGGGCATCACCGTGACCGAGGTCAAGGGCTTCGGGCGCCAGAAAGGCCACACCGAGATCTATCGTGGTGCCGAATACGTGGTCGACTTCCTGCCCAAGGTCAAGATCGAGATCGGCGTCGCAGCGGACAAGGTCGACGCGGTCATCGACGCCATTACCAGTGCCGCCAACACCGGCAAGATCGGCGACGGCAAGATCTTCGTCATCCAGCCTGGAGCAAACCGTTCGAATCCGCACCGGCGAGACCGGCCCGGACGCACTCTGATAACAAACAACAAGGGGGGATTGCCTCATGCGTCTTGCCACCACGAAGCGGGTCCGGACCATCCTGCCGCTTGCCGTCGCCGGCCTGTTCCCGGCGGCTGGCCTGGCCGCCGAACCGAGCGCGGCGGACACCGCCTGGATACTGACCTCCACCGCGCTGGTGCTGTTCATGACGATGCCGGGCCTGGCACTGTTCTATGGCGGGCTGGTGCGCAGCAAGAACGTGCTGTCGGTGCTGATGCAGTGCTTCGCCATCACCTGCCTGGTGTCGATCCTCTGGCTGGTCTGTCGGCTACGGGCTGGCCTTCGGCGACGGTGGCGCAATGAACCGCTGGATCGGCGGTCTCGACCAGTTGCTGCTCGCCGGACATCGGGCGCGCCAGCCTGCACGGCACCATCCCGGAGACCGTATTCACCATGTTCCAGATGACCTTCGCCATCATCACGCCGGCGCTGATCGTCGGCGGTTTCGCCGAGCGCATGAAGTTTTCCGCCATGTTGTGGTTTTCGGCGCTGTGGCTGGTGCTGGTGTACGCCGCCGGTCGCGCACTGGGTATGGGGCGGCGGCTGGCTGCAGGACATGGGCCTGCTGGATTTCGCCGGCGGCACCGTGGTGCACGTCAACGCCGGTGCCGCCGCGCTGGTGGCCGCGCTGGTGCTGGGTCGCGCGCAAGGGTTTCCGGCACGTGCCGATGCCGCCGCACAACCTGACCATGACCCTGATCGGTGCGGCCATGCTGTGGGTGGGCTGGTTCGGTTTCAACGCCGGCAGCGCGCTCGCGGCGAACGGCGATGCCGGCATGGCGATGCTGGTCACGCATATCGGTGCCGCCGCCGGTTCGCTCGCGTGGATGATCGATGGAATGGGTCCGGCACGGCAAGCCGAGTGCACTCGGCGTCGTCACCGGCATGGTGGCGGGGCTCGGCACCATCACGCCGGCGTCCGGCTTCGTCGGCCCGGTCGGTGCGCTGATCATCGGTCTTAGCGCCGGCGTGATCTGCTACATCGGCGACGAGCTTCCTCAAGCGGACACTGCATGTCGATGATTCGCTCGACGTGTTTCCGGTGCACGGCGTCGGCGGCATCCTCGGCACGCTGCTGGCCGGCGTGTTCGTCGGCATGCTGGGCGGCGCCGGCCTGGCCGCGGGCATGACCATCGGCGGCCAGGTCCGGGTGCAGTTTGTCGGTATCGTCGCGACCTTCGTCTACTGCGGCCTGCTCACCTGGATCATTCTCAGGGTGATCGACGCCGTGATCGGACTGCGCGTCACCGGCGACCAGGAGACCGAAGGCCTCGACATCGTGCTGCACGACGAGATCGGGTATAACATGTAACGCCGGTTGATACGGACAACGAGCAAGGGCGCCGCGGCGCCCTTTTTTTCACAGAGACTCGCGCAGGGCACGCAGAGTAAATACAGGTCGCGGGTGTATCCGGGGGGAGGGCGCTTTGCAAGGCCGCTCCCGCACAACCCCGTGCTTCACGTCAATCGTACAGCCCTGTACTGCGCGCGATCTTTATTCATGTAACAGATCGCGGACGCGGTCCGCGCCTACAGTTTTTTATGCGTTCCGTCGCAGAACGGCCGGTTGGCGCTGTGCTTGCAGCCGCACAGCCAGACCTTTGTCAGCTCGGTGATCTCCACCTTGACCGGTGTGAATCCCCGCCCTTGTGCGAACCGTCGCAGAACGGCTGGTTGCCGATCTGCCGCAGGCGCACCACCAGTAGGTGCCGGGCTGAGTTCGCGGCAAATGGCGCTTTTTGTGCGATCGTGGGTTCTGACATAATCCCTCCGTATGAACTTCCTGGAAGCGGCAGCCGACCGGCGCCGCGGGTGATGGAGTCGGCTGTGAGTAGATCACCGCCCCTGCTGCAAATCAAGGACCTGTCGCCGGCTGATGCTCGGGCCGGTTTCGCTTCGCTCTCCTGCGGCGACTGCCTGTGCCTTCCGGCGACCCCGGGGGCGGCAAGTCACTGCTGCTGCGCGCCATCGCCGACTCGACCCGCACGGGGCGAGCGTGGCTCGACGGCATGTCGGCTGCGGCCGTCGCGCCCGCGCAATGGCGCCGCCGCGCCGGCCTGCTGCCGCCGGAAAGCAGCTGGTGGCTGCCGCGCGCGATCGGATCATTTTCACGACGGCAGCCGCTGTCCCTGGACGCGCTCGGCCTGACCGAGCCGGCTGCTCCGGGCCAGCCGGTCACGCGGCTGTCGAGCGGGGAACGGCAGCGTCTCGCCCTGTTGCGCCTGCTGGCGAACATCGCCGCGGGTGCTGTTGCTGGATGAACCGACCGCCAACCTGGATCCGATAAGCACCCGCCGCGTCGAGCCGTCATCAGCCGAATACCAGCAGGACGAACCAGGCCGCGGTCATCTGGGTCAGCCATGATCCCGCACCAGATCACGCGGGTCGCGAACCGCCATCTCTGGTGCTCGGAACGGCACGCTCGGGAGCCGGCCCGGGAGACACGGCTATGATCACGCTCGATCACTCTGGACCTGGCGATTGCCGCCGTGCTGGTGCTGTGCTGGCGCTGCTCTCGATCGCGCCTGCGCGCCGGCCTCAGCCGGCAGCTGCTCATCGCCGCGCCCGCACCGCGATCCAGTTCACCCTGATCGGCCTGGTGCTGAAGACGCTGTTCGCCAACGCACACCTGGCCTGGGTGACGCTCATGTCGCTGTTCATGCTGCTGTGGCGGGACGCGAGGTGATGGTGCGGCAGAAGCGCCGCTTCCGCGGCTGGTGGGGTTATGCCGTCGGAACCATCTCGATGTTCCTGTCTTCGTTCACCGTCACGATCTTCGCGCTGGTCGTGATCCTCGGCGATGAGCCCTGGTATGCGCCGCAATACGCCATACCGCTGCTCGGCATGCTGCTGGGCAACACCATGAACGGCATCGCCATCGCCATGGACCGGCTGACACACGGCGCTGGGAACAGCGCAATATCATCGAGGCGCGCCTGATGCTGGGCGAGCGCTGGGAGGTGGCGATTTCGGAATACCGCAGCAAGGCCATACGCGGTGGCATGATTCCGATCATCAATGCCATGGCCGCCGCCGGGGTGGTCAGCCTGCCGGGCATGATGACCGGCCAGATCCTGGCCGGCGCGGCACCGGTGGAAGCGTGAAATACCAGATCCTGATCATGTTCCTGATCACTACCGGCACGGGGCTGGGCACGCTGGCTGCCGTCACCATCGGTTCGCGTCACCTGTTCGATGCCCGCCAGCGTCTGTGTCTCGACCGGTTGCTGGAGAAATAGCGCGCGATTTGTGCTCGAAATAACCAACGCGACGAGCTGAACCGCTTTCGACATGCCGGCCGTTCCGCGTCTTTGCGGCGGGATAGAGTGAGGTGGGGGCGAACATGAAACAGTCTTTCCTGATACCGGTTATCGTGCTGATGTCGTTCGGGTCACCGGCATCGGCCCAGGTCTACAAGTGCACCGACGACAGCGGGGCTGTGCAATACAGCGACATCCCGTGTGGCAGCAGCACGCTCAGCCTGCACAAACTCGGGGATACCGAGTCCGGTGCGGCGGCACCGGATGTGCGCATGGAAAAGACGCAGCGCCTGCTCGACGCCATACATGACGAGCGCCAGCAGAAACAGCACAATGCGGAGGAAGCCAAGGCCGAACTGGAACAGCGCCGGAACCGCTGCAATCACGCGCGTGACTACCTGCGCAACCTGGAACGGGCCAATCGCGTGTACAGGCTCGACGAGTCAGGCAACCGTGTGTACCTGCAGGATGATGCGCGTGAGCAGTCGCTCGTCCAGGCGCGCGCCAATGTGGATAACTGGTGTAAATGAGCACGGCGTTCGGTGGGTGGTAATCCTTGCCGTTGCGAAAACGCACCCAGTAAACCTGAACGGTGGCTGGAAGATCGGCCACGGAACCCACGGAAGAACACGGAAAGACGACAAGGTGCTTGAGCGTTAAAACCGACGAAACGTCTCACAGCTCGATCCGGAGAACTCGCAGGGCGCACGCGTGCGCCCTGCGGTGACTGCAACATGCCTGGGAACGGCGTCAGCCGATGTTCGGTATTCTCGCGCTGATTCCGCATCCCGCACGTCTCACGCTGTCCTCATTCCAGCGCCTGTTTGAAGAACTCCGGCGCGGTCAGCGCGGCGTTGTGGATGGCGGCGTTGTAATAGCGGGTGTCGAAGGCCTTTGCCGGCGGCGTCCGCCTCGCGGAAGCGGCCCGCTCGATCGGCTGCCTGGCACGCCATGGTGGCGCTCCACCAGCCGGAAGGGTAGCACGGCTGCGGGAAGAACAGCGTCTGCACATCGGCGAAGCCCGCGTCGCGCATCGCCTTGCGCATCGGGTTGATGATGTCCATGTGATATAGAGGCGATTCGCTCTGCTGGACCAGGATGCCGTGTCGCCCAGCGCGCGGTGGCAGTCGCGGTAGAAGGCCTGCGGTGAACAGGCCTTCGGCCGGGCCCGACCGGGTCGGTGCTGTCGACGATGACCACGTCCACCGAACCCGGCGTGCACTCCTTCATCCAGCGGATGCCGTCGCCGAACAGGAACTCCGCGCGCGGGTCGTCGTTGGACACGCACAGTTCGGGGAAATATTCTTCGGCCAGGCGCGTCACCCGCTCGTCGATCTCCACCTGCAGGGCATGCTCGCACGCCCTCGTGCTTGAGCACCTCGCGCAGCGTGCCGCAGTCGCCGCCGCCGATGATCACCACGTCGCTCGGCGCCGGGTGGGTGAACAGCGCCGGGTGCGACATCATCTCGTGGTAGATGAAATTGTCCCGCGCCGGTCAGCATGATGCAGCCGTCGATCACCATCAGGTTGCCGAACCACTCGGTCTCGTAGATCTCGATGTGCTGGTACTCGGTCTGCTCCGTCGTGCAGGTCGTCGGCGAAGACCTTTATGGAGAAGGCGGAACCCTGGCCTGGTGGGTTTCGGTGAACCACTGGCTGTCGTTGTCTAGTCACGGCGACATCTCCCGGTAAGGTGACGAGCGGCAAACGATACAAGCCGCGGCAGGCGGGTGACAATCGCAGATCGGGACTCGCCAGCGTCACTCACAGGTCAGGAAGTACACGAGCGGGACGCGCCGTAAATCCGTCCCTGGAGCCCACCGGCCGCGTCTCTGCGGCCGACGGCCCGCCGCGGGCTTCCTGCTGTGGTCGATGGATGCGTGGTCTCGCCTCTTTTCGGCCCTCACTGATCACGGAATTGCTTGTTCCCGGGCGCGACTGTCATTATCGTGCCCGCTCATGACCTGGAGCACTCGACGACGCCCGCCGCCACTACAACATCGCCAGCTGGAGCGCGGGCTATTTCGATGTCGAGCAGCGACGGCCACGTGGTGGCGCGCCCGGGCGGGCATGCCGGGGATGCCCGAGCATTAACCTGCACGACCTGGTCGACCGCGCTGCACGACGCCGGTCTGACCCTGCCGGTGCTGGTGCGCTTCACCGACATCCTGCGCCACCGCGTGGACCGCCTGCACGGCGCCTTCAGCCGGCGCCATGCCGAGCACGGCTACCAGGCGCGCTACACCGCCATCTACCCGATCAAGGTCAACCAGCAGCAGCACGTGGTCGGCGCCATCGTGGCCACGGCGGCGCTGCGCGTCGGGCTGGAGGCCGGCAGCAAGCCCGAGCTGATGGCGGTGCTCGGCATGCCTGCGCCCGACGGCGTCATCATCTGCAACGGCTACAAGGACGCCGAGTACATCGAACTCGCCCTCATGGGCCAGCGCCTCGGCCAGCGCGTCACCCTGGTGATCGAGAAGCTCTCGGAGCTGGAGCTGGTCTGCCAGTGGCGGCCGCGATGCAGCATGCGCCCGCGGCTCGGCCTGCGCATACGCCTCGCGGCGGCCACCTCCGGTAACTGGCAGAACACCGGCGGCGACCGCTCCAAGTTCGGCCTCACCGCCGCCGGCGTGCTCGCGCTGCTGGAGCGCCTGCGCGCGGCCGGGCATGATCGACTGCCTGACGCTGCTGCACTGCCACCCCGGTTCGCAGATCGCCAGCATGAGCGACTTCCAGCGCGCGCTCGAGGAAACCGCGCGCTACTACGTCGAGCTGCACGCCCTCGGCGCTGCCGTCGACACCGTCGACGTCGGCGGCGGGCTCGGCGTCGACTACGAGGGCACGGCTCGAAGAGCGACAACTCGATCAACTACGAGCATCGACGTCTACGCCACGGCGGTGGTCGGCGTGCTGACCCGCGTCTGCCGCGCAGCGCGGACTGCCGCATCCCGACCTCGTCACCGAGGCCGGCCGCGCGATGACCGCGCACCACGCCGTGCTCGATCACCAACGTCATCGACACCGAGCAGGTGCTGTGCGCGCCGCGCGTGGAGGCGCCGGCGCCCGGGGACACCCGCCCCGATCACGGCGCTGCGCGTCGACCTGGAACGCGTGCGGGCCGGACAACGCGCTCGCCATGCTACCACGATGCCAGACGTGCGCCTGGCCGACCTGCGCAGCCTGTACATCTCCGGCGGCATCGAGCTCGCGCAGCGCGCGCTGGGCGAGTCGCTGTACTACGCCGTGTGCCGCGCGGTGCAGGAGTCAGCTGGCGGCCGGACCCGCCGCGCACGCCGGTGCTGGACGAGATCACCCGCAAGCTCGCCGACAAGTATTTCTGCAACCTGTCGGTGTTCCAGTCGATGCCGGACGTGTGGGGCATCGACCAGATGTTCCCGATCATGCCGCTGCACCGCCTCGACGAGGAGCCGTTGCGCCGCGCCATCCTGCAGGACCTGACCTGCGACTCGGACGGGCACATCGAGCACTACGTCGACGGCGAGGGCGTCGAGTCGAGCCTGCCGCTGCACGCGCTGCGCGCGGACGAGCCCTACCTGCTCGGCATCTTCCTGCTGGGCGCCTACCAGGAGATTCTCGGCGACATGCACAACCTGTTCGGCGACACCGACGCGGTGAACGTCGAACTGACGGCCGGGGGCGGCTACCGGCTGGTCGAACCGCGCCACGGCGACACCGTCGAGGAGCTGCTGCGCTACGTCGAGTTCGATCCCGCGCAGCTGCTCGCGCGCTACCGCGACAAGATCGCCGCCGCCGGCCTGGACGCGGAAGCGCAGACCGCCTACCAGCAGTTCCTGGCGAGCGGGCTGGAGGGCTATACCTCTCGAGGAACCATAGCCGTGACGGCGCTGTTGCAGTGTGGCATACCCGCCTATAGGAGCGGGCTTGCCCGTGAAGGCATTGTCTGTGCTTCACGCCATTCGCGGGCATACCCAAAGGGTACAGAGCCCGCTCCTTTAACGGATTCGTATTCGCTCAGCTAGGATTCCATGACTGTCAATCGATGCACTTTCCCCGACGCTTATTCCTCGCTGCCGCCGCGCGGCAAGGACAACCCCCATGAAAACCGGCGTCATCGGCCTTGGCGCCATGGGCGCGCCGATGGCGCGCAACCTGTACCGCGTGGGCTACCTCGCGCGGCTCTGGAACCGCACGCCGGAGAAGGCGCGCGGGCTGGGCGGGGAACTCGGCGTCCCCGTCGCCGCCGACCCGGCGGAGCTGGCGGCTCGCTGCGAGCTGCTGATCCTTTCGGTCAGCGCCGACGCGGACGTGTTCGAATTCATCGCCGCGCTGAAGGACGGCCTGCGCCCGGGCGGCGTGGTGGTGGACACCTCCACCGTGAGCCGCGAAACGGCGCACGCCGCCGCCGCGCAACTCGCAACCCTCGGCGTCGCCTTTCTCGACGCGCCGGTCTCGGGCGGCGTCGAGGGCGCGCGCAACGGCACGCTCGCCATGATGGTCGGCGGTGACGCGGGGTGCTGGAACGCATCCGCCCGGTGCTGACAGCCATCGCCGGACGGATCGAACACATGGGTCCGGTCGGGGCCGGGCAGGCCACCAAGGCGGTCAACCAGGTCATGGCGGCCGGCATCAACCAGGCGGTGAGCGAGGCGCTTGCCTTCGCGCGCGCGCTCGAACTGCCACTCGAGAAGGTCATCGAGGTGGTCGGCGGCGGCGCCGCCGGCAACTGGTTTCTCGACCACCGCGGTCCCGTCCATGAGCAAAGGCATATTTAGCCCCGGCTTCCGCGTCGCGCTGCACCACAAGGACCTCGCCATCTGCAAGCAGATGGCTGCCGCGTTCGGCGTGCCTGCCGCTGGTCGAAATGACGCTGATCCACTACCGCCGGCTGATGCAGGCCGGGTACGGCGACGAGGACATCTCCGCGCTGTTCCGGGAAAAACGCGGCTGTTCGAGAAAGCCTGAACCGCCGCGGATTCCTGACCGAGCGCGGTTACCGCGCTGTTTTCGAGCGGACTGCGCACGCCGCGTCCGCCGCGATTCAGGACATGGGTATAGATCTGTGTTGTCTTCACGTCCTTGTGGCCGAGCAGTTCCTGCACCGTGCGTATATCGTAGCCGTCTTCCAGCAGGTGGGTTGCGAATGTGCCTTAGCGTGTGAACGCTTACATGCTTGTTGATGCCGATCAATGCGCAATGCCTCGCGAATGGCGCGGCTTACATTGTCCTCATACCAGTGGTGTCTGCGAATCACGCCGGTATATGGATCGGCAGACCGCCTTGTCGATGGGAATACGAACTGCCACGCCAATACCTTCCGGCATTTGGATACTTACTTCCAGCGCATAGGGTAGATAGATTTCACCGTATCCTTGTCGATATCATGCGGTGAAGACGGCGCACCCTTTCGAGATGTTCCCTATCGGATCAATCAGGCTGTCCGGTAGCATAGTTATCCTGTCCTTATCTCCTTTGCCAGAACGTACGGTAATTTGCCGATAGTCGAAATCCACATCCTTGTATGCGAAGCCGCAGGCACTCCATTTTTCGCATTCCGGTACCGTACATGCAGACGTGCGATCAGGCCGTTTGTTCCGGACCTCATCGAGCAATATGCCGACTTCCTTTCGTGAGAGGATGACAGGCAGATGCTGCGGTCGCTTTGCACGGACCACTTCGTCAAGCCATTCCAGCCTGATATCAAGTACCTGCTTGTAGAGAAAAAGTATCGCCGACAAGGACTGGTTCTGGGTGGAAGCGGAGACTTTCCTGTCGACTGCGAGGTGTGTCAGGTAGGCGGTGATTTCACTCTCACCCATTTCGGCAGGATGCCGCTTGTTGTGAAACAGAATGAAACGCCTCACCCAGTGAATGTATGACTGCTCCGTTCTCAGGCTGTAATGACGGAGACGTATCTCCATTCTCATTTTTTCGAGTAGTTGTGACTTCGGCATCCATGCCTCCGAGACGGAATTGTACTTCCAATTGGGCCATGCTATATGTAACTAAACTATTGTTTTAAGGAAGGGTCAATTTTAAAAACAGCCTAAATGTCGTAAGACAAAACCGACATTTAGGCTCTCTACTAGTAGTTAGGCATCAATGATGCAAAAAGCATTGCTCTTATCACTTTAGCCATGTTCGTTGTATTTTTGTGCTACTACCCAACAGTCCGTTTGGTTGGTAGTAATGTGGCTGATTTGATTGTATGGGCTATCCCCTTCGTTGGGGGATTTGTGGCAGCAGCTATTTCACCAATTCGTAAATACAAATCTGGAGTTATTGCTACTGTCATCTCAATAGCGCTAGTAGCTGTAGGTAGTTATGTCGTAGGGGCTTTGGGCTTTGGAGATTTTGTCGGTTGGGAGGGTACATTCATAGGGATGCTTTTGTATTTACCAATTTTCGTTATTTTTGGGTTGGGCGGAGCTGCATTTGCCGTGCAGAGATCGAGGAGCAAGAATGATGCCTAACACATCAGCCCAGACCGACGCCTGCTACGCAGGCGCGGCTGGCTTCAGCGTTAGAGCACACAAGAAAGGAGGAAGTATGGCAAAGAATATTGTGGAGCGAGCAGTTCAGCACGGCAGAAATGATCGAGGTTCAACTTCGATTCTGGACTAACAACATTGCTGAGAAAGAGGGGCAAATTGTTCCAAAGCACGCTTGGGCAGCCGGCGTTGTAAAGGTTGAAGGTAATAAGTCACATGGAATCCAACCTGGTAACCCACTTCCATTTCACTCCCTTTTAGATATTGGTGCTGTGGTTGAGAAAGCACTTATTCAGCACGGTATTACTCTCCGTCCTGGGAGGAAAATGAAGAAATATATGGATGTAGAGTAATAGAAAGTGTGCTCTAACAAATCACTCCTGCCGACGCCCTTGACACCGCTCGCTTCCGCTCCCAGCGTCAAGGGTTCCCTCGCTGCGCTCGGCGCGGCAGAGTTCAACCGTTATATTTCTTTGGGCATTCGGTGAAAAAAAGCTACACATTGCGATTTCGACGAAGTGTTTAAAAGATAGAAACAATAAGGGACTATACGGCTAGGCTTAGCGCAGAACCCTGCCTTGTCCTAGATGAATATGCGCTTTGGCGCACTGATAGCCTAAACTTATCGGTCCGCGTTGATGCCACCTGCAAGGCGGGAGAACTTCGGGCATCTCGGTTGGGAAGATCCAGACGCAAAGGCATTTACTGCCGATACTGATGTAAACGGTATTGCTTGGGAGCATTTTAGTGCGCAGCAGCAAGCCGCGGAGATTAACGAACTCTGGCCGGAGGCGGGATATGAGCCAGATGTCAAGTTATAACAACGCAGTCAACATCGTTCGCTTCCGCTCACTAGGACGCCTCGCGCTGCTCGGCGCCTGTTACCGCAACCGTTATAACTCTTGAGGCATTGGTGAAAAAGCTACACATTGCGATTTCGACGAAGTGTTTGAAAGAAACGATAAGGGACTATATCACGGCTACCATCGCCCAGAACCCTGCCTTGTCCTAGATGAATATGCGCTTTGGCGCACTGATAGCCTAAACTTATCGGTCCGCGTTGATGCCACCTGCAAGGCGGGAGACTTCGGCATCTCGGTTGGGAAGATCCAGACGCAAAGGCATTTACTGCCGATACTGATGTAAACGGTATTGCTTGGGAGCATTTTAGTGCGCAGCAGCAAGCCGCGGAGATTAACGAACTCTGGCCGGAGGCGGGATATGAGCCAGATGTCGAGTTATAACAACGCGGTCAACATCGTTCGCTTCCGCTCACTAGGACGCCTCGCGCTGCTCGGCGCCTGTTACCGCAACGTTGGGCGTCAAAGGTGAGGGAATGATGAAAACAGGCATCACTACGATTTTATTCCTAATCCCTTGCCTTAGTTTTGCTGGGATAGATACCTTTGAGTGCAAAGTGACCTCTGTGCATGCAGTATCTGAGGATGGCGAAATCATTAACGACACAGAGCATTTGAAAGAGCAGATTGGTTCGACTTTTTCTGTTGAGCGAAAGAGCGGCAAAATTAGAGGCGGGTATTTCATTAATAACAAGCCAAGTAAAATTGTAGAAGTAATAAATGAGCCTCCTGACAATTCATATTACGTTGTATTTAAAAGCCACGGCCCATACGTGTCGGTAGGCTATTTATGCATAGCAAATCACCGTAAATGGTTAAAGAAGCCATTCACCTTCACTAGCAGCGGAGAGTATGTGTATTCCGGTTATTGTATGTAGTGACGCCCAACAAGGCGCCCAAGCCGACGCAGTAACTGCGCGGCTTGGCTTAAACGTTAGGGCTACTTATGAGAAGAAGGAGGAAGTTCATATTCTCTGTCATTGGATTAATGGCATTGGTACTTTCTGGTTATTCCATTCCCTCTCTCAAGCTACATCGCAAGAAATCCGATGCTTGATGATCAGATGTTGGGAGGTGCGCCGAGTGTTATCTATCGCTGGGTTTACAATTGGTGGATTACAGGCCTTTCTGAAGAAAACCCATATAAGGTACGGTTCAACAAGCATATGAAGATCGTTTGTTCGGAAAATCCAGGGTTTTGTAGTGATGCCACAACAAAGTAACCCTAACGAATCGCCCCAGACAGCAATACATTG
>CAWDLS010000013.1:0-78932 GCA_963803275.1 uncultured Gammaproteobacteria bacterium | reverse complement strand
ATGTTTTTAGTCTACTTCGTTAGAATTCAGTATATTGCTGGTCGCCGTGAGCTGGACCCTGGCGACGATCGTCGCGCTGGGTTACTCGCTGAACATCGTCACCGTCCTGGTGCCCTCGCTGCTGATGATCATCAGCCTGTCCTACTCCATACACGTCGTGTCCGAATTCCTGGCCATGGAACGACAGGGCGTGCACGACGACGACGACAGCGGCCGGCGCGCTGCACAACGTGTTCCTGCCGGTCGTGTTCACCGGACTGACCACGGCCATCGGCTTCCTGTCGCTGACCCTCAGCCCGCTGGCGGCAATCAGCGAGTTCGGCGCACTGTCCGCCATCGGCATCCTGTTCGCCATGCTGGCCACGCTCACCTTTACGCCGGCGCTGCTCACGCTGTTGCGCCCCGGACCGCGGCACCCGGGCGTCCCCGCCGCGGCGGACAGCCGCTTCGATCGCATCGCCGGCCGGATTGGACAGTTCGATGTGCGCCACCGGCTGCCGATCCTGGCACTGGCCGGCATCCTGTTCTGTGTCGCCCTGGCGGGCATGACCCACATCCGGGTCGGCACCGAGTACATCACCAACTTCAGTCCTGACGCACCGGTGCGGCAGGCCTACACCATCGCCAACGACCTGCTGGGCGGCGCCAACCTGTTCTACATCGTCATCGAGACCGGCGCACGCGACGCGGTCAAGGAACCGCTCAACCTGCAGGCCATCGGGGAACTGCAGGGATGGCTGAAACGACAACCGGAGATCGGCGGCACCGTGTCCGTGGTCGACTACCTGAAACTGCTCAACCGCGCGTTCAACGACAACGATCCGGCGTACATGCAGATCCCGGAATCGAAAAAGCAGGTCGGCCAGCTGCTGTTCTTCGGCGCCAACGATGAAATCGAGCAGCTGGTCGACTCGCGCTACCAGACGGCCAATATCATCGTGCGCACCACCGCCGTCGATTCCGATCACCTCTCCGCGCTGGTCAGCAGGGTCGACGCGCGGCTGCGGCAGCTGCCGGCGCGCCTGCAGGCGAGGGTCTCGGGCAACCCGGTACTGGTCGACAACGTCCTCGACAAGATCATACGCGGCCAGCTGCAAAGCGTGTTCGCCGCACTCCTGATCGTGTACGGCGTACTGGTCGGCATGTTCCTGTCGTTCAGGGTCGGGCTGATCGCACTGATCCCGAACATCCTGCCCATCGTGGTGTACTTCGGCGCGCTCGGCTTCTTCGGCATCAGCCTGAACCCGAGCAACAGCCTGATCGCACCCATGGTGCTCGGTATCGCGATCGATGACACCGTGCATTACCTTGCCCGCTTCAACGACCTCATGAAGCAGCGAACCGACTCCCGGCAGGCCGCGATCCAGACGCTGGTGATCGTCGGGCGCCCGATCACCTACACCTCGGTCGCGCTGTGCCTGGGCTTCCTGGTGCTTACCACCAGTGCACTGAAGATGCAGGAACAGGTCGGCCTCATGGCCTGTTTCGCACTCGCGTTCGCCTGGCTGTCAGACTTCACCCTGACGCCGGCATTAAGCAGCAATCTGCGGATCGCCACGCTCTGGGATGCCCTGACGCTCGATCTCGGTGCGCGCCCGCAGGAGACCATCCCGCTGTTCAAGGGGCTGTCCAGTTTCCAGGCGCGCATCGTGGCGCGCATGGTACGCATCCGCGAGGTCGCTGCCGGCGAGCGCATCATCACGATCGGCCAGCCCGGCACCGAGATGTATGCCGTCATCGACGGCAGGCTGCAGGCCTGGATCGAAGGCAGGGACGGCAGGATCAATCTCGACAGCCACACGCGCGGCGACATCGTCGGCGAGGCCGGCCTGTTCTACGCGCAGCGCACGGCCAATGTCGATACCATCGAGGATACGCGCCTGCTCTGCATCAGCCAGAGCGACCTGAACATCCTGCGCCGGCGCTATCCAAGGACCGCCGCCAGGGTATACCACAACCTGAACGAAATACTCGCCACTCGCCTGGCAAGCGCCACGCAAAGACTCACCTGAACGCCGTTATGCCCGGCCGCGGCATCATGGTTCAGCATTCACCCTGGTACGGATACAGGGCTTGAGTTCTATGAACCCGGTAAAGCAAGGATCGCCGGTGAAACCGCCGCCATTCCAACAGTTACTATTGCAGGCCCATGATTCATGGGTAATTTTGAAACGTACTTGTAATAAAGATGGTAAGTGGTTAATCAATTATGAAGGCACAATTAAGAATGAACCGGATGCCGCTGGAAAAGCCAACAAGATTGAAATGTAGCTGGATATGAAGATAGAACCTGTCGAATAAATTGCTAGCTGCACGTCTGAATTGCAACGACAAGCGTCAGGCAACTGCATTGCATGCTCCGGGATTTACAGTTCAGTGACCTTCCGGGTCGTTGCTTAAGCCTGGTAGCATTCGCATCACACATGCGTTGTGTGAGGTTGGCCATTTGGCCAGGGCTGCAGTCACCCTGTTGTGTCCGAGCCGGCGCTCGAGCGGTGATCACCCCGTTATGGCTGCCATTTGTAAAATGTCACGTTGTGATGCCGTGCTCCCGGCAGCACAAAACGATCACCGCTCCAGAACGGCAGGTGCGCGGTCTCCATGACATCACCGCTGTACCGTTTGTTTATCGGCACAACAATAGTATGTTTAGCCGCTGCGGGATGCAGGCTGTTGGCTCGAATATTGCTCGCCTTTGCTGATGGTACACAACACCCTGAACAGCGTCTGATAAAACGGCCTGCGCGCACCAGATTGAGGCAAACGGTGCCTTCTTCTGACCTGTTTTAGTTCACATTGCCATCCGGGGAACCCTGTTTGTCCTATGCGTGCATCACTAAATATTTTCGAGTACGCAGGCAGTACAACGAGTGGGTGGGAAACCAGACGCTCGAGGATTACGCGCTGCGGTTTACCGCCACCAGGTCACGACGCTGGACGATTGACCACGTCGCGAAACCGCGCTAGGTGCGACCGCGTTCATGGCGCTCGAGGCCATCTCGGGGCTGTAACCCTTCAGTACGGCTTTACCAACACCCTGTGGGCGATGATGACCGTGGCGCTGGTCATTTTTATCACCGGTTTTCCCATCAGCTATTACGCAGCCAGATATGGACTGGATATCGACCTGCTGACCCGCAGCGCAGGATCGGGTATCTCGGTTCCACGATGACGTCGGCTTTTATTTATGCCTCCTTCACCTTTATATTTTTTGCCATCGAGGCGGCAATCCTCGCGTCCGCGCTGCATGCCATGCTCGGCATCCCGGTCACGATCGGATACGTGATCAGCGCCGTCGCCGTCGTGCTGCTCGTCACCCACGTGCATCAGCTCGCAGTCCAGATTGGCGCCCGAACGCTTCTGACAAACCAACATGAACGACTACCTCCCTGCAGCAGCTCGCTCGGCAACGGGTCTGCGCCCTGCAGAGGTTGCAGTGACCAGCACCATCCCGGGCCTGTGTGGCGGATGCCGTGCTGACGGCAGCGGGCACGCGCGGCGTCATCGTCAACATCGGCCAGCTGAGGATGACCCCGGGCGCGCCCTCTACCTGGTACGCTTCGAGGATCAGCGGCTCGACCCGGGCTGCCGGTCGGCTGCTGGCCGGAGGAGCTCAGCGTGCAGCGGGAGCCCGGCGCTTAGGTCTGCCGGCGTCGCGCCCCTGTTCCCCAGGAGGACCAATGATCAACTGGGGCTATCGAGCCGCATGCAGCATCAATGGGTCCAACATGCTGAGTATGGAATCTCTTGGATTCGAGCGGTGACAGCACTTGCCGCCGGCCCGTTATCATAGTTCTTTTTTCATCTCCCGAAATGAAAAATTTGGTATCCATCTGCAAAATAACCAACAGTTTCCTTCGATAAGTTGTATCTGACCCCACATCCAGCGCATCGGGACGCCACTCATGATATATCTGATACAAGCCAATAAATTAACAATTACTGAGAGTTATCAGCCAGCGCGCCGTGCCTGTCCGAGTTTGGCACGCCGTGTGCACTTGACCTTATCAAACGTGGGGCAACACGCTCGACGTGAATCCCCAATCCGCTATGCGCAGGAGAACCGGGAATGAGCACGATTACAATCAAGGAAATCGCTTTTATCGAGGAACTGTCGATAACGCTGCCAGAAATATATCGGGCGGTTATCGGGCTCCAGTTCGATTCGGGACCAGTTTCGATATCCCGTATCTACTGCCTGATAACACTTACTTGCCAAGCATCAATAAAAAAAGGACTCCGACACCCAAAACGCGACCATCTCGAAATTAGGCTGAATCAAATCGGCATGCGAAAGCGTCGGCGGAAAATCTTCTTGCCGGCGGCACAGAGCAAGATATGATCCGGCACATTTGCGGCCTGGATCCGTGGAATGTGCCCTGACACCAATGTCACTGACTTATGCCAGAATCATGCAACTGGCCACTGGAAGACACGCACGGTATAGAAAATATCCCGTGTGCTTCCGTGGCCATTGGTTCTTTTATAACAACATTATCCCTTATGTAAGTACCATCCGGTGCCTGACACCGATCGATTGCATTGGCATAACCGATTCACCTTGCGCCGCGAGGATCCATGTGGTCAGACTCGATTGAAATTTCAATTAATCATCGAACCCATCGTATCTGACGCCATTGCTTCGGTGATTCAGTAGTGCTTGTCAGGTTTCAGCGTTTTTCCTGTCGCTGACACAGTCAAAGAGTTCCCATGCCATCACCGATGCTGCGGTACATCAAGGTACCGAGTACGACAAACCAAAAGAAATTCAATCGGCACGCTGTTTAGCAGCATTCGTGGAAATGCAATTTCTGCTGCCAGCGTGGGAAATCCACGAACAGAACCAGATAGCCAGTTGCTTCGCCCCCTCCCCGACTGAACGAATGGCATCCCGACCAGGATAATATGAATGATTCCCAGCGTCGTGCCGACGATGATCGGATGTTTGCGGCTCATGTCAATGCCTGACACCCCGCATCAGCGCACTGTACATGATTAACTTCAGGCACTTCTCCATAACGCATCCGCCGCATACGGTAGTCAGACGTCGCGGCTGCCGAGCCTGCCGATAACCTGGCTGATCGAATCATCGTCCACATACACCTTTTTCAGGATGGTGCGAACAGCATACTTATCGCCAGTGTTGAGCGCATGATCGTACGCTCCCGCGAGAGAAAATGCGTGCAGCCTTTCGTTGACGGTCATACCCCTGCTGGCGAATGCCTCGTACTCACATCGAAACTCGCGCCAGTTGGCAAAGAGCGTATTCGAAAGGTGTTTCATCGATTAACCAGGTGTTGCCGAAAAAACGGCTACCGGCTGGAGCTGCTGCAAGTTATCTCCCTCCCAGTACAGCAGCGCCCAGGTATTGGGGCCAGTGCAGCGAGGTAACTCTGGACCAGCGCACGATCTTCGGGGCGTCTTGCATACCTCCAGCCCCGCCTCGAATTGACAGATCGATTCTGCAAGCGCTCGATGGACCATACGACACCTTCCATGTTTCCAGCAGCATCTGGAAATCCAGCACCTTTCAGAAGCATGAAAAAAGTGTTGTCTTATGACTTAGAGCTGGACAGGTTCATGTTATCCGGCCGAATGGTTTTTGCAACCCTTCCGCCTTGGAAGACACTGAATGAAAGCAAGGCTCGAATGAGAAGAATTGCGAAGATGTCGCTTACAGGTAGCACTGAACCATGCCTCTGCGTGGATTGACACGGTCAGCGGGTTTTCGGGTGAGGACGACCTGCCGACTGCCTGGCAAGCAGGCAGTAACTACAGTCAGGTATTAATTGCACACCCGCGCTGAACACCGCGCGCTCGTCGTCCTCGTGCGCCCCGGCGCCAGCGCAGGCGGTGGCCGGTGCGGTACCGGGCACACCGTCCACTAGCGCGCCGCAGGTGCTGCGGCGGCAGCTCGGCGTGCATGTGGCAACCCGGTGCCGGCAGGAGTTCGTTCCACGGCCTGTGCATACAACGCGTATACCCAATCAGGCAGGCTGCCTGCAGCCAGGCCGCCGAGTTCGTGACCCGCGTACACACGTAGTCCCGGTTATCCAGGCTGCGCAGCCGCACGTATTCGGCCAGATGCCCGCCAGGCGGTCTCCGGCGCAACCTCGGCAGGCAGTTCCAGACTGCCCCACGCCCCGCCGATACGGCGCTCTGCCTGCGTCTTCACCGGCAGCAGGTTGCGCCAGCCCAGCACGCGCGCGGAGGCCAGATCGTGCGGATCATCGAACACCGGCGCGGTGTCGCCACTGCAATGCAGCCGGCCGTCGACGATCACCGCCACGCGGTCCGCGGCATAGCGCGCCTCCTCGACGTCATGCGTCACCAGCAGCACCGGCCGGTCGAACGCCGCCACCCGACGGACATGGCGTCGCTGGGACTGTATATAACTCACTGAATTAAGGAGTTAATCCTGACCATCACCGTCAGTAGCCAGGTCGGCTTGCCGCACGCCGTACGGTTTGCGCCAGGGCAGTGTTCAGCGTGGCGCAGTCATTGTCAGGTTTGCTACAAATACAGAAAATAATGATGTACGCTGGTGTTTGTCCTTCCTGATGATCTTTCGGCTACGGGTATTGCCATGACGATGCAGAATACAACCTGTGTGCTGGCGGCAAGCCTGCTGGCCCTGAGTGTGCTCAACACGGCTGAGGCCGACGAGGTGAAGATACTTGCCGCGGATTTTCACAACACCGGCGGCAACCGCTGGTCGGTGAACGTGACCCTGAAACATAACGACACGGGCTGGGATCACTACGCGGACAACTGGCGGATCGTGGATGGTGCAGGCAATACACTTGGCGACCGGGTGCTCTACCATCCCCACGTCGACGAACAGCCCTTTACCCGTGGCCTGGATGGCGTGATGGTGCCGGAGAGCGTCACCACCGTTTACATCGAGGCCCACGACAAGGTTCATGGCTGGACACCGAATCGGCTGAAAGTGGAGCTGGGCAAGGCCACCGGCGGCCATTTGAGAGTCGAGGCGAAGTAGGGTCCTGCAAGCGGGGCAGTATCACCGGGTCAACCGGTCTCCGTTGCACCTTGCCTGTGTCCGTCGGGCAGCAACCTCGATCCAGGACACGCCTGTGTTTCAGGCGTCTGTCATCTTCGTGGTTTTCGCCAACAGCCGTCCATCAGCTGGCCACCGGCAGCAAGCGCAGAACCGTAATGCATGTCCTCGACGAGGAGCACCTTGCCTCGGTGGTCCTGGAGGCCTTGCAAGACCAGTCACCTGCATCGCTCGTTTCATACCCCTGCACATGAACCTGATTATTGCAGGCTACGGACAAGCCGCCAAATCAGGCAAGACCGACCAGGAAAACGACCAGGTTATGTTGACTGGTGAGGATCTGTGCCTCACCTCATACTCCAAGTGGAATGCACCGTTTTCATATTGGAAAGAAGAACCAGATGAAGAATACCTTTTAGAGGATCCTGAACCTGCCGTGCCAGGATTTCTGACTCATTGAATATCTCATCTGTTGATTATTGATCTGAGACAATGACATTTGGTAACGTCGGTGTGATTTTTTCAAACTCCAGGTTGATTGCCGTATTCTGTGTTTAGCAGCTGCTGTTCAAGCTGGAATTGTTGTATGAATCGATCGCTGAAGGCCGAAATGATACTTGCTGACACGGGCCGGTTAATCTTCTTTCCGACATGCCGGCATTACATTCAATGCAATTCAAGGGATCGAAACACACCGCGCGGTATCATTGATATCTGACTCTATTGATAACGGGCCCGATTGGTAACGAGGTATGTTCAACACAATCAGGTAAATTCAAATCGTTGGTAGCTGGCACCGGAGCATCCGGTATATCCTGTCTCAGATCCTTGAAGTTCGGGTATCAACCTGCCGTGCCCTGTGTCAGGCAAGGACGGGAGCGACAGCGCCTGATAACGGGTCAGGTTCAGCTATCACCGGAGGGCAGGTCCGCGGTCAGCGCCACCGTCGTTGATGGCGGCCGGCTTGCGACATCGAGACATGATCAACGAAACTGTCCGTCCGTGGATCTACGGCGTTATTCTCGGAACCGGCACCGTACTCCTGTTCCTGGGTGGCCCGGATTATTACTCGTCCCGCTCATTCAGGCATTGCTGGGATCTCGGGCATATACTCTATTTCGCGGTATTCACCGGCCTGTTGTTTCGATGGCGTTTTATCGCCCGGATGTCTCTGGCAGGGCAATGGGCCATTGTCCTCCTGATTACCCTGCTGGCCGGCGCTTCGATCGAATACCTGCAGCAAGGCACCGCGCGCACACCGGAGATCGGGGATGTGCTGCGCGACTTGACAGGCAGTCTCATCGTCCTGGTGTTCGGCCCGCCGGGAGCGGAATTACACCCCGTCGGCTTGCGGCGCTCCCTGCGGCTTGCTGTGTTGACGCTCGCGCTCGTCCAGCTATGGCCTGTGACCCGGAGCCTGATTGACGAGGCGATTGCACGGCATCAGTTCCCGCTGCTGTCCGGTTTCGAAACCCCGTTCGAAATCAATCGCTGGACAGGAAATGCCGGACTGTCCGTCGTAACCATGCCTGCCATATCCCCGGGAAAGCTGCTGAGACTGTCACTGACAACGGATCAGTATTCAGGCGCGGCACTCAAATACTTCGATGGTGACTGGGCCTCGGCCAGCACGCTGGGAATCGGCCTCTACAATCCCGATGCAAGCCCGCTGCGGATTACCTGCCGGATTCATGATCTCCAGCATGCCGATGGTCACGAGGAATATGAAGACCGCTTCAATCGAGGCTTTCTTCTCTTGCCGGGGTGGAACCACATTGTAATAGACCTGGGCGAAGTGGCGGACAGCCCTGCAAGTCGGCGCATGGATATGAGCCGCATCCTGGGGATCGGTCTGTTTGTTACTGCACTGCCCGCACCCCGAATTCTCTACCTGGATGACGTACGCTTGTCTCCCCGAGGATTGAAGGATTCAATCCGCCACCCTGCACGGTGATAACTCGATTTCGCTGCGTTGTGCCCAGCAGCGGATTGTCCATTAATGGAGTCATGCTCGATAGGTAGCAAGGGGGCGTGAGTGTCTATCAACGGGGTCAGACCCACTGCTGTCCCGGTTACATTCACTGAACGTTTGGCACGTCCTGAGTCGAATGTCACTATTCAGTGTATTTCAGTGTATTTCAGTGTGATTCCGTGTGATTCCGTGGCCCATTGTCCGTTCAACCAGACAACATCACTTGAGCCGATGCCATGCGGTCCAGCTCACGGTTTTTTACCAGCTGTCTGTTCGTCCCGACCTGACCGCGTTCCAAACGGAGAAATCCCGGCGTCTTGCTTCGCGGCATAACGGCCGGGTTGCCGTCGGCATCGGGTTATGCACGTCCCGGCGCGCAATGAATTGCACACGCCGCCCGTGGCTACCCGCCACAATCAGCGTGTCCTGTCGGTGTCCAGGAAACCCCTGGATTCCTTCCTGGCCTTCTTCGCGGCCTTCTTTTCCTTCGGCGTCATGGCCGGTTTCTTCTTGTCTTCCTTGTTACTGCGTTGTTCTTTTGACATGGTTTCCACTCCGGCTGATTGCTGGGTGATGAAAAGGCGATCGGCCGCCAGTTCCGGCTGGCCTGATCCGTGCCAGGATGTACTGGTCATTCCGTGCGCGATGCCGGTTCCGTTCAGGACAATGCCTCCCCGAGCAACCGGGAACAGCCTGCTCACCGTCGGGAACCAGGCCCGGGCGTAGCGTAGGTAATGAACGCAATTCGACTGTAGCATAAAAAACTCGTGGCAAGTTGGGCGGATATACTATATGGTGTGTACCGGCAGCGGATAGTTTGCAGCGAGTACGGTAGTTCCACGCAGTGTATATGACAGCACCTCCCGTGATTTATCAAAACCAATCTGTATGCTGCTACATCTTCATTTATCCATTAAGGTACGCAAAATGGCTACAGGCACAGTAAAGTGGTTCAACGACAGTAAAGGTTTTGGTTTTATTTCCCCGAGTGACGGGGGCAGTGACGTATTCGTCCATCATTCAGCCATCCAGGCCAGTGGTTTCAAATCGCTGACCGAGGGACAGCAGGTGACGTTTGATACCGAGCGTGGCCCAAAGGGTCCGAGCGCGACCAACGTCATCCCGCAATAGGCCCGCCCGGGCACGACCGCCCGGGACAGGAGCCCCGCCGCAAGGCGGGGCTTTTTTTTTGCACCGTATCCAGCGGCCGGATACCGGTTTTAACCCGCACGGGAGAGGTGCCGTGGCGCGCGGGACAGATTATCGACACGGGCCCTGGTACCTGACCTGCCGCCCCGTGCCGGTCATCAGCCTGCTGCGTTGACGTGCGCCGGACATCCGCGCTTGTCAACGTACTGATGCACAAGCGTACCGGAACCAGGCCCCTGTTATAATCACCGTGTATGCCCCCCCAGGACACCGAAGCTGCAGGCGGGATAGCGGCAACACCGGCGACGGAAACCGGCAACGCGACCGAGTCGCCGCAAGCACGCCGCCTGCGCTGGATCCGGCGCGTATTGCCTGTGGCATTCCTGCTGCTGCTCGCCGTATTCGCCGCCCGAGAACTGCACACACTGGACCTTCACGCGGTACACCACGTTCTGCAGTCGTTCACCCCGACCCGGGTGTTGCTCATCCAGCTCATCGCCCTGACGGGGGTACTGGCCATGAGCCTGTATGACTGGCGTGCGGCGCACGCATTCGGTATCCATATCCCGCTGCGCACGTTGATACGTAACGCCTGGATCGCCAATGCGTTCAATAATCTGGTTGGCCTGTCCGGTCTCGCGGGATCGGGAATCCGCATTTTGCTGCTCGGCAGTGAGCACGTCGAGGCCCGGCGCGCCGGCGCGTTCTCGGCGTTGATCATGGCCTCTGTTCCGGCTGGCCTCGCGGTGTTCAGCTGGCCTTTGCTGCTCACCGGCGGGCCGGGAATCGACAGATTACCGATTCCGGCCTGGACGGCCTGGCTGGCGCTGGTTGCGTTCGCTGTCTATCTCCCGGCGTATGTGCTGATCCTGTACAGGGGCATGTTCTCACACCTGTTGCATGAACTGACCCCGCAATCGGGAACGTCGCTCGCTGCGTTGATCGCCATATCTACACTGGACTGGCTGCTGGCGGCAACCACTGCCTGGGTTGCGCTCGAATTCAGCGGTGCGGCGGTACCCTGGCCGGCCTTCCTCTCCGGTTTCGTACTGGCCTCTACCCTCGGCATCCTGAGCCTGATCCCCGGCGGTCTCGGTGTTTTCGACACCGCGCTGGTGGTGTTGCTTGCGCCCTTCGTCCAGGGCCCGGAACACCTCGTCTCGGGTGTGCTCGTTTATCGCCTGTGCTACTACCTGGTCCCCTG
This sequence comes from uncultured Gammaproteobacteria bacterium, assembly GCA_963803275.1. Lineage (GTDB taxonomy): Bacteria > Pseudomonadota > Gammaproteobacteria > UBA9214 > UBA9214 > UBA9214. Next base: position 67,589 of record CAWDLS010000013.1, on the reverse strand, counting down.
GCTCATTGCGGTTTATCTGGGAGCGGACCGGTTGATGCTTCCGGAATACTGGCAACGCGTGGCACTGGTACGCCAGTGGCGCGAAAGCAGGCTGTCGGAGCTGCTGGGCCTGCCGCTCAACGTGCTGGCCTCGCTCGGTGTGCGGGTACTGGCCTACCTGACCTTTGGCGGCGGCATGGTGTTGCTCGCCTCCGCCGCCTTTCCCGCGCTGACCGACCGCCTCGCCATCCTGCACCGCTATCTGCCACTCGCCGCTGTCGAGATTTCGCACCTGCTGTCGGTGGTGACCGGCGTGCTGCTGATCGCCCTGTCGCGCGGCATCGCGGAACAGGTACGCAGCGCCTACTACCTGACCCAGATCCTGCTCGTCAGCGGCGCCCTGTTCAGCTTTCTCAAGGGCATCGATTACGAAGAGGCCATAATCCTGCTCGCGGTCTCGCTGCTCCTGCGACGGCAGCGCAAGCACTTCTACCGCGAAAGTTATCCGCTGCTCGGCGCCCGTAGCCTGCTGTGGCTGGCGGGACTCGTCACCTCCGTCATCGGCTTTGCCTGGCTGGGTGACTGGGTGCAAGGGGATATTCCCTGGGGATGGGCGTATCTGTCGCGTTTCGCCCCCGCGCTGGAGGCGCCGCGCTTCGCGCGCGCCCTGCTGGCCGCCGCCGCCGTGGCTACGGCCTTCATCGGCTGGTCATTCTATAAACGCCCGCGGGTTGTGCCCGACAGTCCGGACGCCCTGGCCCTGTCCGAGGCTGAAGCAGTCCTGCGTCAACATGGCGGCAGCGAGCTAGCCCATCTGGTGTTTCTGGGCGACAAGTGCTTGCTGTGGTCTCCCGATCGCAAGGCGTTCATACAATACGGGCGGATCCGTGACCGTCTGATCGCACTGGGCGATCCCTGTGGTGATCCGGACGCCTTCGACGCCGCGATCATCGCGTTTCGCGACTACGCCGACCGGCACGACCTCACACCCTGTTTCTATGAAATCAGCGAGCTGCAAATGCACCGCTACCACGACGCCGGTTTTGCATTGTTCAAGCTGGGCGAAACGGCAGTGGTCAGGCTGGAGCACTTCACCCTGTCAGGCAAGCGCGGCGAGGCGCTGCGTCATGGTGTCAACCGCGCCGGCCGCGACGGCGCACGATTCGCATTGCTGGAACAGCCCCTCGACGCGGCATTGTGGTCGGAATTGCGTGCCGTTTCCGACGCCTGGCTGGCGGAGCGCAGCACCGCTGAAAAGGGCTTCTCGCTTGGCAATTACAACGAGACCTACCTGGCACGCAGCCCCATTGCCGTCGTCAGGGTGAACGACCGCATCGTCGCATTCGCCAACCTGATGCCGGACTACGGCAGCCGCTCACAGTTGAGTATCGATCTCATGCGGCATCACCCGGGGGCACCCCGCAGCGCCATGGACCTGCTGTTCGTCGAACTGATTCGGTATGCGCAGGCACAGGGGTATCAGTACTTCAACCTGGGGATGGCGCCGCTGGTCGGTGTCGGCGAAACACGTTATGCGCGCGCCGGAGAGCGAGTCGCCCGCCTGGCCTACGAGTACGGCAACCGCTTTTACAATTACAAGGGAGTGCGCAGCTTCAAGGAGAAGTTCAACCCCGTATGGCGCGGCGCCTATCTTGCCTACCCCGCGCTGACACCGCTGCCAATGCTGCTGATGGACAGCGCGGCACTGATTGCCGGCGGCTACCGGCGCATCTTCTTCAAAGCCGCCGATACGGCCTGAGCCGCGCCGGGGAGATGCTCAGTCCCCGTCGGTGTCCCGGGTGTCGATGCTGTCCAGGCTGTGCAGCTTCTCGCTGGGCTCCCTGCCGAACAGCACTTTGCCCATGCTCCAGCCGAAGATCGTGACGACAAAGCCCACGGAAAGAATCATGGTGATCCAGCCGCCGATGCTCATGGGCCGTCTCCCCTCGCCTGCTCCGCGACCTGTCTGTCCCAGCGTTTGCCCGCCTGCGCGATGAGGATCACGAAGAACGCGATGATCAACAGGATCAGGGCGACGCTCAGGCGCGCCACATCGTTGGGATGCGCGCCCACCAGGTCGCTGACGTAGCTCGTGGGCGTGAAGGCGCCCGTCTGGGGGTTCCAGCCGAATACGTTGAAGAGCACGAACAGCATGAAGATGGTGATCAGGTACAAGGGTGAAAGATAGCGCATGATGAATTTGAAGAATCCCGGGATGCGGATCTCGGCACCCTTGTGCGCCTCCCGCCAGCCCTGTTCGATGCCCATGACCCAGCCGAAATAGACGATGATCGACGGTGGCCATCAGAAAGATGCAGACGGTGCCCACCCAGAAATCGATCGTATCGAGTGCCTTGATGTCCTTGCTGAAATACACCACGAACAGACAGCCGATCGCTGTCAGCAGGCCCAGCAGGGCGACGGACTGCTTGCGGTTCAGGCCCAGCCCCTCCTCCATGAAGGCGATGCCGGGCTGCAGCATGGACAGGGAACTGGTGATCGCCGCCAGGAACAGCAGGAAGAAGAACAGGCCCCCGAACAGCCAGCCCACCGGCATCTGGGAGAACACCAGCGGCAGCACCTGGAAGCCGAGTCCGAAGGTGCCCTGCCCCGCGAGTCCCGCCGCGCCCAGGAACACGAACGCCGCCGGCACGGTGATCATGCCGCCCAGCGCCACCTCGCAGAATTCATTGGCCGAGGACGCAGTCAGTCCGCTCAGCACCACGTCGTCCTTGTCCGTCAGGTAGCTGGCGTAGGTGATGATCACGCCGAAGCCCACGGACAGCGAGAAGAAGATCTGCCCGGCCGCCGCCAGCCAGAGTTCCGGATTGAGCAGCTGCTCGCTCACGTTGCCCGGATTCCACATGAAGCCGAGGCCGTTGATCAGGCTCTGCTCGGGCAGGGCGGGGTTGGGCGTGCCCAGCGTCAGCACGCGCACCAGTACGACCAGGGCCAGCAGCACCAGCGCGGGCATCGCCCAGCGGCAGAAAAACTCGATGCCCCTGGCCAGTCCGCGGAAAATAATCACGAAGTTCACCACGAAGACCGTCAGCAGGAACCAGATCACCTCGCCGCCGTCGGAGAGCAGGAAGCCGTTCTCGTGCGCCCCGATGTACCGCACCCAGAAATCCTTGTACGCCGCCACATCGCCGCCCAGGCTCAGCTTGTCGGTAAACAGGAAGTAATACGCATAACCGGCCACCCAGGCCTCGATGTAGACGTAGTACATGTAGATGACCACCGGGATGATCACGCCCAGCACGCCAACGTATTTACCCAGGCGATGCCGGATCAGCGTGTGGAAGATGCCGGGGCTCGAGTGAAAGCCCCGCTGCCCGGCGTAACGCCCCAGCGTCCATTCGGCCCAGCAGATGGAGATCCCGAGCACCAGCAGCGAGGTGAAATAGGCGATCATGAAGGCGCCGCTGCCGTACTTGGCGGCAAGGCCGGGGAAGCGCAGGAAATTGCCCAGGCCGACGGCGCTGCCGGCGACGGCGAGGATGACCCCGAGCCGGCTGCTCCATGCCTCTTTCACGATTGCATTGGCCATGGCTTGAATTCAGGCAGCGTTCCGTGACGGAAATCAATTGTGCCGAAGTCTGACTGGCAGCGTCCTGCCTGTCAAACCGGTGTGCGCCGTCATGCCGGAGCGGCGGCCGTCACCACGACCTGTCCCACCGGGCCGGGTGCCGCGCTGCCGTTACGCCGGCGCAATGCGGTCGAGCCGTTCCTTCAGTTGCTCCACTTCTCGCCGCAACGCGGCCAGGCCCGCCTCCAGCTGTTCGATGCGGTCCTGTGCGGTACCGGATTCCGCCGCGGCCGTCACAGGTGGCGCAACGCTTTCAGCCCCGGGCACCTCGCCACCGAACAGCTGCGCATAACGCACCTCCCGCTTGCCCGGCTCCCGCGGGAGTCTTGCCACGAACGGGCCGTCCGCACGTTGCAGCAGGTGCTCGAGCGTGGCCTCGACCTCGTGCACATCGCTGAACCCGCACAGTCGTTCGGTGCGTGTGCGCAGTTCGCCCGGCGTCTGCGGTCCGCGCAGCAGGAGCACGCAGACAATGCCGAGTTCCTGGTCCGACAGTTTCAGGGTACCGAATTCGCTGTTGCAGAAGCGGTGCCGGTACTTGACGACACGGCTGCCGAAGCCGCTCTTGTTCATGACCAGCCCCGCCTTCACCAGCGCATCGAGCGTCGCCTGGACGGTGGTTTCGCCCAGTTCCATAACCGGATCGCGACTGCTTTTCTGGTTGCAGGCATTGGTGAGCGCGTTGAGCGACAGCGGATAGTGTTCGGGTGTCGTGCGTTCTTTTTCGAGCAAACAGCCGATCACCCGGGCTTCATTGGGGGTCAGTTGGACAGGCATGTGCAGTCTCGCATGGGGGTCAGGTCCCGGTTATCGCCAATATACACCCGCGCCATCACCGGGTCAGGGTACGCCCGGCGTCACCACGGCCGCAGGGCGGCCATAGCTGCCCTGCCGAATCCGGAATAACGGGGACCGTTGCATTGCTTTTCGCTTGCGATGGCAGGATATATGACTTGATCAGTGATTCCCTGTGTTTATTCTCTGGTAACAGGTAACAGGATCTGTCCGCGCGATTCCGGAGTACTGCAGATGAGCAACAATCAGGAACAGGTTGATGAAACCGGCCACGCTGAACAGGACGCGACCGCGCTACGGGTCGAATGCTATGCCGGTTACCGCGCGGAAGAATCGCCACGCCACTTTTTCATCGGCACGCGCAGAATCGCCGTGATCGAGATCATCGACCGCTGGCTGGACCCCGGCCACAGCCACTTCAAGGTGAAAGGTGGCGACGGCGGCATCTACATCCTGCGCTATGATCAGGACACCGACAGCTGGAAAATGATCCTGTACAACAGTGGCACACGCGATGAAATACGCCTCTCCCAGACCTGAGGCAACGGGCTCAGATCCGAATGGTACTTACTTAAGGGATATCGTCTTTATAAAAGAACCAATGGCCACGGAAGCACACGGAATATTTACTCATACTGTCCGTGTCTCCCGTGGATTCCGTGGCTATTTACAATAATTCGGGCTTAAGTCAGTGCCATTAAGGTGAGATCCCGTTGTTACCATCGACCCCCTCGCCACCGGCCATCCATGTGACTTCATGAACAGATGAGAACCCGGGATCGGGGCTGGCTGAGGGCTGCGGCGCCAAGTACAATCGGGCGGCGCGCCCGCAACCGGCAAACGGACTGGCCGGTGTCGCATACAAGCACCTCCCCAAACTGCCCGTCTGGATGATTTCACATGGCAATCGAGTCACTGATCGAAGGCGTCAAGGAAAACCAGCCCCTCCCGGCCAATATCGTCATCTTCGGCGCCACCGGCGACCTGACCAAACGCAAGCTGGTGCCGGCCCTGGCACGCATGTACCGCGCCCGGCTGATACATCCGCAAAGCCGCATCATCGGGGTGGCGCCGGACCTCTCCGAGCCGGAGCCTGGTTGCAGCATGGTCCGCACGGCGCTGGAAAGCTTGCGGCCGACATCGCGTTCACGCCGAGGAGTGGCAGGCTTTGCCGCGCGGCTGCATCTGGTCCGCGGCGACCTCGCCGACGACGATACCTATACGCGGCTCGCCGAAACGCCTCGTCCCGACTGGGACCGCGCAATGCGCTGTTCTACCTCGCCATTCCGCCCGACTGGTACGCGCGCGTCGCGCAGGGCTGGGCGCGATGCGGCTGGCCGCCGAATCACGCCGGCTATCCGGCGCATCGTCATCGAGAAGCCCTTTGGTCTGGACTGTGCCTCCGCCGTCCAGCTGAACAAGGCGCTGCAGGACATCTTCAGGGAGTCGCAGATCTACCGCATCGACCACTACCTCGGCAAGGAAAGCGTGCAGAACCTGTTCGTGTTCCGCTTCGGCAACAGCATCCTTGAACCGCTGTGGAACCGCAATTACATCGACCATGTGCAGATCTCCGTGACCGAGACACTCGGCATCGAATACCGCGCCGCCTACTACGAGGAGGCCGGCGCCCTGCGTGACATGATCCAGAGCCACATGATGCAGGTCATGACGCTGGTGGCGATGGAGCCGCCCGGGGAATACACCGCCGATGCCGTCCGTGACGAGAAGGTCAAGGTGCTGCGTTCCCTGCGCGCCACCCCGCCGCGGAGGTGGACCGGCGCCGTCGCCGCGCAGTACGGCGCCGGGCAGATCGCCGGGGAAAAGGTACCGGCCTACTGCCGGGAGCCCGGGGTGGCCGCGGACTCCGTGACGGAGACCTTCGCGGCCGTCCGCCTGTACGTGGACAACTGGCGCTGGCAGGGCGTGCCGTTCATCCTGTGGTACGGCAAGCGCCTGCACAAGCGTGCCTCGGAAATCGTGATCCGCTTCCGCCAGCCACCGTACAACCTGTTCAATCCGGGCGGGGCGCCGCCGGTTCCCGATGCCCTGGTGTTCCGCCTGCAGCCGGATGAGGGCATGTTTCTGCGCATGAATGCCAAGATGCCGGGGCTGACCACCCGCATGCGGCGCCTGGTCATGCGCGGACCCTACGCCTCGGCCACCGAACCGCTGTTCGAGGCCTATGAAATCCTGCTCAATGACGTGCTGCTGGGAGATGCCACGCTGTTTTCACGGGCCGATGAAATCGAGGAATCATGGCTGAAACTTGCACCGATCCTCGACGCCTGGGGCAAGCGCCTCTCGATCGACCGCTACCGCGCCGGCACCTGGGAGGTACCCGGCATGGACGACATGTTCGCGGGTTGCGTTGGCGGATGGCACAAACCGACCTGAGCAAACGGGGCCGGATACGTTCAAATACCCCGTGGCATGTCAGTCGATCGTCGAATCAATCGGGTCAGACCCCGTTGATTCGTTGATGGGCAGGGCCGTCGTGTACTTGATCTGCTCCATGGCGAAGCTCGAGGTGACATTGGACAACTCGATGCGATCCACCAGTCTTTTGTAGAACCGGTCATAGGCCCCGATGCTGCTGACGACGACCCGCAGCAGGTAGTCGATCTCCCCGCTCATCCGGTAGATCTCCATCACCTCCGGCATGTCACGAACCGCCCGCGAGAAGCGCTCGATCCATTCCGTGGTGTGCTGCGAGGTCCTGATGGCGACAAAGACCGTGACATCCGCATTGACCCGCCCGGGGTCGAGCAACGCGACCCGTGCACGGATGTAGCCGTCCGTCTCCAGTTTCCGGATACGCTTCCAGCAGGGGGTGACCGACAGGTTGACCTGTTCGGCGATTTGTCTGACGGTCAGGGTGGCATCGGCCTGCAGCAGATTCAATATTTTCCTGTCAACGGGATTCATGGATTATATTTTCTATATATCGGCACTATGAAGAATAATATGTTCATATATTACCAATTATCCGGAGATATAAATAATTATTTTTCTATATATCTGGTTTTTACGAAACATTTTTTATACGCTGTAAACACCGGGCCAACCCGGATACCGTTACAGGAGCATGAGGTGAAGACAGCAACCGATCGACTGGAGATCGATGGCGTGCCGGCCAATATCGCCAGCTGGAGCGCAGCAGGCATCCCCGGTTTCGTCCTCGCGGTACTCGACCGCTGGCGGCGGAACAGCGGGCGGGTCCCCGACCGGTTTGCCATGGTGTTGTGCCCCCAGATCGAGATCCATGCCATGGGCGGGCTGCCGACCCGGGTCAGGGAACTCACCGATCCGCGCCTGCGCTTTCAGCATTTCACCGGTTGTCACCGGCCCTATGTCATCCTGTTCCACGCCGCCGAAGATGCCGAGGGTTGGCGCGAGGCGGTCCAGGGCCAGCTCGCCTGGTCGGAAAGTTACCAGGCGGAATTCGCGGACGGTGTGCTGCGGCTGCGGTTTGTCGATGCGGTCGAGGAGCGGGATGAATAACCAGTATCCTGCTGCTGCTTTCCCCGGACCGTCCGCGCTTACCGGTTCGCGTGCCAATCGCTACGCAGCGCATATCCACGAGAAAACGGAAAGCACACGGGGCTGGATACCCAAATTGCAGCAGGCAACGTATTGTTTCTGGTAATTTCGTGTTTTTCCGTGTGCTTCCATGTCCAAATGTTCGTTTAAATAGACATCGTCACTCCAGGAGCCTGTCCGGGTCTGGCCTCATCAATCAATGATCGATGTCCTTCCCCAGATCGAGCGCTTGACCGTCAGCGGCCTGCTCCGGCTTGATCGAGAAGCCCAGGCTCCGGGCCAGTTCCAGCATCCGCGTGTTCCCCGGCAGCACGCTGGCCTCCAGGTGCCGGATGCCCGCATCAGTGGCAAGCGTCCTCAGGTCTACCAGCAGGCGCGCGCCAATGCCCTTGCCCTGCCATGCATCCGCCACAACGACCGCGATTTCGGCACGGTCGGTACCCGGGTAGCGGGCATAGCGCGCAACGCCGATCTCGCGTTCACCCGTGCCCTCCGGGATCGTGGCGATCAGCGCCATATCGTCCGGATAGTTCACGTGCGTGAATTGCTCCAGCATGGGTAGCGTGAGTTCCTTCAGCACGGAGTGAAAGCGGAAGTAACGGGATGTCGGGGAAAGTTCACGGACAAACTCCCGCTCGATATCCCGGTCGGCGGGCCGCATGGTGCGGATCGTCACGGGCGTACCGGCGACGTCGATCGAATCCTTGTAATCGGGAAGACTCATCATCCATCCACGGACCGGCAACAGGGGGCGAATCCGCTGCTGTTCCTGCAGTCCAATACATGTCGCCCCATACAGGCAGTCATCAATAATACAAGAGAGTACTGGGATTCGGGCACGTTGAACCCTATTATTGGGCAGGCTAACCATCAACCACGCAGGACGGCAGATCACCGTGGAAATTTCAACCATCAGCACCCGGCCCTTCGCTGACCAGCGCCCCGGCACCTCCGGCCTGCGCAAGAAAGTCAGGACGTTTCAGACACCGCACTACCTGGAAAACTTCGTCCAGTCGATCTTCGACACCCAGCCGGGTCTCAGGGGCGGCACACTCGTGCTGGGCGGTGATGGCCGTTACTACAACCGGCCGGCGATCCAGACCATTGTCCGCATGGCGGCCGCCAATGGTGTAGCGCACGTCATGGTAGGCCGGGGTGGCCTGCTCTCCACGCCGGCCGCCTCCTGCGTCATCCGCAAGTACCGGGCCAATGGCGGCATCATCCTCTCGGCCAGCCACAATCCCGGTGGTCCGAACGAGGACTTCGGCATCAAGTTCAACTCGACCAATGGCGGCCCCGCCCCGGAGGGCGTCACCGAAGCCATCTACGCGCGCACCCGGGAGATCACCGCCTACCGGACCGTCCCCTCGGGGGATATCGATATCGATACTGCGGGCAGCCTGTCGCTGGGGGACACCCGCGTCGAGGTCATCGATCCGGTGGCGGACTACGCCGCCCTGATGGAAGACCTGTTCGATTTCGAGCGCATCCGCCAGTTGTTCAGCACCGGGCAGTTCCGCATGCGCTTCGATGCCATGCACGCCATCACCGGTCCCTATGCGAGGCACATCCTGGAAGACCGGCTGGGCGCGGCCGCCGGCACCGTGATCAACGGCCTCCCCCTCGAGGACTTCGGTGGCGGTCACCCCGACCCCAACCTGGTCCATGCCCACGCAGTGGTGGCCCTGACCACTGGACCCGATGCCGTGGACTTCGCCGCCGCCTCCGATGGCGACGGCGACCGCAACATGATCCTGGGACGCGATTTCTTCGTCACCCCCAGCGACAGCCTGGCGGTAATCGCCGCCAATGCCCGTCTCGTCAAGGGCTATGCCGGCGGCATCAGGGGGGTTGCACGCTCCATGCCGACCAGCCAGGCCGTCGACCGGGTCGCCGCCCGGCTGGGCGTGGCCTGCTACGAAACGCCCACCGGCTGGAAGTTCTTCGGCAACCTGCTGGACGCGGGACGCATCACGCTCTGCGGCGAGGAGAGTTTCGGCACGGGTTCCGATCACATCCGGGAAAAAGACGGCGTGTGGGCGGTGCTGTTCTGGCTCAACCTGCTGGCGGTGCGACAGGTATCCGTGGCGGCCATCGTGCAGGCACACTGGCAGGAATTCGGCCGCAACTTCTACACCCGCTACGACTATGAAGGGGTCGAGACGGAGGCCGCCAACGGCCTGATGGACCACCTGCAGGCTCGACTGGCGGACCTGCCGGGTACGGCACTGGACGGCTGCACGGTCGAATACGCCGACAACTTCGCCTACACCGACCCGGTGGACAACAGCGTCGCGGAGAACCAGGGCATTCGCATCGGATTCACCAACGGCGCGCGCATCGTCTACCGGCTCTCGGGTACGGGCACGGCAGGTGCCACCCTGCGCGTCTACCTCGAGGCGTACGAACCCGACCCGGCCGGGCAGCTTCGCCAGACCGCCGCGGTAATGCAACCCCTGGTCACGATCGCCACCGGACTGGCGGAGATCGAGACCCGCACGGGACGCAGAGAACCGTCCGTGATCACCTGAGCCCGGGTCCCTGACGGGGAATTGACGCCCGAAACGTTCATACAATCTAATGGGGCGTGACGAATCACCCGGACTGCGCCCGGCAGCGGCGCGCCTGCACACTGCACCAGCCTTGTCAGTCCCAGCAGCACGCCCCTTCCGACCTCCCCGCGTTTACAATTTCTTGTACATTGAAGTACAATGCTTGTACAACTTTTAACGGGGTTACCCATGGACGATTCCGCCAGGAAACTGCCCGCACCACCCGCCGGCGGCCTGTTACCCATCCGCACCGTAGCCGTCCTGACCGGCGTAAACGCCATCACCCTGCGCGCCTGGGAGCGCCGCTACAAGCTGATCACACCGCGACGAACGCCAAAGGGCCACCGGCTGTTCACGCAACAGGATGTGGCGCGCATTAACAGGGTTGTCGAGTTGCTCAACCAGGGCATTTCTGTCAGTCACGTCAAACCCCTGCTTGACCAGATACCCGGCGATGCCGCTACCCCGGCCACCAGGGACGACGGCGATACCTGGAAGGCCCAACAGGAGAAGATGCTCGGCGCCGTAGAACGGTTTGACGAACCGGCACTGGACAACGCCTACAACGACGCCTTGTCTCTCTACCCGGTCGATATCGTCAACCAGCGGCTGACCACGCCCATGCTGCGCCTGCTCGGCGAGCGCTGGAAAAAGCGGGCAACGGGTATTGCGGAGGAACACTTCTTCTCGGTTTACCTGCGCAACAAGCTGGGCTCGCGCATCCATCACATGAACCAGCGTGGCAACGGCCCCCTGTTGTTACTCGCCTGCCTGCCAGGCGAATTGCATGAAATCGGCCTGCTGTTTTTTGCGCTTGCCGCGGTCAACGCCGGATACCGCGTGCTGATACTCGGCGCCAATACACCATTGCGTCAGATTCACGCTGTGCTCGATATCAAGCCCTGTATCGGTATCGTTCTGTCGGGCTCATCGAAACCTGCCCGCAGCGTGATCGACACAGAGCTGCCTGACTTCATGACCCGTGCGAGATTGCCGGTTTTCATCGGCGGGAAGACGGCCGTCTCACATCGGGAACAACTCGAACAGGCCGGCGTGATCTGTCTGGGTGAGAACATCGCGAACGGTCTGCAACAGGTAAACTGGCTATTAAAGGCGAACAAATCACACTAATTACTGCGCAAACACGACAGCGACCCGCTGGTCTTTCAGGCAGATTCGCGGATACGCCATATCCTGTCCGCGCCGGCCGCTTCGGCACGCGCACCCTTTGGACGCCGCGGCAGCGCTGGTGCACAATGGGCCAGGCGGACCGCGGTGTGTTGCCACTCCACCGCGGTCCCGGGGTACACCCACACGCTATACCGAGACGCCGATGATCGAATCCCTTCTCCTCACCGCGGCACGCGTCATCACCTTCGAGCAGCAGCGGCCTGCTGACGAATGCGAGCGGCTTTTTCTTCGAGCGCGACGGACGCCTGTTCCTGGTGACGAGCCGGCACGTGATGATCGACGAGCCGAGCAAGCACTTTCCGGACCGCATCGAGATCGAACTGCACATCGACCCGGACAACATGGCCAAGTCCACCGGCTTCTCGATTCCGCTGTACCAAGACGGCAAGAGCATCTGGCGCCAGGGCCTCGACACGGCGGGAGAGATCGACGTCGCGGTGATCGAGATCGAACGTGCCGCGCTGCCCGAGACGACGGTCTACCGCGCCTTCACGCCGCAGCACCTGCACGATCCGACTCGACCAGGTCGAGGTCGGCACCTCGCTGCTGGTGGTGGGTTTCCCGCTCGGCTTCCACGACACGCTGCACCACATGCCGGTGGTGCGCCACGCGGTGATCGCATCTTCGTTCGGCCTGCGTTTCCAGGGCGAAGGCTACTTCCTCACCGATGCGCGCACGCACCGGGGCACCAGCGGCGCGCCCGTGGTCATGCGCGCTTCCGAGCGAGATCCGGCCACGGCGATCTGCCCTGGATACTGCTTGGCGTCCATTCGGCGCGGTTCGATGTAGGTACGCGCGACCTGGAACTGGACGAGGCGCTCGGGCTGAATTGCGCATGGTACGCCGACATCCTGCTGACGCTCACTGAACGCTGACTGCAGGATTGCACGAGGGGAGCCTGACTGCCGCCGGGAGTGGCCGCGGGGTTGCGGTCCTCCCGGGTGATATGATTTCAGCAGCGGTCAGCGCGAATCGCGCTGGTTGAACCGTTGTTTACTGCATATGGGATACCGCGGAAACCGCCTTTGCGGGGCATGGACATACTGCACCTGGAGTCCGGGGCGGTCTGCAGGATCCGTCACCTGCGTTAACCGCCCCGGTCATCCTCCGGGGAGAACTTGCCACCAAGCCTTGGAGCCGGGTGGTTGTATGGTGTATTCAGGTAGGTGCTGCGTGTTTCTTCCGACTCGAAGTAAGCCGTCAGTATGCCATCGATGACAAAAGGATGGCCTGTCGTGCCCATCACATCATTTCCTGTAATCGGGTCGGTATGACTGCTGATGCTGGTGGGTTCGTGCAGGCGACGACTTTGCCCGGTATCGCGCTCCATGACGTTGCCGGCATGAAGCACGTGTGAGTCACGACTAACAGATGGCACACCCTGCTTCGTATTTACTGCTGGTGGTCTGATCATGATTTGATGCTCCTGGTGTTAACGAATAACAACGTGCCGCCGGGCCGTCATGCCCCCGCCACGGCTGTACTCCATGCTGCGGGGACCGTTGACGGATACGGGAATCGCTGGATGCTGCACGATTGCACATAACCCAGCTGCACCGGCTTGATGAGCCAAACTTGCAAGAACCAGTCGGGTTGAAGAATTACTCTGCGACTGATTATGACTATAGTCCCTTTTCCAATACTGTGCGCGTTTATTAACATGCAGGCATCGACATGTCCGCCAGGGCACGCGCAAGCAGCGCCGGGGCCGAATTTCGCCGCACCGGTAAGCTCAACGCATCAGTACAATTGATTTGCTTACATGGCAGAATGAGAGGATGCTGTTCCCAGTAGCCGTTACGCAACCATACAATTCTCTCTGCCGCACAACACCGACCGAACGGTCATCGTTGCCCGTCATAATCGCACAGCGCATGCTCCGGTCTGCCGACTGCTCTATGCAGAGACCTGGTGTACACAGAAATACACTACCACGCCCCACTTGACAGTTTCAGGACAAGCCCCATGAACCCATTCACTCAAAATCAAAATGCCCAGGACAGTGAAACAGCCAGTCAATACGCCGGCATTCGCCTGGCGGAACTGATCGACCAGGACTGGAACCGGAGCAAGTCCATTAACCTGGCAGAGCGCGAAGGCATCCGCCTGACCGACCGGCACTGGGACGTGATCGTCTACCTGCGCAAGCTGTATCTCGCACACGGCCTGCCGAGATATGCCAGGACAACGGCCGGGATCCTCAACAGGAAGTTCTCCGCCCTGGGCGGAAGGAAATACCTGTACAGCCTGTTTGCCGGCGGCCCCGTTACACAGGGCAGCCGTCTTGCCAATCTGCGCAATCCCGCCGGTGCAACCGACATTTCGTTTGGCACCCGCTATTGAGCAGCACGGATCCGGTATACGGGCTTCCGGGCTCCATGTTTGTCTTGGCAGGTCCATCATCTGGCGGTTCCGCAATCATCACCGGCAACCGGACACAAACCGGAATCGCCGCATGGTCCATAGGGCGGGTGCGCGTTTTCGGTGCGGCGGCCTGCCCTGCAGCAGTGCAAAGTTGTGATAACCTTGCGCGAACGTCCGAGACTGGCGAATTCGCGCTGCTCGCAGCGGCGAGCCAGGCAACAGCTTACCGGGAGGTGCCGCACGTGCCCCAGATGAAAATTTCAGCCACACAAACAGCCCACCTGGCGGGACGGAACACCGGCCGGCCGGGACCGCAAGGGACCGTGAAGATGCGCCGGGAACAAGCCGGCCGCCACACCCGTGAACGTGGCCAGGATGAGGGCGCGGGCGTTTACACGGGCAAGACCACAAGCGTGCACAGACAGGGACAGCATCTCCATGCCATCACAGCACGGTAATGGTGGCTGGGGCGGCCCCCGGGGCAGTGGCACACCCCCTGACCTTGAGGACCTGATCCGGCAGGGGCAGGATCGGCTCAGGCAGATCCTGCCGGGTGGCGGCCCACGGGGCCTCATCGTCCTTGCCGTCCTGGCGCTGGCCGGCCTGGGTATATGGACGGCCTATTACACCGTGCCGAGCGACTCCGTTGCCGTCGTGCAGCGTTTCGGCAAATATCTCAAGGACGTGCCGCCGGGGCTGCATTTCAAGCTGCCGTTGGGCATCGATGTGGCGACTATCGTGCCCGTCAAACGCCAGCTGAAGCAGGAATTCGGCTTCGCGACCCCGGGCGCCACCGATCCCTATCAGACATCGCGCGACGGCAAGCGGGAAACGCAGATGGTGACCGGCGACCTGAACGCCGCCCTGGTGGAATGGGTCGTGCAGTACCGCATCTCGGATCCCGTAAAGTTCCTCTTCGACGTTCGCGAACCGAGCAAGACCCTGCGCGATGTTTCCGAATCCGTCATGCGCGAAGTCGTCGGCGACCGCACCGTGGACGAGGTGATCACCATCGGCCGGCAGGAAATCGAATCGGAAGCGCTGGCCAAGATGCAGGCGCTGTCGACCAAATACGCCATGGGGCTCAGCATCGACCAGGTGCAGCTGAAGAACATCAACCCGCCCGAGCCGGTGCAGGCGTCGTTCAACGAGGTCAACCAGGCGCAGCAGGAGAAAGAGAAGCTGATCAACGAGGCCCGGCGCGACTACAACAAGGTGATCCCGCTGGCCGAGGGCGAGAAGGACCAGCGCATCCGCGAGGCCGACGGCTACCGGCTCAAGCGCATCAACGAGGCGGAAGGCGATGCCGCCCGGTTCAACGCCCTGCTGGCGGAATACCTCAAGGCGCCGGAGGTCACGCGCCGGCGCATCTACCTCGAGACCCTGCAGGACGTGCTGCCGGGCATGCGCTCCAAGATCATCGTCGACGACACAGGCGCGCAGCATCCTGCCGCTGCTCAACCTCGACGACGCGGAAGGCGGAGCCAGCCATGAACAGGACGAGCCAGATCGCCATGCTGGTGGTGCTGGGCATCGCCGCGTACGTCCTGTCGAGCTCGATCTACACGGTCAACGAGGTCGAGCAGGTGATCATCACCCAGTTCGGCAAGCCGGTCGGCGCGCCCGTGACGACCGCCGGTCTCAAGTTCAAGGTGCCCTTCATCCAGGAGGTCAATCCAATCGACAAGCGGGTGCTCGAATGGGACGGCAATCCGTCCGATATGCCGACCAAGGACAAGCTCTACATCTCGGTCGACCTGTACGCGCGCTGGCGGATCACGGACCCCCTGCAGTATTTTCTGCGCCTGCGCGACGAACGCAGTGCCCAGTCCCGCCTGGACGACATCCTCGGCAGCGAGACCCGCAACGCCGTCGCCAAGCATGAGCTGATCGAGATCATCCGCACCACCAAGGACCGCGTGCCGTTGCGCGACAGCCTCGCTGACCGATACCGGACAGCAGCGCGATGTGGGGTCGCTGGTGCCGATCCAGAAGGGACGCAAGCTGGTCGAGCAGGAGATCTTCGCCGCAGCGGCCGAGAAGGTCCGGGTGTTCGGTATCGAACTGCTCGATATCCGCTTCAAGCGCATCAACTACAATGAGAGCGTGCGCCCGAAGATCTACGACCGGATGATCAGCGAACGGCGCCAGATCGCGGAACGCTTCCTTTCGGAAGGCAACGGCGAGGCTGCCCGTATCCGCGGCAACCGGGTGCGCGACCTGAACAAGATCCAGTCCGAGGCCTACCGGCAGGTCGAGGAAATTCGCGGCGTGGCGGACGCGAAGGCCACCGAAATCTACGCGAAGGCCTATAACCAGAGCCCCGAGGCGGTGGCGTTCTATGAATTCACACGCACCATGCAAGCCTACAAGTCCATCATCGCCGAGAACACCACCCTGGTCCTGTCCACGGACAGCGACCTGTTCAAGTTCCTGAAGGGCATGTCGCCGGATGGCGATGCCCTTCCGGACCGGCGCTCCGGCGAGTTGCGATGATAATGCACAACCTGACAGGCGGGTGACCTTCACCGGATCCCGATGGGCACACCGCCCGTCGAGCCCGCTGTCCCGCGGTTCCTGTCTCAGCCTGGAGGGCCACCCAGCAACTCCACCCGCACATCCATACTGCTGGAAATTGCCGGCGGGCCGAACTGGTGGTAGACCGACACATCGGCCGCATCGCGCCCATAGGCCACGGCTAGCCGCCCGCCACGCAGCGTGAGGTCCGTGGGATCGAACGTGTACCAGCGACCGCCGACGTACGCCTCGAACCAGGCATGCAGGTCCATGGGCTCAAGCCCGTACAGGAATCCGACGACCAGGCGTGCGGGAATACTGATACTGCGGCAGAGCGCAATGCCAAGATGGGCGAGATCGCGGCACACGCCCTCACACCGTACATTCACCTCGACTGCGGAGAGTGGAAATGCGCTGGATCCCGGTGTGTAGCGTATCGAGTCCTGAATCCATGTGCTGATTCTGGACACCTGATCGTAGCCGAGCTGCACGCCACCGACGATGTCCCGCGCAAGATTGCCGAACCTGTCCGATTCACAGTAGCGGCTCGGGAGCAGGTACAACAAGACCACATCCGGCAGATTCTGGATCTCCACGAAAAAAGCACCCGGCCCCACATCCACAACGTCCGCCGTCATTACATCGGCAGTGGTGTGGACAGAGAAGTTTCCCGCCGGTGCAACCAGACGCTGACACAGGTTACCGAAAATGTCCGTATACTCCACCACCGGAACACTTGGTGACAGGGTGTAGGCTTCCTGTGCGATCCACTGCTGCATGCCGCTGCGGGGGCGCAGCATGAGGATCAAAGGGGTGGAGTCGCCCATTTGAAAGTCGAGATTACAGGTAGTCCGGATCCACATCGGACGTAGTCGTCGCAGTCTGAAATGATCGTTGGCGGTTTAAAGGAATGATTGTCGATTCATGTTCAGGCAGAGAACGATACCCTTAAGATTGACTTGCCACCATCCAGGGATTGCACTGGCGTCTGCCTGACCCACGCCCTGCCTCGCGGACGCGTTCAGTATTAGTGTAATTCATCCACACGTCCAGATCATTTTGCCGCCCTGCCCCGCATCTTGAGCCGGTTTCCAGCGCCGTATCGTGCCGGATGAGGCTTTTCAACAGCCTGTAGCGCAGGTATTCCACACCACCCCCGGTACGACCTACGGACAATAGACGCCTGGCCCCGTTTTCGGGATGCTTTCAGGCATGATGAAGAAAACCACTCTGAAAACGCTGCTCGCCCTCCTGGTGTTATCGTGCATGCTCGCTGCCGGCACGGTGAATGCCGGGTACATGGGCTTCACCGCAAAATCACTCCAGACCGAAGACTCGGACGGTTGCTGATACGCGCCGCCCGGACACCGCAGGCAGCGGAATAGAGGGCGCAGATCGTTTACTCTTGAACCAACCCGCGGGTAAAACATCCGTTACCGGCGCACTTCCGTGCAGGCATAGGCGATGGTGCAACCACCCCGCTGCTGCGGCAAGCCGCTCCTGATAGGCAGTCACAGATGTAGACGTTCGTGTTGACGTCATGATAAAGCGGCTTGATATAGGCCAGGCGACAGTTATGCTGCCTGTAGAAGGAATTGGCGGCGACGTTATCAGTGGAAGTGCAGATCATCAGTCGCGGCGTGCCGGCTTCGTGCAGTCTGGCGAGTGCCTGCCGGAACAGGGTGCTTCCAACCCCTTTGCCGCGCGCTTCGGGGATGACGATCAGACTGACCATTTCCGTCCCGGGGTCGTCGTGATTTTCGCCAGAGAAGTAGGTCAACCCGCTGGTAATGGTGCGCAGGTTGCTTGGCCACAGCAGCCAGGGCAACACCATTAGCGTGGCGGCGACCCCTTTGTGTAGCAGGAACTGGCGATAGAACCGGCGCGTCGAGATCAGCGTCGCCGCATAGCCCAGGATACGACCGTCCTGCTCGGCAACCAGACACAAGCAGTGACGCGACTGAATGAAGTGACGGTGCAGATAGGTGACAAACCACGGGCCGAGATCGTTCAGCCGGCTGTCGAGTCCTGCAACCATCATTTGGGCCAGGATGGGCGCGTCGCTGATCCGGCCCGGACGCACCTCACAGACTGGTGTGCCGGCTGTTTCATTTTTGGAAATGGATGTGCTCATAGCATCAAACCGGGTCGGGGGTATCGGCTTACTCGACCCTCCGATGGCCGTAATGCACGCCGCACAGCATTGCTCCATGATAAAAACCGGGAAATCCCGGGTCACAGAACCTGGAAGTACCCCAAGAGCGCAGTTCTGATCCTAGTGCTACAAGCTTAAGTAAAGCTTACGAAACCGCTTCCAGCGGCTCGTCACCAGCCGTCAGTCGGGAGCGGAAGGACAAGCTATGCAGCCCGTGGACAAGGTGTTTTCACGGGGACCGGGCAACCGTCGCAACCCTGAATTTTTCTATTATATTAAGGGTACACCCCGACAGGAGGTTGACGTGTACCCGTCACCCGGCCGGGAAACCACCGGATACCGGCTCATCCGGGGCGAAAATAACAAGTAAACAAGCGGATTACCCGATACGCAGTTTCCGTTTGGAGGAGACGCCATCATGAGGCATGCAAACACCGCCTGTAGGACGGTACTGCTGATCAGATTCGGTACACCGGAATCGCCCGATTCATCCGCTTCCAGGAAGCTGCAGGCACAACTCGAGGAACAACTGGCGTTCCTCGAGACTGCGCTGCTGGATAACGGGCTGTGCCACGGGACACGGATCAGCAACAATGCACTCGCCGGTCTGTTCCCCACCGCCGACTCGGCCTTCGAGGTTGCCTGCAGCGTGCAGCAGGCCTGCAGGGAACGCGGCCACGGCTCAGTGCTGGCCAATGTGCGTATGCTGCTGGACGGACAGGCCGGAGATCTCTCCGACGATGCGGCGCCATCCCCCGTGGACGGGGCACGCGGACTGGCAGAGCAGCTGATGGAACAGGTCCCCCCCGGACAGATCTTTGCCACCAGGACCATCACCGGGCAGCTCAGCGAACTGGCGCGCGCGCGGTTACAGCTGTACGTACAGCATGCAGCGGATACCGACGCGGAACCCCCCCTCTGTCGGGTAAGCTGCAATGAGGAGACGATCACCTGTATTGCAATTCCTACGCAGTACCAGGAACGAACCAGCGCCAGCCCCAGCCTGAGACTGCGCTGGCGTGAATACACCCTGACCGTGGTACCCGCAAGCCCCGCATTGACGATCGGCCGGGGCGACCAGTCGGATATCAGGATCGAGTCGGAACTGGCGTCGCGGATACACGCCCGCCTCGGTTTCCAGCAGACAAATTTCATCCTCACCGATCAGAGTACCAACGGCACCTACGTTCAGATCGACGATGATGATGAAGTGTATCTTCATCATGAACAGATCGTGCTGCGCGGCAGCGGCGTAATCAGCCTAGGCCGGCAGATACGGGGTGGCCGTGGAAAATTCATCTATTTCAAGCAGACTGCCTAGCGCGCACGGCGTTACTGACTGGGTGTGATCCCCGGCCCCGAGATCCCGGCAGGACAGTCCTCGAACATCCCGAAGCCGACATTGACAAGGGTCTTGCGCATGTCTTCAAGGTTGTCCGTCGACTGCAACCTGTCTCTGAAAGACTCCAGCCCGCCGAAATCACGACACTGTTTGATCAGCGGGCGCAGTACCTTGAAGTCCTTCACCCGGGTGAAATCAACCGAGTAGTCCACGGTCAGTGACGCTTCCGGCTGCCTGACCGGGGCGATGCCCGGCCCGGAAATGTTGTCAGGGCACCTGTTGAACAGTGCGAAGCCGACACTGGACAGGGTGCTGCGCAGCTCCTCGAGGTTGGTGCTGTTCTCCATTTTGCTGCGGTAGATCTCCAGCGCATCGAAGTCAGCGCAGTGCAGCACCAGCGGGCGAATGCTTTCCAGGTTGTCGATGCGCGAAAAATCCACGGTGTAATCCGTCGCTGCCTCCACACTGCTGATCAACGGCAGGGCGAACAGCAGTCGTTGCAGGGTCTTCAAAGTATTTACCTCCCGAACCTTCCCCGTTGAACACCGTGGCCCGGCCCGGGCACCGAGGCCCTCGCCGTTGACGACGCGCATACCACGGGTATTGTAATCACTCTCTCCGGGTCGCAGGTAGCGCCGACTGGCAGAGATCATCGGGCAGCAGGTAACCGGTTCATCCACCTGTAGCCGCTTCGCCCTGTGTCTCTGGCGTGTGCGGCCGGCTCCAGTCTGCCGTTCACCTGGATGTTACAGCACTCCGGTGGGTCCTGATCACCCACCTGATGCAGCAGTTGTGCAACTGCCAACCACCGACTGCTTTGTGTTTGCAGCCGACCAACGATCCCTCCGACGCGTTCCCCGTCACACACCCCAAACCACCGCTGTCCAGGACACTATTCTTCCGCAGTTCAAGCTGTTACTGCCTTGCCATCCAAGCTGGCGAGGACCTGGCACACATGCTGCTGGTACACAGGCGAAGACAACGGTAACTCGACCGAACAACGGGCATATGAACCATGAGCAGCAGCGCCTCGACCCTCGCAGGCAACACCGAACACGACAGGCAGCTGTGCGGCGGTGAACCCACTGCAGCGTTTGGGCACCTGTGTGACTTCCCCGACCTGACCCGGAGGCAACCGCAGTGAATGCATTCACACACATCTTGCGCCTTGGCACCCTGGCCACCGTGTTGAACTGCCTTGCAACACCTGTCATCGCGGAGCCTCTGATCGAGGTGAGTTTCGAGGCCGATGCTGCCGACAAACAGAAACTGGTACACGCGCAGGCCGTGTTTCAGAGCAGCCAGTCGACCGTCTACAACATCTTCAACGACATCACCGACTACCCGCAGCTGCATGACTGGATCCGGGAGACAACAAGGCTCAGTACGGGAAGGGACAGCCAGGAGTTCCTGGTGAAGTTTGCCTTCCCCTGGCCGGTCGGCCGCGAGTGGTCACGCGTGGAGGTACACCGCAGCGGGAACACGATTTACTGGGAACAGCTGGATGGCAGCCTCAAGGCGAACCACGGACGTATCAGCTTCACATCCTCCGGCGGCGCTGTCCATATCGACTATCGCGCCGCCATCGATATCGGTCTGCCGGAATCGTGGACGCAATCCTACAAGGAGAAGTTTATCAGGGAATTTCTGACCGCCGCCTGCGAACGGGCCCAGACAGCCACACCCCCGGCGACACTGGTGCTGGCTACCGAACCGTAGCCACACCGGTTATCAGCTGGCGGGCTGCAGCCTGGATCGCAAACCTACCTGACGTAGACCGTGATCTTTCTCGAATAGACCGGCGGGTCGTGCGGGATATGGTTGTAGTCACCCATCAGCAGCTGCAGCGTGTGCTTGCCCGGCGGCAGTTCGATGGTCGTTTCAGTCTGTCCCGCACCAAAGTGAAGATGATTTCTATCAGACGGGATTTCCTGATCCAGCGGAGGCAAATCAGTGTCGATCAACAGGTGATGATGCCCGGTATTGGGAACATTGGCACCTTTCGGCGCCACGCCCATATTACGCAGACCGAACCACACCCTGAATGGTTGGTTGGCTGGTAACACTTCGCCGTCATTGGGCCAGCCCACATACAGGTAGGCGTTTCCCGGCGCCGGCGTCCTGTCTGCCATGGCTACGCCGGAAAACAGCACCGCAGTCAGCAGGCAGGCCGTCATGTTTCTGATCGTGGTTTTCATGATGCTGTCTTCCTTTGTCTGTTGTTCCCGAAGTGTTCGCACGCGATCCCGCGATTAGTAAGGCGGTACGGTGATCGTGATCTTCTTCGAGTACAGCGGCGGATCGTGCGGTAAATGGTTGCAATCCGCCAGCAGCAACTGCAGCGTATGTTTACCTGGCGGCAGGTCTTCGAGGCGCGCCTCGGTCTGGCCACCGCCGAAGTGCAGGTGCTGACGATCCGAGGGAACTACCTGATCGAAGGGCGGCAGATCGGTGTCGATCAACAGGTGGTGATGGCCGGTGTTTGGCATGCAGACCCCCTTCGGGGCAACTCCCGCATTACGCACCCCCATGCGAACCCACAGCTTGCCACCTTTGATAACCGCACCATCGGGCGGCCAGACAATATAGACTACGGCATCCTTGGGTGCCGGTGTCCGCTCCGCGGCAAGTGCTATCACGCACGAGACTGCCAGCAATACCGCCACCGCGACTATTCGTATGTGCATTTCTTCCCCCCGAGGTCCCGGCTGACGACCGTTATACTGCTTCCCGCGAATCACACACTCGAGGGACCGGCGTCTGAAAGCAGACCCTGTGTCGATGAGTCTTCTGCCTGTTGCATACGAGCGGACCACCGCGCTCACCGCGACACCGCTCGCGTGATTTAGCATACATCACATGTTGGCTAAATCAAGTACGTATTGCCTGCAAGCTGTCGCGGAGACCGTCAGGGACGCTGCCGGGCCGCAGCACCCTGTCCGCGCAGTGACAGACAATCGACTCCAGCGATCGTTTCACTTATCCTTATACTTGCAGGGTCCGGTGAAACGCTTGCACAGAAGTGCCTGCTCGTCTAGCCTCACTGGCACTGATTGTAAAACCAGACCAGTCTTTACAACACCAGCAAGGGATCATCATGATGATAAGGACGGGTTGCAGAGTGTGGTTTCTGAGCTTGTCACTGGGCCTTTCCGTCGTCGGTATGGCGACCGCAGGCATCCTGCCCAAGAGTGGCGAGGCACAATACGAGCTCGAGTTCTGGGAATCCATCAAGAACAGTACTCACGCCGAAGACTACGAGGCTTATCTCGATGTCTACCCTGACGGACGTTTTGCGGCGCTGGCCAGGGCCCGGGTCGCACGCTACGCCGAGCCCGCCCCCCCTGCCGTTCAGTCAAGCCACCCTGCCGTCCAGGAGAGACCCACCATCGATGCAATGGATGTTCTGTTTGAGGCCGTCACCAGCTCCAACGTGCGCATGGAACCCTCCTCGCGTGCCGAACTGGCCGGGACACTGGATCGCGGCGAACGTGTGCGCGTCACCGGCCGCACCCGTGACAAGAGCTGGTACCGCATTGAGCTCGCCGACGGCACCACGGGTTTTGTCTACCATGAACTGATCCGGGAACCGGTCGCCGCGCCGACATCGGTACCGGTAGTGAAGCCCGAGCCACCGGCGGAGGCCAGCAGGCCACCACCGGCGCCTGCCCCGATACCGATCGTGGTCCACCAGACCGACAGTGTCAGTGACTGCGACAACTGCCCGGAAATGGTCGTGTTGCAGCCGGGTTCGTTTGGCATGGGGGATAATCATGGCGACCGCAGTGAAAGACCCGCACACAGGGTAACGATCACCAAACCCTATGCCATCGGCAAGTACGAGATCACCCAGGGGCAATGGAACGCCTGTGTACAGGCGGAGGCCTGCAAAGCCATCGCCAATCACGTCAGCACCTCGGATAAATCACCGGCCACGGACATCAGCTGGACCGACGCCCAGCACTACGTGCGCTGGCTATCCGGGGTGACTGGTCAGAAATACCGGCTGCCGACCGAGGCGGAATGGGAGTATGCAACCCGCGCCGGGACCGGGTCACGCTACTGGTGGGGGGAAAAAATGGAACCGGGCAAGGCCGACTGCAAGGGTTGCGGCGGTGACTGGAGCGAGGCGGCGCCGGCCAACGTCGATGCCTTCCCGTCCAATCCCTTCGGCATCTACGGCATGAACGGTGGCGTATGGGAATGGGTAGAGGATTGCTGGCACAAATCCTATGACGGTGCACCGAGCGACGGTTCAGCATGGACCGCGTACGACTGTCGTGAAAATGTAATCCGTGGCGGTTCGTGGCGCAACGACAGCACCTATGCACACTCGGCAAGCCGGTTCACTTACGATACGACGGTGCGTTACCTGCTCAACGGCTTCCGCGTGGCCAAGACACTGCCGTAGGGCATCCCGGCTGCGAAGGCGCCGTAGCCCGTCCCTAGTTGCTGCGACCCAGGGCCTTGTCCTTGAGCCGTTCCAGCAGCGTCCGGGGTCTCGTGTTGATCATGACGAACTCCGCGGTGATCTTATCCCGCCCTGACTCCTTGTCCAGTTCATCCAGGCGGCCACGCAGCGCCGTGAGGTAGTCGGCGCCTTTTTCCACTTCTTCGCGCGGCTGGTCGAACAAGGGTTTCGGCGTGCTCAGGACGGCCACCAGTTCTGTACCGAACGGCTCCGCGATGGTCCATTCACCCAGGTCACCGATGGTGGCTGCGTAGCTGGGCGGCGTCTGGTTGGCCGTGATACGCGGCCCCGGGACCATGTGCACCACGCCCCCGTCCAGGGAGTAATAATCCAGATTGACGTAGGAATCGTATGGCGGGGTGGTTATCTTGACGACCAGTGAATCCCCTTCGATGAGCTCGCCGTGCTCATTCCGGGTGCGTATCGTGGTGGCCTCCCCGTGGGCTTTATTGACACGCCAGTATGGCTCATAGAGATCCATCACGGCGCACTTCTCGGCACTGACCGGCGTCACGTCGGTGGCGACCCTGGTTGCCCCGGGCAGCGCCAGCAACTCACTTTCCAGCTGCTTCACGTCGAACTGTTGCGAGGCATAGCCGTTCACCTTCACGGTCCCGTTATCGACAGTGGCGTCCAGGGCCGCACAGGGCACCCGGTCCAGCACAGGCATAATCGCCGAGAGCAAGAGTTTGGGCACTTCCGTGACGGCCAATTTCACCGGGACCTGCGGTTCCGCCCTGGTCAGCTGCATGTCGGCAGCAGGGAGCTGTTCCGCCCCCGCTGCGGATGGCTCCGTCCTCGCAACAGACTCGATCTGTGAAACCGTGGCACTGGCGTCGGCTTCCCGGTCGCCGCTTGCGACACGCCCGGCCGTCGCCACAGCGGCTGGCACTGCTTCAAGCGTCGGTCGGGTGACCGAATGATAGTAATAACCGGCGATACCGGCCACCACCAGCACCGACGCTGCCAGTCCGGACAACCTGGCGACGGTTGAGGACGCCAACCCCCGGCAGCTGAATTCGTTACATAACAGCATGACCGTCGGTGTGCGCTGCTCACGGCTGAAGGCCAACGCCCCTTTCAGGGCTTTCCACTGCCTGCTCGTCAGGCCCTTGCGGCGTTCCAGCTGCAGCCCGCCATCCCGCGCCTCGGTTGCCTGCATGCGGCCGAAGGGATGCCGGCCGGTCATCATTTCATAGGCAATGCAACCCAGCGCATAGACATCGTCGCGCGGGTCCACTTCCCGGTGCTCCAGCATTTCGGGGCTCGCATAGGTAGGGGTCAAGGCCCCGAGAGAACCTGGATCGAAACGGGTTGCCTCCATGTCGGCCTGGTCGGGCCGCTGGAAAGCGCGCGCAATACCGAAGTCGATGATCTTTACCTGACCGCTGTCCATGATGATGACGTTGGCAGGCTTGAAATCCGCATGCACGATGCCACTGTCGTGGGCAAACTTCAGCGCACTCGCAATCTGTTCCAGGATGGGTAGCGCCTCCTCCTGCGACATGCCCTTGAAATCGCGCGCCCGGAATATTTGCGTCAGCGATTTGCCGGACAGATATTCCATGGTCATGTACACGGTGTCACCATCACGGTCGAAATCGTAGACCCGGACGATGTTCGGATGAGCGAGGCTTTGCGATTTCTTCGCCTCGCGTTGCAGTGCAATCAGCGATTGCGGGTGAGCCCGGAACTCGAGATTGAGGACCTTGACAGCCACGTACGGGTTGCGGTCGTCGGCTTCGAGTTTGCGCCGGTCGAGCGCCTTGTAGACCGTGCTCATGCCACCCGAGCCGACACGTTCCTCGAGAACGAAACGGTCGTTCAGCACATCACCCACGCCCTTGATCTTCTCGAATTCCGGCAGCGAACCGGGACCAGGCTGGCCGCTGCGAGGCAGTTGCGCTACCTTCGCGCTGACGGCGGACTGCACCAGTTCATGACTACCGACGAGCTGCGTGGCCAGACAGGTGCGGCTGGCATCAGGATCGGCAAAGTCATCCCCGACGGCGACCCGCCCGTCGGCGCCCTGCCGCTTGGCATACGCGGACTGTTCTATCCGGCGCTTGACCGCCGCGTGAACCTCGGCCGGGAGTGGCGCCCGGGTATGTTCCTCATCGAGCGTCTCCAGCAACCAGGTTTCATCACCCCGGCCATCCGCCAGGATACGCTCGACTTCCGCAATCAGCTGCTCCTGCGGAAGGTCTCCGTTTCTGAAGGATTTCAATGCGTGTGCAAAACTCGCCATGACCCGTTACACCGCCACACCCGAACGCTCATCGCTCAACCGCACGCGGTCGCGCGGCGCCTGCCTCGCCAGCTGGTGCTGCCTGTGCGTCAGCCCGTAATTCACCGCGGTATCGTCCTGGTGATGATCGCCGAACCCGGTCGTCGACTCGAAGCGAATCACGGCCACCGTGACATTGTCGCGTGCGCCGCGTTCCAGCGTCAGTTCCAGCAGTTCCTCGCTGGCCTCCTCACAGTCGTAGTCATCCAGGATGGCGGCGACTTCGTCGTCGCTGACCTCCTTGGTCAGTCCGTCGCTGCACAACAGGACGGCGTCACCGTCCCGCAGAAAGGAACGGTACTGGTCAACCACCAGTTGATCCTGTGCACCGACTGCGCGCGTGATACGGTTGGCCGACGGGTGCGACGTCGCCTGGTCACGGCGTAACTCACCGCGCTGCACGAGTTCCTCGGCCACGCTGTGATCACGGCTGATTTGCATCAGCCGGCCATCGCGCAACAGGTAGGCGCGACTGTCACCAGCCCACAGGCACATCCATTCGCGCTTGTACACCAGAAACGCCACCACGGTGCTGCCCATCAACTGATCGGACCCGGCCTTGCTTGCTTCGTCGCGCATGCGTTGATTGGCCATGGCGAGCCTCGCCTTGACCTCGCACGCAAAATTCTCCAGCGAATCCGGCCTGGTCAGGCCCTCGAAAGCCTCCACGATCAGATGACTGGCGACGTCACCCCGGGTATGGCCGCCCATGCCGTCGGCAACCAGCCACAATCCCAGCTCGTCGAGACTCAGATAGGCATCTTCGTTGATGCTACGCCGCCTTCCTGTCGTCGTGCGACAGCATGACCACCAGCGGTAACTCATCCCGTAACCTCCCTCGTCAATCAGGCCAGCTGCCTGGGTGACCCTGTCCGCAATTCAGGGGCGGCGGCATTATTGACGCGCCCGCCGCACATGTCTTCAGGTAATGATGGATTGCGCTGTCAAAGGCGAACATTTCCTCAGCTGCAGGCAGCTTTCTCCTCCATGCAGCGTGCCGGTCTAATACCGCCTTGCTACGCCCTTCATTTGCCTTCACTTTAGTACACATCCGCTTGTGTTGTCAGCATTTAGCGACGTTTTACCCGGGCGGAGCCGTCGATCGCGCTTTGCGGCCGCCGTTCCCGAACCGGCCCCGGTGATCAAATTACTGGAATATTAATCGCTTGGGCTGATAATCCCGGTCTGCTTTCTACGCCAGCTGTCCAACAGTGCCGCCGCTGTAATGTTAGTAAAAAGCCAGCTATATTATGGACGTGAAACGGTATTCAGGGATAAGACGCCAGCGCCCCGGCGTGATCTGAAGCGGGCGGAGAGATCAAGGTATACATTTTTTACAGGGTGATACGGGGCAGGCGCTCGCTGATCAGTCCGATTCACCCGGGTAAGACGGCGTCACGTACCCGAATATCAAGCATTGCGGGTACCGCGGGCAGACACAGGAGACAGATGATGGCACGCATAGTAATCAATGATCTGAAGGAGAGTGTGGAACTTGACCGGGCGGCGATGCGCCGGATTACGGGCGGGGGTTGGAACCGGCAGCAGCAGAGTCCACTTCAGTCCTTTGAGTCGTGCCTTTTCGAAAATCGGGCCTTCCCTGATCATTTCAGTCTCGCCGGTTTCGGTCTAGACCCGAACCGGTAGTATCGACAACGCGGGTCTGTACGCCCCGCAGCACGCGCTGCATTCGCAGCATGCGCCTGCCCGTGTCCTTGTCCCTGCACGACGCCCATGCACCGGCGTCGTCTGTCACCCAACATCGGTACCGGAAAGGTTCGCACGTCACGAACATATCGCCCTGCGCCACCCCGCCCGCGGCCGGCACCCGGGCGCGGCGATAACATTTAATCTGTTTTATCTCAATACGTTAAAAATTATTTTGCGCGACCAGACCCGGGTTGGCACGGCTCCTGCTCTATACCCGTCATGAGCAACAACGCTCATGACCCAAACCCAAACCTTTCGACAACTTTTACTTAGGAGATACCACCATGATGATCAAAGACCTTTCCATCAGCAAGGAACTCGACAGCAAGGCCCTGACCGACGTACGCGGCGGCGGCCAGACGATCGGCAGCCAGACCGTGGCCCAGAGCCATGTGGATCAGGCGAATCTGTTCGGTGTCCAGGTGAGCCTGAACAACACCACGGCGAACTCGGGGATCATTGCCTCCAACTACGAGGACAACTCCACCAAGTTCGACTACGGCTATCCGCTCTACTGGATCTAATCCCGTCAGGGACACCAGCCGTGCTGTACCCGCGGAGGTCTTAGGACCTCCGCTTTTTTTTTGCGCGCCCATCCGACGCCGGCATCACGCGGTCGAAGCACGCGCGTGGCGAGTCCCGGAGAACGCCGCCAGCCGCACCGGCAGGCGCCTGCACCCAAACCGCCGTCGACGGCATACATACACGCGCCGTGGCGTGCACGGCACTTCGAAGACACCGCCCTTTGCCGCCACCTGATTGCCGGCGCAAACGGCTGCGTCGGTCAGGCATCCCCACACGCCTTCCTGTTTGGCCGTTGTGCACGCTTCAGCGTTACCCGCCAGCCAACATCGATGCTTGAATGGTTCGTACGAGGCGAACATATCGTCCTGCACCGGCCCGCCCGGGTATGGCCACCGACCCGGGTTGAAAATAATAATACGTTTATATTCAATATGTTGTAAATTTATTTCGGATAGATGCCCAGGGTTGGCACGGCTCCTGCTTTATACCCAACATGAGCGGCAAACTGCTCATGACCCAAACCCAAACCTTTCGACAACTTTTACTTAGGAGATACCACCATGATGATCAAAGACATTTCCAGCAGCAAGGAACTCGACAGCAAGGCCCTGACTGAAGTGCGTGGCGGTGGCCAGCAGATCGGCAGCCAGACCGTAGCGACGAGCGAAGTGTATCAAGAGAACGTGTTCGGTGTGCAGGTCGGCCTGAACGAGACCACGGCGAACTCGGCGATCCTTGCCTCCAACTACGAGGATAACTCCACCAAGTTCGGCGGCTTCTATCCCTGGGTTTTCTAATCCTTGCGGGCAGACAGCCATCACCCCGGCGGAGGTCTTCGGACCTCCGCTTTTTTTTATCCCCCTGCCCTCCGGCGGCGTACCTGATGTTGACGCTCATCCCAGACACCCCCGTCGATGTCTTGGAAGATTCACCCCACAGCCGAAGCCCTGCTTAAGGAGAGGAGCAGCGGAGACTTCCCGCAACGCGGACTGATGCGCCAGGCTGGACGCTGTGCGGATATACCCGCTGCCGGTTATCAACAGGAGCGGCACGGCGCGGGCCCTGAACGCATTCCCGAATCTGCCTCCGGCCAGGCTCGTGTCCGGTATGGCGATCACGCCGGCCACGGTGGCGAACAACACCCGGCAGCCGGGTTCGATTACCTCGATCCCGGGCATACCGGGGGTGGGTTTTTACCAACCCCACCTGTCGCGGGATGACGTGGTTCGCGCCGTGTGCATGACCGCGGGTTGTCGAGCCCCGGCACGAGCTCGTTAAGGACTCCGAGTCGCTGGCGAGCGCAGCGGATCGGCATGCGTATTCGTGTTTCAGGCGGCCATTGTCTGCCGCACCTCGCGATCAGCGGCGCGGGGAATCCCCGTACAGCAGCGCCCTCGCGACGGCCGCCTGCGGCGGGGCCTCGTGACGTTGCTGTCGGTTGATCAGATGCCGATGGCCCGCCGCTCCAGCAGGTGTTCCGCTTGCGTGGCTTGCAAGACGGCATCACCGCCTGTGTGCCGGCCAGGATATCGACCAGGGCCGCGGATCACATCCGGCTGCCCTGTGCAGCGTTCGGAAAGCCCGCGGGTGTGGCAGCGTGCAGGAGACGGGCACCTGCCATCGAACCGGTGTAGCGACGCCTCACAGGTGATGCCGTGCACCGAAGTAGCGGCGAGCATGACTGCATTTAACGCCACCCGCAGCCGGTTGAAATCGAGCCGATCGACACGCGGCGGCGCGGCAGTCATTGCGCTTGACGTACCTGAGTCGGACTCCCCCTTACCCTGGGTCCGCGCCCGACAGGCCCGGAACACGCGCAGCACGAGCGCCGGGGTTGCAAACGCCGTCTATGAAGTGTTCCACGCCAGCCGGCCCTGCCGATGTGCCGTGCACACGCGGCGGGAACGTGGTACCGGGGAGCGGCGCGCAACCCCCGTGATGGGCAAAAGCGCGTGGGTGCGTTTCCCGCCACCGGTTCGGATGTTCACCGGGCAGGACCGGAAGCCGCCGCCAGGCCGTCGCGGCGGGCGTACCGCCGGCGGGGCGCCTGCCACGGCCGTTCGCGCGCCCTGCTCCGTCCCCCGGCCGGGCGGTGATGCGCGGTCTCCGGATGCTGGGACTGCCCCGCCCCGGGTAGCGGATCACTCGCGTTGCCTGTTACCCAACTTTGCGCCCGGGAAGGTTCGCGCGAGGCGAACAACATGCCCGAGGGAGCCGCTACGCGGCCCGCGCCCCGTCGGGACTGTGATATTTAATATGTTTAATATCAATTAGTTGTAAATTTGTTTCCGGGAACAAACGGAGTTGGCACGGCTCCTGCTCTATACCCGTCATGAGCAACAACGCTCATGACCCAAACCCAAACCGTTTCGACAACTTTTACTTAGGAGATACCACCATGAACATCAATGACCTTTCCATCAGCAAGGAACTCGACAGCAAGGCCCTGGCCGAAGTGCGCGGCGGCGGCCAGGAAATCTACAGCCAGACCATAGCGACGAGCGATGTGAATATGAAGAACTTCGGCGGTGTCCAGGTGAGCCTGAACGAGACCACGGCGAACTCGGCGATCTTCGCCTACAACCAGGAGGATAACTCCACCACGTTCGGCGGCCTGTATCCCTGGTACTTCTAATCCTCACGGATTGACAGCCAGCGCAGTAGCAGCGGAGGTCTTCGGACCTCCGCTTTTTATTTGTGCCGTCTTGCACCCCCGTCCCTTCCGGCCGGGCATCGTCATGCCCCGATGCCCGGAGACCGCCAGGTATCGGTGGTGGCCGGATCAGGGCCGGACGCCGGGCAGGCCCTAGGCTGGCGCAGGCGTCACGCCGCCATGTGCCGGAGTACAAACTTTTCACCCGTTTATGTTTGCAGGCAACGAACAGACCGCCAACGCCGTAGTTGCCTGCTCCCGGCACCGGCCGGCAACAGACAATTAGATATGTATAATATACATGTACTTATAAATTTTTTACGCAAAGCTTTAGCGATTGGCACGGCTCCTGCTTTACATAAGCCATGAGCGAGAACGCTCATGACATTACCCTGACCCTTTTCGACAACCCTAGACCTAGGAGTACGACTACGATGAACATTACTGATCTTTCAAGCAGCAAGGAACTCGACCGCGAGGCCATGGCCGAAGTGCGCGGCGGTTTGCAGGACTTCCACGTTGATACCGGTGCGTTTCTGGCTGCGGTCGTATCCAGCAACGGCGGACTCGGCAGCCCGACGATCGTGACACAGGTTGCACCTGTCGTCAGCGTCATAACGGCCATCGATCTCGGGGGGCCCCTGTCGTCATTCTCGTTGTAAGAGACGGCGTTTCGCGACCGGGAAATTCCGCGTCGCACAACATCTACGGAGGTCCCAGGACCTCCGTTTTTTTACGCCCGTATGGGGGAGATACCGATCAGTCACCAATCGAGCCCCTGGCGATGCATCCGTCGCCTGAGCCCGGGATGCATGGGTGACGTGACCCGCCTGCTACGAGCCCGGAGGCGCGCAAGCCGGTGCATGAGCTTCCCTGAACAGCGGGGCCGCTCGACCCACGCCACTGGAAAATCCTGCGGGGCGGCCAGCCGGTCTCGGCTCGAGATTGGCAACGGCACCTGGGCTGACCGCATACGGACACAGCCGATGCCTGCACACCTTCCTGCCACCGGGTGTTGCGCCGGGACGAACCAATTCCAGCGAGTACGTTGGTTTCGTCCAGACAAACACGGGCGGCCAGGCGCGGGGTCGGACCGGTATTATCCAGTCGATGAACATTATTCAAAAATAAAAACAGCTAGTTATTATAAATTCTCAGCAGATGTGACCCCATTGGCACGGCTCCTGCAAATAAATAGGTCAGCCAGCGGAGGCAACCCGCCACACCGCTCAGAGCGAATCATCTAACTGACCAGGAGACACGACAATGAGCAAACTCGTCATCAACGATCTAGCGGTAAGCAGGGACCTCGACCAGGCGGCCGTGATGGATATCTGCGGTGGCTTCACCACCAACTGGATACAAGCCGTGCACGATCAAGGCTTCCCGGGCCTCTACAACATTACCAACAACTACATTGATTATGATTTTAACGTGTACCAGAACCCGACGATCTTCAACGTCTACAATGGCGAAGGCAACTCTGGAACCATCGTGAACAGCTTCAGCACCCTGTCGGTGAACGCGGCCAGCCCGGCTGGGATTGGCTGACACGACCTGCTGACCAGACTCCACCCCCCCACTTGCGGAGTTCCTCGTGAACTCCGCTTTTTTTTGCGTGACGCGGTCGGAACGGACCGCCGCCGGGCGCCGGCAAGCCCGGACGCCTGCCGGGTACCCGCACATGAACGCGCGCCCCTGTCGGTACACCCGTCACTGTTGCCCGCAACCGGCCACTGCCGGCCGTGGTCTGTTGGCTTTCCGCCCACCAAACTCCCGGTGCACAGCTCGACCTGCGCCACTCACGGCCAGTCACGCAGGTCTTAATGTCTTGTATTTCTGCGGCTTAACGGCATACCCGGGACATACAGGCGGATCTGGCACGATCGATGCATTTACTTATTGTGAAAGCGACACACCGAAACCAGCGAGGCATGACCCATGAACAACCTGTTGACCACGGAGACTCTCAGGAGACAGAACCTGGCATTCGTCGGCACGGGCGGGGTCAGTGAAGAGAATCAATCCGGTGGATTCCGGCCGGCATTCCACGACACGGCGAGCGGCCACACGGCGCTGGCGCGTTTCACCGACGGGCGGCCGGCGCCGATGCACCTGCTCGATGGCCTGCCCGACGAGTGGGTGGTACGGCGCGATTCCACGGGCCGCGTCAGCGCGATCAAGGACACGGTAATCGCTGGATTCGTGCGCAACGGCTGCTTCTATACCCGGGAACAGGCCGCCGCGGCGCTGCACTGAGCGACCCGCGCCGGCCGATTCAGCTTTTTGCGCGGTAGTTCTTGGAACTCAGTCCGTGCTTCTTCAGCAGGGTCTGCAGGTGTGACCGGTTCATCTCGAGCTGGCGGGCGAGTTCCGACACCTTGCCGCCCTGCTCCTGCAGTCCCCGTTCCAGAAACTGCCGCTCCGCGGCGTCGCTGGCGGCCTTCTTGGTATCCGCCAGCGACAGCGGCGGCGACTCGCCCCCCGCCGGTTTCGACTCCTTCACCTCGGGGCGGATGGACTCCGGCAGGTGCTCGAAATCGGCAGTATCGCTGGCCAGGCAGGAGATGCGGTAAATGATGTTGCGCAACTCACGGATGTTGCCCGGGTAGGGATGGTTGAGCAGGAAGGTGCGCAGGCGGCGGCTCAGCTTGACCGGCCGGCGCTGCAGTTTTTCCGCGGCCTCGTCACCGAAATAATCGATCAGCAGCGGGATCTCGTCCGTGCGCTCGCGCAGGGGTGGCAGGGTCACCTGTATGACGCCCAGGCGGTAATACAGGTCTTCACGGAACGTGCCCTCATTACACATCTTCTGCAGGTTCTTGTTGGTGGCCGCAACAATGCGCGTGTCGACCTCGATGACACTGTCGGAACCGACCCGCTGGATTTCACTGGATTGCAGCACACGCAGCAGCTTGACCTGGCCGGGCAGCGGGAGCTCCCCGATCTCGTCCAGGAAGATCGTGCCGGTGTCGGCCGCCTCGAACTTGCCGCTGCGATCCGAAGCCGCACCCGTAAAGGCACCCCGCTTGTGTCCGAACAGTTCCGACTCGAGCAGGTTGTCCGGGATGGCACCGCAGTTGACCGAGATGTACGGCTTGTCCGCGCGGCTGCCGTTGGCGTGTATCACCTTGGCCATCAGCTCCTTGCCGGTACCGCTCTCGCCGTCGATCAGCACCGGCAGGTCGGTGGGTGCGGCCTTTTCGGCGATCTCCAGCGCATCCAGCAGTTTCAGGCTCTCACCGAACACGCCTTCGAAGACGAAGCTGCGGTCCAGCAGGGCCTTGCGCCGCTGTGCCGTGGTATGCCTGCGCGCACCCGTATCGCTGGCGGTGGCGGTCACGAAACGCTCCTTGCGTGACAGCTGCATGACCTCGTCGCGCAGGGCGTTGCACTGGCCGAGCAGCTTCTGTATCTGCGGGCGGTCCAGCGTCGACGCCCAGCGCAGGGTCGAGCGCAGGATCTCCAGCTTCTCGATCAGCCCGCCATAGGATATCGCTGATTCCGTTTTCGGCTCGATGACTTTCATCAGGTGTTCGCGAGCTGTTTCTTGACCAGCTGGTAGTACATGCCCTTCCTGTCCACCAGCTCCCTGTGATTGCCTTCCTCGACAATGCTCCCGTTATACAGCACCAGTATCTTGTCGGCATCCATGATGGTGCTCAGACGGTGGGCAATCACCACCGCGGTGCGGCCCTTGAGTATCTGCTGCATGCTCCTGAGTATGTTGCCTTCCGAATGCGTGTCCAGCGCCGAGGTCGCCTCGTCGAAAATCAGCAGGCGCGGATTGTGGTACAGGGCGCGTGCAATGCACAGGCGCTGCAGCTGACCACCCGACAGACCGACACCGCGCTCGCCGACCACCGTCTCGTAACCCAGCGGCATTTTGGCGATAAAGCCGTGGGCATCCGCCAGCTTGGCCACTTCGATGATGCGGTTGCGGTCGGGATTATCGACGCCGCTGGCGATGTTCTCGGCGATGGTCCCGGAAAACAGCAGGTTCGACTGCATGACGTAACCGATTTGTGCGCGGAAATACTCCTTGTCGATCGCCGTCAGGTCGTACCCGTCGACGGTGAGCGTGCCTTCCGTGGGCAAGTAGAATCCCACCAGCAGTTTTGCCAGGGTGGTCTTGCCCGAGCCACTCTGGCCGACAATGGCGACCAGTTCGCCCGAGCGCATGCTGAAGCTGATGTTTTCCAGCACGTAGGGCGTTTCATTGCCGCCATAGCGGAAATAGACGTTCCTGAAATCGATATCGCCCTTGAGGTCGGGTAGCAGGACGCGCGAGGCGATCTCCTCGGGTTTCTGTTCGGGTTCCAGCTCCAGGATATCACCCAGCCGTTCCATGGCCACGCCGGCTTCGTTCAACTTGTTCCATAACGCCACCAGGCCCATCAACGGGCTCATGACGCTGCCCATCAGGGCGTTGTAGGCGATCAGCTGACCAATGGTGAGTTCATGCGCGAGTACCAGGTCGGTGCCCAGCCACAGGATGGAAATGGTGACGGTCGCGTTCATCAGCTGGCTTGCCAGCCCGACGAGGATGTTGAAGCGCTGTGCGCGGTACCCGACGCCGAGTGCATGGGCGTATTTCTTTTCCCATTTCAGTCGCATCGGCCGCTCGATACCCATGCCCTTGACGGTCTCG
Organism: uncultured Gammaproteobacteria bacterium; assembly: GCA_963803275.1. Classification (GTDB taxonomy): domain Bacteria; phylum Pseudomonadota; class Gammaproteobacteria; order UBA9214; family UBA9214; genus UBA9214. The sequence continues at coordinate 31,265 of CAWDLS010000013.1, read as the reverse complement.
GCGCCACCGATAATCTCCATCAGCGTGGACTGGGCATCGGTCGAGGCCTGAAACACGGTACGTGCATAGGCCTTCAGTTTTGGCGTGACGGCAGCCGTCATGACCAGGATCGGTATCACCAGCATCACCAGCAGCAGGGTCATCCTGGTACTGTAGAGGAACAGGATGCTGAAGTAGATGAACACCATCAACAGGTTGAGCAGCGTGGTAACGGTCGACTCGGTCAGGAACGAGCGGATGGTCTGGTTCTCCTGGAACCGCGCGATAATGTCGCCGGTCTTGCGTTTCGCAAAAAACTGCAGTGGCAGCGAAATGGCGTGTTTGAAGAATCCCGACATCATGGAAAAATCCATGTTGCGCATCATGAAATTGGACAGGAACGCCCGCATCAGGCTCGTGAGCTGGGTGAACACACTGGTCAGGATCAACCCGACGATCAGCACGTGCAGCAGCGACACGTTTTCGTGCACGATCACCTCATCGAGGATGTGCTGGATGATCAACGGCGGTGCCACGCCCAGTATCTGGATAACGAAGGTGGCGATGAACAGGTAGGCGAGGATCTTCTTGTAGGGTTTCAGGTAGCCGACAAACCGCAGCCACGGCGAGCGTGCGGTCACCAGCTGCATCATCTCGCTGCCGGGCGTGAACAGCAGACAGGTCCCCGTCCAGCCCTTTTCGAATTCGGCGATGGTCAGCTTGCGAAACCCCGGTCCCGGGTCGGCCACCCAGACATGGTGTTTGGACAGGCCGTAGACGATGATGTAGTGGTAGCCCTCCCAGTGGGCGATGAACGGCAGCTCGAAGCCGAGCAGGGCCTGGAAGGTGCACTGTACCCCGCGCGTGGTGAACCCCAGTGATTCCCCGACCCGCGCCAGGCTGTCGAGTGTCGCGCCCTCGCGTGTCACGTTGGCGAGTTCGCGCAGTTTCCCCAGCGTCATGGGAATGTTGTAATGCCTGCAGATCATGGCGAGGCAGGCCGCACCGCAATCCATCTCCTCGGCCTGCTCCACCAGCCGGAAGCGCTTGATGATCCGCTCCCCCGACTCGGGCCGCGACCACAGATCGAGCAGCAGCGGCCGGTTTCTGCGTTCCGACAGGACTTTCTGCCGCTCCAGATCGCGCTCGAAAAAGCGGATGCGTTCATCCAGCACGTCGCGCAGCTTGGTATTGCGTTCGAGGATGAAGTGAACGGTCTTTTCCGGGATAACCAGTAACACCGTGTCGCTTTCGGCAATGACGGTCGCCGGCTGCTCCTGGCGCAGCAGGCAGCTCTTTTCACCGAAGATTTCACCCTTCTCGAGGTTGCCGAGCGGGTACTCGGTCTTGCCCTCGGCGTGAACGACTCGCACCCGTCCCTGGCGCAACACGTACAGGCGGCGGTCATCCGTGCCGCCCTGTTCGAGGATCACCTTGCCCGCGCGCACGCGTTTGATCCCGACGCTGCGGATGTATTCCTCGATCTCGTTTTTGTTGACCTTGCCGCGCAACTTGAACAAGCGCGACACAAAACCGCCCAGGGAACTGATGGCGACGTAGCTGGCAATGAACGTCTGGGCGGCGGTATTGCCACCGAGGACGGCGGTAAATCTGTCGCGGGGAAAGAACAATAACTCGGTTTTGGAGGATGCGCGTACCGAGGACTCGTGCGGGTAGTCGCGCAGCACCGCCATTTCGCCGAACACCTCGCCGGCCTTGCGGACCCCCATGCTGATTTCCTTGCCCTGTTCCTCGGTGAAAATGCGCACCGCGCCGCTCTTTATCACATAGAGCCCGTCACCGGGATCGCCGGCATTGAAGACGGCTTCACCGAATTCGAAATTCCGGAGTTCGGCGCTTTTCGCCAGCGCCTCCAGCTCAGCGCTGTTGAAGGCCGAGAATATCTCGACGGCGCCGAGAAATTCGACAGAACAGAGCTCGCCCGGGTCCTGTGCCATGTGCTAGCAAATCTCGATGCGGTGTTCACGCGCCCGCGCCGCGATCCATTCATCCCGCAACAGGCGGCGTATTTCGGCCGTGGTGTCTTCGTTGACTACGGCGGGCCGCTTGGCATTCACCGTGAAGATTTCGAAATAGGATTCGTCGGCCGAGGAAAACGGACCGAGCAGGTCGCCCTCGGCCGCGTTGAACACCTTGGCTTCGACATCACTGCGCAGGGCGCCACGCAACACCCGGCCGACGTAGCCGCCGTCATCGCGGGTGTCCGCCAGGGAATGCTCGCGTGCCAGTTCCCCGAAACTGTCCGGATCGTCCTCCAGGATGGCCATGATTTCCCGCGCCTTGCCCTCCGAGTCCACCACGATGTGACTGATCTCGATACTGTCGAACTTCGGCGCATTCAGGTTGAAGTACTCGTCGATGGCATCATCGGTACCGACCCGCTCGAGCATCTTCTCGTGATACAGCATCTCGGTGAGGTACTGCTCGAAGTCGTCCAGTGTGATCCGGGTGGCATCGAGATAGCGGTTCATGTCAACCGCACGGTGCAGGCCCTTGGCGCGGCGCAACTGGTCGGCGCGCTCCTGCAGTTCCTCGTCGGTGATCGTGATGCCGGCCTGCTTCGCCGCGTGCACGGTCAGCTTGTCCTTGATGATGTCTTCCAGGAGGTTGTCGAATGCCCCGGTAAACCTGAGCAACTTGACGAAATCCTCGGTGGTGATCACTTCTTCATCGATCTTTACCAGATCAGTCATTGTCAGCCTTGCCTCCCACGCGTTGCCCGGTATTTCCGCCTCTCGTCCCTGTTCGTATCACAGCTGGCGCAGCGGGTCGATGGCCATGTCGATCAGCCGGCGCTTGCGCACCACGACCTCGGCGATCGCGGCCATCCCGTAGCGCACGGGATAGTCGATGTCATTGACCTCGTAGTGATCCTTGCCGAGACTGACATGGCCCTTGTAGACCAAGGTATCCGACTGGGACCGCTGGGTCGAGGGCGAGATATAATCCAGCGTGCCGGTGATGAACCCGTAGCGCTGGTAGGGAAACGCACTGAACTTCATCTTGACCTCCAGCCCCTCGTGCAGGAAACCCCGGTCCTTTTCATTGATGTCGATCTTGAGCACGCTGCGCGCACCTTTAGGCGCTATGCTGACCAGCGGCGAATTGGCCTGGACCTTGTCACCTTTCTGCGTCGACGCCACGTAGGTGACGACGCCGGACACGGGGGAGAGGATGCGCAGGTAGTTCTCGGCGTCGATGTTGTCAAACGTGATTCGCGTGGCCGCCTCCGCGGCAAGGCGGGCGCTGCGGTATTTCAGCTCGATGCGGTATTCTTCCTGCTTGATGTCGTTGAGCGCCTTTTCGTGCTCTATGCGCAGTTCCTCCAGCTTCTGGTCGCTGCTGTCGAACTCGGCTTTCGCCCTGGCGTACTCTTCGCTCAGCTGGAATTCGAGTTCCCCCAGCTTCGCCTCGGCGAGCTTGTTGTCGGTCTCGCTGACCAGGTAGGCATCGCGCGCCTCATCGACCTTGTTCTTGGAGATGCCGCCACCGCCCGGCCGCGAGAACAGCCGTTGCAGCTTGTTCAGATCGCGATTCGCGGCATCACGGGTCCTGCCGGCCTTTTCCAGCGTGCCGCGTGCTTCCTCGAGTTTGGCCTTTTGCGACTCCGACAGCTTGGCCAGCCCTTCGGTAACCCGTTTTTCGTGCAGTTGTTCGGCGGTCTCGATCTGTGCCTGCAGGGTCTCCGCGTGACGCTGCATGAGTTCCCGGCGCGCCGGAAAGTCCTTGTGTTCCTGCTCGGCCTGCTTGAGCGCAAGTTCCGCCTCGAGCGCGTTCGCGGCTACCTGTATCGCATCGCGCGCATTCAGCCGGGCGAGCAGATCGCCTTCCGAGACCGGCGCCCCCTCGGTTACGTAGACATCCACCAGTTCGCCGTTGATCGGCGCATACACGCGCCGCACCTCGTCTTCCGGTCCGAGTACGCCGGGCGCCGACACGATGACGTCGGCACGCCCGATAAACGACCATACCAGTCCGGATACGACGATCAACAGCATGAGCAAGATCGTCGCGGCGATCATTCTCGAAGGTTCGGAATACAGGATATCGATGCCCTCGGCGCCGTGGTCCTCGAGGGCGGCGGATAATCGCTTCAGTTTTTCGTCGTTCGCGCTCATAGCCCACCCCAGCGAATCCGTACTGAGTCAGCGCGCGCCGTTCATGATCGCGATCGTCGTACGGCGCCCGCTATTTGTTCGGTTCCGAGGAATCGGGTGCTGTTCCCTCCGGCTGGCCGGACGGCTGGTCCGCAAGCAGTTCCGGGATAAGCTGCAGTTTAGCCTGCTTCAGCTTAGGTTCCAACACCATGGAGAGCTCCGCCAGCGAGCGCCGTTGCAAACCGACCTCCTTGGCGATCTGCCGGTACAGTTTCTCCGATTCACCGGGATAGTCGGCATTCAGCAGGCCGTAAATCTTCCGCTCGTAGCTTGCATCCCGGTAGGCCTCGCTGAGCATATCCCGCCAGGCTGCGAAAGGTGGGTGTCACGCCGGCCTCGAGCCGGTGCTGACCACGGATCCCGCCCTTGTCTCGATATTTCTGCCAGCTGGCACGGGCATTCTCGAACGCCTGCTGCGCACGCGCAAGCGCCTTTTCCCGGTGCGCCTCGAACTCGCCCTTGACCGCGTCGAGATAATAGGTGTCCTGCGCGGGATCGAGCGCAGTATAGAATGCGAGCAGTTGTTCATCATAGCCCGGCGTGCCGCGCGCCGCCTGTAACTGTGCGTAGTCGCTGCTGAGCCGCGAATTCCTTTCCAGCCTGCGTTCGGCCGGCTCCGGCCAGCGGGTTGCCGCCAGTTCCTGCAGCAGGTGGTTCGCCCGGTCGAACTCGCCGTCCCGCCAGGCCTGTGCTGCCTCCCGGTACTTGTCCACGACATCCTCACCCGGCAACAGGTTGCGGTGATGAAGGCGGCGCGGGCACGAAACGGCGGGGTCTGGAAGCCGGCAGCCGACAGGCTCTCGCCGGCCTGCAGCCAGTCGCGTGATCTGATCTGCGCCTCGATGGGCAGATAGCGGTTGAGATCGCTGATCAGTTTCTCGGTACCCGAGATCTGCGGAAAACGGCTCGCAAAGTCGGCCAGCACCGCACTCAGCTCCTCGGCCCTGTCCGCCTGGAGCTTGTCATCCAGCGTCTCGCGCAACCGGTCGATCGCCGTCGAACTCCAGCATCCTTGTGGCTTTGCAGCGCGCGCTGATGACTGAAGGCCAGCGAACGCAGTTCGGCGAACCCGGGAACCTCCCGAACGATGGTGCCAAGCGAGCGATGATGGGCATTGGGGTCGGTTTCCCACCAGTCCAGCAAGGCGTTGACCTTGTCCTCCTGCTCGAACATGACGATCGGCGCGTCCGGCCCGCCCCGCTCGGTAATAAACTGTTCCATATCGGTGACCCACTGCATGCTGTCGATCAGCGGTGCGGCGGAGGCATTGTTCGTGCTCCAGTGCCTGGCGCTTTCCAGCGTGTCCCGCGCGGCGGCGAAATCCCCGCTCATCACGAGCCGGGTCCAGTCCGGTGCCGTCGCCTTCAGCATGGCCTCGGTCGCCAGCTCACCGACATCCCGGTCATTGCGGTGCGTTTCCAGGTAGGCGTTCGCCGCCACGGCGGCCTGCTGGTACTCGCCCTCCTCGATCAGCGTGCTGATATTCCGCTGGGCCGCCGTGGTCATGTACACGGTGGTTGCGATCCCTGCCACGGCGACAGCCAGCAACGCCGGCGGGCCACAGGCGGCGCGGCCGTGCTGGCGTATCGTCTGCCAGCGCACGGCGAACTTCGCGAAGGGAGTATCGCAGGCGGTCCAGCGGCGCCAGCCAGCCGCGGGCCGGGCCGCCTGTCCCCGCATCGGCACCCGCCACCTCGCCCGTTGCCGGCAATGGTCGGCATCCGGATCATTGTCCGCGCCGGCGTCGTCTATGCAGAAAATATCCAGGAAGGAGTTGGCCGAGGTGACGAACGTCGTCCGGGTCACATCCTCGATGCCGGAGCCTGCGTGGCCACATGCGTCGGATCAGGTCCCTGCCGCGCGCTTCGGTATCCTCGTATACCAGTTCGACACGATACACAAAACACTCGCCGCCCAGGGCGATGACATCGCCGTTGCCGAGCGGACGGGCATGTTCCTCGAGGCGGGTGCCCGAGACGTAGGTGCCGTTGGTGCTGCCCAGGTCCTCGATGTAGAGACTGTCATTGCGCAGGAAGATATGCGCATGACGGCGTGAGAGATACTTGAGCTGATCGGGCAGCTGCTCGCTGTAGCGGGCGAACACCTCGCTCTTCTTGTTCACCAGGAAGGGGAACTGCTGACGACGATCGGTTCGAGCGGGCTTTCGGGGTTTTCCGGCTTCAGCACCAGCATTACCGGCGCCGCCCCGCTGCGCTGCGACACCCGCTTGGCGGCCGCCCCGAGAATCTCTGATCTGGTAACACAGCCCCGCAAAACAGACTTCGGTGCCGGGCTGCAGTCTGACCGGTATTTTCCCGACCGCCTGCCCGTTCACCGTCGTGCCGTTGAGGCTGCCGAGATCGGCGAGGTAAACCACGCCATCCTGCTCGAAAATGCGCGCATGCCGCCGCGACAACCGTGTTACCAGGCGCGAATCGTAGCCGACGAACGGCTGTTCGTGCCTGCCGATGGCAAACAGATGTGTCGTTGACGATGATCTCGCTCCAGCCCGGGCTGGGAGATCGGCTTGAGAATGAGTTGCATCCCGGGCCCATGCCTGCAAGGACGGTTTGTTATTTGGACGTCTGCCCGACCACTTCTTTCGGCCAGCCCCCTCCCAGTGACTTGTAGAGTATGATGGTGTCGGTCAGGATCTGCCAGTGGTTGGCCAGCATTTCCTGTTCAGCGGACAGCAGCGTGCGTTCGACCTCGAACACCTCGAGCTGTGATACCAGCCCTTCCTCCAGCTGTGCATGAATCTGGTCGGAGACCGTCGCCAGCTTTTCGCGCCGGCTCTCCAGTTCCTGTTTCTGCGCGTTACGGGCCGACAGGTTGGTAAGTGCGTTCTCCACCTCTTCAAAGGCGTTGAACACGGAGCGCCGGTATTCCTCTTCCGCTACTTTGGTCTGCGCGGCGCTGACCTTGATCTGCGCCTGGACGTTCGGATCGAACACCGGGAAGGACAGCAGCGACGACAGCCCGAGTGTCGTCGTCGACATGATATCGGCCAGCGAGAAGGCGGCCACGCCCGCCCTGCCAGCTCAGACTGATCGTCGGCAGCCTTGCCAGGCTTTGCCTGCCCTTCGAGATTGACGGCGCGCAGTACCCGGTATTCGGCGGCAACGATATCAGGCCGCCGGGTCAGCAGATCGGACGGCAGGCCCGCCGGTACGGCCATGGGTGTCACGGAGTTTCGCAGCGGCGCTTTCGGCACCCGGAGGGTGTCCGCGGGCATGCCCAACAGGGTCGCCAGGCTGTTCTCGGACAGCTTTCTCTGCCGCTGCAGGTCCAGCAAGCCGTTCTGCAGGTTATTGATTTCCGCCTGCTGTTGCAGCACCTGCGTCTTCGGGACCAGGCCCTCGCTCCAGCATGCCCTGGTAGATCGTCAGAATCTGCCGGTTGCGGGCGATGGCGCGCTGCTGCTGTTCGATCTGTTCATCGAACTTCCGGATCTGGAAATAGGCCGTGCCGACCTCCGACACCAGGGTGAGATAACCGGCACGCCAGTCGGCATCGGACGCCTTGAACTCGGCTTCCTGCGCCTCGACACCCTTGCGAACCTTTCCCCAGATGTCGAGTTCCCAGCTGGCTTCGACGCCGGTGCTGTACTTGGTCGACTCTGGACTGCCGGTGACCTTGAAGGTATCCGTACCCGCGCCCGCACTCACGACAGGCTGCCCGCCGGCACTCGCCTGATCGATACCGGCCTTCGCCACACCGGTGCGGGCGGCGAGAATGCGGATATCGATGTTGCCGGCGATGGCCCGGTCGATCAGATCATCCAGGTAGGGATCGCCGAAGTCCCGTCCACCAGTCGGGCTGGATGGTGGCCGCGGCTGAAACCAGCGGCCCGGCCTGCTCGGACCAGCTTTGCTTGGATGCCACCTCGGGACGCTTGAAGTCAGGACCGCCGAGACCGGAGCAACCCGCCAGCAGGCACCAGGCCAGCAGCAGGACCAGGCGCCGCGTCGCCACCCCGAGTTGGCCATTGCCGTTACCGCTGGCGGCGAATCCGCGAATGCACTGCATGGTGTCTCCTTTGCCTTGAGCGCTCCCCGCAGGAGCCTTTGCTTGCCACTCGAAACCAGCATCCGGTGCCAGAAAGCTTAGTAACGACGCCCGGCAGGCGCCAGCTCGGGCGGGGTGCAAGCCGTTGCTGACAGTCACAAGCAGAAGCCGTGCCAGCTTGATACACGCAGGCGACATTGTTTTAAAGTTATCATATATTTCATGTTGTTAGACAACAATTGGCCATCGGCTGCGCGCGTGCCGCGGCCGGGACCGTGTACTCAGGTTGGACACTGGCGAACACCCGTGGGGAGAGATGTCGGGCGACGGCCAACGTCTGCACAGACCGGCAGAACGCCCGCTATCCCAGTTCGGTGGGGTCGTCCTGGTCCTGGTCCGGCCGCCCCGCCGTGCCGACCGAAGGGTTGTACTGGGTGCGGGTGGCCTGCGCCTCGTCCGTCATCCGCACCACGATCACGGACACATTGTCGCGCGCCCGCTGCGCCAGCACGCCGTCGATGAGCGCGTCACAAGACGGCTGGCAGGCGCCCAGCGCCAGACAGGCCTTGATGGCGTCGTCATCGAGTTCCCGGTAGAGCCCGTCGCTGCACAGCAGGAAGATGTCGTCCTCGACGAGTGCGAACATTTCCGAATCGAGTTCGAGGAAATCCGCGACACCGATGGCCCGCGTGATCACGTTGGCAGCGGGATGCCCTTCAACCTGGTCGGGCGTGATCAGGCCCATCCTGATGAGTTCTTCCACCTGGCTATGGTCACGTGTCAGCCGGATGAGCTCGCCGCGGCGGTAGAGGTAGGCCCGGCTGTCCCCGGCCCAGACCACGACACCGTGGCCGCCATAAACCAGCAACACTACCACGGTGCTGCCGATGACCCGCTCGCGGCGGGTGCGCGCTTCCTCATGGAGTTCCCGGTTGACGGTCTGCAGGCGCTCGCGCACCTCACCGAGCAGGGCACCGAGGCTGACCGGTGGCGGGATGCTGGCCAGTGCGGAGACGATGGCGCCGCTGGCGAAATCCCCCGCGGCGTGCCCGCCCATGCCATCGGCCACCATCCACAGCCCGAGTTCCGGCAGGTCGAGCAGCGAATCCTCGTTGAGCTTGCGCACCTTGCCGACGTCGGTCCGGGATGCCGAGGACCAGTGCAAATCTGTGGCGTCTTTTTTCATCCGCTCCCGGCATCCTTCGATTCGCGCCGGTATCGCCATCGGCCCGGCATCAGCGCCTCGACTGTACCGCAGCCTTCCGGGTGTGGGAAGCGCTGTCTTGATGGTGAGTGCAAGCCGGCGCACCCCGCGCTGTCATGAGGTTCTGCCGGTAGTCCGCGTCTGTCCATTAAAGGAAAACAGCACACTGTTCGTGCCCCGGAATACCTGTCGCAGCGGCAGGCGCGGGGCGTTCAGCCGGCGTCGGAGAAAATTCCGTAGTGGCAGGCACCCTCGATGACGCCGCTGGTGTAGTAACCGTTCAGTCCCCTGAAACCGCCTTTCGCAAAGTAAAGCCTGAGTTCAGGGTGCGCCTCAGCCGCCTGTCTGACGCTGGCGACCAGCTGCTCGTCCGCATTCCGCACCAGCACGCCGGAAAAGCCCGCCGTGAGCGGGAACACGTCGTTACCGCTGTCGCCACAGAAGACGACGTCCGCCTTGTCGGCGCCACGTTCGGCGGTGATGAATTCGAGCGCGGTCTGTTTGGTCGCGCTGTGCGGGAGAAAGTCGAGCAGGCCCCTGCCGGACCGGGAGTCGAAGCTGTAGACGATGACCTCGTCGAACCGGCCCTTGACCCGCTCGTCGACTGTCTTCAGGATGGCCGCGCGCCTGGCATGGTCAACATAGTAGCTTTGCTTGAACGGGCCGCAATGCACGCGCTCCTGCTCGGTCAGCCCGTCCACCCCGGCTACGGCGCGGCGTACCGCGTCCGCATCCCACCCGGGGCTGGTCCGCTTCACATGGCTCGCCCAGCCGCCATGGGACGTCCAGCCATCCTGCCCGTACAGCCGGATCGAGGTGCCGACGTCGCCGATGAGCACGTGGGGATAACGGACGCCAAACTCCCTGATCGCCTGTTCGGTCAGGTCAAGATTCCTGCCGGTCACATAGGCGACCAGCACGTCGTGTCTTTGCGTGAGTTCATTGAAGAGGTCGATGGCGCCGGGGTCCCGCGGCCAGCGGCCGTTCGGGAGCAGGGTCCGGTCCAGATCGGTAGCAAGGATTCTCATGTTCGTGCCCCCTGGCGATAACGCTCGCTATTCGGCCGGATCCGATCGCGCGGGATCTCAGGACTCGAAGGACATCAGGACCGCTCCGTCCATACCGTCGCCCTGGTAAACCGTGAAGCTGTGCCGGCGCAGGTCGGCCTTCAGGGTCGCGGTGGCGTCCGGATGTCGCCAGGTGAGGTGCAGCCGGTGGGGTTCGGTCGCGAAGATCTCCAGCTCGCCGTCGAATGCCGGCGAGACGTTGCGCAGCCGGATCAGCTCGAGCTGATCCCGCACGATGGGGCGTTTCAGTCCGTTCTCGATATCGACTGGTTTCAGCGTGGTGCGGTTGATCTCCTTGTGCCCCGCGGTACGCCCCATTCCCGCTGCCGCGTAGTCATTGGTACCGGCAAACAGATCCAGGTACCACACCTGCGGGACGCCGGGCATGAACATCTGGATGGCGCGGGCCAGGCGCAGCTTGCGCTCGTCCTCCCCCAGGGCACTGAAGAAGGTCGCATTGACCTGGTAGTAGTCGATCTTCCTGCCGTCGGCGCCGTACAGGTTCTTGGTCAGCCCGCCACGGGCAATGATGCGCTCGATGGTGGCGTCGATCTGCGCGTCGCTCAGCAGGCCGGGCCGCCAGGTGCCGTTGAGCCACTTGCCGCGCAGGTCGAGCACCGGGATCCCGTCATGACACCCGAGCATGTTGATCGTCTGCAGCCCCCTGGCCTCGATATCCGCGACCCAGCGCAACAGGCCCTCATTGCTGCCCCGGTCCAGCGCATCGATCACGATCCCTGGAAAAAAGAAATCGTAGATGGGGTAACCCTGCTGCGCGATTTCCTCGTGGATGCCGGCACCGTATTCCGCATGTATCTCGGGGAAGATGGTCAGGTCGTATTTTTGCGCGATGTCCCGCACCCGTTGCAGGTACTCCCAGGTACCGGGCCGGTTGAAGAAGTTCGACTGGCCGGGTTCCTTGTGCAGGTAGGCGAACGCATCGAGGCGGATTATCCTGGCCCCGAGCGCCCGGAGTTTGCGCAGCGTCTCGTCGTAGAACGCCCAGACCAGTTCGGAACGGGCGTTGAGATCCATCTGGCCCAGGTACCTGCGCTTGCTGCAGACTGCCTGGATGATTTCGTCCTTGAGATTGACGATGCGCCCCAGGTCCGCTGTCCCCAGGTAGCCTTTTTCCTTCAGGACAACCATCATGTGGTGTGCGATGGATTTTGCTTCTTCCGGGTCGAGCCCCTCGATGTTCGCCAAATCCAGGGCGGTTATCTCGTCGAAGTCCACCTTCTGGTAGAAGGTATTCCAGTATGTCTTGAGGGTACCGTTCGGAAAGCGCACCCGCAGTATGGGCAGGCCGGGCTTTCTCATGAAGAGCTTGTCCAGATGCTCCTGGTACGGTATGACATTCCCGTCGGATCCCACGGTACCGTTACCTTCCAGAATGCGTCCCAGTCGATGAAGAAGTCGCGGTAGGGCGAATCCTCGCCGTTTTTCACGAGGTCCTGGAACTGCGGCGAACGCACGGACAGATGATTGAGCACCAGGTCGAGCTTGATCTGGATACCGAGCGCGTTGAGCTCGCGCACGTCATTCGGGCTCACGAGTTCCTGATTGATGTCGTAATCGATGATGGAAAAGCCGCGATCCAGGTCGCTGTTGAAGAAGGTGGGAAGGATGTAGAACAGCGAAAAGGTATCCTTGAACTCGGGCCGCTTGAGCAATTCGACAGTGTCTGCCAGTGTCGCGCCGATGCTGTCGGGGTAGGCGTTCAGCATGACCCCCCTGGGCAGTGGCTTCATTCCGGACCCGGTAGCTTTACTCACGACGTATCCTTCGTGTTTTACATTCGTGTTACAGGAGCATTCGCCGGGCTGGTGCAGACACGCGGATGCCGCTGCAGGGACATTATCAATACAGTAGAGCCTGCCGGCGTGATAGTCCAGAAAACCGGCAAAATCACGGGCAAATCCCGGATTATCGAGCCAGTCCTAGGTTGCCTGCGGGACATCGGGCAGGTGTGAGAGCGACGCCGCGATGGACTCTGCGGGAAACGCGTAGTCTTCCAGCTCGTTGTTGAAGTAACGATCGTAAGCGGACATGTCGAAGTGACCATGTCCCGAAAGATTGAACAGGATCGTCCTGGGTTCACCGCGCCGTGCGCATTCCCTGGCGGACCGGACGGCGGCCGCGATGGCGTGGCTGGATTCCGGTGCGGGCACGATGCCTTCCGTGCGCGCGAACAGCACACCGGCCTCGAACGTTTCCAGTTGCGGGATCGCGATGGCATCCACCAGCCCTTCGTGATGCAACTGGCTGACCAGCGGCGAATCGCCATGGTAACGCAGCCCGCCGGCATGAATGCCCGGCGGCACGAAGTCATGCCCCAGGGTGTGCATCTTCAGCAACGGGGTCAGGCCGATGGCATCACCGTAATCGTAGGCATACGGACCCCTGGTCAGGGTCGGACAGGACGTCGGCTCCACCGCGATCAGACGCACGTCCCTGCCGGCGGCCTTGTCGGCAAAAAACGGAAAGGCGATGCCACCGAAATTGGAACCGCCGCCACAGGGGGCGTAGATCTCATCCGGGTAGTCATCCACCAGGGCCAGCTGCTGCTTCGCTTCCTGGCCGATGATGGTCTGATGCAGCAGCACGTGGTTGAGCACCGAACCCAGGGAATAGCTGGTGTCCTTGCGGCCCGCCGCCTCTTCTGCCGCCTCGGAAATGGCGATGCCGAGGGAACCGGGGGAGTCGGGGTGTTCAGCCAGTATCCTCCGTCCTGAGGCGGTCGTGTCGGTGGGACTCGCGAACACCTCGGCACCCCAGGTCTGCATCATCGAGCGCCGGTAAGGCTTCTGCTCATAGCTGATCCTGACCATGTAGACCCGCACCTCGAGCCCGAACAACTGGCCGGCCAGCGCCAGCGCACAGCCCCACTGCCCTGCCCCCGTCTCGGTGGACAGGCGTTTGATCCCCGCGACCTTGTTGTACCAGGCCTGGGCGACAGCGGTATTGGGCTTGTGCGACCCCGCGGGGCTGACCGACTCGTTCTTGTAGTAGATCCTGGCCGGCGTACCCAGCGCCTGCTCCAGGCGATGGGCGCGGTACAGGGGCGAGGGACGCCAGAGTTGCAGGATCTCGCGCACGGCTTCCGGAATGGGAATCCAGCGCTCGGTGCTGACCTCCTGCTCGATGATGTTGTCGGGGAAGATCGCCTGCAGGGCCTCCGGTCCAACCGGCTTGCCATCGGGACCCAGCGGGGGTGCCGGCGGATTCGGCATGTCGGCGACGACGTTATACCAGTGGGTCGGTAGATCAGATTCCTGCAACAGGATCTTGGTGTGCATTCGGGTCTCCTGATTGATTCGCTATCTGCACGACGCCGGGGTCTGCGTTATTTCCCGTTCGGGAAGGCCGCAACCGTCGGCCTGCAATATATAACAAAATATATCAAAAGCGCTGTCTGCCCCATTGCCATCCTGCAAGCCCCCGCTCGCGCAGGACGCATCCCGGGGCCAGGGGATCAAATCATCACAACCAGTGTTATGTCATGTCGGCGGGGGACAGTATACCCGAGTGAACCGGTCAGACCCTGTCGTCCAGCCATCGCCTTCGGTCCGGCCATGCGGGGTACAGTGTACGCCCTGCCGGTTGTACTGCCGCCACGATGGAAAACATATCCGGCCCCGCTGTTGTTTCAGACAGGCACCGGACGGTGCAACAACGCGCAAGCCCGCGCGGTGATCCCGCCGTGACAGCGAACGGCAGCAATGCGGGTTCCCCGTCGTCGATGCCTGTGTCCCGCCGGTAACGGCACAGCCCGTGGTGCGTAATACACCCTGCCGTGTCCGTGCCACCGGATTTGCGGAGCACGACCGGTTCTGCGCATAATCGGAACAGGAGGCGGGAACACGCCTCGGCCCGGGCCGTACTGATGCCCGTGCCCGCCCACGAACAGCGGGTGATGATGCAGGGGGGCTGCTACGTGAGCAAGTCGATTCCTGGCAGCGAGCACGCCAGAATAAAAGAAAATACCGGTGCCCTGCCTCCCTGGTGGCGATGGGGTCCTTATGTCAGCGAGCGCGCCTGGGGCACCGTGCGGGAAGACTACAGCCCCGATGGCGATGCCTGGCGCTTTCTCACTCACGATCTCGCACGCAGCAAGGCCTATCGCTGGGGCGAGGATGGCCTGGCCGGGATCTGCGACCGCTACCAGTTGCTGGTGTTTTCCCTGGCGCTCTGGAACGGGCGCGACCCCATTCTCAAGGAACGCGCCTTCGGACTCGACGCGTGGCAGGGAAATCACGGCGAGGACGTCAAGGAGTATTACTACTACCTGGACAACACGCCCACCCACAGTTACATGAAGTACCTGTACAAGTACCCGCAGCGCGAGTTCCCCTACGGCGACCTGGTTGCGGAAAACCGGCGCCGTGACGGTCGCGGTCCCGAGTACGAGCTGCTCGATACCGGCATCTTCGACGATGACCGCTACTTCGACGTCGTGGTCGAGTATGCCAAGGCATCACCCGAAGACATCTGCATCCGGATCACGGCCACCAATCACGGACCGGAGACAGCGGTGCTGCACCTGCTGCCGCATCTCTGGTATCGCAACACCTGGGCATGGAGCGAACCCCGCGGGCCGTCGCCGGTGATCCGCCGTATCGCCACACCCGGGGACCCTTCCCGGACGGCGGAGACGGTGTGCCTGCTCGCGGACAGCACGCCCATCGATCCCCTGCGCGGCCTGCTGCACCCTTACCGGCTGGAGCAGCGCTATCTCTACGCCGGTGGCCCGTGCCACGCGCTGTTCACCGACAATGAGACCAACGGACCGCGCGTGTACGGGCCGGGATCGGTCAGCCACAGCGCTTACGTCAAGGACGCGTTCCACCGCTACCTGATCCATGGCGAGCGTTGCATCAACACCGCCGGCCATGGCACCAAGTCCTGCCTGCACTACCGGCGCGAGATTGCACCGGGCGCATCGGCCCAGCTGCTGCTGCGACTCGCACCGGAACCACTGACCGATCCCCTGGCGGACGTGCCGTCGGTTTTCGCCCGGCGTCAGGCGGAGGCCGACGACTTCTACGCAAAGGTGCATCCGCCCCGGGCGAACGCAGAGGAACGGCGCGTCCAGCGCCAGGCGTTTTCCACGCTCCTGTGGAGCAAGCAGGTGTATCTGTTCGACGTCCGCAAATGGCTCAACGGCGACCTGCCGAATTCCCCCCCGCCGGAATCGCGCAAGCGTATCCGCAACCAGCACTGGCGGCACCTGAATTCCATGCGCGTGCTGGTGATGCCGGACAAGTGGGAATATCCGTGGTTCGCCGCCTGGGACCTGGCGTTCGCCGCCGTGCCCCTCGCGCTGATCGATCCCGCACTCGCCAAGGAGCAGCTGTGGCTGATGCTGTTCGAGCAGTTCCAGCATCCCAATGGACAGATACCGGCCTACGAGTGGGATTTCTCGGACCTCAATCCGCCGGTACATGCGTGGGCCGTCTGGCGCGTCTACAACATGGAAAAGCGGCTGCACGGCAGCGCGGACAGGGCCTTCCTGGAGCGCTGTTTTCACAAGTTGCTGATCAACTTCGCCTGGTGGGTCAACAAGGTTGACCACACGGGCAACAACGTGTTCGAAGGCGGCTTCCTGGGGCTGGACAACATCGCCGTGGTCGACCGCAGCCAGGCATTGCCGGACGGACAGATCCTCGAGCAGTCCGATGCCACGGGCTGGATGGCCATGTTCTGTCTCAACATGATGCGTATCGCGCTGGAGCTCGCCGAGACCAACTCCACCTACGAGGGGCTCGCCACCAAGTTCTTCGAGCATTACGTCTATATCGGCGCGGCCATGAAGCACATGGGAGGGCGTGACTATCCACTCTGGGACGAACAGGACGGATTCTTCTACGACGTGCTGCGCTTCGCCGACGACACATTCCACCGTTTCCGGGTGCGCTCGCTGGTCGGCCTGATCCCGCTCTACGCGGTGGAGCGCCTGGAGCAGGACTGGATCCGGCCCTTTCCCAACTTTCGGGCCAATCTCGACTGGTTCCTGGAGAACCGGACGCAGTTCGCGCAGTTCTGCTGCCACCCGGTGAACAACGCAGGCAAGACGACCTACCTGCTCAGCGTGCCGTCCGATGAGCAAATCCGGCGGCTGCTGCAGCGTGTGTTCGATCCCGACGAATTCCTCTCGCGCTTTGGCATGCGCAGCCTGTCAAGGGTACATCGCGATACGCCGTTCCGCTTCGGCGGACACGAGGTTCGTTACGAGGCTGCCGAGGCCGAAGCAAAGATCAAGGGGGGCAATTCCAACTGGCGGGGGCCGGTGTGGTTTCCGGTCGGGTTCCTGATGATCGAGTCCCTGCGCAAGCTGGGGGCGGCGCTGGACCCGGAGCTGCGCCTGACGCTGCAACGGCGCGCCGGCGAGGCGCCGGCAGAACTCACGCTTTTCGAGCTGGCGGAAGACCTGGCCAACCGCATGATAGGGCTGTTCGTGCCCGATGAAAGCGGCAGCCGTCCGGCCAACGGCGGCGCGACACGCCTGCAGCACGATCGCCACTGGAAGGAGCACATCCTGTTCCACGAGTACTTCCACGGCGAAACCGGACAGGGCCTCGGGTCCTCGCATCAGACCTGGACCGCGCTGGTTGCCGCATTGATCGATGAGTGGCGACGCTGAGTGTCCGGACGCCGGCCGTGCCGGCGCATCCCGCTGCGGACCGGCATCGCTGGACAGTGCAGGGCGGGTTTTCCATGCTTGGACCGTGATACCGGGTTCTGCATATCACGCGCTGCACCGCGACAGGATACCCCATGAACCGCCGGACACCCGCGCAACAGACAACCCCCGGCTGGTGAGGACATCCGCGCAACTGTCGCCGCGGCAGGCGGGTTCCACCTTCCGGCAGCGGGCGCGTCGCACGCGGGCGGCCGTGGTGGCATGATGCCGGTCCCGGTCCCGGAACTGCACACCATCGCCTTCGTCGATATCGTCGGCAGCACCAGCCTGTACGAGACGGAAGGCGATGACATAGCCAAGCAGCTTGTGACCACGGTCGAAGCGGAAATCGCCCGCGTGGTGGTGGAGAGTGGCGGCGTGGTGGTCGAAGTGGTCGGCGACGAAGTCATGTGCCGTTTCGACGATGCCAACACGGCGGTGCTGTGTGCCTGCTACATTCAGGAGCACATCGAACACTATTCCAACAGACAACGAATTCCCATCTCGGTACGGATCGGCATGCACTGCGGCCCGGCGATCATCGAGGACGGACGCATGTTCGGTGATTCGGTCAATGTCGCGGCGCGCATGGCAGCCATTGCCAGAGGCCGGCAGATCATCACCAGCGAGCAGGTAGTGAATCATCTCCGGGCGGACCTGCAATACCTCACGCGCCGCTTCGATGAAGTCCGCGTCAAGGGCAAGCAGGAGCCCCTGGTGATCTACGATCTGCTCTGGCGCCAGGACACGGTGACCTCGCTGTTCACCGGGACCGGCAGCGTGGTCGAGAGCGCCACGCAGCTCAGGTTGCGCTACGCCGATAAAACCTTCCTCATCAGTTCGCCGTGCACCGGTTTCGGCATCGGACGCGACCCGGGCAACAACCTGGTGGTAGTCGCCTCACCGGTCTCCAGGAATCACGCCACCATCGAGTTCATCCGCGGCAAGTTCGTGCTGGTGGACACCAGTACCAACGGTACCTACGTGCTGACCCATGACCAGCAGGCCCTGTATCTGCGTCGCGAGGTGGTGCCGCTGTGGGGACACGGCCTGATCGGCCTCGGTGCGCTGGCCACCGAAGACAATCCCGACGTGGTGCATTTCGATTGCGGGCCGGCGCAAACGCCTGCGCCCTGAGGTCGCATCCCGGCAGAGTCAGCGTGCAGCGGCGATCAGGTGCGGCTGCACTGTCCGGATGAAGTGGCGGACCGGCAATCCCTGCGGATCACCTGACTACGGTCGTGGCCGCCACGGTACGCGGTGTCAGGTCGACGTCTATCCCTCGATGGTGCCCATGGCCGACTGCAGATAGTTCTGCAGGCCCATCTTCCCGATCAGGTCGAGCTGGGTTTCCAGGTAGTCGAGATGCCCTTCGGTATCGGACAGTATGCCTTCCAGGATGTCACGGGAAACGTAGTCCCGCACCGATTCACAATAGGCGATCGCCTCCAGGTAATGTTCGCGCCCGCCCTTCTCCAGCGTCAGGTCGCCCTGGATACATCCCTGAACATCCGAACCGACAAGTAACTTCCCGATCACCTGCATGTTCGGCAGTCCCTCGAGAAACAGCATGCGCTCGATCAGCTTGTCGGCGTGATGCATTTCCTCGACGGATTCCTTGTACTCGTGCCGCCCCAGGGCCTTCAGGCCCCAGTTGTCATAGATACGTGCATGGAGAAAATATTGGTTGATTGCCTGCAACTCAATCGCCAGTGCCTGATTGAGCAGTTCCAGTACCTTTTTGTCGCCTTGCATATGTAATCCCTTTGACAAGTTGAACTGTGATTGTGGCATTTGCTACAAACCGCCGGCGCGATGTCCGTTTCCCGCTCGCGCTGATATGCTGTGTATATCCCGTGCAAGTACCGGGTGTACCTGCCACGGCAGCAATGTTACAGAAAATCGTTCCGCAGTTCCTGCACCGGGCACGAACCAGCGCCGATTGCCTGTTTTACCTGTCGATCACTGACTGCATTGCAGACACTGCCATACCCACTTTCCCGCTGTCCGGTTCCAGGGTCTGCCGCACGGGCCGTTTGCAGGGCCGCAAGGGCCGGTCAGTATACACCCGCAACGTGTCGCCAGCGTGTTCCTGGCTGAGCCTTGACGCCAGCAGGATTTACACAGGCAATACCTGTGCCATTTCGAGCGTCCTGATGTGATTGTGCGTTGCCGGCCGCACGCCTGCACCGGCCACCGACGCCCCGGCCCTGAAGCGTGTAAATTATTAATGCAACCATCCGCAATACACAGGGCTCGCCCGTGAGAGCCGGGCGAATGGAATGGCTGGATGACGGTCGGCTATTTTTTTGCGGGACCCGGTAACGCGCACAGCACGTGCTCGATCGCGTCGAACAGACGCTCCGCGGTCACCCCGACTTTTGACATGACGGCCATCCCGCACATCATGGCCGTGAAGTAATCCGTCAGTTGCTCTACCGGGGTATCTTCCGGCAAATTACGCCGTTGCAACTCTTCCCGGAGCCGGTTCCTTCAACAAGGCGAAGGATGACTGCTCGACCGTCTCGCCAATGGCGGCGACCACGCGCCGCGGCAATGCCGACATGTCACAGGCTACCGCGCTGTTGACGACCAGGCAGCCCCCGGGCAGCTCCGGCGCCGTCAGCATGGTCGCCACCGAGCGCAAGAATACCCGCAGGGCCTGCTTCAGGTCCGGCTCGGCGGCCAGGGCCTCGGCGTGTCTGATCAACTGCTGTTCCCGGTAGCGTTCCAGCGCCGCGAGATACAGTTGTTCCTTGTTGCCGAACGCCGCGTACAGGCTGGGCCGGCTTATCTTCATGGCCTGCGTCAGCTCGGCCAGCGAGGCCGCCTGATAGCCATTGCGCCAGAACACGGCCAGCGCCGCGTCCAGCACCTGTTCTTCATCAAAAACCCGTGGGACGTCCTCGTTCCACAGCCAACCCTCGACGCAATCGAACACAATCTGCTTGACAATTATTATACCGATCGGTAGTTTGATTACCTATCGGTATATAATGCACCGGTACCGCGAGAATTAGCTGTTATAAAACAAGGAACAAGGAAACGGATACGAGATGGCCGAGCAGCGCAGGACGCGTGTCCTGGTCACCGGTGCCACCGGTTTCCTGGGCGGAAATATCATCAGGCCCTGGCCGGCAACCCGCAAATCGAGTGCGTTGCCGCCTGCAGGAACCGGGCGAAACTGGCGGCGGATTTTTCCGGCGAGGTCCGTGTGGGCGATCTGCTGGACCCGGGATACCGGCGCGAGCTGCCGTCGGGTATCGATGTCCTCTGCCATGCAGGTACCTGGGCCTCCATGTGGGATCACCGGCAGCTGGAGCATGCACGTTTCTTCGAGCCGGCCCGCGACCTGATCGAGCAGTCGATCGGGCAAGGCGTGCAACGTTTCATACAGGCCAGCACCGTCGTCATCGGCGCGGTATCCAGGGACGGCAAACCGCACGATGATGCCTCACCCAGGCAGCGTACCGGGTTCTGGCCGCACCTCGATTACCTGATGGACCTGGACGAATACATGTATGACAACCGCCTGCGCGGTACGCAGATGGTCACGCTGCGACTCGGTCACTTTGTCGGGGCCGGCAACCGGCTGGGCATGCTGCCGGCCATCGTGCCGCGGCTGAAAACCTGCCTGGTGCCCTGGCTGGGCGGTGGCAGGAAACGCCTGCCGCTGGTCGCCGACCGCGATCTGGGACGCGCCTTTGCGCTGGCCGCCGTGGCGGAAAATCTCGATGCCTATGAGTCGTTCAATATCTGCGGCTCCGATTTTCCGACGTTGCGCGAAGTGGTCAGCCATGTCGCAAGGCAGGCCGGTGTGCCAGCCCCCTTCTACAGCGTGCCCTACCCGGCCGGTTACGCCTTTGGCTGGTTAATGGAGACACTCAAGCCGCTGCTGCCCGGCAGCTCGCCTTTTCTGACGCGTTCCATCGTGCGCCTGTGCGAAGACTGGGTCTGCCCCAACGCCTGCGCGCAACAGAAACTCGGCTATGTCCCCGGGAAAGCCTGGCGCACGGCCGTGGACGAGCACCTCGCGGACCTGCAACGGGAGGGCTACCCCTGGCCGGTACTGTGCCAGCCGTAACGGAAAAAATCCGGAGTGGCCGCGACAAGCAGCCGTGTCAGGCTGCCAGATGTACGCCCGGCCCACTCGATCAGCCTGTCCGGTTCTGCGCAGTCGTCACCCCCCAACCGGCAGACCGGAGCGACGTCATCATCGCGCCGTGAATGCGTAACGCACGCCGACGCCCGGTAATCACGCGTGATACGGGGCACCACCGGTTTTCGCCTGCTCACCGGTTTGAGCCTGCAGGAGGCTGCCCGCGACTTGCGGCGCGATGAGGGTATTCCACACGAGCATGAAGTTGTGTACTTCCGAGTGCACGCCAACTGCAGACATTTAACGCTGATCCCAGGAAAACAAGTCTGTCCCTGCTGTTCAGAAAACCTCTTCTGTCCTGTACTTTAAGTAGAATATCCGTTTACCATCAAGCAATAAACTCAATACAGCAATAGCGGCTGACAACCATAAGAACCAATTGCCATAGCTGGCATAGATGCTATCGATTTGTGGCAGCATGACATCTGTAACCATTGTGTTGGCTTCATGCATGGGCGTTATTGTATCTGCATCTATTTCACCCGCGGCAGTAACCAGTGCACTA
The DNA here is from genome assembly GCA_963803275.1 of uncultured Gammaproteobacteria bacterium. Lineage (GTDB taxonomy): Bacteria > Pseudomonadota > Gammaproteobacteria > UBA9214 > UBA9214 > UBA9214. The sequence goes on along the minus strand of CAWDLS010000013.1, from coordinate 9,483 downwards.
ATGCCGGAATTCGTGGCCCTCACCAAAGGGATGCGGAACTCAACCGCACGGAAAACCGCCAAAGCTAAATGTACGGCTGCACCAGCAGTCTTCCCGAACCAGGCATCATCCACGGGATTGACTATTAAATTCCCGCCTTGTTCCCATGCTGATCGGACCAGTTCGGGAAACACCGCTTCATAGCAGATCAGCGGAATTACTTTAACCTCAGCACCAAGCGAGAATACACGACTCTCTTTTCCAGCCAGATAATGCAAGGCGCCCGGGAAAAGCTGACGTAACAACGGGAAGCGGATTTCTCCGGGCAGATACTCTGCAAACGGCAACAGATATTGCTTTCTATATATTTCTGGTTTACCTGCAGCAGAAATATACTCCACCACATTGTAGTACCCGTTTCCTTCAACCTTGTTATCCCCACTGAATTTGCCATGATGTCCGGTTACAAATAATGCTGTCCTGGTATTTGAGAGTAACCGGTCAATGAGGATTCGATCCTGTTCCCATTCAAGATAAGACACTGGCGGGGGAATTTCCGGCCAAACGAGCAAGTCGAGATTCGGATACCGGGATAGTATTTGTTGAGACATGGCTTCAATCTTCACCGATTCCCGCTCCCAGTCACTGCGATTCCGCCCTTTTATGCCGAGATTTGGTTGCAACCAGCCTACCTGTATTCGTGGCGTTTCCGCCGCAGCAGACAGCTCGTGAACTTCCTCTAGACGTGATTCACCGTAGACAAGCACCAGAACTGGAATCAGCAAGGCAAGCGAGAGGGCCTTTGCTGCATATATTGGTTTAGGCTCTAGATTAATAAAAGCTGTAACCAGCAGCCAGTTAAACCAATGAATCACAAAAAATAGCAGAGGTATACCGCCGATATCGGTTATTTGAATGACACGTGGGTAAAGATACTGACTGTGGGCAATATTGCCGGGCAGGATATGGGGGACCAGGCAACATATCGCCGTCCATACGAAAGCTGACTTGACAGCACCACTGATGGAGCTAGTCCAGCCCATTCGGCTGTAAACCATGCCAGCGATGCCATATGGCACCGCATAAAGCAGGCAAAATATTATTGCAAAGGGATAGACAACCAGCGGAGATGAACTAACAACTTTGGCCACACCGGGTACAACCCACCAGGTTGCCGCCATCCATCCGAATAGCGCCATGCTCGCCATGATAGTGAACGCTTCCCTGCAAGTTCTATCATGTAGTGCAATCCCGACAGGGACTAACGCAACCCAGGCTACCCACGGATAATTGCCACCGGGAAAAGACAGATAAAACAGGAGTACTGTTAAAAGAATCAGGCTCAGGTCTTTGGCTTGCTGTATCTTCGGTGCCTGTACCTTACGCTTATTCGTCCTACGAAAGCTCAGCATACTTTTTTAAACGTTCTTTGAATGCAATCAGCAGCGCAATCAACAAACAATATTGCCAGAGATCCAGTTCCATAAAAGGTGTACCACCACCGCCGCCACCACCGCCACCGCCAGCAGCGAGGACTTCCCCGCCAAAAAGCGCAGGGGCGAGTATTGCGACATGGACTATAAGCCTGACCGGTCGCAAATTGACCAAAAACCTGGAAAACAGGCTAGTGGGGTGAAATAAAAGTGCCAATCCGACGTTCAAGGCCACCAGGACAACCAGGTTAACTGATTGCCATATGAATAGATGATAAAAACTGAACTGTCCGATATTGGTTTCCAGGATAGAAAATAAATGGGCAATCCGGATACAGTTATACATCTGCAGGATAACCAAACCACAACAAACAGCCAGAATCCGCCTGGCCCAGGAGGAATGTATGGACAGTTGCAGTGCAATAAGCCCTGCACACATATTTAGACCCAGGCAGGGCAAAGCAACAAACAGGTAACGTCCTGATACCTGTGACAGCAGGAAGTTTCCGGATACCAGGACCGAGCCGCCAAACAATCCGTAGATCGAGCCTGATACAATTGCCAGACTATTTTGCATCTCAGGCACAAAAGAAGTATGCGTTTGCAATACCCATAGTGCCAGCTGCGCCAAAGCAAACCATCCAATGAAGCGATAGAAAAAAATAAGTATTGGCGATTGATCCGGCATTGACTGATTTCTCATATTCCAATTACAGGATTTGTCACGAGATAGCTATTGGCAACGTTAAAGGGTGTATTGGACTCAGCGAGCCAGAGCACTGGAACCCACTGGTTGTCGGCTGACCCGTGTTTTTTCTTAAGGCGGCAAAGGAAGCAGCATGGGCCTGTTTTTCTGCAGGGCCACCACGAACACGCGCCGGCGGTCCCGTCACTGAATTCACACCATTGTTTCAGCCGGTTGTCGCTGGCGGTCCGGGAATCGTGGTGGGTGGCGGGTGGTGGGTGGTGGGTGGTGGGGAAATCGGGGTCAGAGCACAATATTCACTAAAGCACAATATTCACTAATATTAGAAACAATTGTGCTCTGACCCTTGGATTATGCCTGAATCCCGGTATTTTCTGGGGATAACCTTTCGCCATATGTACGTTACCGAACTGAAAATACATAGCTAATGCGATTAGTATGATCCATACGGATATCGGTTGATTGCAGAATCAGCGACAGGAGCATCCCTCCGTTGATGTTTGCAGGACACCTGGGAACCAGGTTTGCTGTATACATCCCGTACAATACAAATCAACTTGAGGTAGCAGATATGAATTTACTGATCAAAACATTGTGTGCCACTGCCATTGCCGGCGCCATGGCGATTCCTTTCACGGCAGCTCAGGCCTGGGGTCCATGGGGCGGTGGTGGTCCCTGGAGTAATGGATGGGGTAATGACGGCTCGGGTGATGGCTGGGGTGATGGCTCCGGTGATATGGACTTCAGCATGAGCGGTGGCGGTCATGGCAGTGGTTATGGGCGTGGTCGTGGTTATGGTCGTGGTTATGGCTCTGACTATGGCTATGGTGGTGGTCCTGGCTACGGCTATGGTGGTGGTCCTGGCTATGGCTATGGTGGTGGTCCTGGCTATGGCGGTGGCTATGGCGGTCCTGGCTATGGCGGTGGCTATGGCGGCGGTCCCGGCTATGGCGGTGGCTATCCAGGTGCATATGGTGCTCCCGTATGGTTACGCTCCCCCGGCGGTCGCACCCGCACAACCAGCCGGTGACTCCCAGTAGCAGTAGCAAGTAACCCTACTGGAAATCCAGACAAGCCCTCACAGCGATGTGGGGGTTTTGTTGTTATTTTACGGACAATTTGTCTTTATCATTAAGTAATCAAGACAGATGGGTGAAAAACTGTCAGCGTAGTCGTCCAGGGTGTGTAACAAGGATGGCGATTTTGGTGCAATGGTGGGTCGTGCGTGATTACCCGGGCTGCACCCTCGCCCCTCCGGGACACCGACAGGGATGCGGCCATTTTTATGGTAGCGGGTTTGACTCAGTTGATGTGACCGGATTGTATGTTCACCCGGAACTCCGCACCCGGTTCGCGGTTGACCACATCGACATGACCCCCCATGGCCATGGCAAGCTGATGCACCAGCGCCAGGCCGATACCGGTACCGACGGTCTCGCGGGTGAGTTCGCTTTCCGAGCGGTAGAACAGTCTGAAAATCTTTTTCATCTGGTCCCCGGGCACGCCGGGACCGTAATCCCGCACGCTGAACTGCACGCTGCCATCACGTAGCCGCTGACAGCCAATGTCGATAACCTTCTCGTTCCGCGCCGGCGGAGAACTTGATGGCGTTGTCCACCAGGTTGATGAAGATCTGGATAAACCAGTCCGGATCGACCAGGATGACGGCCTGTCCTGCGTCCGGCTCGCAGCGCATGCTCAGCTCGAAACCCGCATGTTCGATCTGCGAGGAAACCCTGGAACGGATGCCATCCATCAGCCCGGTCACCGCCCGTGGTTTTGCATCGACCTGCAGGTTATTGCGGGTCATGCGCGCCAGTTGCAGCACGTTGTCGATCAGGCGTGACAGGCGTTCGCTTTCGTCAAAGATATAGTCGTAGTAGATCTTTTTCCTGTTCCTCGGACGGCCCAGCCTTCGCGCAGTATTTCGCCGTACATGCGAATCGAGGTCAGCGGGGTCTTCAGCTCGTGACTGACGGCGGAGACGAAGTCCTGCTGCTGTCGGGCGAGATCGATCTGCCCCGCCCCCAGCCGGTACATCAGGTAAAAGCCGCCGCACAGCACCAGCAGCAGGATCGCCGCAAGCCAGCTGATTACCCGGCCGCCGGCACCCGCCGGCAGCCGGTTGATGCTCAGGATCAGTTCCACATCGCTCAGCGGTGCGGACAGGCGCGTCTGATACAGCAGCGTACCGCGCAGTTGCCTCGGCACTGGACAGATACTGCCCGCGCCGCCTGCCCGCTGAAGGCCGAGAAGACATCGCCCCGGTAGGCGACGCAGCAGGTCGCTCATGTTCGACAAGGCGGTGTCGAGGAACATCGATTCGATCAGGCCATGGACGAACGGCTGCTGCTCGATCAATGCGCCCTGGATGTAGCGCTGCCCGTCACGCCAGACCTTGCGGAACAGCACGAAATGACCGCTGTCGAGCAGGCTGAATTCGAACGGATCGATCTCGCTCTCGAAGGTCCGGATGCGCATTTCACCTTCGGCCGTGGCTGTACCAGCGGTGTCGGCCCTCGCGCTTGCACCTGCAAACAACGCACTGCCCGTTTCTTCCACCGGTTCCGGCACGGCCGTGCGCTCCTTGCGCATGCGCTTGGCGGCGACGGGCGCCGCGCCCGTGGCCTGGCGCTCGGACCTCATCGGCTGATCCGGACTGGTAGCGATGATCCAGCTTCAGGTCCTCGACCCGGCCGAGCGCTGCTGGCGGCCTGCTGCGCTTCTGCTGCTCGGGGGACGGCGGCCTTGTTGAGCCGGTCGAAGGCGGCCTGACCCGGCACCGGCTGTTCCGCCCGTTCCGCCCGTCGCCGGCACGGCACGATCATCCAGGGCCTGTCGCTGCGACGCGTCCTTGTCCATGCCGACCGCCGGGCAGGCGCACCGGCCGGCCGGTCGCGGCGCGCCTCAGTTGCCTGCAGTGCATCCGCGCCGGCCGCACCGCTCGTCACCCGGTCCGGACTTGCTGCCTGCACCAGCCGGTTGCGGCTGAGGATCTGCCCGATCTGCTGTTGCAGTGCCAGCCGCTGCTCCAGTTCCCCGGCGGAAATACCATAGTCGATGTCGCGGTCCCCGCCGGCGGCAGCAGCGGTGTCGTGAATGCGCCGTCGCGCGTCGACCTGGAAGTAACCGATCAGGCCGGGAATGGCCGACGCGGGCGGATAGGCCGACAGCGGCGAGCGCTGCAGAAAACTGGCGGCCGGATCGCCCGCCACATTCAGGAAGGCATAATCGGCGAACGAACGCGCTTCCTCGGCATCGACCAGCTGCACGATACGCGCATCGATGCGCGCGGCCAGTTCCTCCGCCAGTACCCGGTGCTGGTGAAACGCCTCCCACTTCAACTGGCTGTAGGCCTGGTAGACCAGAATCCCGGTCGGGATGGCCGGGCAAGAAAGAACGCGGTCAGCCACCGCCGCAGTCTTTTCCGGTCAAGCCCTGTGAGTGCGGTACCAGGCATCAGCCCGTCGTCGTCGACGCGGGTCAATCCGCCAGCAGGCGATAGCCGGCGCCGCGCACCGTGACCAGGTAGCGCGGTTGTAGCCGGGTCCGCTTCGATCTTGCGCCGCAGCTTCGCGATATGGATATCGACGGTCCGGGTCTCGATAGCGAGTTTCTCGCATAGCCCCAGACCTTCGCCAGCAACTCGTCGCGGGAGACCGGCCGGTCCGGGTTCAGGCGCAGGTACTGCAGCATCTCCACCTCGCGGCGGGTGAAGGCCAGGGCCTCGTCGCCGCGCCGGCCTTGCAGATTCCGGCAGTCGACCTCGACGTCCTCGCCCAGCCGGAGCCGGGTATCCAGTTCCGCGCCGATGCGCGACGCGGCGCAGCACGGCCTGCACGCGCAGCACCAGTTGCGCAACCGAGAACGGCTTGGCCACGTAATCGTCGGCGCCCAGCGACAGACCCTGGATGATGTCCTCATCGCGTGCTCTTGGCCGTCAGCATGATGACCGGCTGATCGCGATCCCGCGCGCGGATCCGGTTGCAGATCTCGAAGCCGTCCATGCCCGGCAGCATGACGTCCAGCAGGATCAGGTCGAAGCGTCCGCTGAGCGCCTTGTCCAGGCCCGCCGGCCCGTCGGCCGCGAACTCCACGTCGTAACCATGATAGACAAGGACATCGATCAGCCCGGTTCGGATGGCCGCTTCGTCCTCGACGATCAGGAGTCGGATCTTGCGTTGCATGGTTTGTCTGTCCTGCCTGGACCAGCCCGGCGCACGGCGGTCGATCATCTCTCGCTTACCCTATCGGTCGAGTCCGTACTTGTATAAGCCTACCAGTCCACCCGCTCCCCGGCATGTAAATCATTTGTAAATAACCCCGCCACCGGTTTTACCAAAGCCTGTCTGCAACCCTGCCGGCCGGCTTGCCCAGACTGGATTCGCATACAGATCAACCCACAGGAGGCAACAACCATGGCACTTATCACACGCGTCTCGCGGCTGTTTCAGGCCGATTTCCACGCCGTGCTCGACCGCATCGAGGAACCCGATGTACTGCTCCGGCAGGCGGTCCGCGAGATGGAAGAGGAACTGGCCCGCGACGAGCAACGCAGCAAGCTGCTGCAGCTCGAACAACGGCAGCTCATCGGCCGCGAAACCGAGCTCGAGCAGTCACTGCACGACATCGAGGCGGAACTCGACACCTGTTTCGAAGCCGGCAATGACGATCTCGCCCGCACCTGCATCCGGCGCAGGCTGGAGGCGCAACGCCTTGGCAACACGCTGTCACGCAGGCGCGGCGTGCTCGGGGAAACGCTCGCTGATCTCGACACCCGGATCAGGGAAAACCGCGCGCGCCTGGAAAGCATGCGGCAGAAGGCCGAACTGCTGGCCGGCGAAGGCGCCCGCGCACGACCTGTGGACGGCTGGACCCTGCCGGATATCACCGTGCGCGATGAGGATGTGGAAGTGGCCTTGCTGCGCGAGAAACAGCGCAGGGGCCGGTCATGAAACAGCCCACCTTCCTCGAAGGCGTCGCCGTCGCGCTTGCCGTCAGCCTTGCCGGCGGTGTGTCGTACGCCGCACTGGACGCGGTGTTTCCCGGCGTCCCGGTGCTGCGCCTGCTGATTGCCGGCATCGGCCTCGCCTATGTCGTCTACCTGCTGAGCCGCAGCCCCGAGCGCGTCGGCCGTGTCACGGCCGGCGCGGCCTGGCTGCTGGTCGCGGGCAGTGCTCTGGTTCACGCACCCGCCCCTGCTGCTCTACCTGTGCGTGCACCTGGGCACCCTCTGGCTGATCCGCTCGCTGTACTTTTATTCCAGCGCTGCTGTCTGCGCTGCGCCGACCTGGGACTGAACGGTCTGGGCCTGTCCTCGGCCATCTGGGCGCTCACGCGCACGGGCAGCGTGTTGCTCGGCATCTGGTGCTTTTTCCTGGTGCAGGCGCTGTTTGTCGTCATCCCGAAAAGCATCCGGCGCAAACCCGGTGCAGGCCAGGCCGGTCACGAAGAAGACCGCTTCCAGCACGCCTACCGCAGCGCAGAAACCGCGGTACGCAAACTCTCATCCAGCCATTGAACAGTTAAAGGAGACACGCAAATGAAATCGAAACTCATCGCACTGGCATTGTTTGCCGTTACCACGGCCACGGTTGCCCTGTTGCCGGCCTACCGGAGCGTGGGGGGTATCACCCCCGCCGATCCGCAGCCCGCAGGATCGACCCGATAGCCAACGGCCACTCCCGCATCGACGTGGTGTTCGTACTGGATACCACCGGCAGCATGGGGGGCCTGATCCAGGCCGCCAAGGAAAAGATCTGGTCCATCGCCACCACCCTGGCCTCGGCGCAACCCGCGCCCGAGATCAGGATGGGGCTGGTCGCCTACCGCGACCGCGGTGACGCCTACGTCACCCGGGTGGTGGACCTGTCCAGCGATCTGGATTCCATGTACGCCACCCTGATGGATTTTCAGGCCGACGGCGGCGGCGACGGACCGGAAAGCGTGAACGAGGCGCTGCATGACGCCGTTCACAAGATATCCTGGAGCCAGCAGGCCGGGACCTACAAGGCGCTGTTCCTGGTCGGCGACGCCCCGCCGCACATGGACTACCCGAACGACGTCAAATACCCGGACACGCTCAGGGCGGCGAACAGCGCAAGGCATCGTGGTCAATGCCATCCAGAGCGGCCAGACAGACAGCACCACGCCCGCCTGGCAGCAGATCGCCAGACTGGGTGCCGGCCAGTACTTCCAGGTGGAACAGGCCGGCGATGCCGTCGCGATCGCCACGCCCTTGACGAGAAGCTCGCGAAGCTGTCTGCCAAACTGGATGACACGCGCCTGTACTACGGCACCGGGAAGAGAAGGAAACACAACAGCGCAAGATCGAAGCGGCCGACAAGCTGCATGCGGCCGCATCGGTCGAAGCCCGTGCCCGTCGGGCCACGTTCAATGCCTCGAAGAGCGGCGCCGCCAACTTCCTCGGCGAGGGCGAACTGGTGGACGAAGTGACCAGCGGCCGCGTCGACCTCTCCAGCATCGACAAGGACAAGCTGCCCGAACCCATGCAGGCCATGGCCCCGGAAGAGCAGGCCGCCGTCATCAGCGAGACGGCCGGAGCGCCGCAACGAGCTCAAGCGCCAGATCGGTGAACTGACAAAAGAACGCTCGGCGTACCTGGAAAAGAAGGTGAAGGAAGCCGGTGGTGCCCGGGATTCACTCGATGACCAGATCTACCACGCCGTGCGTGAACAGGCCGGGAAAGTGGGCCTGACCTACGAGGCCGACACACCGGCTTACTGAGCCGCTGCAAACACGGCCCGGTAGCGCTACCGGGCCGTGTTATCCGGATTCGCACGACAATGCTAGTCAGCCTCTCCGCCACCTTCCGTTAACTGACGCCTCAAAAAAGCGACCAGCCGCTGATAGGCCGCACGCTCGTCCCCGAAACGCACGAAACCGTGTCCTTCATCAGGATAGACGTAATACTCCACCGTGCGGCCCGTCTCACGCAGGCGTTGCACCAGCCAGTCGGATTGCATCCGGGGCACCCGGATGTCATTGGCACCCTGATGGATCTGCAGGGGAATCCTGATCCGGTCAACATGAAAGAGCGGTGACAACGCCCTGTTCCGTGCACGGTCGCGGCGTGGATCAAACCCGAGCTCTGCGAACAGATTGCGCTGCAGGTAGAGCGGCCAGCTGTCAACAAAAGTGGCCAGCTCGGTGAAGCCGAAGAAGTCCACGGCGGCCTGGAATGTGTCCGGATACTGCGTGACCAGCGACATCACGCTGAATCCGCCGAAGCTCATGCCGAAAATAAACAGCTTGTCGGCGTCGACAAAATCCAGGCCGCGCATGGCGGCGGCAACCTCGACGATATCACGGATATGCCCGCCTCCCCAGTCATTGTCATCGAGG
>CAWDLS010000012.1:0-58439 GCA_963803275.1 uncultured Gammaproteobacteria bacterium | reverse complement strand
ACAAACCGGGCTCATCAGGCCATTCACGCTGCAGATGATCGAGCACGCCGTGCGATTCTGCAAACAGTGCGAGCAGACCGGTTACCGTATCGGTGTTGCGGTCAACCTGTCCGTGCATAACCTCAGGGACCACAAGCTTCCACTTCGGATCGCGGAAATCCTGTCACGCCACGAGCTTGAGGGCAGCCAGCTGACACTCGAGATCACCGAGAGTGCCCTGATGACGGACCCCGTACAAAGCCAGGCGGTCCTGAACAGTTTGCACGGGATGGGTATGCAGCTCTCCATCGACGACTTCGGTACCGGTTATTCCTCGCTGAGTTACCTGAGACGCATGCCGGTGCAGAAGCTGAAGATCGACCGCTCCTTCGTAAAGGACATGACGCGGGACAGCGATGACGCGATAATCGTGCGTTCCACGATTGATCTGGCCCGCAATCTGGGCCTGGTAACCATCGCGGAGGGTGTCGAGACAGAGGAAACGCTTGCCGTGCTGCAAGGCATGCGTTGTGACATGGTGCAGGGCTACCTGATCAGCCACCCGCTCCCGCCGCATGAGTTTCTCGACTTTCTCGCGGCCTGTGACTGGAATGTGGCGCGTTCCGCGACCGCCTGAACCGCGGCGTCTGCTGGCAGTCTGCATAAGCCGTCGCACCCGTGTATTGCAGGTTGCGATACCGGTTCTGGAAATAAAAAACCCCGCTGAAGAGCGGGGTTCATGTGTTACCGGCCTAATGCGTGTCAGGCAGCCGTGACGTTGCTTGCCTGCAGGCCCTTCGGACCCTGCTCGACATCGAATTTTACACTCTGGCCTTCCGCCAGGGTCTTGAAGCCGTCGCCGGCAATAGCGGAGTAGTGTACGAATACATCTTCGCCGCCATCACTGGGTGCGATGAAACCAAAACCCTTGGACTCGTTGAACCATTTAACAGTACCTGTAGCCATCGAAACTTACCTCAATACAAAATAAACATTGTTCAATCGCGAACCGTGCAAGGTAATGTCCAGGAGGGTCGAGAGGAACTTCCGATATAACCTATAACGTGCAACTGAGACTCTTGCCGGCGTTTTGGCATGCAGTGGTGACTGCGGCCACACCGTCGACGACGACGATAGTACACCACGCGCGGCGGAATTGCGCGAGTTATTGCGGGGTCAGGTGATTGTCAGGGGCGTTTGTTCAGCGTCAACCACGGCATTTCGGAAAGCAGCAGCTGGCGTTCTTCCAGATCCAGGTTCTCCATGCGACGGTCACGCCATTTGCGCCGTTCCCTGGCGAACTGCTCGCGGCCATTGTCCTCATACGCGTCTTGCAGCCCGTTTCTGACCCTGCGTCTGTCTGTGCGTTGTTTCACGGCACACCCCCTGCGCTGAGATGGCAATTAGCCGGTAGCTGGTTAACGACCGTGTATCACCATGCTTGAGAGCTAAAGTGCCTATTAAACAATAGGATAATTGTCAGCCCCTGGCAACATCGTCGGCTGTCCCCGCGTCCCTGCAGAAATGTGACGCCGGTCAAGGATTTATACCGTCTGACTGTATATGGCCGGCTGCTTGCCGATAACCTGCGGTACGGACACGGGTGTCCGTCACCAGCAGCAGGCTTCCGCAACATGCCAATGAGGGTAAGTGCATTGCGTGCAAACAGGATGAGGGTCTTCAACTCGATTGGTTTTATTGGTCTGGTTGTGTTTTGCGCCGTTGTCCTGACTTCCATCGTCTTTTCCACACCGGCTTCGGTCGCACCGCCGGTCAATGCAGACCTTTCTGAATGGTCCCTGATCCTGCAGGCGGGAACGGCATTACCCACCCCAGTCGTATTGCCCCGGCGCGCCGGGACAGTTCCCCACTGATCAGAAAATCCCCTGCATCCCGCGTGGCCGGTGCATTGGCCAGGGTTGTCTTCAGGCGGTATCATGCCGCTTGTCTTGCCAGTAAACGCCCGGCGTATGCGCAACATCATGCAGTATTCGCACAGCTTGCCTTTCTACCGCAGCCGCTGGATGGCGATGCTGGCTGCAATTGTCGTATTTGTCGGGTTACTGCTCGTGGTGTTGCCGCTGGGGATGACCTATGGACTGCAGAAGTGGCTGCTCGACCACGGCGGCGAGGATGTACACATCGGCAATGTCGACGTCAACCTGTTCAGCGGCAGGGCGGCAATCCAGAATCTCAGCCTGTCCGCGCAAGGGCAATCCCTGCTGACCATCCCGAACCTGGTAGTGAAAATCGACTGGTTGCCGATGTTTTCACGCCAGGTCGTACTGCACTCGATTGCCGTCGACGGTGTTGGCCTGTCGATCCGGCAGACCCGCGACGGGCGCCTGCTGGTCGGCGGTATTAACCTGCCTGAAGGTGGCGAAAGCACTGAAGTTCCGGCGGGGCAGCAGTGGCAACTGGGCGTGGACCGGCTGAGTATCGTCGCTACCAGCATCGAATACCGGACACCGGATCTGACCGTTACGACGCGGCTGGATGAACTCGATCTCAGCGGCATAAAGACCTGGGCAGCCGATCCTGCCCCGCTGGTTATCAAGGGTACGATCAATGGCGCCGGTCTCCACCTGGATGGACAGTTGCCGCCGCTCGCGCAGGGCTTCGGCTTCCGCGGCAGCGTGGTGCTCGATGCCCTGGACCTGGGCCAGTTTTCGCGTATCGCCGCGGCAGCGGTCAGCGGACTGACCGGGCGTCTGACGATCGATACGCAGCTTGATGTATTGCAGGCACCCGAACGTCCGCTGCACGTGACCCAGTCAGGCCTGGTTCGTATCGACGGTCTGCAATTTGCGCAGGCTGAACACCGGGTCGCGATCGGCAGCCTGCAATGGGATGGTGACCTGGACTTGACGGATGTTTCGACACCGACGGTGAAGGCAAGCGGGCGCGTGCAGTCTTCCGCACTGGCCTACGATGTCAGCGGCAGTGACTACCGGCTGGTCCGCATCGCACAATTGCAGGCAGGCAAGGTCAGTCTGCAGGGTGGTACGGATGTCAGTGTCAGCGACCTCGCTATCAAGGACCTGGAGCTGGCGCAGTCCGCGCGGGAGGACGCAGGCCCGGTGCTGAGCGCGGGTGCACTGACCCTGGACAGTTTGCAGCGGTCAGGCGAAGACACCCTGGTCGGCAAGCTTGAGGGTAGCGGCGTCGTTGCCAGACTGCGGCGTGACCCTGACGGGAAGTGGCAGGCCGTGCGCATTTCCGAGTCACTGCCGTTCGTGAATTCCGCCGCTGCCGGCGCCGCGGAGCCGGTCACGGAGGCGCCGGCCGACCGGGCCGCCGCCACGCGGTTCCTCCTGCAACAGCTGCACATCACCGGTGACAGCGCCATCGAGCTGCACGACGACTCGCTCAAGCCGGCCTTCAGCACGCGCCTGACGCTCGCCGATGCACTGATCGGTACTTTCGACAGCGCGCAACCGGGACAGGACAGTCCGGTCAGCATCGAAGGACGCACCGGCAAACACAGCAAGATCAGCGTCAAGGGCACATTCAGACCGTTTGCCGAACGGCCCACCCTGAAACTGGACAACCACATGGAGGGTATCGCACTTACCGAGCTGTCGCCGTATACCGTTGCCATGCTGGGTTACGCGCTGAAAAGTGGCGACCTCGATGCCGACTCATCCCTCAGCATCGACAACGGCATGATGGACGGCAAGAACCGGCTGACCCTGCGCGCGCTGGAAGTCGCGCCGGTCGACAACGCCGCGCGCAAGCAACTGGATAGTCAGCTGTCATTGCCGCTGGGTACCGCGCTCGACATGCTGCGCGACAAGCATGACACCATCAAGCTGGACCTGCCGGTGACTGGCGACATCGACAACCCGGATTTCGATATCAGCGACGCTGTGAATACCGCGGTCAGCAAGGCACTGAAGAAGGCCTCGATGACCTATCTCACCGTGGCGCTGCAACCCTATGGCGCACTGATCTCGATCGCGAGGCTAGCCGGGGAGGTAGCGTCCAGGGTGCAACTGGCGCCGGTCGCTTTTGCTCCCGGCGCCGCCATGCAGCAGCCGGGCAGCAATGACTACCTGGACAAGGTGGCCGGCATCCTTGCGAGCCGACCGGAGCTGAATATCAAGGTGTGTGGCGTGGCAAACGAATCCGACCGGGCAACGCTGGCGGCGCAGGCGACGGCGGTGCTTGCGGACAGACCGGCTGACAAGCAGGGCGAAAAGATGCCAGTCGAGCCGGTCCGGATCGGTGACGAGCAACTGCTGGATCTCGCCATCCGGCGTGCCGAGGCGGTGACCGATTACCTGGTCACCCGGCATGCGGTGAGCGCCAGCCGGCTGGTCGACTGCCAGCCGTCGATCGACAGCACGCCAGCCGGCAAGGGCCGGGTCGATTTGCTGATCTGACCCGGACGGCTGCGACGCGTCCCGGCTACCCGGTCACTGCCTGCCGTAACGCTGCTGTACATACGCCTCCACGATCTGCTGAAAATCCGTGGCAATGGTTTCACCCTTCAGGGTGACGGTCTTCTGCCCGTCGACGAATACCGGCGCGACCGGTATTTCGCCGGTACCTGGCAGGCTGATGCCGATGTTGGCATGCCTGCTCTCGCCGGGACCGTTCACCACGCAACCCATGACGGCAACCTTCATTTCCTCGACACCGGGGTAGTGCCGGCGCCATGCCGGCATCTGCATACGCAGGTATGACTGAATGTCCTGCGCAAGCTGCTGGAAATAGGTGCTCGTGGTGCGGCCGCAACCCGGGCAGGCGATCACGGCCGGAGTGAAATGGCGCAATCCCATCGACTGCAGCAGCTCCTGCGCCACGATGACCTCGCGGGTGCGGTCGCCGCCGGGTTCCGGCGTCAGCGATATGCGGATGGTGTCGCCGATGCCATCCTGCAGCAGCACCGCCAGCGCCGCGGTCGAGGCCACGATGCCCTTCGATCCCATGCCGGCCTCGGTGAGACCGAGGTGCAGGGCATAGTCGCATTGTGCCGACAGCATGCGGTAGACCGTGATTAGGTCCTGTACACCGCTCATCTTGGCCGACAGCGTGATGTGGTCGCGCGGCAGGCCGAGCTGCTCTGCCTGCGCGGCGCTCTCCAGCGCCGAACTGACCATGATTTCATGCATGATGGTCGGGGCATCCAGCGGCTCGGCTCGCCTGGAATTCTCATCCATCATGCGTGCCACCAGCGCCTGGTCGAGGCTGCCCCAGTTCACGCCGATACGCACCGGCTTGTCGTACCGGCAGGCAATTCCGATCATTTGCGCAAACTGTTCGTCACGCTTCTTGCCGCGCCCGACATTGCCGGGGTTGATGCGGTATTTCGCCAGTGCCTGCGCGCAGTCCGGGTATTTCGCCAGCAGCTTGTGTCCGTTGAAGTGGAAATCGCCGATCAGCGGCACGGTCTCGCCGGACAGTGCCAGTCGTTGCGCGATGACGGGAACCGTGCGCGCGGCGGCCTCGGTATTCACGGTGATGCGCACCAGCTCGGAGCCCGCACGGGCGAGTTCGCGTACCTGGCGCGCTGTGGCGTCGGCGTCGGCGGTATCGGTATTGGTCATCGACTGGACCACGACCGGGGCATTCCCGCCGATGACGACGGGGCCGACCCTGACGGCCACGGTATGACGCAAGTGGATCGGGTGTATGGACATGACCTTTAACCGGTTGGGTCTGCCTATGATAATGGAAATCCGGTCTGCCCGTACGGTGGGCAGGGCTGCTGCCTGGCCGGATTGACGGCTGTTGTTTATGAACCCTGTGACCTGTTTATGCAAGTGCAGTTTTCGATCAGTGGGTCCGGTAATAAAAAATGTCTTGCAAGCGGTGTATGGCTGGATATAATCACAGTTACTGTATGGATAACCAGTAGACGGACATGCCACAGGACACACTGACCGCCCGCCAGGCCGAGATCCTCGAACTCATCCGCAACTATGTAGCGCGGGAGGGCTGCCCGCCCACGCGTGCAGAAATCGCCGCAACCCTCGGATTCCGTTCCCCGAATGCCGCGGAGGATCACCTGCGCGCACTGGAACGCAAGGGCGCCATTGAACTGGTGCCCGGCTCATCACGTGGCATCCGCCTGCTGGAGACGGATTACGGCCTGCCGGTGGTGGGGCGTGTTGCGGCCGGTGAGCCGATCCTGGCCGAGCAGAATATCGAGGATTACTGTCGGATCGAGCCGGATACTTTTCGTCCGGGCGCGGACTACCTGCTGCGCGTGCGCGGTGACAGTATGCGCGATATCGGCATACTCGACGGTGACCTGCTGGCCGTCCACCGTACATCGCACGTGGAAAACGGCCAGGTCGTGGTGGCGCGGCTGGGCGATGATGTGACCGTCAAGCGCTTCCGGCAGCGCGGGGCGGTGGTCCGGCTGCTGCCGGAAAACCCGGATTACGAGCCCATCCGCGTTGACCTGCGCGAGCAGGAACTGGTGATCGAGGGTCTGGCGGTCGGCGTACTGCGCAAGGAGATAGCATGATGAATACAGTCACGAAACTGCATCACCTCAATGCCTGGGAGCGCCCTGCTGCCAGGGGACGCTCGCGCATTCTGCCCAGCGGGGTGGCGGGTCTGGATGAGTTGCTGCCCGGTGGTGGCTGGCCCGGGGACGGCGTGGTGGAGATCATCGTGCCGGATACGCTGGTCGATGCCATGACCCTGGTGCTGCCGGCCCTGCGGTGCCTGGGCCGGCAGCGGCGCATGATCGCGATGGTGACGCCGCCGTTTGAGGCGCGCGCCGGTCTGTATGCCGATGCGGACATCAACGCCAACCGCCTGTTGCAGGTCAATCCGCATCCCGGACGCAGTGCATTGTGGACGGTGGAATCGCTGCTGGAGACCGGTGCCTGTGCCGCGGTGCTGGCGTGGCCCGGTTGCGACACCGGGCTCATGGGCAAACGCCTGCAGAAGGCCGCCGCCCAGGGCAGGAGCCTGTGTATCCTGTTTCATTTCGAGGGGCTTGCCGCCACGCACCGCTTCGGGGCGGATGTACGGCTCAGGCTGGAGGTCAGCGCAGCAGGGCGGGTGGTATCACGCTTGAGTGGCCGGGGCGTCACCCTGTCCGGTATCGCACTTTAGTTATGGCCCGCGACTGGCCGCTTATTTGGCCGTGGCGCCCGGTTTCCACGCCGGCTGACCGGAGAACTGCCGCTCGAAATAGTATTCAGTGGCCGCAATCAGCTTGCGCTGTTCCTCGTTGAGTGGGGATTCAAACGTACCGATCCGGGTCATCAGCGCCAGCAGCGACGCGGCCTGTTCAGGTGTAAATTGCCGGCGGCTGTGCTCGATGATCCTGTCCAGCCTGTCGACCAGGTAGATCTCATTGCGAATCAGGTGGGCGCTTGCCACCAGCAGGTCGGACGCCGTGTTGCTGTCGAGCTTGAATTCCTGTTCGAAGATCGCGTGAATGGCACGTTTTTGTCCGCTGCTGATCTCGCCTTCGCACTTCGCGATGCCGAGGATCAGCACTGCGGCGACATCCATGGGTTCACCCAGACTGTACAACGGCGGTGTACTGTAGTGTTTGCGCCAGCGGGCCCGCCGCAGCCACAGGAAGGGATTGATGGAGCCCGGGTTGAAGCCGGAGCGCTGCAGTGCGGCGAGCGCCCAGATCAGGCCCGCGACCGAGGACAACACGGCAAGAACGATGTGCATGGGCCGTTTCCGGTGTAAGCGATTCAGTCACATAGCGGCAGAAGATTCAGCTTTTTAACGGGTTTTTGAAAAACCCTCACCTGGCCGGATCGCCGGTGCATCCGCCGGGCAACGGGTCTGCTCGACGGGCGGTCCGTGTTCGATCTGCGAGCGGTGTCAGCGTATCTATTGATCCGGCAGGCCGTACGCCAGGCAGCGCTGCATTATGGCGACAGGTTGGTTCGACTGGCAGCTGCATATCTCGTGCGGCACAAATCCTGCCGGCCTGGTTCGGGTCCGTGCAGCAGCAGGCTGCCATGTCCTCCCTTGTAGCTATCGTGGTCTTGCACAGTCACCCGGGATACGCCTGAGAGCGCGCACGCGGGCTGTGCAGCGCGGGGACCGCTGTGCCCTTGCCGGCTGCTGTTATTTTCCGTGCATCCGGTGGTTATGAGGCTCAGCGTAGCCGGTGTTGCTGCCTGTGTGCCGTGATATCGGCGCCGATCTTGAGCGCCACGAGCAGCAACAGGGCCGCGACCGGGCTGCCCAGCAACAGGGTCAGGCCGCCACCGACAAGCAACGTGACGTGCATGATCATGATGCGTCCGTACGGCTCGGCCATCTGGTCACGGAAACTCCTGGTGCGGTATTCACCGCGGCCCAGGAAATTGTAGAAAAATGACAGCCCGTGGCTGAGCGTGAGTGCAAGCAGCGCCGGCCATAGCGAAAACAGGAACTGGCCCACGTCTGCCAGTGTGCTGTTCGGGCCGGTATCGCGTGCCACGAACAGTTCATAGACGAACAGGAAATGCACGGCCATGAAGGCGCCGAAATGGCCGAGGAAAAACGCTCCGGTAATCAGCACGCCCCAGCGTTGAACGACGGCTATCTTGAGCAGGTTGTAGACACCGATGATGCCGCTTTCCGCCCAGAACAGAACCATCAGCCTGCCGAGATCCCAGTGCAACAACAGCACGCCGGCGACCGGCACGAGATTGGCGGCGATCAGCGCCAGTATGGACACCGGGAGGCGTTCGGTTTGCGCGCACACGGGTGCCGGTACGGTTATGGCCGGGTCGCCGGAATCCCTGGCGGCGTCGTGTAGCGGGGATTCTGTCTGCGCAGGGTGTCCGTCCGGGGCGGCCCCGGTACGGGGCGGCAACGCGCGGATCAGCCCGGCCAGTTCCTGGGCAGAGGCGGGGCTTATATCCGATCCAACCTCCACCGTTGAGCCATCATAGTCGAACGCCAGGTGCGGGCCGCGCCAGGACGTCCCGGCCCCCCGCTCCGGGACATGGCGGCGCAGTGCGTGGATGCACCCGGGATCCAGTCTGAATCTGATGAACAGGACTGGCAGGCCAAACCGGATCTCCACGCAACCGGGCCGCAGCACCAGTGTTTCCCGGCCGAACCAGAGGATCATGACCAGGGCATACAGGATGAACAGGCCCACCGACCAGCCGAGCAGCCAGCCGCTCAGGAACAGCGCCGTGGTCAGGTCGAACAGTCCGTCGAGCCGGGTCCATGCGCCGGCGGCGTCACTGAACACGCCCACGGCCGGTACCGACATAATAACTGCCATTACCGCGACGATCAGGATGGCGACGGCGGAGCGCCGGAATGGCAGCACGATGCGTCGACCGGGCGCGGATTCGAACAGCCCGGTGCCGGCGCTGAGGCCCTGGCGGGCAAGGACATTTGCGCGATTCATCTCCGGACATCGGTCGGCGCACAGTGATCTTGAGATGGCAGGGTCGGCCTTATGTCGGCCCCGGCCGGCGGCGGGTTGCTGCCAGCGGGGTGGTTTTGTGCCTCTGGCAGGGCATCGGCGCGCGGCTCGGAATAGTGTACGTGGCAGCACTATGACGGGATCCTTTGGCCACGAAAGCTGCCGGATTCCCGGCTGGCGACGGCAATATGGTCTACGGGGCATGGAAAATCAGCGTGAATCAACATTTTTTCGTTGGATTCTTTATAATCGCGCCGCACTGATGCAGCCCCCGGCAGCGTGTGGCCGCAGGCGTGATACCCGGGGGCACGATGCACCACTTTGCCTGGCCGCGTTCGTGGTCGTGGAACGCTTGTCAAACAACGAGTTAACCAACCGAGTAGCAGAACATGACAGACCTAGCCAAGTACCGGAATATCGGGATATTCGCCCACGTGGATGCCGGCAAGACCACGACCACGGAACGCATCCTCAAGCTGACCGGCAAGATCCACAAGATCGGTGAAGTGCATGAAGGCGAGACGACCACCGACTTCATGGACCAGGAGCGCGAGCGCGGCATCACCATCCAGTCCGCCGCCACCACCTGTTACTGGAACGATCACCGGTTCAACATCATCGACACCCCCGGCCACGTGGACTTCACCATCGAGGTGTACCGCTCGCTGAAGGTGCTCGACGGCGGCATCGGCGTGTTCTGCGGCTCCGGCGGCGTCGAACCGCAGTCCGAGACCAACTGGCGCTACGCCAACGAGTCAGAGGTCGCGCGCGTGATCTTCGTCAACAAGCTCGACCGCATAGGCGCGGATTTCTACCGCGTGGTGAAGCAGGTGAAGAACGTGCTGGCTGCCAAGCCGCTGGTCATGGTGCTGCCGATCGGCATCGAGGATCGAATATCGCGGGCGTCGTCGACCTGCTCACGCGCAAGGCCTACATCTGGGACGACTCCGGTGACCCGGCCGACCTACACCGTGCAGGACCCGCCGGCCGACATGGCCGGGCTGATCGAGGAATGGCGCGAGCAGCTCATCGAGACCGCGCGTCGACGAAGACGATGACCTGATGGAGAAATACCTGGAAGGCGAGGTGCCGTCGGTGCGACGACATCAAGCGCTGCATCCGCAAGGGCACCATCGCGCTGCATTTCTTCCCGACCTACTGCGGCTCCTCGTTCAAGAACAAGGGCATCCAGCTGGTGCTGGATGCCGTGGTCGACTACCTGCCGGACCCGACCGAGGTTACCCCGCAGCCGGAAGTGGACCTGGAAGGCAACGAGACCGGCAACTTCGCCCTGGTCGATGCCGACAAGCCGCTGCGTGCGCTGGCATTCAAGATCATGGACGACCGCTTCGGCGCGCTGACCTTTATCCGCATCTACTCGGGACGCCTGGAAAAGGGTACCACCGTGCTCAATACCTTCACCGGCAAGACCGAACGCATCGGCCGTATCGTCGAGATGCACGCCGACTCACGCGAGGAGCTGGACAGCGCGCAGGCTGGCGACATCGTTGCCGTTATCGGTATGAAGAACGTGCAAACCGGCCACACCCTGTGCGATCCGAAAAACCCGGCCACGCTGGAACCGATGGTGTTCCCGGAACCGGTGATCTCGATTGCCGTCGCGCCGAAGGACAAGGGCGCAGCCGAGAAGATGGGTATCGCGCTGGGCAAGATGATCAAGGAGGATCCGTCGTTCCGCATGGAGACCGACGAGGACAGCGGCGAGACTATCCTCAAGGGCATGGGCGAACTGCACCTCGACATCAAGATCGATATCCTGCGGCGTACGCACGGTGTTGATGTGACCGTCGGCAAACCGCAGGTGGCGTACCGCGAGACCATCACGCAGCGTGTCGAGGACAGCTACACCCACAAGAAGCAGACCGGCGGTTCCGGGCAGTTCGCCAGGATCGAGTACGCTGTTGAGCCGGGCGAGCCGGGCAGCGGTTATGTGTTCGAGTCGGCGGTCACCGGTGGCACCGTGCCGCGCGAATTCTGGCCGGCCGTGGACAAGGGTTTCCAGAAGAGCAAGGAACGCGGCGTACTGGCCGGGTTCCCGTGTCTCGACTTCAAGGTGACCCTGCTCGACGGTGCCTACCACCCGGTGGACTCCTCGGCGATTGCTTACGAGCTGGCCGCCGGGGCCGGTTACCGGCAGTCCATGCCGAAGGCCGGGCCGCAGCTCATGGAGCCGATCATGAAGGTGGACGTTTATACCCCGGAAGATCATGTCGGTGACGTGATCGGCGACCTCAACCGCCGGCGCGGCATGATCAAGTCACAGGAGGCGAGCACGACCAACGTGCACATCAGTGCCGAGTGCCCGCTCAGCACGATGTTCGGCTACATCGGCGACCTGCGCACCATGACCTCCGGGCGCGGCCAGTTCTCCATGGAGTTCCTGCACTACAGCCCGTGCCCGAGGAACGTCGCGGAAGACGTGATAAAGGAAACGAAGGAACGTGAGGCGGCCAGGTAACGACGGCACAGCGCTGAACGGGTGAAGGGGCGGTAAAACCGCCCCTTTTTTCTGCGTGAATGCCGCGCACGTGAAAGGGGTCCGTGAAAGCGGTCGGTACCCTTTTTAATTAAGCGGTGTCAATTGTTATTGATTCAAAAAGAAAGGGTACCGACCTCTTTCACGTGGTGAGAAAGGGTACCGACCTCTTAGGCGCAGCAGTGCAGGTACAGCGCATACACCAGCACGTTGATAGCGGTCACCGGGATACCGGTGCGCGCGAACTCGACGAAACCGAGTGTTTCGCCGTGGCGTTCCGCGCGCTGGATGATGATGACGTTGCTGGCCGCACCGAGAATCAGCAGGTTGCCCGCAATGGTACTGCCGGCCGCCAGCGCGAGCAGCACGGCGGGGTCCGTCTGCAGGCTTTGCAGGTAGGGCAGGTACAGCGCCACCAGCGGCACGTTCGAGATCAGCTGGCTCAGCAAGACACTTACGCCGAGCACGCCGGCCGGCGTGGCAAGCTGTGGCACCCGCCCGGCGCCCAGCTGCTGGAACAGGCCGGTGTGCCACACGCTGGCCATCAGCACGAACATGGCGGCGAAGAATGCCAGCGTGCTCCAGTCGATGCCACGTACCAGTCGCGCGCGGTGCGGGCTGAACAGCAGCACCGGCAGGGCACCGGCCACGGCCACGGCGCTCAGCGGTAGATGTGTATCCGGGTGCAGGGCGATGGCGGCGGTGCGCAGCACGATGGCGGACACCATCGCCGCGACACCCGCCCAGGCAAGGCGCGCCAGTGCCGGGTCCCGCAGCATGAATTTCGGGTGCACCAGTGGGGCACGGTGAAAGGCGTGGCGGTATTGCCAGCGCAGCACGCCGTAGGTAAGCAGCAGGTTGAGCAGGGTGGGCGCGGCCAGCGCCCCGGCGAAGGTCAAGAACGGCGCCGGCACCGGGCCGCGTATCGCGATCAGCAGGTTCTGCGGGTTGCCGATCGGACTGGCCGCGCTGCCGAGGGTGACACCGAAGGCCAGCGTCAACAGCAACAGGCGTGCGTCGATGCGGTGCTCGCGGGCAAGCTGCAGCACCAGCGCCGTGCCGATGACCGCGAGGGTGTCGTTCATGAGCAGCGCCGAGGCCAGTCCGCTGCCTAACAGGAGGGCAAGCACCAGCGCGTCGGTCGAACGGATGCGGTCGAGCAGGGCGTAGGCCGCCGCATACAGGGCGCCGCTCTCCACCAGCGCCTCGCCCAGCACGAACACCCCGAACAGGAACACCATGATATCCGGCTCGATGGCGCGCAGTGCATCGCGGGGCGTGATGGCGCCGGCAAGCAGAACCAGCAGGGCGCCGCCGGCCATGGCCTGCCAGATGCGCACGGCGAAGCGCCCGATCCGGCGCGCGGCGATCAGCACCAGTACGACAGCCAGTGCCAGCAGCGGGAAATAAGTGCCGGGGGACGTCATGGTGCGGCGCCGCGGAGCGTGACCCTGGGTTACGGTTCAGCGGTCATGGAAGTGTCCAAGTAGAGCACGCTTCCAGCCGGCTGTCATCGCGGGACAGCGGCGCGGCCGTCCCGCCGTTCTCCGCACACGGTGGTGCATGCTAGTGCCCGCCCGGGCGTGCATGACAACGGGGACAGATGCCTTTGTTACCGTATCAACGTGGTTAACGGGTTGTCTTTTTCAGCCGGATACCGAGGGACAGCGTCGCGGCGAGTACGGTCAGCCAGGAAACGACACCCACGACATAGGGATAGACGAAGCCCCGCAGCCAGTCCCTCATATCGGCGTTGTGGTAGTAATGGATGACCAGCAGGCTGACCAGGAGCCAGAAAACCTGCAGCAGGAATAGCCACTTCAGGACGCACAGCCGTTCGGGCGGGAACCTGCCCCAGATTTTCATGGCCGGCCAGACGAGTAATGACCCGAATACCAGAAGATAGCCTAAACCTGTGTTCGAAAGTTCGCCGAAAAGTGTGGGATTCAGCATTTATGCGTCAGGAAACGGGCGTTTGAAGCCGATGGGGTAATATATCCCTGCCTTATAACACCAATTGCCGCAAATCTGTATCAGTCGATTGTATTAATCGGGGCCGTTATACGCCGCGGCGGATCGAAACAGTTTGCGTTCTGCGTGTGCCGGCCTGGCTGGTTACGGTTTTCCTGCGTACCGGGTCAGCAGGGTATCCAGGTGACTCGCGAAGGCCTTCCGGTCGGCCTGGCTCAGTGCCGGCGGGCCGCCCGTGTTGATGCCGCTGGCCCGCAGGGTATCCATGAAATCCCGCATATTCAGGCGGGCCCTGATATTGTCGGCCGTATACAGTTCGCCCCTGGGATTGAGGGCGTGACCGCCTTTCCCGATCACCTCCGCCGCCAGCGGAATATCGCCGGTGATGACCAGGTCGCCGGCCTCGAGGCACTTGACGATCTCGCTGTCGGCGACATCGAAACCGGGTGCCACCTGCAGCGATTTGATGTACTTCGATGGCGGTGTGCGCACTGGCCGGTTGGCGACCAGCGTGAGCAGCACCCCGGTACGCTCGGCCGCCCGGAACAGGATGTCCCTGATCACCACGGGGCACGCATCCGCATCTACCCAGATATTCATTTCATCTTCGTGACGTCACGGGCTTCGGCTTTTTTATCCTCGATGCTGCCAATTCTGTAGGCATCGATGATACTGGCCACCCAGCAGGCAACGATGACATACGTGGCTATGTTCGACACCATACCTTCCGGTCCGCCCGGTGTTGCCGTAACCAGTTCGGTGATACGCGCGGTATCGAGCGGGACCGCACCGTTCTCTATTTCACCGACAAGAGACAGGGCCTGCTGTACGGCGTAGTTGACCACGAACACCAGGCCGGCCACCGCGGGCAGCATGAACACCAGGCCCCGCGCGTATCGCCTCAGGTACATCTGGCCAACACCGGGGAATACGAAGCAGGAAAAAAGCGCCGCCTTTACCGACCTTTTCATGTCGACTCCATTCTGGTCAATCGTTTCATGTTGCACAAATGGTATCAGAGCACATGTTCGACTTATGTTCGTCAATACGTGCTCTGATTCCCATGATTTCTTGTCCGTTGCCTGCGGTTGTCAGGCGCGCGCGAGGCGCGCGACGATGAGACGATAACCAATATCCAGCTCCTGTGCAGCAAGCAATTCCCTGTATGTCGCCTGCCACGTGCCGTAAGCGAGATCTTTCTCCAGGCGCTGCAGGTCGTCCTCGACATTGGCCAGCTTATCAAACGAAGAAATTGCTCGACGTGCCCCGGCGTCCAGATAGGCAGCTGGTTGCTGCCAGTATGCGCCGAGAAACCCGTCAATACAGTCAGACGGGATGCGGACCGTTCGAACCTCAAATGGGCCGAGGATGCTACCCATGGCGTCCACGGATGGAAAATTCGGACGATCCAGCTCGAGAATTTCCGGAAAGTACTTCTGGACCAGCCAGAACCTGTCATGTTCCGGATCCCACGCGAAAATCACTACACGATCACGCGCCAGGCGCTTCATTTCGTGTAGCCTCCGACGCCAGTCGGTCCAGTGGTGTACGGTGAGTATCGCCAGCGCCGCGTCGAGCGAGCGATCTCGAATCGGTAAAGTTTCGGCGTTCGCCTGTATGGCCCGCATGCCAGCCCGCCGGCGCTGTCCCAGCATTCTGGCAGACGGCTCGACTGCGACTACAAAGCGATCTGCAGGTTCGTAGGATACGTATCCAGCACCCACGTTGAGAACGGAGAGGGACGAACCAAGTGCGGCACTGATCTGTGCCGCTATCCGCGAATCAGGACGCCGGTACTTCGAGTAGTCAACCGCAATGCGGTCATAGAGCTTTTCATTCATTGCGCATACATTGGACGCGCGCCTGGCGGTAACGTATGGCCGATAAGCTGCGGGGCGCGGCGCGGCTCGTCAGGTTCATCGGCAGGTTAGCCGGCCGGCCCGCCGGTCACTGGGTCACGTTGTAGGCGATTGATGTGATCTCGAAACGGCCATATGTCCATTCGCCGGAGGGCTCGATCCAGTTTGCATCGCCGAGGGCACCGATCCGGATTCCGTCAACCTGGCGATACCCGGAAATCGGCGTGGACCATGTCGCGGCGCCACCCTCCCGGCCGTGCGCCCGGTCGGCAGACGCGAACCCAACGAGATCTCCGGCGTCGTCGAACGTCAGGACGGCCGACACCGTGAACCCTGCGTTGTGGAAGGTCGCTCGCAACGACCTTTCGCCTATGGTCTCGAAGGTGAACGGCAGGTCCACGACAGCGGCCGGCGCCATGACGAACACGTCATTCATGAGTGTGACTGTTTCGTCGTTCGTGATCTCCGCGCCGCGCTTGTCCACCACAGGTATCAGCCCAGCAATCCGCACCTGGAACGTGGCGGCGCCGTTGACGTACCGGTGGAAGACGTCCAATGGCATGCCCGCCCGGCTCGCGTTCATGTGGAACAACCGGGCCGGCCGGTCGAAGAACTCGTACTGCGTGGCAGTGGCCTGCATCCACGGCGCAGTCGCGCTGCTGCGCATTTGCGCTTTGAAGGTCACACGCAGGTTGCGCACGTGCGCGCGTCCAACGGCGCCCAGCCGCCTAAGGTACGCCTGCATGAGGGGCGGCAGTGGCGCGAGATCGGCCTCGGTCACCAGCGGGGCCGCATGCGTCGATCCGGCCAGCAGCGCGTTGCGGTCACGTTCGAAGCGTGAACGGAAACTGGACGGGCGCGCATCTAGAGCCGCGACGAGCAGCGGGATCGCGATGATCACGTTGGCGAGGGTGCCGAACTTTGCGTCGCCCCATGCCGTCACGATCAACCCCTGCGACAGCAGCACGCCGGGCAGTGCCAGGATACCACCACCGGGGCCCGCAGGAGAAGTCCCGCAGCCGCGGCGATCAGCAGTACCGCCGCGGCGAGCCACAGGAGGCCAGCCGCGGGAGAAATCGGGCCCCGCAGCTGGCTGACGTCCGCCCATCCGAAGGCCTTGGCCGGGCCCAGCAGGTGGATCAGACCGTGCAGCAAGATGAAAGCTGCGAGTGCGAGGCGCATTATTGACTTCTCCTTGAGGACGAAGCGGTTCGATGTGCGTCCACGTGTCGGAGCTTGCCGCGAGTTCTCCGCTTTGTCCAAGATCCCAGTCGCACGACATCTAAGGATCTTCCGAACGCTCGTCCCGTGCGGCTAACTGCTGAAGCCAACCGCGCGCGTTAGTGCGTCGGACTGGGCTGATGTGTTAGAGCTTCTTACTACCAGACTAGTGACCAAATTGCCTTTCACAAGGTATCCCATCATTATCACCGTCCATTTTTGTATTTGGACAGTTAGCTATGAAGTATTTAGCTTCTTCATACGAGCTCATTTGACTACAGTGCTGACGCCCATCGCATTGGTAATTTTTCTGATTCTTAATGGCAGATGTAGACTTGCTATTTTGTAATAAGGCTGGCAAGGATCCTCCAATTTTTGTGTAATACCCCCATGCGCAAAAAGTTACTAAAGCTAACAACAATAACTTCTTCAAGTTTATTGCTCCTTTTCTGGTGAAGCTCTAACAGTGAGTAGGCACGATGTTCGTGCAAAATGATGCAGGAATGTCCGGCATATTCTTTCCCCGCTTCCACGATTATCATTACCCTGGACCTGAATTACCCTGAATAGGCCGATGCAAACGACGATTGGCTTGTCGGGCACCTTGCGTCGACTATACGGTAATATCCTCGTCCCACAATAAGGCGAATGGACTAGTGGAATTCCTGTTGCCTGGGTCGATGCAGTTCGCGGGGCTCACCGCATCCTGCGGGTGCAGGGGTGTTTTTATTTTTGGCGCCTTTGCGTCTTGGCGCGAGGCGGGTTTTTTCCAAAAAGATCGCGGACGCGGTCCGCTCCTACAGGTCTGCCAAACGCCGCGGCAGAGATTTAGAATTCTCTGTGTCCTCTGTGGTTTTGATTTTCTCCGCGCATTCTGCGTCTCTGCGCGAGGCGATTCTTTTCCCGGCGTCTTTGCGGCTTTTCGCGAGGTTGGTGTGAATCGAGGCTACTCCGCCTCGCCGCGGCGCACGGCGTTGGCGTAGTCCTGGTACAGCACGCTCATGCGCTGCCAGAGCGGGCCGGGCGTGCCGGCGCCTACGGGCTGCTCGTCGAGCGTGACGACGGGCGAGATTTCACGCGTCGAACTGGTCAGCCAGACTTCATCGGCGGCATGCAGTTCGGCCTCGCTGATGTCGGCCTCGCGGAACGGGATGGCGTTGTTGGCGGCCAGCTCCAGCACCAGGTCACGGGTGATGCCGGGCAGCAGCGCGGTACTGTTGGGCGGCGTGACCAGCACGCCATTTTTCACGATGAACAGGTTGCTGGCCGCGCCCTCGATGGCCAGCCCGTTGTTGATCAGGATGGCCTCGGCGCTGCCGGCGTCGATGGCCTGCTGGCGCAGCAGCACATTGGGCAGCAGGGTGATGGCCTTGATGTTGCACAGCTGCCAGCGGATGTCGGTCAGCGTGATGGCGCGCACGCCCGCCTCCCTGGCGAGGTCACGCGGGGCCGGCAGCGGCGAACTCATCGCGAACACGGTCGGCCTGACACCGGCGGGAAATGCATGGTCGCGCTTCACGTCGGCGCCGCGCGTGACCTTCAGGTACACGGCCTGGTCGCCGCCCGCGTTGCGGGCGACGAGTTCGTTCAGCATGCCGGCCCACGCGTCATCGCTGAGCGGGTTTTCGATGCGCACGCCGGCCAGGCTGTTGCGCAGGCGCCTGAGGTGATGCGCGAGCCGGAATAGCCGCCCGCCGTACACCGGGATGACCTCGTACACACCGTCACCGAACAGGAAACCGCGGTCCAGCACGGAAACCTGCGCCTGTTCCACCGGAAGGAAGGCGCCATTCAGGCACGCGATCGTCATGTCAGCGCGGTGCGTTATTCGATGTAGAGCAGCGCTTCATCGATGATGCGCTGCCAGAACGAGCCCTCGGCGATGGCCTGCAGGCTGACCAGTGGTTGTTCGGCCACGACATCGTCGCCGAGCTTGACCTGCACACTGCCCAGGGAGGTGCCGGCGTCGAACGGTGCCATGATGCGGTTGTCGATCTTCATCGAGGCATCCAGGGCATCGTACTGGCCGCGCGGTATCGTGACATAGAGCATGTGGTCAAGCCCGAGCTTGACGGAATCGGTGCCCCCCTTCCAGACGCGCGAGGTAGCCAGTGCCGTTCCGGCATCGTAGAGCTTGTGTGTTTCAAAGAAGCGGAAGCCGTAGTTGAGCAGGGCCTGGCTGGCGTCGATACGGGCATTCGCGCTGGGAGTGCCCAGCACCACGCTGATCAGCCGCATGCCGTCCCGCAGTGCCGAGGTCACCAGGCAGTAGCCCGCCGTATCGGTGAAGCCGGTCTTCATCCCGTCCACCGACTCGTCCTGCCACAGCAGCTTGTTGCGGTTGTACTGGGTGATGTTGTTGTAGGTGTATTGCTTCTGCGAATAGTACTTGTAGTAATTCGGGTGATCGCTGATGAGGCGACTGGCGAGCTTCGCGATGTCCCTGGCGGTCATGTGGTGGTCCGCGTCGGGCAGGCCGGTGGAATTGACGAAGTGACTGCCTTTCAGGCCCATCTCCTCGGCCGTCTTGTTCATCAGCGCGGCGAAGGTCTCCTCGCTGCCGGCGAGGTACTCCGCCAGTGCCACGGTGGCGTCGTTTCCGGACTGGACGATCATGCCCTGCAGCAGGTCTTCCACCGCCACCTGCTTGCCGACCTCGATGAACATGCGCGAACCCGGGGTACGCCACGCCTTTTCACTGATCGTTACCATGTCGGACAGCTGGATGTGGCCGGATTTCATCTCGTTGAAGATGACGTAGGCCGTCATCAGCTTGGT
The DNA here is from genome assembly GCA_963803275.1 of uncultured Gammaproteobacteria bacterium. Classification (GTDB taxonomy): domain Bacteria; phylum Pseudomonadota; class Gammaproteobacteria; order UBA9214; family UBA9214; genus UBA9214. The sequence continues at coordinate 38,773 of CAWDLS010000012.1, read as the reverse complement.
GATGCTGGCCGGCTCGTATTGCTGGTCCGCGTTTTCCTCCGCTATCACCCGGCCGCTGTTGTAGTCCTGCACGACGAACGCCTTGGCGCCGCTGGAAGGGGCCTTGGGGATGGGCAGGGCGGCGGTCGCCGGTACAGGCTGCGGCGTGGCCGTGGATGCGGCGTGGGAGAGGGTGCTGGTGACGAGGAGAAATGATGAAAATAATATGTAGAACAATCTATTATGCATGATATCCCTGTTTGCAGTGAGAGGCGCTGAAGGAGCCGACATTGTCCGCATCTGGCCGCCATATTGCAACGCCAGCGGGCTTATTGAACGAGGGAGCGTGCCTCGCTGATACCCAGTGGCTTGAGCGCCCGGGCGATACGGTCGGCCGCGGCGGTGTCCGGCAGCGGGCCGACCTGCACCTTGTAGAAGGTTCCCCGCTCCGTGGTGGCTTCCACTATCCTGACGGCGCCAAGATTCTGTCTCTCGATGTTGCCGCGCAGGCGTACTGCGTTGTCGTGGTTCTGGAACGCACCGACCTGCAGGAACAGCTGGCTGATCGCTTCCGGTGCGTCCGGGGTGTCGGTCTCGACCAGCACCGGCTGGTCGGCCGGTACCTTGTCCGGCGCCAGCGGGTCGATGGCACGCACCTCCACGCGGCCGGTGCCGGTGGCCAGGATGCCGAGTTTGTGCGCCGCGGCATAGGACAGGTCGATGATACGGCCGTCGTGGAACGGTCCGCGGTCGTTCACCCTGACGATCACGCTGCGGCCGTTATCGAGGTTGGAGACCCCCACGTAGGTCGGCAGCGGCAGGGTCTTGTGCGCGGCAGTCATGGCATAAAGGTCGTAGGGTTCACCGCTGGAGGTGCGCTTGCCGTGGAATTTGGTGCCATACCAGGAGGCCAGGCCGCTTTCCCGGTAGCCCTTGCTGCTCGGCAGGGTGTAATAGCGTTCCCCGTAGACCACGTAGGATTGCGGGTTGCCATAGCGGCTCAGCGGTTCCACCTTCGGCACGGCGTCCGGGATGCCGGAGACGTCGCGCGGGCTGCGTGGCGCATCATCGGACGGTTCGAACACGCTGGATGTCGAACAACCGGTGAGCCAGATGACGATGGACAGCGTACAGGCCGGCAGGAGACTTTTCTTCGGATACATTGTCGTGTTCATGGCCGGTTTCCCGTAGGCATACCCCCGCCAGGCCGGATTACCCCGCCGCGGGCGTGGCATCGACGGTATTGTCCGGCCTGTCTATTCATTTGAATCCTTCGCCTGTTCGTATTCGGTACGAATCGCCTCGCTCAGCTGGTACACCGCCATGGCGTAGAGCGGGCTGGTATTGTAACGCGTGATCACGTAAAAATTGTTGAAGGCGAGCCAGTACTCCGGCCCGTCCTGCTGGTCGAGTTGAAGCAGCGCGGCGGTCAGCGAGTCCGGCATGGGTGTCACCGGCGTGACGCCGTCGTGACGCAGTGCATCGAGCACCGTGTTCGGCTTATAGCCGAGATCCAGCAGCGCCTGCAGGTTATCGCCGCTGACATCGGCGCGCACGGCAACCGGCTGGCCCTGTTCCCAGCCATGCGCCTTGAAATAGTTGGCGATGCTGCCAATGATGTCACGCGGACTGTCCCACAGGTCACGCTTGCCGTTGTCATCGAAATCGACCGCGAAGCGTCGATAGCTGCTGGGAATGAACTGGCCGTAGCCCATGGCGCCGGCATAGGAACCGGTGGTTGTCAGCAGGTCGATGTGTTCCTCGCGCGCGAGCAGCAGGTACTGTTCCAGCTCGCCGGTGAAGAATTCGCTGCGCGGCGGGTAGTCAAAGGCCAGCGTGGCCAGTGCATCGATGACCCGGTGCCGGCCGGTGTTGACGCCGTAACGGGTTTCCACGCCGATAATGGCAATGACGATCTGGGGATCGACACCGAAGACAGCCGCGGCATCGGCCAGTGTGGCCGCGTTCTGTTTCCAGAACCTCACGCCGCCCTCGATCCGTTCCCGGGTCAGGAAGATCTTGCGGTACTCGAACCAGCTCAGCCTTTTCTCGGCCGGCTTGCTCATCAGCTCGAGGATGTCGTCACGGCGTTCGGCCTGGCTGAACACGTCCTGCAGCGCGCTTTCGCTGAAGCCGTGTTTCGCAACCATCGCCTCGATAAAGGTTTTTGCCCGCGGGTTTGCGCCGTAGTTGTCGCGGGAGATGGCCAGTGCAGGCAGACCTATGACCACGGCAGCCGTGAGGGTGATTAGTAACCGTGTACCGGGAATGGGTGCCGCCATGCAACTTCCTGTAGTAACCGAATGCCCCGCCTATTCTACACGCAAACCCCGGCCCAGGTCGCCAGCAGCTTGCGGTGTGTCTGTACGGACATGAGGATGCCGAAACCGATCATCAGGGTCACGATCGAGGTGCCACCGTAGCTGACCATCGGCAGCGGCACCCGACCACCGGCAGCAGTCCGGTCACCATGCCGGTGTTGACGATGAAATACACGCAGAAGGCCATCCACAGGCTGCCGGCCAGCAGGCGCGTGTAGGTGTCCTGCGCCTGGATGGCTATCATACATACTGCGTACCACGATGATAGCGTAGAACGCAAACAGCAGCGCGATGCCAAGAAACCCGAATTCCTCGCCAAGCACGGCAAAGATGAAGTCGGTGGAGCGCTCCGGCAGAAAATCCAGCTGCGACTGGGTGCCGTTCAGCCAGCCCTTGCCGAACAGCCCGCCGGAGCCGATCGCGATCTTCGACTGGATGATGTGGTAGCCGGAGCCCAGCGGGTCACTTTCCGGATTGAGCAGGGTGATGACGCGCTGGCGCTGGTAGTCGTGCATGAAGTGCCAGATCACCGGCATGGCAGCGGTGACCAGCACCGAGCAGAACGCCATCAGGCGCCATTGCAGACCGGCCAGGAACAGCACGAAGAAACCGGAGCTTGCAATCAGCAGGGCGGTGCCCAGGTCCGGCTGCTTGGCAATCATCAGCATGGGCACGGCGATCAGTATCGCCGCGGTCAGCAGCTGCCAGCGATCGGGCGGCAGACGCGAATCCGCCAGGTACCAGGCCACCATCATCGGCACTGCCAGCTTCATGATCTCGGATGGCTGGAAGCGCACCACATACAGGTTGAGCCAGCGTTGTGCGCCACCGCTGGTCTCGCCGGCGATCAGCACCGCGAGCAGGAACAGCACGCCGATCACGAAGGCCCACGGGGTCAGACGCTGTAGCAGGCGCGGCGGCACCTGGGCTACGAGAAACATGCAGGTAAAGGCGATGCCGAGCCGGACCAGCTGGCGCTCGACGATCTCGATGCTGCCGCCGCCGGCGCTATAGAGTACGGTCAGCCCGTAGGCGCAGACAGCGATCAGGCTGAACAGCAGGGGTGCATCCAGGTGCAGACGGTACTGCCAGCCGCGCTTGCTGGCATCTTCATGGTGACGGCCGATGGCGATGTTCATGGTGTGTTCCCCAGCAGGTAGGCGTCCAGTATCTTGCGTGCGATCGGTGCGGCGACCGAACCGCCGCCACCACCGTTCTCCACCACCACGGCGACCGCTATCTTCGGCTTTTCGGCCGGCGCGAAGGCAATGAACAAGGCGTGATCGCGCAGCTTCTCATCCAGCGTCGCGGCATTGTATTTCTCTTCTTCCTTCAGGCCGAACACCTGCGCGGTGCCGGTTTTGCCCGCGATCCGGTAGGGGCTGTTGGCCCCGATGGCCCGGGCCGTGCCACGCGGGCTGTGCACCACGTCGATCATGGCACCGATGACCTCGTCCCAGTGGCGCTGGTTGTTGATGGTGATGTTCTCCAGCAGGCGCGGGGCGTACGGTATCAGTGCGCTGCTGTTGGCGACCTGCTCGGCATAGACGATGTTGGGCTGCAGGAGATGACCGCCGTTGGCCAGGGCGGCCGTGGCGGTTGCCAGCTGGATCGGCGTCACCAGGAAAAAGCCCTGGCCGATGCCGGTGATGATGGTTTCGCCGGGAAACCACGGCTGGTCATGGCGACGGCGTTTCCATTCCCGCGAGGGCAGCAGGCCGGACAGTTCGCCGACGATGTCGACGCCGGTGGCACGCCCGAAGCCGAAATGGTCGAGATAGTCGTGTATGTTGTCGATGCCCAGCGACAGGGCGAGATCGTAGAAGTAGACATCGCAGGACTGCGTGATGGCGATGTTCAGGTTGACCGTACCGTGCCCGGTGTGCTTCCAGTCCCGGTACTTGCGCTCGTTGCCCGGCAGGGTGTAGAAGCCCGGGCAGTAGGTGCTGGAGTGGCTGTTGGTGACGCCCAGTTCCAGACCGGCCAGTCCCATGAACGGCTTGATGGTGGAGCCGGGCGGATACTGTCCGCGCAGGGCGCGGTTGAACAGGGGCTGGCGGTTGTCGTTCTTGAGCGCGGTATAGGCGGAGTAGTCGATGCCGTTGACGAACGGGTTTGGATCGTAGGTCGGCAGGCTGACAAAGGCGAGGATGTGTCCGTTTTCCGGGTCGATGGCGATCGCCGAGCCGCTGAATGAGCCGAATGCGGCCTCGGCGGCGCGCTGCACGCGTGAATCCAGCGTGAGGTAGAGGTTGTGTCCCGATTCCGGCGCCATGCGGTTGAGCACGCGCAGCACACGGCCCTGGGCCGTGGTCTCCACCTGTTGCAGTCCCACCTTGCCGTGCAGCAGTGTCTCGTAGGTCTTTTCGATACCGATCTTGCCGATGTACGTGGTACCGCGGTAGTTGGAGCTGTCCAGGTCCTTCAGTGCCTGCTCGTCGATGCGGCCGACATAACCGAGTGCGTGTACGGCCAGCGGGCCCAGCGGATAATGTCGGGCCAGGCCGGCGGTGATATCGACGCCGGGAAAGCGGTGCCGGTTGACCGAGAAGCGGGCGACTTCCTCGTCGCTCAGGTGGAACAGCAGCGGGATCGCTTCGAAGCGCGGCTTGCGCTGCAACAGTTGTTCGAACCGCAGGCGGTCGCTCGGGCGAATCTCGATGATCTTCGCCAGCGCATCGAGCGTGGCGTCCATATCGCCGATCTGCTCCGGCGTGATTTCCAGACGGTAGGACGGCAGGTTTTCCGCCAGCAGGATGCCGTTGCGGTCAAAGATCAGTCCGCGGTTGGGCGGTATCGGCTGCAGCTTGACGCGGTTGTCCTCGGACAGCGTGGTGTAGTGCTCATGCTCGATGACCTGCAGATACAGCAGGCGGCTGAACAGGGTCAGGCACAGCACACCGCCGCCCACCAGCAGCACGATGGCCCGCTGCATGATGAGCCGGGATTCGAAGATATGGTCTTTCAGTGTCAGCCGGACGGGCACCGGTGCTTCCTAGATCACTCTGAAGCCTTGCCGGATGCCGCGCAGCATATTGTAGACGGGCGGCCAGATCAGCGTGCCGATCAATGACGGCGACCAGAAATACCAGGGCACCCCCGGCCGGCCGATGAAGCGACTGATCCACAGCGCGATCAGCTGGTGCAGCACCAGCAGCACCAGCACGGTGAAGGCCTGCTGCAGGATCGGGAACAGACGTACCCGCTGGTGGAACTTGATGGTCAGGAACGCGATGACCGTCAGTGCCAGCGCATGCTGTCCCAGTACCGAACCGGTCAGCAGGTCGACCAGCAGGCCGGCTAACCAGCCGCTGCCGACGCCCACGCGTTCCGGCAGCGCCATGCACCAGTAGATCAGTACCAGGCCGACCCAGTCCGGGCGCATGTAGCGTGCCCATTCGGGAAGTGGCACGACGGTCAGCAGCAGGGCGATGATGAACGTGAACACGATAGCGCCGCCGCCATGATGCCGTGCCAGTTTCATTCCGTATCCTCCATGATCGCGGGGGCGGTCGCCGGTGCGGTGGCGGTCGGCGCGGCCGTGGCCTTGTCGGCCGCAGCGGACCCTGCGTCGGCCTGCGCCCCGCCGGGCTCCGCTGCCTCCGGCGCGCCCGCAGTCCCGGACGGCGACTTCTCCACGGAGTCGAGGACGGTGGTCTTGCCCGGCCAGACCAGCAGGACTTCGCGGCTGCGGTTGAGTTCGGCCAGCGGGGTGGCGGCGACCTGCGAGAAGGTGTTCCCCGGGTCATGCTGCACGGCAGTCACCCTGGCCACCGGGTACCCCGGCGGGAAATGGCCGCCGAGTCCGGAGGTGATCAGCAGGTCGCCGGGCTGGATGTCCGCGTTGTTCGGTATGTAGGGCAGCTCCAGGCGGTTGATGGTGCCGGTGCCGATGGCGATGGTGCGCAAGCCGTTGCGATTGACCTGTACCGGAATGGCGTGCGAGGTGTCGGTGATCAGCATCGCGGTGGAGGTGTAGGGTCCGGTATGTACGATCTGGCCCATGACGCCCTTGGCGTCGAGCAGCGGCTGCCCCGGGTAGACATCGTGCATCCGTCCCTTGTTGATCACGATCTGGTGCTTGTACGGGTCGAGATTGACAGACAACAGTTCGGCAATCAGCACCTTCTCGCCGACCTTGAAGGAGGAGTCGAGCAACTCCCGCAGGCGTATATTTTCCGCTTCCAGCGAGGCCAGTTTCTGCAGCTGTACCTGCTGCATCAGCTGCTGGGTGCGCAGGCTTTGATTCTCCTCCCGCAAGCGGCGGCGTGAGGCGAGGGATTCGCTGAACCAGTCCGACAGGGTGCCGGGCAGGTCCGTGGTGAACTGGATGGGATAGACCGCCACGGACAGGACGGCGCGCAGGGATTCCAGACTCTTGTACCTGTGGTCCATCACCATCAACACGACGGACAGTGTCGCAAACAGGATCAGCCGCGTGGCGATGGATGGGCCTTGTGTGAAGATGAGCTTGATCGTGCACCCCGTCTGGAATGGCAACATGCCGGCGGCCCGCAGACCGCCGGCATCCGTGTAGCGGTATATTACTCGACGGTGAAGACGTCGCCACCCCGCTCGTCGAACAGTTCGAGCGCCCGGCCACCGCCGCGCGCGACGCAGGTGAGCGGATCATCGGCAACCACCACGGGCAGGCCGGTTTCCTCCATCAGCAGCTTGTCGAGGTCACGCAGCAGCGCACCGCCGCCGGTGAGCACGATGCCGCGTTCGGCGACGTCGGCACCGAGTTCAGGCGGTGTCTGTTCCAGTGCCGTCTTGACCGCGCCGACGATGCCGGCGAGCGGCTCCTGCAGTGACTCGAGGATCTCGTTGCTGTTCAGGGTGAAGCTGCGCGGGATGCCCTGCGACAGATTGCGGCCCTTGACCTCCAGCTCCATGACCTCCTTGCCGGGGTAGGCGGAGCCGATCTCGTGCTTGATGCGTTCGGCCGTGGCCTCGCCGATCAGTGTACCGTAGTTGCGGCGCACATAGTTGATGATCGCATCGTCGAAGCGATCGCCGCCAATCCGCACCGACGAGGAATAGACTATACCATTCAGTGAGATAACGGCGACTTCCGAGGTTCCACCGCCGATGTCCAGCACCATCGAGCCGCGTGCCTCGTCGACCGGCATGCCGGCGCCGATGGCGGCCGCCATGGGTTCCTCGATCAGGTAGACCTCGCGTGCCCCGGCGCCGGCGGCGGATTCGCGGATGGCACGGCGTTCCACCTGGGTGGAACCGCACGGGACACAGATCAGCACGCGCGGGCTGGGCTTGAAGAAACGCGCCTCGTGCACCTTGTGGATGAAATGCTGCAACATCTTTTCGGTGATGGTGAAGTCGGCGATCACGCCGTCCTTGAGGGGGCGAATCGCGGTGATGTTGGCCGGCGTGCGGCCCAGCATCAGCTTGGCCTCGATTCCGACGGCGGCGATACTCTTCGGGCCACCGGGACCACGGTCCTGGCGAATCGCGACCACCGAGGGTTCGTTCAGGACGATGCCTTGTCCGCGCACGTAAATCAGGGTGTTAGCCGTGCCCAGGTCGATGGACAGGTCATTGGAAAACATCCCGAACAGGCTTTTAAGCAACATTAAATTTGAGTGATCCGCGAAGGTCGGCCAAAAGGAAGCGGCTAATCTAACAACGGGAAACGTCCGGAGCAAGGAAATAACGGGAAATTCGTCCGAAACGGCGGCGCGTGCCGTTGTCTGCGGTGGTGTTCTCGCGTAACGATTGTGCTACCTTTGCGCCCCTGTTTTTCTGACGACCAGCAGGGGTACCGCCATGGCGCTTGGTGCCGGGGATGTTGAAAAAATCGCCTATCTCGCACGACTGGGCATCGATCCGCAAGACGTACCGGAGTATTCGCGCAACCTGTCGGATATCCTGGCGTTTGTCGAACAGCTCAATGCCGTTGACACATCCGGCGTCGCGCCGCTCGCGCATCCGCTCGAGGCGACCCAGCGGCTGCGTGCCGACATCGTCAGCGAAGCGGACGAGCGCGAGACCTTCCAGGCCGTGGCACCGCAAACCGAGGCCGGGCTGTACCTGGTGCCCAGGGTGATCGAGTAGCCGGCGTCCATGCATCACAGGAGTCTCACAGAACTTGCCGCCGGCCTGCGCGCGGGCAATTTTTCCAGCGTCGAGCTGACGCGCGCCTGCCTGGAGCGCGTCGAGCGCCATGATGGCGGACTCAATTGCTTCATCACCGTCACCGCGGCGCAGGCACTGGCGGCCGCGGATGCCGCCGATGCCCGCATCAAAACCGGTACGGCCGCGCCGCTGACCGGCATCCCGTTCGCGCACAAGGACATCTTCTGCACCCGGGGCGTGAAGACCAGCTGCGGGTCGCGCATGCTGGACAACTTCACCGCGCCCTACGACGCCACCGTCACGCGCCGTCTGCAGGATGCCGGCGCGGTCATGGTCGGCAAGACCAATATGGACGAGTTCGCGATGGGGTCGTCCAACGAAACCAGTTATTACGGTCCGGTGAAAAATCCCTGGGATGCCACGCGTGTGCCGGGCGGGTCCTCCGGCGGCTCGGCGGCCGCGGTCGCGGCGCGCCTGGTGCCGGCCGGCACCGGTACCGACACCGGCGGTTCCATTCGCCAGCCGGCGGCGCTGTGCGGCATCACCGGCCTGAAGCCGACCTACGGGCGCGTGTCGCGCTACGGCATGATCGCGTTCGCCTCGAGCCTCGATCAGGGCGGCACGTTTACCCGCTCGGCGCAGGATGCCGCCGTCCTGCTGGCCGCGATGGCCGGTTTCGACGAGCGCGATTCCACCAGCGTCGACCGGCCGGTGGATGACTATCCCGTGCTACTGGATGCGCCGCTGCAGGGCCTCCGGATCGGCCTGCCGGGGGAATATTTCGGTACTGGACTCGATGCCGGCGTCGGCGCAGCCATCGAGGCGGCACTGGCGGAATACAGGAAACTCGGCGCGACGCTGGTCGACATCAGCCTGCCCAACACCCGCCTCTCGGTACCGGCCTATTACGTGGTCGCGCCGGCGGAATGCTCCTCCAACCTGTCGCGCTTCGACGGGGTGCGCTTCGGCTACCGGGCCGGGAATCCGCGTGACCTGAGGATCTGTACACGCGTTCGCGCGGCGAGGGCTTCGGGGTCGAGGTGAAGCGCCGCATCCTGATCGGTACCTATGCGCTGTCCGCCGGTTACTACGATGCCTATTACCTGAAGGCGCAGCAGGTGCGGCGCCTGATCCGTGATGATTTCCTGCGCGCGTTCGAACAGGTCGATGTCATCATGGGGCCGACCACCCCGTCACCCGCGTTCCGGATCGGTGAGAAGGCCGATGACCCGGTCACCATGTACCTGTCCGACATCTATACCATCGCCGCCAACCTGGCCGGCCTGCCGGCCATGTCGGTCCCGGCCGGCTTCGTCGACGGGCTGCCGGTCGGTCTGCACGTGGTCGGCAAGTATTTCGCAGGAGGCGCAATTGCTGAATGTCGGCCACCGCTACCAGCAGGTCACCGACTGGCATACGCAGTGTCCGGCGGGGTTTGAGTAGTGTTGATTTTGTACGAATTGAAAAAGAGAGTTCCTTCTCCTTTATGTCCGGATTTCGGGTGCTCCGGGACGCCGGCAGGGATGTCAGCGGTAGAACAACGCATGGAGGAGTTGCCGGGAGGGACGGGGAGCGGGGGGGTAAACCGGTTTGCTGTTCCGATCCCCTCTCCCCATCCCTCCCCCGGAGCGGGAGGGCGAGTCGGTAAAGGCTGAATATTATGGAATGGGAAACCGTCATCGGGCTGGAGATACACGCCCAGCTCGCCACCCGCAGCAAGATCTTCTCCGGCGCTGCCACCCGCTACGGCGCGGAACCGAACACCCAGGCCTGCGCCGTCGACCTCGGCCTGCCCGGCGTGCTGCCGGTGCTGAATGCCGAGGTGGTGCGCATGGCCGCGAAATTCGGCCTGGCCATCGCACGCCACGGTCGCGCCGCGCTCGGTATTCGCGCGCAAGAACTACTTCTATCCCGACCTGCCGAAGGGCTACCAGATCAGCCAGTTCGAGCTGCCTATCGTGCACGACGGCCACCTCGACATCGAGCTGGAAGACGGCACGGGCAAGCGCATCGGCATCACGCGCGCGCACCTCGAGGAGGACGCCGGCAAGTCGCTGCACGAGGACTTCCACGGCATGACCGGCATCGACCTCAACCGCGCCGGCACGCCGCTGCTGGAAATCGTCTCCGAGCCCGACATGCGCTCGGCGAAGGAGGCCGTCGCCTACATGAAGAAGATGCATGCGCTGGTGCGCTACCTCGGCATCAGCGACGGCAACATGCAGGAGGGTTCGTTCCGCTGCGACGCCAATGTATCGGTGCGGCCCAGGGGGCAGTCGGCGTTCGGTACGCGCACCGAACTCAAGAACATCAACTCGTTCCGCTTCGTCGAACAGGCGATCAACTACGAGGTCGAGCGCCAGATCGTGGTTATCGAGGGTGGCGGCAAGGTGGTGCAGGAGACGCGCCTGTTCGACCCGCAGAAGCAGGAAACCCGCACCGATGCGCACCAAGGAAGAGGCCAACGACTACCGCTATTTCCCGGACCCCGACCTGCTGCCGGTCGAGATCGATGCCGCATTCATCGAGGCGGTACGCGCCGAACTGCCGGAACTTCCCGACGCCAGGAAGGCGGCGCTTCATCGCGCAGTACGAGCTGTCCGGGTACGATGCCGCCGTGCTGACCGCGCCGCGCGAACTGGCCGATTACTACGAAGCCGCCGTCGCGGCCGCGGGCGGCCAGGGCAAGCTGGCCGCCAACTGGGTGATGGGCGACCTGTCGGCGGCGCTGAACCGGGATGACAGCGATATCACCGCCAGCCCGGTGAGCGCACAGGCGCTGGGCGAACTGCTGCTGCGCATCGCCGACGGCACGGTCTCCGGCAAGCTGGCCAAGCAGGTGTTCGAGGCCATGTGGAACGGCGAGGGCAGCGCCGACTCGGTCATCGACCGGAAGGGACTCAGCAGATCACCGATACCTCCGCCATCGAGGGCATCATCGACGAGGTGCTCTCGCGCAGCCGAAACAGATCGAACAATACCGCGGCGGCCAGGAGAAACTGCTCGGCTATTTCGTCGGCCAGGTGATGCAGGCGACCCGGGGCAAGGCCAACCCGCAGCAGGTGAACGAGCTGCTGAAAAAGAAACTGGATCAGTCGTAGCTTGCCTCACGCAGACACGCAGGGAAAAAACCTGTCTCGCGCAAAGGCGAAAAGGTATTAATGATTTGAAAGGTATTAATGATTTGAATGATTTGCCCCGCGCAGAGACGCAGAGTACGCAGAGAATGACATTCTCATTCGAGGCAGATGATACGGTGTGCATGAAGGGTTCAAAGAGTTCTACCACCGTAATTTCATGGTCGGTAGTCAATGATTTTTTCGAATCCGTGAAGTTATTTCACTGCGTCTTTGCGCGAGATTGATTTCCTTGGCGCCTTTGCGTCTTCGCGCGAGCTAATCCATGAAGATTGTCGCTGACGAAAACATTCCCTGTGTGACGGAGGCGTTCAGCTCGCTGGGCGACGTCACGCTGGTGCGCGGCCGCGCCCTGGAGCCGGTGCAGGTGGCGGATGCCGACATCCTGCTGGTGCGCTCCGTTACGCGCATCGACGGAACGCTGCTGGCCGGTTCACGCGTACACTTCGTCGGCTCGGCCACCATCGGTTTCGATCATGTGGACCGGGAATACCTCGCCGCGCGCGGTATCGGTCTTGCTACGGCCCCGGGCAGCAATGCCACCTCCGCCGCCGAGTACGTGGTCAGCGCCCTGCTGGTGCTGTCGCAACAGCAGGGCGTCGAGCTGGCAGGCAGAAGCGTCGGCATCATCGGCTGTGGCAATGTCGGTTCGCGGGTGCGGACATGCCTGACCGCGCTGGGTATGCAATGCCTGGTGAACGACCCACCGCTGCAGGCGGGAGGTGCGGCCGGTGAGTTCGTCGCGCTGGATGAGGCACTGACCTGCGACATCGTCACCGTGCACATACCGCTCGAGCGCGGCGGCAGGCACCCGACATTCCATCTCATCGAGGCGGCGGCGCTGGCGCGGTTGCGGCCGGGCTCCATCTTCATCAACACCGCGCGCGGTGCCGTGGTAGACAACACGGCGCTGCTGGAGACGCTGCAGTTGCGCAACGACTTCGCCGTGGCGCTCGATGTCTGGGAAGGCGAGCCGTCGATCAGTCTGCCCCTGCTGGAGCGGGTGGCGCTGGGCACACCGCACATTGCCGGTTACAGCCTGGACGGCAAGCTGCGTGGCACGGAGATGATCTACCGGGCGGCATGCGCCTTTTTCGGTAAACCCGTTGCGTGGGATGTGCGCAGCGTCCTGCCGCCGGCCTGTCCCCTTGATGTGGCTGCCGTGACGGACAGCGACGGTGAGGCGCTGGCGAGTGCTGCCGTGCTGGGCTGCTATGATGTGCGCACTGACGACCGGCGATTGCGCGAACTGTTCGGGATGACGCCACAGCAGCAGCCCGCCTGCTTCGATCGCCTGCGCAGGGAATACCCGGTGCGGCGCGAGTTCGCAGCGACGCCGTTGCGCCATCCGCCGCTGACAGATGCGCAGCGGCGGATACTGGCCGGGCTGGGGTTTGGTGTCTGAAAACAGGTTTTCTCGCGTAAAGATGCAAAGGCGCCAGGGGATTAGATATTTGCCTCGCGCAGAGACGCAGAGATCGCAAAGATCGCAGGGAAAAAGAATTTCACTGATCCGGGGAATTTATTTGATTTGATGCGGTTCGCAGATTCACCGCATCCTATGGAAAACCCGTTTACCCTGTGGACGCTGTGGCGAAATGATTTTGAATTTCTTGGCGCCTTTGCGTCTTTACGCGAGATCATGATTTCCGGATCACGATCGCATGCCGCAGATCGGGCAGTCCGGGTCGCGCGGCAACACGAGGGTGCGCCATTCATGTGTCAGTCCATCGAACAGCACCAGGCGGCCGGCAAGACTCTCACCCAGCGCCAGGATGACCTTGACCGCCTCCAGCGCCTGCAGGGAGCCGATCACACCGACCAGCGGTGACAGTACGCCGTTCTCCGCACAGGTCTGATCGGTTTCACCACCATCCCTGTACAGACAGGCATAACACGGGCTGGTGGCGTCCCGGGTATCGAATACCGCCAGTTGGCCCGCGAAACGGATGGCGGCGCCGGACACCAGCGGCGTGCCATGTGCGACACAACTCATGTTGACGGCGTAGCGGGTGGCGAAGTTGTCGCTGCAGTCCAGTACCACGTCGGCGGCGCGCACCACGTCATCCAGCAACTCACCCTGCAGGCGGTCGACCACGGCCGTCACCTGCAACTGCGGGTTGATGGCGAGCAGCGTGTCCTTTGCCGAGGCCACCTTGAGCCGGCCGATATCGCTGTCGTGATGCAACAGCTGGCGCTGCAGGTTGGAGAGCTCGACGCAGTCCGGATCGGCAATCACCAGCTGACCGATACCGGCCGCCGCGAGATACATGGCTGCCGGCGAGCCGAGCCCGCCCGCGCCGATGACCAGCGCGCGCGCGGACAGCAGCCTTTCCTGGCCGCGGATATCCACCTGCGGGAGCATGATCTGGCGGCTGTAGCGGAGCAGTTGCTCGTCATTCATGGGGCAGTCTGTCTGGTTTCCGTATGTGGCCTGCGAATTATCATGCGTTATGACGCACAGGCGCAAAAGAAATCTGCCTGAACGGGTGCGGGTTGTCGTTAACACCGCCGAACGGCCCGGCGGGCAGTGGCTGAATGGCAGGTTTCGGTCGGCCCCGTCGTTTTTTACACAAACTCCGATACGACATGGCCGGGCGCGTCCGGGGTCACGGTGGACCTTCCCGGCCGGCTGTTGATCGATCAGCCAGTGCAACGGCAGGCGCATTCGGCCACGGGAGTGATTATAATCTTTCCCAGACAATCGGATGTCCCGCCATGACCATTGCCTACCTCACCCACCCCGCCTGTAGGCTGCACGACATGGGTGGAGATCATCCGGAGTCGCCGGCACGACTGGCGGCCATCGAGGACCAGCTGCTGGTGACCGGCCTTGAATTCGCCATCCGCCGGTACGATGCACCGGCAGTGACCCTGGAACAACTGCACCGCGTGCATGATCCACACTATGTGGAGCAAATCTTTGCGCTGGCCCCGGCAGCCGGCCTGCACTGGCTCGACGCGGACACGGCGATGAACCCGCACACCCTCGATGCGGCCGTGCATGCAGCCGGCGCCGTGGTGCATGCGGTCGATCTGGTGCTGGGTAACGAGGCGGACTGTGTCTTCTGCGCGGTGCGTCCGCCCGGGCACCACGCCGAGCGGGCCGCGGCCATGGGTTTCTGCTTCTTCAACAATATCGCGGTCGGGGCCGCGCATGCCCTGGCATGGCATGGCTTGCGGCGTGTCGCCATCGTCGATTTCGATGTACATCACGGCAACGGTACCGAGGACATCTTCCGGGACGAGGTACGGGTGCTGTACTGCTCGTCGTTCCAGCATCCGTGTTATCCGTTCACCGGTACCGGCGTGCCGGGTGCGCACCAGGTGAAGACGCCGCTGGCCGCCGGCACGGGCAGCCGCACCTTCCGCAGCCTGATCAGCGGCGAATGGCTGGAGCGGCTGGATGCATTCCGGCCCGAACTGATACTTGTCTCGGCTGGCTTCGACGGCCACTGGCAGGACGAGGTGGCCGACCTGAACCTGACCGAGCACGATTATGGCTGGGTCACACGGGAACTCTGCACGCTCGCCAGGCGTCATGCCGGCGGGCGGATCATCTCCGTGCTGGAGGGCGGCTACGCGCTGCCGGCGCTGGCCCGCAGCGTGGCCGCGCACCTCAACGCCTTGCTCGACTGATCAGTTACTGCGTTCCTGCAACCAGGCCGCGATCGCCGGCGGGATATCAAGCTGGGCCTGGCCACTGACGTAGATGCCGATGTGACCGCCCTTGTACTCGATAGTGGTGTAATCCCGTGTGCCAACGTGCTGCTTGAGAGCCTTCGAGGACTCCGGCGGCACCAGGTGATCGTAAGTCGCGTAGACGTTCAGTACCGGACAGGTAATCGCCCCGAGGCTGACCGGGTGCCCGCCGATTTCCAGCCCGCCCGTCACCAGCCGGTTCTGCTGATAGAACAGGCGTATGAACTGGCGGAACGCCTCGCCGGCCTGGTCCGGACTGTCGAAGATCCACTTTTCCATGCGCATGAAGTTCTTCAGCTTGGCGGCATCGTCCAGGATGTCCGCAAGATCCGCGTATTTCTGGCTGGTGAGCCGGAATGGTTTCAGGGACAGGAAGCTCCAGTTCAATAATTCCCCCGGGACGTTGCCAACCGTGTCGACCAGCGCGTCGACGTCCAGGCTGCGGGCCCATTCGCTGAGTACGTTGTTCGGGGTGTGGAAATCCACCGGCGTCACCATAGTCACCAGGTTAGCAACCTGTTCCGGGTGGATGGCCGTGTAGCACAGGCTGAAGGTGCCACCCTGGCAGATGCCGAGCAGGTTGATCCTGCGCAGGCCGTGCGACTTGCAGATGTGACGTACGCAGTGATGGATGTAGCGGTTGATGTAGTCATCGAGCTGCAGGAAGCGGTCGGCCCCGTCGGGATAGCCCCAGTCGATCAGGTAGACGTCCTCACCGTGGTCAAGCAGGTTACGGATGATGGAACGGTCTTCCTGCAGGTCCGTCATATAGGGCCGGTTGACCAGCGCGTACACGATCAGCAGCGGTGTCCTGGCCGGTTTGTCGACGGTCGGCTTGTAGCGATACAGGACCAGCTTGTCCTCGGTGTAGACGGCTTCCTTGGGCGCAGTGCCGACATCGATTTCGCCGAGAGTCTGCAGGGTGGTCAGTCCCGCGGCCATCTTGCGGTTGAAATCAAGCGCCTCTTTCAGGATCTGGTCGGGTTGCAGGGGCAGATTGTTCATCGCTTATACCTTCCCGGTTTTTGGTTTGGCACGGCGTTTGGCTGTGCGGGTATGTTTCGCGTCGGCCTTTTTCTTCGGGGCGGCCGTGCGGGTTTCCGCTGCCTGCGCAGGCGCGTCCTGTGCAGCCTGCTCCATGGCATCCTGCACCTGTTGCAGCTGTCGCTGCAGTTCATAGACCCGCTTGTGGGTGGTATCCATTTCCTGCCGCGTCGGTATGTTGAGCGCCTTCATGACTTTCTCGAGCATGTGCTGTTCATGACGCTTCATGCGCATCTGGGCATTGACCATGTTCGCCTGCAACTGCGGGAATTCCGCGGTTGCGACCTGCTCGGCATAGGCCTCCTCGCCACAGTCGATCCAGAGGTTGTAGACCGCGCGCAGGCCATCGAAGGATTCGCCGGCCTTGACCTTTTCCGACATCCGTTTGCCGAACTGCTCCAGTGCGCGTAGCACCACCTTGCCGAGCAGCGCGTTGAAGTCCTGCATGGCCTGCGCATACTCCATGAACAGCCGGGCCCACTCCTGCTGCTGTTCCTGCCATTCACGCGTGTAACCGACCGGTGGCACGGACAGGAAGTGCCGCAGCGTGCGTGTCATATCACCGGTCTCGGGAAGTTGGCCTGCATGCAGCGCCTTTTCCATGTCACCGGAGAAGGGGGAAAACGAGGTGGCCATGCGTTGCCAGTTGTTTACTGGCAGGCCCCAGAGGCTGGCAAAGCCGGACCAGGGGTCAGCGGTCCCGCCGGGAAGACTGAACCCCTGGCCGACCTGCCCGAACGTCTTGTGCAGCGCGGCCTGCCAGTCCGCGGGAGTCAGCGCGGCGCCCTTGCCTTCTCTGAGGACTTGCCAGAAGCGCTCGCTCATGTCCAGGTAGCTCTTGCCAAGGTCGAACAGGCGCGTGCTCACGTCCCTGGCATTGTTCGGCATGCCCTGGCCAAACAGCTTCGACCATTGATCAAACGAATTCGCCCAGAGATTGCCGCCGGGGGCAGCGAACGGTGCTGTCGTGGCGTTCCAGGTCAGGCCCGGACCGGAGACTTTCATCCAGGCGTCCAGGTACTGTTTCTGCATATCCAGCCACGCCGTTGCCCAAGCGTCCGATGATTCCGTAAAACCTGTCATCCCGGGTTCCTCCCCAAGTCGTTGCTTTATGTGTAGTATAGCAACTGGATATTGCGATGCAACATAAATAGTTGTGCGGTTGCTGGCTGCCGGCGGAGTCGGATATTACAACGGGAGAGTTATAAAATATACAATAAAAACAATAACTATATATTATTACCACCGTCCCGTTGATGAACCGGCTTGACATCAGGCATGCAAACATCTATGCTGCAGTGCAACAAGGCCGGTTCCGCAAGGGCCGGATACAGGCAGTCGTACCTTAGACAGGAGAGAATGTAACCATGAAAACCGAAGCCTTCAATGAATGGGTGAAGCTCAGCAAGAGCGCCGTCGAACCCATGATGAAACTGAATGAAATCGCTGTCACGGCGATGGAGCGCGTAGCCCGTCAGCAGCTGGACGTGGCCCGCGATTACCTGGACCTGGGCACCCGTCAGGCATCGATACTCAGCAAGGCGGAAAGCCCGGAGGACATGCTGACGGAACAGGGCGAGCTGGTTTCCGAATTCGGTGAGCGTCTGATCAACCGGGCCCAGGAATTTACCCGCATCGCCACCGAAACCCAGCAGGCCGTCGCCAGCTGGGCGGAACAGGCAAGCAAAAAGGCCACCGGCGTAAAGGCCGGATAGACCCGTGGAGACCGGCATGCCGGCGGCAGCGTGTGCAGGCCGGCATGCTATAGTGACGGGCCCACCGGCTTGCGCAGGCGCTGGCCGGCGAGCGGGGTTGTCGGCGGCAGGACCGGCCGTGACGCATAAATCGTTTGTCTATGGCGGCCACCATGCAGGCGGTGGTGAACGGGCTGAATTGCCGGGAGACCAGACCAATGGAAGACGTAGTCATCGTCGATGCGGCACGGACCGCGATCGGCAAGTTCGAGGGTAGCCTGGCGGCGATACCGGCAAGCGCGCTGGGCGCTGTTGTTATCAAGGCCTTGCTGGCACGCCAGGGGCTGGAACCCGGTCAGGTGGACGAGGTCATCCTGGGCCAGGTGCTAACCGCCGGCGTCGGCCAGAACCCCGCCCGCCAGGCCGCCATCGGGGCCGGATTACCGGTCGAGGTACCGGCGCTGACTATCAACAAGGTCTGTGGCAGCGGCATGAAAGCGATTCACCTCGCGACGCAGGCGATACGCTGCGGTGATGCCGATCTCATCGTGGCAGGCGGTCAGGAAAACATGAACCTGGCGCCCCATGTACTGCCCAACTCCCGCACCGGGATGCGCATGGGCGACTGGTCGCTGGTCGACAGCATGATCAGCGATGGTCTGTGGGATATCTTCAACGACTACCACATGGGTTGCACCGCCGAGAACCTGGCCGAACGCTACGCTATCAGCCGCGAGGAACAGGATGGTTTTGCCGCTGCATCCCAGCAGAAGGCGGAGGCCGCACAACAGGCCAACCGCTTTGCGGACGAAATCGTGCCGGTCGAAATGCCCGCGCCGCAGGCAGGAGCCGCTGATTTTCGATGTGGACGAATTTCCCCGGCACGGGACGACCCGCGAGACGCTGGCCGGCCTGCGGGCCGCCTTCAAGACGGACAACGGTACGGTAACCCCCGGCAATGCCTCGGGCATCAATGACGGGGCGGCGGCCGTGATCGTCGCCTCGGCCCGTCGGGCGCGGGAGCTGGGCCTGGAACCCATGGCGCATGTCGTGGCCTACGGCAACGCCGGTGTCGACCCGGCCTTCATGGGCACCGGGCCGATCCCCGCCACCCGGCGCTGCCTGGCGAAGGCCGGCTGGCAGACAGGCGACCTCGACCTGATCGAGGCCAACGAGGCCTTCGCCGCGCAGGCGATCGCCGTCAACCGTGAACTCGGCTGGGACACCGACAGGGTGAATGTCAATGGTGGCGCCATCGCCCTCGGCCACCCGATTGGTGCGTCGGGCGCGCGCATCCTGGTTACACTGCTGCACGAGATGCGCAAACGTGAGGTACGCAAGGGCCTGGCGACACTGTGCATCGGTGGCGGGCAGGGTGTCGCGACGGCCGTGGAACGCTAGCAGACGCACGGGTCGGCGCAGGGAACGCCCGGACAGGCGGCCATGACGGGCCGCGCAGGCCGCCCGCCGGCTCCGGTACACCCGGTCAGCAAGCGGATCAATCAATAAGACCAAACAAGGAGACTATCAATGGCACAGAAGACAGCATTGGTAACAGGGGGAACCGGCACGATCGGTACGGAGATCTGCCGGCAGCTTTGCCAGGCGGGCCGCCGGGTCGTGGCGACCTGCCTGCCGGCCGAGGCCGACATTGCCAAAAAATGGCAGGCCGGGCAGAAGGAGGCAGGTTATGATATCGGTGTCGTGCCGTGTGAACTGTCGGACTTCGAGGCCACCTCGGTTGCCGTGGCGCAGGCCGGGCAGCTGGCCGGTCCAGTCGATATCCTGGTCAACGTCGCCGGGATTACCCGTGATGCGACGTTGCGCAAGATGACCTCCGGGCAGTGGCACGAGGTCATCCAGTCGAATCTCGACAGCGTCTTCAATGTCACGCGCAACGTCATCGAGGGCATGCTGGAGCGCGGATTCGGGCGCGTCATCAGTATCTCTTCCATCAACGGCCAGAAGGGCCAGTTCGGCCAGGCCAACTACGCCGCGTCCAAGGCCGGCATCCACGGGTTCACCATGTCGCTGGCGCAGGAAGGCGCGCGCAAGGGCATCACCGCCAACACCATTTCACCCGGCTATATCGATTCACCGATGGTGAATGCCGTGCCCGAGGAAGTCCGCAAGCAGATCATTGCACAGATCCCGCGTGGCCGGCTCGGCCGGCCGGAAGATATCGCCCGTATGGTGGTGTTCCTGGCGGCCGAAGCGGCCGGATTCATCACCGGCGCCAATATTCCGGTGAATGGCGGCCACTATATGAGCTGAGCCGTGCGCCGCGCGCCGGCGTGCATCATGACTGAAGTACGGGTCATCAAGAAATACGCGAATCGTCGCCTCTACGATACGGACGAAGCCGCTACGTTGCACTGGACGATATCCGCCAGCTCGTGCGGACGGCGGCCGTTCCGTGTAATCGACGCCGGCGGCGGCGAGGACATCACCCGCAGCATCCTGCTGCAGATCATTGTCGAGCAGGAAGACAAGGGTCAACCCATACTCAGCACCCGGCTGCTCGAGCAGATCATCCTCTACTACGGCGACACCCTGCAGGCATTCGTCGGTATCTACCTCGAGAAGAGCATGGATTCCTTCGTCAGTCAGCAACAGGTCCTGCAGGACCAGATGGAGCACATGCTGAAGACGGCGCCGTCCTCGGTACTGAAGGACATGGCGGAGCGCAATCTCAAGCTCTGGAAGACGATGCAGGAAGACCTGTTGAAGGCCTATGTCCCGGGAACCGGCACCGACAAGCCGGGCAGGAAGAAGGGGGACTAGCCGCCGCTCCCGGCTGTCATGCCCGGCCACGCAAGATTCCGTAAGGCCGCGAAAGTCATCCCGTCCACAGGCGCACCGGAGGGCAACAGCCGTTACTGTCCGTGCTGATCTCGTGAAATACCGCATGGACTTGCCGGGGTATCGGTAATACCATCAAACAGACCGTAGCAGTGTTAGCGCACGGAATTTCAACGGTCGTGAGCATCCGCAACCTCGACAAGATCTTCAAGCCGCACCGGGTTGCCCTGGTCGGGCTCGGTACAGCCCCGGGAGATCTCGGCAAGCGGGTATTGTCCAACCTGCTTGACGGCGGTTTTCGCGGTATCGTCTACCCGGTCAGCACCCGTATCGAGTCAGTCAGCGGCGTGCCGACCTACCCGGGGCTCGCGCAGCCTTCCCAGGACACCGGATCTGGCGGTTATCTGTTCACCGGCGTCGGAAGTCCTGCAGGTTGTGGGCAGGTGTTACCAGGCCGGTATCATGGGCGTCGTGATCCTGTCCGGCGGCTTCCGTGAATCCGGTCGGGAGGGGTGGCAGCTGGAGCAGCAGCTTGCCGCGGCTGCGGCGCGTTACAAAAACATGCGCATCATCGGTCCGAACTCGCTGGGCATCATCGTGCCGGAGCTCGGACTCAATGCCAGCCAGGCCCTGGCGTTCCCGAGGCAAGGGCACCTGGCCTTCATCTCCCAGTCACATTCGCTTTCCAACGCCATACTGGACTGGTCTGCGGATGCCGGTATCGGCTTCTCGCTGTTCGCCTCGCTCGGAAACAGCATGGATGCCGGCTACGGCGATCTCATCGATTATCTGGGTACGGACCCGAACACACACGCCATCATCCTCTACGTCCAATCGATCCGGCATGCGCGGCGGTTCATGTCGGCGGCGCGTTCATTCGCCTTCCGCAAGCCGATCGTGGCCTACAAGTCCGGCCGTTTCGAACGCACGGCACGGGTTGCGCTGTCGCACACGGGCACCATCGCCGGCGAGGATGCCGTCTACAGCGCCGTGTTCGAACGTGCCGGCATCGTCAGGGTGACCGAACTGGATGATATTTTCGATGTTGCCGAAATCCTGGCCTCGCAGCGGCTGCCAGGCGGACCGCGACTCGCAATCGTCGGCAACGCCGGCGGGCCCGCGATCATCGCCGCCGATGCGTTGCTCTCCCGCAAGGGCGAGCTTGCGAACCTCGAAGACGAAACCGTCAGGAAGCTGGACGGCGTGCTTGCGACCGGCTGGTCGCATGGCAACCCGGTGGACCTGCTCGATGACGCCGGTCCGGAGCGCTACGCCGGGGCGCTGGATATCGTGTTCCATGATCGCAACGTCGACGCGGTCCTGGTGATTTTCGCAAATCACCCGTTGACGAATTCCAGGCGCGTCGCCGAGGCCGTGGTCGGGGTGGCGCAACGCTCCCGCAAGCCCGTATTCGCCGCCTGGATGGGCGGCAGCGAGGCGCGCAAGACGACCCGCTACCTGAATCATGCAGGTGTGCCGGCGCACTCGACGCCCGAACAGGCGATCCGGGCGTTCATGCACCTGGTGTCCTATGCGAATAATCTGGAAAGTCTCTATGAAACACCGCGGGAAATACCGATCCGCTTTTCGGGCAACAGACACAAGATCACGCGACGTTTCCACGAATTGCTGCTGCAGCGTGATTCCCTGACCGAAGGCGAGGCCAAGATCCTGCTGAAGGCCTACGACATACCGGTCTGCGATACCTGCATGGTCCACAACGCCGATGAAGCGGTCAGGATCGCCGGCGAGATCGGCTACCCGGTGGTACTGAAACTGTGTTCGCCCGAGGTCATGCACAAGATCGACATCGGTGGCGTGGCGCTGGACCTGCAGGACGAGGGCGCGGTGCGTACGGCCTTTGACCGCATGCAGGAAGTCATCCGGCGCCGGGGACTCGATGCGCATGTAACCGGTGTGACGTTACAGCGCATGGTGGAGTCCGGCGAAAGCCTGGAGATGATCCTGGGCGCCACCACGGACAAGACCTTCGGCCCGGTTATCATGGTCGGCCTGGGCGGCATCGCTACCGGCATCTACCGCGACCATACGATCGGCCTGCCACCGCTCAACGAACGGCTGGCGCGGCGCATGCTCGAGTCACTGGGCTGCTGGCCCCTGTTGCACGGGTATCGCGGCCAGGCCGCGGTGGCGATAGACAAGCTCATCGAAGTCATTATCCGCTTTTCCTGCCTGGTTGTGGACTATCCCGAGATCCAGGAATTCGATATCAATCCGCTGCGCGTCTCCTCCGAAGGCGTCATCGCGCTCGATGCCGCGGCGGTGATCAACAGGCAGGCCCGCCGGAACACGCACGACCTGTACGAGCACCTGGCGATACGCCCTTATCCGGAACAGTTCATCCGCCGCCGCCGGCTGCGTGACGGCACCGAGATCCTGCTGCGACCGATCCGTCCCGAGGACGAACCGCTCTGGCACAAGCTGATCGCCAGTTCCTCGACCGAGTCGATCCGTTTCCGGTTCCGGTCGATGTTCAAGCACAGCGACCACAAGATGGCGGTCATGCACTGCATGATCGACTACGAGCGCGAGCTGGCGCTGGTGGTGGAAACCGGCACAGGGGCACAGCGTGAACTGATCGGTGTCGGCCAGCTCATGACCGATCTCAACCATGAGACCGCGGAGTACGCCGTAATCGTGCCGGACCCGTGGCAGGGCAAGGGTATCGGCGGGCTGCTGCTGGACTACTGTCTCGAGGTGGCTGCGCGCTGGGGCATCACGGAGGTGGTTGCCGAGACGGACCCGGACAACCAGCGCATGCTGGGCATGTTTCGCAAACGCGGATTCAGCAGCGAGGTCCGGCGGGAAGAGGAGGTGGTCATGCTGAGGAAAAGCCTGGTCGCTGGTTAATCCCGCAGCAGCGTTTTCCGCCGTGCCGGCCGTGCGACAGGCCTGAACACACCCGCCGCCCGCTTGCTTGACGACCGGTTGTCATCGCAGGTAGAGCGCGTCAGAGATAACGCCGCAAATACTCGGGCCGGTGATCGCGACAGCCGTGCGGGCGGTCGAGGTAGCGATTGATGAACGCCTCGCGGGTGCACTCGGCCATGTCAGGCATGCAGCTGGTGCACTCGATGTCCTCGAGGTAGTAACAAAGGCCGCGCATGACGCGACAGAACAGGCTGGTGCGCAGTGGGTAGCCGAACTCGGTCAGCAAGGCCTCGAGAACCTGCAGGGTGATACGGCGCACGTTGTAGCTGACTACCAGGCGATTGGGTCCGGTGATACGCACCCGCAGTACGCCTTTCACGTCACGCAGCAACGCCGCCGCGGCCTCGATGGCAGTCGGATCGTCCGCACTGTCCGTGAGCCGGATGGTGCGTTTTTTCAGTTTTTCGATCACACCCCAATCGTAACCCGGTGACGGTAAATAGCAAGGTCCGTGCCTGTGCAGTGACTGGCTTCAGGCCCTGCCGCAGATGACCCGGCTGAGGCCGGCATCGTCCGGATAGTCGGCGATGTCCCGGTAGCCGAGCGCTCGCAGCAGCCGGGTGAGCGCCGCCTGCTGGTCGTATCCGTGTTCGAGCATCAGCCAGCCGCCGCTGCGCAGGTGATGCCGCGCGCAGCGTGCAATGGCCGTCAGTGCCGTCATGCCGTCGCTGCCGGATGCCAGGGCAGCGCGTGGTTCGAAACGCACGTCGCCCCCGGCAAGATGGTGATCCTGTTCCGCGATGTAGGGCGGATTGCTGACTACGAGGTCGAACAACCGCTTGCCCAGCGCCTCGCACCAGTCGCCAGTGACGAAGTCAACATTGTCGATACCCAGTCGCTGCGCATTGGCGCGTGCGACGGCGAGCGCAGCGCTGCAGCGGTCCGTCGCCAGGATGCGCGCGTCAGGCCGCTCGCGGGCGATCGCCAGCGCGATTGCGCCACTGCCCGTGCCGAGATCGGCGATGTCGATGCCGCTGTCGCCGGGGATGGCGGACAAGGCGCGCGCGACCAGCGTCTCCGTCTCCGGGCGCGGGATCAGGGTGTCACGGGTGACCGTGAGCGGCAGCGACCAGAACTCGCGCTGCCCGGTCAGATAGGCGACCGGTTCGCCACTGATACGCCGTGCGAGCAGCGCGTCGAACCGGGCCCGCTGTCCGTGCCCGGGCACCCGGTCCGGCCAGGCGTACAGGTGGCTGCGCGGCCGGTCGAGCGCATGGGCCAGCAGCACCTCGGCATCCAGTCGTGCCGACGTCGTGTCGAGTCGTTGTGCGGCATGTGCGAGCAGTTGCGCGACGGTGAGCGTTTCAGTATTGCTGGTCATTCAGTGCGTTGAGCAGGTCGGCCTGGTACTCGTTGATCAGCGGTTCGATCGCCAGGTCGAGGTTGCCGGCCATGAATTCATCGAGCTTGTAGAGCGGTCAGGTTGATGCGGTGGTCGGTTATGCGGCCCTGCGGGAAGTTGTAGGTACGGATACGCTCGGAGCGGTCGCCGCTGCCCACCAGCAGGCGGCGTGTCTCGGACACCTGCGCCTTTTGCCTGGCCTGCTCCGCGCTCAGCAGTTTCGCCGACAGCAGCGACATGCGCGGGCACGATTCTTGTGCTGCGAGCGTTCGTCCTGGCATTCCACCACGATGCCGGTCGGCAGGTGTGTGATGCGGATGGCCGAATCGGTCTTGTTGACGTGCTGGCCGCCGGCACCCGAGGCGCGGTAGGTGTCGACCTTCAGGTCGGCCGGATTGATATCGATGCTGTCGATCTCCTCCGCCTCGGGCAGGATGGCCACGGTCGCGGCGGAGGTGTGGATGCGTCCTTGCGACTCGGTCTCCGGCACGCGCTGCACGCGGTGCGCACCGGACTCGAATTTCAGCCGCGAGTAGGCGCCGCGGCCGATGATGCGTGCGATGATTTCCTTGTAGCCGCCATGTTCACCCGGGCTTTCGCTGAGCACCTCGACCTGCCACCGGTTGAGTTCCGCGTACCGCGAGTACATGCGAAACAGGTCGCCGGCAAAGATGGCGGCCTCGTCGCCGCCGGTACCGGCGCGGATCTCGAGAAAGATGTTGCTGTCATCGTGCGGGTCCTGCGGCAGCAGCAGCTTCTGCAGCGCCAGCTCCAGCGACGCCAGGCGCTGCTGCGCATGGGTATATTCCTCCTCCGCCATGCCCTGCATGTCCGGGTCAGGATCCTTCAGCATCTCCTGCGCCGAGGCCAGGTCCCGGTTCGCCTGCTGCCAGGCGGCGAAGGTCTCCACCACCGGGCCAAGCTGCGCATACTCCTTCATCAGCCTGCGATAGCTGTCCTGGTCGGAGATCAGTGTCGGCATCGGAGAGCAGGGCGCTGACCTCATGGTGGCGTTCCTCGATGTGTTCGAGTTTGCGGATGATGCTGGTTTGCATACGAGATGGCCTGGACAGGCTCCGGTTACCGGTTGCGCAGCTTGAACAGCGTGCGCACGGCCTCGAGCAGGTCGGTGCGGCCCTCGGTCGATGGCCGACGCAGGTTCACGGTCGGGTCATGAGTGAGCTTCCTGACCAGGTTGCGGGTCAGGGATTCCAGCACCTCCGCCGGGGCACGCCGTTGGCCAGCTGGTGCCGCGCCTTCTCCAGCTCGGCGACGGCCTGTATCTCGGCGTGCGCGCGGTAGGCGCGCATGGCGGGGACGGCATCCAGCGCGCGCACCCAGGACATGAAGTGATCGACCTGCAGTTTCGATGATCTCCTCGGCCTGTTCGGCCGCCTCCTCGCGCGAGCGCAGGTTCTCCTCGATGACCTGCTTCAGGTCATCGATGGTGTACAGGTACACGTCGTCCAGTTCCGCCACGTCGCGGGTCGATGTCGGGCGGCACGGCGATATCCACCATCAGCATGGGCCGGTGCTTGCGCTTTTTCAGGGCGTCGCTGACCATGGCCTTGTCAGATCAGCGCCACGGGGCTGCCGGTCGACGAGATGACGATGTCCGCCTCCGTCAGGTGGGCGGGGATCTCGTCCAGCCCGATGCCGTAGCCGTCGAACTGTGCGGCCAGCTCGTGCGCCCTCCGACGGTGCGGTTGGCGACGATCAGCTGGCCGATGCCGTGTTCATGCAGGTGACGGGCGGCCAGCTCGATGGTCTCGCCGGCGCCGATCAGCAGCGCCGTATGGTTCTCGAGCTTGCCGAAGATCTGCCGGGCCAGACTGACCGCGGCGAAGGCGACCGATACCGGGCTGGCGCCGATCGCGGTATCGGTGCGAACCTGCTTGGCGACCGAGAAGGTATGCTGGAACAACCGGTTGACCAGGGTATCGATACTGCCCGAACGCAGTGCCTGCTGGTAGGATGTCTTCATCTGGCCGAGGATCTGTGGCTCGCCGAGGATCATGGAGTCCAGTCCGGCGGCGACGCGCAGGATGTGGCGCACGGCGTCTTCTTCCTGGAAGGCGTAGATGTGGGGCTGAAGACTGTTGGCCTCGAGCTTGTGGAAGCGGCACAGCCAGTCAGACAACATGGCGGGCGAGGCATCCTCGCGTGCGCAGTACAGCTCGGTGCGGTTGCAGGTGGACAGTATGGCGGCTTCATGTACACCGTCCAGCCTGCGCAACTCCCCCAGCGCCCGGTCCAGCTGGTCGGGCGGAAAGGCGACCTGCCCGCGTATTTGCACGGGTGCAGTCCGGTGATTGATGCCAAGAACGGTTAAATACATGTCAAATTCAAGAAAATGCCGTAACGAACGCAAAATTCTGCATGGCGTATGCAGTATATACAAGCCGGGGCAAATACTGTGGTTTTCAACCGGGATATACAACCGTCGGCCGGAATTGTTGTCCATCAGGCAGGGCGTTCGGCACCCGGGCCGGGCGAGGTACCGCCATGTACGCTCGGCCGGAGCGGCCGAATGATACACAGGATTCCTGACAGCTTAACCGAGAGACTGATAGAATGATGCGGATGGAGGACTCTATGACCGTATTTTGCGGTTCGCTGCGCCGTACACTGCTGGCCACGGTGCTGGCCGCATCGATGGTGTCGTGCGCCATCTCCGGCGACCACAAACAGGCGCCTGCGGCACAACCGGTCCAGGTGCAGGCGACCCTGCCATCACCCGAGAGCGGGCCCGCCGTCGCGACCCAGCCACTGAGCAGCGACCTCATGTACGACATCCTGCTGGGGGAGATCGCCGGGCAGCGCGGTGATTTCAATGTGTCCGTGTCACGCTACCTGGAGGCGGCGGAAGCGGCGCAGGACCCGCGTGTCGCGGAGCGCGCCGTGCAGATCGCCAGCTTCGCCCACCAGTATGATATCGCCCTGCTGGCGGCGCGCCGCTGGGTAGCCCTGGACAGTACCAACCTCGATGCGCGCAAGTCACTGACCGCGCTTGCGCTCCAGAACGGTGACCTGGACGAGGTCGTCACCCAGATGGATTACCTGCTGAGTGTTTCCGAGGATCCGGAAGAGGGGTTCCGGACGGCGACGGCCATCCTCGCGCGGCATGCAGACAAACAGGCGGCCCTCAAGGCCATACAGCAGCTGGTGGACCGTTATCCGGACAATGCCTATGCCTGGATGTCGTTGTGCCGCATGGCGGTCGTGGCTGATCAGCTCGATACCGCACTGGCAGCCGCGGACAAGGCACTGGCACTGTCGCCCGACCTGCCGGAAGCGATCATCCTGAAGGCGCAGGTGCTGGTACGCATGGAGCGCAATGCGGAGGCTACCCGCGTCCTGCAGGAGTCGGTTGCAAAGAACCCGACCGATACCGACCTGTTGTTCGCCTATGGCCGCATGCTGCTGGATGCCGATGACCTGGAAGGCGCCAAGCAACAGTTCGCCAGGGTGGTGAAGATCGACCCGGGGTATTCGGGTGGCCTGTACTCGCTGGCGTTGCTGGAACTGGAAACCAAGCAGTACAAGGCCGGCGAGAAGCACCTCAAACAGCTTCTCAAGCAAACCCCGGATGACCAGAACGCCTACTACTACCTGGGTTATGCGGAGTACGGGCAGGGCAATACCGCTGCTGCACTGGACTGGTATCTCAAGGTCGATAGCGGTGATTACTGGAGTCAGGCCCTGTTGCGTGCCGCCACGATCATGGTCGAGAAAGGCGATGTCGAGCGCATGCAGGACTACATGCGCACCCTGCGACAGAAGAATCCGGACCAGGCGGTCAACTACTATATAATCGAAGGTCAGGTGCTGACAGACGCCGGACTGCATGACAAGGCGTATGCGTTGTACCTGGAAGCGCTGGAATACAGCCCGGATAACGAGGACCTGCTGTATTCGCGTGCACTCGCGGCCGAGAAGGTGGGCAAGTTCGGCGAGACCGAGGCCGACCTGAGGAAGATCCTCGCCAAGAATCCCGATGACGTGCGCACGCTGAATGCGCTCGGTTACACGCTGGCGGATCGAACCGACCGGTACCAGGAGGCCCTGGGCTATATCAGCAAGGCGTTCGAGCAGAAGCCGGATGATCCAGCGATCATCGACAGCATGGGATGGGTGAACTACCGTCTTGGCGATCTGGAAAAGGCGCGTTATTACCTTGAACAGGCCTGGCAGAAGGACCAGGACAGCGAGATCGGCGCGCACCTGGGCGAGGTGCTGTGGATGAGCGGCCAGCACGACGAGGCACGCCGCGTATTCGAACTCTCACGCAAGACGGCGCCGGACAACCCGGTGTTGCTGGAAGTCCTCAATCGCATCAAGCCGTGAAGCGCCTCGGCGGTGTACTGCTGGTCCTGTTGTTAACCGGCTGTGCGGCACTGCGCGTGCCGGAAGCCCCGCAGACAACCGCCACGCCGGCAACCGTCAAGGACTGGAGGTTCAGCGGCCGCGTATCACTGACCCGGGGTGAGCAGGGTTGGCATGCCGGGCTGGACTGGGAGACCAGGGCGGATCATTACCACCTGCAGGTGACCGGGCCGCTCGGCCAGGGCGCCCTGCAAGTGACCGGGGATGCGAACGGTGTCACCCTGATCGACAGCGATGCCCGCATCTACACGGCGCAGGATGTCGATGCACTGCTCGCGCAGGTGACCGGCTGGGACCTGCCGGTGGCCGGATTGCGCTACTGGGTGCGTGGCCTGTCGGCGCCCGACAGTGCGGTCAGGGTCACGCTGGATCGGCAGGGCCGCCTGCAGCAGCTGGTGCAGTCCGGCTGGGTGATCACCTACCAGCGCTACCAGACCATTGCCGGCAATGACTGGCCGGCGAAGCTGAATCTCGTTCATGACGACCTTGCCGTGCGCCTGGTCATCGACCAGTGGCGACTTGACCCGCCACCGTGAGCGCACTGGCCATTCCGGCAACCGCCAGCGGACCGTGGCCGGCGCCGGCCAAGCTCAACCTGTTCCTGCACGTCACCGGGCGACGCGCGGACGGCTATCACCAGCTGCAGACCCTGTTCCAGTTCCTGACCCTGTCCGACTGGCTGTATTTCGAGCCGCTAGCGGACACCGGGATAAGACGGGTCGGCGGGCCGGCCGGCGTTCCGGAGGCGGCGGAGCTGTGTACCCGGGCCGCCCGCCTGTTGCAGTCCGTGGCCGGCTATCGCGCCGGAGTGACACTCTATATAGACAAGCGCATCCCGACCGGCGGCGGCCTGGGGGGCGGCAGTTCGGATGCCGCGGCCACCCTGCTGGTCCTCAACCGCTTGTGGAAGCTGGGCTTGGATATCAGTACGTTAGCCAAACTGGGTTTGCAGCTGGGCGCGGATGTACCGGTGTTCATTCACGGTCATGCGGCGCTCGCCGAAGGCGTGGGCGAGGTGCTGACACCGCTGGAGCCACCGGAGCGCTGGTACCTGGTACTGAATCCCGCTGTAAGCATATCAACCGCCACTGTTTTTTCTGACGCGGAATTGACACGGGACACACCTCGACAGACAATACCCGACCTTCTTTCGGGCCGTACCCGCAACGATTGCGAGGCCGTGGTGCGCGGCCGGTATCCGGAAGTGGCGGCGGCACTCGATTGGCTGAGCGCGTTTTCTCACGCCCGCATGACGGGCACCGGCGGATGTGTATTTGCGGCCTTCGCGACCGAGGCGGATGCGCAGGTGGTGGCGGCGCGCGTACCGGATCACTGGGACAGCTTTGTTGCCCGGGGGGTTAACCGCTCCCCCCTGCTGACGGCAATGGAGTGATATCAGCCCCGTTTGGTGTCAGCCGGCTACGGGGTGAGTTATTGGGACGTCGCCAAGTGGTAAGGCACGGGGTTTTGATCCCCGCATTCGCAGGTTCGAATCCTGCCGTCCCAGCCAGACAAACAGGACTGGTAGTGACACGGCAGGATGCGGTGGTCATGGCCGTGGTGGCATTACAGCGGAAAGCTCAATGAACGGATTACACGCTTCAGAATCTGGCAGCCACATGATGGTGTTTTCCGGGAATTGCGAATCCGCGATCTGGCGCAAGCCATTACGAATCATCTGAAGCTGAACCCGGGCAACGCCCTGGTCAGCAAGTTCAGTGATGGCGAGGTGCACGTCGAGATCCTGGAGAACGTCCGCGGCAAGGATGTCTTCATCGTTCAACCGACCTGCGCGCCTACCAATGACAACCTGATGGAACTGCTGGTCATGATCGATGCCGTGCGGCGTTCTTCGGCGGCGCGGATAACCGCGGTGATCCCGTATTTTGGCTATGCGCGGCAGGACCGCCGGCCACGTTCGGCACGCGTGCCGATCACCGCCAAGGTGGTGGCCCAGATGATCGGCAGTGTGCGGACCGACCGGGTACTGACCGTGGATCTGCACTCGGACCAGATCCAGGGTTTTTTCGATATCCCGGTGGATAACGTGTATGCCTCGCCGATCCTGCTCGGCGATATCTGGAGGCAGAAGTACCCGGATATTGTGGTGGTTTCGCCCGATGTCGGCGGTGTGGTCCGGGCGCGTGCAATGGCCAAGCGACTGGACGATGCGGAGCTGGCGATCATCGACAAGCGCCGCCCGCGCCCGAACGAGGCGCGTGTTATGAACATCATCGGTGAAGTCGAGGACCGCACCTGCGTGCTGGTCGATGACCTGGTGGATACGGCCGGCACCCTGTGCCTGGCCGCGCTGGCCCTGAAGGGCGAGGGTGCCCGGCGCGTGGTGGCCTACTGTACACACCCGGTTCTGTCGGGTGCGGCAGTCGAAAACATCGAGGCGTCCGATCTGGATGAGCTGGTGGTGACAGACACCATCCCGCTGCGCGAGGATGCGCGGCGCTGCGACAAGATCCGGCAGCTGAGCATTGCGGCGATGCTGGCGGAGACGATGCGGCGCATCAGTGATGAAGAGTCCGTCAGTTCGCTGTTCATGGACTGACCGGTTGTAACCGTCGCGGCATCGCCCCGGTGATGCGTCGGCGCCCCGTCTCTCCTGGTCGCGGGAGAAGACTTGACATGCACCGCGAGGTGCTTTTGTTGGAGAAGTAACATGGCTATCAGCTTTGAATTGAACGCAGAGCCGCGTAATGACAAGGGGAAGGGTGCGAGCCGCCGCCTGCGTCATGCCGGCAAGGTGCCCGCCGTCATGTACGGCGGCGGCAAGGATCCGGAGTCGCTCACTCTGTCCCACAACCAGATGATGCTCAACCTCGAACACGAGGCGTTTTATTCGCACATCCTGACCGTCAACGTCGGCGGCTCGCAAACCCAGGCGATCCTGCGAGACCTGCAGCGCCACCCGAGCCAGCCGGTCATCCTGCACGTGGACCTGCAGCGTGTGACCATGTCCGAGAAACTCAGGACCCACGTACCGCTGCACTTCATCGGTGAAGACACCTCGGCGGCCGTCAAGGCCGGTGGCCTGGTATCGCACGAACTGACTGATGTAATGGTCGAGTGCCTGCCGAAGGACCTGCCGGAATTCATCGCGGTCGATATCTCCGGTCTGGAGATCGGCGAATCGATCCACCTGTCCGGTCTGGGCATTCCCGGCGGTGTGACGCTGGTCGAGCTGGCGCGCGGCGAGGGCCACGATCTGGCTGTCGTGACCATACATGCCAAGCGAGGCGTTGATGAGACAGAAGAGACCCAGGGCGAGGGCGAGGCCGGACCGGGCGAGAGCAGCTAGGCGGCCACTCGCTTGGCTGCCGTACAGCTCGTCGCCGGGCTGGGTAATCCCGGAAACAAGTATGCACAGACCCGGCATAATGCCGGGTTCTGGTTTGTGGACGAAGTCGCGCGCCGCTGCGGCGCACGGTTCAGTGCCGACAGCCGGCACAAGAGCGTGGTGGCGCGCTGCACCCTGCACGGCCACGACTGCCGCCTGCAGAAACCGCAGGCATTCATGAACTGCAGCGGCGGCCCGGTTGCCGCACTGGCCCGCTTCTACCAGCTGCCGCGTGACGCCATTCTCGTCGTGCACGATGACCTGGACCTGCCGGTCGGCACGGTACGGCTGAAGAAAGACGGCGGGCACGGCGGGCACAACGGCCTGCGTGACCTGATACCGCAGCTGGGCGGTAACGACTTCCTGCGCCTGCGTATCGGTATTGGCCACCCCGGTCACCGGGACGACGTGACCGAATACGTGCTGAAGCCGGCCTCACCGGAAGATCGCCGGCAGATCGAACAGGCCATCGAGGCCGCCATCGACGTCCTGCCGCGCCTGCTTGCCGGGGATGTCGAGGCGGCGATGCAGGCACTGCATACCAAGGCAGATTGACCGGTTATTACCTCTCTCCCAGGCATGAGGGACTTGCTGGTTTGACTATCCGGGAATTGTTTTCATGAGCGTGAAATGCGGCATCGTCGGTCTGCCCAACGTGGGCAAGTCCACCCTGTTCAACGCCCTGACCGAGGCGGGCATCCAGGCGGAGAACTACCCGTTCTGCACCATCGACCCGAATATCGGCATCGTGCCGTGCCGGATCCGCGTCTCGATATGCTCGCGGCGATCGTCAAGCCGCAGCGGGTGGTCCATACCACGATGGAATTCGTCGATATCGCCGGCCTGGTCGCCGGTGCCTCGCAGGGCGAGGGGCTCGGCAACAAGTTCCTCGCCAATATCCGCGAGACCGATGCCATCTGCATGGTGGTGCGCTGCTTCGACAACGACAATGTGGTGCATGTCAGCGGCAGTGTCGATCCGCTGCGCGATATCGACGTCATCAATACCGAGCTCGCGCTGGCGGATCTCGATACCGTCGAGCGCGGCATCCAGCGCGTGGCCAAGATCGCCAAGGGCGGCGACAAGGACGCCAGGGCAAAGCTGGCGGTGATCGAGCGCGTGCGCGACCACCTCGACGCCGGCGGTCTGGTGCTTTCCATGGGCCTCGATGTGGATCAGCGTGCCGCCATCTACGACCTGCACCTGCTCACCGCCAAGCCGGTCATGTACGTCGCCAACGTGGCCGAGGACGGCTTCGGGAACAACCCCTACCTCGATGCCGTGCTGCGGCGTGCGGATGCGGAGGGCGGTCACCAGGTCGTCGCCGTGTGCGCCGCCATCGAGGCGGAACTGGTCGAGCTGGATGTCGCCGAGCGCAAGGAGTACATGGAGTCGCTCGGGCTGGAAGAACCCGGCCTGAACCGCGTGATCCGTGCCGGCTACCGGCTGCTCGGGCTGCAGACCTACTTCACGGCCGGCGTGAAGGAGGTGCGTGGCTGGACCACGCACATCGGCGCCACGGCCCCGCAGGCGGCGGGCGAGATCCACACCGATTTCGAAAAGGGCTTCATCCGCGCCGAGGTGGTGGCCTAC
Source organism: uncultured Gammaproteobacteria bacterium (assembly GCA_963803275.1). GTDB lineage: Bacteria > Pseudomonadota > Gammaproteobacteria > UBA9214 > UBA9214 > UBA9214. The sequence goes on along the minus strand of CAWDLS010000012.1, from coordinate 4,376 downwards.
GACGATTTCGTCGCCTGCCACGGCGAGCACGGCGCCCGCGAGGCCGGCAAGCTGCGCCTCGAGGGCAAGGACTACATCGTGCAGGACGGGGACGTCATGCACTTCCGGTTCAACGTCTGAACCATAGCCCGGGTGCGGCCACTCGTGCCGGGCCACAACCGGGAACTTGTCCCCGTGCCGCGTTTTCGGGTACCCTTTGCACCCCTTTGGCTACGTAGCTCAGCTGGTTAGAGCACAGCACTCATAATGCTGGGGTCGGTGGTTCAAGTCCACCCGTAGCCACCAAAATTGACCTTTAAAATCAGGCCATTACGGTGGCGTCTGAACGGCTAGTCTCTGCGCAGTACAACCATTACGGGACTTTTACGGGACTTTTGTTCGCACACCCGGTTGGCGGCCTCGATGAGGTTACCTAACTCCGCCGCCGAGTAGTGCGTGGTAATGCGTCCCGACCTGTGTCCCAGCAGATCCTGTCGATCTTCGAACGATACCCCGGCGGCTCGCAAGCGACGTCCAAAGGTGTGCTTCAGTCCAATTCTGGGGACAGTATACCTATTTACCCGATCCGTTCGGCTTTCTTCCCGGCCGCTTCCTGGCCAGAACAGCCCCTGTCAGTGACTCAAGTCTGCTGACAAAACGCTCATCCCCGAGCGGTCTCCCGGTGCGGGAATACCGATCCAGCAGCTCGTCACAGGTATCACGATCACTCGCCAGATAGCTGGCCCAGTCATCAACCCGGTCGAGCATGGGTCCGACCTTGACGAGCAGGTCATCCCTGCCGGCCAGATGCGCAGGGGTACTGGACCAGCGCCAGCCCTGCGGCATCCGGCAGAGCCTTGCTTTCACCGGATTTAACTCCACATATCTCACCGCAGCCAGGATATAGTCTTCATCCATGGGAAATGAATGAAACCTTTCCTGCCACAGATGTCCCCGCCAACCTTCCCTGAAATGGATATACCGGGTATAGCGACGATGCGCCTCACCCAGCGAGGCCCGCAACCCATCCTCGGCAGCGGGCACCATGATCATGTGGACGTGGTTCGGCATCAGGCAGTACGCCCAGACTTCCGTGCCCGATGCGCGAGTGGCCAGTGCCATCAGCTCAAGGTAGTACTGGTAATCACCCTCGCAAAAGAACGTCTTTTGCCTTCGGTTACCCCGTTGGGTGACGTGATGAGGATATCCCGGCACGACCACACGCTTCATCCTGGCCAAGGTTCCCACTCCCCGGGATGAGTATCCTGGCGACAGGGATGCTCTCATCGATAAAGAGTCGGTTCATTGGCAGGGTGAGGAATCGGGTGTCAGATAAATAGGTATACTGTCCCCGGAATTTGATAATTATCGATTCGCCTCGAACAGGATGGAGAAACTCAATGAGCAGCAGCCCCAGGACCAGCGATATCACGCGTCCAGCGGACCTGGCCCAGCACGGCAAGGGGACTGGTGCGGTTCGCACGCAACGTCCGGTGTATGTGGACCTGCTCCCCCCGTGCAATAACGCCTGCCCGGCCGGGGAGAACATCCAGGGCTGGCTGGCCCACGTGGAGGCAGGCGCCTACGAGAAAGCCTGGCAGGTCTTGATGCGGGATAATCCCATGCCCGCCGTGCTCGGTCGGGTCTGCTACCACCCGTGCGAGAACCACTGCAATCGTAACGCCGTGGACAGCTCGGTGAGCATCCACGCCGTGGAGCGCTTTCTGGGCGACCTTGCCTTGCAGCAAGGCTGGAAGATCACGGTGGACGCCCCTCCCAGCGGGCGCCGGATCATGGTGGTGGGCGCCGGACCCAGTGGCTTGTCGGCGGCCTATCACCTTACCCGTATGGGGCATACCGTGGAGATTTTCGAAGCGGGGCCCATGGCGGGCGGCATGATGCATTTCGGTATTCCCGCCTACCGCTTGCCGCGCGACGAGCTGGAGCGGGAGATTGCCCGCATCCAGGAAATGGGTGTGCGCATGGTGTTTAACCACAAGGTGGAGGACGTGGCGGCGGAGAAAGAAGCCGGGCAGTTCGACGCGGTGTTTGTCGCGGTCGGTGCACACCTCAGCAAGCGGATCGATATTCCTGCGCGGGATGCCGGCAAGATCTTCGATGCGGTCAGCTTTCTGCGTCAGGCGTCATCGGGCCAGACACCGGTTTTGGGCCGACGCGTGGCCATTTACGGTGGCGGCAACACGGCGATGGACGTCGCCAGGACCGCCAAGCGTCTTGGCGCCGATGAAGCCCTCATCATCTACCGGCATGACCGGGATCACATGGCTGCCCACCCCAGCGAGGCCGATGAGGCCATCGAGGAGGGTGTGAAGATCAACTGGCTGCGGACCATCAAGGAGATTGATCAGGGCAAGATTCAGGTCGAAGTGATGCAGGTCAATGCCGAAGGCTATCCTGAGCCTACCGGGCAATTCGAGACCCTGGAGGCGGACACGCTGATCCTGGCGCTGGGGCAGGACACCGATACCGGGTTCCTGCAGCAGGTGCCGGGCATCGAATTCAAGCGCGACGGCACCGTGGTGGTCGACACCAACATGATGACCGGCCACACGGGTATTTTCGCCGGCGGCGACATGGTACCCAGCGAGCGTACCGTTACCGTGGCAGTCGGGCACGGCAAGATGGCCGCCCGACACATCGACGCCTACCTCGGCGATGAACAGTATATCAAGGCGGCGAAGCACCCTGTGGTCAGCTTCGACTCCCTGCATATTCACTACCTTACCGAGGCCAGCCAGAAGCGCCAGGACCACCTGAATCCGAACAGCCGCCTGTATGGCTTCGACGAAGTTGTCAGGGGCCTGAGCGAGAGCGAAGCCACCTATGAGGCCAGGCGCTGTTTCTCCTGCGGTAACTGCTTCGAGTGTGATGGGTGCTTCGGTGCCTGCCCGGAGCACGCGATCGTCAAGCTGGGTCCCGGGATGCGTTACCGCTATGACTACAATCTGTGCACCGGTTGTGCCGTGTGCTTCGAGCAGTGTCCCTGTCATGCTATCGACATGATCCCGGAAACAGGAGTCTGATCCATGCAGTCGTCAGCCGTTACGACGCTTGAAGGCAACGAGGCAGTCGCGTACACCGCCTATCGCCTCAACGAAGTGTGTGCGATTTATCCCATCACGCCCTCGTCGACCATGGCCGAGCTGGCCGACCAGTGGGCCGCCGAAGGGAAACCCAACATCTGGGGCAACATCCCCCTGGTGGTGGAGATGCAGAGCGAGGGCGGTGCCGCCGGCGCGGCCCATGGTGCGCTGCAGACCGGTGCCCTGACGACCACCTTCACGGCCTCGCAAGGCCTGCTGCTGATGATCCCGAACATGTACAAGATCGCGGGCGAGCTGACACCCGCCGTGTTTCACGTGGCCGCCCGATCGCTGGCAGCCCAGGGCCTGTCAATTTTCGGCGATCATTCCGATGTCGCGGCGGTGCGCAACACCGGCTTCGCCCAGCTTGCCTCGAGCACGGTGCAGGAGGCGCACGATATGGCGCTGCTGGCGCAGGCCGCGAGCCTGGAAGCCAGGGTGCCCTTCGTGCATTTTTTCGATGGCTTCCGCACCTCGCACGAGGTGAACAAGCTCACCTTGATTGCGGATGAGCATATGCGCGCGATGATTAACCCGGCGCTGGTACGTGAGCACCGGGCCCGCGGACTGAATCCGGACAATCCGTTCATCCGCGGTACGGCGCAGAATCCCGACGTCTATTTCCAGGCGCGCGAGACGGTCAACCCGTTTTATGCGCAGCTGCCGGCCATCCTGCAGGAAAGAATGGATGCCTTTGCCGCACTGACCGGCAGGTCCTACCACCTGTTCGACTATTACGGTGCCGTGGACGCGGAGCGTGTGGTGGTCGTCACGGGCTCGGCGGCGCAGACCTGTCGCGAGACGGTCGCCTACCTGCGGCACCAGGGAGAAAAGTGCGGGGTCATCAATGTGCGCCTCTGCCTGCCGTTCTCCGCCGGGCACTTCCTGGCAGCGCTGCCGGCGTCGGTAAAGGCCATCGCCGTGCTCGACCGCACCAAGCTGCCGGGCTCCACCGGCGAGCCCCTGTATACCGATGTGGTAACGGTCATGGCCGAAGCCCGGGCCAACGGCAGCCTGCCGGGTGACACCCTGCCGCGGATCATCGGCGGGCGTTACGGTCTATCTTCCAAGGAGTTCACGCCGGCCATGGCCAGGGCCGTGCTCGACGAATTGAAGGCGGCTGCGCCGAAGAACCACTTCACCGTTGGCATCAATGACGATGTCTCCCATACCAGTCTGGCCAACACCCCTCTTCGACATCGAACCGGATGACGTGATGCGCGCGCTGTTCATCGGCCTCGGGGGCGGATGGCACGGTTGGCGCCAACAAGAACAGCATCAAGATCATCGGTG
>CAWDLS010000011.1:0-15842 GCA_963803275.1 uncultured Gammaproteobacteria bacterium | reverse complement strand
TCGGTTTGATTGCGTTTTTGATGTGAAAGTGAATTGCCATAGCACCAACGCCAGTAGGCATGCGTTAGGTGGGTCGAAAATTACCAATGGATAGCTATTGTCCTTTTTTCCGTTGGCAACAGTATGCGGGACTTCATATAAAGGGGCCGGGTATAAAAATATCCGTTCACTGCTGTCCACCTTTAACTGTTCGGGAAGCCTATACAATGTATCCGGCCTTTTTATTGCCTTGTGGGGTCGCCGGTTCGACGATGTGTTCGTCAAGTGTCTATGACGCATTGACGGGCAGGCGGAGAACTGTTTCAAGGCACATTAAATCACCCGTCGGGTCCGGACTGGCCCCGACGGGTGCTTTCGGTTCTATAATGGCGAGCATCGCGACAGGCGCCAGGCCGGCGAATGCCCGATGAGAGCTACCTCGCGCATGAACACGCTGTATGCGGCCTGAGGAAGGACGACGGTTTCACCTGGACCCCTGTCCGGGATTCGGGGGCCATTACCGGATATCAACGAGGAGGGACGACATGAATAGTTCCGAAGTGACGGAAAATCTTCTGGCCGCCAAGAAGCGCAAGGGGCTGAGCTTCGCAGACCTCGAGAAGGCGGTCGGCCGTGATGAAGTCTGGATTGCGGCACTGTGTTACCGCCAGGCAAGCGCGTCTGAAGATGAGGCGAGGAAAATCGTGTCAGCCCTGGAGCTCGGAACGGATGTTGCGGAATCGCTGACCGAGTGTCCCATGAAAGGGCTGGGTCCCGTGGTGCCCACGGACCCTCTCGTGTATCGCTTCTATGAAATCATGCAGGTGTATGGGATGCCCTTGAAGGCCGTGATCCATGAGAAATTCGGTGATGGCATCATGAGCGCGATCGACTTCACACTGGATGTGGATAAGGAGGAGGATCCGAAAGGGGACCGGGTGCGCATCACGATGTCCGGCAAGTTCCTGCCCTACAAGAAGTGGTAGCGCATAATTAAGAGGGGCAGGGTACCAAAATATATCCGGTCCTTTATTCGGTGGAACACATCACCGATGGGTGCACGGAAGTGCGTATGGCATCGCTGCGCCGGCAAGTCCGGGCCCTTTACCGGCCGTCGATAGAGTTCGATATCGCCGGCTTGGCGTACGCGTGTCCATCCGGCAGTCGCAGCACTTTCGACAGGACCAGCGGCAGCGCAGGATAACGGGGATGCACTCCAGAGCAGCAGCATTACGAGGCAAAATTTATGCATGCCCGGAACTCGTTGGGGCACGGACTGTCACATATTCTCGCTGTCGGAGGAATCCAGGGAAGTTATGCGGCGTCCATCCTTGAAGATGGACAATTCTGTGCCATGATTAACAGGCAGGCAACCGGAGATCCGTCATGAATCGATGCATCACACGTCTACCTCCCCGCGTTCTCATACCGGTTTTTGTATTATTTGCAGGCATGGTTCTAACGACCCTGCAAGTGTTGGCTGCGACGCCGGCACGCAGCATCCCGGTGCAACTGGGAGACTACCGCTTTACGCCGGATACCATCACGGTACAGTCCGGAGAAACCACTCGCCTTGAATTAACCAATACTGACAAGTTGACGCCGCATAATTTCACCCTGAAGGCCGAAGCGGCCGGTCTGGATGTGGATGTCGATGTCAGCGCTGGCAAGACCGTAAACGTGGATATCACGCCGCTGACTCCCGGTTCCTATGAATTCCACTGCAACAAGAAGTTACTGTTCATGAAGAGTCATCGGGACCATGGCATGGAAGGCACCCTGGTCGTGGCCCCGGCTAGTCCGGAATAGACCATGCGTATCTTGCTGGTAGCGGCGACCGCGAGCGGATACCAGACCCGATATTCCCGCTGGGGCTGGCCTATGTGACCGCTGCTGTGCGTCAGGTTTGGCACGAAGTCGCCGTGGCAGATCCCTGTTTCGACTGCGCGCCCCTGCAGGCGCTCATGCCCGGACCATCATCGAAGCCTGGCGGCGTGAATACAATGAGGAGCGGCCGAAGAAAGCGTAGGACGGACTGACACCCGCCGCTATCAGGTCAGGACTGTCTGCGATCTGACGATGCCGAAGTGGATGTAGCAGGGATCGTCCGTGTGGTGGCCGTACTTTGTCGGTATCCGGAAAACTTACAAGCACGATTACCAACTTACGGGAGTTAAAGCTGGCCGAAGATTCAGTAACTATCTGTTTTATTGGCTCCCCGGGACGGGCTCGACCGGACCTCCCAGTCGTCCCGGTCAGGGATGCCTCAGTGCATCTCCTCAGATTCGCCCTCGAGGAATGATCTGATGCCTTCCCGCGCGATGACTTCCATAACGGCGTCCAGAGCTTCCTGATCGGTGGCGAATGGTTCATTCCATATGGTCGAGGCATTTTCTTCATCAATGACCTCCAATATCCATCCCGATTCGTTCTCATTCCGATAGATATCGACTTGAATCCAGGTACCGTCCTTGATGATTTCCCGGCACAGTGGCGACATGACAATTTCCGGATCGGACATGATTGTTCCCGTGCGTCGTGAAAGATGAGCCGTCGAAAGTGTAGCTTATGGAATGTTGGCTGAGAAGTGAGGAAATGGTGTCGGAGCAACTGCTGTCCTACATACTCCCTTGTCTCTCCCGGAGGGACGCCGACAGGCTGCAGCTTTCCTGCGGCCGGATACGGACCGCGATCGCGGACGGCCTCGACCGCTACCTCGTCACGATCAAGGGATGGCAGTCCCCACGGAACTCACGACGTCCAGTGATAACGCTTCCCGGGCAGGCACCGGAAACGCATGCGCTGTATTGATGAATCGTGTACACACGATACTCAGTCCAGCCCGAACAGGCAGCGCTAGAATTTGAACCGGCCTTCCTGCCTGCCCAGCAGCAGTGCCTCCAGCTCGCCGTGGTCGAAATACACGCCTTCGCACACAGTACAGCGGTCGACCTCGATGCCTTCGAGGTGCTCGACCTCCATGTCACTGCCGCGCTTGGGGCATTTCAGCCAGTGGGCTAAACGCCGCTCCTCGCGATCTGCCTGTTCGAGTTCCAGACGGTACGCTTCAAGTCGTCGCTCGCGTTCCATGTGGGCCTTATCCAGGAGATGGTGTTCCTTTTCAGGAAACCACTGGTTTTCCTGGTCATCACTCGCTTTAATACCATAGACCCTCCGTAATCGTGCCCGTGCCTGGTGTTTGGAACAGATAGAAATATTCAGGACAGCAGGGTCAGTGACGATTGATATGTGATGGATGCTCCGTCAGACTACTGGCCGTTCAGACGTGTCTGATCCTGTCGATACCTGCGTGTATAGTATGTGGTCTGGACCCCGGCCCCGGTCGCGTCGGACGGTGGCAGACGGGTTCGCGCATTCAGCCTGAACCCCATCGCATGAGGAATCCGTTGCGTGATGACTGTCGCTGAAGTGAGGTCAGCACTTATGGCATGAGCTGCAAAGAAACAGGAATGTAACCATTGTCTGTCAGGCCAGCATGATCAAAAAAGCGCGAAGCGGTTCCACCCGTGCACTGCCTGACAGTGAAATGATTACGGACCCGGGACGGATTGCCGGATTGCTCGATCGGCTGGCGAAGCGGCATACGCTGCTCACCGTATTCATACCCGGTCACCCTGGGCACTACACGAGCTGTATCGTGCATGTGGACAGGCCGTATGTCCTGCTGGACGAACTCGTGCCGGCCGACGGCCACCGATTGCTGCTGGCAGAACGCACCCTGCGGGTCACCGGGAAACTGGATGGCATCGATATCCGTTTCACCGCAACACTGGAACGCGTTGAAGAGCGGGACGATATCATTACCTATTACGTGAACCTGCCCGCGCTGCTCGAATACCGGCAGCGGCGTGTGGACTACCGGGCTCATGTCCCGATGGCCCGGACACTGCGTGTCGTCATCGATTGCAACGCTGCAACCGTGATCGAGGGCAGATTGCAGGATCTGTCACACGGTGGTGCCGGCATCGCTGTTGCTCACGACACGCACGCCATGGAGCCTGGCCGGCTGTATGAATGTGCTGTCGAACTGCCCGATGGCGTGTGGTTGTATTGCGGGGTCGAGTTACGACATGCGAAAAACATCCCGACCCGTGAACGCCGACTGTATGGTGCCCGCTTCGTAGACCTGAGTCCGGTGCAGTCGCGTCTACTGCGTAACTGCATCACCGCACTGGAACGTGAATTGATCAGGAAACGCGCCGCCGATTGAGACATGAATACTGACAACAGGAACAGAGGCACCTGATCCGGTGGTGTTGCCAGTCCGGTTATCGGTCTGTCAGATGTGTCTGAGCCTGTTGATATATACCTTGCCTGCGCATGTAATACCTCCTCGATCTCATGCTGTCATGTCATGCCGGGATAACCGGCGGGCAAGGGTGGCATTGGGCGGCTGACCGGGCCGTCGTCATGGCATAAATAGTAGGTAACAGGGGAGTATATGGGACAGCAGTGGCTCTGACACCAATTCCCGTTAGCCCGCACTCGCAGCCGATTCGATTATTGCTTGACGAACTTCATGGGTAGACCGAACGACGTGCTTTCATACGTGTCGTTGACGAATTTCAGCACCATCGGGGTCTGTGGCATGTTGGCGTAGATGGTGTCGGCTTCGACCGTGAACGTAGCCTCCTGCGTCTCGGGATTACCGATGACGGGTTTAATTGATAACGTGAACTTGTTGCCGGGCTTGAACTCGATCTTGAACACGCCGTCGGCGTTGGTGGCGACATATGTGCCGGTCGGCGTTGTCGGGACGTTGCGTGTCGAGACGTTCGCCGCAGCGCCGGATCTCCCACCCTTGCACAGCCTGCCGAGCATTTGCTGGTAATCATCGATGCAGGCGCCGTCACGGATGAAGGTGATCTTCTGACCGCGCATGTCGGCGATGATCTTCTCGCCGTCGACCGTATATGTGCCTGGCGCGCCCTGCTGGTCGTCCATCGATATAATGACGGCGCCGGACTTGAATTCGATGGTCGTACCATCGGAGTCCACGGAAGTGTAGATACCGCTGATGCCGGGCGAGGAGCCGGAATCAGGGCCCCCACCGGATTCCGATTTGCTGCAGCCAGGCAAGAAGGTACCCGCGAGGCTGGCGAAGATAATGGGGAAAAGTGTGCCAGCGATGTATTTTGCAGATTTCATGAAATTATCCTCCGACGGTCGCGGCAACGACCTACCGAACGAATCACGTCTTGGTTCTTAGCAGCGGGTGCCGATCCCGGTTCGCCCGGAGCAGGCATGCGGAGTGTTCAGCCCTTGCATTTTGCCTGCAGCTTGCGCGTACCGTTCTCTTCGGAGCCGGTACAGCGGAAATCACCCATGAATTCTCCTTTTCCTTTCTCCTGACATGCCGAGTTGCCCATGGCATTGAACATCTCCGGGTTCTTGCTCGCTTCTTCGATCTGCTCATTCGTGCAGGTACCGGCGGAGGTGTCGATCCAGGTTCCGCCACATCCACTAAGCGCGGCAGTTATCGTGAGTAGAGCAACAAGCTTCGGTTTCATGGCAAACCCTCGGTGACCTTAGTGATTGTAATGTTCACGCACCTTGCAGACAGGCGACGTGGGCCGAAAAGCGCCGTGGAGTATGTGCGCGAAATCGGAAGTTTTCAAGATCGTTGTCACCGTTTTATTCATGCTGCCTGTGCCTGTGGGCCGGTCGATTCTTCCGGGTTGAACCATACGCAGTGGACTTCCCCCGATATCGTAGACACGCCCCAGCCTCATTATTTTGAGGCACGTTCAAATGCCTCGGGACTGACGCCGCCGTAATAATCGAGCTGCAATGCGGGAACTGTCTACGATCTGGCGATGCCGGGAGAGGGTGCACAAAATAAAGAACGGCGGCCCGGAGGCCGCCGCTGCCGATTTAATCTGTGCCTTACCCTGTCGTGGGGACAACGTACATCCACCTAGCAGTCAGGCAAGGCCCAACGAGGGTTTCGCTATAGCCAGAACACACTGTCACCCTCGACTGACAGAGCACTGACCCTAGCCTGCTGAATGGCCAATCTGATCGGCTACAGATTATTCAGCAGTAGCTTTAGTATAGCGCAGATCCTCGAGGCTGCAGGGTGAGGGTACAGCAGGGGCCGTCCGTGGGGCGGCCGCTATTATTGCTTCTGGTTACGACAGAGTGCCGACACAGCTTCGGGCATGGAAAAGCCGCTTGTCAGCGGCTCATTCTACTATCTGTATTTACTATCTTATTTGGCTACCCGGAACGGGCGCGAACCGCCGACCTGGTGATTGACAATGGCATGCTCAGGGGGATTGGCTGGGCGCTGGGGCTGCCTGATTTGAATCCGTTGCTGATTCCGGTTCTGTTTCCTGCCAACCCTGAACTGTGGTTTTGGTTTTGTCCCAGGCCTTCACACTGCCTTCCTTGGTGGCATCCCAGGCATCACCGGAAACTTCCTTCGTCTTGTCCCAGGCCTTCACACTGCCTTCCTTGGTGGTATCCCAAACATCACCGGATACTTCCTTCGTCTTGTCCCAGGCCTTCACACTGCCTTCCTTGGTGGCATCCCAGGCATCACCGGATACTTCCTCTGTCTTGTCCCAGGCCTTCACACTGCCTTCCTTGGTCTTGTCCCATACAGTTGCAGAATCTTCCGCGGAAGTCGCCGGGGTTTTGGTGGTGACCACTCCGATTGGCGGCTCTTCTGCCCATGAAATTCCCAAGGTTATGCACGCACCAAGTATGGCGATACTTGCCAGTAATGCGTTAAATTTACTTCGATTCAATGCAGTGCCTCCTTTGATTGATTCACGGTATGACGCGTTCCCGCCGCAGATGTATCGCTGTAACGGGCTCGAACCGCCGACCTGGTGATTAACAGTCGGATCCAGCCTCCCACAAGGCCCATCATAACACAACTGAACTCAAACAAAACAGTAGGTTAGGCCACTTTCGTTTGTGGCTGGTTGTGTGCATTTGTGCCTGTTTGGACAGGGTAGTGCACGCGCAGTGCACTTTTTTATGCCGGCTCAATAGAGTGTGAAATGAGTTTTCGGGAAGGACAGCCAACTTCGAGGCAGCCTGGCCGAGCCTGAAGCAGAAATACGGTGAGCGTTTCCGCCACCGGTGGCATTATTACCTGATGGGCTGCGCGGATCTGTTCCGTTCCCGCCAGGGCCAGCTCTGGCAATTGGTGTTGAGCAAGCGTCAGCGTACCTGCCTGTACCACTCGGTGCGCTGAGGCGCGGCGTGGGGGCGGTCTCCGCAACCTTGTACTTCAACCAGGAACTTGATGGTCCAACTGGTCTGGTTTTTGCCGAGCCGCCCACCACATGCATCTGCATCTGGAGGCGGTGCGCTACCGAACAGACAGCACAGTGTCGAACGTCTAATCTGCATCTATGTTGATATGGCTATCGAGCCAGGTGCAGTGACTTGGCCAGGCAAAGGAGTTGTATGGATGTTTTTAATTTTGAACACGGCCGGCTGGCATACCTCGCTGATTTCGCGCTGTATGGCAGTGCTGTCGTGCTATTGGCAGCCTTCCTGCTGATAGCAGGACCAGTCGAGCAGCGGCTGGAGATCGTAACCTTGGCGTTGGTGGGGCTGGCAGGCTGGACCGCCATTGAGTACGTCTTCCATCGCTTCGTACTGCATGGTTTGCAGCCATTTCGTCGCTGGCATGTCGAACACCATCGGAGACCGGCAGCGCTGATCTGCACACCGACAATCCTCAGCGCGACATTGATAGTCGTTCTTGTCTTTCTTCCTTCCCTGCTATTGGGTGATCTGTGGCGTGCCTGCGCGCTAACATTTGGCCTGCTGACTGGTTACCTCGGTTATACGATCATGCACCATGCTGTCCACCATTGGCATGCCGACAACGCCTGGCTGAAGAAGCGCAAGCGCTGGCATGCCCTGCATCATCATAGCGAGCAAGCAGCTTGCTATGGCGTGACCAGTTCGTTCTGGGATCTGGTGTTCGGCAGCACTTGCCACTACAAATGATCGCTTTTCCAGCATTGTAGTGAGTCGTCCCGAAGCTTTGCAGATCTATAGTCGGGTCCTGGGTAGGACTTCGCCCTATGTATGCTGGCGCACAGACATCAAAATGAGCGAATGCTTTAATGAGATCATGAACTCGTGCTTGATTACCCTCCCGGAGGGTAAGGTATGAGATGGAGGTGAAAAATGTATATCGGCCTCGGTACTGTAGTGCTCATTATTGTTCTATATCTTGTCTTTTTTCGTTAGAGATCTCCCAAAACAATAGTCGGGCTGGACGACACTCAAATCACGGTAGCGGTAGACGCTCATGTGGGCGCTGGTCCTGGAAGCTGGCGCCGGTTCGTGATGCGAGGAGGCCAATCTGCTGGACGGCGCACGGAGTCCCGGTTGGCCAAGAGTGAAGGGCTGCCTGTTATACCGGTGAAGCGAACGTTGAAGTACCACTCCAGGACACCCATCCGTGCGAAGGCGCACAGACTCACCAGGCAAGCTGTTTTACTTTTCTATCACGGTTGGCAGAAACGTGACGGCACCCCCCATGCCCATTGGCGTAAAGGGCTGACAGTCTATGTTTCGACAGTGGCCCAATGAGGGAATTCCTGGTCCTGAACATTTCTATAGCCCAGACCGGTCGGTCGGGTGAATAAGGTTGATGGCGCTGACGGGCCGCAGACTTACCTCGACCGGCCAAGAACAGGAGAGTGACAATGCTCAATTACGAATTCAATCGCGCGGAGAGCATATTGATTCTCAAACCTATCGGCCCCCTGGAATCAACGGATTTCGAGAAACTAGCCCAGGAAGTGGATCCCTACATCGAAGGCGAAGGAAATGGCAAACTTAACGGCTTGATGATTTACGCAAAATCCTTCCCGGGATGGGATGATTTCGCAGCCTTCCTGTCCCATATAAAATTTGTCAAAACCCATTTTCAGAAAATCAAGAAGATTGCGGCCGTAACGGACAGCAGTTTTCTATCGATCATGCCGCAGGTTGCCAATCATTTTACACAGGCCGAAGTAAGGCACTTTGACTACGATGACAAGGATGCAGCACTAAATTGGCTTAAGGCTGACAAATGAGAATGCTGAAGTGTCATTCCCAAGCCGGTCTCACTTCAACTGGTGCCGACGCACGGGCGCGCTGCCATTTCAATCGCCAGTGCTGGCCCGCCGCACAGCAGGCGTTTGGTCTCGCCCAGTCGCCTATGCGAGGGCGTATACTCATCGCAAATCCGTCAGTTGACCTTATGGGAGTACGTTCATGATTGAGCTCATACCAAATCTTCCTGATGACGTCGTTGGCATCATCGCCTCCGGTCAGGTTACCGCGAGTGACTATGAGACCGTCCTCGTGCCTGCCATCGAGTCCAGGCTGGCAGCGCAGGGAAGGGTTCGTATTCTTTACCAATTGGGGCCCGCATTCACAGGATTTAGCTCTGGAGCAATGTGGGACGACCTGAAATTGGGTGTTGCCCATTTGAAGGCATGGGAAAAGGTCGCTGTCGTCACGGATGTTGACTGGATTGGTGGCGCTACACGCCTCTTCGGGTTTGCCATGCCTTGTCCGGTAAAGGTCTTTCCCAACAACGAAATCGCTGAAGCGACCCATTGGATAGCCGAGGCCTAGGTTAAACGTTTAACGTCCGCTTTTCATAATGCGGACCGACAGCTCCGAGTCGAAGAGGGCGGAAGCTCACGTTTCCTGATAACAGACGCCCACGTGGATCATTGTGGATGCGTGCCTTGAGCTTCCGGGTTCGGCTACAAGCGGCACGTGGCGAGGGAACATAATCGCACAGAGGATCGTCGGGTCCTTGTCACCCAGGTCGCCGCCAGGAAGGCCACCCTGACCACCCAGATCGCCAGGAACGCTATCCAGCTCGCCAGAATCATCGTTCGACGGGTTTGAGTCCTCGTGCGGTGTTCCGGCGTTATCGCGAGGTGCTCCAGAGTCATCGAGGACAACTCCGGGGTCATTGTGGAATGTTTTCGAGCCCTCATTGGTAGAGTTTCTGCCTGGGCCGGCGGGATTGCCGGGCGGTGCGACTTGATCGCCAGTAGATCCCGGCTGATGAACAGACGCGTCAGTCGGAGTGCCGTTCGGCCCGTATTCTTTTGGGTGCCCAGGCGCCTGGTCCGCGCTCTTGCCACGATCCGAGGCGGTGCGGTTCACGACCACGTACAGTTTGCCCGTTGAGTGGGCCAGAAGCCAGGACTGGACGCAGTCAAGGTTGTACGTTGTGCCAAACGCTTTCTGTTTTGCTGCGGCTATGCGGTGTTGACCACTCCGCCTCGGCTGCTCAATAAGTATAAACGTCCGTTCCACCTCTTTTCACTAATGTGTGGGTATCTCGATTCGCCATCCACACAGTTGATTCAAACGTCCACACGCCGCCTCCAGAAACGACTCATCATCGGTTTCACACTGATGCCGTGAACGACAATGGAAAGCGTTACCACAACCAGCGTCAGTTGAATCAACTCCACGGCCAGGTCTTCCGGGAGTCCGTGCTGGATTGCGTACATGAGATAGTAGAGCGACCCGATACCACGCACCCCAAACCAACCGGCCATGCCCAGTATGCGCCACGGGGTGCGGGTGCCGAGCAGACCGGCCACAACACTCAACGGCCGCGCTATCGTGAATAAAAATAGCGCGAAGCCGACGGCGCGCCAGCTCCACGAGTCCAGGAATAACGTGCCGCCGATGAGCAGGATCAGCACGAGTTCTGACAGGCGTTCGAGGTGTTCTTTGAACACCAGGGAGGCTTCACTGACATGGTGTGTCGGCGCACCATCATCGGTCGAGCCCGGCATATCGGTCTGGAGCTGTTGTGGGAGATCTGAAGCGCCACCAGCGAGCCCGAGCTCGGTTTGGCGTAGCGCCACGGCGGCGAAGAAGACAGCCAGAAAGCCCCATGCGCTGCACAATACGCTCAAGCCGTATACCACACCGATCAGGCCCAAACCCAGGAAGTCGTCCAGCAGACCGGCATCCCGCCGGTTGCGGCGCAGGTGTACTACCAGGTACGCAACCCCGACACCCGCCGCCACGCCGATAGCGATCGCTGCTGACGTAGCCCAGAGCACATCCACCAGCACCCAATGCAGACCGAACTCACCCAGATCATGCAAGCCGAGCAGGCCCAACCCGAGCATGACAAATGGAAAGGCAGTGCCGTCATTCATGCCCGCTTCGCAGGTTAATATAAATCGGAGCAGATCGCGGTCATGGGGATGACGAATCTGCACATCAGTGGCCAGTACCGGATCGGTTGGGGCGATGATGGCACCGAGCAGTACAGCGGCACCGAGCGGTAAACCGAGCAGATAATGGGCAAACACCGTGACCACCGCGACGAAGACGGACATGGCGAGAAATGCCAGCAGAACCGGCGTGCGCCAGCGGACAAAGGTCACGGGCACCGGCATTTTAACGCCTGCGG
This sequence comes from uncultured Gammaproteobacteria bacterium, assembly GCA_963803275.1. Taxonomy (GTDB): domain Bacteria; phylum Pseudomonadota; class Gammaproteobacteria; order UBA9214; family UBA9214; genus UBA9214. Next base: position 4,420 of record CAWDLS010000011.1, on the reverse strand, counting down.
CAAACAGCGAAATCAGCACGGCGGCCTCGGTCAACACCTCCAGTAACGCCGACTCTTTGAGCGGGTTAAAGTGGAAAAGACCCAGTACCATGGGGCCAACCAGGATTCCCACTGCCAGATAGATCATGGCAGAGGTGATCGGCAGACGTCTAATGACCGGCGTGGTCAGTCCCATGGCGAGCAATAGCCCTCCAACGAGCAGAAACCACGCGGCATTATTCATGACCAGCGTCATTGGATTGTACCGTTAACTGTTTGTGAGTCCGCCATTGCTGCCTGAATTCTCTAACTATGCTCGCGGACCAGGACGCAAAGACTGGAGTGTAGCATGCGGTAAAAAGCTTTCCGGACCTGGTATTCACATGATCAATGGGGTGTTCCGGGTCGCTTCCCCGTTACATCAGCCAGCGTTTTTTCATTAGCCGACAGGTGAAGAATGAGGGGAAGAGTCCAACCCCGAAAAGAGAGATAAATTCCAGGGGGAAATCGGTGATCTCTTGCGCGACCCGGGGGCGACCCGGCCCCTTCCTCGCATAGGTCCACTTCTTCGCAATGAGTTTACGGTGCCATGCGAGCAGTGAATCGGGTGTCACAAGCGTCTCGAGTCCATCAGGTAATCGGCGGCCAGGGACCTCGGCTTTCACGGCCAGCCGTATCCGCTGTTCGTCAGTGAACCGAAGCCGCAGTCCTTCGAGTTGCTCCTTGAGTACACGGTTCTCTTCGATGAGATAGTCGATGACGTCCTGTTGGTGCCGGTTGAGCCAGCCGGCCATGGAGATTACCAGCAGATGAAATGATTGTATTGCGTTGCTCATTGCCCGAACAGATTATTCGTAATATTATCTGATAACAATATCATACGGCCCGTTCGAATATTTGCACCATACAAGGTAGAATCAAGCTATTGCGCGGCAGCGTGCTGGTGACGCGCTGATCCCCGTCTCGTTCCGCAATGACACCCACTTTCTTTCCGCCCTGCTTCGCTGAAACCGATTCCTTCCCGTTGAATTGTGCGTCGTGTGCATTCGACTCGGTATAAACAACAATGAACAGAACTTATCTTGGGCGACTATCGGAACACGACCCTCTGCACGGTTATCTCCAGCATGACATTCAACCACAAATCAGCGGTGATTCAGGCGCGTCGGAGTACCGTGTATTCCGGCTCAATGGATCTAACGACGTTTACCTGTATGAGGACCGCAATACCAACACAAAAGCCATAGGTAAATTCTTTCTATCATCAAGAAAGAAGGACGCCGTGAAGGCTGTATCACGCCTGACGCGCGAATTCGACAATCTCTGCATGATGCGCGATTACGGGCTGACGGGCTATCCCCACCACGTCGTCAGGCCGCTTGGCCGCAACTATTCGATGAACGCGCTTCTAGTCACCGAATACTGCGAGGGAGAACTTCTCAGCGAAGTGATACTGGAGATTATTCAGAGCGGTGACCGAGGAAAGCTCTATCACAAACTAACTGCACTCGCGTACTTCCTGTCAGCCTTTCACAACCGGACGGCCATAGGCGTGGGGGTCGAGTTTCACCAGGACTGCGATTATATGGATCGCCTGATCTACAGACTGCTTGAAATCAGAGCAATCGGAGGGAGCGAGGCGCGTGAGTTATACTGGCTGCGCGACCAGTGGCGTAATCAGCCGAGGATGTGGGAAGACCAGAAAGTGCAGGTGCATGGGGACGCGACACCTGAAAACTTTATGTTCGGCAATAAATTACAAGTCATAGCTTTCGATCTGGAGAGAACCAAGCGTGCGGACCGCGTTTTTGACACAGGCCGCATCGCCGGAGAACTGAAACATTTCTTCATGCGTGCAACCGGCAACAAGGACGCCGCCGAGCCTTTCATCGGCCACTTCCTCTGGGAATATGCCTGCCACTTTCCAAACCGCGACAGCGCCTTTCAATCGATATCCGGCAGGACACCGTTCTATATGGGGATTACGTTACTGCGCATAGCGCGAAACAGTTGGAACGAACCGGAATACCGCCGTCGCCTGATCAGCGAGGCAAAAGAATGTCTGAGGAGATTTAAATGATTGTCAAAGGTATTATTTTTGATTCCAACGGAACGCTTTCGGATATTCAGACGAACGAATGGCATGACGATGTGTATCGCGTGATCAGCAATCTGCTGTCATATCAGGGTATATCGCTCGCCCCGATCCTTGTTAAGGATCTTTATTTCCAGATAATGAAGAATCAACGCGCGGCATTCGATGAACGTTACCCGGAATTCGATGCCATCGCTATCTTCCGCGAGATTGTCACGCGGTACTCGACTGACTTCACGCGCGGTCTGCCCGCGGAGAAGATTGCACAGCTCCCGAGACTGCTTGCCGAAACGTACCGTGCCGCATCACGCTTCCAGTTGCAGCTCTATCCTGGTGTAGAGGACACCATTCGGCAATTGCACCTGAAATACCATCTTGCAATAATTTCCGATGGCCAGACCGCCTATGCTGTCCCGGAGCTGAACGCTGTTGGGCTATCTGATTTGTTCGATCCGATCATAATCTCCGGAGACTTCGGGTACCGCAAGCCCGATAAACGCCTCTTCACAGCAGCATTGACCGCCATGAAAATGGAGCCGTCAGAGGTTCTATTTGTGGGCAACGATATGTACCGCGATGTTTATGGTGCACAGAGACTTGGGATAAAAACAGTATTTTTCAAGTCAAACCAGGGAACACTGGAAAAAGAGGGCGTAAAGCCCGACTATAATATCTACAATTTTCCTGAGTTGCTAAACGCTATTCGCTTCTTCGAGGCCCAATGAGTCGCGAGACCGGAGATTCCGAATGCGCCACCCTTTTATTATTCGCATTCTCGCCAGCCTGTTAATGCTGAATCCTGGCGCCTGCAGTGAAATGGCTACAGTGCCGGAGCAGGCGGGTATCGGCCCGCATCCGACCCTACCACCACCGAACCCCACACTAATACCCACGGTCAATATAGCCCCGGCCAAAGGCTGGACTGCGCGAATAATTGGGGTCAGAGTGTTAGCTCTGCGACAAGTCGGGCAGTTTTTACTCTGACCCCGAACAGACTAAAGATGTGGGTGTCCTGTTCTGAGGCAACCTGATGAAGAACCATCGGCTCGAAAGAAAACACGTTGTCCGATCGCGGATCGACCGTCATCAGGATCCAGCTGTTATCCACATTGCCGAAAACCTCCACGCGCGTGAAATTCGGCATCAGCGGTTCTTCCGTATCCGGGTCCCCATCGGCATTCAACAACATGGCCTTGTCCATTTTGAAGTAGTGCGAATCGCCGTGCACCAGCAGGACCTGTCCATCGAATGTCGAGGTTTCTGCAACCAGGTCGTTGAAGAAATCCGTGTAGCCGTTGTTCTCGTCCAGGGATGGAAGGAAATCTTTCTCATAGCCGCCGTCACTCAACTCCAACGGAAAGTAAATGTCGGCCTGGATCACGATCACGATGCCGGCATAGTTATTGGCCCTGGCTTCGGCGAACGACTCCCGCAACCACGCCCGGTTCTCGGTATTACGCGCCTGGTACTCGGCAGTGGCATCGGCGCACTCGCCGGCAGGAACATTGTTGGCAGAGTCCCAGGTGCGGCCGTCACGGCCGGTTTTCTTGGTGCACAAACTCTCGCTGGACACCAGATTGTTGTTGCTGCCGGGAATATGCAGTGCAACAAATTCCACATCGCTCTTCACAAAGCGGCTGTTCTCGCTGTATAACCCGCCCAGTAGGCCCTGGCGCAGTACAGGGATGGGATGATGGTCGCCCTGGGTGGTGCTCTTGTTGAAGAATGTCTGGCGCAAATAGGCCAGCCGCTCGAGCGGATCGTAACTGCCGTTGTTGCTGCGGTGGCAGTCGGTCCACTCGTTGTCGCCCAAGCTATACAGAGTTGGCGCATCGAGCCGGTTGAATATTTCGATCACGTCCTGACCGATCGCCTGGTCGGAACATTCACTGCTGCCGTTCTTGGTATCACCGGCGAACAGGGTGAGGTCCAGGTGATGATCATTCATCGAATCGATCGTTTGATCGATTTGACCCGCTTTCGCGTTGGGATCATCGTTGTAGAATTCATCGCCCCACAAGGCGACCTGAAGGACGTGGCCTTGATGGGATTTCTTACCATGATTGCCGTTGTCGGCCTCAACCGCAAAAGGAACACACGATGCGACCGCCAAAGCCAGCACTGCTTTCAAGAGTTTGTTCTTCACTGTAATACCCCCACTCGTTTGGTTGCGATTTGAGCGACACAGTCGCCCAGCCAAATGCCCATGGAGTCTAGGTCTGGCATGTGACCGCAAGATTACGAGCGTGTGGCGATAGCGTTACATGTGGGGAGATTATTCCAGGGTTTCGAGTTGTACGGCTGATAAAGGGGGGACTTTCCCCGATTGTTGATTTGCACCCAAAA
>CAWDLS010000010.1:0-57820 GCA_963803275.1 uncultured Gammaproteobacteria bacterium | reverse complement strand
CTATATGTTAACCCTACCCCTTGCAACCATCGTATTGCTGATCTGGTCTTCTGCGATCCCACGGCCATCGAACAGGTGCTGCTGAACCTGATCAAGAACGCCGCCCAGGCCATGTCCACCAATCCAAAGCAGGAAACGCCGCAGATGATCACCCTGCGCCTGCGCGATGAGGGCGACTGGGTACGCCTGGAGGTGGAGGATAACGGTCCAGGGATATCCGAAGAAGTCACTCGCCGGCTGTTCGAACCCTTCTTCACGACCAAACCGGCAGGCGTAGGCACAGGCCTCGGACTGGCCGTGTCCTACTTCATTATCACCGAACAGCACCACGGCAGCCTGCAACTGGAATCTGCGCCCGGTCGCGGCGCGCGTTTCATACTACGCCTGCCTCGTGAGGGGGCTCCGCATGCCGCCAACAGTGCTAATCGTTGATGACGAGCCGCCCATTTGCGAGAACCTGGCGGCCTACCTGGAAGACGACGGCCTGGTCGTGCGGATAGTCCATTCCGGCGAGGAAGCCCTGCAGCTGGTGGAGACGGGGCTGGAGGTGCAGGTGTGCATTCTGGACCTGCGCCTGCCAGGCATGGACGGCAATGAGACCGCCTTTGCGCTGCATCGGGCCGCGCCCGCTATCCGTTTTCTGATTCATACGGGATCGACCGATTTCACGCCCTCCCCGGATCTCGCCCACATTGGCATTTCAGCGGAACACCTGTTCAACAAACCGGTTGCAGACATGTCGCAACTGGTGCGAGCGGTGCGCCTTCTGTGTCCTGTCATATGAGCGCAATGACCTCGATACCGGCCGAGACCCGCATACTGGTCGTCGACGACGACAGCATGATGAGGTTCAACATCGCCGCCTATCTGGAAGACAACGGCTATGACGTCTCTGAAGCGGTGAACGGACCCGACGCCATCGTGGCACTGCGCGATCAGCCGCCCGATCTGGTGCTGTGCGACCTGCGCATGCCGGGTATGGACGGTCTCGACGTTATGCGGGTGCTGCACGACGGACATCCGGAGCTTCCGGTCATTGCCGTTTCGGGAACGGGCGTCTTGAACGACGCTGTGGACGCATTGCATGCGGGCGCCTGGGATTTCGTTGTCAAACCGATCCAGAACATGGCGGTGTTGGAGCACGCCGTTACCGGCGCCCTTCAAAAGGCCAGACTGATTCGGGACAACCATCGTTACCAGCAGGATCTGGAGCAGGCCAACCGGACCCTGGGTAATAATCTGCAGCAAATGAGGGAAGACGCCGATGCTGCGCGCCGGATCCAACGGCAGATCATGCCGGCACGTGAGGTGAGCTTTGGTCCCTATTATGTGAGTCGCTGCCTTCTGCCATCCCTGGTCATGAGCGGTGACTTCGTCGACTACTTTGCCATTGATTCCGGCCATATCGGCTTCTACCTGGCCGACGTGTCGGGTCACGGTGTTTCCTCCGCCTTTGTCACCGTGTTGCTCAAGAGCTATGTGAACAGCCAGCTGGAACGCCTGAGCAAGGACAATGATGCAACGGTGCGGGAGCCACAACAGCTCCTCAAACACCTGAACTACGCCCTGCTGGATCAGCGGCTGGAAAAATATTTGACGATTTTCTACGGTGTGATCGACAGCGAAAGCAACCGTCTGGATTACAGTTACGGTGGTCATTTCCCACCGCCCGCTGCTATTCGATGGTTAACCGGGCACGCGTTCTTCCAGGACGAGGTCCACCCATCGGACTGTTCCGTGACGCCGAGTACGACGCGAGCAGCTTGACGCTTCCCGAGGGTTTCACTCTGGCGCTATTTTCCGACGGTATACTTGAGGTGCTTCCCGGAGAATCGCTGGACGACAAGCAGTCACGATTGTTGAAGGCACTTGAGGCATTGGATAACGATAGCCGACGGCCTGATCGCCAGCCTGGGTTTGAGCAGTGGTCAGGGTTATCCCGATGACATCACCTTGCTCGTGCTGAAACAGGAACGCCCAACCCGCTTTACTCACCGGACGGCGGTTGAACAACCTAAGGGTAGGTAGGTAATGTATAATGTTGACTACTCGAAGTAAGGGGCTGTGTGTCCGGGATGTCTCGATCCACAAAAGCGAGGAGGCTTTGGCATGACGAGAGGTTCGGCGCGATATGCCAATGACGCCGGCACCTGGGTCCTGCAGCTCGCAGGGGACGTGCGCCATCCGTTGGCTCCCGCCCTCGATGCCCTGCTGGATCGGGCTTTCGCGGATACGGCCCTCACTCATTTCGTGATCGACCTGTCGGCCACCGAGGCCATCGACAGCACCTGTCTTGGCATCCTGGCGCGCATTGCCAACCACCTCGCCGGCTGCGGCCATGGCAGGCCAGTCATTATTGCTCCCAACGCGGATATCGCCACGCTGCTGCGGGCAGTTTGTTTTGACCGCCTGTTTCATCTCGTAGCGGAGGTCCCAATCGACCCGCAACGGCTGATGCCGGTGCTGTCGCAGGAAGTCGGGCGAGCGCGAGACGCTCGCCCTGATCCTGGATGCCCACCGCCGGCTGTGCGCATCGACGCGCGCACCCAGGCAATGTTCCAGGATGTTGTAACTGCATTGGAAAAGGAGCAGCGCGGAAGCTGAACACGTTTATTTGGAATACGAATTATCGAGAAGGGCTGTTCGACCTTTCGCACAAGACATACTCAGGCATATTGAGTACGTGGGAGTTTCGATACCGCTTGATCGGCTCCGAAAGATAACCGCAGGTAGGTTATTTCCTCCGGGTAGGCAATGACGCCATCCAACCGCTTGAAAAGTCCGCGAGTAACCCGCTGATTTGTAACGTCCGCTTTTGCGGTGCTTCCTGTCCTTGGCGAATTCCTATTCATGCAGCGATTGGCGTATGAAAGAGTCCATTGCAATGTGATAGCCATGAATAGTTGCAGAGATTTGCGCGCAGAGGTAGAGGATTGCCGCTAGGCACCGCTGGTGCATCTCCACCTAACGATTGATGGACCCGTTCTCGGTTGTAATTTTGCCTGAAGTCTGCGAGTTTTCGCGCAAGGTCCTTAGCATTCCAAAAGAGGGTGTGATCAAGATATTCACGGCGAATAGTTCCAATCAGTCGCTCAATGAAGGGGTGCGATACAGGCATATACGGAACGGTCTTGATCTCATCTACACTAAGAACTCTCAGGTTCGCTTGCCATTGGTGATATAGGAATAGTGGGTCGTTGTCAGTGCTGATATATTTCGACGCACACCTGGTTGAGATGGCGGTGTTGAACATCCGACAGAGGGTAACACCATCGACATCCCCTGCATGTACACCAAAGCCAATGATGCGCCGCGTGAATTGGTCCATGACCACGAGCACCCAGTGGGTGTTGAGTAAAATGGATTCGCAACGAAAGAGATCAATACTCCAGAGGCTGTCCTTCGAGTGCCCGATGAAGGTCAGCCATGACGGTCCGTTGTCATCGGGCATTGGGCGATAGTGTTCGGCGAGGACACGCCGGACCAGGTCCTTGGTAATATCCATAGCAAATGCTTTATTGATTTGCTGGGCAATTCCAGGACAGCCAAAGTGTGGATTGCGTTGCTTTAGTTCAATGATCGCCTGGATGAGTTCGGGTGATGGACCCTTGGGGCCTGGCTTACTTTTTTGCATGATGAGTACAGTAGCCGGTACTTGTGATTTATTAGGAGGTCATGGAATTTCAATAGTGTCGATGGCCGAATAATCACGGCAGCTCGCTGGATAAGGCGTGGATCGAGAAACAGCGACCAGAAGCCGAACAGAAACCGATCGAGTGCTGAGAGATCAGGCGCGCGCCGCCGCGAACGGTTGATGACCAGAATCTGCTGCTTCATGAGCAGGCTGTCAGCGACAACAGCCCTTGCGCCGCCGGGCCCCAGGAGTTTGGCGATGGTGGTCAATAGATGTGCGAGGAGTATCAGCAGATCCTTCATGGCAGAGCAGGGTAGGGAAGGTAGCTTTCAGGAACAAGTCTGTCTAAGTTGTCGTTTTCAGGTGATAATTAGTAATTCGCCCAGGTTAGAATCTCCAATTTTCGTCTGCTCCACTCATGGAGACAAAGCGAAAGAAAAAGAATTTTTCAGACCTAAAAAGTATTCTTGAATCAGAAGAACCATCAAACAATGCAGAGGATGTTGGCCATATAAAGTATTCAAGTGGCGCGATTTGCCAATTACTCGTGCCGCCTGGCAATCCGCAGCATCCTCAATACCATATTCAATATGATGGGCTGCAACCTGTTGTTGGTTTGCATATTCCTTCGCATCGACCCACTATAACGATCCATCTGTTGGGCGGGCGTTGCAACTTAAAGCGCATGGTCTGTAATGACTGATCTCCATGTAAGGACTTACCGCTGTTTGGAAACGTGCGTAGGTCTGTGGCCCCGTTACGCGCTAGCGACGTACAGTGTGGTCGACAAGGTGCGGAAGCGAGTCGCACCCTGAGCTTGCATCCGGCGCGACGGGTTCGGTCGGCGCGGTGGTGCGCGGGCGGGTGGTTCGCGCAGCGAGATGCTCCATGGCGACGAAGAACACCGGTGTCACGAACAGTGTGAACATCTGCGAGAACAGCAGGCCGCCGACGACGGTGATACCGAGCGTCTGGCGCGACTGCGCACCGGCACCGATACCCAGCGCAATCGGCAGCGTGCCGAGGATGGCCGCGAGCGTGGTCATCATGATCGGCCGGAAGCGGATCCGGCAGGCTTCGATAATGGCATCGGCTGCCTCGAGTCGGTGCTTGCGCCGCTCCTCGAGTGCAAAGTCGATCATGATGATGCCGTTCTTCTTGACCAGACCCACCAGCAGAATCAGTCCTGCGAAGCTGAATACGTTCAGTTCCTGATGAAATACCAGCAGTGACAGCAACGCACCGAAACCGGCCAGCGGCAGTGCGGTGAGGATGGTCAGGGGATGCACGAAGTGTTCGTACAGGATCGCCAGCACCATGTAGATCACCACCACGGTGAACGCCAGCAGCACCGGCAGACTCCGCATGGAGTCCTGGAAAGCCTGGGCGCTGCCGGCGAACAGCCCCGTGACGTCTCCCGGCAACAGTTGTGCGGCCGTCTGTTCGATCTCACGGGTCACCGCGCCCAGCGAGGCACCAGGTGCGAGATTGAACGACAAGGTCACCGCCGGCAGCTGGCCATAGTGGGACACGGCCTGCGGTCCCACGCCGGGCGTCACCTCGGCTACTGCTGCAAGTGGCACCAGCCCGCCCTGGTCGCTGCGCACCGAGATGGCGCCCAGTGCGTTGATGTCCTGCTGATAGCGCGGTGCGAGCTGTAACTGCACCTCGTAGGTGTCGGCGGCGCCGAAGATGGTGCTGACCTGACGGCCGCCGAAAGCATCGTAGAGCGTTTTTTGAATATTGGCGACCGACACGCCCAGACGAGCGGCGCGCTCGCGGCGAATGTGCACGTCGAGCTGCGGGCTGTTGAGCTCCAGATCGCTGTTGACGTCCTGCACCCCGGGCAGTTTATCCAGCGCCGTTTTCAATGTACCGGCTGCCTGCACCAGCGTAGTGTAGTCTTGGCCCTGGAGGACGAAGTCGTAGCTGCTGTTGCTGCTGTGACCACCAATGCGAATGGCGGGCGGATTCTCGAAGAACACGTCGAGGTCGTGAACCTTGCGCACTTCCTTGCGCAGCTGTTGGATGACCGCCTCGGCGGTGTCGGCGCGCAGCTTGCGTGGTTTGAGGCGAATGATCAGGCGGCCGATATTGCTGCCCGAAGTGCCGCCGTTGCCCTGGCCGGCGCTCGACATGGCACCTGCGATATTCGGGTTGGCGCGCACGATGACGGCGGCCTGTTCCTGCCGGTCCTGCAGCTCGGCAAAGGTGACACCCTCCGGTGCGCGGATGCTGGCGACGATCAGGCCAATATCCTCGGACGGAACGAAGCCTTTCGGCACAGCGGCAAACAGCCAGGCCGTAGCCAACAGGATGAGAGCCGATAATAACAGCGTGGTGCGCCAGTGACCGACGGCTATTCCGAGCAGGCGCAGGTAGCCGGCGCGGCTGGATTCAAACAGGCGCTCGAGTATGCGCGACAGGCCGCTCGGTCGCTGCTGCGCGCGCAGCCAGCGGCTGGCCGCCATGGGTGTCAAGGACAGGGCGACGAGCCCGGAGATCAACACGGCGATCCCGAGTGTCGCGGCGAACTCGGTGAACAGACGGCCAAGGATTCCGCCCATGAACAGGATCGGAATGAACACCGCCACCAGTGACACGGTCATGCTGACCACGGTGAAGCCGATTTCGGCGCTGCCCTTCAGAGCTGCTTCGCGGTGGCTCAGCCCGCGCTCCAGATAACGCACGATGTTCTCCTGCACGACGATGGCGTCGTCCACGACAAACCCGACCGCGAGGGTGAGCGCCATCAGCGACAGGTTGTCGAGGCTGAAGCCCAACAGATACATCACCGCGAACGTGCCGATCAGCGATGTGGGCAGCGAAAGCGCGGTAATTATAGTGGCGGAGAGGTTGTGCAGAAACATCCAGATCACCACCAGTACCAGCAGCACCGCAAGGGTCAGGGTAAAAGTGACGTCGTTGATGGACTCGTACACAAATTCAGCGCGGTCGTGCACAATATCGAAGTGCGTGTCGCCGGGTGCCTGCTCCTGCATGTCCGGCAACAGTTTGCGCACTTCCTGCACCACTTCGACGGTATTGCTGCCCGGCTGGCGTTTGATCGCCAGTACGATGGCCGGATGGCCGTTGTAGGTGGTGATCTGTTTGTCGTTCTCCACGCCGGCGCGCGCGCTGCCGACGTCACGCAAATGAATCGGCACGCCGTTGCGCTGGTTGACCACCAGATTGTCGTACTGTGCGGCCTCGTCCAGCTGACCGTCGGTCGACAGGGTGTACGACCGGCGCGCCCCTTCGAGCGTGCCGACCGGGAGGTTGGAGTTGGCGTTGGCGACCGCATCCGCCACGTCGGACAGCGCCAGGTCACGGGCTTGCAGTGCGAACGGGTCGAGCTGCACGCGCACGGCGTACTTCTGCGAGCCGAACACCAGCACCTGGGCGACACCCGGCAGCATGGACAGGCGGTCGGCGATACGGGTTTCGGCGTATTCGTCGAGGCGACTCAACGGCAGGGTTCTGGAACTGAGGGCGATATAAAGAATGGCCGATTCCGCGGGGTTTACCTTGCGCAGGGTCGGCGGGTCGGTCATTTCCGGGGGCAGGCGGCGCAGCGTCTGCGCGATCGCGTTTTGTACGTCCTGGGCGGCTGCATCGATGTCGCGTGCGAGCGAAAATTGCAGGGTGATGCGCGTCGAACCGGTGGTGCTGCTCGAAACCATGGAGTCGATGCCCGACACGCCCGAGAAGCTTCGTTCAAGGGGCGTGGCCACTGTGTTGGCCATGGTGTCCGGACTGGCACCCGGCAGGCTGGCGCTGACCACAATGGTGGGAAAGTCGACATTGGGCAGCTCGTTGACCGGCAGTACGCGGTACGCAAACAGGCCAAAGATCACGAGGCCGGTCATCAGAACGACAGTCATCACCGGCCTGCGTATGAACAGCGCGGAGAAATTCATCGGTCGTTGCCCGGTAGTGCCTGTCGCAGCAGGAAACCCACTGGCGTGTCACAGCAAGTCCACATCGCTATCACCTGTCGTATGAAGTTGCGCATGTTGGGAACCGCAGGGTTGTCTACTGGCTGGTGCGAGCTTCGACGGCACTGCCGTCTTCCAGCTGACGGGGTACGCGGGCTACCACTTGTGCGCCAACGTCCAGACCATGCTCTATGACCACGTCGTTGCCTACCTGACGCCCGGCGACAACTGGCTGAACCTTGACGTGGTTGTTACTGACCAGAAAGACGAACGGTCCGTTCTGTCCCTGTTGCAGGGCCGTTTCTGGAATGACCTGTGCGTGCGGCTCCACTCCTGAAACAAGATCAAGCTCGACATAAGTTCCAGGCCAGAGTTCACCCTCAGCGTTGTCGAAACGTGCTTTCAACAGTATGGTGCCGGTGCCGGGGTCGGCTGCGTTGTCTATAAATATCAGGTCGCCGTTGAGCTGCCTGTGGTCGTGCGTTTCGATCTGCACGTGCAGAGTGTTGCCCGCCCGCTGGCTGGCACGCACAGCTTCCAGCTCCGCCTGTGGCGCAGATATGCGCACTAACGCCGGTTGTATCTGGTTGATGGTAACCAGGGGCGTCGTCTGCGACGTTTGTACCAGATTACCGGTCTTTACGGACAGCACTCCGGTATAACCGTCGATAGGCGCACGGATTTCGCAATAGCCGAGCTGTATTTCGGCCTGATCCAGTGCGGCCCGGTCGAGGGCTGTGGTCGCCTCGGTTTCCGCCACCAGCGATTTCGCATTCTCGAAATCCTGTGCGGACGCAAAGCTTTTGCCCTGCAGGTCCTTTTGACGCTCAGCCTGCCGGCGGGCATTGTTCAGCACAGCCTGATCCTTGGCCAGTTGTGCCTTGGCTTTTGCCACCGCAGCGGCGAAGGGTGCCGGATCGATGCTAAACAGCAGTTGACCTTGATGTACCGCCTCACCCTCCTCGAAGGCCACTTTCTGCAGCGTACCGGTGACCTGCGGTCGCACTGCGATGGAATGCGAAGCTTCCACCTGGCCGACAGTGTGCCAAAGATAGGGCACGGCCTTCTGCTGTACGATCGCAACCTCTACCTGAATCGGTGTGCGCTTGTCCGCGTCGTGCACGGGTTGCGTCCGTGCAGCCTGGTGCAGAGCGACCCATCCCCCGGCCAGTATGGCGGCCAGTAACAGCGTCAGCAAGATTCTATTTCGCATCGATTTTCCGCGCGCCCTTCGGCGCGGCTTGCGTATCCGGCCGCGCTGCCACGGCGGGCGATTCAGCAGAGGGTTCACTCAGCGCGCTGCGCAGTAATTCAAGTGCGGTGTCGATACGCTTGAGGTCCGCATCCACGAACCCGCACAGACGCCGGGCGAGCTGCGCCTGCGTGCCTTGGCGTGCCGTGCCCACCAGCGTCTTCCCGTCATCGGTCAACACCAGTCGCACACGGCGCCGCTCGATATGGGCGGGTGTGCGTTCCATCAGCTCCTGTCGCACCAGGCGGTCCACGGTTGCCGAGGCGGTTGCCGGCGTAATGCCCAGGTGTTCGGCCACGGCGGCTAGAGAACTGCCCGGGTTGCGCGCGACGAACAGGAGTGTACGAAACTGCGGCACCGACAACCCCTGGCCGTGGGTACGCATCTCGTGACGAATCTGTCGCATGATCGTCGGTACCACTTCGAGCAAGGCTTTGGCGGTCGACGCGGCGGTGGGCGGGGCAGGGGAAACCCGATTGTTCATAGACTAATAATTAGTGGGGCTAACATTTTTAACATCTTGCTCCACAGGGTTGTCCGGTACAAGCGAAATCCTTAAAGGAATATTAGGCATGCAAATTGAAGACATGCTAAACAAATATTCGGAGTATTCTGCAATGTTAGTTAGCGTACTTGCGAATAAAGGGATAAAAATTGGTTCAAGTTGACGCCTAAAATCGGCGCAACTTAACCAAGACGTTCAATGTCCGCTTTTAAGAAATATTCCTGTTACTGAATGGCTGGTAATGGCCGAAAGTGTGAGTGCGGCTTGCCGGCAAGTTATGCGGCATTCCGGTGATAAGCGGACTGAATCGGTATGTTTTTTTGGGGGGGCATTCCGGACCGATTGCTGTTCGATAAATGCGGACACCCCGGAGCGTGGTTTTCTGTATCACTCACGCTCCCGATCCCCAGAAGTTCACATTTCACCATCACTGCCGATAAGGCGATTACTTTCGACGGGCAATATGGCCGTTTGCCTCTGACCGCCGGAATTCACGGGAGCAAATTTATGAACCGACTCATATCCTCAGCGTTTCTGACCGTCGCCTTAACCGGCTGCGGTGCCGACGTGGTAAGTACGGCGATCACCGAGGCCCAGCTCAGTGCCCAACAGGCAAAGCAGGCTAAACAGCTGGAAGACCAAGTACAGAATCGGCTCAACGCCGCGATGCAAACCGAGCAGGACGGACTACGGCGGGCCGAAGAGGAAGCTAACCAGTAAGCGCATATCGATGGCTGGCTGATCTCCATTTCGTAAATGTTGCGTTTTGCGGCTACTGAGACCTTTGCTGGAACTTCGGGAATGTCTTGTTGTGGCCCGATCCCTGTCCTACACCAAACACTTATATAAGATTTCGTTAAAAGGCGGGAGACGACCCGACTCGGTCGTTTAGTCACGGCTTATATAACCTGTGGCTTAAAGACAGGAGCCGAAGAAGACATATAGACAATATCGCTAAATGCTAAAAAGCCGGCAAAAACCGGACATACCCAGCCCACGCTAAATAATAACCTGGATCAGTGGTTCAATGAAATTAGCCAGGGCAGGAGCAGGAAAAGTAGCGGTTATTCTCCGCGACTAAAATACACTCAACGTGTCGTAATCCAGACGTCATTAAGTCCCAGCTTTTCTATGGCGGTGACAGCATAAACCTTCGCCTCCACCGCTGTTGAGAAGCCGGCTATCTGCACGCGCCAGTATTGTTTACCTTTTACGGCGACTTGTTGCTGCTTCGTTTCGATATCCTTGGATTGGGCCTTTTCCGCGAAGCGGTCTGCATCGGCCTTTCTCGATAATGAAACAAGATTGATAATCCATGTACCCTCTTTATCCACGCTGGCTGCGGTATGTAAGTGCTCGCGGGTGCTCGTTTGTCCGCCCTCTACGCTATCAATGCCCAGGGTGTTTGATGCAGGCACCTTGGGTACCGCTTTGTCGTGTATACGCAGGGAAGCAGAGGCGGTTGTGGCGACAGCAGCAATCTCATTCATGTCGTGGGGATCGGTTGTTTTGCCTACAGAGGCTTGCTGGGGCTTTTTTTCAACGCTCACCTCTCTGCTTATTTGACCAGCGGCTGGTAGAGGCAGTGTCTCAAGAACTTGCGCTGCATCGCCAATTACCTGCACCGCAGGAGTAGACGAGGCCGTAATTTGTTGCTCCGCCCTGGTAAGTGAATCCGAGATCGCTTGGGCAGGATCCTGGCCCAGTCCGATCAACCAGATAATCATAACTGATGTGATTACCACGGCCATCCAAAAAAATATCCACGCCTTGTCCTTCAAGGCGAGTTGCATGCATTTCTTTACTCCGAAGGCAGTCTGCGGTGGTGGCCACATATCTGGAGACAGGGCATGGAGATCCTGAAAGTGAATTCGCTGCTTGCGTATCTCATCAATATCTTGTCCGATGCATTCCATGATTAATTCCGTCTATCTGGCATCAAGAATCTAAATGAACAATATGGAGAAGCAAGGTAGCCCAGCAATGCCTTTTAGCACAATTAGCAATCGAAATCACGGTCCTGCAGGTTTATGGCTGGTTACCGTTGAACCGATGTAGCAGTGGTTCGGGGTTTTCCGGCTGGTTTGAGGTCCTCGCTCGTCAATTGCCCAGCAGATAGGGGGTACATGCTACGCATGTTCACCAGGCCATCGCGACACATCTTGCAAGGAAGGCTGAAAACCCGTCCAGTGCCGTCAGTATTCTCAACAGCCAATTCTAAGCAGTGTTCATGAATGTCACATATGGATTAATATGCAGTCCTTCACTTGTTTCTCGCGAGTGACCGGAACTGGCCGATCCCTGCACTACACGAGGCGCTTATATAAGTTTTCGTTAAAAAGGCGTGAGACATATTGTAGCGAGACAAGTCATCATAAATAATGAATGCCGGTCTCCATTGATTGCCTGTGAATTTGGCGAATCAACACTGTCAGACTTCCAATGATCCGACGCCATTATCCAGCATGGATATTTCCGGCATTGGTGAACTTGTCGAAGAAACTCATTGTCCGCGTATGGGTCATACTGAGCTGTACAGTACTCACCCGGAGACAGATACAGGATGCATCTTGATCCCTCACTGCCGTTGCTGGTTGCCGTTATCGCCATCATTCTGCTCATCGGGCTGCCACTGCAGCTGATGAGACAACCCCAGGTGATCGGCTATCTGCTTGCCGGTATCGCGACTGGCCCGTTCGGATTTTCCTTGTTGACGGATACTGAGTTCGCCTCCAGATTAGGCGACTATGGTGTGGTATCGCTGTTGTTCTTCGTCGGCATGGAGGTCGCGCCTCGACAGCTTCTTTCCCAGGGCCGGTTTGTCTAACAAACCAGCCAGGCACTGCGACGGCTGCGCGCACACGTGTCAAGCTGATCATCACTATGCGCTTCGAGGGCACCAAATACCTCGTGCCGGAATAGGGCAAGGCACCGATGGCCGGACTTGTGGATAGCGACTGGCTATCATCGATATCGGAATAATCGATTGGAAGGAACACTAAGCGGGGTCCAGACTCTAAACAGGTGCCGGAGGTAAAGCGTCTGGCCAGTAATAGGACGAGGAACCCGGAGGTCGGCAACACGGTCGAGGCGCTGCGGCGCTTTTCCACCGTGGCCGATGGCGAGCGCGACTTCGCGCTGAAGTGCTACGCCGAGGAAGCCAACTGGGACCTGGTCGGTAACAACGCCCAGGAGTCACGATAGTTCCATGCGGAACAACCTGAAGAAAATTGCGGCAAAGATCGGAGGCAAAGATGGACGCAAAAACTGACACGAACGCGGGCAAGTGCCCGGTCATGCACACGACTATTGGAGTGAAGTCGAATCGGGACTGGTGGCCAAACCAGCTGAATCTGAAGCTTCTCCAGCAAAACTGCCCCCGGTCCAATCCTCTGGGCGAGGGGTTCAACTACGCCGAGGAGTTCCAGAAACTCGACCTCGCGGCCGTGAAGAAGGACCTTTACGCACTGATGACCGACTCGCAGGACTGGTGGCCGGCGGACTATGGTCACTATGGGCCGCTCTTCATCCGGATGGCGTGGCACGGCGCGGGCACCTATCGCATCGGCGACGGCCGCGGTGGAGCAGGCTCGGGCCAGCAGCGTTTCGCGCCGCTCAACAGCTGGCCCGACAACGTGAATCTCGACAAGGCACGCCGGCTGCTGTGGCCGATCAAGCAGAAGTACGGCAACAAGATCTCCTGGGCCGACCTCATGATCCTCGCCGGCAACTGCGCCCTGGAGTCGATGGGCTTCAAGACCTTCGGCTTCGGCGGCGGGCGCGCGGACGTCTATGAGCCCGAAGAAGACACCTACTGGGGATCCGAGACCGAGTGGCTCGGCGACACAGCGCCACTTCGGTGACCGGGATCTCGAGAATCCCCTCGCCGCCGTTCAGATGGGTCTGATCTACGTGAACCCGGAAGGGCCGGGCGGCAAACCGGATCCGCTCGCCTCCGGCCGGGAGGTTCGCGAGACCTTCGCGCGCATGGCGATGAACGATTACGAGACCGTCGCGCTCACCGCCGGCGGCCACACCTTCGGCAAATGCCATGGCGCCGGCGATGCGGCGCTGGTCGGGCCTGCACCCGAGGCGGCCGGCATCGAAGAGCAGGGCCTCGGCTGGAAGAGCCGCTTTCGCAGCGGTAAAGGGGGTGATCAGATCGGCAGCGGTCTGGAAGGCGGATGGACGCCGACCCCGACGCAGTGGGACAACAGCTATCTGGACATGCTGTTCGGCAACGAGTGGGAACAGACCAAGAGCCCGGCGGGCGCTCAGCCAGTGGACGCCGAAGGAGGCGACTGACAAGAATATGGCGCCGGCCGCCGACGATCCGTCGAAGCGGGTCCCGATCATCATGACCGACGCGGACATGGCGATGCGGATGGACCCGATCTACGAGCCGATTGCGCGGCATTTCCACGAGCACCCGGAGGAGCTCGCGGACGCCTTCGCCCGCGCGTGGTTCAAGCTGACCCACCGCGACATGGGCCCGCGCTCGCGCTATCTCGGCCCGGAGGTCCCGGCCGAGGAGTTGATCTGGCAAGACCCCGTGCCAGCGGTCGATCACGAGCTGATCGACGCGGCCGACATCGCGGACCTCAAGGCCAGGATCCTCGCCTCGGGGCTGTCCATCTCCGAGCTGGTCTCGACCGCCTGGGCCTCGGCGGCAACCTTCCGCGGCTCCGACAAGCGCGGTGGGGCGAACGGGGCGCGCATCCGTCTCGCGCCGCAGAGGGACTGGGAGGTCAACCAGCCTGCCCAGTTGGCGAAGGTGCTGCAAACCCTTGAGGGCGTCCGGAAGGAGTTTAACGCCGCGCAGGCCGGCGGCAAGCAGGTATCGCTCGCCGACCTGATCGTCCTTGGCGGTTGCGCCGCTGTCGAGCAGGCGGCGAAGAACGCCGGACAGGATGTGGAGGTGCCCTTCGCGCCGGGGCGCACGGATGCCACGCAGGAGCAAACCGATGTGGACGCCTTCGCCGTGCTCGAACCGATCGCGGACGGGTTTCGCAATTACCAGAAGGCCAGGTACAGCGTGTCGGCTGAGGAGTTGCTGGTCGACAAGGCGCAGCTCCTGACGCTGACCGCGCCCGAGATGACGGTTCTCGTCGGTGGCATGCGCGTGTTGAACGCCAATGTCGGACAGTCTCAACACGGCGTCTTCACCAGGCGCCCCGGGACACTCACCAACGACTTCTTCGTCATCCTGCTCGACATGAGGACCGAGTGGAAGGCGACCTCGGAAGACGGGGATGAGTTCGAAGGACGCGACCGCGCCACGGGCGAGCTGAAGTGGACCGGCACCCGCGTCGACCTCATATTCGGTTCCAACTCGCAGCTCCGCGCGATTGCAGAGGTCTACGGGCAGGACGATGCGCAAGAGAAGTTCGTGCAGGACTTCGTGGCGGCCTGGAGCAAGGTCATGAACGCGGACCGCTTCGAAATTCCGGGGACAGTATACCTGTTTACCCGGAATTGAAGGGTACGAAGAGGCTATTACCCATTCGTTAACAGGAGTCCGACTGCGAAAGAAGATTGGGACAGGTGAGTGTTCAGGGAACTGAATGAAAATAAGTATACTGTCCCTGTATCTCCCGCCAGCATCGATGGTTACTGCGCGCCAACCTCGATCGCCTTTCTGCCGACGATCTTCCTGCCATTCAGCACATAGCGCAGTTCGTAGTGGCCGGGGGTTGTGGGTGCGTTCAGGGTGGCCGGATTCCCGCGCGCTGCATCGGCGTAGGATCCATACGCCGTGTCCGGCTGGTCTGGCGCGACGATGGTGATCCAGTCGCCCGGATTGTTCGGGCCGTCCCAGCCGACGGGGAAGGCGGCACCGGCAACCACACGTTCCGGCGCCTGTAGCGTTACCGTGACCGGCAACACCTCGATCGGCGCGCGCGCAATCACCTGCTTGCCGTTCAGTGCATAGCGCAGTTCGTAGTGACCGGGGGTTGTGGGTGCGTTCAGGGTGGCCGGGTTCCCGCGCGCTGCATCGGCATAGGAGGCATACGCCGTGTCCGGCTGGTCTGGCGCGATGATGGTGATCCAGTCGCTCGCACCGCCGGGCCCGTTCCAGTCGACTTTGAAGGCCGCCCCCGCGTTGACCTGGTCCGGTCCCTGCAGCGTTGCCGTCACCGCCACCACCTCGATCGGCGCGCGTGCAATGATGTTCTTGCCGGCCAGGACGTAACGCAGTTCATACGCGCCCGGTTCCAGCGGGACATTCAGCTGGTGGTTTTCCGGTCGGGCATCGAAGTAATCGTTGTAGACACTGTACGGCACATCGGGTTTGACGATGGTGATCCAGTCACCGGGATTGGCGGGGCCGGTCCACGTGATCGTGATGCGGCTGCCGGCCTGCGCCGTCGGCGGTCCGGACACACTCGCCCGGGTCGCCACCACCTGCAGCGGGACGGCGGCCAGCACACGTTGCGGCTGGCCGAGCACATAGCGCATTTCGTATGCGCCGGGGTCGGCCGGCAGCGTGATCGACACGGGATTGCCGCTCGCTGTTTCCCGGTAATCGAGATACTCGGTCACCGTGGCGCCTGCCTTCACGACCGTCACGTAATCACCGTGCCGATTCGGCCCGGTCCACTGGACTGACACCCTGGAGGCTGCAGGCGCCTGTCCGGCCGGTGTCAGCACCAGCGCGGCGTCGAGTTTCAGCTCCAGCGGGATCGTCACCGTGCGCCGGGCACCGGCATGGGCGCTGAGCGCATGCTGGCCGGTCATGCCGTCGGATGCACGCTGCACACGGACCACATACTCGCCGGGCGGCAGGGTCAGCCCGGTCACACCGGCATCGGACTTCTGGAATACCTGCGTGCCCGCCGCATCGGTAACGGTCCAGCCCAGGCCCGTGGTCAGTTCCGGTCCACCGGCGAGATCGGTGGCGCGCAGCAACACGTCTGCCGTTTCTGCGACCGGCGTGGCGACGACCGCCGCCGCGGTTTGCCGCAGCGCCGCCGCAAGTTCACTCGCGCTGTTCGCGCTGAAATATTTTCCGCCGGTGGCCTCGGCGAGGCACTTGAGGCCGGCCGCCTCGGTCGCGCTGGGCAGGCCGAACCCGACCACGTGTACCGTGAAGTCGACGCCATTGGCCTCGAGTTCGGCGGCCAGCGCGCAGGGATCGGCGTTACAGCTTTCCGCGCCGTCGGATACCAGGATGACGGTCGCCTTGCCTGCGCGGTAGTGCAGTCGCTCCGCGGCAAAGCGCACTGCCTCGGTGAGCGGCGTCTTGCCCTTGAAGGCAAGCGCATTGACCTGCTTGCGGATGGTCGCGCGATCCGTGCCGACCGGCGCCAGTTCCTCGATGTCGGTGCAGTCGCCGGTGCGGCGGTGCCCGTAGGCGACCAGCCCCAGGCGCCGGTCCACCGGGATCTCGTTCAGGAGTTCACCGACGACACTGCGCGCGATTTCGACCTTGCTCTTGCCATCGACCTGGCCCCACATCGAACCGGAACCATCCAGCACCAGGATCGCATCATCCGCGTGTGCGACCCCTGCGAGCGCCGCCACCAGGGCGAGCGCAAAGCACCCGTTACGCATCATCCACTCCCCAGCCGGAAATCCCGGTTTGTAGCGCAGGTTGAGACTGCCCGGCGTTCCGTATAGATCAGTATCACCTGCAGCGTGCCTCGCTCAAGGATGCCACGTTCCATCCCCCAGCTAGCATAGGCGTAAAGCGGAGCAGGCAACAGGGACGGCCAGAATAGATATAGAAGTTGGTTGACTAACGGGTGGAATCGCAAAACCCCTGCGGGGATGTTGCGGGTCTCGGTTGTGTGCTGTCCTGCATCGTGGTGCACAGTTCGCAACGGGATGCCACGGTAAGTTATTGAAATAAAAGGCTGAAAAATTGCTTTTTTGTCCTGTTAATCCGATGGTCGAAGGTTCGAACCAAGGCAGACGCTGTCGGCCGAGACAGCAGCGTCGCACATGCGACGCTGACCCTGGTGCGGCGAGGGCGCAGCCCGAGTAATCCTTCACGACCCGCCATAAATACAGCCGTCAGGTGCTAGAATGACCGCCGGCCACCCCTGACGGTTTTTGCCGCACTCCGTATCCGAAGCCTGTTCCATTCGCATGACTCAGAACCCCGTTCGCATCCGCGAAATTCCCTATAACTACACCTCGTTCTCCGACCGCGAGATCGTGATCCGCTATCTCGGTGTCGGGATGTGGGAGGTGCTCAACGAACTGCGCGGTTCACGCAGGACGGGCCGCTCGGCACGCATGCTGTTCGAAGTGCTGGGCGACATGTGGGTCATCGACAGGAATCCCTATATCCAGGACGATCTCCTCGACAACAGGAAGCGCTGGGGATCGCTGGTGCACGCGTTGCATCACCGGCTGGACCAGATCGTCGCGCGCGCCGAGGACAATGCACAGGCGCTCGCACTGGTCGCACGGGCGCGCGATGAGGTCAAACGCTTCGAGTCCTGGTTTCCGCAGGCGCATGAGTTGCGCCGGCGTATCCGCCGCCGCCTGGGGCGGGTAACCCGCGCCGACAATATCGACTTCGGCGGCCTGGCGCGGGTGTCGCATGCGACCGATGCCACCGACTGGCGTGTCGAAATGCCGTTCGTCGTGGTGAGTCCGGATACGGAAGACGAGGTCTGTGCGGTGGTTGCCGCCTGCATCGAGCTGGACCTGACCATCATTCCGCGTGGCGGAGGGACCGGTTACACCGGCAGTGCCGTCCCGCTGTCCGGCAACAGTGCCGTGATCAACACCGAGAAGCTCGAGGCCCTGGGCACGGTCGAGCTGCGCCGTATCGAAGGCGTCGACCACGAAGTCGCCACGGTGCGCGCCGGCGCCGGGGTGATCACCTGCCGCGTCGCAGAACAGGCCGAGGCGGCCGGGTACGTGTTTGCGGTCGACCCGACCTCGCAGGATGCCTCCACCATCGGCGGCAATGTGTCCATGAACGCCGGCGGCAAGAAGGCCGTGCTCTGGGGCACCGCGCTTGACAACCTGGTGTCCTGGCGCATGGTGACGCCGCAGTCACAGTGGCTGGAGGTCGAGCGCCTCAACCACAATCTCGGCAAGATCCACGAGCAGGCGACAGTGACTTTCCGCATCACCCGCTACGAGCGCGACGGCCGCACGCCCATCGGCGAACCTGAGCTGATGCAGATGCCCGGTGCCTCCCTGCGCAAGCAGGGACTGGGCAAGGATGTCACCGACAAGTTCCTCGGCGGACTGCCCGGTATCCAGAAGGAAGGCTGCGATGGCCTGATCACCTCGGCGGTGTTCGTGCTGCATCGCATGCCGGCGTTCACCCGCACCCTGTGCCTGGAATTCTTCGGCAGCGACCTGCGCCGCGCGGTCCCGGCCATCATCGAAACCAGGGATTACCTGGATGCGCGCGACGGATGTGCTGCTGTCCGGCCTGGAGCACCTCGACGAGCGCTACATCCGGGCGGTGAGCTACAGCACCAAGTCGCGCCCGGCGCGAGTTGCCGAAGATGCTGCTGCTGGTCGATGTGTCGGGCGAGCGCGAAGACGCGGTGGCCGATGCCTGCTCCGCCGTCGTGCGCATGGCCAATGCGCGCGGTGCCGAGGGTTTTATCGCCGTCAGCCCCGAGGCGCGCCGGCGTTTCTGGCTGGACCGTGCCCGTACGGCCGCCATCGCGGCGCATACCAATGCCTTCAAGATCAACGAGGACGTGGTGATCCCGCTGGAACGCCTGGCGGAATACGCGGAGGGATCGAGCGTATCAACATCGAGTATTCGACGCGCAACAAGCTCGCCATGTCGATGCGGTGCTCGACTATCTCGGCGGTGACTTGCCTGAACTCAGCGCCGGTACGGAAGTCGAGGACAGCGCGGAGAACCGCGCCATCGACGCCGCCAAGATCGAGGCAGCGCGCCATCATCTGCGCAACGTCTCGCAACGCTGGCGGACGCTGCTGGAGTCTCTCGACCAGCCGGCGATCGAGCACGCGACACTGCTGCCGGACAGATTGCGCGAACAGATGCAGCCCGGCGATACCCTGCTGGCCCTGCTGCTGCGCCGCGAGTTGCGCATTTCCTGCCGGCACGAGGTGGCGCGCCCGCTGAAGGAGATCTTTGCCGGTCGCGAGTGGAACGGTGTCGCAGCGCAGCTCGATGCCATCCACAGCGGATCCGCTCCAGCCGCCTGTTCGTCGCCACGCATATGCATGCCGGCGACGGCAACGTGCATACCAATATTCCGGTCAACTCCAACGATTATCCATGCTGCGTGAAGCGGAACAGATCGTCGATCGCGTGATGGCACTGGCCATCTCGCTGGGCGGCGTTATCTCCGGCGAGCACGGTATCGGCATGACCAAGATCCGCTACCTGGATGCGGCGGTCATCGATGCCTTCACTGCCTACAAGCAGCGAGTCGATCCTCAACATCACTTCAATGCCGGCAAGCTGCTGGCCGGTTCCGGCCTGGATAATGCCTATACACCCTCGTTGCGCCTGGTGCAGCAGGAGGCGTTGCTGCTGGAAGAGAGCGAGCTGGGCGATCTCAACGACGACATCCGCAACTGCCTGCGCTGCGGCAAATGCAAGCCGGTGTGCAACACCCATATACCGCGCGCGAACCTGTTGTATTCGCCGCGCAACAAGATACTGGCCACCGGTCTGATCATCGAGGCCTTTCTCTACGAGGAACAGACCCGCCGCGGTATTTCCATCCGTCATTTCGACGAGATGAACGACGTGGCCGATCATTGCACGGTCTGCCACAAGTGCTCAATCCCTGCCCGGTCAACATCGACTTCGGCGATGTCTCCATCCGTATGCGCAATATCCTGCGCGAGCGCGGCCAGAAACGCTCCAGTCCGATGACCTGGGCGGCCATGGCCTTCCTCAACGTCACCGATCCGCGCAGCATAAAACTGATGCGCAAGGCGATGATCGAGTGGGGTTACAGGGGGCAGCGGCTCGCCTACCGGGTCGCCAGGCGGTTGGGGCTCGACAGCCGTGGCAGTGTGCCCGCGGGCAACCACCGGCGCCATGCCGATCAAGGCGCAGGTCGTCAATTTTGTGAAAAAGCCGATGCCAGGCGGTCTGCCGACCCGGACCATGCGCGCGCTGCTGGGACTCGAGGACAGCAAGCTGGTGCCGATCCTGCGCGACCCGGCCAGGGTCACCGATGAATCCGATGCGGTGTTCTATTTTCCCGGCTGCGGTTCGGAACGGCTGTTCAGCCAGATCGGCCTGGCCACGCTGGCCATGCTCTATGAGGTCGGTGCCCAGACCGTACTGCCGCCGGGTTACCTGTGCTGCGGTTATCCGCAGACCTCGGGGGGTGATGCCGAGCGTGGCCGCAAGATGAGTACCGACAACCGGGTCCTGTTTCACCGGGTGGCGAACACGCTCAATTACATGGACATCAAGACCGTGCTCGTCTCCTGCGGGACCTGCATGGATCAGCTCATGGGATACGAGTTCGACAGGATATTCCCCGGTTGCCGGCTGCTCGACATTCACGAATACCTGATGGAAAAGGGCGTCAGCAGCAAGGGCAGGGACGACGTGCAGTACCTGTATCACGACCCCTGTCACACGCCCATGAAGACCTATAATCCCACGGGCGTGGCGGCGAAACTGCTCGGGCAGGACGTGCAGCTGTCGGACCGTTGTTGCGGCGAGGCCGGAACCCTGGCGGTGTCGCGCCCGGATATCTCGACGCAGGTCCGCTTCCGCAAACAGGAAGAACTGCAGCAGGGAATAAAGAGCCTCACCGGCGCCGACCGCGCCGTAAACGGCAATGTGAAGATACTCACCAGTTGCCCGGCCTGCCAGCAGGGCCTGTCACGCTACGCCAACGATACCGGTGCGGAGACCGATTACATCGTGGTGGAGCTGGCCAACCGCCTGCTCGGTGACGGGTGGCAGAAGGATTTCATTGAGCGTGTAAAGAGCGGTGGAGTGGAGCGGGTACTGCTGTAGAGCGGCTATCGGGAGGGCAATGGTGGCAACTCCGATTCCGAAATACAGATTTTAAACTTTCTGGATTCGTTGTATTGCTCGCCAAATAAAACATCTGTACGAGCGGGCCGCGTCCACGAACACACCGAACCCGTGCACCCGATCGAATTCCGGGGAAACAGTATACCTATACCCTCATTCTTGCATGTCCATCAGATTCCATCCTGACCGCATTCTTACCAGCGCGACCACGACAGTGATCCGAGTCTGCTGAAATAGGTAAACTGTCCCCCGGATTGGCCCTTCGCGTTACCGTGGCTTGTCCTCGCTCACGACCTTCTCTCCAGGCAGGGCATGTCCGTGACCGACCGTTTTTTCAGGCGGTTGGCCGTCCGTGGTGCCGGGTTTTCTGCCGGGTAACGGATACTGGCGCGCCCTGACGGTGTAGCCGAGCAGGGCGCCCCCGGTGGCGGACACGGCGAGCAGGCCGAGCGTCATGAACTGGGTGAACATCAGCAGTACCCCGAGACCGGCGACACCCGTCAGCGTAGTACCGAGTTTCAGTGCAGAGCGGGTTTGCACGCGCCGGGTTTCACGCAGTATCTGCTGATGACTGTTCCTGATTTCCCGGGTTTTTTCCTGTTCCGCCCGGCGCATGATCCGGTCGCGCTGGCGTTGGTATTTTTCACTCGCGCGGAGCAGGGTGTGCTGGCTGGCGTGACCGGTGATCGAGGTGAACCAGAGCGCGGCGATGACGCCGATCAGCAGGCCGAGCAGGCCGAGCAGCCAGCCGTTTCTGACGAGACTGGCATCCTGCGCGGTGACCAGTAGCAGCGCCGTCGCCCCCTGCAGCAGGAAGATACCCACCAGGAATTTGATGAACACCATCAGATTGAGCGGGGTCATGGGCGTGCCCACGCGCCCTGTGCGCGCGGCTTTTTCACCGGGACGCACGGAGTCCGGCGCAACACTGCGTTCAGATGTCCTGCCATGACCACTCCCTCCCCTGCGACACAGGCACCGGTAATGCCACCCGGTACGATTCCGGCATGACGATATTCTGCCACATCGGCCCGGGAGAATTGCCATGCCGGCGATCAACGGCCCCTGTCCGGGTGGTCCTGCCGGCGAGGGTAGCGGCCTGTTCGACCGCGCTCGCCCGGGTGCAGGGCGTAACGGCGGCAGGCTTACCCACGGCGTCGGGCCGCGTAGCGCTGCAGGACAGGCCCGCGCCGCCGTGAACTCAGGTATATTATTGATACATCGGCAAACATAACAATGTTCCGCATGCCCCGAAGCACACGCTACAGACTGTTGCTCGCCGCCGGCGTCCTCATCGGCATGCTGGCGCTGCTGGCTGTGCTGCTGGGCGCGGTGCAATGGACCCTGTCGCTGTGGCAGCAGTTGCGGTCCGCCCCGGTCTGGCTTCAGCTGCCGAGCGTGCTGATTGCCGTGTTGCTGCTGGGTTTCGGGCTATGGCTCGTCTGGCAGATTCTGCGCCCGCAGCGGACCGGCAGCGGCAAGGCGGCAACCGCGCCATTGACGGAAGCTGAACTGCAGTCACGCCTGGAGGCTGCGGCAGCCGCGGGTATCGATATCGAAACCGCCCGGCACGAGCTGCTGGAACTGGCGCGGCGGCGGGAACTGGAAACCATCCATCTTGCCCTGTTCGGCGAGATCAGCAGCGGCAAGAGTTCGCTGGTCAACGCGCTGCTGCCCGGTGCGAGTGTGGCGACCGATGTGATCGGGGGAACGACGACGGCCGTCCAGCATTATCGCTGGCAGCGCGAATCCGGCGACGCGGTGGTACTGGCCGATGTGCCGGGCCTCAACCAGGTGGCGCGCGAGTACGAACCACTGGTGTTGGACGAGGCCCAGCGCGCTCACGTGGTGATCTTTGTCTGCGACGGGGACCTGACCCGCGACCAGCAACTGGCGCTGCAGCCGCTACTGGACCTGAACAAGCCGCTGATCGTCGCCTTCAACAAGCTGGACCGCTACTCGCACGAAGACCGCAAGCAAATCCGCGCGCGCCTGGCCGAGCGCTTCGCGGCGAACCCGCAGGTGATCATCGCCGGTATCGCGACAAACCCGGTCCGCAAGGTGATCCGGATCGGGCCGGACGGCAGCGAGCAGGAGGAGGAACAGGTCCTGCCCCCGCAGATCGACGAGCTGCGTGCGGCGCTACAGTCGGTACTCGATAGCAACCTGGTGTTGCTGGAGCACCTGCGCGATACGGCGGTATTCGCGCTGACGGCGCAGAAGCTGGACCGGGCAATGGTGGAACACCGGGTCAGGGAGAGCGCGGCGCTGGTGCGGACCTATACCCGGCGTGCGGTGGCAGGTGGACTGGCGGCGATCAGCCCCGGTACGGATATCCTCATCCAGGGCTATCTCGGGACGCGCATGGTCAGGTCGCTGTGCGAACTCTACGAAGTACCGGTGCGTGATATCGAATTGCAGAAGCTGCTGGACCTGTCGCAACGACAGGTGCGCACGGCGTTGCCACTGCTGCTGGCGGTGGCCGGCAACGCCGCCAAGGCGTTTCCGGGTGTCGGCACGCTGGTTGGTGGACTGATGCACGCCGTTGCCTACGGGCTGATTTTCGATGCACTGGGGAATGCCGTGTGCCGCACCCTGGAAACCCGGGGCGAGCTGCGGCCCGCTCCGGCCAGTCTGACGTTCCGGGACAATCTGGTCAGTGATGTGGAATCACGCGCCCGCAAACTGCTGCGACTGGCACTGGATGTGCGCGCGGAGCAGCCCGGCAGTGAAGACAATCCGGATCGTACGTCCCTGACGGATAAACGCGGTGGAACGGACAGTCAGTCATGAGCGTTGACAACCATCTCGACCAGGCCCGCGACAGCCTGACGTTGTTGTTGCAGGACAAGCGCCTGCCGCCGGAAGTCCGCGCGGAACTGGCAGATGACATTAGCGAGGTGCAGGCGATGCTGGACAAGCTGGAGCAAGGCCATCTCCATATCGCGGTACTGGGCCGCGTCAGCGTCGGCAAGTCCTCGGTGCTCAATGCCCTGATCGGTCAAGCGCTGTTTTCCACCAGTCCGCTGCACGGCGAGACCCGGCAGCAGGCCAGGGCACGCTGGGAAGAACGCAAAAGCGGGTCGCTGTTTCTGATCGACACGCCGGGCATCAACGAGATCGACGGTGAGGCGCGCGAACGCATGGCGCGCGAGGTGTCGGGGCGTTCCGATCTGGTGCTGTTTGTCATCGATGGTGATATGACCGACAGCGAGTACCGCACGCTGCAGGAACTGGCACGGGAGCATCAGCCGTTGCTGCTGGTACTCAACAAGTGTGACCGTTACAACGCCGTGCAGCGCGAGCAGTTGCGCACCAGCCTGCTGGCCCGCGTGGGACATCTCATTCCGCCCGAGAACTTCATTGAAGTAGCCGCGGATCCCGCGCCACGTATCTACATCGAGCTGGATGAGGCCGGGCAGGAAACGGAATCCGAGCGGGTCAGTCCACCTGATGTCGGGGCGCTCAGGGAACGTATCTGGGAAATCCTGGAGGCGGAAGGCAATACGCTGGCGGCACTCAATGCCACGCTGTTCGCCGGCAACCTGAGTGACAGGATCGGGGCGCGGGTGCTAGCCGTGCGCCGGCACCTCGGTGAAAAGCTGATCCGCAACTACAGTCTGGTCAAGGGGGTCGCGGTGGCACTGAATCCGTTGCCGGTTGCCGATCTGGCGGCGGCATTAACCGTGGATATAACCATGGTGGTGCACCTTGCCAACGTCTACGGTATGCCGATGACGCGCACCCAGTCCGGTCAGCTCATCAAGGCCATCAGCAGGCAGTTGTTGCTGTTGATGGGGACCACCTGGTTTGTACACCTGGTCGCTGCACTGTTGAAGGCAGGCAGTGGCGGGCTGTCGACCCTGTTTACCGCCGGCGCCCAGGGCGCGGTTGCCTACTATTCAACCTACGTGGTCGGGCGTGCGGCGGAGGCCTATCTGGTTGCCGGCTGTTCCTGGGGGGAGGGTGGTCCCAAGCGGGTCATCCGGGAGATCCTGGAGAATATCGATCGGGATTCGCTGCTGACCCGCGCCCGCGAGGACATCCTGGCGCGGATCGGCGGCTGAGCAATAATAGGGGACAGACCACGATTTCCTGCTTTTTGTTTGTTCATGAAACGATCCGAATGAGTAGGGCTGGATACATCTTCTATAAACCCCAACCTGAATGCTGTGCCTCATTGATCACAGATCCTAATAATCTGCTGTCGTTTGATTCCTATAAGTACTTGTATTCAGTAAAATAGCTGCCGATCCGATATAAAAGACCAGATGCAGGGTCACAGACCTTATTGTTATCTGCAATGGCCTGACTCTCACGGATAGAGGTCTCTGATCGATATGGTTACGCTAGTCCCATCACTTAATAGTTGTCTTGGAAAGATGCAGGCCGGTGAGAAGCGCTTCGCGCGCCGCCTGGAAGCCTTGCTGGAAGATGATTACCTGTGTTGGTACGAGTTGCCTGTCGGCAAGCGGCAGCGCTATACGGATTTTGTTATTCTCCATCCCGGTCGTGGTTTGTTGCTGCTCGAGGTGAAGGACTGGAAGCTGGACACCATCCAGGATATCGATCCGGTATCAGTCACATTGCGCACGAATAAGGGCGTCGTCACGTCTAGCAATCCCCTCGAGCAGGCACGACAGTGCGCCTATCAATTAATCAATCAGCTGGAAAAAGACCCGCAGCTTGTTAGGCACAGCGGGCAGTACAAGGGCAGGTTGGCTTTTCCGTACGGTTACGGTGTCGTGCTTTCGAATATTACCCGTAATCAATTCGATCGTTCAGGTCTGTGTGATGTATTGCCCGAGCATCAGGTTATTTGCCGCGATGAGATGGCAGAATCGATGGAGGTGGAGGATTTCCAGAAGCGATTGTGGGACATGTTCAATGTCGGATTCAACTGTCAACTGACATTGCCGCAAGTCGACCGGGTGCGCTGGCATCTGTTCCCGGAGGTGCGTATCGGGAATGGTCAGATAGCGCTCTTTGACGAGGAAGATAAAGAAAAGACAGAAGGATCAATGCTGCCTGATCTCATGAAGGTAATGGATATTCAGCAAGAACAGCTGGCGCGGAGCCTGGGAGAGGGGCATCGTATTATTCATGGTGTGGCGGGCTCGGGGAAAACGCTGATCCTGGGATATCGTTGCCTGTACCTCGCCAAGGTTCTGCATCAACCGATATTGGTGCTGTGTTTCAACATCACGCTGGCCGCACGACTGAGAACATTGATGCAGGATAAGGCGATCAATGACCGGGTGCATGTGTACCATTTTCATGACTGGTGCGGCGAAATGCTCAAGCGCTACCACATTCAGAAACCTGAATCAGGATCAGGCTATATTGACAGG
The DNA here is from genome assembly GCA_963803275.1 of uncultured Gammaproteobacteria bacterium. Classification (GTDB taxonomy): domain Bacteria; phylum Pseudomonadota; class Gammaproteobacteria; order UBA9214; family UBA9214; genus UBA9214. The sequence goes on along the minus strand of CAWDLS010000010.1, from coordinate 31,178 downwards.
CTGGTTGCCCAAGTGATCCAGGCTGTAAAAGACGGACATATTCCCAAGGGTCAGTACGGTGCATTGATGGTGGATGAAGGCCATGACTTTGAAGCCGAGTGGTTGCAGCTGATTGTGCAAATGGTAGATCCGGAAACCAATTCCTTGTTACTGCTTTATGACGATGCGCAATCGATCTACATGAAGGACAAGGCGTTGGATTTCAGTTTGTCCAGCGTCGGTGTGCAGGCAAGAGGGCGGACCACGATACTGAGATTGAACTATCGAAATACCGATGAAATCTTCAATTATGCCTACAACTTTGCCAAGCATTACCTGGTGCCAGCTGATTCCGACGAGGATCACATCCCGCTGATCGAGCCACAGTCGGCGGGCCGTCACGGCTACAAGCCGTTTTTGAAGCAACTGTCATCCTTCGACGAAGAAGCGCAGTACGTTGCCAAAAATCTCAAACGCATCCATGACGATGGTATGCCATGGTTGGATATGTGCGTGCTCTATCCGCAGCGCTGGATGGGGGAGAGGCTGCAACTGACGTTACTGGCGCAGGGCATTCCTACTCAATGGCTGGACTCGCAGCAAGAAAAGAAATCCTTCAGGCCAGGCGAAGACAGTGTTAAATTGATGACAATGCACAGTAGCAAGGGCCTGGAATTTCCCTTGGTGTCCATCTCCGGTCTCGGTTATATGCCGGGTAAACAGCATGAACTCGCTGCAGAGGCCAAGCTGCTCTACGTTGCTATGACACGATCGACCGAAAAGTTATTACTGACATGTGACAAGCAGACTGAATTTGTGGAATTGTTAGCGCAGAACGAGTAGGACTATTAATGGGGTCAGATCGCAGCTGTCGCTTATATGATGAATCATCAGGGTCTGCCCCCCCAATTTTCTTGAATCTGATGAAGTTCGCTGACGCGGTCCGCTCCTACAGGTGGGCAGGAAGCTGGAGAATTATCTGGCCCTGTGCACGCACAATCTATATAAGAGAAAACTGTACTCTGACCCCAATTCAAAACGGCATGAATTTTCAACCTGTTTGACTGAAAGGCGGATAACGTAAACAGGATCCTCGTTAAATTGTCGAAGAGTTGACCCTGATCTGCCCCGCAAATCATTGCTTCATCCCGCCCCGCTACCTATGATCCCCTTATGCCGCTCTCCCGTTTTCACCCTGCCGTGGCGCGCTGGTTCACGGACCATTTTGCCGGCCCGACCGAGGTGCAGGCCAGGGCCTGGCCGGCGATCCGTGCCGGTGAGTCCTGCCTGATTGCGGCGCCGACCGGCTCGGGCAAGACCCTGGCCGCGTTCCTCGCGGCACTGGATCACTGCTGGTGGAAGGCCTGGCCGCGCCGTTGCCGGATGAAACCCGGGTGTTGTATGTCTCGCCCCTGAAGGCCCTGTCCAACGACATCCACAAGAACCTCGAGCTGCCGCTGAACGGCATCCGTGACCAGTTGCTGGAAACGGGGCTGTTTGACGTGCCCATCACGGCACGGGTGCGCAGCGGCGATACCTCTCCCGCGGAACGGGAGGCCATGAAGCGCACGCCGCCGCACATCCTGGTCACCACGCCGGAGTCGCTCTACATCCTGCTGAGCTCGGATTCGGGCCGGGCCATGCTGCGCACCGTGCGCTCGGTGATCGTCGACGAGATCCACGCCCTGGCGGGGAACAAGCGCGGCGCCCACCTCAGCCTGTCGCTGCAACGCCTCGATGCCCTGTGTGACCGGCGCCCGTGCGTATCGGCCTGTCCGCCACGCAAAAGCCGGTGGAGTCGATGGCCGCGTTTCTGACCGGCTATCCTCACGATGACGCGAAGCACCCGTGTCACATCATCGATACCGGCCATGTGCGGGAACGGGATATCCGCGCTGGAAATCACCGGTTCACCGCTGGAGGCGGTGATGGCCAACGAGGTCTGGGCCGAGATCTACGATCGCCTGGCACAGCTGGCCGAGGCCCACCGCACCACGCTCATCTTCGTCAACACGCGCCGCCTCGCGGAACGGGCCGCCGCGGCGCTGGCCGAGCGCCTGGGAGAGGAGGCGGTCACCGCCCATCACGGCAGCCTGGCGAAGGAACACCGGCTCGATGCGGAACAGCGTCTGAAACAGGGCCAGCTGCGCGCCCTGGTGGCCACCGCCTCGCTGGAACTGGGTATCGATATCGGCGACGTGGACCTGGTCTGCCAGATCGGTTCGCCCGGCGCCATCGCCACCTTCCTGCAACGGGTCGGGCGCTCGGGTCACGCCGTGGCGGCCACGCCCCGGGGGCGGCTGTTTCCCCTGTCGCGGGACGACCTGGTGGAATGCACGGCACTGCTCGATGCCGTGCGCCGCGATGAGCTCGACGTGATCCATATCCCCGACCACCCGCTGGATGTGCTGGCGCAGCAGATCGTCGCCGAGGTGGCCAGCCGCGAATGGGACGAGGCCGAGCTGTATACGTGTTTTACCCGGGCCTGGCCGTATCGGGCGTTGAGTCAGGCGCAGTTTGTCGCCACGGTGAAAATGCTGAGCGAGGGTTTCCATACCCGCCGCGGCCGGCGCAGTGCGTACCTGCACCGCGATGCCGTGCACGGTATGCTGCGGCCCCGCCAGGGGGCCCGCCTCACGGCCCTGCTCAACGGCGGCGCGATCCCCGACCAGTTCGATTACGACGTGATCATGCAGCCGCAGGGGGTGTTCGTCGGCACCCTGAATGAAGACTTCGCCTTCGAAAGCCTGCCCGGGGATATCTTTCAGCTCGGCAACCAGTCCTACCGCATGCTGAAGATCGAGCAGGGCAGGGTGTTCGTGGAAGACGCCCATGGCCAGCCGCCGAACATCCCGTTCTGGTTCGGCGAGCGGCCGGGGCGCAGCGACGAGCTGTCCTTCGCCGTGTCGCGCCTGCGCCGGACGCTGGACGAACAACTGCAACAGGGGCAGGACGCCGCGATCCGCTACCTGGTCGACACGCTGGCCCTGCCGCCGGGCGCGGCCGAACAGCTGGTCGCCTATCTCGCCGCGGTGCAGGCGGCGCTGGGCGTCATACCGACACAGGACCATCTCGTCTTCGAGCGTTTCTTCGACGAGACCGGCGACATGCACTTCGTCATCCATTCGCCCTACGGGTCGCGCATCAACCGCGCCTGGGGGCTGGCCCTGCGCAAGCGCTTCTGCCGGCGCTTCAATTTCGAACTGCAGGCCGCGGCGACGGAAGACAATATCATCCTGTCCCTGGGGCCCACGCACAGTTTTCCCCTCGATGAACCGGCCCGCTACCTGAAATCCGGCAGCGTCAGGGACGTGCTGGTCCAGGCCCTGCTGGCCGCGCCGATGTTCCCGGCGCGCTGGCGCTGGGTCACCAACACCGCACTGGCGGTGCCGCGCAATCGCGGCGGCAAGAAGGTACCGCCGCCGTTTCAGCGCAACAGCGCCGAAGACCTGATCGCCCTGATCTTTCCCGATCAACTGGCCTGCGCCGAAAACCTCGCCGGGGACCGCGCAGTGCCCGAGCATCCGCTGGTCGAGCAGGTGCTGGCGGATTGCCTGCATGAACTCATGGACATCGATGGCCTGATCGGGCTGCTGGAAGGGATCGAGGAACAACGCATCGCCATCACCACGCGGGATCTCGCCACGCCTTCGCCGCTGGCACTGGAGATCATCAACGCGCGGCCCTTTGCCTTTCTCGATGACGGGGCCGCCGAGGAGCGTCGCACCCTGGCCATCAGCCAGCAGCGTCACCTCGACCCGGTGGACGCCGCCGCGATCGGCACACTCGACGGCGAGGCCATCCGGCAGGTCAGGCAGGAGGCCTGGCCACAGGCCGGCACGGTCGATGAGTTGCACGACGCGCTGATGGTGCTGGGTTTCATGACCGCGGCGGAAGGCGAGGCCGGGGGCTGGCAGCCCCTATGCAGCGCCTGCAGGCACAGCGGCGCGCCACGGTCGTCAGCCTCGCCAACGCGGTAACACTGTGGGTCGCGGCGGAGCGTCTGCACCCTGTCCTGGCCCTGTTTCCCGATGCGCCACTGGATCCCGTCATCGATCCCACGGAGCCCGTTCCCGATGACCGCAGCACTGCCCTGACCGAACTGTTGCGCAGTCGCCTGGAGGGGCTTGGCCCGGTCACGGTGGCGCAGCTCAATGTCCCGCTGGCATTGCCGGTGTCTGAAGTGGAGGCTAGCCTGCTGGCCCTGCAGCAGGAAGGCTTTGCCATCCAGGGCCACTTCTCGCAGAGCCAGTGACACCGAGTGGTGTGAACGCGGCCTGCTGGCGCGTATTCACCGTTACACCCTCCGGCACTTGCGCAGCGAGATCGACCCGGTCAGTCCGGCGGATTTCATGCGTTTCCTGTTTCACTGGCACGGCCTCGATGAGCCGGCGGAAGGGGAGGCCGCACTGGAACGCAGCCTGCAGCAACTGGAAGGTATTCCGCTGGCGGCCGCCAGCTGGGAACAGGATGTCCTGCCGGCGCGCATTCGCGACTTTAGCGCCGTGCAACTGGATCACCTCTGCCAGTCCGGCCGCTTTGTCTGGCTGCGCCTGCAGCCGCCGGCGGCCGGCAAGGAAGCCCGGCACAGAAATCCGGCCGTGAAAAGCACGCCGATCAGTTTCATCCGTCGCGAGCATCAGGGCGACTGGCGGAACCATAATGCGATGGCCGATGCGGCCGCGATCACTTTGTCGGGCCACGCGAATGAGGTCCTCGAGAGTCTGAAGCAGTGGGGCGCCAGTTTTTTCCAGGACCTGCTGGATGACACCCGCCTGTTGCCGGTGCAACTGGAAACCGCACTGGGTGAACTCGTGGCCTGGGGTCTGATCACCTCGGACAGTTTCAGCGGCCTGCGCACCCTGATCACTCCGCAACCGGTGCTGCGCCGGCGCGCCAAACGCCGGCCGGGTTACCGGCCCCTGGCCCAGGCCGGGCGCTGGTCGCTGCTGCGCCCGGCCAGGCCGCCGCGCGATGACCGGGACCGGTTTGCCTCCGTCGAACACATTGCCCGGGTGCTGCTCAGTCGCTACGGCGTGGTGTTCCGCAAGCTGCTCGAACACGAAACCGGCCTGCCGCCGTGGCGCGACCTGCTCTACAGTTACCGGCGCATGGAGGCGCGCGGCGAGTTGCGCGGTGGCCGTTTTGTGCAGGGCTTTGCCGGGGAACAGTTCGCCCTGCCGGATGCCATGCAGACCCTGCGCCGGATCCGCAACCAGGCGCAGGACGGCGCGCTGGTCGCCATCGCCGCCACCGACCCGCTCAACCTGACCGGTTCCATCACGGCCGGCGACCGGGTCGCCCGCCAGGCGAACAACCGCATCCTGTACCGCGATGGCGTGCCGATCGCCACCAGCGTCGGTGGCGAGATCAGCTACCTGGCAGCGATTGCGCCGGAGGTGCAGTGGGAGATAAAGACCACGCTGTTAAGGCAGACCCGTCCGGAACACTTCCACCCGGCGCCGCCGCGGTCGTTTTAGCAATTGTGCAAAAACCGTATTATGATCGGACGTGTCTTTAATCTTCCTGTTATTACAGTGTTTATCAGGTATTGTTTGTAACAATTCACTGGGATTAAGGCCTTATTGATTGCATCTTTGAGGGACACCAGTGGATCTGACCCCCTTCCATTACCTGGCTCTTGCGTGCTTTGGCCTCGAGTCCTGTTCACTCGGCGTACGCCTGTGATCTCCCGCCCTAAAGTGTTCATTTCAACTGTGAGCAAGGAGCTTGGCAGCTCACGGCAGCTGCTGGCAAACACGCTTCAGTTCATGGGTTACGATCCAGACTGGCAGGACATCTTCGAGACCGAGCAGGGTGACCTGCGCGCGATGCTCCGGCGCAGGATCGACGAGTCCCAGGGTGTGATCCACCTCGTGGGTCACTGCTACGGCGCCGAGCCTCCCGTGCCGGATGATAAGTTCGGCCGGGTCAGCTATACGCAGTACGAGGCGCTCTATGCCCGCCAGTGCGGCAAGAGAGTCTGGACCTTCGTGCTCAACGAGGACTACCCGGTCGACACATACGAACCGGAGTCCGGCGAACTCCAGGCATTACAGTCGGCCTATCGGGATCGAGTGAAGGCGGGTGGCGACTTGTACTATCCCCTGTCGAGCCAGGACGCGCTTGAAGCCGGCACGCTGAAGCTGCGCAGCGAATTGACGGCGCTGAGGCGTGGGTTCCGGCGCTGGGCAATCGCCGTGTCGGCCGTGCTCCTGGCGACGCTGTCCGTATCGGTCTGGCTGCTAATGCAGCAAGGTAAGACGACTGCGACGATTGCGGACACCGCCAGGACGAGCGAGCAGACTGCGACTGTCGCCCGAAAGACCGCTGACATCGCGAGTCACACGGCCAGGACAACGGAGCAGACCGCCGAGGTCGTGGGCCAGACCCATCAAGTGGTCGAGCAGACGCACACCACGATGGCACAGATGGACTCGCGCGAAAACCTCGACTCGGCCTCAGCACGGTTGCAGCGGGCGATTGACGCGATGAATCTGAGCAACCAGGGACAGGTCGGTGCGCTTGAGCTGCTGCTGGCAAACGGATACGGCTACGTGAACTCCCGATTTGACGGGGTGTGGCTCCACGGGGCGGACCTGCGGAGTCGCAATTTCGGGTCGACTTCTTTCGAGGATGCGGACCTGACTGATGTGAAACTCGAAGGGGCGGATCTGACCGATGCCACGGCGTTCCTCGCCACTGCTGACCGTCTCGACGCCACTGGTGCAAAGGCCCTACAGTTCAGGCTACAGATGGCACAAGCCGATCATGCCCGGTTCGACCATGCCGACCTGACCCAGGCGTCGTTCTACTTCAGCAGAATGCGCGGTTCGTCCTTCCGTGGTGCCAACTGCACTGCCGTGAACTTTGCGTATGCCGATCTGACTGGCGCTGACTTCACAGGGGCCGACCTGACAGGTGCCCAGTTCATTGGAGCGGTCCTGGAGGGGGCGACATTCGACAAAGCCACCTTCAAGAGCACGGACATGAGCGGTGCATTGGCCGGCCAGATCGAAGTGACCGACGCGCAGCGGGCGGGTATGCGTCGCAGCATCGGATTCGAGAATAATCACTATCTGACTGTAACGCTGGTGCGAAAGACGCCATCGAACAAGTACGACAGCGGCTACACGTTTCATGATGAATTTCGGGCCGAATTCATCGGTGTGCTCGGGCGGGTACCTGGCACGTTGCGGATCCGGCGAGCTGATACGCCCAAGCCCGTTGGGTTTACCGCTGCATGGCATCCCGATACTACTTCGCCCTGGCGGGTTTCCGAGCCGGCAGCAGAGTTTGCGCTGGACACGGCCTTCCTTGATATAGGTGACCGGATACGCCGAATCAGGCAACGCATCGACGAGCACGGCCAGTTTCTGATCGCTGCGACCAGGCGACTTCAACCAATAGAAGGGGATGGATCCGAGTTTGCTGCCTGGCTCGTGAAACTCCAGCAGAACACCAGCAACGCCGAACCGGCGGGTTTGCTCAGGCTCAACGACGAGGAGCGTTTGATAGTTGCCCTGTGGGCGGGTGCAATGAAGCCGGACGACTTGCCCGACTGGCGATGGGCTGCGCTAGCGAATACTCGATATGAACGGGAATGGCCCAGCCGGCCAGACCCAGACCGGCCGGACGGCGATCCCAATGCCCCGGACGTCGACGGGTGGCCGCGATTCTACCCCCCCAGCGGTCATGATCTTTCCGAGCTACCGCCCATACACGCCCAATATTACCGGGAATGGACCGCTAATCGCGCAAAATCGGTTAACCAACCACGATTGGACATCCAGATGGATATTTATGAGCCACGGCATAACGGCGGTCCACGCAAACCAGGTCCCCTCGACCTGTTCGTGCAGGCGGTCGAGAACTCCGACAGGTACGGCGGATCATGGAAGCCACCGGAGGATCTGCCAAATGGCGACCAACTGTTCCAGGTGGACCATCGATTCGTCTTGCGTCTGGAGAAGCCGCGGTCTGCATTCACGTTGCCGGTTGATGAGCCGATGACTTACCCGATCCACGCGCGGGTACAGGCGCTTGCTGTCGGTTACGAACGTTCCCCTATCCCCGGCCAGAATGACACATTCCACGAGATCGTCAGGCTGCGACCCGTTTCGGCCGCGCTGACTGGTAGCGACGGAAAGAGTTGGCAAGGCGCATTCGAGATCGCCACGACGGCACCGGGCAAAGATTAGGGTGCTGGAAATGTCACGAACACCTGTGGTCTGCAAAATCCACGCTGCCTTCGGCGGCAGGTCATATTAACGATGTAATCCATTCAGGCTAGCGTGGGCCGCCACCTTAAGATGGTTTGGGATACGACGTAGATACGTTTGTGACGGGACAGGGAGATTGGATGGTGGACTTGACCCGTCACTTGTCTCGTGAAATGCGTCGATCTGCCGCCTCGCTATGCACGGGTGTTCGTACCCGGTTACCGGGAAATCACGACCTCCAGGTAATCCGACGGGACGACCATCGTGCCATCCGCTGCCCGGTTGTGCTGCCCGATCACCTGCTCGATCTCCTTGCGCAGGGATACCCCGGCGGCCTCGTCGAGGGCGGCAAACGCCTTCACCATCGGCCCATAGTAAGTGCTGAAGATATCCAGCCAGTGTCCCGGTGAGTGATAGCGAAAAATGAACTGCCGTGTCTTCACTTCGATGTTCGACACGCGCGGGCCGAAATGCCTTTCAAGAAACGCTTCAGTGCCCCAGGCCACCGGCGGGTTGACCCCGGGAGGCGGCTGCACGTGCCGGCCGACGGCCTTGAAAATCTGCCCGACGAAACCGTCAGGCGTCCAGTTGGCGAGCCCGATTTTGCCGCCTCTTTTGCATACCCTGATCAGTTCCGATGCCGCCTGGCCCTGATCGGGGGCAAACATCACCCCGAAGGTGGATACCACGTTGTCAAAGCTTGCGTCGTCGAACGGCAGGTCTTCGGCGTCGGCCTCGCGGTAGTCAATGGCAAGTTTCTCCGCTGCAGCACGAATCCGGGACTGCTCGAGCAGTGAGTGCACATAATCGGTCGATACCACCTTGCAAAAACGGCGCGCCGCCGCGAGTGTGGCATTGCCGTTACCGGCGGCCACATCGAGTACGCTTTGACCGGAATGAATGTCCAGGGCCTCGCACAGTGCTTCGCCCGTGATCTGCAGCGTGATGCCAATGCGGCCGTAGTCGCCTGATGCCCAGGTGGCCATCTGTCTGGATTTGATGGCGGTGTAATCCGGTGCGGTGCCGGTCGTCGTGAGGGTTGCGGTTGTCATGTCAATCTCCTTCGGGTCTGGTGAGGTGACTCATTTCATTGACTGCCGGCTGAGTCGATTTCAGTGGCCGACCGTCAGGAGCAAGCTTAAGCAGCCCCGTGCGACGGGGCTTGAGGAAACTGTGTGCTTTCCCGGGAGATTATGTGAGGAGCCCGGCCGGGTTCCTCACGTGACCTATTTAAGGCTCAACAGGCGGTTGCCCAGATCCTGACCCAGCAGCGGGAGCACCTGGGCAGGTTCGAGATCAGGCTTGATGCGGCAGGCGTCATTCAGGGCCTTGAGCGCAAGCCCCCGCTTATCCTGCAGCAGGTGGATCCCGGCCACAACGACCCGTGGCAGGTAGTTCCGGTGATCGCGCTGACAGGCCAGTTCGCCCTGTCGCAGGGCGCCCTCCAGATCATTCAACCGCATGAGACCCAGCGCCAGCAGCGCGCCCCATAGGGACAGCCGGCTGTCGAGTGGCGATAGCTGGATGCCGTGCTTCAGGTGCTGGACGCCCTCTTCAACCCGCTGGGTGATCAAACAGGTCGAGCCCAATGCCGCCCATGCCTGGGCGTTGGCGGGATTGATTTCAACCGCATTGCGCAGGATCGGCAATGCCCGGTCCGGATAGCCGATATCCGCCAGTGCACAACCGGCAAACCCGAGCACCGTCGAATCCATGCTGTCGAGCGCAAGCGCGCGTTCGGCGGCATCGAGTGATTCAACCCGCATCTTTTCCCGATTGCCGAGCAGTCCGATCCGGTCTCCAAGTCCGATTACCAGCGCCAGATAGGCATGCGCAAGCGCAAAATCTGTCGCGAGCCGGCAACTGCGGCGCAGTAATCCGGCAGCGGTGGTGAAGGAGTCGGGATGCCAGCCCTTCAGGGCCAGCATGCTGCTCGCCTCCAGAAACAGCTCCCGGGCATCCGGCTCACCGCCCGCGGCACGAATCGAGTTGTATATCACGCGGTATAACTGCGGCTCCAGTTTTGCAATAACGGCTGTGGCGGCGATATCGAGGGCCTCGTGAACAGGATCCTGGCACGAAGAACTGCTCAGCCCACGCCTGGAAGCCTGACTTCGCATCGGTGAGCTGGACATTGATGCGATAGCCACCGTCGTGGATCTGCAGCTTGCCTTCGAGCACATAGTCGACACCCATGTGCTCGTAAATCTCGCGGGCACTCGGGGGTATGTCTCTGTTGCCGTACCCGGGTGTCCGGGTACTCAAACGCAACAATGGAATCCGGGTGAGGATGGCACCGAGATCGCTGCTTACACCATCGGCAAGGCGCGCCGTATCCGGATCATCCGACAGGGTGTGAAACGGTATCACCAGCAATACCGGGCCGACGCCGTCCCGATACACGGCAACTGCGGGCGGCTTTGTTGATACCGGACTCGGCACGGATGGCGTCCGATTCAACATCGGCGGTAAAGCGGAACCCGCGACCGCGGACCGTCATGATATAGCGCTGTGTATCACCACTGTCACCGAGTGCCTTGCGTGCACTCTTGATACACGTCGACACCGTCGAGTCCGACACGACCCGGCTGTGCCATACGGCTGCAATCAGCTCATCGCGGGAAAACACCTGCCCGGGATTACTGGCGAAATGGGCCATCAGATCGAACACTTTCGGCTCTACCTTGAGCAGTTGTCCGTTCCGGCGCAGCTCAAAGTGATCGGTATCCAGTTGAAATTCACCAAATGTCAGAATCACGTGCAATCTCCAGGCCGCGTTCCACCGCCAGTCATCACAACATCGCAGAAGCATCCGGAAGATGCAATTGGTCGCACGACAAGGAAGTAATCAAAGATCAAAGGCCTGGCCATGGTCAGATACCTTTCGAGTTGCGGGTCAACGGTCCAGTTTGGGCGGGTTCGGCCGGCAACGCCAATTTACCAGCGACGGCTGCGTTCACATTCCAGACGCTGGCAACGCCCGTCTTCAGGGGACACCACGTGTCAAGGTTGATGCACCGCCAGCCCGTTGGTCATCGGTATGTCCTGACAGTCCCGTGCAGTGGGGCAGGCAATGTACAAGCTTTGACAGGCCGCGTGCCCGTACGCGCACCTAGTAGACATGGCTGATTGTCATTGATGTAAGCCTGTGGTATCGGTGGAATTGCTGAAGGGTCACAAGAAACCCATCCGGCCGCGCACATGAATGACGGGGCACTGACAAGCAGGGAGGAACTGGTCGGGCTGATCTATGATGCCGTCGTGTGTCCGGAGGCCTGGCAGACGTTCATCGAGAAGCTGGTTGCCGGTACCCGTTCCCGCTCCGGTTTGCTGATCCTGCAGAACACCGAGAACCTGGACATTGCCCATACGCTGCAGGATGGCTTCGATCCGTCTACACGCAGCGAATACAATCGCGACTTTCGTGACCAGGACCTGTGGGTACGCACCATGACGCAATTGCCGCGCGAGACCTTTTATCCCTCGCGCGCGGGGCTGCCGCAAAAGCTGTTTCGCCGGTCCTGCATCTACAACGAGTTCTGCAAGCCGCTGGATATCGAGCATGCCGCCGCCGCGTTCCTGTCAACCGAAGGTCCGTGGGCCGTCCGTGTGTCATTGCAACGCACGAAGCGGCAGGGTGAATTCAGTGACGTCGAAATCGGCGGGCTGCAGTCGCTGGTCCCGCACCTGCGGCGCGGACTGATGCTGGGGCGGGAACTCTGCCGGTATCGTGGCGATTTCGAGGCCACCATGGCGCAGCTGACGATGCCGTGCCTGTTGCTGAATCAACTGCGGCGGGTTGTGGCAATCAATGCTTCCGCCCGCCACCTGATTGCCACACACCCGGGTCTGACTGTCAGGAATGACGCGCTGCTTGTGAAGGCCGGGAGCATTGCACAGCGGGTGGACAGCCTGATCCAGGATTGTCTCCAGACGCTGTCCAGCGGCCAGGGCCAGGGGGGTGGTTATGTCACCCTGCCAAGGGAAGACCGCCTGCCGCTGATCATGTCCGTGATCCCGTTCCGTGGCGGTATCGGTGCAGAACAATTACAGGGTGGCGCTACGGTCGCGGTGCTGTTTTATGATCCGGAGCGCAGGCAGCCTGTCGATGTGAAGCTGTTCATGGACGTGTATGGCCTGACGCAAACCGAGGCACAGGTCGCCGCATTGCTGGCCGCCGGACGCAACACCCGGGAAATTGCACACGCCAGGCAGGTGTCCGGGAACGCAATCAAATACCATCTCAAATCGATCTACGCCAAGACCGGGACGCACCGGCAGGGTGAGCTGGTCTCGCTGCTGCTGGCACTGGTCGCGCAGGTACCGGCCTCGATCAGGCCGGCAGAAAGGGCTCCAGGTGAATGAAGTGCCCGGAATCCGGCCGGATGACGATCTCGGCAGCGGGAAACCGGCACAGCCAGTCGCGCCGTTCCTGCTCCAGCACGAGGAGCGGATCCCTGCCGCCCAGCTCGATCACCACGCGTCGTGATCCCGAACAGGCGACCGATGATCCGGCATGACGGGCGACGAAGTCGTTTAACACATTCAGGAAGGTGTCGAGGTCGAAGGCCGGTCCGTTCGCTGCGATCTTGCCATAGGCCGTGTGCTGTCCGCGGCTGGGCCAGTAACAGCGCAAGACATCGGGGTCGCTGCAAATGAGATCGATGGTGTCCCGGAGGGTATGACGGTCGGCTGGTTTGCCCTTGGTTGCCGCCAGCAAGTCCCGCACGTTCTCCCGCAGGCCGGCCTCCGTCGTGCCGCAGCCGGCCACGATGTCCAGCAGATTCCGGAACCCCCGGGGGATATCGAAACCCGTACTGACCAGATGGCAGTCGCCGATCTGCTCCGGCAGGCGTTCCAGCAGAGCGGACACCAGGTGGCCGCCAAAGCTGTGTGCCATGAGTTTGACCGGCCGACCGATGTCTTTTCCCATGCGCGCGACTTCGACGCAGGCGGCTTCCAGTAATCGCTCAAAGGCACCCGCTTCCTGCTGAATAGCCGGTTGATCCCAGAAATACACCTGCGGCAGTGCCGTGCCCAGCAGCTGCCGCTCCACATGGGCGCATCCGCCCGGGCCCCAGTGCAGAAACAACGTGTCATGCGGTGCGTTCATGTTCATCCTTGTCCCTGCCTATTATGCAATAGTCATCGTCTCTGAATACACCAGGATAGACAGAGACTTGCACTCGGCTCGACTGACCGGTACAACGGTGCGAGCCGCTCCATCACCCGGGTATCCGTAACCGCGCGTGCTACCCGTTCGGGTAGGGACCTGCAGCCGTTGCATCGCTATAAAGAACTATAATAAGGAGCGAATCGATCATGGATGCATGAGATGCATGCCAGCCATGGCCCGATGTGATTGACAGGCGTGTCTCACTGTTCTATTTGATGACGGGTACAAAAACCATAACAGGCAGTAACCGGGAACTCACAGGGAGTACCGCAAATGATGCCGCCAAATCCAGAGTCAGACACGCCTGACGTCAGCAGCCACTGGCAGTCCGGTATCGATGTCATACAGTCGCTTCGTCTGCAGTCCGAACTGGACCGTCAGTCACAGGTCGATTTGAGTCGTGTCCGTGTACGCGTGGCACAATCGGATGCGGACTTCCAGCTGGTAGCGGATATCCGCCAGGCGGGTTTTGGCCGACTGGCGAACACGGCGGGACAAACCGCCTGGCTGGATGCCATGGATCGCTCGGCAGGCTGTTTCTCGCTGATCGGTTGCACGTCCGATGGTCAACCGCTTGCCACGCTGCGTGTGCAAGACAGTCGGCTGAGCTGGCTCGAGCTGGAGCAGTTCGTGCCGCTGCACGAACTGGTCGGACACGATGGATTGCCGGCGGCCCAGTGTTCACGACTCAGTGTGCTCAAGTCGCCAGCCAGTGCGGATGTCATGTATGGCCTTTTCAAGACCGTCTGGCGCTGGGCCGTGCTACACGAAATCCAGAGCATGTTGCTGACTACGCCGCCGTGGTCGATGTCTATTTATGAGGCCATGTGCTTTGACTCGCTGGGACCGCCAGGTGAATTTATTCACCACTATGCCGACGGCGCCCTGCATACCACGATGAGAATTATGGTTCCGGACGTCGAGCGGATCTGGCGCACCGCACGGAATCCACTCTGTACCCAGTTCTTTGATATCCGGCACCCGAATCTCGAACTGGAGTAATGCGGCCATGATATCCAGTCTGAACCTGCACAGTGTCCAGAAAGCTATCGCCGGCAAGGTGACTGCGACGCAGCTTGGCCACGCGTTCTGTTTTCTGCGCGGGCACGGTGAGGCGGCTACTCACCACGCCAGGGAGCTGTTGCGGGAGATCACCGGAAATATCACCTCGCAACAGGACAGGGCCGATTTCATGCGTGTGGTAGAAGAATCAATAGACCTCTACCTGGGCAACCTGGATAACGCGGCAAATGGCGTCGACCGGAATGCAGCAGCGGCATTCGGGTAACGGTGATGCAGATGTCTGGCCCGCGTGATTGTCGCCGTTCCCGGGTCCCTGCTGTATTCCCCATGACGGACAGGCACGGCATTTGCGTGCTCAGTGACCGTAGACGGCAGGAAGACCGGCGCAAGGATCAACATGGATCGATCGATCTGACGACGCTGCTTGCATTACTGGAAGGGACAGAAGTGGAGGAGTCACCTGCCTGAAGGTAATCAGAGTCTTCCTGACAGTATTTTTCCGTGTATTTCCGTGTGCTTCCGTGGCCATATCATGACTGATTCCGTTGCCAAAAATACTTGACCACTACAAACAGGGCTTGATCGGTGGATCATCTGCAGGTGCAACCGTGGCTCGGTATCCAGCGCATATCAACAACACTGCAGTGAGTCAGTTTCTGTTCCGGTGGCTGTCGTTTGAATGGCGGCTGGTTTCTGCAACCCGGGGTACTCAGCGTGTCGATATCCAGACGTCCTTCAGTCCCAGCTTCGCCTTGATGGTGCCGGCATACTCCCTTGCTTCCGCCGCCGTTGTGAAGCCGGTAATCTGCACGCGCCAGTAGTGTTTGCCATTCACGGTGACTTGCTGCTGCTCTGTTTGAATATCCCTGGACCGGGCCCGTTCCGCCAGGCGGTCAGCATCGGCCTTGCTCTGCGATGAAGCGAGATTGATAACCCAGGGACCCGCTTTGCCCGTGCTGGCTGCGGGCTGGTCAGGGGTAACCGGGCCCTGAGGTTCCATGATGGATGCCGGTCGGGGTGATATGACAACACCCGCCCCTCTGCCTGTTTCGTCTGCCGCAGGGCGAGGATGCTGTTCGAGGTCTGGCGTCGTTCCGGGCATTATCGTCACCGCGGGGGGTGCCTGGACGGCGAGATCCTGCTCCTTATATATAGTGGGTGCCGTGACTTCCTGGTCATGCAACACCCTGGACTCCAGCACGTCGATCGAATGGGTCAGCGCGTCCACGCGATCGACCAGCTGGCCGACCCGCGCCTCCAGCTTTTCGACGGCCGGGTCCCCGGTTGCACTCGTTTGATGTGAATCGGGCAGGTCGATGTCGTAGCGCTGTTCCACCGATTCCTGGCGGGATCCAGTCAACCAGGCAATCATGACGAGCCCGATAACCCCGATCATCCCGAATAGAATCCATAACTTTTTGTTATTCATAGTGTATGGCCAATCGTTGTCGGGCCTGATAGCCCCGCCCCGGGAGCCGGTCACGTCAACCGTGTCATCGCGAAGCATAAGCCGATGACTGCATGACATAAAGCCCTGCAACGTCAAGAACCGGCGACGATTGACAGCCGGCGTGTCGATGCACTGTATCTCGACATCCGGTTTCAGCCGCTGGTGCGAATAGCGCGCATGAACTCACACCGTTGAAAACCTCATCGGCAGGCAGCCTCTGAACAGACAGACGCCATGGCGTCGTTTGATTTTGCTCGTAAAGGGTGGTGGTGAACGTAGCGCCATCCCGCAATACCTTGCCACTGTGCGTTCTGTAATTCATCCGTCGTTACCGGTTCTCCCGGCGTCCGCTGCCACGCCTGGCTTTCGAGTACATATGATATTCAATGGTTGTACTAACTCGGATGTACTAAGACGGATGTGCTACTTGAGTGTTTGCACGGAAGCTATAAGCTACCCACGCTCCTGCATGTAAGAACAATCATGCAAGGACAACAGCAAGTGGTAACAACACAGCAGGTATGCAACACAGTAGAAGCAACACCGGGTAAAGGCGGTATTCGCTTGCATCCATATCGTAGCCAGTATTGCCCTGTCAGATCGGGATTCTGCCATGACAAGGCAACATCACAGGGAATTGAATTACTGTCGTGGGTATGTATTCAGGTGATTTGATCGCGTTACTTGCCACGTCATCGTTGATCTATTTCCTGACATCGCGCGCTCAACGTGTTGGCCTGATAGACAGGCCCTCAGGCCGGAAGGTTCATGAGGCCGAGATTCCGACCGTAGGCGGGATCGCGATCTTCGGGGGCTTTGTGCTGGCACTGTTTACGTCACCCGTTTCCCACGTCACCCTGGTCGGGTTTGTTATACCTGCACTCCTGCTGGTGGGCGTGGGCGCCGTCGATGATATCCTCGTCATGTCAGCCAGGTCGCGTTTCCTTATGCAGATCCTGGCAGGCTTGTTGATGACCCTTGCCGGCGGCGTGGTAGTCGAACAGCTTGGCACATTACTGGTACCCGGCATGGTGATTAACCTCGGCATGCTGGCGGTCCCGTTTACGCTGGTCTGCATGGTGGGACTGGTCAATGCATTCAATATGTCGGACGGAATCGACGGGCTGGCCGGTGCACTGACACTGGTTGCGCTGCTCGCTCTGGGAACGGTCGCGTACCTCGGCGGCCAGTTCCCCATGCTTGAAGGGCTGTCATTCCTGGGTTTCAGCCTGCTGGCATTCCTGGGCTTCAATGCGCGCTTCCCGTGGCGCAAGCGGGCAGATATTTTCCTGGGGGACAGTGGCAGCACCTTGCTGGGCTTCGCCGTGTTGTGGTTTTCAGTGAGCCTGTCGCAGGGCGAACACGCCGTCATGACCCCTGTCACGCCACTCTGGTTTGTGGCGTTGCCACTGTTTGACATGGCACTGGTGATGACCAGGCGTGTCATTAATCGCCAGTCGCCGTTTGAGGCAGACCGGGAACATTTTCACCATTTGTTCGGGGCGGCAGGATTTTCTGTAGGACAGACCGTGCTGATACTTGCGGCAGTGGCGGCGCTGCTTGCGATTGCCGGCATTGCCGGCCTGTATCTCGAAGTACCCGAACGCGTGATGTTCGGGCTATACCTCGGTGTGTTTGCCTGCTACGCCTTCCTGGTGACGCAGGCCTGGGAAAGGCGGCGCTTCCTCGGTCGCGCAATCTGCCGCAGAATCAGACAGGAACGTCGATTGGCGGGGGAGCGGAGGTGCTACCCATGGGACACCGATCAGACGACGTATCAGGGTGCCAACCGCCGATGCTGCGTGGACCGGCGTATGCCCGATGGCAGGCGCCGGTCGGTGGAATGCGCCGGCAATCCTGTGTTCGGGGCAGGGCGCTTGCTGACGGAATCCGGTAGCGTGGATTCGAACCCCAGGACTGTTTTTGTCAACCGGTATTTCTGGCCCGATCATTCGTCGACCAGTCAACTGCTGACTGACCTGGCCGTTACCCTCGCACTGCATGGCCGGCCGGTGTCGGTGATCACCAGCCGACAGCGCTATAGCGAGCCCGGGGCGAAGCTGCCTGCCTCGGAAACGGTCGAGGGGGTGATCATTCACCGGGTGTGGACGTCCTGCTATGGACGTCATGGCCTGCCGGGCCGTGCGTTCGATTATCTGACGTTCTACCTGAGTGCGCTGTGGCGTATGTGGCGCACCCTGTCGAGTGGCGATATCGTCGTCGCACTGACCGATCCGCCGATGATCTGCATTCCGGCGGGAATCGTGGCCTACCTGCGCGGGGCGAAGCTGGTCATCTGGCATCAGGACCTGTTCCCCGAGATAGCCAGCGCACTGGGTGTGAACGGGATGCGCGGCAAGCTGGCCGCGCAGCTGCAGAAATTGCGAAATGGCACCGTCAGCCGCGCCGCGATGAATGTGGTGCTGAGCCGCAACATGGCACAACGCCTGATCGCCGAAGGCAATCCGTTGCAGAATATCCGGATTATTCCCAACTGGTCTGATGGCAGCACCGTCTACCCCACGGCACCCGCCGGAAACCCGTTGCGGGCCGAATGGGGTTTGACGGGACGCTTCGTGGTGGGCTATTCGGGCAACATGGGCCGGGTGCATGAATTCGGCACCCTGCTCGAGGCGGCCGAGCGGCTCAGGGACGATGCGCGTGTCGTGTTCCTGTTTATCGGCGATGGTTTCCATCGGCACTGGATAGCGCGCGAGGCGAACAGGCGCGGTCTCGGCAACATCCTGTTCCGTCCCTATCAACCGCGGGAGCGGTTGAGAGACAGCCTGGGGGTGCCGGACGTTCATGTCATCTCGCTGCGTCAGGACATGGAAGGGCTGGTGTTTCCAAGCAAACTGTACGGCATCCTGGCGGCGGGCCGTCCGCCACTCTTTATCGGTGCCGGGCAGGGGGACGTGGCCCGGATCCTGCGCGCCGAACGGTGCGGCCTCGTGGTCGGCGAGGGCGATGCGACGGGCGTCGTCGCGGCAATCACGCGACTCCAGCGGGAACCGGGCCTGGTGCAGGCGATGGGCAACCGGGCGCGGGCGCTGTTCGAACGCCATTACGATATCGAGACCGCGCTGTTGAGCTGGTGCCATGTGTTATCGCCCCTGTACGCGGATGCCGCCTCCTGCGAGGACTATGAAAAGCGCAGTGAGTGGACGGGCACGAGGCAGGAAGCGTAAAACCTTGCACGGATATAACGTGATGATCAGACTCGTGGTGGCAAATGAAAAGATCGGACAGGGCACCTGCCCCGGCATCCGGCGACATCCCGTGCCAGGGTCACGCCCGGCACGAAAGTTCATGCAAGGCTGTAGCCGCAAGCGTGTGGATGATTCCGGCCGGTCCGGATCGCCCGCCATCAACCAGGGTTTTTGACGTCATGTACCGATCATTTTACCAGTTCCGCGAAAAACCGTTTTCGCTGCTGCCGGACCCGGCGTTTCTCTACATCAGCGGCAAGCATCGCAAGGCGCTGGCAAAATTTCGTTCCGGCATCCTGAACCGGGCCGGGACGACGCTGATTACGGGCGAGATCGGTTCCGGCAAGACGACGCTCATTCAGCACCTGGTGCGCGAGCTGGAAGGCGAGGTGACGATCGGTCTCATCAACAATATCCATTCCAAATTCGACGACCTGCTCGAGTGGGTGTTGCAGGCCTTCGACATCGAGGTAACGGACCGGAGTGATGTCAGCTTGCACCGGGCCTTTGTCAGCTTTGTGAAAGAGCAGGCGGAGCGGGGACGCAGTGCGCTGCTGTTCGTGGACGAGGCGCAGAACATGTCGGCGCATGTACTCGAAGACCTGCGGCTGCTGATGAATATCAATGTCGACTATCCCGCTTTCCAGGTGGTGCTGGCCGGACAGCCGGAACTGCGGGGCATCCTGGAACGGCCTGACATGCGGCAGTTTGCGCAGCGCATTGCGGTGGAGCATCACCTCCAGGCCCTGGATGAACAGGAAACCGGACACTACATCCAGCACCGGCTGGTTGTGGCCGGCGGCGATCCCGGCTTATTCACTGTGGAAGCCTGTACACGGGTCTACCAGCGCAGCCGGGGCATACCCAGGCTGATCAACTCGCTCTGCGACACCGTGCTGGAATACGGTTACGAACAGCAGCAGGAACGCATCGATGGCGCACTGGTCGAGGAGATTCTCGGTGACAGTGTGAACAAGCAATTGCTCGCGCTGGCGGAGCCGCATTATCTTGCCAGCGGTGGCGGGCGGGTGTCAGCCTTCGCGAACTCCGGTCCGCTGGCTCAGAGCAGCATGCAGCGCACGAGCCGGGGCTGACCCATGCCCCGCTCACCGGCTATCAGCCGTTTGCGACAGCACACGCGCCGCGCGAATGATGTGCGCGGGACAGCGCCCGGGAAACGGCCAGGCAGCCTGGACGCTGCGTTGAAGGCCTTATCGGAGTCACTGGACTGAGGTGGGCTTGAAGATTCACGGTGCGCGCAGCGCACCCTACGATGGTGGTGCAGCCACAGACGGAGTTCAACCGGGCGATCGTGTCAACATTCATTGCAAATACTGTAAGTCAGGGAGAAAGTAACATGCGTATTCGACTCATACCGGTCTTGTCAGTGCTGGTAACCACCTTGTTCTGCACGCTGCCATTCACGCTCACAGTGGCGGAGGCAGGGCAGGATCACGCCCTGCGCAGTCCCGGCGAGACAGGTGTATTTTCTGCCGGGCCTGGTCAGGCAGCCGCACCATCCTGGTCTAACCTTAACGGTGGCAGTGAGTCGCTGACGACGAAACCCTTGCTGCTCGCGGCGAACGGGAATGATGACAGGAGCGGCAGTAACAGTAGTAACGACAAGAACGATAAGGTGGCAAGAATGGCAAGGACGACAAGGGTGGCAAGGGCGGCAAGGACGACAAGGGGCAAGGACGACAGAGACCACAAGGGCGATAAAGACGACAAGGACAAAGTCTATGTCTGTCATTTACTGCCCAATGGCAAGTTCATCACCCAGAAATTGCCCAAAGACACGGCCAGAAAACTGGTTAGAGGGCCGGGGTGGATCTTGGGAAAGTGTGAAGACGTCATCAGTCCCTCGCATTAGCAAGGTCCGACCATGCCGTCATTCCCGCATTCGCGATTCCGGGTACAGCGCAGTTGCAAGGTACACTTTGTGCACCGTTCCACATCCCGGATTTCGGCCCTCCGCTGCGCTGTGCCCGGAATGACGGGATGAGCCGGAATGACGAAAGACAGCTTGATCAGACCATGCCTGTGAGGCATGGCGTGGATTCGGCTTCAGCCACACCTCTCCGGCTGAAACCGGATATATCCATGTCCGCGCATCAGCGCAATAACGCTGGTGGCACGGGGTTATTCCTGGTTGTATCATGCAGCTTATGAAAACCGTCCAGCTGAGTCTGGCACACAAGTCAGATAATTCTTCCGTTCCGCCTTCCGGCGGGTTCGGTGATTTCGTCGAGGATGAGGGCATCGACCTGCGCATTACTGGCGGGTCATCCTGCGCTACAAGTGGGGCATCCTCGGCCTTGCCTTCGCAGTCGGTCTGTTTACCACCGTGTGGGCCTGGTCGCTGCAGCCGGTCTACCGGTCCACCGCGACCCTGCTGATCGGCGGGAACGAAACCGTGACGGTGTCCAGCCAGGACGAGTCGTCGAGCCGGGTTCGATCAAGGCAAGTTTCTGGGCACGCAGTATGAACTGCTCAAGTCGCGCGAGGTCGCCAAGGCAGTGCTGGAGCAGCTGGTCACGGACCGGGCAGCGCTGCTGGATAACAACGAAACAGAATGCCGCATCCGGTTTCGACTGGCGTGACTGGGTTCCCCAGTCGTGGCTGGAGCGGCCCATCTTGCCCGCAGTCGACCGATCGCCAGAGGCCGATCCGGACAAGGTCCTGCTCGGCTGGCTGATGAATAACCTCGCTGTCCAGCCCGTGCGGGACACCTCCATGGTAAAGGTCAGTTTCGAGTCGACCGACCCGCGGCTGGCGGCACGCATCACCAATGCCTTCGCGAAGGCCTACATCGACTACAACCTGAAGCAACGGATCGAGTCCACGACCGAGGCCTCACAATGGCTGCAGGAGCAGCTCGAAAAATCCCAACAGCAGGTCACGGAATCGGTGGATGCCCTGCAGCAATACCGGGAAGAGGCGGGTCTGGTCGATGTCGAGGGCATGCGCAGCGTCAGGACCGAACAGCTCCAGGACCGCACCGAGCAGCTGAGCGAGGCGCATCAGGCGCGCAGCGAGGCGGAGAGTCTCTATCAGCGGGCCAGCGCCTGCGGGATACCGGGGCAGATGGACGCCATCCCGGCCGTGCTCGATAATCACCTGGATCCAGCGCCTGCGGGACACAGGAGCAGGAGCTGGAACGCCAGGTCCGTGCGGATTCGGAACGCTATCAGGACAATTATCCCGGGCTCGATGATTCCAGGAGCAATCTCCAGACGGTACGCGAGCAGATCGATGAGGCACTGGACAAGATCGTCGATGGCTTCAGGACCGACTACGAGATTGCCAGGACCAACGAGCAGCGGCTGCAGGCGGAAGTCAAGACACTCGAGGACAGCGTGCAGGAACTGAGTCGCAAGCAGCTCGGGGCCAAGGCACTGGAGCAGGCCGTGGCGACCAACCGCCAGTCCTACGATGCCTTTCTGAACCAGTTAATGCAAACCAGCACACGCAGGGCGGATACGGTGTCGATGATCGCCCGCGTCGTCGATCCCGCGGTGCCGGAGTTCACGCCCGGTCAAACCCAACAAGCGGCGGATGGTGCTGATCGAGCCTGATCCTGGCCCTGATGGGCGGGATCGGCATCGCCCTGATGCTGGACCGGTTCGACAATACCCTGAAGAGCCGCGAAGATGTGGAGGAACGCCTGGGCATCCCGGTACTCGGCGAGCTGATGCTGCTCAAGGGCAAGCGGGCCGACGGGGCACCCTTCGTGCCGGCCATGGAATTCCTGGACGAGCCGACCTCGAGCTTCGCGGAAGCGATTCGCACCATCCGTACGGGTGTCGCACTCTCCGGTCTCGACCAGTCACAGCAGACCCTGGTGGTTACATCGACGGTGAGCGGGGAAGGCAAGAGCACGGTCGCGCTGAACCTGGCGCTCGCCCTGGGGCAGCTGGGCAATGTGCTGCTGATCGATGCCGATCTGCGCCGGCCCGCCCTGGCCAAGCTGTTCGGACTCGATTCGCAGCACACCGGGCCTGACCGACCTGGTGGCCGGCACGGCCAAGGTGAAGGAATGCATCCGCACCGTGCCCGGAGACATCCATGTTCTGTGCGCCGGCAGCACGGTCCCGCCCGATCCACTCAAGATCCTGTCCTCGGAGCGGTTCGCGCAGGTGCTGGCAAACGGCGGCCGCCACCTACGACACGGTCGTGATCGATTCGGCCCCGGTGGAACTCGTCAGTGATGCCCGGGTACTGGCGACCAAGGCCAGCGGTGTCGTCTACGTGATCAAGGCCGACGACACGCGCCCACCAGGCCGTGCGCCAGGGACTGAGTGCCCTGAGTGACACCGGCACGACGCTGCTCGGCGCTGTACTGAACCAGATCAATCCCGAAGCGGCACATGGCTATGGCAAATACAAGTACGGGTATTCCCGCTATGGCCACTACAGCCCCTACAGCTACGGCCAGAGCACCGAGTCTCAGGGTGCAGAGGTACCCGCACGGCGCGCCGGACGGGTTAGCGCGGCGTAATCCACCGGGCTTGCGCGTGTCCGACACACGCGACCGCCCAGGCACTCCCCCGACTGATCGATATCCACTGCCACCTGTTGCCGGGCATCGACGACGGCCCGGAGGAACTCGATGAAGCCCTCGAGATGGCACGGCTGGCGGTCGCCAACGGCATCACCGAGGCCGTCGTCACCCCGCACATTCATGCCGGACGCTACGAAAACACCCGGGAAAGCGTGCGCGAGGCCACCCGCCGGTTTCAGCATTGCCTGCAGACCACGGCATCGCGCCTGCGCCTGCGGCATGGCGGCGGAGATCCGCATCGGCCCCGAGCTCATGGCCATGGTCGAGGCGCAACAGGTCCCCTGGCTGGGCAGCCTGGACGGCTACCGGCTCGTCTTGCTGGAATTTCCCCACAGCCACATCCCGGTGGGCAGCGACAAGCTGGTCACAGTGGTGCCTGGCAGCGCAAAATCCGCCCGGTGATCCCGCACCCCGAGCGCAACAAGGACGTGATCCGCAATATCGAGAGGATCACCCCCTTCGTGCAACTGGGCTGCCTGCTGCAGGTCACCGCCGGGGCGGTGGCAGGGGACTTCGGGCCGCAGGCCAGAAAGCGCGCCGGCCAGCTGCTCGAACGCGGCTGGGTGAGCTTCCTGGCCTCGGATGCGCACAACACCCGCTCACCGGGTCCCGGACCTCGAGCCAGGCCGCGCCGCCGCGGCGGCGCATTGTCGGTGAAGCCGAATCCTGGCGCCTGGTGCGCGACAATCCGCGGCGAATCCTGCACGAGCCGACGCGGATGCTATCGCAGCAGCATAACGCCGCCACATGATCCATGAGTAAACCGCTCACCCTGCTGCTGGCCTTCCTGTTGCTTGCGCTCAGTGTTGTGGCGGCGGCATTCGGAATGGCCGACATCTACCGCGTGAGGCGGCGACCCGCATGGAAGAGTGGGACTGGCCGGAAGAGGAGGGGCCGCCGGCCTGGGCCTGGGAGCAGGTGCAGCGTTACCTGTGGCTGGCCAGCCGCCTGGCGCCGTTCGATGCACAGATCCTGAGCGATCTGGGTCAGCTCTATGAACGCCGGGTGGTGAAGCGCCGGCGCCCGAATCCAGCGCGGACCTCGAACACGCACTCGGGTATTATCGGCAAGCGCTCGTATTGCGCCCGGCCTGGCCCGATGCCTGGGCCGATATCGCGCTGCTCAAAGTAACCCAGCAACACATCGATGCCGAGTTCGCACTTGCCCTGCAGCGCGCACTTGACCTGGGTCCCTGGGAGACCACGCGTGCAGGCCAGCATCGCCGGCGGCGGTCTTCGCGGTGTGGGACCAACTGCCTGCGACACTGCAGACCGAGGTCGAGCACAGCGTTGCGCGCGGCCTGTCGAGCGGCTCGCGGCTCATGCTGCCGTGGCCAGACGCTTCGACCTGCTTGAAGCGGGCGAGGCACATCCCGCACGCGCACCAGCTTCAAACTGACCACGGCAGAACGGCGTACGGCAGCCCACCGCAGCCTCACTGATGTAATACACCCATGGGGTCAGTCACGGAAAATTGAGATCTCTGCCTGCAGAAGCGGGCTCGCCCGCGAATCGATGTTGTTATGGCGTTCTGATCGCGGGCAAGCCCGCTCTACAATTGTTTAGAATCGAGAGTTCGAGGTATCCATGGGGTTAAAGCGTCATTCGAATAATCGTCCCAATGGAAAGGGCAGCACCGCAGGTCTGTTCGCCGCCTTCCTGATACTGCTCGTCTGGCTTCCGATCCCTCTTGGCAGCAACCGTCCCTGGGCCTGGGCGCTGATGGAGGTCTGGGTTTACCTGATGGCAGCCGTGTGGCTGTTCAAATACGCACGCGACCGCGTGGTCCTCACCGAACCCTTCCGCCACGCCCGATCGGCACTGTGTCCTGTTCTCCCTCTGGCTGGGCTACGGCCTGCTGCAGATGATCCCGCTGCCAATGAGCGTGGTGGCGGCGATCTCCCCGAATACCGCGACGCTCTACCAACAGGCCCAGCTCGGGCCGCTCCTCGCCAACCAGGACCTCGTGCCCAACCCGGTCGCACGACCGTTGCCGTCCTTCCCGGACATTTCCAATTCCGGTGATCGTCGGCCGCGGCTGCTCGGCGCTCAGCCAGTCGACACTGGCCAACCGGCTGGGTTACCGAACCCGATTCGTTCCGCCGGCGACGACATCAACACGGCGTTAACTAACAACAGCGTACTCCCATCGGGATCCAACTGCCCTCAGCAGCGAACGAGCCACAGCGCCCGACTCACTCTCGATCTGTCCGCCTCCATCACCGCCTGGCTCAAATCCCTGGCGTATGTACTCCTCTTCATTCTGACGCTGTTGCTGGTCGACTCAAGGCAACGCCTGAAGACACTCGCCTACATCCTGGTGCTGAGCGGCCTGGGACAGGCCGTCTATGGCAGCCTGGCCCTGGCGGTCGCCGGTGGCGGCGTAGCCACTGGCACCTTTGTCAATCGCAACCATTTCGCGGCCTATCTGGTGCTGTGCCTGGCTGTCGGGATCGGCCTGCTGATCGCCTCGATGGGGCGGAGCGCAGGCGCTGGTTCCTGGCGCCAGCGGCTGCGGCATATCGGGGCGCTGATCCTGAGTGCCAAGGCCCCGCTGCGCATCTTCCTGGCCATCATGGTCATTGCCCTGGTGCTCACGCGCTCGCGCATGGGCAACACCGCGTTTTTTGCCAGCCTGCTCATTACCGGCAGCCTGGCCCTGATCCTGTTCAAGGACATGCCACGGCCCGATGATGCTGCTGATCGCCAGCCTGATCGTGATCGACATCATCATCATCGGCAGCTGGGTCGGCATCGAGCAGGTGAAGGAACGCATCGAGCAGACTACCCTGGCACAGGAGATCACGCGACGAGTTCGACATCTACAGCTGCGAACTGTGGCAGGACTACCCGCTTTTCGGCGCCGGGGCGGGGAGTTACTACGGCGTCTTTCCGCGCTACCGGGAAGGGGATGCGGGTCAGGGTATCCTGGAGCACGCCCACAACGACTACCTCGAATTCCTCACCGAATACGGCATCCTCGGCTGGCCTATTCCCGGCCGGCGTCGTCATCCTCGCCCTACGAAACGCGATCCTCGCCCAGCGCAAGCGCCGCAGCCAGTTCGCACGGGGCATCGGTTTTGCCGCAACCATGGCGATCACCGCCATGCTGATCCACGCCACCGTCGAATTCAATCTCCAGATCCCCGCCTACGCCGCCACCTTCATGGTGATCCTGGCCATGGCCTGGCTCTCCCGCTACCTGAGATCTGAAAATCAATCACGACCTCGCTCAAATTAATTCCTGCATCCAGTAATTAGAAAGTATTAACGCCCTCTCCCTCGAGAGCGGGGAGAGGGGATAAAACTGCAGGATGCGTTTCGCGCACCGGCTAGTTAGCTCCCTCTCCCACGGGGAGAGGGCTGGGGAGAGGGGATAATAATAAACGCCTCGCCTGAATTCCCGCGGTTCCACCCGCGCGGTTAGTGTAGCGAATCATCCAGTAACCATTGAACAAACGCCGCCCAGACACCCGATGAATCCACTATCTTTGTAATTCATGCTTTTCATGGCAATCCAGAATATGGATTCAGCCCCAATCTAATGCATATGTATTAGCTCGATCAGTTTATTGATCCATACCAACTCCTCGCGTCTAATCCACATTGCGTTCAATAATTGAACGCAACCCCTTGCTCGTCTCCGGAATTCAATTTGAACAGGCAAAAGCAAGACATAATTCACCCCATCCGCTACCGTGCAAAACGACACGGCATGGCGGTAGCGTGTCTGAATTTATCAAGGAAGATTCCACCCATGAACGAAGAAATCTCCTACAAACTCTTCAAACTCATCGAACTAGACCCCGACATCAGCCAACGGGATCTGGCCAAAGAGATGGGGATCAGTCTGGGCAAGACCAATTACTGCATCAAGGCGTCTGATGGAAAAGGCTGGCTGAAAGCGCGCAATTTCAAAAACAGCAACAACAAGATCGCCTACGCGTACGTACTCACAACCAAGGGCCTGAGTGAGAAGGCGAAAATCACGGCTCGATTCCTGAAGCGCAAGATACGCGAATACGAGCTGCTCAAGAGTGAAATTGAACAACTCAGGCAAGAAGTCTCGGAAAGTTCATAAGAACTCTGGTCGAGTTACCGATTTTTATCCCTGATATGGCGACGGCGTGCCTTCAGGAAAGGTTATTACACCGAGGTGCCGTCTCCTTCGATTACTACGGGGTGCACCCCACAGCTGCGCACAACAGGCAAGTAGAGTACATCGGGTAATCGGGTGGGCATCAGACGATATATCATTGTTCGAGAGAAGCCTCCTGACCAGTGCGTACTCCGGCAGATGAATGTGTGATCTCATAAGATAGACCTCCGCTAATCCGATTCGATAAAGAAAGGCGTTCAGTGAGGTCATTTGGTAGCAAACCCGAGGTTGCCGTTGGGCATCCCCGGCGCGTATTCGCCAGCGCACCTAGGTTTGACAGGTTGCGTGGCGGCGATGGTAGTTTGCGGCGCCTGCTCCTAGGAGGGGCTGCTTGGATGGTTGTATTCCGCTTCGGTGCTACTGGTCTCAGCTTCGTCACTAGCCTATTTCTTGCCCGCCTTCTCACGATTGAAAGCTACGGCGCATATTATTTCATGATGTCCGCCCTATCGCTTCTCGCAATGCCGTCAGGGCTGGGGCTGCCTAGTATTGTTACTCGAGAGGTGGCGGCGAGCTTGGGGCGTGGCGACTGGTCCGGTATCAAAGGTATCCTTCGATACAGCTATGGGCTGTCGGCGGCCGCATCTCTCCTTGTGGTATCGCTAGCTTTGGCCATCTCGTGGTTACTTGGCTGGGAGCCACCCGGCGGCTGTATGATGCTCTTGGCTGTCGTCTTGCTGCTCTTTTTTTTCCATACAAAGAGAGTTGATAGCAGCCACACAGATGGGATTACAACAAATCGTGAGAAGCCAAGTGCCCGAGATCGCACGGTTGCTGGTCTTCGTAATCGCTTTGGCGTGCCTCTGGATCTTGGGTGCAGGGACTCTGGATCTGGCAGCTATCTTCGCATTGCAGGTGTTGGCGACAGTTGGTGCATTCCTCCTAGGCGTGGTGCTGCTGGTATACAGTTTTTCAGTACACCAAGTCGACTGGAGGCATGTATGGCCTCACTACGAAGCGCGCCATTGGTTGGTAGCTGGCCTTCCCCTAATGCTGCTTACTGGGTTGTCCACGATTAACTCCAATGCTGACATTCTAATGCTGGGTAGCTTGCGGGACACCGAATCGGCCGGGATCTACCAAGCAGCAACACGGGGCGCTAGCTTTCTAACTCTCTTCCTGGGAGCGGCTATCATGCCGTTGGGTCCGTTGGTGGCTCGCCTATATGCAACTGACCAAAGGGAACGGATACAGCGCCTGTTGAACCGGTCGACAGTCCTGGTTTCTCTAGCCAGCTTGCCTTTAGGTGTATTTTTCATAATAGGAGGTGAATGGTTTCTCCGACTGTTCGGCGAGGCATTCGTGGCTGGTCAGCCTGCTCTAGCCATTCTAAGCGCAGGTCAAATTATCAATATCGCGGCTGGACCGGTGCAGATGATCTTGATCATGTCGGGACATGAGCGTGCAGCAGCATTAGGCGTAGCTGTGAGCACCATATCCAATGTCGCGCTCAATGCAGTGTTGATCCCACAATATGGTATTACCGGGGCTGCAGCGGCGACTTCGCTTAGCATCGTGTTGTGGAATACTGTTTTAGTATATCAAGTGCGAAGTAAAACGGGTCTAAGGCCGTCGGTTATCACGGGTTTGCGTGAGAGGATCAACGGATAGCGCGGTACTCTGATCCATTTTAAAAAGATGGAAGTTATCACCAATGGGAAGCAGTAGGTTCGTTAGTATGGGTTTATTACAATGATGATTAAAACCAAAGTGAAGTTGCCAGGCCTCGATCGGGGTCTACATTACGCAGAATCCTCAAAGGTTTTCGTAACCCATTATGGGCTTTACGCAATGCCAGTTATAATTTTATCCGCACTACTTCAAGTGCCAATCATGTGTTCGTGATAGGACCGCCAAGAAGTGGTACCACATTGATGCAATCATTATTGCGTGCTCATCCGAATTTCGCGGGAATCGATGGGGAGACAGGATATTTTCTGCGCCATAATTTTACCGATCTGAATTATAATGAACTTTCCAGGCAGGAGATGACGGCTATACTCAAAAAGGCGCGCGATGCGGTGGATCTGTTCGATAGAATCGCTGAGCGAGTATTAGCTCAGCAACGAGGTAAGCGGTTCATAGAGAAAACGCCAGAACATGCATTGCGATTGGAGTTTATGATGCGTTATTTCCCTAACGCCCAATTTATTTTTATGGTGAGAGATCCTAGAGACGGCTATCTGTCAGTGCTTCGTAATCCAACTGCAACAGTTAGGAGCATTCCCTTGTATGCTGAGCTTTGGAAACGTTCCGTCCAGACATATCTGAATGTTAACAAGAACGGTGATAATACTAAATTGGTTCGTTACGAGGAGCTATGTCGATTCCCAGAAACAGTAATGACAGACGTGATGGAGTTTCTTCATGAGACCTTCGATTTTCAACAGTTAAATCCGAGCAAATTCTCGGAGACCATTGTTAAGCATCAAATGGGGCACGAGCGATTAGCCACTCACATTTCAGATGAAACAGTTGGCCAGTGGTGCAATCGCCTGACAGCGGGAGAGATCGAACTATTCGAGAGAATGTTGGGGAACTGGATGAAGAAGATGGGCTATGAAACGAAGAGGCTGCAACCTTCGTAAAGTAGGACCACCTTCGCTTTCAACACTTTAGCGTCACCTGCACTGTATTCATATAATTGCATATTAAACTGCAGCGCACAGTATGGATATGTTTTGGCTGTGTTTGTGGCCTATCGCAGCATGCTAGCGAAATGGGTTGGCTTCTAGTGGACCGTAACGATTGAATCGGGAGTAATACCTCGTGACGGTTCGAAGTACTTCCACTTCACGGGCTTGGCCTTCTTGTTGTACAGGCGGAGGTATCGCATGAGGTAAACGTCGCGGAAGGCTTGTCGGCAAGTTCAATGGACACTAGAGCATCTAAACCATCATGAGAGTTCCCCCGGCTTTGCCTGAGAGGCAGTAGCAGTTTGACATTTACAGGAGTCCATCGGTGAAACTCCGAAGCGTGAGCCGCCAAGCACACAACTAAGGAGAATCGCGATGGACGAGTTTGAAAGCCTAAGCCACTCGAAATGGGAGTGCACAAATCACATAGTATTTATCCCGAAGTGCTGCAGAAGGACGTTATACGGGCAGTTGATGCGGCACTTGGGGGGAAATAATATTTCGGCTGGCCGAGCATAAGGAAAGCCGGATTGAGGAAGGACATCTGATGCCCGATCATATGCATATGATAATCTCGATTCAACCGCAGTACGCGGTTTCGCAGGTAGTGTGTTACATCAAGGGTAAGAGTGCGATTCATCTGTCCCGGGTGTATGGGGAGCAAAAGCGAGGTTTTGTCGGCCAACATTTCCGGGTGAGAGGGTATTTCGTTTCGACGATCGGGCGGGATGAGGAGACGATACGGGAACACATCAGGAACT
>CAWDLS010000009.1:0-58303 GCA_963803275.1 uncultured Gammaproteobacteria bacterium | reverse complement strand
CAGCGGCATCGCCCCGAACGGATTCTCTTATACCAGCTTGTTGCGCACTACTATCCGGCTTTTGCGGACCTGATGACCGCGCAGGGCAGGTCATTACCCGACCATGTCCAGCGGGAATTCGAGGATTACCTCAAGTGCAGGCGTCTGGAGCAGTGGATGCTCAGCATTCCCTATGCGCTGCGTTTTCTGTTCGCGACTCGCCCGGCGGTGATGGGCCGGGTGCCGGGGATCGTCTACCGGACACTGGCCACGCACCAGACCAGGATGGCCGGTCACACGCAGCAGAGCGCACGCACCGGTGCGGTGACGTTCATCCAGCGTTTTGGTAGTGCGCTCAATCTCAATATGCCCCAGGGCACCTTCTCTTGATGCTACGCATCAATTCACCTTGTCCACTTTCATATGCTGCTCCTCGACGGCGTGTATACCGGCGGACACGCTCAGCAGCGCTTTCAGCGGGTCAAGGCGCCTGACCGTACCGAACTGGAACATCTCGTTTACGCCATCAGCGAACGGACCGGGCACTACCTGGAACGCCAGGGACGGTTGGTGCGCGATCCGGACAACAGCTATCTGACGCTGGAGCCGGCGGATGATACCGGGCTGGAGGGTGTGCTGGGCAGTTCCATTACCTATCGAACTGACTGATGGTCGTCACGTAAGCTTCCCCGCCGCGCGTTTTCGCATTCTTGCTGGTGCTACCGATGAGGCGCTTGGCAAGGTTGAACTCTGCCAGAACGGTGGCGCGCTGGGCTGGGAAGAACTTGATGAGGACATAACCTGTGTGGCGTGGTGGAGGGGCGCTTCCAATTGCCATTGCCTCTGGCGATTGCGGCCTGAGAAATCGTGGTTTGTCCCGAATTGTTCGTCCTGGTTTTGAGCTGGCGATACCTAATAAAGCTGTGTAGGGCATTACCGCAGTACATTTGTCAACTATAGCTACGCTTTGCAGCAGCAAACATCGGTAATCGAGTGTCAACAAGCTAACAGGAGGCAAGCGTGAATATGCCGAGACGGAAAGCACTGTCCTGCACCTGGTCACCGAAGTTGATGATGCCCTGGAAATATCAGGGCAGACAGGTGCCTGCATATCCAACCCATTCTGAATGGTTTTTAACGGCAGCCGTTGCTGTCGCCGTGGCTCTCTTGTTATGGGGTACCGCGCGATGCGCATGGGCCGACACTGCCGAAACGGATTGCGATTCGCTGGCGGCAAGTCCTTCCGATCCAAGCCGCCCTCCTGACATACCCGGCGTTCCCATGGATCACATCGACGGCGAACGAGCGGTAGCCAACTGCCGACAAGCAGTTCTGAAGGTTCCTTCTCCCCGTCTGTTATTTCAGTTGGGTCGCGCCCTGCAGGCGAGTCACAACTACGTCGAGGCGCTCCAGTACTATCGCAAGGCCGCCGACCAGGGCCATGTGGGCGCACAATTCGATATCGGGGCGCTCTACCACGACGGCCTGGGCGTGCCGCAAGACTATGCCCAGGCGGCCCAGTGGTTTCGCAAGGCCGCCGACCGGGCCATGCTGAAGCACAGTACCTTCTCGGGGCGCTCTACTACAACGGCCAAGGCGTGCCGCAGGACTATGCCCAGGCGGCCCAGTGGTACCGCAAGGCCGCCGGCCAGGACAACGCCGACGCCCAATCCATTCTCGGGTTCCTTTATGACAACGGCCAGGGCGTACCGCAGGACTACGCCCAGGCCGCCGAGTGGTACCGCAAGGCCGCCGAGCCAGGGCAATGCTGACGCCCAATCCATCTCGGGCTCCTCTATGACAACGGCCAGGGCGTGCCGCAGGACTACGCCCAGGCCGCCGAGTGGTACCGCAAGGCCGCCGACCAGGGCATCGCCGACGCGGAATATAATCTCGGGGTCGCTGTATTCCAACGGCCAGGGCGTGCCGCAGGACTATGCCCAGGCCGCCGAGTGGTACCGCAAGGCCGCCGACCAGGGCGAAGCGAGGCACAGACGAATCTCGGGCTGCTCTACGACCACGGCCAGGGCGTGCCGCAGGACTACGCCCAGGCGGCCCGGTGGTACCGCATGGCCGCCGACCAGGGCAACGCTGACGCACCATTCATATCTTGGCGTTGCTCTACTGACAACGGCCAAGGCGTGCCGCAGGACTACGCCCAGGCCGCGCAGTGGTACCGCAAGGCCGCCGACCAGGGCAATGCTGTCGCACAGAACAATCTCGGGGTGCTCTATGCCCACGGCCAGGGCGTGCCGCAGGACGATGCCCAGGCCGCCCGGTGGTACCGCAAGGCCGCCGACCAGGGCAATGCCAGAGCACAAGTCAATCTGGCATTTGCGTATGATACTGGCACCGGTATCGAGCAGAACGAGACCAAGGCCCGCGAGTTGTTGCATGAAGCTGTCGAAGAAGGGGACGAATCGGCGAAACGTCTGGAGCAGCAGTTGTTGGCCAACGATCAATCCGCTGCCCAACGATCTTCCAGCAGCGCGAATGACGACGGGTGGAAATACTTGCTGGGGGCGGTCGGCGCAGCAGTGCTGCTGGATGCGGTAGTGGGGGGCAGCTCGTCAGACAGCGCTGGCTCAGACTCAAGCGATGAAGATAATACGTACGATTATGGAAGTGATAGAGAATCGGCAAACTCCCCACTATGGGCGCGACCTTGGGGGTACTCCTTGCACGTATATGCACTCCGGCTGCTCTATCACTGGTGAATAAGGGGTCTGTACCGTTTCCCGACACCCAGCCATCCGGTTGAAACCAGGGTCTGGGAAAAGGGTACTGACCCCTGCTGTCCGAGACGTGCAGTTCCCGGGTGGATTCTCACGAAATACCCGGGTTATGCTTCCCATGCACACAGGTCAAAGCACTCGGACGCAATAAATTGCGCCGGTGTTTGAGACGATGGGTGTCCGGAGGGATCATGATTAAACAGCAAGGCGGCCGTCATTGCCAACGAGTACGGTTCGAAGTGCCAGCGCCAGCAGTCATCCAATTATCTGAATGTTACTGTAGTATTTGCTCGATGTCCGGCTACTTGGGAATGATGGTTCCACGTGATCGATTTACTCTGAAATCTGGTGAGGTATGCCTGATTGAGTACACATTCGATAGCGGTGAAGCGAAGCACCTGTTCTGCAAGAATTGCGGTATCAAGTCATTTTACGTTCCCCGATCACATCCGGATGGCGTGAACGTCAATGCGCGGTGCATTGATCCAGGTACAGTTGAGAAAATGAATATTAAATCGTTCGATGGACAAAACCGGGAGCGATACTATCCAAAGGGTCGAGCCGAAGGCTATCCGAACTAATACCAAAGTGACGCCTGAAAAACGCATGCAGTCGGACAAAATGCCAGCTACGCGTGCACATTGCCGCTGATGCGAACGCCAGATGTCTGCTGATCCAGGATTCCAGCCATGACAAATTCATCATCCTCAGTGTCTGAAGCGCAAAGTACGAGTCTTGTTCCGCGAAGCGCAGCACTGATGATTGCGTGTTGGTTACTCTGCGCAACTTTGCTTGCTTGCGCAGTCACAGCCACAATCGGTACTGCTCAGGTAGAGCAAGTATTCAGCTCCTTCGGAGCAGACGTTCCCGCATTGACAATGCGTTTCTCAAAGGGCGCCAGCTGTGGTGGGTGCTGCCAGCGGCAGCACTGGCTCTGGCACTACTCGTAACAAGCAAGAAGCAACATCAGAAAAGAGCACAAACCATAATTACAATTGGCTTCGTCGTACTCTTCCTGGTATCTATTTTATTGGTCAGCACGGCTGTGATTATCCTGTATCTACCGATTTTAAATCTGGGATAACGAGTCGAGTGAAAACGTCTAACCCTGCAGTCGAGAGGGATAACCACAAGCTGTGCTTGTGGTTCCCTGCGCTTCGCTCCGGCTGCCCATCATTTCCACGTTAGAAACCACCTTGAAATGACTGTTCTGGTCCAGGTCTGGGATAAAAGGGGACGGAGGATATAAATTCGCCGGCTGCTCGCCGGTCTGCGATGACCGGTTTTGCTCCTGCAAAACCGGCATACATGCCATCCATGGCAATACCTGGGCGCAGCGTCTGAAAAGGGTATTTGGGATTGATATTGCGACCTGCACTGAATTCGGTGGGCCGGTGAAGGTCATTACCAGCATCGAGGACCCGTGTATGGACTCCTCCTCGTTTGCAAGCACTCCGTTCTTTGGCGGGTAGATTCGACTGCGCACGTGTATCCGGCCTCTGAATTGTGTATCGCGGTTCCGATACCGGGCCATGATGGGCTATTCGCGCGCCAGCTCCCAATCGGTTTATCGTGCTTCTCGCACCTGCTCACGCACGGGTTCTGCCGGCGCCGGTTCGACCTGTTCGCCATCGTTCGGTTTGCTCTGCAATCGTAAGTGAGGTTCTCCTACTTAACACTTCGGTTAATCGGTGATCTGATCCGGGCTGCTTATCAAGCTGAAATCCGATCAGCTTGGTAATCCGTGCCATGCCTCAACATGGCCCAGGCAATGCGCACCGTTTTATTTGCCAACGCCGCTGC
This sequence comes from uncultured Gammaproteobacteria bacterium, assembly GCA_963803275.1. Taxonomy (GTDB): domain Bacteria; phylum Pseudomonadota; class Gammaproteobacteria; order UBA9214; family UBA9214; genus UBA9214. The sequence continues at coordinate 53,786 of CAWDLS010000009.1, read as the reverse complement.
AGCTACATTCGGGTGCCTTCGGTCAGCCAGACTGGTTACCCATTGACTCAATCGGTCATCCTTGTGCTTAGCGGTTCGGATCACCGATCGCGCGCCATGGATCAGTATGCTGCGCAGATAGGCATCACCACGCTTACTGATGCCCAGCAAGCGGTCTTTACCTCCGGAGCTGTGTTGTTGCGGCGTCAGTCCCAGTGACGCCGCCATTTGTCGGCCATTGGCGAATTGCTCCGCATTACCCACAGCGGCAACCAGTGCCGTCGCGATCAACGGCCCGACACCGCGCAGCTGCTGCAGCCGCTTTGCCACGGGGTCGCTCTGCGCGATCTCTTCGATCTCGTAATCGAGCTCCGCGACACGCTGATCGAGGGTCTGCAAATCATTCCACAGGCCATTGAGTAACCAGCGGAAGCGGTTCGTCAGGCCATTCTCAGCATCTTCTAACCACGCTGGCACCGCCGCACGCAAGCGCGCCATTTGTTGGGGCGCCACCAACCCGTACTCGGCAACCAGGCCGCGGATCTGATTGGCCTTGGCGGTGCGGTGTCCGATCAACTCCCTACGAATCCGGTGGGCCGCCTGAATGTCCTGTTGTTCGACCGTCTTGACGGCCACATACCGCATGTTGGGCCTGCTCATCGCTTCGCAAATCGCTTCGGCATCATTGGCATCGTTCTTGTTGCTCTTTACGTAGGGCTTTACAAACTGTGGGGCAATCAGTTTTACGGTAAAACCCCGGGCTTGGAAATGACGTGCCCAATGATGCGCACCTGTACAGGCTTCCATGCCGATCACACAACCCGGATCGACTTTATCCAGTAATACCTTCAGCCAGCTATCGCGCGTCAACCGTCGACGCCATGCGCTCTCCCCATGCCGATCAACACCATGCAGCTGGAATACATTCTTTGCCAAATCAATACCAACGCGACTAAGCTTGTTCATCGTGGACTCCTTCTCTCTCGTGGCTGGTGGCTAACACATCCAGTCTGGCACCTCGATGCCGTTTAGGGGAGGAGGAGTCCATCCCATTGGTGGTGATTGGTAAGATCCTGACGCATCTGGAACAAGCGGCGCCGGTCCGTGAGGTTGTGAGGCTGCCGGGGCCGCACGCGCCGCCGGACAGGTGGGGCTGACGCGGCGCGAGCAGGCATTCATGGATTCACACGGTCAGGCTGCCGGTCCGAGTTGGGTCGGGCAGGGTGGACTGCGGCCGGTGGGCCGGATCACGGCTGTTACAAAGAGAAAAAGGCCGGCGAAAGCCGGTGGCGGAGGGTCTGGAGAGGTCGTGTGGTGGCTGGATCGGGGGATTCAGGGGCAGATATGACGGTCTGACGTCCGGTTCCCGGGTGGATTCTCGCGAAATACGTGGGTTATGCTTCCTCGTATAGACGCCCCCTCTGTCAACTTGAATGTATACGGAATTCATCACAGAGCGGGTGTAGACCGTGGACTCACATCCTCGTATTCGCGTGCTGGTTAACGCATTAAGAGCTGTCCGTTTTGGGGTGACCACAACCTATACTCAGGGGCTGTACTGGCTAAGGAAGGACACGTGGGCTTCCCAATCTCAGTCTTATCCTCCGGATTCATCCATTGTCAAGCTGACCACAAGCGGCAGTATTTCGTTGGCTGCCTGGTTACGCAGCCACTTTACTGAGCGACTCCCACACAAAACCCACCATTTCACGCGCGCAAGCGACCTTGACCTTGTTGGGATGTTTGCCCGAGAGCAGCAACCGGTTGCCCTTTTTATTCAACCGGTGCAGGCAGCGATCGGCAATATCGATCCATTCAGGTGCGCTCTGCGCCCGCCTGTCTTTGAGGTCTTTGCCGATGCGTGCCGTGCGGTAGCCGCGCTGGTTGGCTTCGACGAAGGCGGTGCGTAAATAGCGATTACCGTGCTTCGTGATGCCAAAGCGGTTGTGTTGGCCACCGGAGGAGTATTCCCGGATATCCATGCCGATCCAGGAGACCAGTTGGCGCGGGTGAGGAAAGCGTTTGATGTCGCCGATTTCGGTAATCATCGTGAGCGCAAATAGATGCTTGATGCCTTTGTAGCAGGTCAAAGCCTGAACCGGTTCCCGGTATTGCGGTGAACTCGCCAGGGCATCGATCTGCTCGTCGTATGCTACCAGGATACGGTTCAGGTTTTTCAGTTGCTGCAGCAACAACGCCAGGTTCGCATTGAGACTGCCTGATGTGCCCTCAATCGTGCGTTCCAACCAGTTGTAGTGCTGCTTCGTCCAATGGGTTTTGCTTTGCGCCTGTGCCTTGTAGTGCAACCCGTTGCGGCGCAACAGCGCCTGCAGATGCTTACGCAGTTCTGTTTGCTGTTCCACCAGTTTCTGGCGGGTGCGCAGTAAGTCCCGATCCTGCTCCTGCTGCATCTCGGGTATACTCACCAGCGTCAGCAACCCGTTGGCGTAGTAGTGCGCCAGCTGCGAGGCATCAATGCGATCAGTCTTGATTTGCTTGCCGCGGGGGCTGGGGATGCTGGTGGGCGCCACAACCTCGCACGCATAGCCTTTTTCCGTTACATCCCGCTGCAGGGTGAAGCCGATGTAAGAGGCCTCATAGCACACCCGGAGTGAGCAACCCGGGAAACGTCGATCGAGTCTTTCAAACTGGCTGAGCAGGCCTTTCAGGGTCGGCCGGCATTTGAAATCAATGACTTCACCGGTGTGTTTGTCCAGTGCCGAGCCATGGTATTGGGTGTCATCGACATCAAGGCCCACGTAAATTATAGTTTGTTGCATAGACGCCTCCCGATTATGTTCAGTTCAGTGGTGTGCTGACTTTACCACTTTGAGGTATCCATCCTGGATGGTAGCCCTCGCCTCGGTTAAAAAGGGGGGCGTCTATATCTTCTATACGCCGCGAGGAAAATCCTGCCTACAGCATTGTTGGGCCATCACTGGTATCGGCAATGATGGGAGTGCAACTAGGTGTGCCGACCGGGGAGTCGAAGTACGAATGTGATATCAAGGGCTCCTATGAAGGCAGGACCTGGTGGGTCAATAATCATGTCGTTGTCTCTGGCAAGGGGGCGCAGGCAGACCTGGAAGAGCTGATTGGTAAATGTAACTCCGTGGCAATAAACAGGCTCGGTGATGTCGTCAGGCGATAAGGAATAAGCGGGGACAGACCATGATCACTAACTCGGTAAACGTGGTCTGTCCCCGGTTTTCCTCCGGTTTTCGATCAATGAATGTGGTTTCGCAGCCACATCATCAGGAGCAGCATGATAGGAAAGGCGACCACCATGGCTCCTGCCAGCGCGACCCAGGCTGCTGCGAACAGCCGCAGCAGGCCGCCGGCGTTGCGCGGCACCTCGGTAAGCGCATAGCCCAGCACGTAGGCAAGCGCCATGACGCCCGGTACGGCATGCAGCAGGTAACGCAAAAAACCCGCACCTTCCTTGCCAATTGTATGGCTGTAGAAATCGCCAAGATTATTGATCAGCATGTGGAGTGGCCGTCCGTTGGCGTCCAGCTGGAAGCCAAGCATGCAGGGCGAGGGGCAGGCTGGCTCGCCGAGCAGGCCCACCATACCGGGCACGGAGAGCCAGGTGTCGAAGACGATGTCGAGGACAAGTTCGACGCAGTTGAATGCCAGGAAACCGAGCCCCAGCGCGACGAACACGCCTCCGAAATTGTCTTCTGCTTCCAGCTTCAGGGGGTCGCTCACGTACATCAGCGCGATGACACCGGCGATAGCCGCCATGAAGGAGAACACGGCCGTGATCAAGAGATAGGCTAGGCCGATGACGACGAGGATCACGAAGACCGCGCCGCCTCCGCCGACCATGCCGCGGGCAACGGTTTCCTCGCGCGTGATCCACATCCACTCCAGCGGGTCCCTCGGTGCAGGATTCGGGTTGGAGTTGAACATGGTACCTCCCGGGTAGAGTTCAAAAATCAACGGGATCAGACACGATAGATTCGTCAGATCCTTGTCAGATCAATAGCGTCGATCCTGCCGTCAAATGGGTACCGACCTTTTTTTCCTTTATTGGATCATGCGCACGGTGTTAACGGGCGCGAAAGCAAACTTCCCGGGGCCCTGCGCCACGATGGCGCGCTCGCAGAACGATTCCTCCGCGAACGTCGCGGCAGGCGGGCGGCCGCACCCTTCGCCCGATATGGTCAGCCACAGTGTCTGCTTGCCGTCGGCAGTGTCTATCCTGGCGTCGAATACGCTGTTTGAGAACGCGAGCGCTGCGCCGTTCGACCCGTCGCCGGCAAACACATCAAGGATCTTCTCGCGGTCACCGTAAATGCTCCAGGCGTTTTCGCAGTTTATCCAGCCGGCAAACAGGATATAGTCGTCGTGCCCGTCGCCGTTCAGATCGATGCGCCGGACAGCATCCTCAGCCCGTGGGGTGCCGCCGGCTTCGGTACACATGCGGGTGAGTTCGGCGAGCGCCGCGGCGACTGGTTCGGGCAGAGCCGTGGTGACGGCTGGTGCCGTCACAGTGGATGAATCGGCATGGTCCTGGGCCGGTTTCCCGTCGCATGCGCACAAGCACAGCGCGACTGACAGCGTGGTCAGGGCAACCCCGTATCGGTACATGACGACACCTCCTGTTCTGTGGATGGCCACGGGCGGTCAGCTACTCTCGTCCGAGTATAGGCAAACCCTGTATAAATAATAGAGGGGACTGGACAGACCACGTTTGCTGGTCCCGGCGGCACGATTCCCTGCTATTTAACCGCCGCGGCGCTACAATGCGCCCATGCTGCAATTTGACGATCTGACCCTGCGCCGTGGGCCGCGGCTGCTCTTCGAGAACGCCACCCTGCAGATTCACCCGGGATGGAAGGTCGGCGTCACCGGCGCCAACGGCACCGGCAAGTCGAGCCTGTTCGCGCTGATCCGCGGTGAACTGCACGCCGATGCGCGGCGACGTGCCGGTGTCCGCACGACTGGGTGATCGCCCATGTGGCGCAGGAGACGCCGGCCGAGGCCGCGCGCGGCCATCGAGTACGTGCTGGACGGCGACGCAGGCCTGCGCGCGGTCGAGGCCGCACTGACCGAGGCGGAAGCGCGCCACGACGGCGAGCGGCTCGGCACGCTGCACGCGCAGTTCGATGTGATCGGCGGCTACACGGCACGCAGCCGCGCCGCGCAGCTGCTGCATGGCCTGGGTTTCAGCCGCCGCCGACGAGGACGCGTCCGGTCGCGCGATTTCTCCGGCGGCTGGCGCATGCGGCTGAACCTTGCCCGCGCGCTGATGTGCCGTTCGGACCTGCTGCTGCTCGACGAGCCTACCAACCACCTCGACCTCGATGCCGTTCATCTGGCTGGAAACCTGGCTGCGCGCCTACCCGGGCACGCTGCTGCTGATCTCGCATGACCGCGATTTCCTCGATCGCGTGGCCAGCCACATCGCCCACATCGAGCGCCAGCGTCTCACGCTCTACAGCGGCAACTACACGGCGTTCGAGCGCCGGCGCGCGGAAGCGCTGGCCGGCCAGCAGGCGCAGTACGAAAAGCAGCAGCGCGAGATCGCGCACATGCACGCCTTTGTCGAGCGCTTCCGCGCCAAGGCCACCAAGGCGCGCCAGGCGCAGAGCCGCCTCAAGGCCCTGCAGCGCATGGAGCTGATCGCCCCGGCGCATGTCGACTCGCCGTTCCACTTCAGCTTGCGCGAGCCGGTGAAACTGCCGCGATCCGCTGCTGCGCCTGCACGCGGTCGCGGCCGGCTATGGTGCAACGCACCGTCATCGACGGCGTCGAACCTCAGCCTCTCGCCGGGCGATCGCATCGGCCTGCTGGGTCCCAACGGCGCCGGCAAGTCCACGCTGATCAAGCTGCTGGCCGGCGAACTCGCGCCGCTGCACGGCGAACGCATGCCGGCGCAGGTCCTGCGCATCGGCTATTTCGCCCAGCACCAGGTCGAGCAGCTCGATGCGCAGGCATCGCCGCTTGCAGCACCTGCTGCGCCTCGATCCGCAGCGCGCGCGAGCAGGAGCTGCGCGATTACCTCGGCGGTTTCGGCTTTGCCGCCGACGCAGGCGCTGGCGCCGATCGGCCCGTTCTCGGGCGGTGAGAAATCGCGGCTGGTGCTGGCGCTGCTGGTCTACCAGCGGCCGAACCTGCTGCTGCTCGACGAGCCGACCAATCACCTCGACCTGGAAATGCGCCAGGCGCTGGCCACGGCGCTGCAGGATTTCACCGGCGCCATGGTGCTGGTCTCGCATGACCGTCACCTGCTGCGCGTGACCAGCGACCGGCTGGTGCTGGTGTACGGCGGGAAGGTGGAGGAATTCCCGGACAGCCTGGACGATTACCCGCAATGGCTGGCTGTGCAGCACCGCGAGCAGCCGGTTGGCGTCCGGCATCGCCGCGGGCGCGGGCAGCGCGCTTGCGCGCAAGGAGAAAAAACGCCTGGAGGCCGAGCAGCGCAGGCAGCTACAGCCGCTGCGGGACAGATCAGCCGAGGCGGAACCGCACTCGCCAACGTGCATGCGCGCCAGCACGACTCGAACAGCCGCTCGCGGATCCCGAACTCTATCAGCGCCGGAAACAAGCCCGACTGAATGCACTGCTGCGCGAGAAAGCGGAGCTCGACCGCAGTGCCGCGCTGGAATCTGACTGGCTGGAGGCCTGCGAGCAACTGGAGGCCCAACAACAATAGGGGTCAGAGAACAATTGTTGCTTATATTAGAGAAAAATGTTCTCTGACCCCTTTTTTTCGTATCCTTTTTCTACGCAAGGCGAGCCGCATGCCTGGACCGGTACTCCGCAATCGCACCCAGGGGAAAATCCGGGGACAGTATACTCATTTCGCAACGACCAATAGACAGAGTATTTGTTGCCGTTAGTTCTTAGGGAGCCTCTGAACAAACACCGTTTTCCTGTTCCGTATATGTATTGATCGCGAGCAAGGCAATAATAGCTGCTGTGCAACCGGTTTTTGCTGCTACCCAGGTTACTGTTTTGCCAGATTCACAAACTCCGGACGTTCCTTACCTGTCAGGTCTGCAATAAGCGCCGTTTCGCCATCACCAGATTCACCAGTGCCAGCGCCGCAAACAGATGATTGGCGTTCTTCTCCAGGCCCCGGTAACGCACCTTGGTAAAGCCGAACCGGCACTTCAAAACATGGAACACATGCTCAACCCGGGATCTGACACGTGACTTGGTCCGGTTGCGAGTCCGCTCCTGGGCGCTCAGGGTGCGATGCCGACTAGCCTTGTGCTGGGTAAAATCCCGCGCCTGCGGCGCTGCCTTCTTCATTGCTGACTGCTGCCCCGCGTAGGCCGAGTCACCCCATACCCGTGTCTCATTCCCGTGCAGTAAATCATCCAGTACCTGGGAGTCATGCACATTGGCGGCCGTAGCTACTGCGCTGTGCACCAGCTTTGTCTTGCTGTCCACGCCAATATGCAGCTTCATCCCGAAGTACCACTGGTTACCTTTCTTCGTCTGGTGCATGTCCGGATCCCGCGCCTGATCCCGATTCTTGGTCGAACTGGGCGCGTTGATGATGCTCGCATCCACAATCGTGCCCCGTGACACCGTCAGACCGTTCTCCGCCAGATACCCGTTGACCAACCGCAGCAGCTCGGTACCCATGTCCTTCGCTTCCAGCAGGTGGCGGAAGTTCAGAATGGTAGTCTCATCCGGCGCCGCTTCCTCGCCCAGATCAATCCCGGCAAAATCACGCATCACCCGCGAGTCATACAACGCTTCTTCCATACCCGGGTCGGACAGGTTGAACCAGTGCTGCATGAAATAAATGCGCAGCATCCGTTCCAGCCCCTTCGGACGCCGCCCCGGCCCGGTCGGATCGGGATAGTAAGGCTTCAGCACCTGGGTCAGTTCGGACCAGGGAATAATCTGATCCATCTCCTCCAGAAACTTCTCCTTGCGGGTCTTCTTCGTGTACTTCTCGAATCCGGTCAGACTGTTCTGGCGCATGCTGCGTTGCCCTCGCTGGTTGCAGCACCTATTATCGCAAATGCCGGGAATTAATCAGAGAGTCCCTAATGGTACGCTGAACGCCATTAGAGTTATTGTCAAAAGTGGTGTTCAGGCTATTGAATCAAGCGGCAGCCTGATTGACCTTTGTTACCTCGATACCGTCTCTGAATTTGATTCCCGTGATTACCTTGGCGAGGTAATCGAATCCACGTAGCCGTCGCCAGTTCTTTTCCGCACACTGTCCCAGCTTGAACATCATGTGGAGCATGCCATCACGGGTCAGACAGCCCTTTGAACGTTTGGTCCGGTGCCGGATCGTGCCGAAAGTGGATTCAATCGGGTTGCTCGTCCGGATGCTCTGCCAATGCTGGGCCGGGAAGTCGTAGAAGGCCATCAGCTCCTCACGGTCTTTCTGCAGGCAGAGGGCCGCCTTCGGGTACTTCGGTTCATAGGTTTTGAGGAACAGGTCAAACGCTTTCTCGGCGCCCGCCTTGGTCTCGGCCTGCCAGATCGCATGCAGCGCCTGCTTTGCCTTCGCATGAACCGACTTCGGCAGGCCGTTGAGCACGTTCATCGTCTTATGCATCCAGCAGCGCTGCTGCCGCGTCTTGCCGTAGACTTCCTCCAGGGCAGCCCAGAAGCCCATGGCACCATCACCGATCGCCAACTCCGGCACATTCATGCCGCATGACTTGAGCTTCAGCAACACCTCGCGCCAGCTCTGCGTCGATTCCCGCACCCCGTCCTCCATCGCCAGAAAACGCTTTTCACCGCGCTCATTCACACCGATCACCACCAGGGCACACAACTTCGCCTGCTCCACCCGTAGCCCGCTGTAGACACCGTCTGCCCACACATAAACCCAACGATCCTTATCCAGCCGCTCTTCGCACCAACTCCGGTACTCCTGGGCCCAGACCTGCTTCAGGCGCGATACCGTGCTCGCCGACAGACCCTGCGCCTCCGGACCCACCAGAACCGCCAGCGCCTCACACATCTCGCCACTGGAGATCCCCTTCAAATACAGCCAGGGCAGCGCCGCCTCCAGCGACTTCGTCTTCCTCACATACGGTGGCACCAGCGCCGAGCGAAAGGTCACCGGCTCACCCGTCTTCGCACGGACCTTCGGAATCCTGACCGTCACCGGACCCAAACCCGTCTGCAGCTCGCGTTCCGGCAGATAGCCATTGCGCACCACAGCCGCCTGGCCACCCTCCAGCTGGCGCCCGGAATGCTCGGCCAAGAGCTCTTGCAACTCCGCCTCTACGGCTTGGTAAATCAACTGCTCGGCACCGGCTCTCAGCAGCTCCGTTAACGGATCCGAATGACCCTCTCGACCTTGAAACTCAATAACGTTACTCTTGCCCATAGTGGCGTATCTCCTCAGGTTGTTTGTTTGTCTCGCAACAACAAATCAACCAGATACGCCGCTTTTCTTCAACTCCTTAAACACCAGATCAGGTTATAACTCGTCAATCCCAGAAACTTGGTAACAGGATTCATCTATCTCCTCGTTACATTTTTAACATCTCTGAATTAGACTCGCGTGGGCTTCTCGCATTGATAAAATGAAAATCAGTTAGGCTAATTACGTAGAAAAACGATTGGTCACGTAATGCCGTATTTATAAATCCATATTAGATGCGGCATGACCTCTGAGCAAATCGGCGCGGCATCAATCAGTAAGCATGGCAACAATAGCTATTGCCTAGACGTGCACTAATAAAGAGCAAGCAGCTTGTTCGCGCGCTTATTTAGTAGTAGATGTCAAACAACGCTTGAATGAGCTGGGTCGTGTTGACGATGACTATAATCGACCCAGCCTAGATTGCAGGGAACTCGCGAAACCGATAACATGCGACAGCTATAGACGCCTAACATGGAGTTGTTATTATGGAGCAGCATGACGCTAAAGACGTCTTTCGTTTGTCACTCCCAGCGTATACCCGCCGCGTAGCATATTTTCTAATTACAAGCATCATCATAGTTGTCGGCACAGTCGTTGCCATCGACGAGTTGATCGCTTCACCTTTAGATGCCCTCTATGTTCTACCGATTAATATCTTGCTCATCGCACTAGGTGTAAACACCGGCTACCACATGTATTTTACGCATCGCGCCTTTGTGGCGGCGCCTTGGTTCAAGGTCCTCCTCGCCTATCTGGGATCGATTACCTGTCAAGATTCCATACTCCAATGGGTTGTAAATCACAAGCGGCACCACCGCTATTCGGATTGTGTCGATCGCGATCCACACACACCACATCAATTTGGCGATAACAAATGGATACGCCTGACATTGGGATTGGCATGGGCTTCGGCCGGCTGGAAATTCGACAGGATATCGACGTCTAAGATGTTTTACGGTAGACAATTGTTGGACGATTCGGTAATTCGCTGGTTCGACAGATATTTTGTTTTTATTTCCTATTCTGGATTTGCGATTCCATTTTTAGTCGGTTACGGCCTTGGCGGAATAGACCTGGCTGTCAAATGGTTCGCGTATTTTGGGGCATTCAGGGTATTTGCAGGCTACTTTCTGACTGAATTTGTGGTAAACGGTCTGTGTCATAGCATAGGAACCACAAAGTTTAAAACAGTTGGGGAATCGAGAAATCTTGAGCCAATCGCATGGCTGATGCTTGGTACCACATTGCATCATAACCACCATGCCTTCCCGCGGGCGCTGTCTCCCGCGATTGATGGCGAGTGGGACTCCATGAATGCGGTGTATTTTCTTTTGCAAAAGATAGGCGCAGTGTCGAACCCTAGTGTCCCTTCCCAAAACGAGGTGGCACTGAAAAAGAATTGATTCGCCTGACTTACCTGAGACAGGCCTATCTAGTGCAGTTACCTGGGATCTGGGCCACTGGCGCCAGAAATCTCCGGGAACAAGTGACGCGCACGCCCGATACCACAAGACGGCAGATTTGCATCGGATACCAGTGATTCGGCACAGTTCTCCGAATGACGGGAGCGGGTCGAAGGTGCTCGTTTAGAGTCCCCGATAGGGGATCTGTAAACCCCCCGCCTTTAGGCGGCGGATGATACCCTTAGGTGATGCGGGATTATAAGAGTGGCAGCCACACGGTCTGGGATTGCAAGTACCAGTGTGTTGCAGCAATGCGGTCAATGGGAACAGGGATGGACTGGTGAGCGCATGAGACGCTGCATGAGAGATGGAGGACTATGGCCCTCCGGAGTCTGCCTGCAGGGGCCGGCTTCAAACCGCCCTGAGCGGCATTTGCTAAAGACCGTTGTCGTGAGCATCAGGGAAAAGTCGTGATAAACACGGCAGGTGTGGATCGAGAAGGCGAACACCCGTGAACCATCATTTTAATGTCGAAAACAGTCATAGGCGACATCAAAACCGGGGACTTGGTATTTCTCCGGGATCAGCCCATCGGGAACCTGTTTACTGGGTGGGTGGTGTCCGGCATAGAGATGGCGCGAGCTCGATTCTGGCTCTTGTGCGGAACTGCAAGAACCTGTGCTGCGATGTGAAGGAAGCCGGCCAAGAGAAGAAAATCAAGGCCTTGAGTACCGATGCGCAATGCAGGGGCGGACCGGCCTGTAGTAGCGATGAAGCCGCTGTAATGGCGGCGGAGCGAAGGGGCCGGGTTGGTCTGTTGAAGTCAGCGTCAACCTGGAAGGGGAGGAACGCATGACGACAACAAAGCCGTTTGATATTTCCAAGCGCCTTGTATGGGAGGCATACAAGCGCGTGATAGCGAATGCTGGTGCGGCAGGTGTTGATGGGCAGTCGCTTGAGGACTTTGAACGATCGCTCACCAACAACCTGTATCGGATCTGGAATCGAATGGCGTCTGGAAGCTACTTTCCATCGCCAGTCAAAGCGGTATCGATTCCGAAGAAAGCAGACGGTAAACGCATCCTCGGTATACCGACGGTTGCGGATCGTATTGCCCAGACGGTGGTAAAGCTGGTGCTGGAACCCCAGCTGGAGCCGCACTTTCATGCGGATTCCTATGGGTACCGGCCCGGCAAATCGGCCCATCAGGCCTTGGCAGTGACTCGCCAGCGTTGTTGGTGGCACGCCTGGGTGCTGGAGTTCGACATTCGTGGCCTGTTTGACAATATTGATCACGGTCTGCTGATGAAGGCGGTACGTCACCATACGGACTGCAGCTGGGTACTGTTGTATACAGAGCGTTGGTTGACGGCGCCGATGCAGCGGGAGGACGGTTCGATAAACAACCGGCATAAAGGAACGCCTCAGGGGGTCCTAGTACGCCGGTTACAACTTGTGCATAATATGATCCTCCGATTTTTGACGGTAATGTGCTGCATGGTTGCATCATTTGCAGGCGCTTCTAGATATATCCGGAATACGACAACAACTTCTTCCTTGTAAGATCTCGACACATTTGACAAGCGCTCTGATAATATAACGTTTAGTGTTGAAATCCACAATGTCGAGCGTAAAATCTACTTTTTTGGAAAAATCTTCAAGTCGGTTAATAACCAAAAACAGTTCGTGCTGTGCGCTTTCAGTTTTCCAATGCTTTTCTCAATCTGGTCATCGATCTGACTGAGTCTTATTTTCAGAGTTTTTAATTTTTGGTTCGAATTCATCTTTGTCGATAATGGTGCTGGCATAACTATCGATCAAACGAGATTTACCCTTTTCCAATTCCACTTTCTGTTTTTTTTCCTCAACGCTGTCGTGTCGAATAAATCCCGAGTATCGCCTTCCATCCTGTTGAGTCGATTTTCGTATTCTTTTTTTAGTCGCTTGGGGTTCTTAATTGCATCGAGCACCTGTCCCCATACCACATCATCAAATCTCTCTGTCCGCACTTGCTTGTTGTCGCGTATACGCTCACCGCCAAAGCGATAGGCATCAGTGCCAATGCAGCGATAATACGACATATTGATAGTTTTCCCTTCGCTGTTGAAGGACTGATTTTCTTGCCATAGTAGGCATAGTGACAATGCCCGCATACGGTGAGTCCTTGCAGTAGGTAACAGGCGCCCCGACTCCCAATGCGCGCCCGTTTCCGGTTCTCATCCAACTGGTGTTGAACGGCCTGGAAAAGTCTCCTCGCTAACCAGTCGGCGGCACCGGGATTTCAATCCAGGTATCGCAAGCGGTTCTCTGCGTGGAATACGGTTTCTTCGGCGTCTCCGCACTGTGCTTCTGCAGACGGACACGCAGTTTAAAGCTTACCTGCTTTCGTTTTACCGAACGCCGCCCTACCCATGTAAGCCGGATTTTGTAGCATGCCCCATATCACACTGCGATCCCAGTGGGTTTTGCCCGTCTGTGTGGGAATATCAGTCTCTGACAGGCGTCTACACACCTCACCAATACTTAACCGCTCAACCCCTATCCAGTGAAACACCTGCCGTACGGTTTTGGCCTGCTGTAGATTGATGACGTACTGTGCCGGTTCACCATCGACTTGCTTGCGGATATAGGTATATCCATAGGGGGCCGTTGATAGCACGTTGACACTACCGCCTTTCGCTCGATGTAGTTTGCCACGACGGTGACGTTCGATGATTTTTGCGCGTTCGTACTCTGCGATCATGCCCTGCATCTGTAACAGTAGCTCTTCTTCAGGCGGTTGGTGCCGACCGCATCGTTCAGGAAGTGAACGGTAACACCGGCGGATCGAAAACTCCTCCAGCAGTAAGGCCTGGTGAGCATACTTTCGAGCCAACCGATCCGGTGACAGAAAAGTAGACCCGATCAACAGCGCCGACGGCTGCGCTGTCACGCAATCGTTCGAGTTCTGGTCGTACTAACGTTGCACCGCTAACGCCGGCATCAATGAACATCATGTCCTCAATCAGCGCGCCACCGTCAGCCGCTATTTTTTCTTTAAGGGCGGCGACCTGGCTGTCAATGGTTTTATCTTTTGCTTGCTTGTCTGATGAAACGCGAGCATAGAGCGCAAAAATACCGTCCTTGTTCATTGCCGGCCCCCTTTGCCTTTTTGTGGTTCGACCTCACCCTGCTTGTTATTTTTATCAGGCGTCACTTTGCGGCTTTTTGTCGGGTGTAATTGCTCGTATTATTCTCTCAAGACAGTCGTCCGAGAAACGATTGGGCTCATGTTCGACCCGAACGCGCAATGATCGCTGGCGAGGCTTATTCTATGACTTACGCTTCCTGCGCTGTGAGGGTATGGGATCAATGTCGAGAAACAGGCTGACATGAGCCTCAGGCGACTCCCGAAAAAATCCGCTCAGACACTCTCTGCGGATGCGGATACCCCAGTTTACATGACTTTTTGCAATATTGTTGGTGGCGTACTTTCACCGTTGCTTGCGAATTTGTTTCTTCATTATGCATTCGACCGCTGGATGGCCACACACCATGGCGACGTACCTTTTTGCAGATATGCCGATGATGGCGTTATTCATTGTCGCACAGAGGGTCATGCCCGCTACCTGCAGAACCAGTTGGCGCAGCGACTTAAGGAGTGCGGTCTGGAACTTCATCCCGATAAGACCCGTATAGTCTATTGCAAAGATCAGCACCGGAGGCTGGAACACGATATCATCCAGTTCGATTTTCTCGGGTTCAATTTTCGCCCGAGACGCTCTAACGATCGTCATGGCAAGGCGTTTACCAACTTCTCGCCAGCCCTGAGTGGGACGGCGGCGAAGTCGATGCGTCAGGCCATTCGCAGCTGGAAGCTCCAGCTAAAGAGTGACAAATCGATTGAAGAATTGTCCTATATGTTTGGGTCAAGGGTTCAGGGATGGATCGAGTACTACTGCCGGTTTTATCGGTCAGCTTTTTGGGCAGTAGCGCATCACTTGAATCGCACCTTGGTGCGGTGGGCGATGCGGAAATACAAACGATTCCGAGGGCATCAAACTCGTGCTTGGCAGTGGTTAGCTGAACAAGCAAAACATCGTCAGGGGTTGTTTCCCCACTGGCGTGCTGGTTTCGTGCCTTATGCTGGACCAATGGGAGCCCGGTGAGCTGAGAGGTTCACGCCGGGTTCTGCGAGCAGCCGAGGGGGAGGTTCCCTCGGCTGACTCAACCCTGGTATGGACGACGAAATACCGTTATCAGGTACTCGGTGGTGAAGTCGGGCAACGGTGTCGGGAGTTGTTGCGAGAGATCGCGATGAGCAAGGAGATGGTGATCTATGCGGGCTCCATCAACCGGGATCATGTGCATATGCTGATCGGTATTCCACCGCAGCTATCGGTATCCCGAGCGGTGCAGTATCTGAAGGGGAAGAGTTCGCACCGGTTGTTGTCAGAGTACAAGGCATTAAGGAAGCGGTACTGGGGTCAGCGTCTCTGGGCGAGGGGCTACTGGGTGGCTTCAAGCGGGAACGTGACGGATGAGGTGTGGAAAGAATACATCAAGAATCAGCAGCCACCGGAGCCTGATGATGATTTTACCGTCGTGTAGCGACGGTCATCGGCCGGATGGCCGATCGATCCGGCTTTCAGCCGTAACCCGAAGCCACCGGCTTTAGCCGGTGGAGTATTCACTGATCGTTTATATAAGCCATCACTAAAAGGCGGCAGTCGGCCAAACTCGGAAGTACAACTATCTGCCTTCAGTGTGTGTGCGGCAGGGGGAAGGCTTCCCCTGCACCCCCTCAAAAAAGCGCCAAAGCCCTCAAAGCTCCGAAGGATCAACGCCGGCGCTGCTTGCCCACACTAACGAGGCCCAGCAGACCACTACCGAACAACCACACCGCAGCGGGTACCGGAACGATGCTCGCGCCGCCGACATTGCCCGACTGCACAGCCCAAGCATAGACGCTACTGGCCTTATTGCCGTCGCCCTGGTAGCCGATGCTGAAGCCGAAGTACCACGCGTCGGACGGATTGGGCGCGTACTCCGTAGACGACCAGTAGCCGCCGGACTGGAGATTACTGAACGGACCGGTATTCGTTAAGCAATAATTCGGCACAGTACAACCCGTTGCAACGCCACTGGTGTCGTAATACGCCGTGTTGCCCAGCACATTGTAAAACATGTTCGACAGCTCGCTGGGTGTCGTGATGTTATAGCCATAGTCCACACCCTGATAAATATTGGTGTAGGTCGCACCGTCATTGCCCACGTCCACGGTATCCGGCAAGCGCCAGCCGGTCACACCATTGATGTCGAGGCTGGCCGCCCAAGCGTTGGCGTCAGACCAGTTCATCAGCCCGCTCCCGGGACTGTAAGTGTCATACGCCGAGCCAACTGCGGCATTGGCATTCGCCAGCTAGGTCAGGTCCGCCACCGGGTCGTAATACGCCTGGTAATCGGTCCCGTTCAGGGTGGCCGGTAAAACACCAATCAGGGTCGCGTACGAGGGGGTGGTAATCAGGGATACTGCACAGGCGCAGACTACGCCCCATAGACGTGTCGTTGTCATGATGATCTCTCCGTAACGGCTTCTTCGTTATTGCCAGTCTGTTTTGTTATTTGGCTTATTACTTCTTTATATACACCTACCGGCAGAAACGTGCAGTACTACATATGTATTAGTGGCAGATTTAAGTGATTGATTCCTCGTTCTACCAAGGCATAAATATCTGCCGAGGCACACTCACTGAACGCCCTGGGGGGAAATCGTAATGTCGTAGTTGGGTCGGCTCCCGACCTATACCGTAATCTTATATAAGCGTCTCGTGTAGGACCGGGTCCGGACAATTGCAAACATTTAGTTCAAAACGAAAACAGCCTTTGAGTACCGTCAAAATTAGTGGGTATTAAGTGGATTTTCTATAACCGGTGACTCTGAAAAGCACGATAATGCCTGATCCGAACAACCATAATGCTGCTGGAAGGGGAACAGTGGCGACATCACCGTCATGAACTAACCAGGCTGAGTGGATATCTATCGATTTGTTAAAAGTGCGCTGGTCTCCAAAATCCGATAAAAAGCGGAAAATCCAGGCACTCGTCGAAACTGTTGTCGATTCAGTGCTGGACCAGTAAATATTATCTTGAATGTTATCAAAAGGACCTGGAGAAGTAACTTTTATACCATCGCCGAATGTAGTGCCCGCGCCGTAATAAAAAATGTGTCCATATTCATTATCAGTGCATACTGCTTGGGATGAAATGGAACAGTCGATGATATTTCCATCTCCGTTGACATCCATACTGGGCAGACGCCATCCACTGATGCCGCCGATGGTTGTTGTTGAAGCCGCAAGATTCTGGCCGTCCCAAGTTCCCAGTCCATTTATATCTGCATTGGCGGCCCAGGTTATATCCAACTGATCATCATAATACGCCAGATAATCGGTTCCACCCGGTGTTACTGGCAACCGCCCAAGGAGCGCGGCGAAGGTATAAGACGGAAGTGCAGAAGCAATTACGCAGGCGCAGACAGCACTAAACAGGCGTGATCTAGTCATGGCAGGATCTCCATATGCCCAGTTGTTGTTAATTCTTGCCAGTCTTGATTATTTTATTTCAGCTGGTTCTAGCCTACTACGGGAATTCTGGGGACAGTATACCTGTTAATCCTGCGGATCCCGGAATCGCTGTCTGGCGGAGCGCCTTCGGCTTCCACCCTGCGGTTGGCCGGTGCGTAGGATGGAACGCGCAGCGGTTCCACCGTGCCGGCTCCGCCATGACCGTGTATGCCACGGGGATGTTTGACTGGCGGTGATGTGGTTACGGAATCCGGCAGAACACCTGCCTTCGGCTTCCACTCAGTGCGTCCCGGAATCGGGAAGGTGAGACACGTGATACATCAGCATGGCATTTCTACTGTTCATTTCACAGCGCTGCTCCTTCTATTGATCGGTCCCCTCGCATTGCCCTGTTGGGCAGACTCAAAGCTCGACACTACGGCAGCGGTGATGCAGGACTATCTGGATTTTGCAGATTACGGTGGTGGTGCCGTAACGCCCGAGCAGATTGTCCAGGGAGAATGGGAGACTTATTCTGTCATCGATACACGCAGTCGTGAGCGTTACGAAACCGGCCACTTGCCGGGCGCCATCAATGTAGACTGGCGGGAATTGGTGGCACGCGGAAATGAACTTCCAATGAATCGGCTACTGCTGTTTTATTGCGACACAGGCATGCTGTCGGCACAGGTTCACTTCGCACTACGTGTCCTGGGCTGGGACAACTCGCGGCTCCTGCGTGGTGGCATTATCGCGTGGAAGCAGGCAGACGGACCGATTGAAAAACCTTAATGAATTGGGAGAAGTGGTTTTGCAAATCTGAACTGTTCGTTAAGTGGAGAATCTGCTCGAAATTTACATGAATTGCCCATTGTCGAGGAGGGCGCAGATGAGCATACAACCCTGCCGGAATCATTCACCGGAGTTCAAGGTCCAGGTAGCACTACTGATCGTAATCTCCCCGTAAGCCGAGCCAGGCAGTATGCGGAAATATTTCAGAGACCAACCACATTTTCACGAATCCACGGCAACAGCTGTGTAAAGTTACACTGGTTGTTTTCCAGCAGACCAATCAGGAACCGGTGTGCCTGGTTTGCATCGACCCGTAACCTGTAGCCATTCAGACGCAGGAATACATCGGTCGCAAAGAATGCGACGCGTTTGTTTCCATCGACGAAGGAGTGATTCATGATGAGTGACTCGAACAGCGCAGCGGCCATCTCGGCGAGATCGGCGTAGTGGCCGGTCTGCGGGCGGTAGAGAGCGCTTTCCAGAAGACCAAGATCGCGAACGCCCGCGGGTCCACCGAAACGTTCCAGCAGGATGCTGTGAATGGCCAGCACCTCGTCCCGGCTCAGGAAGACGACGCGGTTATTTGGCAAGCAGCCTGCCCAGTTCTTCGTTCTCGGCAATGGATTGCTCGAGGTGTTTTAACACCACCGGGCGCACGCGCTTGCGTGCGACATATTCCCGGATCGCTTCCGTGAGCAGGCCTGAGACATTCTGGTGTGTCTCGGTGGCGAGCGTCTTGAGCTCGTTCCAGGTGGCCTCGTCGACCTTCGAACTGATCTTGATGCTGTGCATGGCCTGAGCATGGTTGACGAAGCCAGAAATGTCAAGCTACAGGATTTACGGGCTATTTCAGCCGGGGTCCGCAGGCATTCGCTTCGGGATTTTTACGGGACACGGTCCTGCGCGGTTATGCGCTGACATGCAATCCAGGCAACGGACGCCCCAATTATTAGCATATATAACAACTAGATACAGCCAGAGCATGTTCCTCATAATGCTGGGGTCGGTGGTTCAAGTCCACCCGTAGCCACCATTAAATCAATAAGTCACACAAGTTCTTGCCTCAGCAATCCTTCTGAAATTTGCCGGGGAAACCCTAGGGAAACCGCGTTAAATTCCCTGCATGAAACCCCCGGCAAGCGGCTATCACGTTTTGCGATTGGGACTCATGGCGCTAGTCGCCGGAGTCCTATCGCTTCCAGGGGGGTCACAATGTGGACGTGTTTGCAGAACAGGCTGCCGCGTGTCCGTGTATGTCGTATGGTGCAAATATTCGAACGAGCCGTATGATATTGTTATAAGGCAATATTACAGATAATCTGTTCGCGCAATGACCCATGTCCTACAACCCTTCCACCTCCTCGTAATTGCCCTGGCCGGATGGCTTAACCGCCACCAACAGGCGGTCATCGACTATCTCATCGAGGAGAACCGTGTGCTCAAAGAGCAACTCGAAGGACGGCGACTTCGGTTCACCGACGAACAGCGGATACGACTGGCCGTGAAAGCCAAAGCCCTTGGCCGCCAGTTACTTGATGAACTCGAGACGCTCGTGACCCCCGATACGCTGCTTGCCTGGCACCGTAAGCTCATCGCGCAGAAGTGGACCTATGCCAGGAAGGGACCGTGTCGACCCCGCATCGCGCAAGAGGTCACTGATTTGGTGTTACGCATGGCGCGGGAGAACGTTTCCTGGGGTTACGATCGAATTCAAGGCGCGCTCGCCAATCTTGGCCACATCATTGCACCGAACACGGTCAAGAATATCCTGATAAGGCATGGCATAGAACCGGCACCGGAGCGTGAGAAACGCACCTCGTGGGCGACGTTCTTGAAATCGCACTGGGACGTGATGGCCGCCACGGATTTCTTTACGGTTGAGGTCTGGACGCCCCGCGGACTGGTGACTTTCTACGTGTTGTTTATCATCCGTCTTTCAACACGTTCCATACACATTGCCGGAGTGACTACGGCACCCAACGGCGCATACATGAAGCAAGTGGCCCGCAACCTGACAGACGTGGGTGACGGTTTTCTTTTAAACAGTCGGTACCTCATCATGGACCGCGATACAAAATACACGAATGATTTCAGAGGGCATCTGGATCGAGAGGGCGTGAAGCCTGTTCGATGCCCAGCGCGAGCGCCCAACTGTAATGCATTTGCAGAACGATTTGTGCGTGCTATAAAAGATGAATGCTTGGGTCGCATGATTATATTCGGCGAGGCATCCCTTCGCCGGGCACTCAGAGAATATGTTACACATTATCACACCGAACGAAATCATCAGGGTGTAGGGAATCGATTGCTGGTGCCGCCACTTGCCACGGTCAGTTCAATCAATGAGCCCATTCAATGTCGTGAACGGCTTGGTGGTATGCTCAATTTCTACTATCGTGAAGTAGCTTGAAAGCAAGGATTCTGTTTTTGCACCATACGGGCCGGAATTGAAATACTCGACAAGAGGAAGAACAGGGCACAAATTGCACATTGAAAATATGTTTTCTTTATGGCTGAACCTCTATCCATATGTTGATTTTCTATGCCAATATGGCAAATTTTGTGCCATCAGGGTGCCGCTGTTGAGTATTAGGTAACGCTTACGCTGCTTTCTTTCTTCTGGCTATTCCGATCAGCCCAAGCAGTCCCGAGCCGAACAGCCACACCGCAGGCGGCACCGGAATCGTCGATGTCGTGTAAAGGTGTCCGGAACTACTCGTCAGACTCGCGCCCACGGGAAGCACGAACCTGGACAGCGTCGCAGTATTGTCATAATCCATGGATATCTGGTTATCGCCACTCAGCGTCAGAAAGCTGCTCAGGTCGAAGGGAACTCCGTATTCGAAGACGAAGCTGCCCGTGAGGGTACCGGGGGGCGGTTGCCCTACGATCTGCACGTAATCCGGCACAGCTGGTGGGAGATAGTCCATATTCCAACGAATCGGCTGGTCGTATTCACTATCGACGCCGGGGGGCAGGACATTGTAGTCGATATCAAGGCCGTATTGGACGAATCCAAACCCGCCTCTTCCGAAGGCCTCGAATGACGAGTTACCATACCAAATGGTGCCATTGGCGCCATAGCGGGTCTCGGCAAACCCACCCAGCAAGACGTCGACGTTCGCTGTACCCACTCCCGTACCGCCATTGATCACAAAGGTATCGGTCCAGCCTGATGAAGCGCTCGCATGAGGCTCCAGCGACGAGTTGATGGGAAGGCTCCCGGAAAAGACGCCGTTTGGAAACGCTCCGCGGTCATTGGCTGACGTTGCACTGAGGTTAAGCTCAAGGAAGGCGCCGTTGATCCCGTAATCTGCATGTGCGTTCGCGCGGGCGTATAGCGTGACCTCCAGATCCTGTAAAATACCCTCGTAACCAGGATAGGGATAAGTCAGCACCAGGCCGGTATTGACGCTGGCCTGGAGTGGTCCCGTAGCGGCATTTTGTTGATCAAAGGGACCTACAAATAACGTACTGGAGTCATAGATGAATGCATCTGTGTACACGTCGAGTGCGGACACAGCTGGCGATGCATAAATACCGGTGGCAAGACCTGCTGCGAAAAGCAGCCCCCGTGACGCATAAAATGGGAATTTCATGACAAACCTCCCTAGATTGATGCGGCCTGGTCTTTGCTAAATCGACTTGCTGCACCATCTTCTTGCCACTCCGATCACTTCGAGCAGCCCCGAGCCGAATAGCGGCACCGCGGCCATATCGGCACCACGCCCATTCGACGTAACGTAGACAATGATTGAACTTCCTTCGTAAGATCGCTTGTTGATATACCAGCCGCCAAAGACTCACGGCTAACAGACCTGTGTCATTCTTTAACGGATGGCGCCTTTACCACACCTGCCGGTCTGGTCTTCTTGCTGAAGGAATTAGGGAGGGGCAAGTAACTTAACATTTAGCCTATGGTGGGAAAAAAGCAACAGGAATTTTTACATGTGCGCTAATATATCCATGGTTTATGAAGGTCATATGCAGCATGTACATAAATTTCCGGAATGGATTGTTCTTTCCCGTTAAGCCGTTGTTTATATAAGCGGCTACTGTAGGATCGGAGTGGGTCGGAACATGGAATTACAACCTGACACTGTCTGCAAGACCGAGCTCCGACTACTACACTTGATTGCCAGTGTTACCGAATACAGCAACGCTGGCATCCGTGGTGCATGCCGTTGTTATTCTTTGCGCCTTGGCGTCTTTCGGCAACTGCTCCATGCGTTGCTCTACCTCCTGCATGGCCCAGGCCAGCCTCTCGGCCGATCCCCGGCCTCACCTCCTCCCTGTAGTCATGCGCGAGACAGGTTTTTTATTTTCTCTGCGCTCTCTGCGCTCTCTGCGTCTCTGCGCGAGGTTTTCTAACCCCCGGTTCTCACGACCCGCTCTGGTCGAGCACCTGGGCGAACTTCTTCGGCGGCAGGTAACCCGGCAGCAACTGGCCGTCCTCGAGGAGCAGCCAATTAGCCAATTCCGGGGACAGTATACCTATTTATCCGTGCCTCTCGGTCTTCTTCCCGGCCGCTTCCTGGCCAGAACAGCCCCTGTCAGTGATTCCAGCCTGCTCACAAAATGTTCATCCACCAGCGGTCTCCCGGTACGGGATTTCTGGGGACAGTTTATCTATTTATCCGGTCTGTTCGGTTTTCTTCCAGGCCGCTTCCTGGCCAGAACAGCTCCTGTCAGTGATTCAAGTCTGCTGACAAATCGCTCATCCCCGAGCGGTCTCCCGCTACGGGAATACTGATTCATCAAATCGTCACAGGTATCACGATCACTCGCCAGATATCTGGCCCAGTCATTAATCCGATCGAGCATGGGCCTGACCTTGACGAGCAGGTCATCCACACCGGCCAGGTGTGCAGCGGCGCTGGACCATCGCCAGTCTTGCGCCAGCCGGCAGAGTTTCGCTTTCACCGGATTCAACTCCACGTACCGCACTGCAGCCAGCAGATAGTTTTCGTCCATGGGAAAGGAATGGAATCGTTCCTGCCACAGATGTCCCCGCCAGTTTTCCCTGAAATTGACCTGCCGCGTGTAGCGACGATGCGCTTCAC
Organism: uncultured Gammaproteobacteria bacterium; assembly: GCA_963803275.1. Classification (GTDB taxonomy): domain Bacteria; phylum Pseudomonadota; class Gammaproteobacteria; order UBA9214; family UBA9214; genus UBA9214. The sequence goes on along the minus strand of CAWDLS010000009.1, from coordinate 30,643 downwards.
CCAGCGAGGCCCGCAACCCATCCTCGGCAGTGGGCACCATGATCATGTGGATGTGGTTCGGCATCAGGCAATACGCCCATACTTCCGTGCCCGAAGCGCGAGTGGCCCTCGCCATCAGTTCGAGGTAATACTGGTAATCATCCGCACAAAAGAACGTCTTTTGCCTTCTGTTACCCCGTTGCGTGACGTGATGAGAATAGCCCGGCACGACCACACGCTTCATCCTGGCCAATGTTCCCACTCCTTGTGATGAGTATCCTGGCGACAGGGATGCTCTCATCGAGAATGAGCCGGTTCATTGGCAGGATGAGGAATCGGGTGTCAGATAAATGGGTATACTGTCCCCGGAATTCATTCAGTTGTTGCGTGTTGCGCAACAAGGCGCTATATTCACGTTGTGATACGGACCATTCGCCACAAAGGCTTGCGCCGGTTTTATGAAACCGGCAGCACATCGGGAATTCGGTCCGTGCACGCGGGCAGGCTCCGTCTTCATCTCGCCGCGCTGGATACCGCGTACACCGTCCAGGATATGGACATCCCGGGGTTCAAGCTGCATCCGCTGAAAGGCAAGCTGAAGGGGCGATGGGCCATTTGGGTGAGTGGCAACTGGCGTCTGACCTTTGAATTCAAGGCGGGTGATGTCTACTTGCTTAATTATGAGGACTACCACTGATGAGCATGCATAATCCTCCACATCCCGGGGAGTTCATTCGCGAGGTGTATCTGGCGCCTTATGGCCTGAGTGTCCGCGCGCTGGCCGAGAGCCTGGGTGTTTCTGCGTCCACCGTGACGCGCATTATCAATGGGTATAGCGGGATCAGTCCGGAAATGGCGCTGCGCCTGTCCAAGGCGCTCGGGCGTTCCGCGGAAAGCTGGCTTGCCATGCAGCACAATTACGACTTGTGTCAGGCGAAGCAAACCACGGATCTTTCGGGTGTTACCCAAATCGAGTTTGCCGCATAACGGTCCGGGAGAATCGACGGGATAGCCTCAATGGATTGGACCAGAAACTGGCGGCAGGCAAACAAATTCCTGTTGTGCATTTCAAGAGCGGTCAGTTAGAAAATCCGCAGAAATCCCCTCGGGACTTTTACGGGACACAGTCCTGCACGGTTATGCACCGTCCTGTAATCGAGGCAACGGATGCCCTATTTATTCGCAACTAAAACAACAAGATGAAAGCCAAGCAGGTTCCTCATAAGCCGGGGTCAGTGGTTCAAGTCTACCCGTAGCCACCATTCAATAAATATTTCAGTGTGTTATTGATGACACATTGAGACACAAGCACAGCATCTGTTCTACTGCTCTCCCGGGCTTCCGTTGTTCCGTATATGAATAATCATCAGATACTGATGTCTTGGAGGATTGGTTTGTGTGCCAGTATTGCGCAGAAACCAGTCTATGATGAATTTCTACTGTGGACTGAGATACATTGACCAGAACCCGTGCAGGAAGCGATCCAGCGCGGTTAGATCGGACACGGGCTTCCGGTTGCGATTCATAACCAGGAGTTGTTACTTCATTAACGAGCTGTCAGCCACAACAGCTATTACACCACCTGGACCCATGAGCTTGGCGATCGCGGTTAACAGCTGGATGTGGATATCAGCAGTCCACTCATGACGGACTTGGGTAGGGTACTCGCCATTGAGGACAGGCCAGTCCAGTCCAGGTGATTCTATTCAGAGAAAAATTACTAACTCGCCATAGACAGGAATCAATCACAGCGATTGCCCCTCCGCTTAATCGCGTCGGTGGTCGATGAAACGATAACCGACGCCTGGTTCCGTCTGAACATATAGTGGTTCATCGGAGTCATCCTGAAGCTTCTGTCGGATTCGGCCGACGAAGTTGCGTAGATAGTGTGTATCGTCGGCATGTGTCGGTCCCCATATCTCACGCAGAAGTTGTGTCTGCGTAATGACCTGACCGGGGTTCGAGACCAGCATTTTGAGAACGGAAAACTCTTTACGTGTCAGGTGTACCGGTTCGCCCGTCACGGATACCAGCCGTTTAACCAGGTCAACATGGAGATGTCCGTCATCGTAAATCCCGGCATCGGGTTTCTCCGTGGCCCTGGGCAGGCGCAACAAATTGCGCAGGCGCGCCAGGAATTCCTGAATGCCGAACGGTTTGGTCACATAGTCGTTTGCGCCGGCATCCAGCACGGCGACTTTTTCGCTCTCCGATGCCCTAACCGATAGAATCATCACCGGCACGGTTGACCACTGACGCAGTTCATTGAGTACGGATTTTCCATCGGCATCGGGAAGACCCAGGTCGAGCACGATCAAATCCGGCGTGTGGGTCGCCGCGAGCTCGATACCCTTACCGGCGGTTTCCGCCTCGATGATCTGGTAACCCTGGCTCTTGAGACTAATGCGCAGAAATCGCCGGATCTGTTCCTCATCGTCGATGACGAGGATGCGTGTGCGTGGTGTGCTTTCGGTCACGCGTTCTCCTCTTTGTCGTCGTCGGGAGGCTCGACCAACGGCAGGTGAATGGCAATGGTAGTTCCTCGGCTGCCTGGACCCGGCAGGGCCTCGATGCGCCCGCCATGGGCGCCGACCATGCCGTTGCAGATGGCCAGCCCCAATCCGCTGCCATGCTTGCCGCGGTCACCCTCGCCACCGGTGAAAAACATATTGAACACTTTTTCGCGCTGATCGGGCGGGATGCCCGGCCCTTCATCGGAAACCGAGATCAGCAACTCACCGCCGTCACGCGTAGCCGCCACCCGCACTTCGCCGCCTTCGGGGGAAAAATTCGCCGCGTTTTCGATGACATTGACCAGCGCCTGCTCGATCAATGCGGGGTGAACATAGAGTAACGGCAGACCTGGTTCGATGCTTCTGACCAGCCGACGGTTATGCAGCAACTCGCGGGTGCGCCGCAGCGCCGAATTGAGGATGTCGTCGATGCCGATCCAGTCCCGTTCCAGTTTCAAGGTGCCGTGCCCGAGCCGCGTCATATCGAGAAGATTCTGGATGTAGCGGTTGAGGCGCTCGCCCTCACTGATCACCGAGTCGAGGAGTTCGCGTCTATCGTCGGCGGAGAGCTCCTCGTCCAGGGTGCGCAGGCTGCTCGCCGCGCCGATCATCGAAGCCAGCGGGGTTCGCAGGTCGTGGGAAACCGATGAAAGCAGTGCCGATCGCAAGCGCTCCGTTTCTTCCGCGACCTTGGCTTGTTCCAGGCTGGTCGTAAGACGGGTACGCTCCATGACAAGCGTTACCTGGGTGACAAGTGCGTCAATGGCGGCAAGTTGTTCACTGCGCAATCCCTGGCCTGGGCGGTGTACGCCGACCACGCCAAAGCATTCCTGTTCGACCACCATAGGCAGGAATCGCCAGTCAATCGCCGACAGTGTTTCCGTTTGGAAGCCGCTGGGCTGCCGATGATCGTACGCCCATTGCGCCGCCGACCAGGCCTTTTCATTCAGGTCGACTTCCTCCTGAGAGCTGGCCGTCTGTTCGAGTTTTCCTTCATCACTCGGCGCCAGCAGTACGACGGGGACGTGCAAGTGCTCGGCGATCGCCGTAGTGGCTTCACGATGCACGGTGGGTAAATCAACCGCCGCCGCCAGGCGCCGACTCAGCGATAATAGGGTTCGTGTCTGCTCGTTGGTGCTGCGCAGCGCGAGTACCTGGTTGCGCAAGCGGCCGGCCAATTGGCCGCCGATCAATCCTACGACCAGGAAGAAGCCGACGGTCACCAGCTCATGGGGGCGATGTATGGCAAAAGTGTAATGAGGCTCCGTGAAGAAGAAGTTGTAAGCGGCGGCGCTCACGATCGCGGCGACAAGCGCCGGGCGCATGGCCGTGCGCGTCGCGACCAGCAATACCGCGGTCAGGAATACCAGCGACAGACTGGCCATGGGAACCCGGGGTTCGAGAACGGCGGCGATACCGGTGGCTGCAGCGACCGCAGTAAACGCAAAGACGTAGTAACGGGCCGGTTCGAGCCGTCGGAACCAGCGCTGGCGGCGGCGCACACGGGCTGCCCGCGAAGGAACGAACGTGATTTCGAAATCGGCTCCCCGGCGTAACAGGCGCTGACTCAGGGTGCGGCCGAACATTCCCGCCAAAGGCCGGTGCCGACTGCGGCCCATCACCAGGGTGGTGGCATTCTGGTCGCGAGCGAAGGCCAGGAGTTCCTCCACGGGATCGTGGCCACGCAGCGTGACGGTTTCGCCCCCTAAACGCTCGGCCAGCTCGAAGGCGCGCTCAACGCCTGCTTGCTGTTCGGGCCCGGCATCGCCGCGATCGACGAACACCGTGCTCCATGGAGCACGACGGCGCTCGGCGAGACGCCTTCCGAGACGCACCAGTTCCTCACTGTTACCGATCCCGTCGATGGAGACGACAATGCGCGCCCGCACCGGCCACGGCCCCGCAACCCCCTGGCTGCGCATGACCTCGCGCACATCCCGGTCGATGCGTTCCGCCACTGCCTGCAAGGCCAGTTCACGAAGCGCCGCCAGATTCGTCGGACTGAAAAAGCCATCCAGGGCCGCGCGTGCCTGTTCGGGCACGTAGACCTTGCCCTGCTTGAGCCGCTCGATCAGCTCGCGGGGTGTCAGATCCACCAGCACCACGTCGCGTGCCTTGCTGAGCACTGAGTCCGACACAGTTTCTCGCATGCGCACGCCGGTAATACGCGCGACGACATCGTTCAGGCTCTCCAGGTGCTGGATGTTGACCGTTGTCCAGACGTCGATGCCCTGTTCCAGCAACTCCTCGATATCCTGATAACGGCGCGGGTGGCGGGTACCCGGAATATTGCGATGGGCCAGTTCGTCCACCAGCACCACGGCCGGCGAACGTTTGAGAATGGCGTCCAGGTCCAGCTCCCGGAACTGTGCCCCGCGGTACTCGATCTGCATCAGGGGAATGGACTCCAGTCCCTCGCACAACGCTTCGGTTTCCTGCCGGCCGTGGCTTTCGATGATGCCGATGACGATGTCGGCCCCGTCGCGCTGCGCCTCACGCGCCGCTTCCAGCATCTTGTAGGTCTTGCCGACGCCGGGGAAAGCGCCGAGAAAGATTTTCAGGGCGCCTTGACGTTCGTGCTTGATCTCGGACAACAGAGCCTGGGGATCGGGCCGATTGTCACTTTCCCCGTTCATACCCATGCCCCGTACAATTCTTTTTCATGTCCTTATTTTATAATGTTCTTTGAGCTGCGCTTGTCGAGTTCCAGATTCAATTGAAGCACATTTACCCGCGGCTGTCCCAGCACCCCCAGAACGGGTGTCTGCACATGCGCGGCCACCAAGGCGGCGACTTCAGTCCGGGGTAATCCGCGCGCGGCAGCGACCCGGTCGATTTGGATTTCGGCAGCCTCGGGACTGATATGCGGGTCGATGCCGGAACCGGAGGCGGCGACGAGGTCCACGGGGATCTGGTTCGGCGCGACACCATCTTCCTGGGCTATTTTCCCGGACGTTTCCTCCGCCCGTTTGCGTAGATCCGGATTGCTCGGTGCCCAGTTTGAACCGGCGACGTTGAAGGCATCGTAACCGGCGGCCGAGGGACGGCCGTGGAAGTAGCCCGGCGCACTGAACGGCTGGCCCACCAGGGCCGAGCCGACCACCTTGCCGTCGCGTTCGATGACACTGCCGGTGGCCTGGTGCGGGAACAGCGTACTATTGAGCGAGACTGACACCAGCGGATAGAGCAAGCCGCACAGCACCGTCAGCACAAGGGCGCCGCGCAGGGCGGGCATCCAGCCGGTGCCGGACAGGGTGGGTGGTGTGAGCGTATTGGTTTCAGATTTTTTCATGGCCATCTCCTACATAAACAAACCAAGACCAAGATCGATGAGCTTGATCGCCGGGAACGGCAGCAGCAAGCCGCCAAGCCCGTAGATCAACAGATTGCGGCGCAGCAGCGCGTCGGCGCTGATCGGGCGGATGCGCACCCCGCGCAGGGCGAAGGGGATCAGCGCCGGAATCACCAGGGCATTGAAGATCACCGCCGCCAGCACCGCCGTGGCCGGGCTGTGGAGGTGCATGATGTCAAAGGCCTGCATCGCCGGTACGCTGGCGACGAAGATGGCCGGCAGGATAACGAAGTACTTGGCCACGTCGTTGGCGAGCGAGAAGGTGGTGAGCGCGCCGCGGGTGACCAGCAATTGCTTGCCGATCTCCACCACCTCCAGCAGCTTGGTGGGATCGGAATCCAGGTCAACCATATTGCCGGCCTCCTTGGCAGCCTGGGTGCCGGAGTTCATTGCCAGTCCTAAATCGGCCTGCGCCAGGGCGGGCGCGTCGTTGGTGCCATCGCCCATCATCGCCACCAGCCGTCCCTGTGCCTGCTCGCGGCGGATGTATTCCAGTTTGTCCTCTGGCGTGGCCTCGGCAATAAAATCGGCCACGCCCGCTTCGGCGGCGATGGCCGCAGCGGTGAGTGGATTGTCGCCGGTGATCAGCACCGTGCGTATGCCCATGGCGTGCAGGCGCTGGAAGCGCTCCTTGATGCCGGTCTTGATGATGTCGGACAAGGGTACGACGCCGAGCACCCGATTGTCTTCTGCGACCACCAGCGGTGTCGCGCCGCCACGCGCGACACGTTCCACCAGGGCGGTCGTTTCGTCGGGGTAGGTTCCACCGTTGTCCGTGACGAAGCGGCGAATGGCATCCGGCGCGCCCTTGCGGATGCGCCGACCGTCCGGCTGGTCGATGCCGGAGAGGCGGATCTTGGCGGAAAATGGCAAGACGCGCGCCTCGGTAGCTGCTTCGGCTACTGCACCACGCTTTCTGGCCAGGGCGACGATGGATTTGCCTTCCGGGGTAGGGTCGGCCAGCGACGCGAGCAGGGCGGCATCCCGCAGCCGCTCCGGGGCGACGTTGGTCAACGGCAGGAAGTTGGTCGCCTGGCGGTCGCCATGGGTGATGGTGCCGGTCTTGTCCAGCAGTAAGGTGTCGATGTTGCCGGCCACTTCCACGGCCTTGCCCGATTTGGCGACCAGGTTGGCGCGCATGGCGCGGTCCATGCCGGCGATGCCGATGGCCGGCAGCAGCCCGCCGATGGTGGTGGGGATGAGGCAGACCAGCAGCGCCACCAGCACCGGCACCGAGGCTGCGCTGCCGACGAAGTGGGCGAACGGCACCAGCGTGGCGACGACGATCAGGAACACGATGGTGAGCGCGGAGAGCAGCACGGTGAGCGCGATCTCGTTGGGCGTCTTCTGCCGCTTGGCGCTCTCCACCAGAGCGATCATGCGATCCAGCAGCGACTGGCCCGGATTCCACCGTCACCTCGACCACGATGCTGTCCGTCAGGAGCTTGGTGCCGGCGCTGACACCGCTGTTGTCGGTGCCCGCCTCGCGCAGTACCGGCGCGGATTCGCCGGTGACCGCCGATTCGTTGATGCTGGCGGCCCCTTCGACGATCTCGCCGTCGGCGGGGATCAGTTCGCCCGCCAGCACCCGCACCCGGTCACCCAGGCGCAGTGCCGTGGCGGGCACTTGCTCTTCACTGTCCCCCTTGATGCGCCGGGCCACCAGCTGCTCGCGGGTGGAGCGCAGGCTCTCGGCCTGGGCCCGACCCCGCGCCTCCGCCAGCGCCTCGGCGGCGTTGGCAAAGAGCACCGTAAACAGCAGGATGAGGGTGATGGCGAAGTCGAAACCCCAGGGGCGGCCGGCGGCGATATCGGCGCCGGTCAGCCACAGGGTCACCAGCGTGCCGACGCCGACCACAAACATCACCGGGTTGTGCGCCAGCCAGCGCGGATTGAGCCGCCGCACCGACTCGCCCGCCAGACGGGCGAGGGTGGAGGCGTCCAGTAACTTTAATTGCTTGCGTTCATGTTTCATAAGTATCTCCAGTCAATCAGCCTGCCAGCGACAGGTATTCGGCGAAGGGGCCGAGGGCCAGCACCGGGAAGAAGCTGAGCAGCGCGAACATAATGATCACGCCCAGGGTCAGCAGCGCGAAGGTCGGCGTCTCCACCGCCAGGCTGCCCGAGGTGGTGGGCGCGACCCGCTTGCCCGCCAGATAGGCGGCCACCGCCAGCGGCGCCAGGATCGGGATGAACCGCCCCAGGATCAGCGCCACGGCACAACTGACGTTCCACCACACCGTGTTGTCGCCCAGCCCCTCGAAGCCGGAACCATTGTTGGCGAACGCGGAGGTGTACTCATAGAGCACCTGGCTCAGGCCGTGGAAGCCGGGGTTGGAGTTCTGCGCGAAGCCCGGAATCGCCACCGCCAGGGCGGTGAGCCCCAGGATCAGCAGCGGCTGAATCAGCAGGGCAATGGAGATCAGCTTGATCTCCTTGGCCTCCAGCGCCCGGCCATACACTTCCGGCGAACGGCCCACCATCAGGCTGCCGAGAAACACCGCGAGCAGCAGGAACAGCAGGAAGTTGATGAGGCCCACGCCGACACCGCCGAAGGTGGCGTTGATGAACATGTCCATCAGTTCGGTGGCGCCACCGATGGGGTTGAACGAGTCGTGCATGCCGTTCACGGAACCGTTGGAGGTCTGGGTGGTGAAGCTGCCCCAGAGCGCCGTGGCGGTGGCGCCGAAGCGCACCTCCTTGCCTTCCAGATTGGGCCCGTCGGCGGCGAGGCCGGCGAAGGCGGCATTGGGCTGGTTCTCCGACCAGATGTTCAGGCCGACGAGCGTCACCGACATGGTCATCATCACGCCCATAATCACGAACGCCAGGCGCCGCCGGCCAGTGAGATAACCAGCCATGAACACCAGAGCCATCGGGATCAGCACAATGGCGATGGTCTCGACGAAGTTGGACACCGGGGTCGGGTTCTCCAGCGGTACGGCACTGTTGGGGCCGTACCAGCCGCCGCCGTTGGTGCCGAGCTGTTTGATCGCCACCATGGGCGCCACCGGGCCGACCGGGATGCGCTGCTCGGCAAGTCCCGCGCTGCTGTCGATCGGCTGGGCCATCTGCGCCCCCTCGTAGGTGCTGGGCACCCCTTGCCATACCAGCAGTACCGAGCGTGATGATGCGCCAAGGGCAAGAATACGCGCACGATGGCGCGCACTAGATCCGAATAGAAATTGCCCACTGACACCTCGCCACTGGACGTCAGCGGCCGCTCCTCCCGGCGTGCGAACAAGGCACGCAGGATTGCCACCAACGCGGCGATACCGGCCGCAGGCGTGATGATCTGCATGCTGACAATGGCGACCAGCTGCGAGAAGTAGGAAAGCTGCGCCTGGCCGGAGTAGTGCTGCTGGTTGGTGTTGGTGATGAACGATGCCGCCGTATGCAGTGCCAGATCCCAGCTCATCCCTCCGATGCCGTCGGGGTTGAGCGGAAGCCATCCCTGACGCATGAAGATCGCCAGCGCCGCCACCCCAATGATCACGTGCAACTTGAGCAACGCCTTGCCGTACTGCTTCCAGTTCATCGGTGCGTCGGAATGCACGCCGATGGCCCGATAGATCAGTTTCTCGACCGGTCCGAATGCGCGATCCAGTCCGGTGGGCGTCGACGAATAGATCGACGCCATGTAGCGTCCCAGCGGCCAGGCCAGCAACAGTGCGGCCGCGTAAATTAGGATTACTTCATTCATATGTGATCCTCCCATTCAATGAACAGGAAACAGAGCCCGAACAGGGCCAGGAGAATAAGTGCGCCGACGATGCCCATGACTAAAACCTCTCGGGCCGCAACAGGGCGACCGAGAGATAGACGAGCAAAGCGACAATCAGGGCGAGCAGGATGTAATACATGAAGACCTCCCGAAAGGTGGTTGACCGATGGAAGGAAGATTAGGAGCGGGGGGCATAACGGTTCTAGGTTCCGTTAAGCGGGAGGCGTAACAAATTCGTAAATCTTTCCGGGGCGTATCGTGGGGTGGACTTGACCCGCTTCGGTGGACACCTCATCTTCACAAAGAGAGGTGTTCGAGATGGCAAAGAAGCAGAGTATGTATACGCCGGAGTTCCTGAAGGAGAAAAGAGAAAAAGAGAAAAGGGGTCAGAGAAAAGGGGTCAGTACCCTTATTCTCTAGGCGATCCAATGCGACTAGGATTTCAGCCAGTTTTCCACTTTCAATCCGGGTGCTCGGGAAAATTCACGAATATTCGCCGTGACCAGTATCAGGTCAGAAGCGAGGGTGTGAGCTGCAATCAACAGATCATTGGGCCCGATGGGCATGCCCTGGCGGGACAGGTAATCGCGTAGTTCGCCATAATGCCAGTCCGCAGGGGATTCCAGCGGGAGGATCTCGAAGGCGGAAAGAATCAGGTCGACCGTCTGTGCCAGTTTCGTTGAGTTTGATTTGTTCGCACCGAAGCGCAGTTCCGCAGCCACGATGATGCTGGTGCAGACGGTATCTTCACCGACGGTGGTGATCCTGTCTGCCACCGTACCTTGCGGATGGCGGATCAGGTCGGAGAGGATGTTGGTATCGAGCAGGTAACGGAGCGCCATGCTCAGAGCGGCACATCATCGAGCGGCGGCAGGTCTTCGTCCACATCCGGGAAGGGTATCTCCAGCGGTTCCAGGGTAGAGAGCAGGGCAAGCAGCCGGCCCTTTCTGACCGGCTCCACGATCAGGCGGTCGCCTTCCTTGCGCAGGATCGCTTCGTCTCCCTCCAGCTCAAACTCGCGCGGGATGCGCAACGCCTGGTTGCGCCCGTTGCGGAACAGGCGGACATGTCGTTCAGGGTGGGCCATGTCGGTATCTCCGGTAGTAGGCATATGCCATAACATATGCCAAGGAGTAGCTGCTGTCAATCGCCAACGAAGTACTGCTCAAGTTTCGGGACTTTTACGGGACACGGTTATGCATCGTTACGCACCGTCCTGCAATCGAGGCAACGGACGCCCCATTTATTTGTATATTTAACAACACGATACAACCAAAGCATGTTCCTCATAATGCTGGGGTCGGTGGTTCAAGTCCACCCGTAGCCACCATTTCGTAATAAAATCAAAGAGCTATTCTTGCTGTTTTGTGTGAAGGAGCACAGCACCTTTATTGCGCTGCTGTTCCAGACATAGCTTCCGTTGACCGGGATGTGGCTGAACATACAGCACTCACTGAGGAGGGGTGATCAGTCAAGTCTGGCCCCGATCGGTTAACAGATGTGGCATGTACACTGGTAGTTTTGACTGAGGGAGTCAATCCGTTCAGATTACTACATCGTTACCATCAACAGCAGTCAGGCAGGTATTATCACGAAGACTGGAAATTCACGGCCACACTCATAACAGGGCGGCTTACCGGAGCATTACCATGACCGAACTCAAGAGCTATTTCGTATGGGACGCCGGTACACGCTGGTTTCACTGGATCAACCTGCTGTGCATGCTCGGGCTGATTGCCGTAGGCGTGGCCATCCTCAACGACAAGGCGCTCGGTGTGAGCAACGACGGCAAGATTCTGCTGAAAACCGTGCATGTCTGGATCGGCTATATTTTCGCACTGAATCTGCTGTGTCGTCTGGTCTGGGCATTTATCGGCGGGCCGTATGCCCGCTGGCGGGCGATCCTGCCCGGCGGTCGCGGCTACATAAACGAAGTGCGCGCCTACGTCACCGATTTCAGCGCGGGGCGGCCACGCCAGTACCTCGGTCACAATCCACTCGGGCGCATCGCGGTCACCCTGCTGCTGTTGTTGCTGCTGGTACAGGCAGTCACGGGTTTGGTACTGGCGGGCACGGACCTGTTCTACCCGCCTATCGGCGCGTGGATCGCCAACCGGATAGCTGCGCCGGGCGTCGATCCGGCGACGCTGGTGCCGTATGCGAAGGAGCTGTATGACGGGGCAGCCTATGATGCGATGCGTGCCTTCCGCGAGCCCTTCATCTCCATTCACTACTACGGCTTTTTCACGCTGCTGTTCTTCGCCGTGATTCATATCCTGGCGGTCGTCCTGACCGAGCTGCGCGAGGGTGGCAATCTGGTATCCGCAATGTTCTCGGGCAAGAAGGTGCTGAACGGGCCTCCCGCTGACCACACGAAAACCGACTGAGGCGCGGCGGTCCGGCAAGTATGGAATGCCGGCACGGATGCGGTACCGGTCATTTCACCCCGGACGGCGCAGCGGTTGCGGCACGGATGCTCTCCGGCCTGCCGCGCGGGTGGTGACCCGCTGCAGCAACTCGAACAGGACGGTCGCAAAGTAAAATGCCGCTATTGCCAGTGCCACCAGTGTCGCACCCAGATGGAAGGTGCTCTGTGCCGCAAGCAGGCCGCTCAGGTTGAGTGCGATCACTCCCGCCGTCACCGGCCACAGCGCATGACCGGGTGCATAGGAATTCCTCGATCCGAGCAGCAGGATCAATAGCCCGCCCAGGGCAATCCATCCGAGTGTCGCGTGCCCTGGTTCGCCTTGCGTTGTCAGATATGTCGCGCCGGACAGACTGATTGCAATTAACCAGTGCAACACCCTCACCGGTGCTTTCCAGGGTGAGTAGGGTGTATATCCTTCATGGGATTTGAATGTAGATCGTGACATCAATCGGTTCCTCGCTGGATGTTGTTCATGGCGGGCAACATACTCCGGCTGAATGAACCCTTCCTGAATCGAAACGGCAGCGAACCTGAAGTGTCTGGCATCATATCGACAAGCAGCCGGTCGGAAACTGCGTGACAGGGATCTGATTGCCGCGAGTACACGTGTAGCAGCGAGCCGGGTTGACCGGTGAGCTTCCCTTGCCCGGTACGGGCGGGCGATGGCGTTCAGGTTCAGTTCATGCCCGGCTGCCAGAATCCGGCACCTCTCATGCCGGAGATTTGCCGATGCAACATCTGAAAACGCTGTCACTTGTTATCCTGTTCGCCGTCCTGTCAGTCTCGCTGGCGGTCGCTTTGAGCAGTATTTCCCGCGACCGGATCAAGGTGTTCCAGCGCACGCAGGCATCGCGCTCCCGGATACAGGCAGATCCACGACACCCTGAACAGGCGTTATGCCGCGCAAATTCTGGAAACCAGACTGCTGGGACGCTGCGGTATCACCGCTTACATCGTGACGCTGCGCGATGCCGCCGGCAGTGAATCCACACTTTACTTCGAGATCGACAACAGGGCGCCGATCCATCATGACCTGTTGAACGGCTGTCCACACCGCCTGTCCGGAGCGGCCACACCCGGGGCGCCGGCACCGAACTCGACGCATGCGGTTTACCGTACCCGTGCTCGGTCTGACTGCGCCACTGCCGCCGATTTGGATTTTACGGGGACGAGGCACGCGATGTGAGTTTGCATTCAGCGTGAATTCAGATAGTCCCGCTAATCTGGTCTCCAGCAATCACCTGGAGACGATTCATGCAGGACATACACAATACAGTACGCATCTGGGATCCCCTTGTCCGCGTGTCCCACTGGACACTCGCAACTGCCTTCCTGGCCGCCTGGCTTGTCGGGGACGACTGGCTGGACCTGCACGTGCTGGCCGGCTATACGGTGCTGGGCCTGGTGCTGTTTCGCCTTGTCTGGGGCGTAATCGGCACCCGCCACGCCCGCTTCACGGATTTCGTACGTCCACCGTCTGCTGTTCTGGCCTATCTGAAGGACGTCGTCAGAGTACGCGCCAGGCGCCACCTGGGGCACAACCCCGCCGGCGGTGCCATGGTGATCGCCCTCCTGCTGAGCCTGACATTCACCGCTATTTCGGGACTGGCCCTCTACGGTCACGGAGAATTCTCCGGACCGCTGGCGGGCCTGATGCAAGGCGTTCCCGTCTGGCTGGGCAACGCGTTGGAAGAACTACACGAATTCTTCGCCAACTTCACCCTGCTGCTGGTGGTGCTGCACGTGGCCGGCGTGGCGCTAGCCAGCCTGCAACACGGCGAGAACCTGGTCCGCAGCATGTTTACCGGCCGCAAACGCCAGGAGCTGTCATGATGAAAATACCCGTACTCGTTACCGCCCTGCTGGTCGGAACGGCCAGTCACAGCCTGCAGGCCGATACCATCACCGAGCTGCAGAATAACTACCACGCCCAGGGTGCCGGCCCGTTCCTGTCCGGGAACGGTGACAGGCTGTGGAACAGCCGGCTGTACGAGGATCGCCGATGTGCGGACTGCCATGGGGCCGACCTGAGACAGCCCGGCCGGCATCAGCGCACCAACAAGCCCATCGAACCGATGGCGCCGTCGGTCGTTCCCGGTCGCTACACCGATCACGGCAAGGTTGAAAAATGGTTCACGCGCAACTGCAAATGGACCTGGGGCCGTGAATGCACGCCGCAGGAGAAGGGCGATTTACTGGAATACCTGAAACTACTGTGAGGACACACGTATGAAAACCTGGATCATCGGCGGCCTGATCGCCGCCACCGGAATTGCCGCTGCCGGCCTGGTCATCGGCAGCCAGTACGAACGTGAAAACGACGAGCGCGGTGAACACGAAGGCAGCGGCAACCGTTTCGGCATCAGCCGGCAGGACTTTGTGCCCGTGCAACACGCCCTGTACCAGGAAGAATGCAGTGGCTGCCACTTCGTCTATCAGCCCGGCCTGCTGCCGGCGGCCTCCTGGCAGCGGCTCATGAACGGACTGGCGGACCACTTTGGTGAAAACGCCGAACTGGATGCGGACACCGCTGCGCAGCTGAGCGACTACCTGGTCGCCAATGCGGCCGACCGGGTGAGTACGGGGCGTTCCCCGGGCATTGCCAACTCCCTGCGCGGCGATGCCCCGCTGCGCATCACGGAAACCGTCTACTTCCGCCGCCAGCATGACGAAATCCCGGCCCGCGTGGTGGCTGACAACCCTGAGATCGGCAGCTTCAGCCGCTGCGATGCTTGCCATACCGGCGCCGGGGACGGATCCTACGATGAACACACGGTAAGGATTCCGGGATGGGGACGCTGGGACGACTGATACCGGGCGCGCTGGGCCTCTGCCTGGCCCTGGGTGCGCAGGCCGGAGATCTCGACCGGGTCCGTAGCCTGCGCACCGCCGGTGACATCCTGGCGTTGGATGTCATCCTGCAAGGACTGCCGAGGGTCGCCAACAGCCGTATCCTGGAGGTGGAACTGGAACAGGAAGACGGTCTGCTGATCTACCAGATCGAGCGACTGGAAACGGCCGGTCGGGTACGGGAATACCGGTTCAATGCCCGCAGCGGCGAATTGATCG
This sequence comes from uncultured Gammaproteobacteria bacterium, assembly GCA_963803275.1. Classification (GTDB taxonomy): domain Bacteria; phylum Pseudomonadota; class Gammaproteobacteria; order UBA9214; family UBA9214; genus UBA9214. Next base: position 15,578 of record CAWDLS010000009.1, on the reverse strand, counting down.
ACGTCGGGGACGAGTGATGCGCCTGCTATTGGCGGAAGACGATGTCGAACTGGTTGCACATCTGAAACCGGCCCTGCTCCAGGCGGGCTTTGCGGTGGATCATGCCGACAATGGTGTGGATGCCGAATATCTCGGCGACGAGGAGCCCTACGACGCCGTGGTGCTGGATCTGGGTCTCCCCCGGCGGCCGGGGCTGGAAGTGCTTGCGCACTGGCGCAGCCGCGACAACCGCGTACCGGTACTCATTCTCACCGCGCGCGGCGCCTGGCACGAACGGGTGGATGGATTCAAGGCCGGCGCGGACGACTACCTTGGCAAACCTTTTCATGTCGAGGAACTGCTGGTCCGCCTGCAGGCCCTCATCCGTCGCAGCGGCAACCGGCCCGGGCCGGTGATCCGGACTGCCGGCCTCATCCTGGACGAGGAGCGCCAGCAGGTCGGCATGCCCGATGGCCGGACGATCGAGCTGACCGGTACCGAATTCCGCCTGCTGCGCTATTTCATGCTCAACCCGGAACGCATCCTTTCCAAGACCCGGCTAACCGAACACGTCTACGACCAGGAATTCGAACGCGATAGCAATCTGATCGAGGTGTATGTGCGGCGCCTGCGCGAGAAAATCGGCAAGCAGTATATCCGCACCCTGCGCGGCCAGGGCTACCTGTTCCCGGAGCGGCCGCTATGATCTCGCTGGAACGCCGCCTGCAATTGGGGCTGGTGCTGAGCATCGCCGGTTTTACCTTGTTGTTTCTGGTGCTGGGCAGTTACACGGTATACCGGCTGAGCGAGGGCTATGTCCTCAGCCGCCTGGAACACGATGCCGAATCCCTGCTCGGTGCCGCGCATGTGGACGGACGGGGCGGGGATGCGGTGGCTGCCAACCGCATCACACCGGTCTACCTGCAGCCTCATTCAGGGCACTACTACGCGCTGAAGATCGATGATCAACCGCTGCAGCTTTCCCGTTCGCTGTGGGATTCCGACCTGCCGGTGCCCGCCCTGCAGCCAGGTCAACGGCGGGTGCAGAAGATCGCCGGACCGGGTGAGCAGGCACTGCTGCAACTGTCCATCGGTTACCACAAGCACGGCCATTCGCTGGTGGTCAGCGTCGCCGAGGATATCGCCCCGCTGGAACGGCAGATTTCCAATTACCAGTGGGGATTCGGTCTCGGTGCCCTGGCCCTGCTCGGTCTGCTGCTGCTGATGCAGCGCCGGTTGGTGCGGCGGACTTTCATGCCGCTGGAGAAGGTTCGCGAGCAGGTGCGCCAGGTGGTCAACGGCGAACAGCAGCGGGTGGACAACAGCGTGCCCAGCGAGGTGCATCCGCTGGTAACCGAAATCAATCACCTGCTGGCCCTGCTGGAAACCCGCCTGACCCGCTCCCGCCACGCACTGGGCAATCTTGCTCATGCGCTCAACACGCCGCTCAACCTGATCACCCAGGAACTGGACGACGGTGCGCTTCCCGAGGCGCTCTCCCGGCGCCTTACCGGCCGCTTGGACCGCATTCACCAGCTCATCGAGCGGGAACTGCGCTTGGCCCGCCTGGCCGGCAGCGGTAGCCCGGGCCAGCGCTTCGCCCCGGCCGTTGAAATTCCGAATCTCATCCAGGCCCTGCACGGCATGTACCGCGACAAGGATCTGGACTTCCAGGTTTCCGAGCTACCCGCCCTGGCACTGGCGCTGGACCGTGAAGACATGCTGGAACTCCTCGGTAACCTGCTGGACAACGCCTGCAAATGGTCCCGTGGCCGGGTGGCGCTGGACATGGAAATCGAGGACGGCGTCCGACTGCAGGTCGAGGACGACGGTCCCGGTGTGGCGGAAAGTGATCTGGAGCATCTGGCCAAGCGCGGCGTACGCATCGACGAGCAGTCTCCCGGACACGGACTCGGGCTGGCTATCGTGCAGGATATCGTCAGGCTGTACAACGGCAGCCTGGACTTCTCCCGGTCAGCGAGACTTGGCGGCCTGTGCGTACGGGTGCATCTTCCGAACGATGCTCAACCAGCCTAAGTCGCGTCTTGCAGCACAATATCTGCATCCTGCCCAGATGTGTTGCGCATGGAAACAGAAAATGAAAACGGTGGAGACATTTTCTGGTGCAGGCCGGAGATATGAGAGAAATCGCTGCGGGACTTTTACGGGACACGGTTCTGCACGGCTATGCACCGTTATGCAATCGAGGCAACGGACGCCCCGTTTAATCGAAATTAATACAACAAGATACAAGCCAATCATGTTCCTCATAATGCTGGGGTCGGTGGTTCAAGTCCACCCGTAGCCACCAAAACATAGAGTTACAAAGGCGGTATTCAGGTAAGACGTTCCAGTAAGCACCCAGTAAGCAGGAAGTGCGCTATAAGCAAAGCCCCCATATGGACGGCCCCTGCTGCACCCTCCCACGGCATTGCCAGGGCGTGCGTAGTCGACCGGTTGGCTGGTATGCTGGCCGGGTGGCTTCGCCAGTCTGAGAAAGGATTCACAGTGAAATTCGTATTTATCCGCTCACTGTTCTTCCTCATTGTTTCTTTCAGCTTCATCACCCGTGCGGATGATTTGGACACCGTTCAGGGGGTGCTGGCGTTATCAAAGTTTACCGGTACGTGTGGCATTCTGGATTCAATGATTTCTTTTCAAAACGCCACGCAGATGCCCGGTGGTGATGAATTTGTTTCGAGGTTCTGGACAACTGAGGCTACGAGACTTGGTATTTCTATGCAGCAGTATATAGACCGGTGTAATGAGTCCGTGGACATGTATAACAAAATCTGGAAAGCAGCAGAAACGAAAAATCAATAAATAAACCCCGCCACAAGGGCGGGGCTGCACCACCTCCCAACAGTTCCCGGCTCTCGCCTCGGTCGGTTCGCAGACAGTCCTGCCTTGCGGCTCGGTCGCTCGGGTGCGTTTTGAGAATGATAGCGTGACCCTGCCCGAGAATATGTAGGATTTTTATGGGTTGGATGTCGGAAAAATGGTAATTGTTGTAACAGTACCCGGGTAATAAATGAAGTGAAAAGGTATAGAACGATGATTTTCCCGCTACCTAAAAAATTAGTCCGATACTGGAAAGAATCAAAAAAGTGTAAATATGCACTTGAATCATACTATGTGAGTAACTTGGAAACGCAGCAACTTCGCGAATCTCGGAGCTACTTGAATAAGTGGGCAGGGGATACAGCCTTTTATCAGATTGTGCAACTCCAAAATAATATACCAGTTATCCAACCGTATTGTATGCAATATTTTAATGAGGAATTTTACTTACGATCAGATATCTATAAACCTCGCTTGGAAGGTAGATATTTACGGATCATCCATGCATATGAGCGGGAAGAACATTCAGAATACATTGAGAAGTATATTATTCATACGATTAATCTACTCAGGCTACGTTATGGTTTTGCCGCAGCGGTTGAGTGCGCAGTAACAGTGACCAGAGAATTCTATCCACCAAAAATTAGTGTTAAAAGCTTAAACGGTAAACTCATCACGGCTTTTGGCGATGGATGTAATGGCAACCTGTTCTTCGAGAACGGGGTGAATGCGGGCGTTAAAAATATAGAAGTGTCAACATTGAAGGTTGAAACTTCAATACTTATGAATGAAGCAATGAATAATTCGAATATGCGTGATCGATTTTTACTGCTGTGGATAGCTCTTGAAGCACAAATTGGTAAAGGTGATAAAAGAAGAAAATTCTGTAAGGATGAATTATGCTCAAAAAAGATCAACGCTGAAATGAAGCGATTGCACGACATAAGAGGTGGTATTGTACATATTGATGGGCAAACGCTTAAAAACAAAATACAACCTATAGATGTTCACACCTTATTTGAACTTATTCGTATTAGCGCACTCCCCGCATGTGCAGAGAGGCAAAAACTCGTACAACTTGTTGAAGCACGAATTGATTCGCAATGACAATAACAACAAATATCTTGCAGATTCCGCTCCTTCAATTACCCAGCCCATACTTGAACGCACCCGCGACATCGAACGGCGGCACCGAGATAATCAGCACTCACCTACCTGGTTGCCAGCCACCCGGCATCGCCAGATCGCAGACAACGGCGCGGTCTGGATCGGGTTTTTGTCGGCGCGCTACATCGCCTGGGCGGCCATTCTGGTCTGGCGCCTGGGACCCTCGCTGGGCCCGTCATTGGCTGTGTCCGAACCGCCAGCGCAGGAATTGCTGGCTCCCGGCAACGGTTCAAACGAACCACTCGACCAGTCCGCTTTGCTCCGGCCGTGGACCTGTCCCAATTGCGCTTGCAGGGTACAGACACCGTACTGTGCTGAATGCGGCGAACGGCGTCTTGATCCGATGGACTTGACCGTGCGCGGTTTGTTCGCCCAGTTGTTACAATATTTGACGAAGTTCGATAACCAGGTTCTCAACACCCTGCGCACCCTGATCACCAGTCCGGGCGCATTGACCCTGGCCTTTCAGCGCGGTCAGCGCACGCCGTTCCTCGGGCCGATTAAAGTGTTCGTCCTGGCCAACCTGCTGTTCTTTGCCATCCAGACCCTGTCGGAATTACGGGTGTTTGCACCCGCCCTGGCAATGCACCTGCTCGATGAACCCTGGACCAGCATTGCGAGGCAGCTGGTTGACCACCATCTGGCAGAGGCGGGTAGCTCACTTGCTGCCTAAAGCCAAATCTACGACCAGGCGGTTTCGGTCAATGCCAAATCGCTGATCGGTTTAATGGTCGTGCCGTTATCGCTGAGTCTGCTGCTGATATTTCGCCGCGCGGCGCGGTCCTATGCCGTACACCTGGTATTTTCGCTGCACTTCTACACCTTCATGCTGTTGCTCTTTTGTGTGCCGGCGATCGCGATTGCCGCCGAGACTGCCCTGGGCGGTGCAGTCCTGCGATCGCAGCTCGCCGATGACATCATCTCGTTGTCCCTGCTGGCTGCCTGTGCCGGGTATCTTTATCTTGCGGTCGGTACGGTCTATCACACGCATGGCGTCAGCCGCGGACTGCAGACCGTGGCGCTGCTATGCGCCGTGATCGTGGTGCTGTTCTGCTATCGACTGTTTTTGCTGACGTTCACATCGCACTACGTCTTTGTCGATGTTGATGCCAAATGCTTTGTTGATCTGTTGTGCGATCCGTGGGCAGCCAAACCGTGGGTTGCGTTGTTTCAGCTCAACGATGGCCTGGATGAGTTCGGGTGAAGGGCCCTTTGGGACCAGGCTTGCCTTTGCGACCAGAGGAATACAGCAGTCGGTACTTTCGCTGTTTGAGCAGGCGGTGAAATTTCAACAGCGTTGATGGCCGGATAATCACGGCAGCCCGCTGGATATGACGTGGGCTGAGAAACAGTGACCAGAAACCGAGCAGGAAACGGTCCAGGGCCGAGAGATTGGGCGCACGCCGCCGGGCGCGATTCATAATCAGGAGCTGCTGCTTCATGAGCAGGCTGTCGGCGACGATGACCTTTGCGCCGCCGGGGCCTAAGAGCTTGGCGATAGTGGTCAACAGATGGGCGAGGAGTATCAGCAGATCCTTCATGGCGGAGCAGGGTAGGGAAGTCAGCCATCAGTAGCAAGTCTGTCCATGCTGTGGATTTCAGGTGAAAATTGCTAATTCGCCTTACACAGGGTGATCTTGCAGGCACTTACGCTCAATCCAGCAGATGCGCGAAATCCGTGTCTATCTGTAGCAGGTCGAGCCGGTTGAGAAAATTTGAATAGGCCATCCACGAGGTGAGTGCGCTGATATCCGCCAGCGGTGGTGGCAGGTAACGCGGCGGCACGACCACGCCCGTTTCAGTCAGTTCCGCGAGTGTACCCATGTCCTCGATCGCGAGCTTGCCGCAGAACAGCAGCGGAATCCGATCCAGCCGGCCGCGTCTGACAGCGAGACGGATGAAATTGTAGACGTCAATGAATCCAGTACTGTAAGCAAGATCCTTCGTGAATGGGCCGCCGTCCGGCAGGCTGCCGCGAAACACGCGCATGGTGGCAGTGTAGGCCTCATCGCGGCTGCGGCCTTCCTCGCACAGCTGATTGAATATATCGAGAAACGTCGCGCCCTGTTCGGCCAGTGCTATCGCGCGGATGCGGTCGGCGATGCGTCGCAGGCGCGCCGGGTGTGAATTGAACGACACGATCTCGATGAATACGGCCAGTCCTTCCTGCGTGATTGTATCCGAAGGCGTGCCCTTGCTGAGAAAGGTGCAGACTGGCTGCAGGCTGCCATTCAACGTGGTGCCAACATGCACCCAGCCTTCATGCGCCTCGAGTCCACGCAGATCGCGCTCGCTGAACAAGGCGTTCGCGCGCATTTTGATGTAATCCGAACCGGCGGCGGCGTCGGCGACGATGCCGTCGCTTTCGATCACGCGGACCCGCGCGGCGGGATCGTTGAAAACCGTGTCCAGCCGTTCCTGTAACAGACAGATCGCAGCTTTGGTCGGAATGTCCCTAACGTCTTTTTCGAGAAACATCTGGTCGTCGATATTGCTCAACGATACGTCGAGCAGCGTGCCTAGATCCGAGACGGTTGGGCCGCCGGTATGAAAATTATCTCTGGAACAACCGTACAGCGACTGCGATATCACGGAGAACCCGGGCGTGCCCCGGGCGGACAGCATATCCAGCACCTGCCTGTATTCGCGGCACATGCGCCGCATGATGCTGCCAGCCGGGTCGGTGGCACCCAGTGTCGAGGTCAGACTTCTGTCGATATCCCGGAAGGTGTCATGTAACGCTGCGACATCGTATTTAAGCGGATTGCCCCGGTAATATCCGGCATCGACCTCCGGCTGGCGACGGCAGTCCGCGGCGAAGAAATTTTGTTGTACCTCGTCATCCCATTTAATCGCATCGAGGATGCGTATCGGCGCCTGTGCCGCAATAATACGTCTGGAGAGTTTCAGGATGTCTTGTCGGTATTTTTCCCTGTTCATGATCGGCCCCGTATGGTGCAAATATTCGAACGAACCGTATGATGATCTTATAAGGAAATATTATTGATAATCTGTTCGTGCAATGACCCGTCTGGTCAAAAAACTCATCCGTATTGCGATATCAACATCTTATCATCTATTGTCTGTGTCACAATGCCTTTGTATTTTGCCTCAAATGAGGCTCAGAATTGGATGACAAATTCGAGTTAACGGTGGGGATTCTTAATGGATTGGGCGCGCATACTGGCCTATATCACTGGGACAGTGGACCAGGAGCTCCTTTTGCGCAATGAGTATCTTGCTGCCGAAAACAGGATCCTCAAAGCTCAACTCAAGACACTGTTGCGGTTCACTGATGCGGAGCGGATGACACTCGCTGAAATCGCGCATCGCCTTGTCCGTAAAGCGCTTGAGGATGTGGCTAATACCATGAAGCCCGACACCATCACGGCTTGGTATCGAAGGCTGATCGCACGTAAGTTCGATGGGTCCAAGTCGCGTCGCTATCCGGGTCGCCCCAGAATTGATGATGAAATCGAACAATTAGTGGTGCGCATGGCCAAAGAGAACTCGGATTGGGGCTACGATCGGATTGTGGGCGCCATGGCGAATCTCGGCTACAGGCTATCCGATCAAATGGTTGGCAATATTCTGCATCGCAATGACATCACGCCGGCGCCGGCGCGGAAGCGTATGACAACGTGGGCAGACTTCATCGGCGTACACATGGCGGTTCTCGCCGGGACTGACTTTTTCTCTGTGGAAGTACTGACGTTGCGTGGGTTGGTGACGTACTACGTGCTGTTCTTTATCCGTCTGGAGAGCCGTCGCGTTGAGGTTGCCGGGATCACGCAACATCCTAATGAAGCTTGGATGAAACAGATCGCCAGGAATGTCACCATGGATGAGTGGGGATTTCTCGATAATTGCAGATATCTCATCCATGACCGTGACACCAAATACTGTCAGTCATTTCGGGATATCGTCGAATCCGGTGATGTCAGGACGTTGCCGCTCCCGGCACGCAGTCCGAATTTGAATGCGTTTGCCGAGCGCTGGGCGAAATCGGTGAAACACGAGTGTTTGTCGAAGTTGAATCTGTTTGGCGAAGCATCATTAAGACGCACACTTCGTGAGTACGTCGTCCATTTTCATGTCGAACGAAATCATCAGGGTAAAGACAATGTACTGTTATTTCCAGCCGCTACGAAGGCAATGAATCATGGGGACGGATCAGTCGGCTGTAAAGAACGCTTGGGCGGGCTGCTGAAATATTACCGTCGGGAAGCCGCATGAGTATTTTGACCACGCGGGGTTCGGGGATCTGGCTGGGGTATTGTATTGATCGCAGCATGGGATGAACTGAAAAGTAAAATGCAACCATGAAAGAGCAGAAGAAACAGCAAATCATGAAGCTGGTAATGCGTCAGCAGTTCACTCAGTCGCGACAGCTTTGCGAGAATGTCTGCCGCAAGCAACCCCGTGATGCGGAAGCATGGTTCCTGCTTGGCACGCTGTGCGGACAGCTTGGCGATTATCTGGCCGCCGAGAAGCATTTTGAAAGGTCTGCCGGCCTGCGCGGCCAGGTGGCGATGACCTGGTACAATCTCGGCATCGCACAGCTGCGCCTCGGCAAGAACAGCCAGGCCTGTGACAGTCTTGAGCGCACAGTCAGCCTCAAACCGGGTTTTACCCAGGCATGGGTCATGCTGGGCAGGCTGCATACCAGTCAGGGACGGATTGAAGACGCATGTAGCGCATACGATCATGCGCTCGCCCTGCAACCCGGCATGCCCGAAGCGATAAGCGGTTTCGCCGAAGCGTATGAACGGGCGGGTGATCTCGAAAAGGCAATGGCAACCTTGCAGCCGCTGCTCACGCAAAACCTCATACCGGCCAGTGCTGCTGTCGTATTCGGTAAAATCGCCATCGTCCTGTCGCGCGGGCAGGAAGCCATCGATCTGATCAATAACATTCTGCGACTGTCATACGCCACAACCGAAGAAATCCAGGAACTGAACTATTGTCTTGGCAATCTTCACGACAGCCGACACGAATACGACAGGGCATTTGCCGCTTACCGGGCTGCCAACCACCTTTTGCAGCAGCCATGGAACAGGGCGGCGTATACGGCGTTTATCGAAAGACTTGCCGGTGTCTTTAACACAGACACGTTAGCGACCATGACGCGCGCCGGCGTTACATCCGACAGGCCGGTGTTCATCGTCGGCATGCCCCGTTCCGGCACAACACTGGTCGAGCAGATTCTGGCCAGCCATCCTATGGTCTGCGGTGGAGGTGAACTGAAAGGCATCGGTGATCTGGTCACGGCAATACCCGGTCATTGCGACGGACAACCCTACCCGGATGCCTGCAATCACATTAACGGCAACACACTGGACACCATGGCGAACGATTACCTCGCGCAACTCGACAGGCTGTCGGCGTCGGCGCCGCGCGTTACGGACAAGATGCCGCAAAACTTTCTGCACCTCGGTATTATCGACCAGTTGTTTCCCAATGCGCGCGTCATACACTGCAGGCGCAGCCCGCTGGATACCTGCCTGTCCATCTATACGCACAATTTCAACGCCACGCACGCCTATTCCAGTGATCTCACCAGCCTGGGACACTACTATCGCGGTTACGAGAACCTGATGCGGCACTGGACCGCGACGCTGCGTTTACCCCTGCTGGAGGTAAGTTACGAAACACTGGTCTCGGACACGGAAGCCACTATACGCGCGATGGTCGAATTTTGCGGACTGCCCTGGGATGACCACTGCCTGCGTTTTCACGAAACGTCGCGTCAGGTCGAGACGCTGAGTTACGATCAGGTACGCAAGCCCATGTACCGGACGTCAGTCGATTGCTGGAAAAACTACGAAGACCATCTTGGACCGCTGATGGAAGCGCTGGATTTCGACATGCACGGCTGATATTTTTCGGTCAAGCCATCGCGTTTGACGAGCGCGATATCAAGGGCTGGTCTGCGCCCTGTTAGGCGATCAAAGCGTAAGCATTGTTGCTTCGCGACTCGTTACGAAGCGTAATCAGGAAAGGACCGCCTGTTCTCCACGCGATACATTTCAGCAGGACAGGCAGACTGGACTCATGGAATCCGCGTAAAGACTTTTAATTCGCAGATTCCACCGGCAGGCCGGCGTGCTTCCACTCAGGGTACCCATCCTGCAAACGACTGGCGCGGAAACCTTTACTTCGTAACAGTTGCACAGCCTCGAAAGCGAGTGCGCAGTAGGGCGTATGGTGCAAATATTCGAACGAGCCGTATGATATTGTTATCGAACAATATGACGGATAATCTGTTTGTGCAATGTCCCATGTCATACAACCCTTCCACCTCCTCGTAATTGCCCTGGCCGGCTGGCTTGAACGCCACCAACAGGCGGTCATCGACTATCTGATAGAAGAGAACCGTGTTCTCAAAGAGCAACTCGAAGGATAGCGGCTGCTGTTCACCGACGAACAGCGGCTACGACTGGCCGTGAAAGCCAAAGCCCTTGGCCGCCAGTTACTTGATGAACTCGAGACGCTCGTGACGCCCGATACGCTTCTCGCCTGGCACCGTAAGCCCATCGCGCAGAAATGGAGCCATGCCAGGCAGGGACCGGGTCGCCCCCGCATCGCGCAAGAGATCACTGATTTGGTACTCCGCATGGCGCGGGAGAACGTTTCCTGGGGCTACGATCGAATTCAAGGCGCTCTCGCCAATCTCGGTCACATCATTGCACCGAATACGGTCAAGAATATCCTGATAAGGCATGGCATAGAACCGGCACCGGAGCGTGAGAAACGCACCTCGTGGGCGACGTTCTTGAAATCGCACTGGGACGTGATGGCCGCCACGGATTTCTTTACGGTTGAGGTCTGGACACCCCGCGGACTGGTGACTTTCTACGTGTTGTTTATCATCCGTCTTTCAACACGTTCCATACACATTGCCGGAGTGACTACGGCGCCCAACGGCGCATACATGAAGCAAGTGGCCCGCAACCTGACAGACGTGGGTGACGGTTTTCTTTTAAACAGTCGGTACCTCATCATGGACCGCGATACAAAATACACGAATGATTTCAGAGGGCATCTGGATCGAGAGGGCGTGAAATCAGTTCGCTGTCCGGTTCGGGCGCTGAATTGTAACGCGTTTGCCGAGCGATTTGTGCGTTCACTAAAGGATGAATGTTTGGATCGTATGATCCTTTTCGGCGAGGCATCGCTTCGAAGGGCGCCCAGAGCCTATGTCATACATTATCACACCGAGCGAAATCATCAGGGTGTAGGGAATCGATTGCTGAGGCCACTTGCTATGGTCAGTTCAACCGATGAGCCAATTCAATGCCGTGAACGCCTTGGGGGTATGCTCAATTTCTATTATCGTGAAGCAGCCTGATAGCAAGGATTCAGTATTTTGCACCATACGGGAAGGTTGCTTTCAGGAACAAGACTGTCTAAGTTATCTTTTCCAGGCGACAATTACGAATTCGCCAGCCACACGCTATAAATACATCCTTGTACGCTCGACGGCCACATCCAGTGGTCGTACGGGCCCGGATAGCGCAACCAAAACCTGCTCAGCATACTGTGGAGATGAATTCTGAGCACGTAATAGCTTGCTACTTTCCCTTTATATGATGTTCTTCGCTACAATAGCCCCCTGTTACACCTTGCTCATTTGACAAGCATAGAGAAATTTGAACTCATCGATTACGAGAGCGGTTGACGTCCTCATCATCGGCGCCAGCGCCGCCGGGCTGATGTGTGCAATCGAGGCAGGCAAGCGGCAACGCAGGGTGCTGGTCATCGATCACGCCAACAAGGCCGGCAAGAAGATCCTGATGTCAGGTGGCGGCCGCTGTAACTTTGCCAACTACCAGGTCGGTGCGCATAACTTCCTGTCCCACAATCCGCATTTTTGTAAATCCGCATTGAGTCGTTTCACTCAATGGGATTTTATCTCCATGGTCGAACGCTACGACATTCCTTACCACGAGCGCGAGCATGGCCAGTTATTTTGTAATGACAGCGCAAAGGACATTCTGAACATGTTGCTCGAGGAATGCCAACGTGCAGAGGTGCGCGTACAACTCGACACCTCGGTTGGAGAAATTAAAAAAAATAGCGATGGCCGCTTCCGTGTTAACATCGAAAATCGCCTGCAACCCGCTGTTACCGATTGCCAATCCCTGGTGGTGGCCAGCGGCGGCCTCTCGATCCCCAAGATGTGCGCCAGTCCGATTGGTTACCGTATCGCCGAACAGTTTGGAATAAACATCTGGGCCACCCGTGCCGGTCTCGTACCCTTTACCCTGCATGAGGCAGATAAACAACGCTTTGCAGAGTTGGCTGGGATCGCGGTGGAGAGTGTCGTCTCGAATAACTGTGCCCGGTTTCGCGAGAACATCCTGTTCACCCATCGGGGCTTGAGTGGTCCGGCGATCCTGCAAATTTCTTCCTACTGGCAGCCCGGCGAAAGTGTCACGATTAATTTATTACCCGACAAGCACGTCGCCGAACTGCTCACCGTCGCACGCCGGACTGAGGCCAGTAAAAAACTCAAGAACATCCTGACGCAATGGCTACCAAAGCGATTGGTGGCGGCCCTAATCGATGATGCACTGCTGGAGAACCCGTTACAGCATCTTAATCAAGAGCAGATTCAGCTAGTCAGTGACGCCATCCATCAATGGGCGCTGAGACCAAACGGGACCGAAGGCTATCGTACGGCAGAAGTCACGCTCGGGGGTGTGGATTGTAATGCACTCTCATCAAAAACCATGGAATGCCAAAACGTGGCCGGATTATATTTTATTGGTGAGGTGCTGGACGTGACGGGCTGGCTAGGCGGTTATAACTTTCAGTGGGCCTGGTCGTCTGGCTGGTGTGCGGGACAATATGCCTGAATGCATAGGCCCGGGCGCCACCTGCCGACCTGGTTGACTGACACCATCCAACCTTTTACCCCATTCCAATGGCAATCATCCAAAAAGGAGAGAGCCAGGATTTCAATTGGCCTGATTCCCGAGGTAACCGCGCAAGGGGTACGGGCGAAGGCGTGGGGTTGGATTGTGAGTGCGCAAAGAGGCATGATTCGGGGATGATGGCAGGACGTAGGTTCATTCGTTACCCTTGGATGGTCCGTTGACGAGTGATGAAAAGGGCATCTATTTTTCCTATACTTGTCGTCACAGGCAATGTCCGCTTCGGGCAATAGCTGCCTCGCCGCTACGCTCCTTGCAATGACCAGGAATGTCAAACCCTCGAAATCGGACAGAGAGAACTCCCGATTCGCCATTATTAAATAGCATAATAGTGTTTGTATCCTTTCCCCTTGCTGTGCCGAATCCAGCCTATAACAGGATTAATCTGCCCGCATGAAGTTACCTGACCTGCATTAGAATACCCAGCCACCACCCGAACATGCAGATTCACCACAAAGCAAACCGGATTATCCTACATGCTACGTTTGACCGAAATCAGGCTTCCTCTCAATCACACCGAAGGCTCGCTCAAGCTCGCGATCCTCGAGCGGCTGGGGATTCCAGCGGAGGACTTGCTCGGATATTCCATCGCCCGCAGCGGGCATGATGCGCGCAAGCCGAAGGTGATTGTGGCCGTGTACACATTGGATGTTGAGGTCAAGGGTGAAGCGACAGTGCTTCAGCGATTCGCGCATGATCCGCATTGCATACCCACACCGGATACCGAATATCACTTCGTCGCACAGACACCCACCGATCTTGAATCTCGCCCGGTGGTGATCGGCCTGGGGCCAGCGGGTCTGTTTGCCGCGCTTATCCTGGCACAGTCGGGCTTCAAGCCCATCGTGCTGGAGCGTGGCAAGGCGGTACGTGAACGCACCAAGGATACCTTTGCACTGTGGCGCCAGGGTGTTCTCAATCCGGAATCCAACGCGCAGTTTGGCGAGGGTGGTGCGGGCACGTTCTCAGACGGCAAGCTGCATAGCCAGATAAAAGATCCGAAACATCATGGCCACAAGGTGCTCACGGAATTCGTTAAAGCCGGCGCACCGCCGGAAATTCTTTACGTGAGTAAGCCACACATAGGCACCTTCCGGCTGGTGGGCATGGTGGAAACCATGCGCAACACAATCGAGGCGCTCGGCGGTGAGATTCGTTTCGAATCGCGGGTGGACGATTTCGAAATTGATAATGGACAGCTGCGTGGCATAGTACTCGCCAGTGGCGAACGCATCGCGACGGAGCATGTGGTACTGGCCATAGGCCACAGTGCACGCGACACCTTTCAGAGACTGTTCGATCGCGGTGTGTATATCGAGGCCAAGCCGTTTTCCATTGGCTTCCGCATCGAACACCCGCAATCGCTTATCGACACCTGCCGCTTTGGCAAGAATGCCGGCAACCCGCTGCTCGGCGCTGCCGATTACAAGTTGGTGCATCACTGCAGCAATGGCCGCTCGGTATACAGCTTCTGCATGTGCCCTGGCGGCACGGTGGTCGCTGCCGCCTCTGAACCGGGTCGCGTTGTCACCAATGGCATGAGCCAGTATTCACGCAACGAGCGCAATGCCAACAGCGGTATTGTGGTCGGCATCACGCCTGAAGATTATCCGGACGGCCCCTTGGCCGGCATCGCCTTCCAACGGCAGTGGGAGGAACGCGCTTTTGAGTTAGGCGGTGAAGATTATTCAGCGCCCGGACAGTTGGTCGGTGATTTCCTGACCGGACGTCCTTCGACTCAATTGGGCTCGGTCATACCGTCGTACAAACCGGGCGTACATCTATGTGACCTGAGCACGGTGCTCCCCGATTACGCGGTTACCGCAATCCGCGAGGCACTACCTGCCTTCGGCAAAAAAATCAAAGGCTTTGCCATGAACGATGCCGTGCTTACCGCCGTCGAGACGCGCACCTCGTCACCGATCCGTATCAAGCGCAATGAAGATTACCAGAGCCTGAATACGCGCGGACTGTATCCGACGGGTGAAGGCGCGGGTTATGCGGGCGGCATTCTGTCCTCGGCGGTGGATGGCATCAAGGTCGCCGAGGCGGTGGCATTAAGTATGGTGCGAAGCCTTTGGGAATAAAAGGGGACAGACCCCAATTTCCGGGGAGATGATATCTCAGTCCAGCGACCGACTACCGGTTCTTCTCACGAAAGGCATTCAAAACATCATCCACTGTCGCGTAATAGGCCTCCTCGCATACCCGTTCAGTAAGCCCTGAGCGATCCAGTTCGGTCCTGACGTCGTTCGACACGTTGGCGAAGACCAGGCGGATGCCCTGTTCCTTGAGCAGGCCGCAGATCGAAAGCAGGGTCTCGGCCGCGGTAAAATCCACATCATCGACGGCAGCGGCATCGATGCAGAACCAGGACAGCGGCGGTTGCGAATCCCTGGCCAGCTCGAGGACCTGCTCCGCAAGCAGTTTGGCGTTCGCATAATACATGCTGTGCGTGAAACGATAGACGAGCAAACCCGGCACAAGCTGGGATCTGCTGCTGACCGGCAGTGTGCGCCAGTGTCCCTGCTCGCTGGACGACATCACGACGTTTTTCGGCCGGTATCCGTGACGGGTGTGTGCCAGCAGCGAGAGGACGATGGCGAGGATGATGCCCTGCTCAACGCCCCACAAAACCACGACCACGGTCGT
>CAWDLS010000008.1:0-145152 GCA_963803275.1 uncultured Gammaproteobacteria bacterium | reverse complement strand
AAACAGTGTATAGATAAACGGCGCGACCGCTGAACCCTGCGACAGCACGATCAGTGCACCCAGCAGCAGCAGCACGATAACGATCGGCGCCAGCCAGAATTTCTTGCGCACCTTGAGGAATTCCCACAGGTCTTTCAGTAAATCCAACATCAGAAGGGTTTCTCCATGCGGTCGTGTGGTAATTGTTCGCTCGGGTGGCGATAACTTGCCGCGCCGGCATCCAGCTTGCGTTCCATCGGGTCGCGCCCGAGCACCCGGAATATCAGCGCGACCGGTACGAATATTAGGAAGAAGACGACACCCAGGATGATGCGGGTATTGATCCAGCCCAGTACCTGACCGAGCTTCATCCAGATAATATAAACCGGCTTTAGCGCCACGGGGAGGAGCAGACCGGTAGCGGCAAAAGCCGCCGCACCGATCCAGGGCCAGTGCGCTCCACCATCCTGCCAGACCCAGGGTCTGTCGAAAATCCAGGGTATCAGCAACCCGAAGAAAATGATCAGGCCGCTCGCAAAGACCAGGCCAAACTCGCGCAGCGTCTTTTTATCGGGATTGTAATTGACAGCTTCCATAGACATTAACCTAAGTTATCAAAAGGCAGATGCTTTAAGATCCCCGCTCCCCGGCCCTCTCCCGGAGGGAGAGGGCGTCTGAATCAATCCTGGGCAATGGGTTGTCTGGATTTAATCCAGGGCGAACTCTTCTTTCCAGGAATCGTCCTTCTTGACCACGGGCTGGTCCGGCTTGGCCATGAGGAAATTCTCGATCACCAGGTAGTCCATCTCGGTGCGCATGAAGCAGCGGTAGGCATCCTCGGGTGTGCACACGATCGGTTCGCCGCGCACGTTGAACGAGGTGTTCACGAGCACGGCACAGCCGGTCTCTGTCCCGGAACCGCTCGAGCAGTGCATGAAATCGCGGATTGGTCTCCTCGGTGCACGGTCTGTACCCGTGCCGAATAGTCCACGTGCGTGATGGCCGGGATCTGCGAACGCCTCACGTTGAGCTTGTCGATGCCGAACAGGCGCTGCTGCGTCGTCGCTCATCTCGATGCGCAGGTTTTCCTGTACCGGCGCCACAAGCAGCATGTAGGGGCTGGGACGGTCCAGTTCGAAGATACGCGCCGACCTCCTCGGCCAGCACCGCCGGGGCGAACGGGCCGGAATGATTCGCGGTACTTGATCTTCAGGTTCATGACCGATTGCATCTTCTCGCTGCGCGGATCGCCGATGATCGAACGGCCGCCCAGCGAGCGCGCGGCCCGAATTCCATGCGGCCCTGGAACCATCCGACCACGTTCTCATCCGCCAGGATCGCCGCCAGGCGCTCGGGCACGTCCCCGGGTGCCAGCTCCTCGTACACGGCACCCGGCGGTCCAGCTGCGCCTTGATGAATCTCTTCGTTCCGAAGACCGGGCCCGAGGTAGGAGCCGGCCATGGCATCGTGGCCATCGACCGTGCGCGGCTGGTCCATGATACTCATGCCAGGCCACCAGCGCCGCGCCCAGCGCGCCGCCGGCATCGCCCGCGGCCGGCTGGATCCAGATGTCCCTGAACGGGCCTTCGCGCAGGATGCGGCCGTTGGCCACGCAATTGAGCGCCACGCCGCCGGCGAGCACAGGTAATCGGTCTGCCAGTCTCCCCGTGCACCTTGCGTCGCCAGGCGCAGCACGACTTCCTCGGTCACCGCCTGGATGGAGCGGGCGATATCCATCTGCCTCTGCTCAGCGGCGATTCTCGGCTCCGGCGTGCGTGCCGGCGCGCCGAACAACGCCGCGAAGCGCTCGTTGGTCATGGTCAGGCCGGTGGCGTAATTGAAGTAGTCCATGTTGAGGCGGAACGTGCCGTCCGCCTTCAGGTCGATCAGCTTGTCGAGGATCAGCGTCGACGTACTTCGGCTCGCCGTAGGGCGCCAGGCCCATGAGCTTGTATTCGCCGGAATTGACCTTGAAGCCGGTGTAGTAGGTGAAGGCCGAATACAGCATGCCCGAGCGAGTGCGGAAAGTCGATCTCCCACAGCGGCGTGAGCCTGTGCCATCGCCCTGCCATACCGAGCTCGTCGCCCATTCACCCACGCCGTCCAGACACATCACCGCCGCACGCTCGAACGGGCTGGGATAAAAGGCCGAAGCCGCGTGCGACTGATGATGCCCGGCGAACAGCAGCTTCGGCAGTCGCTTCTCCTTCAAGCCACCGAGTTCGCAGCCAGCTCCTTCTTCAGCGTGGCCTTGAGGTAAAGCTTCTCCTTCATCCATACCGGCATCGCGGCCACAAAGGAACGAAAACCCTGCGGCGCATAGGCTCAGATAGGTCTCCAGCAGCCGCTCGAACTTGACCAGTGGCTTGTCGTAGAAGACGATCTGATCCACTTCGGACAGACTGATACCGCTTCCTTGCAGGCAATACCGGATCGCGTGCCGCCGGAAAACGTGCATCGTGCTTCTTGCGTGAAAAGCGCTCTTCCTGGGCTGCGGCCACGATCGTCACCGTCGCGCACCAGCGCCGCGGCACTGTCATGGTAATAGGCGGAAATGCCGAGGATCTGCATGCTCAACCGCTCCTGCCTACACAGGTATATTCAAAGCCATGGCCGCTCATCACGCCGTGTTCATAGACATTACGCAGATCGACGAACACGTTGCCTGCCATCGATGCCTTGACGCGCGCCATGTCGAGGCCGCGATACTCGTTCCACTCGGTCATCAACACGCAGGCGTCCACACCCCGGAGCATCTCGTAGACGTCGTCGTAGTAGTGGATCTGCGGGGGCAGCATCTTCTGCGCCTCCCCGACGCCCTGTGGGTCATGCGCGCGGATGGTCGCGCCCTTGTCGACAAGGTTAGGGATGATCGCCAGCGCGGGCGAGTCACGCATGTCGTCGGTTTCCGGCTTGAAAGTCAGGCCGAGCACGGCGATGGTCTTGCCGGCCTCGCTGCCACCCAGTGCCTCACGGATCTTCTTCACCATGCGCGCCTTCTGGGCCGCGTTGACCTCCACCGCAGCCTCGACTATCCGGCAGGACGCCCCGTGTTCCTGCGCGATGCGGATCAGCGCCGTGGTGTCCTTGGGAAAACAGGAGCCACCGTAGCCCGGGCCTGCATGCAGAAACTTTTTGCCGATGCGGCCGTCCAGGCCCATGCCCTTGGCCACCGCGTGCACGTCGGCGCCGACGTGTTCACACAGGGTGGAGATCTCGTTGATGAAGCTGATCTTGGTCGCGAGAAAGGCATTCGATGCATACTTGACCAGCTCGGCACTCTCGCGGTTGGTCACCATGATCGGCGCCTCGATCAGGTTGATCGGGCGATACAGCTCGCGCAGCAGCCTTTCGGCACGCGCGCTTTCCACGCCCAGCACCACCCGGTCCGGACGCATGAAATCGCCGATGGCGGCGCCCTCGCGCAGGAACTCCGGGTTGGAGGCCACATCAAAGTCCGCCGCCGGATTCTCCTCCCGGATGATACGTTCGACCTGGCGCGCGGTGCCGACCGGCACGGTCGACTTGTCGACGATGACGGTATAGCCGGTCAGGTGCAGCGCGATCTGCCGGGCGGCATCGTAGACGTAGACCAGGTCCGCGTGGCCGTCGCCACGGCGCGTCGGGGTGCCCACGGCGATGAACACCAGGTCGGCCTCGCCCACGGCGGGATCGTAGCGGGTGGTGAACTTCAGGCGACCGGCAGCGACGTTGCGCGCCACCAGGTCATCCAGGCCCGGCTCGTAGATCGGCATGATGCCCTGATTCAGGCGCTCGATCTTTTCCTGGTCGACATCGATACAGGTGACATCGGCTCCGAATTCGGCGAAACAGGCACCGGATACCAGGCCGACATACCCTGAACCAATCATGACTACATTCATCGGTTACTCACTCGTTAAATAAATCTTTAATGGCCACGGAAGCACGCGAAAATACACGGAAGAATCCTGTCTGCAATCATAATGCATAGTGCATTTTTTCTTTTTGCGTGTCCCCGTGGCCATCATCATTTGCACCTGATTGCAGGAGCGGACCGCGTCCGCGATCTTTCTGATGCAACAACTCCAGTTAATATTCCCTCTCCCTGGCCCTCTCGGTAACTGCTCCCTGCGTTACTCTACCGCCGACCTCCCTGTCGGCGTCCCGGAGGGAGAGGGGACGTATTGTTTTTTTCCGTGTATTTCCGTGTGCTTCCGTGGCCATTAACAAATCTCGCATGCGGTGCACCAGCATATGGTCATTCCGTGTGCTTCCGTGGATTCCGTGGCCATTGACAATTCATCTCACACCCTGGCGGACGGAATCATCCTCGCTGTCCGGGCTGTCGAGATAGCCTTCGCGCAGCAGGTAGAGCATGATCTCCTGGGCGGCCTGCATCGGGCTCTTGCCGGTGGTATCGATACTGATCTCGGGATCGTGCGGCACGTCATACGGATCGCTGATGCCGGTAAACTCGGGGATAATGCCCGCCCGCGCCTTGGCATATAAACCCTTACGGTCACGCGCCTCGCACTCCTCCAGTGGCGTCGCCACATGGATCTCGAGGTAGGCACCGTATTGCTCGATGGTATCGCGCACGTCCCGGCGCATTGCGGTATAGGGTGCTATCGGTGCACAGATCGCGATACCGCCGTTCTTGGTGATTTCGCCGGCGACGAAGCCGATGCGGCGGACGTTGATGTTGCGGTGGTCCCTGGAAAAGCCCAGCTCGCTGGACAGGTTCAGCCGCACCACATCGCCATCCAGCAGTGTCACCGGGCGCCGTCCGTCCTCAATGAATTTCGCGTACAGGATCTTGGCCAGCGTCGACTTGCCCGATCCGGACAGGCCGGTAAAGAACAGCGTGATGCCTTTATTGCCGCGCGGCGGGTAGACCTTGCGCAACGCGGCCAGCACATCCGGATAGGAGAACCAGGCCGGGACTTCCAGCCCGTGCTCGAGGTGGTGGCGCAATTCGGTGTCCGTGAAGCGCACGCACTCGCCGCCCTGCCCGGCCAGTTTTTCCTGATCGACGAATCGTTCCGACGCCGGGGAATAACACAGCTCGCTGACCGGGACCATGCGTATGGCCAGTTCGTCCTGGTATTGTTCCATCATCTGCTGCGCGGCATAACGCGGGTAGAAGCGCTGGCTTTCATCGCGTACGCCGGGTGGCGCGGCGTGTTCGGGTCCCACGATCATGTGCGAGCAGCCGTAGTTCTGCCGGATGATGGCATTCAGCAGCACCTCGCGCGGGCCGGCCATGCGTACCGCCGACGGCAGCAGCGACAGCATCGCCATGTTGTGCGGAAAGTGCTTGCGTATCGCCTGGTAGCAATGCACTCGCGCGTAGTAATGCAGGTCACCGGGCTTGGTCATGCCGACCGAGGGATGCAGCAGGATATTCGCCTGCACCTGCTTGGCGGCTTCCAGGGTAATCTCGCGGTGCAGCCGGTGCATCGGTTTGCAGGTATGGAACCCGACCACGTTCTGCCAGCCCATCTTCACGAACAGGTGACGCAGCTCCTCCGGCGTGTCGCGCAGCGTCTCGAAATCGAAGTGGATCGGCAGCTGCACACCCTCGACATTGCCGCCGATGCTGGTCGCATGGGTACGCTCCAGCAGATTGCGCACACCGGGGTGGTCGGTGGAAGTCGTTCCGTAGACCAGCTC
This sequence comes from uncultured Gammaproteobacteria bacterium, assembly GCA_963803275.1. Classification (GTDB taxonomy): domain Bacteria; phylum Pseudomonadota; class Gammaproteobacteria; order UBA9214; family UBA9214; genus UBA9214. The sequence continues at coordinate 139,518 of CAWDLS010000008.1, read as the reverse complement.
GGCCTCGCGCTGCCTGTCAGGCTGCCATATGTCGGTGACATGCAGCACCGCCAGCATGAAACCCTCGCTGTCACGCAGCGCCACCTGCTGTCCAGGCTCGATATTCGCGGCGAGTTTGTCCGGCACGTCCAGCGTCACCGGGATCGACCACAGCGTCCCGTCCGGCAGCTGCATGGTGTCGACCACCGACTCGTAGGCCGCCCGGTCCATGAAACCGCGCAACGGCGAAAACCCGCCGTTCATCAACAGTTCCAGGTCACAGGTCTGGCGTTCATTCAGGGTGACGGACAGTGCATCACCGGTCTCGGCCTTGAGGACCTCGGCGCGCGCCTCGTCGACGATCAGGTTACACAGCGTCCCGCCATGCGGCGTGATCAGGTGATCCATAATGGTGGCATGTTCCTTGTTCGTAGTCCTGCAGCGATCGTGGGAAATAATCTACCTGTTTATCAGGTGTTTATATATAGTACCAAAGTCGGTAGCGGCAGCAGGGACCAGCGGGTTTAGTCACGGGGAGTGGATTCTATACCGTTGCAGTCAATTGACCCAGCCAGGCCGCCAAACCGGCCGGCTGCGGGACCGTGGACCGCTGTATGGCCCGCTGCAAGCGGTCTTGCAACGACTTGAACGATACCACGAAAATAACAGCACGCGGCACCGGCAGCAGGATCAGGATGGCATTGCCTTAATGCGGCGCCGCGGGCGATGGAGGGCACCCATGCCGATATGGCGAAGGCTGTTAATCACCCTGCTGGTCATGATGCTGGCCGGCTTCCTGGCCGGCACGGCGTGGCAGGCCATCTTTCGGTTCGGCCTGCCGAACTACCTGGCCGGTGTGATCGGCGGCGTCACGGCCCTCCCGGTCTGGGAATGGCTGAAACATCGCTGATCCACTGCGGCGGACAGGCCCGGCAGGCTGCCCGTCAGTGCGCGAAATCATAGACCTTCTGTCCGCCGACGTCCTGCATGGGCGGGACGTAGTTCGCCGGGTTGCCGTAGGGCGAAACAGTGACGGCTGCGCTGCTGTCGGCCTGCTCGTCCTGCGCCTGCGCAGCGGCGGCAGGCGGCTCGGCCGCTTTCTTGGTCGCGGCTGCCGCCGGAACCGCGGGCGTGGTTAAGGATGGCGCCGCAGGCGTCTCGGGCTGCACCGGCGCAGCGGGCACCGGCCGTGAGCTCGGGAAGGTGGGCGTTTTACCGTACGGTGAGTACACCGGGTACTCGGGCTGCGCACCAGTGACTTCCGACCCGGCCCCCTGCGCCGGCTCGGGAGGGCTCGCCGCTGCGCCGGACGGCTCGCTATAAGGTGTATACACCGGGTAGTCAGGGGTCCCGCTGCCGGACACCGCCTCCTCTGTTGCCTCCGGAACCAGGAAGGGGGTCGGATCCACCCCTTGCGCTTCCAGGTCGCTGATGCGTTGTTTCAGGCGGGCGATTTCCGCCTCATCGGCACTGATCACGGCGGGGGTCTTGGTTGCAGGCTCGGTTGCCTTGGCTGCCGGGGCAGGCGCGGCAGCAGGTGCGGCGGGTAGCTGTGCTGGATAGGCGGGTGCGCCATATCCGTAGCCGGGCGCCGGGTAACCCGGGGCTGTGTACCCGGGCGTTGCGTATCCCGGTGCGGCATAACCACCGGGGTATCCGTTTCCATACGGCGGTGCGCCGTAATAGTCGTTGCCGTAACCGTCGCGATTGCCGCCGCCAAGCCAGCGCGACGGGTTCATCATATTGCCGAACCCGAAGGCATGGGCCGTATCCATCACGGTCACACTGATCGCAAGCAGGATGAGGAATTTCTTAAATAGTGATACAGGCATGTTCTGCTCCTTCACGACGGCAGGGTGCGTTGACGTTCCCGACCGGCGTTCCATTTATTGTCTTCATAAGTGCTGTAATTATAGTAAAGCTGATGCTGGGCGCGCTGCAGACAATTCACCGGTCGGGATGCGCGTGAACAGGCGTGCGCGTGACAGGCCATTTCTGAAACACTCCGAACAGGCCATTTACTATAGTAGCTTCGACACCCCGTTTGCCAGCTCGTTCATCCACCACACGGTGAAAAATACGGATCAGGCAGGGGCAGGGATATGCCCGGCGGCCCGCAGGCCCAGCGCCTCGATGGTCAGGGACGGCGACTCACCGCCGCCCGAACTGGGAAACACGCTGCCGTCAACGATGTAGAGGTTGCGCCAGCGGTGGCTGCGGCAGTCGGCATCGACCACGGCCTGTTCGGGATCACGCCCCATGCGGCAGGTGCCGAATACGTGCGTGGTGCTGAACAGGTCGTAACTGCCGTACTCCTCGATCAGCGTATCCACTCCGCTCGCGATGAGCAACTCGCGGCAGCGCCCGGCCATGAACTCGAGCCGGCGTATCGCCATGTCGCCGAGGTGACTGTGGATGCGTGCCACGGGCATGCCCCCGGCATCGGTCCGGTCCGGGTCCAGATCGACATAACTGCCTGTATCAGGGAGGCATTCTCCGATCGCCCCCACGCCAAGCGCATGTCCGAACCGGTCGCGCATCGCCTGCTTGTGCCGCAGCCCCCAGCCGCCGGCCACGCGCGTGGCGTAGTTGAAGGCGCCGGACAGATCGGACTCGCCGATCACCGGGCTCAGGCGCATGCCGCCGACCACACCGGGAATGGCATCCGGTGCATTGAAGTCCCAGCAGATGCTGTCCGACGGCAGGCCACGGTGGCTGCCCAGCGGCTCCGGGTGCAGGCCGATGCTGGCCCAGCTCAGGGTCTCGAGAAAGTTGCGTCCGACCTGGCCGCTCTCGTTGGCCAGCCCGTCCGAGGCCAGCAGCAGGCGCGGCGTCTCGATGCTGCCGGCGCACAGCACGATCACCGGGGTCGCCAGCTGATGCTCGCCTTGTCCATCGTGATACACCAGTCCGTCCACGCGATCGCGTTTACCGCCAGTCAGGTGTGTGACCTGGACGCCGGACCGTATCGTGCAGTTGCCGGTCGCCTCGGCAGCACGCAGGAAGGTGACATCCACACTGCCCTTGTCACCGCGCGGACAGCCGCGGTTGCACTGCAGGCAGTAGTTGCAGCCCGGTCGCTCCGCGTAGGGCCTGGACAGTGCGGCCAGGGTATTGGCTTCCCAGCCCCAGCCAAGGAACGCCGCCCCGTCGGCCAGCTTGCGGCTTGCCCAGGACAGGTCATGCGCCGGCTGTGGACAGGGGTTGCGGCGCGGCCGCTGTGCCGTCTGCGCCGGTCCGGCGACGCCGACCACCTGCTCGGCCTGTTCGTACCAGGGTTCGAGCGTGGCATAGTCCAGCGGCCAGTCCGCACCGACGCCGTGATCGCTGTACAGGCGCAGCGCGCGTGGATTCATCCGGTGTGCCTCGCCCGTGAAATGCAGCGTGCTGCCGCCGACGCCGCGCACGTGATGATAGCCATCGGCGTGCCGCCGATCGCCCGGCACGAGGCGGCCGGTGCAGGCGTTGTACGAGCGCAGGTGCTGGCGATGCGGGTCGAGCATCTGCAGGGAGGCATAGCTGTAGCTGCCACGCGAACCCGGCTTGTGCGGAAAGCGGGTCAGTTCCCAGGTCGGCAGATCGAGGCGGAAATCGCGAGCCGGTTCGAAGCGCGGCCCGGCCTCGAGCAGCAGCACGCGGATACCGGCGCGTGCCAGGCCGTACGCAACGCTGCCGCCCCCGGCGCCGGCGCCGACAATCACGACATCGTATCCGCCGTCAGCCATGGGTGCGGGGCGCCTGCGCGTAGTCCATGAATCCGGCCGGCTGCGGCGTGCCTGCCAGCCCGAGCGCTGTCCAGGCCAGCGGATTGCTGTAGTAGAACATCCTGGCGTGGCGCAGGCTCTTGTGGAAAAAACGCTCCAGCCGCTCATCGGACTGCTCGCTGAGGTGCAACACCAGCGCATCGCGCGCTGCCAGCGGGCAGGCCGCAAAACCCCTGCCATGCCGCAACTGCGCCTGCGTCTCGAGCCACGCGGTCCCGCTGCGGTAGACGGGTTCCAGTGCACGCTTGCGGCGCAGCAGTCCGCGTACCTGCGCGGGAACACCCAGTTCCAGCGCACCGGGCGCGCTGTCGGCAGGCAGCAGGGTATCGAGATAGCTGTCCAGCACGCCGGCCAGCGGGCCGGACTCCAGCGGATGCAGCCCGGCACAGCCCAGCGGAGCGGCGACTACGCCGGCGGCCGTGATCTGCAGGAAACGGCGGCGGGAGAGCATCATTCAACGTGCAAGCAGGATTCGAGCACCGATGTTAGCACGCCGCTTTCCTGCCTTGACACACCCGGGCGGATTCCTTAGCGTGCCGCGACCGCTGACGAACGACCGGATACGCGAGTGAACCTGGCTGTAAAGACGCTGCTGCCCGTTCTGGTCGTACTGGCACTGACCGGCTGCATGCATCTGCCGGCCGATGTGGCCGGGGAACTGAGTGCACCGGATGGCGTGCGCCCGAACAACTTTGCACGCATTGACGGTGAGAAAGCCGTTTCCTCCGGGGGCAGGCGGTGTCGCCATGAGGCAGACACCGGCACGCCCCCGGCACAAGCGGGCTGCTAGCCCGGCCGCTGCGCCCGACCCCTGCTTCCCGTCCCTGGCAACGTCGCTTGCCCGTTTCCGTGGCGCTTACCGATCGTGCGCTGTTGCGGGCCGTATGCGGCTCGCTGACGGCGCGTCATGTGAGACTGGGCAACGTATAGGGACTGGGCTGGGCTGGCCATGCCGATGCCCCGGTAACCGGTCGATGCCCCGGTTGCCGCTACCGGGCCATGCGAGCTAATAAATCATACTCATAAACAATATGTTATTGAGTTACGGCCGGCCAGGATCTTTTTTTACCGTGGCTGTCAACGCAAGCCAGGTGGCTGCGTTGTACTGGATGAGCGGCGTGTATGCGCCATCGACCGGAACCATCCACACATGCCAAGGAGAATGATGATGAACCATCCGAAACTGATCGCAACACTGTGCGCCGGCGTACTGCTTGCCGGTACCGCCGGTGCACAGGCGGCCCCGTACGGGGAGCGCCGCAACGATTACCTCGACCACAGGGGCGACCGGATCGATCACCGCCTGGACCGCAAGGGCGAGCGCATCGACCGCCACCTCGATCGCCGGGGTGACCGTATCGACCGGCACCTCGATCGTGCCGCCGAACGTGCCGACGTCGCCGGCAAGCCCCGCCTGGCCGCGCACCTGGACCGCAAGGGCGACCGGATCGACCACCGCCTCGACCGCCGCGGCGACCGCATCGAGCGTCACCTGGATCGCCGGGGTGACCGCATCGACCGGCACTGGCAGCGCCATCATCCCTGATCGTTCGGGTTCCGCTCCCGTGACAACGGGAGCGGACCGGGCGATCGCCAGGCGACGGCGTAAAATGACGACACAGGACACGCGACGGGGAACAGACGCTGCACGCTTCAACGGAACTGGACCGCTTTCTGCAGGGCGTCGAACGGCGTGCGTTGCGCATGGCCGAGTTCGCCACGGGCAACCGGGATGATGCGCTGGACCTGGTACAGGATGCCATGCTGGGACTGGTGAAGAAATACAGCGACCGCGGTGCGGACGAATGGGGCGCACTGTTTTATCGTATCCTGCAAAGCCGGATACGTGACGGGTACCGGCGCGCCCGCGTACGCAACCGTCTGTTTGGCTGGCTGGCACGCACGGAAGAGGACGGCGATCCGTTACAGGACGTGGCAGATCCGGTGCGCAACGACCCGGCCGACACGCTGGGCAACCGGCAGGCCATCGAACGGCTGGAACAGGCACTGAAAGACCTGCCGTTGCGCCAGCAACAGGCCTTCCTGCTGCGCAGCTGGGAAGGGCTGGACACCGCGGCAACCGCCTTTGCCATGGGCTGCAGCGAGGGCAGCGTCAAGACGCACTATGCGCGCGCCCTGCACCGTCTGCGCGAACAACTGGAGGACCACTGGCCATGAGCGAGCGTGAACACGAGAGGTTCGTGAACGCCGTCAGGCAACATCTGGATGCCCAGGCCGACGGGCTCGACGCACGCACCGTCGCGCGCCTGCAGGCCGCGCGCCGGCACGCGCTGGATGCGCACAGGGCCGGCGTTCAGCGCTGGTGGCCGGCATTCGGCGTAGCGAGCGCCGCGGCCGTGCTGCTTGCGCTGCTGTTGTGGCAGTCGACCCCGGCACCACCGCTGTCGCTGGAAGACTGGGAGATCGTCGTATCCGGCGACGATCTGGACCTGATCGAGGAGTACGAGTTCTATGAATGGCTGGATACGACGCAAGCGGCCGGCTAGCGCGGTGCTCATGCTGGCCCTGGCAACCAGCGCCAGCCTGCACGCCGGTGCGGCCGATGATACGGCAACCGCGGATGAAGCCTTCCTGCTGTTTCTCGCCGATTGGGAAACTGCCCGGGGTGACTGGCAGGACCCGCTCGAGTTCGACGGACCGGTATGGACAGACACTGAACACAAGCAGGTGAACGACGATGACACGACCGACCTCTCACACTGACTGCCTGCGCTTGGCGCTGCTGGCCGCTGCACTGCTGGCCGCTACACTGCTGGTCGCCCCCGCCCGGGCACAGGACGCGATCCCCTGGTCCGCGCTGACCGAAAGCGAACAAACTGTTCTGGAACCGTTCAGGGATCACTGGGACAGCATGAGCGCGGAACGGCAGCAGCGCCTCAGGAAAGGTGCTGGACGCTGGGAGCAGATGACGCCCGAACAGCGCGCGCATGCAAAACAGCGCTTTCAGCGCTGGCAGGAACTCACACCTGATCAGAAAGCCGCCCTGCGCGCACGTTATGAAAAATTCAGGAGTCTGCCGCCCGAGCAGCAGGAGCAAATGCGCAAGCGCCTGCGCTGGTTCAGGCAACTGCCCACGGAGAAGCGCCAGGCGCTGCGCGAGAAATGGCGGAACATGAGCCAGGAAGAGCGCGCGGCCTTCAGGGAGAAGCGTCAAGAACGCCTGCAGCAAGGCACCCCGGCGCCACACGACTGAGCATCGCCCCGCGCTGACCGATCGCCACCGCAGTCCTGATATCGCGTGGCGGGTGAAGCCGTCCGTGAAGGGCGAACCGTGTAGCATGCGAACGCTGGCGGCACGCTGTTCGTGTACCACTTCCGCCCCTGCACGAGCGCTGCCAGGGTCGCGCCCGGCAAGGCCCGGGCCAGACTCTGGACCGGTTCCCGATCTCTCCTTCATCCCTGCCGCTCGCGACGCGCATACATCCCTGTACATCGTGCGGACAGGCGTGGCCGTCAGGTAATCATTGCAAGTCGGCAGGCAGGGGCTTATGGTGTCGCAAAATTTCTGCCGGAGATTCAACGGGTGTGAACGAAAAAACCGAAACCCACAGCATGGCGCTGTTCTGTGACTTCGAGAATGTCGCGCTGGGCGTGCGCGATGCCAAGTACGCCGCCTTCGACATACAGAAGGTACTGGAACGCCTGCTGCTCAAGGGCAGCATCGTCGTCAAGAAGGCCTACTGCGACTGGGACCGCTACAAGGAATTCAAGGCGGCCATGCACGAGGCCGCCTTTGAACTGATCGAGATCCCCCATGTGCGCCAGTCGGGCAAGAACTCCGCCGACATCCGCATGGTCGTCGACGCACTGGACCTCTGCTATACCAAGTCGCATGTCGACACCTTCGTGATCATCAGCGGCGATTCGGACTTTTCGCCGCTGGTCAGCAAGCTGCGCGAGAACGACAAGGGGGTCATCGGGGTCGGCGTGAAGAATTCGACCTCCGACCTGCTGATCGCCAACTGCGACGAGTTCATCTTCTACGACGACCTGGTGCGCGAATCCGACAAGCCGCGCCGCGGCCGGCGCAAGGCCGCCACGAAAAAGGTCGGGCGGAAAACCAGTGTGAAGACCGAGGACGACAAGCAGCAGGAGGCGCTGGACCTGGTACTCGAGACGGTCGAGGCCCTGTTCAAGGAACGCGGCGAACAGGAGAAGGTCTGGGGATCGATGGTCAAGCAGACCCTGAAACGCCGCAAACCCGGATTCAACGAGACCTATCACGGCTTTCGCACCTTCGGACAACTGCTGGAGGAGGCGCAGTCGCGCAAGCTGCTGACGTTGCAGCTGGACGAAAAATCGGGCGGCTACATCATCACGCAGCCCGCCGGCGAGGACTAGCCTGGTACGCGGCGCAGGCCCGGACAGCGCCTGCACGGCACGGTACGGGAGGACGGCTGCCGGCAGGCGCGGGAACGATCGGCGCCTGCTGCAGTCGTAACTGTTTTAAAGAGGTTCACCAATATGCAGATACCAGAACGCGACGGTGACGGTTACCTGGTCGACAGCAGCGCCTGGACACCGGAGATCGCGCGCGCCATGGCACAGGCCGATGGCGTGGAACTGGATGACATCAAGTGGCAGCAGATCCTGAAGGCGCGCGAGTATTACGATGAACACGCCGTGGTACCGCCGATCCGGAAGTTTTCAAAGTACCTTGGAGCAGACCAGAAAGCGATGTTCAAACTCTGGATGTCCGGCCCGATGAAGCCGATCACCAAGTACGGCGGACTGCCCAAGCCGACCGGCTGCGTCTGACCCGCCCTGCGGCGGGGACGGCGTCACGCCGCTTCACCCCGATTCCCGACAATTACCGCGGCATGGCGGCCACAAGCCGGCACCTCAGGCGTGCGAGTGGCGGGTGGTCTCCGGGTAGAGCGGGGCCAGCACCGTTCGCTGTCCGTCGGCAGCCGATTCCTGTTTCGGTAACGCCTTCAGGCGACCGGCAAGCGGGGCCCCGTCCCAGCTGATCGCCGGCGTGTAGATGGCGCGATCCAGGTCGGCGAGCGCCGCCCGCGTCGCGGGATCGTCCAGGCGCCGCGCCAGCGCCTGCAGCCCGCGCGGCGGATCGTGTGGCCAGTGCGCGGCGGCCCAGTCAAGCAGGGCCCGGTGCGCGCGGGTGGGATCGCCATCCCTGCACGCCGCATGAAACCGCTGGCGGGCACGCCCCGCGTCTCCCGGTTGTGACCCGGCCGCCCGCTCCCCCGGCACGGCGGCGCGGCCACCCCGCGCACGCCACCACCAGCACGCCAGTGTGAACAACCAGCCGCCGGCCAGTACCGCGCTGATCCAGGGCCACGGCCCGGGCGATGTGGTGTGCGACGCCGGTGTTGCCGCCGCCGGCACCGCCGTGGCCGGGAGCTTCGGAACAACGGGCGCGGCGGGCGTTGCAGGCGCAGCGGCCGTGCTGGCCGTGGCGGCCGGTGCAGGACGGCCGGTCGCAGGCAGCACCTGCAGCTCACGGCCCGGCACACGCGCCAGCCGTTCGCGGTCTGCCTGCGTATCCCACCAGTGCACCTCGATGGCCGGCACGGACAATGCGCCATCCCGGCGTGGTATGAAGGCGATCTTCTGCTGCAGGTGGCCGGTCACGCCCGTTTCCTGCGTCTCGGTCTGCCGTTGCGCCTGGTCCGGATAGACATCGAAGCCGTCGACGCTCGCCGGCGCGAGGCTGGGCAGCTGTCCGCCCGTCAGCCCCTGTGCCTTGATATCGAGCACGAGGGTGACCGGCTCGCCGGCGTGGAGCTCGCCGCCATCCGGCTGCCAGCTGCCGTTCAGTGTCAGCTGTTCCGCCGGCAGCCAGTGAGGGCCGCGGGAGGCCTGCGGCCGCGGCCGGACATCCAGCGCGACAGGCTCGCCCCGTACCCGCACCCGGCGGGTCGGCGTCATGATGTCCTTGAACACATCCGGCCCGAAAAACGGATCGTTGCCAAAAAACTTCGAGAAGGCGCTCGTGCGGCGCCGGCTGGTATCGGGCACCTCCCCGTCGAACACCGGCGCGGCCAGCTCGAGCCTGCCGCTGGACTGCGGGAACACGGCGTAGCGCCGCTCGATCACCTGGTAGCGCCGGCCATGGCGTGTCGTGGCGTAGTCCCGGTCATCACCCAGCTTTTGGACCAGCGCGTGTTCCGCCGCGGGCTCGCTGATCTGGCCGGCCTTGACCGGCACGGCGTACAACAGCCGCATCGTGTAGAGCACCTGCCCCTGGACATAGGGGGTGCTTGATGAAAGTGCGGTTTCGATAGATATGTCCGCGTCGCTGCCGGATTGCGGGGCCGGCGCGGCGGTGACCTGCAGCGTCAGCGGTGCGCTCTGTGCGGTCCCGACGCGCAGGGCGGGAATCGTCAGCGTCCCGCCATGCTTCGGACTCAGCGTGAGCGTCCAGCTGGTGCGGGCGTCGGTTTGCCCGTTGACGATACTCAAGCGGCTGCCGGACGACTGGCCGAGGATATCGAAATCCTGCGCCAGCGGTGCCGTATCGGGCTGCCCGCTCACCTGGCCCTGCGCCTCCAGCGTGAGTTGCACCGTCTCGCCCTCCGCGACCCGGGTTCGATCCAGCCATGCGTTTATCCCGGCGGCCCCCGCCACAGCGGTGGCCCAGAACGTCAGCAGCAGCATCGCGACACGCAGCAGGTGGGTATTCATGGCGCTCATTGCCCCTTTTGCCGTAGCAGGTGTTCCAGCATGAACTTGCGTCGTAACAGCCCGGCCGGGTCATCCGGTACCTGGCGTAACCATTGTTCCATGGCGATATCCTGTTCACTCTTGCGGTCCGTCTGGTCCGCCCCCGCCGGCCGTGCCTGGGCAGGCTTATGTTCGTCCGCGGCAGCTGGTGCCACATCGGCACGGGCACGCTCGGCGCTGTCGGCCGGCCCCACTGCCGGGGTGGCGCCGGTATTTTCCGCTGCGGTGGAACCTGAAGGTGTCTGCCCGGCCTGCCCGTCGTCTGCGGACGCATGCTGCTCGGCGCCGTGCTCCTCCGCTGGCGCCTGCCCTGTCCGGGCCGTGTCGCCATCCCGGTCGTGCGGGGAACCGGCCTGTTTGCCGGCCTGTTCGCCGCTCTGTGTGTCGGCCGGTGGCTGTCCGGCGGGTGAGGCCGCCGCGCCAGTGGGTGCGCGGCCGGACTGTCCGTCACCGGCGGACTGTTGCCGCTCGTCCCCGGAGTCACTCGCCTTTGCCTGTCCGGACTGCGCCGCGCTGCCCGCCTGGTCTTGTGAGGACCCGGCCGGTGACGGTCCCGATTGCTGCCCCCTGGTCGAAGAACCGGCCTCGTCGTTCGCGCTGCCGGACTGACCCGCCCCGGCCTGTTGCCGGTCCTGCGGTATACCACCCGGCTGCGCCTGAGCGGATTGCGCCTGCTGTGCGCGCAGCAGTCGTTCGACCAGGTCGTGGTTGAAGCGGGCATCCCCGTCAGCAGGCTGCCGGTCAAGCGCGGCGGCATAGGCCGCCAGCGCCGCCTGCAGGTGGCCGGCCCGCGCCAGCGCATTGCCCCGGTTGTACAGGCTGTCCGGCGCGTCACCGTCAAAGCCAGCGGCGGCCGCGGCGTAGTCACCGGCCTGGTACCGGGCCGTAGCGCGCCAGTGCGGATCCTGGAAGCGCTCGGCCGCCGCCTTTGCCTCGCCCCGTTCCAGCAGGCGGCTCGCCTGCTGATCCGGCCGCATCCACAAATCACGCCAACCGAATGCCTGTGCCTGTGGAGGCGGCACCAGCAACAGCACCAGCAGGCCCAGCCAGCCGCGGCGAAACCCGGCCGCGGCGATCACCAGTAACGGCAGCAACAGCCAGGGTCCGCGCTCCACCCAGCGATCCAGCCCGTGCCCTTCGGTCAGCGCCTGCGCGGGATCACGGCTGGCCGCCTGGTCGAACAGGTCAACCGGCTCTCCTGTACCGAGGCGCTGGTAATGCCCGCCACCGGCACTGGCCACGACCGCCAGACCGGATTCATCGAGCCGCGCCATCCGCACCGCACCGCCCGGGGTGGTATCGAAGCCACCCCCGGCCGCCGGCAACGGCGCGCCCTCCGGTGTGCCCACGCCGAGCACCGATACCTGCACACCCTGACGGCGCAGCGCCCGGGTGGCATCCAGACTGTCGGCCGGATCGGCAAAGCCGTCACTCAGCAGCAGCACGGCACCCCGCGTGCTGCCCACGCGCTGCAACAGTTCACCGGCCAGGCGCAGCGCCGGACCGGCCTGGTCACCGGGCACCGGCATGATGTCCACGGACAGTGCCGGCAACAGCGCCTTTATGGTCGCCACATCGTCCGTCAGTGGCGCGACCACGTGCGGCTCGGCACCGAACACCACCAGCGCGGTGCGGCCTTCCTTCATCCGGGACAGCAGATCCATGATCGCGAAACGCGCCCGCGACAAGCGGTCGGGCTTCAGGTCACCGGCCGCCATGGACGGCGACATGTCCAGCACGATCACGCGGTCGGCCGGGGCGCGGTACACCGGCTGCGGCTGGCGTTCCCAGGTCGGTCCCGCCAGTGCCGTGACGGCAAGCAGCCAGCCCAGGCCCAGCAGCAGCAGCGGCGCCCGGCGCACGGACTGGCCTGTCTCGATGAGCAGGTGCGCGAGCAATGACGGCGCCACGAGTTCCTGCCAGCCCGCACCCCGCCCGCGCCGCCGCCACAGCAGGCGTAACAGCAGCAGCGCCGGGATCAGCGCCAGAAACCAGGCCGGGCGCAGGAAATGAAACGCGCTCATGCCACCGCCACCCGGCGCCGCAGCGGTGCGGCTGCCAGCAACAGGCTGAGCAGCAGCGCCACGCCCAGCGGCCACGGATAGAGCGCGCTGACCGGCCGCACCACACGACTGTCGCCCTCCACCGGTTCCAGCTCATCGAGTCGCGCATACACCGCTTCGAGATCGGCATGGTTGCGGGCGCGGAAATAGCGGCCGCCGGTGACCTCGGCAATCGCCTTCAGGGTGGCCTCGTCGAGATCGGCTGACGGATTGATCAGCTGGGTTCCAAATACGCCCTGCACCCGCATCTGGTCGGCGCCGATGCCGATGGTGTAAATGCGCAGGCCGCTCTGCGCCGCAAGCTGCGCCGCCTGGCGCGGCGACACAGCGCCGGCGGTATTCTGCCCGTCGGTGAGCAGGATCAGCACCGCCTCGCCACCGGGCGCCGCGCGCAGCCGCTTGATGGCCAGCCCGATGGCGTCGCCGATGGCGGTCTCGCGGCCCGCCACGCCGATCACCGCTTCATCCAGGAAGTGGCGCACGGTGACATGATCGAAGGTCAGCGGAGATTGCAGGTACGCCTGGGTACCGAACAGGATCAGGCCGATGCGATCGCCGGTGCGTCGCTCCACGAATTCACCGGCCACCTGCTTGACCACCGCCAGGCGCGTCGCCTGGCGGCCGTCGAGTGTCAGGTCCGGGGTTTCCATGCTGCCGGAGACGTCGATCGCCAGCATGAGGTTGCGCCCGCTCTGCGGCAGGGTGACCGGGTCACCCAGCCACTGGGGACGCACCGCGGCCAGCAGCAGGCACAGCCAGGCGAGCGCGGCCACAGCCTGCCGCCAGCGCAGCGTGCCTGCCGTGCGGTGGTCCTCACCAGTGTTGAGCCCGAGCGCGAACGGCGCAAACAGGGCGCCGGCTGCGGCGGCCGTTGCCGGTCGCCACCAGCGCCGCACCAGCCAGGGCAAGGGCAGCAACAGCAGCAGCCAGGGCCAGGCCAGGTGGATCACGGCCGTCTCCCGCAGGTATGGCGTATCCATTGCCGTACCAGCCCCAGCAACGCCGCACGGTCGAGCCGGCAGGCCGGGGCAAACGGTGCGGTCACCAGCACCCGGCCGGGCCCGGACCGGAACCCGGCGACCTGCCTGTCGAGAAACCCCAGCCAGGCCTCGCCGCTCAGCGCCGCGACCTGCGTGCGCGGGAAACGGGCCAGTGCCACGCGCCGCAGTAACCGGTTCACACCCGCCGTCAGCCGGGCGTTGTCCGGCTCGCCCCGCTCGAGATCGCGCAGCTCCGCCAGCGCGACACGCCGCAGTGCCGTCTTGCGGCGGTACCACCAGGCGAGGCCGGCGCTCGCCAGCAGCACGACCGCCAGCAGCCACCAGCCCGGCGCGGGGGGCCACCAGCCGACCGGCGCCGGCGTATGCAGGGGACGCAAGCTCGCCAGCGGATCGTTCGACCCGTTCATGCCGCCCGCCCGTGTCGCACCACGCCGTGCACCAGCACCGGCAGGGGATTCGCATCGGTGGCCAGGGCAACCAGCGGACTTGCCAGACGCCGGGCGAGCCGTTCCAGCCGGGCGCGCTGTTCGGCGTGGCGCTGCCGCCAGCGGCCGGCGACGTCCGCGCCGTCCACCTCGAAGAGCTGCCCCGGGATGCCCAGCCGCCAGCGGCCCGGGGGCGGTGGCTCGGCCTCCAGCGGGTCGAACAGCCAGATCAGCAGCAGATCGTTGTGCCGGGCGAGCCGCCCCAGGCTGCGCTCACCCGCCTCGCCCAGCGTCTGAAAATCACTCAGCACCGGGATGAGGCTGCCGGGATGCGCGGTGTGCACCAGTCGCGCCAGGCCATCGTCCAGCATACCCGGCAGCGGCGGATGCGGCGCACGCGGCTGCAGTTCCACCAGCGTCTTCAGCAGGGCCAGCACCGCCTCGCGCCGCGGCAGCGCCGGCCGGGTGGCATGGCCGGCAATACCCGTCACCACACCGCCGACGCGGTCACCCGCATGTTCCGCGGCCCAGGCCAGCAAGGCGGCCGCATGCAGCGCCTGCGCCGACTTCAACCGCCGGCTGCCAAACAGCATGCCGGGGCCCAGGTCGGCGAATACCAGCACCGGGCGCTCGCGCTCCTCCCGGTACAGCCGGGTGTGCGGCCGGCCGCGGCGCGCCGTTACGCGCCAGTCGATGTCACGCACCTCGTCACCCGGCTGATAGATGCGCACCTCGTCGAACTCCAGGCCGCGGCCGCGATAGACCGAGCGGTAACCGCCGGACTGCACGGACAGGGCAAGGCGGCGTGCGCCGAACTCCAGTGCACGCGCCGCGCCGCGCAGACCGATCAGATCGGACAGGGAGGGGAATACCGGGTCTCGTTCAGGGTGCGGGGACACGGGCCAGGAGTTCCTCCACGAAACGCTGGGCGGTAATCCCTTCGGCCTCCGCCTCGTAGTCGAGCAGGATACGGTGGCGCAGCGTATCGGCGGCGATGGTCTGGACATCCTCGGGCGTCACGAAATCGCGTCCGGCCAGCCAGGCATGGGCGCGCGCGGCACGCTCCAGACCGATGGCCCCGCGCGGGCTCGCGCCCCAGCGCACCCAGTCGGTGAGGTCCTGGCCGTAGGCCCCGGGCGCACGGCTGGCCTCGACCAGTGCCACGATGTAGTCCTCGACCGGTTCGGCCAGGTGCAGGCGCAGCACCTCATCGCGGGCGGCAAACACATGGGCCTGCGCCAGCGCCTCGCCCGGCTTGCCCGCCGGCGTCGTGCGCAACGCTTCCGCGCGGACCAGACGCAGGATCGCACGGCTGGCCTCACGCCCCGGGTAATCCACGCGTACATGGAACAGGAAGCGGTCGAGCTGCGCCTCCGGCAGCGGATAAGTGCCTTCCTGCTCGATGGGATTCTGGGTCGCCATGACCAGGAACAGGCGGGGCAGCGGATAGCTTTTCGCACCGACGGTGACCTGTCCCTCGCCCATCGCTTCCAGCAGGGCCGACTGGACCTTGGCCGGTGCGCGGTTGATCTCGTCGGCCAGCAGCAGGTTGTGAAAGATCGGCCCGTGCAGGAAGCGGAAACTGCCATCCTCGGGCCTGAACACGTCACTGCCGGTCAGGTCCGCCGGCAACAGGTCGGGTGTGAACTGGATGCGGTGGAAATCCGCATCCAGCCCGGCGGCCAGCGCCTTGATGGCGCGCGTCTTGGCCAGGCCCGGCGCACCCTCCACCAGCACGTGCCCGCCCGTCAACAGGGCGATCAGCAGGCGCTCGACCAGGGCCGGCTGTCCGATGATCTGCGCTTCCAGCTGCGCCTGCAGGCGCTGTATCGCCGCGAGCGCCGAAGTCGCCGCCGGCTGCACCCCGGAGGTCAAGGGCGCCGTCATGGTGTCGCCCCCCCGCCGGCGGGCTCGGGCATCGCGCTGGCGGCGGCCGTGGCCGCGGCCTGATCGGGTACTGCCTTGCCCGCCGGCGCCACGTTGGACGCGGCCACCACGAGCTGATTACGGCCCGCCGCCCTGATCAGCGCAGCCGCGGTATTGGCCGCCAGGTGAAAGTACTCGGGGCGGGTGGAGGCCTTGAGCACATACGCCTTGTCGTGTTTGCCGAGACGGTATTCGATTGTCTTGCCGCCACGGCGTGTCACCCGGACCACCAGCGCCGGCTGGTCCAGCCCGTAATCCGGCCTGGCCTCGCGTCCGAGCACCGAACCGATGGTCAAACCGGCCAGCTGACTGGCCAGGTCATCGGCGCTGGCCTGGTTGACCGCCTCGCCCGCGCCCAGGCCGGTGCCGCTCCAGCCCGTCGCGGCGGGCTTGGGCTTCCCGTCAGCCGGCGCCGTACTGTCCGGCGCACGCGCCAGCGTGACCGGTCCCGGATCCATCGACTCGATCTCGTCACGCGGGAACTGCAGCACGGCCTGGTCTTCCCAGTCCCCGGGCTTGAGCGGCGCTTCATAGTTGCTGAACTCCGTCGTGTATACCGCGTCATCGTCCTTTGTGCGTGCATGAACCTGGCGCAGTCCCGGCGAGGTGCCGAAATAGAGGGTCGCGAGCGTCTCGTCACCCTGGGCCAGTTGCACGCGCCGCTCGAATGCGGCATCGCTCACCTTGAAACGTGTCTGCGCGCCGCCGGTCGTGGCAACGGCCAGGCCGTGCTTCAATCCCTGCAGCCGCTCGAGCAGGCCCTTGACCTTGCCGCTGTCGGCAGGGAAGCCGCCGTTCCCCGGCAGCACCCAGTCCTCACCCTGCCGGGTCAGTACGAGCTGCTGCTTGTCCGGCCCGTCGATCACGAGTCGATCCACGCTCCGGCCAGCCAGGTCGAACAGCGGGGTGTCCGGGCGACGTGCCGCCAGATCCGGGCCGGTGTAACTCAGGCCGACGGCCAGCAGCAGTTGTGCAGCCAGCAGGACGGCAAGCAATCCAATCATCTTTCGCATGTCAGACCTCCGCTAGAATCGCGCGATAACGCGCCTGTTCGGAGCGGCCCGTCCAGCGCCGCCATATCCACACCGCCACCAGTCCGAGCAAGGCCAGGCCGTAATTCAGGTACTCCCAGAACAGCTGTTCATTGCGCTCCATGGGTACGAGCGTGCGCGCGAACTGCGCCCGGCTGCGAATGGACAGCAGACCACGGTCCTCCAGGGACCAGTCGATGGTGTTCTGCAGGAACTCGACCGGCCGGGTATACACGGTCCCCTGGCCCTCGGAGGCCAGGTTCAGCACCGTATCGTTGGCAAAAGTGCTGGATCCGATGAGGATGATGCGGGCCGACTCCGGCGAGCGTTCGATGACGCTGGTAACGGGGCCCGCCGTCTCGTCCTGCGACGCCGGTGCGGCCGCGTTCCCGCCGTTTTCGGCCTGTGACTTGCCGGCATCCACAGTCTTTCCGGCCGGTTTGGCCAGCGGCGAATCCTTGCCCTTGAAGAACGAATCGAAACGCCCCTCCACCGCCACGGCCAGCAGCCGGGCCGCGCGCTTGTCGCCCGGCTTGAAACCGGTGTCCGGCCAGGTGCCGTAGTCCGGCATGATATCCAGGTCACTGGATACCCAGCTACGGGCAGAGGAATGCAGCAGCTCCGTGACCGTGCGTGACTGGTTTTTCCCTGTGTCCACGCTGATCGGCGAAGCCCAGTTAAGGGTCACCTGACCGAGTGCCGAGGTGATCGGGTTGTCGGTATTCAGCCCGTCACCACGGATGTCGGGGAAGTGTGGATAGGGCATCATGCGGATTTCGCGAATGGGGATGCCGCCAAGCAGACGCTGTACCGGCACCGGCAGCGCCGCATTCTGCGGATCCAGCACCATGCTGTCCTCCATGCCAAGCCCGTTGTGTGCGAGCCAGTCCTCCAGTCCGGACTTCTGCCGGCTCGCCGTCAGGGTCGAGTCGACCGTGGCCTCGTAGGGCGAGGTCGCCAGCACGATGCTGCCGCCCTGCATCAGGAACTGGTCGATGGCAAACACCTGCTTCTCGTCCAGCGTCTGAGGCGCCAGTACCAGCAACAGGTCGGCATCCGGCGGCACGCGGCCGTCCTTGAGGTCGGTGTCTTTGAGGCGCGCGTTCCCGGAGAGCGTCTTGGTCAGCTCCGTGTAGCTGTTGTCACCATGAACGCTGCCCGACGGCTTCACCACCGCCACGGTCTTCAGAAAGCCGGGCGCCAGCCGCTGGATGGCGGACTCGAGTGACGCTTGAGCGCAGTGCGGTCGAGTTCTTCCGGCAGCGGCACCTGCACGTCTCGCCCTCACCCTCCAGCATCATGTAGAACCAGAACGGCCTGGGATCGAACAGGCTCGCAATCTGCGGACCGAAGCCGTATTTGCTGTTCAGCTCCTTTGCGAGCGTCGCCGTCGCCGGCGTCCGGATCCTCGAAGCGGACATCGCAGTTTGCCGCCGGCCTGCTTCTTCAGGTCGTCCAGCACGGCATCCAGATCCGTGCGCAGCCTGCCCGAGCTGCCTGCGGCAGCTTTTCGCTGCGGCGAGATATAGCCCGTGAAGTGAACCGGCCGGGTCAGGGTTTCGAACGGGTTGCCGCCGGCCTGGTAGGCAGTCAGCACCTTGCGGATCGCACGGGTGATGGCGTATTCGGGATTCTTCAGCGCGACGTCGAGGTCCCGTTCGCCGCGCACCTTCACGTCGATCAGGTCGCGGTAACTCAGCACCTGGTACTGGTCGCCATAGGCCACCAGGATGTCGAAATAGGAATTGACCACCGAGGCCTGGTACTTGCTCGCCATCTGGAACGGCACCGGCCTGATGCCGTACTTGCTCGGCGGCCTCCTCCTCGAGTGCCTGGTCTTCATGCGGATCGACGAACTCCACCCGCACGCGGCCCGCCGGCCACCGCATATTCGTCCAGCAGGTCGCGCAGCTGCGGCACCAGCGGCGCCAGCAGCGGGTGGGTCTGGGCGGAGAAGTAGCCGCGGATCAGCAGCGGCTCCTGCAACTGGCCCAGGTAGCTGGCGGGTTGCGTCGGACAGCGTGTAGATGCTGCCCTGGGTGATATCGACGCGCGCCCGCTCACCGGGGCGAGCCACAGTTGCCAGCGATGAAGTTGGCCGCGGCCAGGCCGACCAGCCAGTACCACTGCGGTGCCGGCGCTGGCGGGATTGCCGGCCCAGCGCAGGCGTTCGAGCGATAAGCCGATTCAGCACCAGGAACACGCCCACGATCGACAGGTAGTAGTACAGGTCGCGCAGGTCCAGCACGCCACGGGTGATCGACGCGAAGCGCGAGCCGCTGCCCAGCAGCGCCAGCAAGCCGGCCGCGCTGGTGGCCGAACAGTCCGGTCAGCAGGGCGAGCCGATCAGGTAGAACACGCCGCAAACGACCACCGTCAGGATCAGGCGACGATCGGATTGTCGGTGCGCGCGCTCATGTAAGCCCGATGGCGACGTAGGCCGCCGCCAGGAACAACGCCGCGACGTAGCCGCCGATCACCGGCCCCCAGTCGAGCGGGCCCGAGCAGCGCCACCGTGACCGGCAGCGGCAGGGTGAGCAGCAGCGCCACCGCACCAGCGCCAGCGCGCGAGGAACTTGCCGAGCACCAGCTGCACGCGGCCTGACCGGCGCGGTCAGCAGAGTCTCGAGCGTGCCGGAGCGGCGTTCCTCGGACCAGGCGCGCATGGTCAGCGCGGCCACCAGAAAGATCAGCAGCACCGGCATCCACTGGAACAGCGGCCGCACGTCGGCCAGGTTGCGGGCGAAGAAGGTCTCGACCCAGAAGAAGACGAACAGGGTCACGGCCAGAAATGCGCCGAGGAACAGGAAAGCGGCGGGCGAAGCGAAGAAGCCGGGGACTCCTTGCGGGCGATGGCCAGCACCTCAGCCATGCGGCCACCTCCGGTGCCGGTGTCGATCGGCGTTGACCTCGGCAAATACCGTTTCCAGGTCGCGCCGCTCGGGCTGCAGGGCGTGCAGCCGAAGCCCGGCCGCGATGCAGCGCGGCGGCCACCTGCCGGCGCGACTTCGGCATCGGCCTCCAGCGCGTAGGTCCAGCGGCCGTTCGCCCGGCCGCGTCCTCGACGCCCGGCGACGCCCGCAATACCGGCCAGCGCTGCCGCTGGCGTCGCGGTCCACGCCACCAGCAGCCGCCGCCCCGGCTGCAGCTCGTCCATGCGCGCATCCACGACCAGCCTGCCGGCGCGCATGATCAGCACCCGCTCGCAGACCGCCTGCACTTCCTGCAGGATGTGCGTGGACACGATCACCGTCGCGGTTGCGGCCAGTTCGCGGATCAGCTCGCGCATGTGCAGGATCTGCGTCGGATCCAGGCCGTTGGTCGGCTCGTCGAGGATGACGATGTCGGGCTCGTGCAGGATCGCCTGCGCCACGCCGACGCGCTGGCGGTAGCCGCGCGACAGCGTCTGGATGGGCGCGGTCGCCTTCTCCTGCAGCGCGGTGCGGCGGATCGCCTGGGCGACGGCGTGGCGGCGCGCTGCCTTCCGGCACGCCGTGCAGGCTCGGCCTGGTAGTCGAGATAGTCGATGACCGTCATCTCGGGCCAGACCGGGCAGTTCTCCGGCAGGTAGCCGATGCGCGCCTGGATCGCCCGGGTGTCGCGCCCGATCTCAGCCCGTCGACGCGGATCTTGCCGGCCGTGGGCTCCAGAAAGCCGGTGAGCATCTTCATGATGGTGGTCTTGCCGGCGCCGTTGTGGCCCAGCAGACCCACGACCTCGCCGCGGTCAATGCGGAAACTGACACCTCGTCGACGGCGGTCAGCTCGCCGTAGCGACGCGTCAGGTGTTCAACCTTGATCATGCTTGTCCCCTTCTTTGTCAAGCTCCATGCCACAGCAAAACCGGCATCGAGCGTCTCCGCCACGCCCAGGCAAACGCCTGATAGCAAACCCGATACACCAATGCAGACAGGAACGTCGTTCAGGGAAAACCGGTATCACGGAACAAACGGTGGAAAAAACGGACAACAGGCACGAGTGTGTTCATCCGCTGCGCCGTTTTCACGGATACGCATTTCTCATTCGGTGCAACGCAAACCTGTTTGCACAGGAAACGCACAATGGATTGCCCTGCGGTAAAAAAGTTCCCCGGCATGCTGCCGGCCGGGACAGGACGGGTGGCGGCCGCGGGCGGGAAACCCGGCTGGCGCCCGCCGGCTCAGGGAAGAAACCAGCGCAATGCCAGCTGATATTGAATGTCGGTCGTCGCGGCCTTCAGGCCCGAGGCGGTCAGTGAAGGCCGCTTGCTTTGTACGGCAAGGGCCTCGGTGACGATCTGGCAACACGACAGCCAGTCGTAGGTGTAGGCGGCCAGGCCCGCGCGGCCCGACTCGCTGGTGTCGACGAACGGGGGCTCGCGATCATCCATCCCGAACCAGTCGATCCGGCCGGTCAGCCGGTGCCGGCCCCATTTGCCGCTGGCGAGCACGAACAGCGAGCGGAAGTCATCGATGAGGTCAAAGCCGGGACGCGACAGCACGGTAGTTCCGCTCAAGGCCTGGGCGATGATCTCCACGTTCGCCGTCGCCCGGTAACGGCCGCCGACGGCGGTGAACCTGGTACCCCACGCCGACTGGCTGCCCGCCTCGGCGTAGGGATCCGCGCGATTGTCCCAATGAATGAGATTGACGGCATGGCCGTCGCGGTGCTGCCACTGCAGGCCGGCGTAATAACCGGGCCGGTCGTCGATCTCGATGAAGGGATCGACGTACTCGGTCGCCGGCGTAGCGGGCGGCGACCCCGGGCGCGGCGGCAGCGGCAGCCGGTCGTTGCTGCCGGACTGGTAGTCGTGCAAGGCCCAGCCGCGCCGGTACAGAAGGGTACCGGCGCGGTCGTTGCCGCCGGTCAGGGCACCGAAGACACTGAAGTCCGCCCAGTCTCCCGTCCACTGGGCGCGGAGTTCGGCGGCAGCGGAACGCACCTCCTCGCCAACCCAGCTGTTGATGGCCGAGGTGGACAAGGCATACGGTGAACTCCATGCGGGACCGGTATTCTCGAGGGAAAGGGGTGGATACATGAGGCCCGCCCGTGCCCGGAAGCGCAGCGGCCCTGTCGGTACCGGCCGGTAGCGGCCAAACGCCTCCACGAGCTGAACGGGCTTGTCCTGGCTGTCTCCGGCCTGCAGGTGAACCAGTCCGTCCACGGTCCAGCCGAGGCGGGGCTGGATCAGCACCGCCACCTGGCCAACACGTCCCACGGGTGCATCACCGTCCGCGGCACCATAGCGCGTCTTGCCGTAACCGTCCTTCAACCAGCCGGTCCGGCCGGCAGGCAGGGCAATGCGCAGATCACCGAACAGTGACAGGTCGATGTCCGACGGCGTCCGGTCCGCCGCTATGAGCGGCAAACTGAGCCAGCAGACGACGATGCCTGCGTAGCGTGCCGCTGTCCGCATCAGGTACCAACTCCCCCGCTTCCCGTCTGGGGCAGTTCGCCTGCATCCCGTGCCTGCCGGTCACCCTGCGCGGCAAGCAGTTCCATGAACTGCCCCGCCGGCATGGGACGCGCAAAGAGATAGCCCTGGCCGATCTCGCAGCCGAGTTTGCGCAGCAGGTGCCGGCTGACGTCGTCCTCCACCCCTTCGGCAACCACACGCAGCCCCAGGCTCTTCGCCATATCGATCGTGGCGGCCACGATGGACCGGCTCTGGTCATTGGTGGCCATGTCACGGATAAAGGACTGATCGATCTTGAGTTCGTGTACCGACAACTGCTGCAGATAGGCAAGCGACGAATAACCCGTACCGAAGTCGTCGATGGCCAGATCGAAACCCAGCCGTGCCAGGGCCCGCATCACCCTGAAGACCTGGCCCGGACTCTTCATCATCGATGACTCGGTGATTTCCAGGCAGATACCGGCGGGTTCGATTGCAAAACGGTGCAGCAGCTCGGCAATGCTGGTCGGCAACTGCCCATTCATGAGATCACGCACGGACAGGTTGATGGAAATACCGATATGCGGGTATTCGCGGCGCCATTCCGCGACCTGGGCGAAGCTGCGTTCCAGGACCCAGCGGGTCAGACGCTGAATGTCTCCGGTCTGTTCGGCGAGTGGAATGAACTCACCGGGCGAAATGAAACCGTTTCCTGACGGCCAGCGCACCAGGGCCTCGGCACCGATGATGTCACCGGTCTTCAGCGACACCTGGGGCTGGTAGTGGACTACCAGGGTGTTTTCGACTATGGCCCGGCGCAGCTCACCCATCAGCCCCAGGCGCGCGTGGCTCGACGAATCGGCGGCGGGATCGTACACGGCGTAGCGCTCCGCGGCGTTGCGCGCGGTGTGGACACAGCGATCCGCCATCCGCAGCAGCGTCCGCGCCGTCTCACCATGCACCGGGAAGCTGGATATCCCGATACAGACATTGATGTCCACCGATACCGTGTCGATTACAAAGGCATCCTCGAACAGCGCCAGGGTGCGCCTGGCGATAGTGATGCTGTCCTCGAGCCTGACCCGCGGCAGCACCAGCGCAAAGGTGTCGGACGACAACCGCGCAGTGGTGTCGGAAGCCTTCAACGAATTCTGCAGCCGCAAGGCCACCATCTTGATGACCTGGTCGCCGGTCTCGTGGCTGAGCGTATTGTTGATCTCCTGGAAGCGATCGATGGCCACCAACAGTACGGACAGGCCCTCCTGGTAGGTGGAATCCTGCTCCAGCAGCACATCCAGCCGGGTTTCCACGAACAGCCGGTTCGGCAGACCGGTCAGGGTATCGGTCTGGGCCTGGGAACGTATGGTGGCCTCACGCTCCCAGATCTGCGTTGCCATATGGGTGAATGCCTGGGCCAGTCGCCCGAATTCGTCATCACGGGAGGACTTGATGTCAACGGCATAGTCGCCTTCTGCGATGGCATCCGCTGCTGCGGCCAGTTCCTGCAGCGGTGCACCGAGCCCCCGCGCCAGCATGGCACTGCCGGCGAATGCGGCCAGCAGCACCACCGTGGAGAGACCGGCCGTGAACAGCCACAAGTGCCTGAACGGCAGCATCGCCTGGTCCAGCGACAGGTGCAGCAGCAATTGAACCGGGTCACCGGCCGCGTCCGGCCACGCGGCCACCCGACGTGTCAGGAATTCCTCACTGGCAATCCTGCTACGTACCACGTTGACCAGGCCGGCAGAGCCTGCTACCCGGATCAGCTCCGGACCGTCGCTGGCGCCCTCGGCAAGGCTGGAGGCCAGGATACGCGGGTGCTTGCCCCCGATACCGGATACATACGTCAGACCGGTACCGTCGGGCAAGGACGTGGAGAGCTGCTCCAGCAGCGACCGGTCGATGCGGTTTGCCACCACCACACGCCCGATGAGATCCGGCGCCTGTATGGGTGCGGTGGCCACGAAGTAGTGCTGCCCGCCCAAATCGACTACCCGGCCGTCGGCCGTACCCTCGTCCACGTTATCACCGAGTGCACCGGGAGACAGCGGCACCTTTGTATCCGACGTATCCGAGACCAGCCGGCCCTGGTTGTCCAGCACGATCAGGCGGTCCGCCTTGATGCGCCCGGCCATGTTCCGGGCGGCCGATCTGATGGTGGCAGCATCACCAACGGCAACCGCTTCACGGAAGCCGTAATCCCTGGCCAGTACTCGCGCGGCATTGGCAAACCCGCGCTGGCGCTCCTCGAGCCGCGCATTGACGAGCTGGGCGGCGAGGTTTGTCTGCTGGGTGAGCTGCCCGGCGATATTCGTGCGCACGGCAGACACCATCGGCAACACCGCTGCGGCCAGGGCCATGGCGACCAGCGTGGCGGAAAACAGCAGGGTCCGCTGACGGAAGTTGAGCCTAGTCATAAAAACCGCCTTGCGGCCGGTGGCTCAGCGCCGGGTCGGGCAGTGCCCGCACCGGGCCTCGCACGGTAAGGGAGACCGGCTGCCCGTCGGCAAGCTCCAGCTGCCTGACGATAGCAGAATCCATGTCCCGTCCCAGCCCCGGATACCACACCGCGAGTGTGTATTCGCCCGCCGGCAGATCATCGAACCGTATCAGGCCGCTGCCATCCGTTACGGCGTGCCAGGGTGCATCGGTCACCAGGACGTAGCTGCGCATCCAGTCATGGATGTTGCAGCCGATCGCCACGATCCCGGGGCGATCCAGGCGCACCTGCCGCGTCTCGCCACGGGGGTAAAGCTTGAGTTCGAAGTGCGCCGCACTGGAAAAGGAATAAACGTGATGCTGAACCGTGTCGTTATTCGGCAGGAACAGCGTCGTCCCGGTGGACACCGCCAGCACGTGGGGATGAAAGTTGCGGTCGCGCTGGTCCATCTCGGTCGTGTCGCTGACGGCTGCGGCCGGTTCCCCGTCCTTCCCGTCCAGCGTGACCACCGCATTCGCTACGGGTTCCTGGTCGGGTCCGACAACCTGAACCGCCAGTGCGGCGGCGAAAGAGAAGGCCGGTATGCAACAGGATGCACACACGACCGCGCAGAGCGTGGCAAGTCTTGAGGTACGACGGTTACCCACAGGCTTTTCATCGCACATGACATGCCCTGCCCTGCCCGGCACCGGGTCTGGAGTCCACATCCATGCAGGCGTTTCACCGGGAGGTCCAGACACGTCGGGGGAATTTCCATCCATTAGCGCCGCAGACTTGTACAACATGCCTGAGGATCGGCCACTTCCCGGATTTGTTTAACAGGTACAAGGGGATGGCAGGCGTAGGCCCGCTGCCACTACACCTGTCCGGATCCGGTGGCACTATTGATGGCCAGCTGCCGGATATCGCTATCATCATGACGGGACGATCCCGTGCCGCACAATTGAAGCTGGCCCGATCCGTCAATGCAGAAAGGAACGTCGTGCAGGGAAAACCGGTATCACGGAACAAACGGTGAAAAAAGGCGGATATCAGGCACGAGTGCGGTCATCAGCAGCGCCGTTTTCACGGATACGCATTTCTCATTCAGTGCAACGTAAACCTGTTTGCACAGCAAACGCACAAAGCATTGCCGTCCGGCAAAAAAATTACCCGCCGCGTGACGGCCCGGCCCGGCGCAGGACCGGATCGTCAGCAGATCACGGGATCAGTCCACCCGTACCTCGATCTTGCGTGGCCGCACCTCGGCGCGCTTGGGTATGTGCACACTCAGCACCCCATCGCGCAGACTTGCCTTGATTTCTTCCGTTGCCAGTTCGCCGCTCAGCGAAAAACTGCGCCGATAGCGGGTCGAACGTACGTCCGCATACAGCGGCTCCATCCCCTCGGGCAGGTCGATACGGGCGACCCCTTCGATGGTCAACGCATCCCTGTCCACCTCGAGATTGAGGCGCTCCCTGTCGACGCCGGGCATATCCGCCAGCAGGGTGATCCCATCGGCATCTTCATAAATATCGACCGCCGGCCGCAGCACCGTTTCCGGTTCGCGCGTCTGCGTCCCGCTGGCTTCGCGGGTACTCACCTCGTTGTTCCCAGCCGTTGTCTCTGCCATTGTGGCACCTCCATAGAATATCCATTCAGCAAGCCGCGGCACGGGCCGCGCCTAGTTCACTTCAATCTGCCGCGGACTGGCCACCTCGCGCCGCTGCACGTGGATCTGCAGGACCCCGTCACGGTATTGCGCGTCCACGCGCTCGGGATCGACATCCTCCGGTAGCGTGATTACCCGGCGAAAGGCGCCATCGTAGCGCTCCTTGCGGTAGTAGCTGGCGTCTTTCTCGGCCGGCACCTTGCGCGCGCCGGCTACCGTCAGCAGGTTCTGTTGCATGGTGATATCGAGTGTCTTCCTGTCCAGCCCGGCGGCGAACAGGTAAATGTCCACCTGTTCGGGGGTGGCGCCCACATTGATCGGCGGGTAGGTCCCGCGCGACACGGAGCGGATCCCGGCCGGCCAGGGCGAGCGTCCGAACAACTCGTCCTGCATACGCCTGAATTCGTCTAACAGATTGTCACCGTATGTGGTCACACTGCCAAACATGTCAGCACCTCCTGTGAAGAAAATGAGTGATTGTCAATGTCCGATATAGGGACGCACGCGACAATTTCAAGTCCCGTCCCGTGCGGCAAGCCACGGGTTGTCCGCGGCCGGGGCAGGGCTGCGTGCCAGCCGGCGCGGGCGACACGCTAGCGTCTGAGCGAGCCGGGTACCGGCGGCAGGCAAGACCCAGCATGACCGCTGACGACTATTCCTGTTTCAGCTACCCTGATATACGAGGAGCCGTTGTCTGCGAACATGAAGCTACCCGGACAAGAAACCACACGCGAGGAAGGTTACGCTCGCGCCCTGGCGTTGCTGCATACATGCAGCTGCGAGTACGGCTTCCTCGCGTCCCCCTCGAAAACCACCAATTATCGTCGTGTCTGGGCGCGCGACGGGGTAATCCTGGGCCTCGCTGGCCTGCTGAGCGGGGATACCGAACTGGTGGAGACCTTCCGCCGCACGCTCAGGACCCTGGCGGACAACCAGGGCCCGCACGGCGAGATCCCGAGCAACGTGGACCCCGCCTCGGGCCGCGTCAGTTATGGCGGAACCACCGGACGGGTGGACTCGGTGCTGTGGTTTGTCATCGGGTGCGGCGAATTCTGGCGGGCCACCGGTGACGACGCCTTTCTCGAAGCCGTACATCCCGCCCTGAACAGGATCAATTTTCTGCTCGGCGCCTGGGAGTTCAACAACCGGGGCCTGCTCTATGTACCGGAGACCGGTGACTGGGCGGACGAGTATCTGCATCACGGGTATGTGCTTTACGACCAGCTGCTCTACCTGCAGGTCCAGCGGACCCTGTGTGACATCCGGCATGCTGTTTACGGCTCTCAGGACCACCTGTTCACCGAAAAGGCCACCCGCCTCAAGCACCTGATCCACGACAACTACTGGTTCAACGACTCGGCCGACCTGCCGGACGACGCCTATCACGATGTGCTGTACCGAAAGGGACGGGATGCGGCAACGAAACGGCGGGGTGAATACTGGATGCCGTTTTTCTCCCCCACCGGCTACGGTTACCGTTTCGATGCACTGGCCAATGTCCTGGTGTCGCTGTTCGGGGTTGCCGGCACGGAACAGCGCCGCAAGGTGGATGCCTATATCGATACGATCCTGGTCGATGACCTGCCGCTGCTGCCGGCCTTCCATCCGGTCATCGCCCCGCGGGACGAGGACTGGTCGCACCTGCATATGGCCTTCTCCTATTCCTTCAAGAACCGGCCCCATGAGTTCCAGAACGGCGGGCTCTGGCCCTTCATAACGGGCTTTTACGTGGCAGACCTGGCCGCGCGGGGCGAGACCGGACGCGCCGGACGTTTTCTGGACGCGGTGCACCGGGCCAATGCCCTGCCCATGCAGGGCGAACCCTGGGCGTTTCCCGAATACGTCCACGGACAGGCGCTGACGGCAGGGGGGACGCGCCATCAGGGCTGGAGTGCGGCCGGCGCCGTTATCGCCCACCACGCCATGCAGGGCGAGCGGGTGTTCCGCATCGGTGTGGCTGGCCGGTAACAGACGGCAAGGGGACTGACCCCGTCCCGGACCGCCTGTTGCCCTGCTGCTCGGCGCTGCCGTGCCGGGGCCGACAACAGTAACCGCCCTATAGCGATAGCTACCCTTGTCCAGCCAAATCGAACATACAAGGGGATATAATCAGGCCCGTGACTGAATCATGATCCCTTCATCACGCGCCTCCCCGGGGGCGGTTCCAGTCCTTATCCCGGAGTACTCAAAAAGCGGGGATAAATGTGAAGGGAGGCAGTCATTTTACCGCTGTGGCTGATTTCCATGTCCAGCCTCTGGCAACAGTACCCAATGATATATTCATTCAGGAGCTTGCCACCGTATTCAGTGAATACATATGGGACAGCAGTGAGGCCGGATACATTTTCCTGTTGCTGCGTACAAGTGTTATAACCTTGTTCGCCGGGCAATGTATCCGGACCGGGTCAACCGCCGAACCGTCTCAGGCGCGCGCGCACGGCCTCGAGCTCTTCGAGCAGTTCCAGCGCCAGCGCCGCACCGGCGACATTGACACCGAGATCGCGTTCCAGACGCAGGGCGCAGGTCACGCGGCGCACGCTGATGCCCCGGAACCGCCAGTGCGCCGGATCGCGTCCCAGCGGCTCGACCACACCTTCATCCACCAGCGCGAGCAGCTGCTCGGCCGGCACCTGGCAGGTGCGGCACAACTCGGCCAGCGTCAGCTCCACGTCCTCTTCCAGTACCTCGCCGTACAACAGTGACAGCAGCTCGTCAGCCATATCAGACCCCCAGGCGTGCACGCGGGTTGAATTTCAGCGTCTTTTCCAGCTCCCGCCAGGCGGCCCTGGCGGCCTCCGATACGTCGGGCGGCAAGGCAACCTGCAGCACCACGTACAGATCACCCGGCGGACTGCCCGGAATGCCCCGCCCCTTGAGCCGCAGCTTGCGGCCGCCGCTGGAGCCGGCGGGGATCTTCATGTCCACCGCACCGGTCGGCGTCGGCGCCTTCACCGTGGCACCCAGTGCCGCTTCCCAGGGCGCCACGGGCAAGTCCAGAAACACGTCCTTGCCTTCTACGTGATAGAAGGGATGGGAGCGGAATTCCACCTCGAGGTACAGGTCTCCCGGCTCGCCCTTACCGATGCCCGCGCCGCCCTGACCGGCCAGTCGAATGTGCTGGCGCTGGCTGACGCCCCTGGGAATGCGCACGTTGAGCACGCGCTCCCTGAGCTGCGGCCGGCCGTCGGCGCCCAGCTCGGTATGTTTCAGCGTCAGGGTCCGGGTCGCACCGTGGT
The DNA here is from genome assembly GCA_963803275.1 of uncultured Gammaproteobacteria bacterium. Taxonomy (GTDB): domain Bacteria; phylum Pseudomonadota; class Gammaproteobacteria; order UBA9214; family UBA9214; genus UBA9214. Next base: position 109,924 of record CAWDLS010000008.1, on the reverse strand, counting down.
AGGCGTCCTCCAGGTCGATCAGCACCCTGGCGTGGGTGTCCTCACCCCGTGCTTGGAAGCCGCTGCGCGCCTGCCCGTCCCGGGCAAAGTCCCGGCCGAACAGGGTCTCGAAAAAGTCGCTGAACCCGGCGGCGTCGGCATCCGTGAAACCGCCGCCGTGGAACTCGAAACCCTGATCCCAGTCAGGCGGCGGCCGGAACTCCTGCCCGGCCTTCCAGTTGGCGCCGAGCTGATCGTAGGCGGCGCGTTTTTCGGGATCTTTCAGGACCTCGTAGGCCTCACCGACCTCCTTGAAGCGCGCCTCCGCTTGCGGCTCCTTGCTGACATCCGGGTGATATTTGCGGGCGAGCTTGCGGTAGGCGCGCTTTATCTCGTCCTGCGTCGCGTCGCGCTTGACGCCCATGATCTGGTAATAGTCCTTGAATTCCATCGCTGTTCAGCCCGAAAACCTGCGCCAGACCGGCCTGGCAGCCACCACCGGTAACAATAACCACCGTGCACGCCTGTGCAGGTGACAGGACGAAGCCAGCCGGCACTACGCACGCCGGACTCCCGCGCCTTCCCCCTGAGCACGGCGGGTAAGGGCGACGGCAGCATGACGGTAAAGGCGCTGCTGCCATGCGTCAAGGTGTCCAGGGCCATATCAGGGCCCGGGCAGAACCCCGGTGTATCGCGCGTCAGCCCTGGACAAAGATCGAAAGCGTCGCGTTGCCGCGCCGGATGTTCAGTAACAGGCTGCCCGGCGAACGCCCGAGTGCGGCCGTTACGTCCGCCACAGTGCTCACCGCCTGCCGGTTGACCGCGACGATGACGTCGCCCGCCCGCAGGCCGGTTTGCCAGGACGGACTGCCACGCTCCACATCGAGCACCTGTACACCCCGTCCACGACCTGTCAGCGGGTGTCCGGACGGCAACGCCCCGAGCACCGCGCCGGCGAGTCGGTCACTCATCCGGCCCGCCTCGGCTGACACCTGCTCCGGCGCGGTGGTCTTCGCGTACAGGGTACGGGGCCTGCCATTGCGGATGATGTCGAGCGTCATCCGGTCACCGATCTGTTGCAGTCCGATTGCGTTGCGCAATGCACCGCCACTGCGCATCGGCTTGCCGTTCACCGCGACCACGATATCGCCGGCCGCGAGTCCCGCCTGGTCTGCCGACGAGCCGGGCACCACCTGCGCGATGACGGCGCCGTCCTTGGCCTGCAGCCCGAACGCGGCGGCCAGATCCGGCGTCAGGTCCTGGATCACCACGCCGAGTTCGCCGCGCCTGACTTCGCCATGCTCGGCCAGTTGTTGCATGCTCGCATACGCCATGTTGCTGGGGATGGCGAATCCGATACCCACGCTGGCCCCCGACGGGCCCAGGATGGCGGTATTGATCCCGACCAGCTGGCCCTGCGTCGTCACCAGCGCACCGCCCGAGTTGCCCGGGTTGATGGAGGCATCGGTCTGTATGAAATTCTCGAAACCCTCGATGCCGAGTCCGGTGCGCCCCAGGGCGCTGACGATGCCATAGGTCACGGTCTGACCCAGTCCGAACGGATTCCCGATGGCGACCACAAAATCGCCGACGCGCAGCGCATCCGAATCGGCGATCGGTATGGCCGTCAGGTCACCGGCCTCGATCTGGAGCAGGGCAACATCCACCTCGGAGTCCTGTCCCACCACGCGTGCCGGGAAGCTGCGCCGGTCGTGCAGCGTGACGGTGATTTCATCGGCGTCCTCGATGACGTGATGATTGGTCAGGACATAACCGTGCTGTGCATCGACGATCACCCCGGACCCCCGGCTCTCGGATTGCCGTTCGCTGGGCTGGACATCCGGAAGTTCGAAGAAGTGTCTGAAGAAGGGGTCATCCAGCAGCGGATTGGACCGCAGCCGGAGCGTGGAACGCGTCGAGATATTGACGACCGCTGGCAGTACGTTCTCCAGCATCGGTGCCAGACTCCCGCCGGGTGGCGGGGGCGCTGCCTGCACCCCGAATGTGGCACACAGCACGGCAACCGCGAACAGGAAGGTAATATGCCGCTGCGGATTCCACATAATTTTGAAATTACACATAATAATAATTCCCCGGGGCCAGCCAAAAGGCCACGTTGTGAATCCAGCCACTCGCCCGGCTGTCACGCCACCAGGTGCCGGTTCACGGCCGCTGTCACGGCGCTCACCGATAAAATGGGGAGCTGTCCGCCTGCTTCAAGTGACGGTCGATCCGCCTGCTGGAGCCTGGGGCGGCACCACCGCGTCAATGCAGCTCTCCCCTGATGCATGCACCGATTGCCTGAGGCGTTCGTTGCGTCGGGCATGTCTCTGACACTGAAACACAGACAAGGTGCGCGTTAATCCCGGTTTGTGGGCTGTGCGGGGTGGCCGTAGCCTCAGCGACCGGGCCGCGCGCTGTTGCCCTGCCCCGGGCAAGGCGGCCCGGCGTCGCCCGGCTGCGCCTTCAGATAATGCACACTGAACAGCCCCCCCCCGTCAGACCAAACCCTGACCGGTGCGAAACCTGCCTGTGCCGCCAGCCCGTGAAACCCGCCGACGGAATACTTGTAGGAATTCTCGGTATGAATCGTCTCACCCGCTGTAAAACGGTAGACCGTGCCATCGATGACTACGCGGTGTTCGCGCGTGCATTCCAGGTGCATCTCGACCCGACCCTGGCCGGCATCGTAGATCGCCCGGTGCACGAAATTGCCGGTATCGAAATCCGCGTCCAGCCGCCTGTTGATATGCGCGAGCATATTGAGATTGAAATCCGCCGTAACACCCTGCGCGTCGTTGTAGGCCTTCTCCAGCGTCGCGACGTCCTTCTTGAGATCGACCCCGATCAGCAGACCACCACCGTCGCCGACCAGTCGCCGGACCTGCCGCAGCAGGCGCAGGGCTGCAGCCGGCTCGAAATTACCGATGCTGGAACCCGGGAAAAACGCGTTGTAACGACCCGGACCGAAATCGGGGATATACCAGGGTCTGGAGTAATCGACACAGGCCGCGTGGATCACGAGCCAGGGGTAATCGCTGGCCAGACGCCGTGCGGAATCGATCAGGTGCTTGCGCGAGATATCCATCGGGACGTAGACCCTGGGTCGTACGGCGTCCAGCAGCAGGCGGATCTTGATGCTGCTGCCACTGCCCAGTTCCAGCAGCACGCTGCGCAGTCCCAGCAGCTGCGCCATTTCACCGGCATGGCGCTGTAGCAGTCCGGTTTCCGTGCGCGTTGGGTAGTATTCCGGCAGCCGGGTGATGGCATCGAACAGTTCGGAGCCGCGTTTGTCGTAGAACAGTTTCGGTGGCAGTGTCTTCTGTTTGCGACTGAGGCCGGCGTGGACCTCGGCCGCCATGGAATCTGCCGGGCGGTGCAGTTCGTGGTAATGGATTACATCGTTTTTTATCGCCGTTGCCGTCGCCATCGTCTCGCTCCCGCGCGTGTTCAGGGCTCATCGGCAAGACGGATGCCGGTGAACTGCCACTGGTCCCTGGGATAGAAGAAATTCCGGTAACTTGCGCGGGCATGCCCGGGCGGCGTGACGCACGAACTCCCGCGCAGCACCAGCTGGTTGCACATGAACTTGCCGTTGTATTCACCGATGGCCCCGGCAGCCGGACGGTAACCCGGATAGGGCGAATAGGCGGACCGGGTCCATTGCCACAGGCTGCCGAACATCTGCACGATACCGTCGGCAGCATCCGCGGCAGGCGGATGCAGCGTAACGGGTACGTGCTCCGGTATGATGCCCAGTTGTCGACAGGCGGCCTCCCATTCCTGCTCGGTGGGCAGCCGCGCGCCGAACCAGCGCGCGCAGGCATCCGCCTCATAGTAGTTGACATGGCTGACCGGCAGATCGGGATCCAGCGGACACAAACCGTACAGTGTGTACTCAAACCAGTCACCATCCTGCTGCACCCAGTAGCGCGGGTGTGCGGCGCTTGTTTCACGCCAGAGCCAGCCGTCGGCCAGCCACAGGCCCGGGCTCGTGTAGCCGCCCGCCTCCATGAATGCCAGATATTCGGCATTGGTAATCAGGCGATCGGCCAGACGGTAGGCCGGCAGATGGAAACGGTGCACCGGGGCCTCGTTGTCGAAGTGAAACGCACTGCCGTCGTGGCCGATGCACGCCTCCCGGGTCTCGAACGCCGTGAAGGTCAGCGGCCGCTGCACGGTTGCCGGTACGGACGACGGCACCTTGCCCAGCACGGGGTACAGCGGGTTGAACGAGAAACTGTACTTGATGTCGGTGCACAGCAGTTCCTGGTGCTGCTGCTCATGTTGCAGCCCCAGTGCGCAGCGCTGCAGGATGGTCTCCCGCTGCGGGTGAGATGTCTGCCCCAGCAGGCCGGTCATGGCCGCATCGATGCTGGCGCGATAGTCGAGAATGTCCCGCACGCGTGGCCGTGACAGCAAACCGCGCTGCGCGCGCGGGTATTGCCTGCCCACGCCGTGGTAGTAACTGTTGAACAGGTATTCATACGCCGGATGAAACGGACGGTATCCGCCGGCAAACGGTTTCAGCAGAAAGGTCTCGAAGAACCAGCTGGTATGCGCGAGATGCCACCCGGGCGGACTCACCTCGGGCATGGCCTGCAGGCCGTAGTCCTCGACCTCCAGCGGCTCGCACAGTGCCAGCGTGGCCTGACGGATCTGCGTATAGGCAGCCAGCACAGGATCTTCAGCCGGACAGGTATTGTTCGTCAGCGCTATCATGACTCTCTTGCTTCCCCTGCAACGGTCCGTGTCCACGCCAGGCCGGCCCGCTACGTTGCAGAATGTGCTGTAATGACGGCGGTTACTGCCCGGCACAGGCTACCGCACACCGCGGCAGAAATCACGGCCAGCCCCGTCCCTTCCACAGCCGGCGTGAACCATGTATACCGGCGAACTACCTGAATTCTAGTTCAAAACCGGATGTTCCCTGGGGCAAAACGCAGTCCCCCGGCATTGGTCAGGCTGGCGCACCACGACTACCCGTGCACCCGCTGGCCCAGATGCCGCGCAAGCCGGCGCATGGCGGGCGAGGCGTCGCTGGCCTGCAGGTTCACATTGACCAGGCTCGGCCGGCCGGTCGTTTTCAGGGCCGCGTCCAGGGCCTGCTCGAATTCATCCTCGGTGGTTGCGCGGTAGCCATTCACGGGCCCGATCAGTTCACCGATACGTTCAAAGCGCCATTCGGCGATATCGTTGAACGGGCCCTCGAGGATAAAACGTTCCGTACTGTAGCCATGGTTGTTGAACACGATCACGACGGGGTCCAGGCCCAGGCGTGCAAACGTCGACAGTTCGGTGCCGGACATCTGGAATGCACCGTCGCCCACCAGGATGAGCGGACGCAATTCGGGCAAGGCGACCTGCGCGCCCAGTGCCGCCGGGACGGCAAATCCCATCGACGTGTAATAGGCCGATGCCAGGAAATGCGTACGTTCGTGCACACGCAGGTCCAGCGCCGCGAACAGGCAGTCACCCACGTCACAGACCACGCTCATGTCCGGCGTCAGGGCGCGATCCAGGCTGGCAATCAGTCTTGCGATCGTCATCGGTTTGCCGGCCGCGGCCGCCGGAAATTCCGGCAACGGCGGACCCTCCGGCCAGGCGCACACGTGGCGGCTGACGGAATCGCGCAGCGCGGCAAGAAAATCGCGCAGACTGACGTCAGTATAGCGGTGATGGCCGATGGTGACCTGGTCCTGGCTGGCATGGATCAGTCGTGCCGGATCCAGCTGCGCGGTGAATATACCCGTATCGACGTCGTTGACGGTCGCGCCCAGCATCAACAGCACGTCGGCGCCTTCGACGCGCTCGCGGGTGAAATCAGACCCCATGGCCCCTTCATAGACACCCAGATAGGCCGCATGGCGCTCTCCAACCACGGATTTTCCCGTCAGGGTGGCGGCCACCGGGATACAGGCATTCAGTACCAGCTGACTCAAACTGTCCTGCAGGCCGCGGCGGTGTATCTCGATGCCCGCGAGGATGACCGGCCTCACGGCCTTGTGCAGCCGCCTTAACGTCTCGTCAACGGCCTCGGTCAGCGCACCGGGGTCGCTGTCCCGTTGGATGGTTGCCGGGGCCGGGATCGGTAACCCTTCGACATCCAGCTGGTCCCGGGGGAGCTCCAGGTACACCGGTTTGCTGTACTGGCGTGCCGCCTGCAGGCAGCGGTCGATAGCGCGGAAGGCGGTGAGCGGATCATCGAGGATTGCGGTCGCGCAGGTGATGCGGTCGAATATCTCGCGCTGGAAGCTGAAGGGACCGAAGCGGTGGTGAAGCAACGGATCCTTCCGTTGTTCGGCGATGCCCGGTGCGCCGCTGATGATCACCACGGGGGAGGATTCGGCGTGCGCCCCGGCAATGGCGTTGACCACGCTCAGGGCACCGACGCCATAGGTCACGGCCACGGCGCCGATGCCGCGGCAGCGGGCGTAGCCGTCGGCCGCAAAGGCGGCGGTATCCTCGCGGGTGGTGCCGACGTGCCGCAACGGACTGGCGGCCAGCTTGTCGTAAAACCCCAGTATATAGTCGCCGGGGATCCCGAATACATGGTCAACACCGGATGCCTGCAGCTGACGTAGCAGGTAGTCGGCTACCGTGTGTGCTGCCATGGCAACCTCCTGTATCCGCACCTGATATCCGGCCGGTCGCCGCGCCCCGTGCCCGGAACGCGCGGACCGGCACGCTCTCAGCATAGAAGAAAATGGCGCCGGCAGCGCAGCGGCAGGTCCGGTGAGGCTGGCCAGGACCGGCGACCGGCGCACATCACGTGCCGTCGACGCGGTGTACGGACGGTGTCTCCCGCGTCCTGTGCACACGGGTTCGCACCACCCCGATCCGCGCAATGTCGAGAATCCCTGCCATAATGCGTGTGTCAAAAATGGCCGGAGGGCAGCGGCATGTGCGCAGATACAGTTACGGTTATCGATAACAGGACCGGCCAGCGGTACGAATTGCCTGTCAGGCACGGGACACAGGGACCCGATGCGATCGATATCGGCAGCTTTTTCCAGCAGACAGGCTGTTTTACCTACGACCCGGGTTTTCTGTCCACGGCAAGCTGCCAGAGCGCACTCACCTATCTCGATGGCGCGCAGGGCATCCTGCGGTACCGTGGTTACCCCATCGAGCAGCTGGCTGAACAAAGCAATTTTACCGAGATCGCCTACCTGATGCTGTACGGTGAGCTGCCAGCCCGCCGCGAACTGGACAGTTTCACCTATACACTTGCCCACCACAGCATGCTCAATGAATCCCTGAAGGATTTCTTCCGTGGCTTCTATCATGACGCTCACCCGATGGCCATCATGGTCGGCGTCGTCGGCTCGCTGTCCGCCTTCTATCACGACTCCACGGATATCGCGAACCCGGAACACCGGGAGATCGCCGCGCTGCGGATGATCGCCAAGATGCCCACCATCGCGGCAGCGAGCTACAAACACTCTATCGGTGAGCCGCAGGTGTATCCGGACAACACCCTGGGCTATGCGGGCAACCTGCTGCACATGATGTTCTCCGTTCCCTGCGAACCCTATGTGGTCGATCCGGTCGCGGAAAAGGCACTGGATCTGATCTTCATCCTGCACACGGATCATGAACAGAATGCCAGCACATCGACCGTGCGTCTGGCGGGCAGTTCCGGCGCCAATCCGTTCGCCTGCATCGCGGCCGGTATCGCGGCATTGTGGGGGCCGGCGCACGGTGGTGCGAACGAGGCCGTGCTGGACATGCTGCGCGAGATCGGCACCGTGGGCAATATTCCGAGGTTTCTGGCGCGGGCCAGGGACCACGACGATCCCTTCCGGCTAATGGGATTCGGCCATCGCGTCTACCGGAACTATGACCCGCGCGCCCGTATCATCCGGAAGATGTGCCATGAAGTCCTGTCGAGGCTGGGCGATGAAAACGACCCCCTGTTCGAACTGGCACTGCGCCTGGAGGAGATTGCACTGCAGGATGACTATTTCATCGAGCGCAAGCTCTATCCCAACGTCGACTTCTATTCAGGCCTTGTCTACCGGGCGCTCGGCATCCCTGCCAACATGTACACCGTGATGTTTGCCATCGCCCGTACCGCAGGCTGGGTTGCCCAGTGGATGGAAATGATCGGGGAAGAAAAACACCTGATCGGACGGCCCCGTCAACTTTATACAGGACCGGAACAGCGGGACTATATCCCCCTTGAGCGGCGTTGAGAACGCAGCCCGGCGGGGCAGGTGCGACAGGTCTGCCAGCGCCGATCCCCTCGGGCCATGGCCCCCTGCCGCCAGACCGGTGATGCGGGACCTTACCCGCACCGGCGGGTGCAGCCGGTACCATCATCGCGTCAATCCAGCAGGCGCCGGCTCGCTGCCGAATCCGGGTAGCGCACCTTTTCAATCCGGTAATACGCTGACAACAAATCCGTTTCCAGTCCCACTTGCTGGCGGATCTCCTGCAGGGGGCTGCCGAGATACCGGTCGTAATCGATCGTGTCCAGTGGCTGGCAACCGGAGATGCCGCCCAGCCGTACCGCATCGGTGAAGATGCGCACGGCTGTGTCATCGAAGGTATAGGGCGCCGGATACGCGTGGTGCGCCAGCCGGCCGAACAGCCATTCCTCGCCGCGGCGCACACGCTTGGTGCTGCCCATGGTGAACCCGATGATGAAGGCCTCGTCCGCGGTCAGCAGCCCGCGGCCCAGCAGGATATGGATGCAGTCATGCACCCCGAGGTCGACCGCGCCGTGAAACAGGGTCAGACCCGGCAGGGTGTAGGCGGGATTTTCCAGCAGGCGCACGAGCAACGGTACGTCCTGGGGCCGCGCGCCGATGGCCGCCAGGCTGTCCAGTCCCTGCCGGAGGGTCTGTTCACCGCGCGACAGCGGGATATGCCAGTCGGCAAAATTCATTCCTCCCTGACCTCGGGTGCAAAACCGCGCCGCATGGTGTTTTCCGTGATACAGACCGGATCGGTGAACTGTTTGAGATAATCCGGCCCGCCGGCCTTGCTGCCCATGCCGCTCAGCCGGAAGCCACCGAACGGCTGCCGTGAAACCAGTGCACCGGTGATCTTGCGATTGAGATACAGGTTGCCGGCCTGCATCGCCTCACGCGCGCGGGCCAGGTGCACGGGCCGGCGTGAATACACCCCGCCCGTCAATGCGTACTGCGTATTGTTGGCCATTTCTATGGCCTGCTCGAAGGTGCCGGCATGCAGCACGGCCAGCACCGGTCCGAAGATTTCCTCCTGCGCGAGCGGGTCATCTGCCGCAACATCGGTAAAGACGGCCGGTGCCAGGTAAAACCCGGCACCGGGCAGATCATCGCGCGCGGCCGTGACCAGCCGTGCCGTGGTCCTGCCCCTGGCGATCACCTGCGCGATGCGTTGCCGCGCGGCGGCATCGATGACCGGACCCAGCTGGTTACCGGGATCCAGCGGGTCACCGATGCGCAGGCTGGCCGTTGCCTCACACAGGCGCTCGACAGCGGCCGCGTGGATGTTCCCCACCACGATCACGCGCGAGGCCGCGCTGCATTTCTGCCCCTGGAAGCCGAAGGCGGACTGCAGCACACCCGGGATCGCCGCGTCCAGGTCGGCATCGTCGTCGATGATGATGGCGTTCTTGCCGCCCAGCTCGGCGATCACCCGCTTGATGTGCGTTTGTCCCGGCACGACCTGTGCCCCGGTCCGGATCAGCTGCATGCCCACGTCACGCGAACCGGTAAAGGCGATGATGGCGATGTCGGGCTGCGCGGCCAGCCAGGCACCGGTCGCGTCGCCGGGTCCGGGCAGGAAGTTGACCACCCCCGGCGGTACGCCGGCCTGTTGCACGAGTGCCATGAAGCGTGCCGCGATCACCGGGGTCAGCGAGGAGGGTTTCAGGATGGCGGTGTTGCCCGTGACGATCGTCGCGGACAGCATGCCGGTGAGAATGGCGAGCGGAAAATTCCACGGCGCGATCACCAGGCCGATGCCGCGTGGACGGTGATACATGGCATTGTGTTCACCACCCAGCTCGACGATGTCGCCCGCGGCCAGCCGCTCCGCCTGCAGCGCGTAATAGTTCAGAAAGTCCACCGCCTCGCAGACATCGGCATCCGCCTCGCACCAGTGCTTGCCGGCTTCCAGTACCTGCCAGGCAGCAAAGCGGTCGCGCTGCTCGACCAGCAATGCGGCAATACGGCGCAGGTACCCGGCGCGTTCCCCGGCCGGCAGCGCCCGCCAGTCCGGAAAGGCGGCGCGTGCCGCTGCCAGCGCCAGGTCCGCCTGCCGGCGGCCGGCACTGGCCACCGTACCGATCACCTGGTCGGGATGGGCCGGGTTGATCGAGGTGATGCGGGCGTCAGCGTCCACCGCTTCGTTATTGATCACCAGTGCATGGTCCCGACCCAGTTCTGCGCGGACCGCCTTGATGGCCGTGCGCAAGGCCGCGCGTTCCCGCGCCGCAACGAAGCGGTGTACCGGCAGGTTGCGGAAGGCATGATCGACGTGCGCTGCCCCGGCCGCGGCAAGGTGCGCCGTTCGCGCCAGGCTGCGCGCGTCGCGCTCGACCCGGCCCATGCCGGTATCCAGGATGGTCTGGCCACTGGTGTTTTCCAGCAGGCGGCGTACCAGGTAGGCCATGCCCGGCAGGGTCACGCCGTAGGGGACGTAGACACGCAGCGGGTAACCCAGTGCGACCAGCGCCTGCTTGAGATCGTCCGCCATGCCATACAGCATCTGGAACTCGTATTCGCCGGCAGACAGCCCGTGCCGTTCCACCAGTGCCATGGCACAGGCCAGGCTGCGCACGTTGTGCGTGGCCACTGCCGGGATCACAGCACCGCCGTGCGCAAACAACCGTTCGAGGCAGGCCTCGTAACAGTCATCGGTCTGCGCCTTGTGCGTCCACACCGGCGACGCCCAGCCGTGCTGGTGTGCGATGAGGGTCTCCGCGTCCCAGTAGGCTCCGCGCACCAGGCGTACCTTCACGGGGGTGCCGCGCGCATCGGCCCACTCGACCAGCGCCGTAAGATCCTCCGGCGCGGCGCGCAGGTAGGCCTGGATGGCGATCCCGGCATGCGGCCAGCTACGGAACTCCGCCTCCATAAGCAGTTCCCTGAAGCAGCGCAGGACGATGTGGCAGACATCGAAATGTTCCATGTCGAGGGTCACCGCCACGTCCTGCGCCCGCGCCGCCGCCAGGATCGGCCGCAGGCGCACGCCGATTGCCGCGACACTGCCGCGCGGATCCGCCGGGCTGATCCGGGAACTGAGCGCAGTGAGTTTCAGCGAGATCTCGGGCCGGTCCGACGGGTCGCCGTCCCGGCGCAGGCCCATCAGCAGATCGAGATAGGCCTGTTGATACGCGGCGGCCTCGCGTTCGCTGACCACGGCCTCGCCGAGCAGGTCGAGGCTGCACTGCATGCCCCGGCCGCGTAACCGCGCAACGGTAGCAAGGGCGCCCGGCAGGGTGCTCCCGCCCATGAAACGCCGCGACAGGCCGCGCAGGGTGGCGCGCACCAGGGGGGCGGCAACCGGTGCGGCCCAGGCTGCATCGCTGTGGCGCACGCCCCAGTGGCTGACCGCAGGCCAGGGCAGGTCGACGTCGGCAAAGTATTCCTTCAGGTGTGCCGCCAGCGCGGCATCGTCCTGCAGCGCCGGCAGCACATCGACAAAGCGCAGCGTCTGTACGCGGAAATCCTGCTGTTGTATCGCACGCCCGATGAGCGTATCGAGCCAGCCGCTGGATGCCGCCTGCGCCACGCGACTGGCCCGGTCGAGCAGCCGGCCGCCCAGCGCCTGAATACGCGCCTCCAGACCGGCTGCCGCATCCGCTTCCTGCATGGCCGGACCGGTCTGCCTAGGCGACTCGAACAAAGGTGTATTCGCTGCCCTGGCGCCGGGCCCTGATACCCACGCGTTCGAACAGGATCTCCTGACCGTCTTCGATTGCGCGCGGCTCACCGCCGACCGCGATGAAGCCCTCGCGGGTGACCCCGCAGTGAATGATGCCGAGCTTGCCGTGTTTGGCGGGTTCCAGCGTCAGCGTTGCGGTATGCTCTGTCATGTGCGTTACCTCCGTTACCGTGCATCGATGCATATGTCGATCATCTGTACCCGGCGACATACCGGTGTTTCTGTCCCCGATGGCCCTGCCCGCTACCTGGAGTTTAGTTCAGGGCAGTCCCAGGGCGGCACGGGTCAGCACTGCTCCCCGTGTATGCATTCGCGAAATCCCGCGTGCAGGCTAAGGCATAGTGTATGCCGTCCGGCGTGCTGATGACCGCGCGGATCGCCCGACAATGCCACGCAACACCTCGCCCGGCTGCAGGCTTGTCAGGTAACACGGCACGAATGGCATGGAAACTTGTCCATACTGCAGGAGATTCCGGTGCTTTTCACGGGCCGGTCCGACGCGCAGATCCCGTGTCGTACCCGTCCGTCATGGGTGACTCCAGTTCGTGCCACCCTGCCGGAAGAGATAGCCGCGTTGACAAATGTGAATACTGCGCCTGTATTTATACGGGCGAACAAGGAGACGCAACGATGCGCTGTGCGCAGGAACGAGTACAAGCGCTGGCATACGGGCTGGTGCTGTTCGGGTGCCTGCTGGCGGTTATCACGGCGTTCGAACCCGAACCGACCGGTGCCTGGCACCTGGTTGCCGCATACCTGGTTTGCGGCCTGATCCCCTACATCGTCTACGGCAGCCTCACGACGCTGCTGGATGGCTGCACGCTGCTGGTGGCCGGCGGCCTCCTGCTGGCTGCAGATCTCATCGCGCGCCTGGCTTGCGCGATCACCAGCACCGCACAACCCGATCTGCTGGCGCCGGTGTGGTTGTGTACGCTGCTGGTGCTGGTGATCCTGCCACTGGGTGTGCTGATCGGGAAACTGGCGGGCCGCTGGCTGGCATGAGCCGGGCTGCAACCTGACTCCATTGGGTACCCCTTATGAATTCTTGACTAAAATAGTCAGGTATTCTAGGTTGAACAGTGAACCGTGCTCGACGGTGCGTGTTTATCAATCCCTGGTAAGTTCACTTAATCGACACAGGTTTGGGTTGCGATGGCTACTTCGAACACACAGATCGATCGCCTGCTTGACCGTGAATACGCGGCGGGCTTTATCACCGATATCGAAGCGGACAGTATACCGCCCGGTCTCGATGAGGAGCGTCATTCGGCTCATTTCCGCCAAGAAGCAGGAACCGCAGTTCCTGCTCGACTGGCGCCTGAGGCCTCGGCACTGGCTGACCATGGAGGAGCCGCACTGGGCCAGCGTGCGCTACCCGCCGATCGACTACCAGGCCATCTCTATTACTCCGCGCCGAAGTCACGCAAGGACGGCCCGAGCAGCCTTGCGGACGTCGATCCGAAGCTGCTGGAGACCTACGAAAAGCTCGGCATCCCGCTGACGGAACAGGAGCGTGCTGGCCGGCGTGGCGGTGGATGCGGTGTTCGACAGCGTCTCAGTCGCCACCACGTTCAAGGCAAGCTGGCCGAATCCGGCATCATCTTCTGCCCGTTTTCCGAAGCGGTGCAGAGCACCCCGGACTGGTGCAGAAGTACCTCGGCAGCGTCGTGCCGCCATACGCGACAACTTTTTCGCCGCCTGAACTCGCGCGGTGTTCACCGATGGCTCGTTCGTCTACATCCCGAACGGCGTGCGCTGCCCGATGGAGCTGTCGACCTACTTCCGCATCAATGCCGCCAACACCGGCCAGTTCGAGCGCACGCTGATCATCGCCGACGAGGGCAGCTACGTCAGCTACCTGGAGGGCTGCACCGCGCCGATGCGCGACGAGAACCAGCTGCATGCCGCGGTGGTCGAACTGGTCGCGCTGGAGGACGCGCAGATCAAGTACTCCACCGTGCAGAACTGGTATCCGGGCGATGAACAGGGCAAGGGCGGCATCTACAACTTCGTCACCAAGCGCGGCGAATGCCGCGGTGATCGCATTCGAAGATCTCCTGGACCCAGGTGGAGACCGGTTCGGCCATCACCTGGAAATACCCCAGCGTGCATCCTGCGAGGCGACAACTCGATCGGCGAGTTCTACTCGGTGGCGCTGACCAACAACTACCAGCAGGCCGATACCGGCACCAAGATGATCCACCTCGGCAAGCACACCCGCAGCACCATCATCTCCAAGGGCATCTCGGCCGGCCAGCGCAGAATAGCTACCGCGGCCTGGTCTAGGTGATCGCGGGCGCACGGCGCGCGCAATTTCACGCAGTGCGATTCGCTGCTGATCGGCGACAGCTGCGGCGCACACACCTTGCCCTACATCGAGGTGAAGAACCCGCCGGCCAGCGTGGAACACGAGGCCAGCACCTCGAAGATCAGCGAGGACCAGCTGTTCTACTGCCTGCAGCGCGGCCTGTCGGAGGAGGACGCCGTGACCATGATCGTCAACGGTTTCTGCAGCACGTACTGAACGAACTGCCCATGGAGTTCGCCGTGGAAGCGCAGAACCTGCTGGCGTCAGCCTGGAAGGAGCCGTCGGATGAGCACGCCATTGCTGACCATCAGGGACCTGCACGTGTCGGTGCGAGCGCGAGGATCCTGCGCGGCATCGACCTCACCATCAACGCCGGCGAAGTGCACGCCATCATGGGCCCGAACGGTTCGGGCAAGAGCTCGTTCTCCCATGTGCTGGCCGGCGTGCCGGCTACGCCATCACTCCGGCAGCGTGCAGCTATCAGGGCCAGGACCTGCTGGCGCTGTCGCCCGAGGAACGCGCGCGCGCCGGCGTGTTCCTGGGCTTCCAGTACCCGGTGGAAATTCCCGGCGTGAACAATGCCTATCTGCTGAGGGCCGCCCTGAATGCCGATCCGCAGGCACCGGGGCGAGCCAGAACTGGACGCCTTCGATTTCCTGGCGCTGGTGAAGGAACGCATGGCGCTGATGAAGATTGACGAGGACCTTCCTACCGCGCGGTGTCAACGAAGGCTTCTCGGGCGGCGAGAAGAAGCGCAACGAGATCCTGCAGATGCTGGTGCTGCAGCCGCGCCTGGCCATCCTCGACGAAACCGATTCCGGACTGGACATCGATGCCCTGAAGGTGGTGGCCGACGGCGTCAACAGCCTGCGCTCAGCCGAGCGCGGCATGCTGCTGGTCACCCATTACCAGCGCCTGCTGGACTACATCACGCCGGATCGCGTGCACGTGCTGGCCGGCGGCCGCATCGTGAGGTCCGGCGGTCCGGAGCTGGCGCGCGAGCTGGAGCAGCGCGGTTACGACTGGCTGAAGGAAACTGCGGCAGGGGCGGCATTATGAGCAGTGCAATGCTCAACTACCGGGATGCCTATGAACACCGCATTGCCCGACTGCCGGGCAGCGGCGCGCCCTGGCTCACCCGCATGCGCAGCAGTGCCATGACCGACATTCGAGCAGCAGGGTTTCCGGACACGCGTGTCGAAGACTGGAAGTATACGGACCTGCGCAGCCTGGCCCGGCGTTCATTCACGCCGGCAACCGAATCCGCGTGCAGCAGCGACCTGACGCCATGGCTGTTCGATAATGCAACCGATGCACCGGCTGGTGTTCGTCGATGGCCACTTCGCCCCGGAACTGATCCGTTTGAGACCCTGCTGACCGGTGTCACGCTGACCAGCCTGGCACACGCGCTGGTCGAACCACCCGGAGGACTCGAGCACGTGCTGGGACGCACCCTCGATCCGGAACGGCCGGGCTTCAACGCCATCAATACGGCTTTCATGCAGGACGGCGCATTCATCCGGCTGGAGCGCAACGCGTGCTGGAGCAACCGGTACACCTGCTGTTCATCAGCTACCGGGCAGGCAGACGCCATGACGACGCTGCGCAATGTCATCGCAGGCCGGTCCCGGCAGCAAGGCACAGTCATCGAGTCCTATGTGGCCCTGAACGATGCCGCCTTCTGACCAACACGGTCACGGAAATCATGCTGGCGAGGATGCCGCCTGGAGCATTACAAGCTGGAACAGGAAAGCAATCCGCCTACCACATGGCGGGCATCTACGTGCAACAGCAGCGCGACAGCCGTTGGTCTCGCACAATATCGCCCTCGGCGGCCGGCTGGTCAGAAATGACTTTCAGGTCGACTCTCGACGGCCGGGCGCCGAATGCACGCTGAACGGCCTGTACCTGACCCGCGGGCGCCAGCACGTGGACAACCACACACGCATCGACCACCGCAAACCGCACGCGAGCAGCCGGGAATGGTACAAGGGCGTGCTGGACGAACGTTCACGCGCCGTATTCAACGGTCGCATCGTCGTTCACCCGGACGCACAGAAAACCGAGCCGGCAGAGCAACCACAACCTGCTGCTGTCCAACGACGCCGAGGCCGACGCCCGCCGCAGCTCGAGATCCATGCCGATGACGTCAATGCTCGCATGGCTGCACGGTAGGCCGACTGGATGAGGACAGCGCTGTTCTACCTGCGCTCACGCGCCATCGATGCGGCGACGGCACGGAATCTGCTCATCCATGCCTTCGCCGCCGATGTCCTGCAGCGCATGCGGCTGGTGCCGGTGCGCCACTACCTGGAAGCACAGCTGACCGGGCGGCTGCACGGAACAGAAATACCGGAGCAGGGGGCAGGAGCTGCGCATGACGCACCGAAAAGGATCCCGCAATGACTATCCTGCGCGCAACTCTACGAGGAAATGATCCTCGATCACAACCGCAATCCGCGTAACTATCTCACCTGCCGGAAGGCGGCCAACCGCCATGCGCACGGTTTCAATCCGGTCTGCAACGACGAGTTCAGCGTCCATCTGCAGGTGAAGGACGGTATTGTCGAGGACGTCGGTTTCGAGGGTGCCGGCTGCGCCATCTCCACGGCCTCGGCATCGCTGATGACGGAAGCGTCAAGGGCAAGACGGAGGCACGAGGTCCGCGCACTGTTCCAGGGCGTACACGACCTGCTGACCGAAGAGGACCGGCCGGGCGATGTAGGCAAGCTGGAAGTGCTCGCTGGCGTGCACGAATACCCGATGCGCATCAAGTGCGCCACCCTGCCCTGGCATACCCTGCACGCGGCGCTGGACCAGCTCGACGATACCGTCTGCACCGAACCGCTGGCACCCGATATCTGCGCCACGCCCGATGCCGATGCCGACTGAACCGGCCAGTATCGCGCATACGATCCTCACCGAACAGGTCGTGGGCGTGCTGCGCAACCTTTATGATCCGGAACTGCCGGTCAATATCTATGACCTCGGCCTGGTGTACGGCATCGACGTCGAACCCGCGGCAGGCAGGGTACACATCAGGATGACGCTCACCGCACCGGGCTGTCCGGTTGCACAAACCTTTCCGGGCACGGTGGAATGTGCCGTACGTGAATTGCCGGATGTGAACGAAGCCTGCGTGGAACTGGTGTGGGACCCGCCGTGGGACAAGTCGCGCATGTCCGAGGCCGCACGCCTGACGCTGGGGATGTTCGACTGAGGGCTGCCGGCATGCATGCCGGATAACAACCACGGAAACACCCGGAGCAACAGGGAAACGGGCTATGCGGGGCGCAGTGAACAGCAGCAAGCCAGGACAAAACCTGCATACCAAACAGACAACGATTCCCGGACAGAAATTTTCCGTGTTCTTCTGTGTTCTTCTGTGTTCTTCTGTGTGATTCGTGTGATTCCGTGTGATTCCGTGTGATTCCGTGGCCATTGATTTTCTTTCATCCTGCCTGCAGGACACGATGCACATCATTCAGACCCGACGATTCCCGGGCAGGAGGGTTCCGTGTTCTTCCGTGTGATTCCGTGGCCATTGATATTTTTTAATTCGGCTGCAGGCAGCTGACTGCAGCATGCGTGCGAGGAATGTGTAATGACCGACTGGTTCGATGTCGATGCCGTGGAAAACCTGCCCGAGGGCAGTGTCAGTCTGATCGAGGTGAACGGTACCGAGGTGGCGGTGTTCAACGTCGGCGGCTGCTATTATGCCATTGAGGACGTCTGCACCCATGACGGCGGCACCCTTGCCGAGGGTGAGGTCGACGGTTTCGAGATCGAATGTCCGCGTCACGGCGCGCGCTTTGACCTGCGCACCGGCAAGGTCACGGCGCCGCCGGCCTATGAAGACATCACCACCTATTCAGTACGCATTCACGCTGGCCGCGTACAGGTATGCGAGGCGTAGGCGGGAACCCGGGTTCCCAATGACCTGCCGCCCGCTACCGGACACCGGCCTGCAGACTGCCCCCCGCGAGCAGATCGAGGATCAGGCCTGCCGCACGGGGCACGGCCGCCGCGACGGGGGCTGACATGGCGGCGGAACAGCCGGTCGGGCGTTTGATGGTGACGCCGACTATGCGGATGTCGATGTCCGCGCCATCCCCAGCCAGCGTGCGGGCGATCCCGACGGCTTCTGCAACGCCGATGCCGTGACTCGACAACGGCAGGGGCGGGTACGTCGCCAGTTCCTCCGGCACGAGGCACCTGGTCGTTCCCGGACTGTCGTCGATGACAAGTGCATCGATCAGGATGGCGCGCCGGATACCGTCGAGCAGTTCGATGAGCCGGCCGGAATCGGTCGTCTCGTGAACCTCCACCCCGGCCGGCAGTGTTCGCTGCCGCAGTGCGCGGGCGACGGCGATGCCCACCCCGTCGTCTCCGGCGGCCGGCTGACCGATGCCGATTACACGTGTCAGCTGGGCCTTCATTCCCGTTCGATGTCCAGCCTGAGAAAATGCGTGGCACATGAAATGCATGGGTCGTAGTTGCGCACCGTCTGCTCGGCAAGACGGACCGCCGCCGCGTGCGGCATCCCGGCAAGCCGTTCGGCAATCTGATAGAGATCCAGCTCGATCGATTGCTGGTTCTGCGAGGTTGGCGGGACGATCTGCGCATCCCGGATCAGGCCGCCGTCATCCACCACGTAGCGGTGAAACAGGATGCCGCGGGGCGCCTCCGTACAGCCATACCCGGTCGCGGCGACACGGGGCAGTTCAAGCGCGGCCTGCGCCGCCGGCGTCCAGGCGTCAATGATCGCGATGGCCTCGTCGATCGCCTGGAGGACCTCCAGTGCGCGTGCCAGTATACCCTTGAAGGGATTGCGGCAAGGCACGGTAAAGCCCGCCTGGCCGGCTGCTTCCCGTGCGGCCGGACGCAGCGCGTCGAAATTCAGATTGACCCGTGCCAGCGGCCCGCAGACATAGGCCCCGCGCCCCCTGATGGCGGCGTGCAGCGCGGTTGAATGCGGAACCTGCCGTTCCTCGAACACGTTCTCGAAGTCCCGCACGGCGATATCGAGACCCTTGTTCGATACCAGGCGTCCCTCGCAGAAGGGATACTCGTCCGGATGCCGCAGCGCCACGAATTCGTAATCGCGCTCGAAGTCCGGGAAGTCGAGACGGGCGAAGTCCAGCACGGTTGCCAGCGCCGCATCGCGTGCCCAGTGCAGCTCGGGCAGCAACGCCTGCAGCTCGGCGGTCGCCGGTATTCGATAGAAGCCGCCGACTTTCACGTTGACGGGATGGATCTCCCGGCCGCCGACCGTGGACATGATCGCATTGCCGGCCTTTTTCATCCGCAATCCCCGCCGCACCAGCCCGGCATGTGTCTGCGCCATGGTCATCGCATCGGGATAGCCCAGGAAGTCGGGGGCATGCAGCATGAACATGTGCAGGCAGTGACTCGATATCCATTCGCCGCAGTACAGCAGCCGGCGCAATGCGCGCAGCGGCCCCTCCACACGCACGCCCGCACCGTCCTCGATGGCATGGCAGGCGCTCATCTGGTACGCAACGGGACAGATGCCGCAGATGCGTGCCGTGATATCCGGGGCCTCTTCCAGTGCACGTCCACGCAGCAGCGCCTCGAAGAAACGCGGGGGTTCGATAATGCGCAGCCTGACCTCGCTCACCCGCCCCTCCCTGAAGCGGATGGTGAGTGCGCCCGCGCCCTCGACGCGCGTCAGACAGTCAACCCTGATGGTCCGGGTCATATTTGCTGCCTGCCTCCGCGAATGACCGGTTGGCCGCGTTGAAGCTGTGGAACACGCGTCTCAGCTCGTCCGGCTGTTTGCCGGCACGCAGCCATGCCCGGCCGAGGGCGTCCGTGTTGGCCGTATCCTGCGGTCCGAAACAGCCATAGCAGCCACGCAGGCAGGCCGGACAGAGCGCGCCGCAACCGGCCTGTGTCACGGGCCCCAGGCAGGGTTGCCCGTGCGCCACCATGACGCAGACCGTCCCCCGGCGCTTGCACTCGATGCACACGCTATGGGATGCCACATTGGGCCGGCGCCCGTTCAGAAAGGCATTGATGACCTCGAGCAACTGGACCTTGTTGACCGGGCAGCCGCGCAGCTCCAGGTCGACGGGGACATGATCGGCAATCGCCGTCGAGGTCGCCAGGGTGTCGATGTAATCCGGCCGCGCGTACACGATGGAGGTGAACGCCTGCACGTCCCGGAAATTACGCAGCGCCTGTATGCCACCGGCCGTTGCGCACGCGCCGATCGTAACGAGGATACCGGAATGTCTGCGGACCTCCAGGATGCGTTCGGCGTCAGCGGGGGTCGTGATGGAGCCTTCGACCAGCGACAGGTCATAGGGCGGCGGCGCCGTCGCACGGGATGCTTCCGGAAAGTGCGCGATATCCACTGCACCGGCGAGTGCCAGCAGCTCGTCCTCGCAATCGAGCAGGCTCAGCTGGCAGCCGTCACAGGAGGCGAATTTCCACACCGCGAGCCTGGGGCGTTTCCGACTGGCCATGCCTAGAGTTCCCTGACGCCGAAAAATGGCCTGATCCTGTCGAGGCGGAATACCGGTCCGTCCCTGCAGACAAAGGCGGGGCCGTACTGGCAGTGCCCGCAAAACCCCACGGCGCACTGCATGTTGCGCTCCATGGATACATAGATCCGCTCATCGGCGATACCGAGGTCGTTCAGCTCGCGGACTGAAAAGCGCATCATGATCTCGGGTCCGCAGATCATCGCCAGCGTGTTGCCGGGTTCACAGCGCGACGTGTTCAACAGGCGGGTGACCACGCCGACATCCCCGTGCCAGCCGGGCATCGCGTGATCAACGATCACCGCAACGTCCACGTCGAAACGCCCGCCCCAGCGCTCGAGCTCCTTCCGGAACAGGATGTCGTCCGGGGAACGCGCACCATAGACAATGCTGACGTGGCCGTAATCGCTGCGGTGCCCGAGCAGGTGGTAGACCAGCGAGCGCAGCGGCGCCAGGCCGACACCACCGGCGATAACGAGAACGTCCCTGCCGTGTGCGACCCCGACCGGCCAACCGCTGCCGAACGGCCCGCGCACGCCCAGCACCGACCCGCGCCGCAGTTTCCGCATGTGTTGTGTGACATGCCCGACCGCGCGGATGGTATGCACCAGCCGCACGGGGGCGGCGGGATCGCCGCTGATGGAAATCGGCACTTCGCCGACGCCGAACAGATACAGCATCGTAAACTGCCCGGGGACGAACGGCATACCCCGCCCGCGATCGGGGGGATCGAGCGTCAGCGTGAAGGTGTCATGCGTCTCTCGGTGCAGGTGCCGGATCGTTGCAGGACGGGGGACCATCGGGTCCGCTGCCGAAACATCCGCTCCCGGGGCGTGCGCCATCTCAGTCCGCTCCGTAGATATCCAGCAGCTGCAGCTGCGTCGCCTGCAGGGTGCGATGGATGAGGGGTACAAACCGTCGATACATCTCATAGGCCAGTTCAGGGTCCTGCCCCCACTCGCCGCGCAGGCAGGCCCCGTTGAACGCCAGCGCCTGCACCGTCTCGACCGCACGCGCATCGCAAAACCAGCGGTACGGCGCAACGAGCCAGGACCAGCCAAGCGCGTCGCCCGCCGCACGGGAGTCGATCTGCAGCGTCCCCCTGGGCGGTGCATGGAGTTCCATGGCAACCTTGCCGGCCGTGATCCAGTAAAAGGTATCCGCGTTCTCGCCTTCCCTGAACAGGAACGCGCCTTCCGCGAACTCCGCGCTGTGCGCGCAACCGGCCAGTATCCTGATGTACCTGTCGGGCATCCCCCCGGCAAAGGGGTGTTCGCGTACGCGCTGCTCCAGATGCTGCAGGCTGGTCATTCTGTTGTTCCCCCCTCTCCCGTACGACCGGCATCGCCCGCCCGAATCGCCGCAACCTCCTCGGTGATGTCTATCCCGACCGGACACCAGGTAATGCAGCGCCCGCACCCCACGCAGCCGGAGGAACCGAACTGATCATGCCAGGAGGCCAGCTTGTGGGTAAGCCATTGCCGGTAACGGGAGCGCGTGCCGGGGCGAATGATACCGCCATGGATATAGGAATACCGGCTGTCGAAGCATGAATCCCAGCGCCGGACACGCGCGGCCGTTTGCCCGGCAAGGTCCGTGACATCCTCGACCGCCGTACAGAAACAGGTCGGGCAGACCATGGTGCAGTTCGCGCACGCCAGACAGCGTGCGGCGACCTCGTCCCAGCGCGGATGCTCGGCATTCCGGTAGAGCAGCTCCCTGATTCCATCGGTGTCCATGCGGCGGCCCATCTGCGCCACCGTGCATTCCGTCGCGTTCAGGGCAGCCTGCCAGTCGGCCGCGCCGGCCAGGCGATGCGGAACACGGGCAATGATCTTCGCGCCCGCCGCCGAACCGGTCTCGATGACGAATTCGTGCCGGTGTGCGTCGATCAGTTCCGTGATCGCCAGGTCAAAGCCGCCGGACGCGCGCGGTCCCGCCCCCATGGAGGTGCAAAAACACGTGTTGCCGGCCTGTGTGCACTGCACAGTGACGATGAAGACCTGCTGACGGCGCCTTGCGTAGTCCGTATCGATATGCTCGCCGCCGGCAAGTACGCGATCCTGGACGGCTATCGCCCGCAGCTCGCACGGGCGCACGCCGATGAACGCCCTGCGCGGTATGGTGGTGCCCACGCCCTCGAACCCGATACCGCTGGCGGTCCTCACGGCCTTCCACAGGGTAAGCTCGGGCTGCTGGAGAAACTTTTTCCACGTGTGCGGGCCGACGTTGTAGCCGAACAGCGCAGCGTCCTCGCGGCGCCGCAGCCGGTAGCGGCCCGCCTCCTGTTCATCCGTCCAGCCGGCGGGCAGATCATCCACGTCATCGATGTCGTCGTAGACGATGGCCTGGTCGCGTACCGTGGGACCGGTGAGCTGGTAGCCGCTGTCGCGCAGTACGGCGAGCAACGCGGGAAAATCCTCCCGGGTCACGATACAGCGTTGTCCGTCAGGATCATGCATGACTCTACAGACTCCCGTGCAGCGGCATGCCGCCCGCCCTCGTCGATGAATCCGGCCGTGCCATCGGACCCTGTCAGGCAGAATTCACCCCTGCACCGGCCTCAGATGCGCGCCTTGCGCAGGCGCAGGGCATTGCTGATCACCGACACCGAACTGAAGCTCATCGCGGCGGCGGCAATCATCGGCGAGAGCAGCAATCCGAAAAACGGATACAGCACGCCGGCGGCCACCGGCACGCCCAGCGCGTTGTAGACGAAGGCAAAGAACAGGTTCTGGCGGATGTTGCGCATCGTCGCGCGGCTGAGCCGCCGGGCCCGCACGATGCCGCGCAGATCGCCCTTGACCAGCGTGACGCCGGCGCTTTCCATCGCCACATCGGTACCGGTGCCCATGGCGATGCCGACCTGGGCCTGCGCCAGCGCCGGGGCATCGTTGATGCCGTCGCCCGCCATGGCGACGATACGGCCTTCTGCCTGCAGTCTGCTTGACACGTCTCGGCCTTCTGCTCCGGCAGCACCTCGGCCTCGACCTGGTCGATACCGAGCTTGCGCGCCACGGCCTCGGCGGTCGTGCGGCTGTCGCCGGTCAGCATGACGATCCGACGCCTTCTTCGTGCAGATCGCGAATGGCCTCCGGCGTGGAGTCCTTGATGGGATCGGCCACGCCGATCAAGCCGGCCGCCCTGCCATCGATGGCAACGAACATGACGGTCTGGCCCTCAGCGCGTCCGGCCTGTCCGCTTGTCGCGGCAAGCTCACCCGGATCGATGCCCAGGCTTTCCAGCAGCTTCACGTTGCCCAGCGCCACCGTGCGTCCATCCACCTTCCCGGTGACGCCTTTGCCGGTGACCGACTCGAAATTCTCCGTCTCGGCTCAGCGTCAATGCCCCTGTCTCCTCGCGCCGCGCACGATGGCCGCCGCCAGCGGATGTTCGCTGGCACGCTCGAGGCTGGCCGCCAGGCGCAGCACGTCTCCTCGTCAAATCCGCTGCTGGCCGTCACCGCAACCAGTTTCGGTTTGCCCTCGGTCAGCGTACCGGTCTTGTCCACCACCAGGGTATCGACCTTTTCCATGATCTCCAGCGCTTCGGCATTCTTGATCAGCACGCCCAGCGTTGCGCCCCTGCCGGTGCCCACCATGATGGACATGGGGGTAGCCAGCCCCAGTGCGCAGGGGCAGGCGATGATCAGCACGGCCACGGCATTGACGACGGCGTGGGCCAGGCGCGGCTCCGGTCCCCAGACACCCCCAGACGATGAAGTGACCACGGCAGCAGCGACCACCGCCGGCACGAAATAACCGGCCACGATGTCCGCCAGCTTCTGGATCGGCGCGCGGGAGCGCTGCGCCTCGCCCACCATCCGCACGATCTGCGCCAGCAAGGTGTCCGTGCCGACTTTTTCCGCCCGCATCAGCAGACTGCCGGTGCCGTTCACCGTCGCGCCGATCAGCTGTTCGCCGGCACGTCTTTTCCACCGGGATCGGTTCGCCGGTGACCATCGACTCATCCACGCGCTGTCGCCCTCGATCACCACGCCGTCCACCGGTACTTTCTCGCCTGGGCGGACGCGCAGGATATCGCCGGGCTGCACCTGCTCCAGCGGGATGTCTTCCTCCGTGCCGTCGTCGCGCACGATGCGCGCGCGGTTTTCGGCGCCAGGCCCAGCAGCAGCCTGATGGCCGCATTGGTCTGGCTGCGGGCGCGCAGCTCCAGCACCTGCCCCAGCAGCACCAGCGCGGTGATCACGGCCGCCGCCTCGAAATAGACCGGCACCATGCCGCCATGCGTGCCGCATGACGGGCGGGAAGATCCCCGGGAACAGCAGGGCCACCACGCTGTAGGCCCAGGCCACCGCCACGCCCAGACCGATCAGGGTGAACATGTTGAGGTTCCAGCTCACCACCGATGCCAGCCGCGCACGAAGAACGGCCAGCCGCCCCACAACACCACCGGCGTCGCCAGTGCGAATTCGATCCACTGCACCGCGCGCATGGACAGTCCAGCCGGGCAGCCACGCCGGGTGCGAGATCCGCCACCATGGCCAGCACGAACACCGGCAGCGCCAGCGCGGTGCCGACCCAGAAGCGCCGCGTCATGTCATCCAGTTCCCGGTGTCTTCCTCGCCGCGACGGTGCGCGGTTCCAGCGCCATGCCGCACTTCGGGCAATTGCCCGGGTGGTCCTGCACGATCTCCGGATGCATGGGGCAGGTGTATTCGGTGCGGGAAACGGCCATCGGCACACTCAGGGGTTCCAGCGCCATGCCGCACTTCGGGCAGGCACCGGGACCCGCGTGCCGGACCTCCGGATGCATGGGGCAGGTAAAATACGACGTGTCGATGTGACAGGAATCATCGGGGCAGTAAGCGGCCGCGGTGGCGTCCGGCGGCGGCTCGGGGTGCAGGTACCTGTCCGGCGCGGCCCGGAATTTTTCCACGCAGCCGGCGCAGCAGAAAGAGTAGTCCGTGCCGGCATACGTGTACCGGTGGACGCTGTCCGTAGCGACCTGCATGCCGCACACGGGATCAATTGCGTTTGTCACAGAACCTCCGTATCAATAACTACCGTGCCTGTCATTGCGCCCCGTTTACGCCCGAGCCCACCGGGAGGGTACAGGCCGGGAACACAGGTAACACGTGTTTCTCCCTCCCCATCAGGGGGAGGGTTGGGGGGGGATCAGACAGGTAGCTCCTGTTGATGTCCCCTCACCCTGGCCCTCTCCCGCAGGGAGAGGGAATGCACGGCCTCGTCGTCGTGGCCATCAGCGTTCGCGCCACTGCAGCACGAATCCGTAGATTACCGGCAGTACCACCAGGCTGAGTATAGTCACTGTCACCATCCCGCCGACCATCGGTGCGGCGATGCGCTGCATCACACTGGAGCCGGTACCGCTGCCCCACATGATCGGCAGCAGGCCGCCGATGATGGCCGTCGCCGTCATGGCGATCGGACGCACGCGTTCCGACGTGCCCTTGAGTACGGCCTGCACGATGTCACTGGCATCCAGGCGTGCAGCACCTGCCTGGCGCTGGCGACACCGCGCCACCTCCTGATCGATGAAGGTCAGCACCAGCACGCCGATCTCGGCGGCAACACCGGCCAGCGCGATGAAACCCACCGCCACCGCCACGGACAGGTTGAAACCCAGCCAGTAAACCAGCCAGAAGCCGCCGATGAGCCCGAAGGGGATGGACAGCATGACCACCAGCGGCCCGCTCACGTTGCGGAAGTTGAAATAGAGCAGCAGGAAGATGATCAGCAGGGTCACCGGCACCACGGTGTGCAGGCGCTGCGCGGCGCGCTGCATGTATTCGAACTGTCCCGACCAGGCCAGGGTATAGCCCGGCGGCACCTTGACCTGTTTAGCCACGATCTGCTTCGCCTGCGCAACGTAGCCGCCGATATCCGTGGTGGTGATATCGACATACACCCACGCATTAGGCCGCGAGTCCTCGGTCTTGATCGCGGGCGGTCCGCGCCGCATGCGCAGATCGGTCACCAGGGACAGCGGGATCTGGGTGCCGGTCGGTGTGGTAATCAGCGCCCGCTTGAGTTCCTCGAGGTTGTCGCGCAGCTCACGCGGATAACGCAGGTTGACGGGATAGCGCTCCAGTCCCTCCACCGTCCAGCTGATGTTCATGCCACCGATCGCGGTCTGGATGACATCCTGGATGTCCCCGGTCGTCAGGCCGTAGCGTGCCGCGTCTTCCCGGCGGATATCGAAGTCCAGGTAGTAACCGCCGGCCGCCTTGTCGCCGAAGGCCGAGAGTGTCTCGGGCAACTGCTTCACCGCCTGCTCGATGTCACCGGCAACCCGTTCCAGTACCGTCAGGTCCGGGCCGCTCACCTTGATGCCGATCGGTGTCTTGATGCCGGTCGAGAGCATGTCGATGCGGGTCTTGATCGGCATGGTCCAGGCATTGGCCAGGCCCGGGAAGCGGATCGCCCGGTCCATTTCGTTCATCAGCTCGCGGGTGGTCTTGTCGGGATCCAGCCATGCCGCCCTGGGTTTGAGCCTGACCGTGGTCTCCAGCATGGACAGCGGCGCGGGATCGGTCGCCGTCTCGGCACGGCCGGCCTTGCCGAACACGGACGCGACCTCGGGAAATGTCTTCAGGATCTTGTCGGTCTGCTGCAGCAGTTCCCGGGCCTTGGTAATGGAGAGCCCCGGGTACGTGGTCGGCATGTACAGGATGTCACCTTCCTCGAGCGGTGGCATGAACTCGCTGCCCAGCTTCATCACGGGGTACACGCTCCCGCCCAGCAACAGCAGGGCCAGCAGCAGCGTGAGCCAGCGTCTGTCGAGCGCGATGCGCAATGCCGGTGCATGAACGGCGTGCAGAAACCGGTTCACCGGGTTGCTCGCCTCCGGGAGTATCCTGCCGCGTATGAAATAGCCCATCAGCACCGGCACCAGGGTAATCGCCAACAGCGCGGCGCCGGCCATGGCGTATGTCTTGGTGAAGGCCAGCGGCGCAAACAGCCGCCCCTCCTGTGCCTCCAGGGTGAACACCGGCAAAAAGGACACGGTGATGATCAGCAGCGAGAAGAACAGCGCCGGTCCGACTTCCCGGGCGGCCTCTGCCACGGCGACCCAGCGCTCGTGCAGCGCGAGCGCGCGCCCCTTCCTGTCGGCACTGTGTTCGAGGTGTTTGTGTGCATTCTCGATCATGACGATGGCGCCGTCGACCATGGCGCCGATGGCGATGGCGATGCCACCCAGTGACATGATGTTGGCATTGATGCCCTGCCAGTACATGATGATGAAGGCCACGAGGATGCCGATCGGCAGCGACACGATCGCCACCAGCGCGGAACGGACGTGCAGCAGGAACAGCATGGTGATCAGGCTGACCACGATGGATTCCTCGATGAGTTTCTGCCTGAGATTGTCCACCGCGCGCTCGATGAGCTGGCCGCGGTCATAGACCGTTACGATCTCCACGCCCTCCGGCAGGCCCTTCTTCAATTCATCGAGTTTCCTGCGCACCCCTGCGATCGTGGCCCGTGCGTTTTCCCCGTAACGCATGATAACGACACCGCCGGCGACTTCACCGTCACCGTTGAGTTCCACCAGGCCACGCCGCAGCTCGGGCCCGAGGTGTACGTTGGCCACGTCCTCCAGCCGGATCGGCGTGCCCCCGGCATCCACACCGACAGGTATCTGCTTGAGGTCCTCGATACCCCGGATATAACCCAGGCCGCGCACCATGTATTCGGTCTCGGCCAGTTCCACCACCCGGCCACCGACATCCTGGTTGGAGCGCTGGATGGCCTGTTTCACCTTCGCGAGCGGAATGTCATAGGCCGACAGGACGTTGGGATCGACCTCGACCTGGTACTGCTTGACGAAGCCGCCCACCGAGGCCACCTCCGACACGCCGGCCACGGTCTGCAGCGGATAGCGCAGGTACCAGTCCTGTATGGAACGCAGCCGCGCCAGGTCATAGCGGCCGGTACGATCGATCAGGGCGTATTCGTAGATCCAGCCCACGCCGGTCGCGTCCGGCCCGAGACCGGGTGTTACGCCGGCCGGCAGGCGGCTGCGCACGTAATTGAGGTATTCCAGCACCCGGGAACGCGCCCAGTACAGGTCGGTGCCGTCCTTGAAGATGATGTAAACAAAAGACAGGCCGAAGAAGGAGTAGCCCCGGACGACCTGCGCATGCGGCACCGCCAGCATGGCCGTGGTCAGGGGGTAGGTCACCTGGTCCTCGACCACCTGCGGCGCCTGGCCGGGAAACTCGGTGAATACGATGACCTGCACATCCGAGAGATCGGGGATGGCATCCAGCGGCAGGTTTCTGAGCGCCCAGATCCCCGCGGCCACGATAATCAGCGTGGCAAGGATCACCTGGAAGCGGTCGCGCAGCGCGGCGTCAATGATGGTCCTGATCATCACTGCCTCCCGCTCCCGTGGTCGTCTCCAGCATCTTCGCCGTTGCCTCGCGCAGTTTGGATTCGGAGTCGATCAGGAACTGGCTGGAGGTGACGACCTGTTCGCCCGGTGACACACCGTCGAGCACCTGCACCATGCCCAGCGCACTCACGCCCAGCCTGACTGCGCGCGGCTCGAACTTGCCGGGGGCCCTGACCACGAATACCTGATCCCGTTCACCGGAGCGCACCACGGCCTCCGCCGGAATCACGATGGCATCGACCGTGCGCTGTGCATGGATGGTGACATCCGCAAACATGTCCGGCTTGAGCAACTGGTCCGGGTTGTCGAACTCCAGGCGGACCTTGATGGTGCGCGTCTTGGCCTCGGCATAGGGGTACACATAGCCGACGCGCCCGGTGAACACCTTGCCCGGGATGGCCGCGAGTTTCATGTCCACCGGATCACCGCCCTGTATCCAGGCCACCTCGTTCTCGTAGACATCCGCAAGCACCCAGACCCGGGACAGATCCGCGATCTTGTAGAGCTCGGTGGCGGGCGTGACAAACTGACCCTCACGCGCGCCGATACTGATGATCACCCCGTCGAAGGGCGAATGGATGTGCAGGTTTTTCTTGACCTTACGTGTGTGCTCCAGCTCGCGGATCTGGTGTTCCGGCACGTCCAGCAACTCGAGCCGTTCGCGCGTGCTGCTGGCGAGCTGTTCCGCACCGTGGCGGATCTCCTCATACGGGCTTGCCTTCAGCACGTCCAGGTTGTCCAGGGCGAGGAGGTATTCCTGCTGGCTGGTGACCAGCTTCGGCGAATAGATACTGAGCAGGATCGCGTCCTTCCCGATCTGCTCGCCGGTCTTGTCGATATAGAGCGCCTCGATCCAGCCTTCGATCTTGGGGTGCAGACGGGACAGCCGCTCCTCGTCGAAGTCGACACGCCCCACGGCGCGAATCTGCCGGCTGAGCGACTGCCGCTCGGCCACCGCCGTCCGGACCCCGATATTCTGTACCGTGACCGGATCGATCCTGACCGTGCCCGCGGGGTCGTCCGTGCTGCCGGCCTCATCCGGCGCATACACAGGGATGTAGTCCATCCCCATCGCGTCCCGCGCCGGCACCGGCGAGGTGATCGCCGGGTTCATCGGATTGCGGTAGAGCAGCACCGCGCGCCCGGCGGATGGCATTGCCTTGCCGCTGCTTCCCGGGTGGTTTGCAAGCCAGTAACCGCCGGCGCCTCCCAGCAGCAGGGCGATCAGCACACCCGTTATTGTCTGACTAGTCACCGGTCACCTCCTGACCCACGGCGGCGGCCAGGCGCGCCTGCGCCTGGTGCGCCTCGCTGAAGGACTTCCAGTACTGGGTTTCGTAGTCATAGAGCGTGACCTGCGCGCGCACCAGGTTCAGGAAATCCACCTTGTTGACCTGGTAGCCGGACAGCATGGACGACACCGACTGCCGGGCCTGCGGGACAATCCCGGTCCTGAACAACTGTACCTGTTCGCTGGCGCGCTGGTAGTCAGCACACGCGGCGGAAATTTCAGCCTGTACGCCGGCGAATTCATCCTGCAGCGCATACTGCCTCTGCAGCAGTTCGCTGCTGCGCTGGTCGATTGCCCTGTCCTGCTTGCGGCCGGCGTAGAGTGGCAGGCTCATACCCAGCTGCAGGGAGGCGAAGTCGGGACGGGTACTGCCGTCCGGGTTGTCACCCTGACGGAAGCCGTAGGCCGCACCCAGCTTGAAGTCGGGATAGCGATCGCGCCGGGCGAGATCGTGCCGCGTACGTGCCGCCTCGACTTCCTGCCGCTTTTGTTCCAGCACGGGCCTGGCGGCCTCGGCACGGCGGTAGAGCTCCGCTTCCGGCAGTGTCCCGGCGAGGTGCTCGTCTACCTGTCCCGGCAGGCGCAGCGCCGTATCGGCACGGCGGTTGAGCAGCGCATTGAGACGCGCCGCCTGTTGCCGGCGCAGTCCCTGCAGCTCGATGCGGCGGTCAAACAGCCTGGAGAGCTCGACCTGTGCCAGCAGCACCTCCTGCTGCAGGCCTTCCCCCACCTTGTATTTGACCTGTGCGATCTGTACGAACTGGCGCAGCAGGTCCTGGTTGCGGGCGACGATCTCGAGCGCCCGGTCTTGATAGAAGATCTGCCACCAGGCCTGCTGCACCCGGTAGACCAGCTGCAGCCGGGTCTCATCGACATTGCTGGAGGCTGCATCGGCATCGAATTCAGCGGCACGTTCCCGCAGTCCCAGTTTGCCGGGGAACGGCAGCGCCTGTTCGATGCCGATCTGCAGCTGGGTCATCGGTTCCTGGTCGCGCGCGAACGTATCGGTCGGCAGGTTCATGGCGTTCAGGCTGAGCATGGGATCAGGCAGGGTGCCGGCCTGGGACGGGATAGCCGCCATGGCGGCGGCACGCGCCTTCATCCCGGCAAGGCCGGGGTTGTCCCCGACAGCCAGCGCAACGGTATCCTCCAGCGTGAGTACCGGTGTGTCTGCATCCTGTGTCGGCACAGCCGGCGCGGCGGAACCCGGCAGTGCCGGCAACCACAGGGTGATGATCAGTGCAAGCGTCCGTGCGGAAGACACGGGCGGGTGACAGCAACGCGGTAAAGTGCCGGCTGTGCCTGCATCAGCCGTGTGGCATGAACGCCGGACAGTTCTCCGGATGTAAGACATGACGACTCTCCAGAACCATATAAACGAGACAGTCACGATACCTGCGGCTTGTCAGGGCAGGCAGGTCATCGCGCGAAAACGGCTCAGGAAAGCAGGATGGGAGGTCGGAAAGGCGGGTGGACCGTGCGTCCCGCATAGTGGTCCGACACCGTCACGGGCAGGGAATCGCCGTAGCGGTCAGGTGTGCCGGAAATGGCAGCGGGTAACGCGATCGCCACGTGTGCGCAGGTGGCGCATTTCCCGTCGCAGCAACGGCCATCGCAGCCCTGGCCACACCCGTGGTCCGGCGGATCACCGGCGGCATCGTGCATGCTGCGCGCCTGGTCCACCCCGTGCATGTCTGCCGGCATGTGGGCACAGTGTGCCGGGGCATCAGCGACGGCCTTGAGCGGTAATGCGAGGGTGGCACGCAGCGGCGCTGCCGCCAGGGCGACGGTTACCAGGACCAGCAGGAATTTTTCTATCCGTTTGCACATACTGGTTTCGAGAATAGTCCTGTTATACCCGGCTGTTCAAGGACGCCGGAGAAGAAGCCGCACGTTCCGCCGCACCCGTCACGCCTGACGGAGTCGATCAGCCGGCATCGCATACCCCGCCGAAACAGCCGGCAGCCGGGCGCCGGCGGGCTTGCCCACACGAACATTCAGGAAATATAACGAATATTTGAAGGGAGCGGTTAATTCTTTACTATACTGGCTCGTCCAGGGAGTATCTCACCATGACTGACAACACATCGTCTGCCAAGGCGGGCACTGCGGGCCGACGTCGCTACGTCCCGGCCATCGGCCCGCGACTGCGCATACTGCTCGCCGTCGTGCTTGGCCTGTTCGCCCTGCTGACGGTCGACTCCCTGTACCTGGGGGGGATCACCCTGATCGAGTGGCGCAGCGGCCAGACCTACCAGGACTACTTCTACCAGATCATGTTCCTGGTCCACCTGGCGCTGGGATTGCTGATCGTCCTGCCGGTGATCGTATTCGGCATCATGCACCTGCGTAACGCCTGGTCGCGGCCCAACCGGCGCGCCGTGTATGCGGGGCTGGGCCTGTATGGCGTGGCCCTGCTGCTGCTGTTCAGCGGGTTGATCCTGACCCGCTTCGAGGTCTTCGAGATCAAGGATCCGGTTATCCGCAGCAGCGCGTACTGGATGCACGTGATCACGCCGTTCCTGCTTGTCTGGCTGTTCATCCTGCATCGCCTGGCCGGGCGCAACATCCGCTGGAAGGCGGGGCTGCGCTGGGCGGTGGTGGGTCTCGGCTTCGCGGGCGTGATGATGGTGGTGCAGGCACAGGACCCGCGGCAATGGCATGTCACGGGACCGTCCTCCGGTGAAAAGTATTTCTTCCCGTCACTGGCACGTACCGCCTCCGGCGACTTCATCCCGGCGCGGACACTGATGATGGAGGATTACTGCACGCAGTGTCACAAGGAAACCACGGAAGGCTGGCAGCACAGCGTCCATCGCCTGAGCTCGTTCAACAACCCGGCCTACCTGTTCAGCGTGCGCGAGACGCGCAAGGTGCTGTACGAGCGCGACGGCAATGTTCAGGCGGCCCGCTTCTGCGCCGGTTGCCACGATCCGGTGCCCTTCTTCAGTGGCGCCTTCGATGACCCGAAGTTCGATGACGTGAACCATCCCACGGCCCAGGCGGGCATCACCTGCACCTCCTGCCACGCCATCACCCACATCAACAGCGTGCGTGGCAACAGCGATTACACCATCGAGGAACCGCTGCATTATCCCTTTACCTTCAGTGACAATCCCTTCCTGCAGTGGGTCAACCGGCAGCTGATCAAGGCCAAGCCGGAGTTCCACAAGAAGACCTTCCTCAAGCCCCTGCACAAGTCCCCGGAATTCTGCGGGACCTGCCACAAGGTGCACCTGCCCCGGGAGGTCAACAACTACAAGTGGCTGCGCGGCCAGGACCACTACGACAGTTTTCTGCTGAGCGGGGTATCCGGGCACGGCGTGGCAAGCTTCTACTACCCGCCCAGGGCGAAGCAGAACTGCAGCGAATGCCACATGCACCTGATGCCGGCACAGAACGATTTCGGTGCCAAATACTTCGACGACTCCGGGACACTCAAGGTGCATGATCACCTGTTCCCGGCCGCCAATACGGCGGTCTCCCGGATGGTCGGCCTGCCCGAGCAGGGGAATGACGCCCGCCGCTCGTTCCTCGACGGGGTGGTGCGCGTGGACAATTTTGCCATCAAGGAAGGTGGCGCCATCGACGGTGCACTGACGGCGCCGCTGCGCCCGGAGGTGCCGGTACTGGAACCCGGCAAACGCTACCTGCTGGAGACCGTGATCCGTACCGTGAAGCTGGGGCACCTGTTTACCCAGGGCACCGCGGACTCCAACGAGATCTGGATGGACGTGACCGTCAGCAGCGATGGACGGGTGATCGGCCGCAGCGGCGGCATGGACGAGCAGGGGTTTGTGGACCCGTGGGCCCACTTCTGCAATGCCTATGTGCTCGATCGTGACGGCAACCGGATCGACCGGCGCAATGCACAGGACATCTTCGTGCCCCTGTACAACCACCAGATCCCGCCCGGTGCGGCGGACGTGGTGCATTACCAGTTCGAGGTGCCAAAGGACGCGACCGCACCGGTCACGGTGGAGGTGAAACTCCAGTACCGGAAATTCGACACCACCTACCTGAAATACATCCAGGGCGACCACTTCAGCGCCAATGACCTGCCGATAGTCACGCTGGCCACCGACCGGATCACCTTCCCGGTGGCGGCCGGGCAGGAAGCGGACAACCCCCCTTCCACGATCGAGGCCTGGGAGCGCTGGAACGACTACGGCATCGGTCTGCTGCGCAAGGGCGACTCGGGTTCCTCCAAGGGTGAGCTGCGCCAGGCCGAGCAGGCCTTCGGCCAGGTCGAGGCGCTGGGCAAGGCGGACGGCCCGCTGAACCTCGCCCGGGTGTACCTGAAGGAGGGCCGGCTGGACGAGGCCGCCCTGGCACTGCAGCGGGCCGCGGCACACGACCCGCCGGCCGCGCCCTGGTCGGTCGCCTGGTTCTCCGGTCTGGTGAACAAGCAGAACGGCTACCTGGACGCCGCCATTGACGACTTCAGAAACCTCGCAGCGACCCGCTTCGCCAGTGCCCGCGAGCGTGCGTTCGATTTCTCCCTCGACTACCGCTTGCTTGACGAGCTGGGCCAGACGCTGGTGGAACGTGCCAAGCAGGAGCGGGGCACGTCCCGCCAGGCCGCACGCGAGGCGCTGCTGCACGAGGCCGAGGGCTGGTTCAACAAGGTCCTCGAGCTGGATCCGGAAAATGCCAGCGCGCACTACAACCTGAGCCTGATCTATGCACAGACCGGCCAGACGGCCCTCGCCCAGGCGCATCGTGCCCTGCACCTGAAATACAAGCCGGACGACAACGCCCGGGAACGCGCCGTCGCGCTCCAGCGCCGTGCCAACCCGGCAGCGAATCATGCCGCCGAGGCGGTGGTGATCTATGACCTGCAGCGCCACGGTGCCTATGGCCTGGCACCGCCGCAGGAAAATGTAGTACGGAACAGCGTGGCGGCCCGCAAAGATGGCTGAGCCGGCAAAAAACCTCGAGGAACACGACGAGATTGATGATCGCTACGAACAGGAGCCCGCCCCTGATGACCGGGTGATCGGCCGGGCGTTCCGCTGGTCACTGGTCATTTTCGTGCTGGTCGGGCTGCTGGTGGCCGGCTGGTTCGGATATCTGAAATACACTGCCACACCCCCGGCACCCGTCCCGGAGGCCAGCATCGAGGTGCCCAGGGTCCGTGAACAGCCGACCACCGCAACGCCGCCCGCTGTCCGCTTCACGGACATCACCACCCGGGCCGGCATCGATTTCGTGCACGTCAACGGGGCCTACGGGGACAAACTGCTGCCCGAAACCATGGGTAGCGGGGTCGCGTTTCTGGATTACGACCGGGACGGGGACCAGGACCTGCTGCTGATCAATTCCACGTACTGGCCGGGGCACGAACCGGCAGGCACACCGCCCTCGACCGCCCTGTACCGCAACGACGGCACGGGGCACTTCGAGAACGTCACCGCCGGCTCCGGGCTGGGCATCAACGTCTACGGCCAGGGCGTCGCGGTGGGCGATTACGATAACGACGGCTGGCCGGACGTGTTCATCACCACGGTGGGCGACAACCACCTGTTCCATAACGACCAGGGTGTGTTCCGCGAGGTCACAGCCACCGCGGGAGTACAGGGTGCAGCCCGGGACTGGAGCACCAGCGCGGCCTTCGTGGACTACGACAACGACGGCGACCTGGACCTGTTCGTGGCCAACTACGTGCGCTGGTCGCCGGAGATCGACTTCGAGATCGACTTCAGGCTGACCGGCATCGGCCGGGCGTACGGACCGCCCACCACCTTCGAGGGCAGCTATCCCTACCTGTACCGCAACGATGGCGAGGGCCGGTTCACCGACGTCTCCGCAACCGCCGGCATACAGGTGGACAATCCGGCCACCGGGCGGCCCATGGGCAAGGCCCTCGGCATCGGGGTGATGGATATCGACGGGGACGGCTGGATGGATATCCTGGTGGCCAACGACACCGTGCAGAACTTCCTGTTCCATAATCGCGGGGACGGGACCTTCGAGGACCAGGGCGTCGTATACGGCGTGGCCTTTGACCGCAACGGTGCGGCCACCGGGGCCATGGGCGTGGACGGGGCGTATTTCCGCAACGACGCCGACGTGGCTTTCGCGGTGGGCAACTTCGCCAACGAGATGACCTCGCTGTATGTGACCCAGGGCGGGGGCGTGCCGCTGGCCGACGAGTCCATCGTCGACGGCATCGGTCCACCGTCCCGCGCCGCGCTCACCTTCGGCCTGTTCTTCTTCGACTACGATCTGGATGGCCGGCTCGACCTGTTCCAGGCCAATGGCCACCTGGAGACCGACATCAACGTGGTGCAGTCCAGCCAGCACTACGAACAGCCGCCCCAGCTGTTCTGGAATTGCGGCGACAACTGCAGCTCGGGTTTCCTGGAGGCCGCGGCGGCGACCAGCGGTGACCTCGGCAAACCCATGGTCGGGCGCGCCGCGGCCTTCGCGGATATCGACGGCGACGGCGACCTGGATGTCATCGTCACCCAGAACGCGCGCCGCCCCGTGCTGCTGCGCAACGACCAGGCGCTCGGCCATCACTGGCTGCGGGTACAACTGGTCGGGCACAGGACCAACCGGGATGCGGTCGGAAGCTGGATCGAACTGACTGCCGGCGGCGTAACCCAGCGGCGCCAGGTGATGCCCACCCGGAGCTACATCTCCCAGGTGGAACTGCCCGTGACCTTCGGCCTCGGCACGGCCGACAAGGTGGATGCCCTGCACATCCGCTGGCCGGATGGCACCAGCCAGGATGTCACCGAAGCCACCGTGGAC
Source organism: uncultured Gammaproteobacteria bacterium (assembly GCA_963803275.1). Lineage (GTDB taxonomy): Bacteria > Pseudomonadota > Gammaproteobacteria > UBA9214 > UBA9214 > UBA9214. The sequence goes on along the minus strand of CAWDLS010000008.1, from coordinate 72,813 downwards.
AAGCCGGTCGTGATCGAACAGCCGTAAACCGGCGCTACACCGGGTCGCCAACAAAAACCGGCAAGCGTGAGGCCTTTCAGGTCCAGGGCAAGACCGGCCCTGGGCAACACCCGTTCGACCGGCTACCTGATCACCAACACCGCCGCACGGCGGCGGGTGCGTGATAAAAAACCCCGCGGGGGAGCGGGGTTCAGCCCGGCTGTTGCAACAGCTGGCCGGGGCACAGCCGAAAACGCGGTTCCCCGGCCGGAGGGATTTTCAGCCGGTGATTTTTTCGTGTTGAGGATGGCGGGACACGGCCGTCTCGGCGCGTGCATGCGCCGGGGTGATCTCCCTGATCCAGGCGTTGACCTTGCGCCAGAAAGACGCGACCTGTCTGCGATTTTCCAGTTGCTGTTTCGATGCCTCCTTGCCGGACAAATACTCATAGCACATGACACACCTCCGTTGACAACACGCTCAAACTTGTTGTGTCCCTGTATTGATTAAATCTAGATGCTCGCCACGGGAATTCAATTCAGATTTTTTTATGCGCCGTGCGTCATAAACAGGACTCGCTGCCGCTGCAGCAACCAAGCGAGCGCCGGCAAGCGGGATTCGATCCACCCCTGTCTTACACAGTGAGACACCAGCGGCCCGTGCGCGCACCGTCACGGCCCTGGCCACGGACAGCCTCGCACAGGCCATCGGGCCATCCAGCACCTGTTACTGAATTGTGATCATTTCGTGATTTCCACGTTAGATCTCGGCGTGATCCTGTTGCCACCTCAAGACAGGACGCACTGCTTCGCTGCCGGCACAGACGGGACAGGCGCCAGGCGGTGAAGCAACGATCCACACCTGGCGGCCGGTTGCCGGGCAACGCAAGTGAATACGACAGCGGCTGGCTGCGCATGAAACGCAATCCGCCCGTTTACCTTTCTACAACCAGGAGGAGAAATGAACATGAATAGCAAGCGATTTATCATACCGGGTGCAACGCTGGCCGTACTGCTATTCGGTGCTGTCGTGGCGCGGGCCGATGCCGGGGGTGCCGCCTACACCATGACCAACGACCCCGACGACAACCAGGTCGTGGTGTTCAGCCGCGACGAAAACGGGCTGCTTGCCCGGGTCGACGCGGTATCCACCGGCGGCAAGGGTTCCGGCGGCGGGCTGGACCCGCTGGCGTCACAGGGCTCGCTGGTACTCGTCGAGGCGGACGACAACCCGCCTGGCTGGCGACAGCACGGCGATAAACACCATGACAGCGCGTTGCTGCTGGCGGTGAATGCGGGGAGTAACGACGTTTCCGTGTTTCGCACCGGAAGGCAGGGCATCCGCTTGCAGGACCGGACCGGCTCCGGCGGATCGTTCCCGGTCAGCCTGACCGTCTCGGGTGACAGGGTATATGTGCTGAATAACGGCGCACCCGCCAACATCACCGGCTTCAGGCTGGATGACCACGGGCATCTGAGCCCCTTGCCGAACTCCACCCGCCTGCTGGGAGACGGTGCCTATGGCCAGGTGGCATTCGATCCACAGGGCAAGGCACTGGTCGTCGCCGACAAGGCCAACAACAGGCTGCTGGTGTATCGCATGCTGCGCCATGGCATTCCGTCCGCCCTGCCGGTGATCACGCCATCGTCGGGCAATGTTCCTTTCGGGGTTGCCTTCGATCGCCGGGGTCATCTGCTGGTGGTCGAGGCGGGCAGCAACGCCGTGTCGTCCTATGACCTCGCACGCAGCGGCCATCTGCAAACCATCAGCGCCTCGGTAGCCAACGGCCAGGTCGCGACCTGCTGGATCGTGGTGAACCAGCACGGCGCCGTCATCACCACCAATCCCGGCACCAATTCCCTGTCGTCCTTCCATGTCGACGCCAGGACGGGACAGGTGACCCTGTTGAACGGTACCGCCGGCGCCGGGGATGCCCCGCTCGATATCGATGTCACCGGCAACGGCCGGTTCGCCTATGCGGTGGACCCGGCGAACGGCGGCGTCGACATGTTCAGGATCGAGCGGAACGGCAGCCTGACCGGCCTGGGTAACGCCAGCGGCGGCCTGTCATTGTTCGCGCAGGGTATGGCGGTACGCTGAGACGAGCCAGCGCCCTGCCATGTCCGGTGAGCAGGGGCGGGATGAACGGCCGGCGTGTGGACGCGTCACACCCGGCCGTGCAGTCCGGCAGGCAGCACGGGAACGGTAACCGCAGGCTTGACAGTCGCCGCACGCCGGCTGATGCTGGGCACGACGTCGACCCTGGCCTGCAAGGAGCGTGTGATGATGCATGGTATGGCCGGGTGTTCATCCCCCGGCAACCTGATCAGGGTGCACCCGCTGACAGTCCGGATCACGCACTGGATCAATGTCACGGCAGTAGCCATGATGGCGGCCAGCGGCTGGCGCATTTACAATGCCTCGCCGCTGTTCCCGTTCCGGTTTCCCGCAGACATCACCCTGGGTGGCTGGCTGGCGGGCGCACTGCAATGGCATTTTGCGGCCATGTGGCTGCTGGTCGGCAACGGTCTGATCTACGCGGGTTACGGCATCTTCTCCGGGCACTACCGGCACAGCTTCCTGCCGCTATCGCTGAACGCCCTGCTGCGGGCGGTCGCCGACACCGTGCATGGCCGCCTGTCCCACACCGTCGGTGAATACAATCCCTTGCAGCGCCTGGCCTACCTCGGGGTCATCACGCTGGTCATCCTCGTGGTGCTGTCGGGCCTGGTCATCTGGAAACCGGTGCAGTTCCAGACACTGGGTGCGCTGATGGGCGATTACCCGGGGGCGCGGCTGGTGCATTTCCTCTGCATGGCGGCGATCGTCCTGTTCGTGGTGGTCCATGTGCTGATGGTGCTGCTGGTACCGCGGACCTTCATCCCCATGTGGACCGGGCGTGCCCGCAAACCCCGCCAGGCGTCTGTATGACAAGCAGATCCGGCATCGAGGCCAGCCCGCTGGAATGCACGCGGCAGGAGATCAGGTTTCTCGAGCGCCGCCTGCTATTGAAGGGCGCCCTCAGTGTCGGTGCGCTCAGCCTGCTCTCCGGGTGTGAAATCACCAATCAGGAAACGGTGCACAAGGTACTGTGGAACATGTCGCGCTGGAACGATCGCGTGCAGATGGCCCTGTTCGATCCAAAGCGGCTCGCCCCGACCTATGCGGAAAGCGCCATCACCCGTCCCTTTCCCTTCAATGCCTATTATCGCGAAGACGAGGCGCCGGTCGTGGATGGCGACAGTTTCCGCCTGGAACTCAGCGGTCTGATCCGCGACCGCCGGCCGTGGTCACTGGCGGAGCTGAATACCCTGCCGCAGACCTCGCAGACCACCCGCCACGTCTGCGTGGAAGGCTGGAGCGCCATCGGCAAATGGAGCGGTGTGCCGTTCAGGACCTTTCTCGAACGGGTCGGCGCCGACCTGAGCGCGAGCTACGTGGGGTTCAAATGCGCGGATGACTACTACACCAGTATCGACATGGCGACGGCGCTGCATCCGCAGACCCAGCTGACCCTGCGCTTCGCGGACCGCACCTTGCCGAGGTCGTACGGCTTCCCCATGAAATTGCGCATCCCGACCAAGCTCGGTTTCAAGAATCCCAAGCACATCATGGCCATCTACGTGACCAACGTGTACCCGGGTGGCTACTGGGAGGACAAGGGCTATAACTGGTTTGCGGGTCTCTAGCCGGCAAGTGTCGGGGGCGTGGTGATGTTACAGGCAATGAGAACGGGCGTTTTCGCGGTCTGCCTCGGACTGGCCTGGCACGCGTCGGCCGATCAGGCACACATGCCCGCGGCGACGGGAGACGCGACGCCACCGCCACGGGACGCCGCCGTACCCGGGGATGCCGGACAGGCGATGAATCCGAATGAACCCATGCAGGGCGGCATGAAGAAGCAGGGCATGATGAAGGACGACGTCAGGATATCCGCCGAAAGGAAAGCCGCACAGATGGATGAGCTGCTGAAGAAGGAGGCGGCTTCCATGCCGCCGATGCCGGCGGTGACACCGCAGGAACGCTAGCGCGCGGCAGCGATCGCAGGGTTCGCCGGCCTGGCGGTCAAACCAGCGTGTACAGGCGCCGGTAATAACCCCGGGCATCCATCAGCTCCCGGTGGCTGCCCGACTCCACCACGCGGCCGGCCGCCATCACCTGGATTTCGTCCATGCGCTGCAAGCCCTGCAGCCGGTGGGTGATCAGCAGCAGGGTCTGACCCCTGGCCTCCACGCGGTCGGTGATGTTCGCCAGGATGCGCCGGGCCATCTCGGGGTCAACGCCCTCGGTCGGTTCGTCCAGAATCAGCAACGGCGCGTCTTTCAACAGCGCCCGGGCGATGGCCACGCGCCGGGCCTGGCCACCCGACAGCCTGACCCCGGTTTCGCCGGTCAGGGTGTCGTAACCGTCCGGCTGCGCCGCGATAAAGTCATGGATCAATACCGTCGCGCACGCCTCCTCGATGCGCTGCTGGCCGGCATCCGGGCGTGCCAGCAACAGATTGTCGCGGATGGTGGTGTTGAACAGGTGGGTCTGCTGCGGGAGCGCCGCGATACGCGCACGTACCGCCTCGCCACCGTACTGGAGCAGCGGCCGGTCGTTCAGCAGCAGGCTTCCGCCGGTCGGTGCACGGAACCCCAGCAACAGGCTGGCCAGAGTGCTCTTGCCGCAACCGGTGGCGCCGATCACCGCCAGCTTGCGTCCCGGCACCAGCTCCAGGGACACGCCCTGCAAGACCTCCGGACCATCCGGTCGGTAGCGGAAACTCACGTTCCGGAAGCGGCAGGTGAACGTCTGCGGCAACACCTGCGGCTCGGCCGGTTCGGTCACCGGCAGCGGGCTGTCCGCCAGGCTGAACAGGCGCCGGGCGGCCGCCAGTGACTCGCCCAGTGTCTGCAGGGCCAGGGGCAGCGGCACGACCGCCTCGAAACTCGCCAGCGCAAACAGCGCCAGCATGGCCAGCTCCGGCGGAGCCAGTGCCTGACTGGATAGCAGCGGAACCGCGAGCACGAGCATCGCCAACATCGCCAGGTTGGCGCACAAGCCCGACGCCCCCTGCGAAAGACCGTTCAGGCCGCTGAGGATTCGCTGCCGCTGCGCCAGGTCCTGCGCCAGTGCCTGGATGTGGGTGGCGTGACGGTCGGCGGCGCCGTACATCAGCAGTTCGCCCATGCCCTGCAGATCGGTCACCAGCACGGCGCGCAGCCGGGCGGCCGTTTCGACTTTTTGCCGGCCGGCACGGTGTCCCAGCCAATGCACCAGCCAGGGCACGCCCGCGCCCGCGACCAGCAACAACAGGCCTTCGGCCAGTGCCAGCACGGGGCGGTACCACCACAGGACAGCGGTAAATACCAGGCTGGCGAGCAACGCCACTGCGGCGGGGACCAGCAGGCGCAGGTAGATATTTTCCAGTGTGTCGATGTCGGCACGAATGCGGCTCAGCAGGTCGCCGCTGCGGTACGCCTCGAGCCCGGCCGGTGCCAGTGGTTCCAGTACGCGGTAAAACCAGACCCGCAGTTCGGCCAGCAGCCGGAAGGTCGCCTCGTGGGTCACCAGCCGCTCGGCGTAGCGGCCCGCGGTACGCACGATGGCCGCCGCACGGATCAGGGCCGCCGGGGTGAAGTAGTTCATGCTCACGCCGGCAGCACCGGCGACTGCCATGGCGGTGATGAACCAGCCCGCCAGCGCCAGCAGCGCGACATTCGCCAGCACGGTAATGAACGACAGGAGTATACCCAGCAGCAGCCACACGAGGTACGGTCGGAACAGGCGCAACAGGCGCAGCAGATCGCTCATTGCGCCGCTCCGAAGGCGGCCACCATGCGCTGATACAGCGGCGAGGTCTGCAACAGCTCCACGTGCGTGCCGGTCTGCACGATGCGCCCGTTGTCCAGTACGGCGATCCGGTCGGCCTCGCGCACCGTGCGCAGGCGGTGGGCGATGAGGACCAGTGTACGGCCGTTGGCCAGGGCGTGCAGCGCGGTGTGGACCCGCGTCTCGCTGTCCATGTCCAGGTTCGCGGCGGGTTCGTCCAGTATCACCAGCGACGCATCCCTGAGGAAGGCGCGCGCCAGGGCGATGCGCTGCACCTGGCCGCCGGACAGGCCCTGGCCCGCTTCACCAACCGGGGTGTCCCAGCCCTGCGGCAGGGCCTCGATGAATTCGCCGGCCCGGGCCAGGGCGGCCGCCGCCTGCACGGCCTTCATGTCAGCCCCGGGCCTGCCGAGGCGGATATTGTCGGCCACCGTGCCGGGAAACAGTTGCGGCCGCTGCGGCAACCAGGCCAGCTGCCTGCGCCAGGCGTCGGGATCGATCGCCTGCAGGGGCGTGCCGCCCACCAGGATCCGGCCGCCTTGCGCGTGCAGGAATCCCATCAGCAGGTGAATCAGGGTGGTCTTGCCCGCCCCGCTGGGGCCCACCAGTGCGAGGGTTTCGCCGGGGTGTATCACCAGATCAAGGCCCTGCACGGCCTGCCTGCCGTCCGGATAGTGAAAGCTCACACCCTCGAAACGGATGTCGGCCTGCCGCAGGTCGGCGACCGTCGCCAGATTCCCGGCCGCCTCCGGCACCGGGGTAGCGAGCATCCCGACGATACGTTCCGCGGCGCCGATGGCCTCCATGCGCGCATGGTACCGGGTGCCCAGCGTGCGCAGCGGCAGGTAGAATTCGGGCGCCAGCAACAGGACGAACAGGCCGTGCATGTAATCCAGCTCGCCCTGGTACAGGCGGAAACCGACCAGTACCGCAACGATGGCGATGCTGACCGTCGAGAAAAATTCCAGCACCAGGGCGGACAGGAAGGCGATGCGCAATACCGACATGGTGCCCCGCCGGTAGTCATCGGAGATACCGGCAATCATCCGCGCCTCGCGGCGGCTGGCGTTGAACAGCCGCAGCGTGGTCAGTCCCTGGATCACGTCGAGGAAGTGCGCGCTCATCCAGGCCAGTTGCCGCCACTGCTGCTGGTTGCGCTGTTCCGCGCCCTTGCCGATCAGGATCATGAACAAGGGGATCAGCGGCGCGGTGACCGCCATCACCACACCGGCCAGCCAGTCGTATGAACACACGAACACCAGGATCGCCAGCGGCACCAGTGCCGTCAGCGACAGCGCGGGCAGGTAACGGGCGTAGTACGCCTCCAGCGCCTCCACGCCGTCCATGAGCGTGTTGACGAGATCGCCGCTGCGTTCGCCGGAGAGCCAGGCGGGGCCGAGCTTCTGCACATGCCGGTACAGGATTTCGCGCAGTTCCAGTTTGACCCGTACGGCCGCCTCGAAGGCCGCCTGTTCCGCCGCCCAGGCCAGTACGGCGCGCACCAGGAACAGCGCCAGCAAGCCCCACAGCCAGGGCCGCACCTGTACCAGCAATGCCTTGTCGAACACCACCGCGTTGACCGTACCGGCCAGCAGCCAGGCCTGCAGGATCAGTAGCAGCCCCGACGCCAGACCGATGGCGACGGCCAGCCGCAGCCAGAAACCGGCGTGGACCCGCCAGCCCTGCAGCGCCCTGGTTATGGTTTTGACGGCCGTGTCGGTCATGCGATGCGCAGCCGCCGGGATGCTGCCATCGACAGGTCAGCTGGCGTCACCCGGCACACGGCAATGGCGCCGGGCGCGGGATCACTGCTTCTGCTGTCGCTCTTCCTCGAGCTGGGTGTCCATCAGGGCACCGCCGGCTGCGGAGATCAGCACGATCATGACCGTACCGACCAGCCAGGTAAAATACCACGGACCGTAGTCCCCGAGGATGACGCCGAGGAAGATCAGCCACAGCGAGATAAGAAAATAGAGGATGATTCTCATACGGTGTCCCTCAATAAGCGTGATCGTCGCCTTCGACCTGTTCGGTACTGACCTTGCCGCGCATGACCCAGAACGCCCAGCTGGTATACGCCAGGATGGCCGGCACAAACACCACCGTCCAGACCGTCATCCACACCAGGGTGTGCTCGCTGGACGAGGCATTCCAGACCGTGAGGCTCTGCGCCACACTGGTGCTGGATGGCATCATGAAGGGGAACATGGCCGCGCCGACCGTCCCCAGGATGCCGACCCAGGCCAGCGCCCCCATCCACCAGGCGATGTACGACCTGCCCGCACGGCCGGCCAGTGTACCCAGGATCACGCCGGCGTAGGTGACCAGCGGCAGCAGCCAGAGCGCCGGCACGGCCCTGAAATTAGCCAGCCAGGCACCGCGGCTCATCGCCACGGCCACGCGCGGGTCGAGCGGGTTGGAGGCAGCGCCCGCGTCGGCGCCGGTCAGGGTGTAGCCCTGCATGTTGGCGACCCAGATACCGCCGAGGGTAAACAGCACCAGCGCCAGCGGTCCGGACAGCACCAGCAACTGCCGGCTGCGCTCGAACAACGGCCCTTCGGAACGGTTCATGAGCATGGCCGCCCCCATGTAGATCGACATGGATACCGACAGCAGGCCGGCAAGGATAGCAAAGGGATTGAACAGCGAAATGAAACTGCCGGTATACACCGAGGCCATGTTCCACTCGAAATGGTACGGGAAACCCTGCAGGGTGTTGCCGACGGCCGCGCCGAACACCAGCATAGGCACGAAACCGCTGACAAAAAGGCCCCAGTCCCAGGCGTTGCGCCAGACGGTGGAAGGCAGCTTGCTGCGATATTCAAACCCGACCGGGCGGATGATCATGGTCCACAACAGCAACAGCATGACCACGTACAGGCCGGAGAAGGCCGTGGCGTAGATTACCGGCCAGGCGGCGAAAATGGCGCCGCCGCCCAGGATGAACCAGACCTGGTTGCCGTCCCAGTGGGGGCCGATGATGTTCAATGCCACGCGGCGTTCGCCGTCGCTGCGGCCGACGTAGCGCAGGATGGTGCCCACGCCCATGTCCATGCCCACCATGATGGCCAGCCCCATGAGCAATACACCGAGCAGCAGCCACCAGAGCACCTTCAGTGCGATATAGACTTCCATGCGTCAGTCCTCCACCGGCATGACGGGACGGGACAGGACGGGCCGGAAACCGCGCCCGCCACCGCCTGCCGGGCCGTGGCCGTGCTCGCCCGGACCCTGGCGTATGAATTTCACCATCAGGAACATCTCGATCATGATGAACACCAGATAGATCAGCGTGAAGCCGGCCAGCGAGAAGTACAGATAACCCGCGCTGTGCGTCGATGCCGAGATCCAGGTGGGCAGCTTTTCGTACACCGTCCACGGCTGACGCCCGATCTCCGCGGTCAACCAGCCCAGCTCGCAGGCCAGGAACGGTGCCGGCAGCAGCCAGATCGAGGTCCTCAACAGGAAATCCTGTGCCACGCACTGCCTGCTCAGCGAGTAGGTTGCCATGGCGATCAGGTAGATCAGCATCAGGAACGCCAGGCCGATCATCAGCGCGAAAGGACCAGAACGTCAGCCACACCGGGGGAATGGCATCCCTGGCGGCCTGCTCGATCTGGGCCGGGGTCGCCCGGGTCAGATCCGGCGCATAGCGCATCAGCAGCATGGCATAGCCGAGGTCATCTTCGTGTGCCCTGACGGCAGCCAGCGCAGCCTGGTCGTCCGGATTCTCGCGGTAACGCGCGAGTGCCAGCATGCCGGGGATACCGTTCCGGATACGTTCCGCGGCGCGTTCCTGCTCCAGTTCCTTGATACCGGGCAGCTGCTTGTCCAGGGAATGCGTGATCAGGATACCGGCCACCCCGGGTATCTCCACCGTCGGGCCCACGTTACGCTGCTCCCTGTCGCTGGGAAAGGCGATGACTTTCAGCGGCGCCGGCGCCGGCTCGGTCTCCCACATCCCTTCCATCGCGGCCAGCTTGGTAGGCTGGGCGCTGCCGGCGACAAAACCCAGCGCGTCGCCCAGGGTGATGACGCCCGATCACGGAGAACACGCCGAACAGGGCGCCCATGCGCAACGAACGGCGCGCAATCTCGACATGGCGCCCCTTGCTCAGGTACCAGGCGCTGATGGTGACCACGAAGATCGCGCCGGTGACGTAACCCGCGATCGAGGTGTGCACGAACTTGGACTGGGCGTCGTGACTGAACAGCAGGTCAAAGAAACTGGTCAGCTCCATGCGTTGCGACACGGGGTTGAAGGCTGCACCCACGGGATCCTGCATGAAGCCGTTGGCCACCAGGATCCACAGCGCCGACAGGTTCGAACCCAGCGCGACCAGGATAGGTGACGGCCAGGTGCCCCGCCTTGCTCAGGCGGTCCCAGCCGAACAGCATCAGGCCGACGAACGTCGACTTCCATGAAGAACGCCATCAGACCCTCGATGGCCAGCGGTGCGCCGAAGATGTCGCCCACGAAGTGCGAATAAAATGACCAGTTGGTGCCGAACTCGAACTCCATGGTCAGGCCGGTGGCCACGCCCAGGGCGAAGTTGATGGCGAACAGCTTGCCCCAGAACCGGGCCATCTCCTTGTAGATCGGCCGGCCGGTGGTGACGTAGACCGTCTCCATGGCGGCCAGTATGAAGCTGAGACCCAGTGTCAGCGGCACGAACAGGAAGTGATACAGGGCCGTGGCCGCGAACTGCCAGCGCGACAGCTCGACGACGGTTTCACTGGGAACGATCATGCAGCCTCTCCTGTGGTGACGCACCGGGTCCTGGCGACTGATAACGTAGACAGCCTTGCCCCGGAAAGCAACTTTTCTTGCGCTTCGCTGCCCTTGCGGACCAGTTGAGACGCCCTGCACCCCTGTCAGCCACGACCGTGATCCCCCGGCCGGTTGCGGACCAGCTTGCGGGGAGGTCGGTTCACGCCGGTGTTGTCGTCATCATCAGATGGGCGGGCGAAACGGTCGCGATGTTGCTACCCTTAGCCAATCTCAACGGAGGCCACCCTCATGACTGCCAGAATCTTCGTGAAACTTCCGCTGACAGACCCGAAACAATCCACCGGGTTTGTCACCCGGCCGGGTATCGACTACAACCCGGCGTGCACCGACGCGACGGCGACCTGCCCGGTTGTGCGCGCGGACATCAGCGCCATGCCGCTGATGCATGAGAAATTCAGGACCATCCCGCACAGGCCCGTCTGCCACGCACGGCTGAGCACCGGGGCGCCGATCTGCTTTACGCGCAGCGGCCAGGTCCGGGACCTGCATTCGATGCATCCCGAGACGGCCACCATCGCATGATTACGCTGTTGCGCCGCCTTGCAGGCACCGCAAGCCTGCTGCCCGGCCTGCTCACGTTGCAGCTTGCGGGCTGCGGCCAGGGTGGATCGCAGCCGTCCGCTGGCAGCATGCCGCCGACCCAGGTCACCGTCCTCGACGTGCAGCCGCAGGACCTGCCGGCACGCTTCGAGTACATCGGTCGGCTGGCGGCTTCGCGCGAGATCGAGATCCGGCCGCGGGTCACCGGACTGATCGAGCAACGGCTGTTCGAGGAAGGCACCCGCATCAAGGCCGGTGACCCGCTGTTCCGGATCGATGCCGCGCCGTTCGCTGCGCGCAAGCAGGCGGCGGAAGCGGCACTGGACGAGGACAGGGCGCGCCTGAGCCAGGCCGAGCGCGAAGTGAAACGGCTCACGCCGCTTGCCGGAAAGGAGATGGTCAGCCAGCGCGAACTCGACGATGCGCTCTCGACCCGCGCTATCAACAAGGCCGCCGTCGCCGCCGCCGAGGCGGAACTGGCGCAGACGCAGCTCGAACTCGGCTATACCGAGGTCACGGCACCGATTACCGGGCGCATCGGCCGCGCCCTGCAGGTCGAGGGCGCGCTGGTGTCGCCGACGTCCGGGGCCCTCGCCTATCTCGCCCAGATCGACCCGCTGTACGTAGAGTTCTCGATCGCCGAGAACGAGCGTCTGGCCATCGACCGGCAGCTCGCCGACGGCAGCCTGACGATGCCGCCGCCCGATCAGACCAGGGTCGAGGTACGTCTCGCCGACGGCACGCCCTATCCGCTGGCCGGCCAGGTCGACTTCAGCGACTACCGCACCGACCCGCAGACCGGCGCCTACGCCATCCGGGCGACGCTGCCCAACCCGGATGCGAAGCTCAGCCCCGGCCAGTTCGTCCGCGTCCGCGTGGAAGGCGGCGTACTGACCGATACCCTGGCGGTGCCGCAGCGCGCGGTGCAGGAAGACGCCAGCGGCAAGCTCGTCTACGTCGTCGGCCAGGGCGAGAATGGCACGACGATCGCGCTGCCGAAACCGGTCGAGGTCGGCCAGTGGGTGGAAAAACCCGGCCCCGGGGGTCCCGAGCGGCTCTGGGTGATCACCTCCGGCCTCGCGGCGGGCGACCAGGTGGTGACCGACGGCATGGCGCACATCTTCTACCCCGGCATGCCGATCGCGCCGCAGCCCGCCGGGACGACGTCTGCGGCACCGGACGCCGCCGCGCAGGCACCGAACAGCAAGGATCCGCAATGATCCTGTCGCGGTTTTTCATCGACCGCCCGATCTTCGCGGCGGTGATGTCGATCTTCTTGGTCATCGCCGGCCTGCTCGGCGATGCGCACGCTGCCGATCGCGCAGTATCCGGAGATCGCGCCGCCGGTGGTCAGCGTGAGCGCGATCTATCCCGGCGCCTCGGCGCGAGATCCTCGAGCAGACGGTCGCCGCGCCGCTCGAGAACGCGATCAACGGCGTCGAGAACATGATCTACATGAGCTCGACCTCGTCGTCGAACGGCGTCGCTGACGATCCAGGTCACCTTCGACATCGGCACCGACGTCGACCAGGCCGCGCAACGTCAACAACCGCGTCAAGCAGGCCGAGCCGCGCCTGCCGCGAGGACGTGCGGCGCCAGGGCGTGACGGTCGAGAAGGGCTCGTCGGCCTTCCTGCAGGTGCTCTCCTTCTTCTCCCGCGACGGCCGCTTCGACGACCTCTACACTCAGCAACTACGTGACCCTGAACGTGCTCGATTGCGCTGAAGCGCGTCCCCGGCACGACCAACGTGCAGATCTTCGGCGCCAAGGACTACGCGATGCGCATCTGGCTCAAGCCCGACCGCCTGGCGCAGCTCAAGCTCACCACCGTCCGACGTGGTCGCGCGGCCATCCAGCGAGCAGAACGCCCAGTTCGCCGCCGGCAAGATCGGCCAGCCGCCGACGCCGGCGGCCAGCAGCTGATCTACACGATCACCACGCCAGGGCCGCCTGTCCGACCCCGGAGCGAGTTCGACAACATCATCCTCCGCGCCGGACGCGCGTACGGCATCGCTGCGCCTCAAGGATGTCGCGCGGGTCGAGCTCGGCTCGAAGGACTACGACTTCATCGGCCGCATCAACGGCAAGCCGGCGACCCTGGTCGGCGTCTTCCTGCAGCCGGGCGCCAACGCGCTGGCGGTGGCCGACGAAGTCAAGCGCGACGGTCGCCGAGCTGTCGCAAGCGCTTTCCCGCAGGGCCTGACCTACGCCGATCCCCTACGACACCACGCGCTTCGTCGAGGTGTCGATCCGCGAGGTGATGAAGACGCTCGGCGAGGCGATGCTGCTGGTGTTGCTGGTGGTCTTCCTGTTCCTGCAGAACTGGCGCGCGACGCTGATCCCGCTGCTCGCCGTGCCGGTGTCGCTGATCGGCACCTTCGCCGGCCTGCTCGCTGCTCGGCTACTCGATCAACACGCTGACCCTGTTCGGCATGGTGCTGTCGATCGGCATCGTGGTCGACGACGCGATCGTCGTGCTCGAGAACGTCGAGCGCATCATGCACGAGGAGCGGCTGCGCCGCCGCGAGGCGGCGATCAAGGCGATGCACGAGGTCTCCGGGCCGGTGATCGCGATCGTCCTGGTGCTGTGCGCGGTGTTCATGCCGATCGCCTTTCTCGGCGGCCTGGCCGGCGAGCTGTACCGCCAGTTCGCGGTGACCATCGCGATCGCGGTGGTGATCTCCGGCATCGTCGCGCTGACCCTGACGCCGGCGCTGTGCGCGATCATTCTCAGCCGGCACAGTCGCGCCGACCCGGGCGCTTCTTCGGCCTTCAACCGTGGCTTTGCGCACGCGTCACCGGCCGCTACGTGGCCGGGGTCGGCTTCATGATGCGCCGCGGCGCGCATCGGCCGTTGCTGCTCTTCGCTGGCATGGTGGCGCTCGCCGGTACTGCTGTGGCAGCATCACGCCCGGGCTCGCTGGTGCCCGACGAAGACCAGGGCTACTACATCGGCGCGGTGCTCCTGCCCGACGGCGCAGCGCTGCAGCGCACCGACGCGGTCGCGGCAAGTGATCGGTGATCATCGCGCCGACCCCGACGCCGAGCACGTCGTGGCGTTCACCGGCTTCGACTTCCTCGGCGGCGGCTTCCGCAACAACGCGGCGACGATCTTCGTCACGCAAAGCCCTGGGACCAGCGCCGGCGTCGCCATCAGGCGCTGGTCGGCGGCTGTTCGCGAGCAGGCCGCGGACATCAAGGAGGCGCTGGTGCTCGCCTTCAACCCGCCGCCGATCTTCGGCCTCGGCAACGCCGGCGGCTTCGAGCTCTACGTCCAGAACCGCGGCGAAGGCGGCCCCAAGCGGCTGGCCGAGGTGCATGCGAGCAGTTGCTCGCCGACGGCGCACAGGAGCCGCGCTCGCCAGCGTGCAGTCGCTGTGGCGTCCGCGAGTGCCGCAGCTGTACGTCGACGTCGACCGCGACGAAGGCGAAATCGCTGGGCGTGCCGTATCGACGACGTCTTTCACCACGCTGGCGGCGACGCTCGGCACCTTCTACGTCAACGACTTCAACAAGTTCGGCCGCACCTGGCAGGTGCTGATGTCGGCCGAGCCGGGTTATCGCGCAAGCGCCGGACGACATCGGCGCGCTCTACGTGCGCCGGGTCAGGACGGCAGCCATGGTGCCGCTCTCGGCGCTGGCCCGCATCGAGTACACGCTCGGGGCCGGAAACGCTGGACCGCTTCAACAACTGTCCGGCCGTGAAAATTTTCGGCCAGCGCGGCGCCGGGCGTCAGCTCCGGGCAGGCAATCGGCGATGGTCGAGCACGATCGCCAGCCAGATGCTGCCGCCAGAACTTCAGCTACGACTGGAGCGGCGCCTCGTACCAGGAAAAGCGCTCCAGCGGCACCTCGGGGATTGCGCTCGAGTCTGGCGGTGCGTGATGGTATTCCTGATCCTCGCCGCGCAGTACGAGAAATGGTCGCTGCCGCTGGCGGTGCTGCTGGCCCTGCCGTTCGGCACCTTCGGCGCGCTCGCCGCGGTCTGGCTGCGCGGCACTCAGCAACGACGTCTACTTCCAGATCGGCCTGGTGACGCTGCTCGGCCTGGCGGCGAAGAACGCGATCCTGATCGTCGAATACGCCCTGCTCAAGAACGACGAAGGCTATGTCCGCCTCGGCCGCGGCCATGGAAGCGGCGCGCCTGCGCTTCCGGCCGATCCTGATGACCTCGCTGGCGTTCATCCTCGGCGTCCTGCCGCTGGCGATCTCCACCGGCGCCGGCGCCGGCGGCGCGCCACGCGGTCGGCACCGGCGTATGGGCGGCATGCTCGCGGCGACCTTCCTCGCGATCTTCTTCGTGCCGCTGTTCTACCGGCTGGTCACCGATCGGCGCCTGCGGACCGACCCGGACGAATTCGAGCAGTTGCCCCACCGGCCACCGCTGACCACGCCGCACGTCCCCACCCATCACCCTGGCGGTTCGCAATGACCCGGTGGAAGCCCCGTGGGCAATGTGGCGGCGCGCGAGCGCGCACCCTGCCCTGCGGATTGATTGTCCGACAAGCCATTTATCAGGAGACTGACCATGCACTACAAGGGAAGCTGTCATTGCGGCCGCATCGCGTTTGAAGTGGAAGGCGAACTCACCCGCGTGATGGACTGCAACTGCTCGATCTGCGCCCGCATGGGCTCGCTGCTCTGGTTCGTCCCGCGCGACAGGCTGCGCCTGCTGACACCGGAAGCCGACCTGAGCAGCTATAGCTTCGGTGCGCGCACCATCCAGCACCGCTTCTGCCCCGTGTGCGGCATGCACCCCTTCGGCGAAGGCAGCGACCCTGCCGGCAAGCCGATGGCGGCGATCAACGTCCGCTGCCTCGAAGACGCTGATTTCACTTCACTACCGGTCGATCACTACGACGGCCGCGCGCTCTGATGCGGCCGAAGCAGCCGCGCGCTTTTATACCGTCATTTTCAGGAATGCACGGGTCGGCAGTATCGCGCACCATGGCGGTGCAGGACCGGCCCATGCAGGGCGACAAGCGTCCCGGGGGACGGCCCGAGGGGTGCAAGGGCACTGGCGCGGTATCTGCGGCCGTGCACTGAAAACACCGACAGGGGATCGCTGTCGGTCACGCACCGTCCCCGTTTCCCGCTATTTTCCACTGCCTTGCCGGACTGCCGGGGACAGACCGTCAGGATGGGCGCAACGCCCGGCATCCGCAAGCGGCACCCCGGGACACCTGTAACTGACACAACGCGGCAGCGGCGCTGCTTTTTATGTAGAATATTTCCTTCAACCGGTTTCGACGAGTAGCAGCACCCACCATGGCCCAGCGCGCAATACGGGAATACGAAGGCAAGCGGGTGCTTGACAGCGACTGGACGCGGCACTTCGGCCAGTTCCGCTACACCTTCCAGGCGGCCAGCGTCGCCAGCGGCGAGGAGTTGCTCGCACTGGCCGATGACGGCGGCCACGCCTGGCTGCGCCAGGCCCCGCTGGTGGTCAAGCCGGACATGATTTTCGGCAAGCGCGGGCTCAATGACCTCGTGCTGTACAGGGTCCATACACCGGGCGACGTGTCACTCGAAGAGGCGGCACGCTGGATCGACGAACAGCGTGCCCGCACCACTACCCTGCTCAGCGGCCAGACCGGCGTCCTGAGCCGATTCATCGTCGAGCCCTTCGTCGCGCATGACAGTGCCGCCGAGTATTACATCGCGGCGGTCATGGAGGATGACGCCGACATCCTGTCGATGAGCGCGCAGGGTGGTGTCCACATCGAGGAGAACTGGGACCGCGTCAGCCAGCTGGAGATTCCGCCGTTCATCCGGGACGATGAACTCACCGCCATGATCAACGCGGCGCTGCCCGATACGCTCCCCGACCGGGACCGCTTTGCCCTGTTCGCCACCGACTTCTACCGCTTCTTCCGCGACCAGCACTTCGCCTATCTCGAAATCAACCCGTTCTGTTTCGACGGCGAGCAGGTCTACCTGCTCGACCTGGTCGCCAAGGTCGACGACACCGCCGGTTTCCTGATGGACAAGCGCTGGGGGCCGCTGTATTTCCCGACGCCGTTCGGCATGAAGGCGCCAGGACCGGAAGAAACACGGATCAAGGCGATGGATGAAAAGAGCGGCGCCTCGCTGAAACTCACCATCCTCAACCCGCTGGGCCGGGTGTGGACGCTGGTCGCCGGCGGTGGCGCCTCGGTGGTGTACGCCGATACCATCGCCGACCTGATCGGTGTCGATGAACTGGCCAATTACGGGGAATACTCGGGCAACCCCACCACGCAGGAAACCCGCGTGTATACCGAGACGCTGCTCGACCTGATGACGCGCGCACCCGATCCGCAGGGGCGCGAAAAACTGCTGATCATCGGCGGGGCGATCGCCAATTTCACCGATGTCGCCAAAACCTTCACCGGCATCATCCAGGCCCTGAGCGAATACCACGCAAGGATGCAGGCGGTGGGCGTGCGCATCTATGTGCGTCGCGGCGGCCCGAATTACGAAGTGGGCCTGCGCAACATGCAAAAGGCGGCCGAGGAGCTCGGGCTGCCGATCGAGGTCTACGGCCCCGAAACGCATATGACCGACATCGTCAGGATGGCACTGAGTGCCTGACGGTCGCCGGCAAGGACACCAGCTAATGAACAGGTATCAGAATACCAATGCGCTGGCCGCTGTGCGCGAGGCGGTGCCCGGCACGGGCACCCTGTTTATGCGGGACACGCAGGCCATCTTCTGGAACAATCACCAGACGGCGATCCAGCGCATGCTCGACTACGACACCCTGATCGGGCGCAAACGGCCATCGGTGGCCGCCATCGTGTCACCCACCGGCAGCAGCCGCTTCGGCAAGTTCTTCTTCGCCAGCAGCGAGATCCTGATTCCGATCTACAGGAGCACCGCCGCGGCCGTCGCCGGCCATGCGCAGGCCGATGTACTGCTGAACTTCGCCTCCTTCCGGCGCGCCTGGCGCATCAGCAACGAGGCGCTCGATATCCCCGCTATCCGCATCCTCATGATCACGGCGGAGGGCATCCCGGAACGGCAGGCACGCGCGCTCAAGCTGCGTGCCCGGCAGCAGGGTACGCTGGTGATCGGGCCGGCCACGGTGGGTGCCATCACGCCGGGCGCCTTCAAGATCGCCAACACCGGCGGCACCATCGAGAACATCATCGCCAGCAAGCTGCACCGGGCCGGTTCCTGCGGGCTGGTCACGCGCTCGGGCGGGTTGTTCAACGAACTGGCCCATACCATCGCACTGAACGCGGACGGCATCGGCGAAGGCATCGCCATTGGCGGCGACCGCTTTGCCGGCTCCGGCTTTCTCGAACACATGCTGCGCATGCAGGACAACCCGGCGGTGAAATACCTGCTGATGCTGGGCGAGGTGGGCGGCAGCGAGGAATACCGCGTGATCGATGCGGTGCGGGACGGCCGGATCACCAAGCCCGTGATCGGCTGGTGCATCGGCACCATCGCCAGCCACTTCTCGACCGGTGTACAGTTCGGCCACGCCGGCGCCAGTGCCAGCAACGACAGAGAGATGGCCAGCACCAAGAACGAGGCCATGCGCGGCGCCGGTATCCGCGTGCCGCGCAGCTTCAACGACCTGCCGGAGATCATCAATGCCGTGCACCGCGAACTGCACGCCGAGGGGATTATCGGGGACATCGCCGAACCGGTGATCACGCCGCTGCCGGAAGACTGCCAGACGGCGCTCAAGGCCGGACGCGTGCGCAAGGGCACGCACTTCACCTGCACCATCTCCGACGACCGCGGCGAGGAAGCCACGTACGCGGGTATCCCGATCAGCGCGGTGGCGACCCCGGAGACCGGTTATGGCATCGGCGACGTGATCACCCTGCTGTGGTTCAGGCGGCGCTACCCGGCATGGGCCAGCGCCTTTCTCGAGACCGTGATCAAGACCGTGGCCGACCATGGCCCGGCGGTCAGCGGCGCGCACAACGCCCGCGTGACCGCCCGCGCCGGCAAGGACATCATCAGCGCCCTGGCCAGCGGCCTGCTCACCATCGGCCCGCGCTTCGGCGGCGCCATCGATGGTGCCGCGCGCTGGTTCAAGCACGGCGCCGACCGTGGGCTGTCCGCCGACGACTTCATCGACTTCATGGCCGAACAGGGCATCGCCATCCCCGGCATCGGGCACCGCATCAAGTCGACGAGGAACCCGGACCGGCGCGTCGAGGGCCTGAAGCAGTACGCCGGGCGGCACTTCCCCGCCACCCGCCTGCTGGACTACGCGCTGGACGTGGAGCGGCACACGACCCGAAAGAAAGACAACCTGATCCTGAATGTCGACGGCGCCGTCGGGGTCCTGATGGTGGATATGTGGCGCGGCCTGGGTTACAGCGACGAGGACATCGACCGTTTCATCGAGACGGGCACACTCAACGCGTTTTTCGTACTGGGCCGCTCGATCGGCTTCATCGGCCACATCCTCGACGAAAAACGCCTCAACATGCCGATGTACCGCCATCCGTTCGACGACATCCTGTACGACGTGCCGACGGTAGATGCCGATCCGTAGCGGCCACCGGTGGTGATGCCTTGCGCCGTGGCGTCGCCCGGCAGGGTGCACCGCACCGTGCTCACACCTCCACGACCAGGTCCGGCCTGAAATCCCGGGCCAGGTCCTTCGGCGCATAGCCACGGGGATTGCAGACCACCCGGGTGCCGTTAATCGCGTAGTCGAAGGATCGTGCATGTGCCCGTGCACCCAGAGCGCGGCCCGCTCGCCGTCCATCAGCATCTCCAGGCGGCTGGCGAAGGCCGGCGTCAGCAGGTCACGGGCATAGCGGGGATGCACCGAGCGCGCGGACGGGGCGTGGTGGGTGACCACCACAGTCTCGCCGTCGAAGGACTCGGTCAGCATCGATGCCAGCCAGCCCCGGCTGGCCGTGTGCAGCCGGGCGGCGTCCTCGGGCGTGAAGCGCCGGCCCCGGTTGCGGATGATGGAAAAATCCGACATCCGCCGGCGTGCCATCTGCATGGCGAAGAACCGGTCGGCCGCGCCGAACAGGGCGAAGTCGGTCCACAGGATACTGCCCAGAAAGCGCACGCCGTCGATGACCACCGGGTCATCGTCGAGGACGTGGATATTCTCCGGTGCCTGCGCCTTCAGCTCATCGATCAGCCCGAGGTCGTGATGGTAGAACTCGTGGTTGCCCGGCACGTAGATTACCGGCCTGTCCGGGAAGCGGTCTACCGCCCAGCGCAGGCCATCCAGGCCCACGCCAATATCGCCCGCCAGGATCACCACGTCGGCATCGGTTGCCGGCGGCGCGAAATCCTCGAACTCGGTGTGCAGGTCATTCAGGATGTGGAGTCTCACCAGACAACCATACACCAGGAACGGTGGCAGCTTGTTGATACTTTCGACCTAGTAGATCCGTATTAGCCCTGCCAAGGACGAGATCGCCGGGCACGCCGACGGGCGGAACGGATTACGGCGCAGTGAACGGCCGCCGGATTATCACGACTCACCAACGCGACGGACGGGTGTGAACGAGGCGCAGGAAAGCCGAACTGGTGGTTTTACGCAGGCCTCGCCGGTCATCACCTCACGCAAGACTCGCGCACGGGAATGCAACACCCTCGACCGTGCGTTGCGGGCGCGTCACTACCCGCTGCACAGTGCAGTGACGCGCCCGCCCGTCTTTCCCGTCACAGGCGCTTGATCCGCAGATTGCGGAACTGCACCACTTCGGTATGACACTGAAGTCCGATATAACCCGTGCGCCGTTTCGTCATGCCGGTGGCCGGCGCATCGATCGGCAGCAGGACGGGAAATTCGCCGTCGGAGACACTGAAGCCATTGATCCTGACATCGATCCTGCGGTCGTTCACCTCGATCTCGCAGCTGTTCCAGCAGGCGGCCTTGCCGGCGCTGCGCGGCTGAATGACCTTCGCCGCCCACAGGCTGGCGGGGAACACGCCGTAGACCGCGCCGGTCTTGTGCAAGGGCGACGCGCCGATCTGGTTGACGGTGTCATGGCCGAGTTCGTCGATCTGGATCTCGATGGTGGAGTTATAGAACGTGCTGTCGAGCACGGCCGGTTCGGGCATGCGCAGAAAGATGCCCGAGTTGGCCTGGATGTCGAATGCGCGCCAGTCCAGCCGCAGTATGAAATCGTCGAATGTGTCGCCCGTGTAGCGCAGCACGCCCAGCGCCGGCGCGAGATTGTCCAGGCCGGCGCCGATGACCGGGTGGTCCGGGTCGGGCACATCGAAAAAGTGATCACTGCCACCCGGCACGATTTCCCAGCCGTCGGCGGTGAAGTTGCCGCTGTACAGGGATTCGAACCCGGCTTCGCCTCCGGCGTAATCCACGGACGTATAGCGCTGGATGATCGAGTCGGCGATGCGGCGCGACAGGGCGATGCCGGTCAACACCGGATTGGCCGAGCCCGCGCTGGGGAACAGCGACTGGTCGACGCAGTAGGCGTTGCTGACATGATGAAAGCGCCCGAGGCTGTCGGTGACGGACTTGGACGGATCGGTGCCCATCCACAGCGTGCCGGATTCGTGATAGGTCGTACCGATGCCGTCGGAGCCGCCGCCGAGGTATTCCACCGGCGACGTACTGGATTGCGCCTCGATGATTTCCAGCATGCCGTTCTGGACCCTGAAGTCGGGCTGGAACAGCGGCGACGGCGGCGGCCCCGAGATGTTCAGTCCGTCGATCGCGAAATGCGCGGTGTGGCAGGGGCAGGTGAAGATGTCCTGTGCCCCGTCCCAGTCGACGAAACAGCCCTCGTGCGTGCAGGTCCCGTTGATCACGCGGTACTGGCCGTTGAAGCGGCCGATGAAAAAACGCCCGCCTGGCGTGTTATCCATCACGTAGCCGTCGTCGGGAATCGTGTTGAGCGGCACCTGGGCCAGCACCTCGGTGGTCGCGTCGGGTAGCGGGCCGGTGCCGCCGGTCCCGCCCTGTGCCGCGCCGGCCAGCGCATCGATGAACTCGAAGGCGGCCTGATCCTGCGCGGCCCAGACATCATTGTCGTCGGCGCTTGTCGTCATGTTGACATAGGACTTGGGAATCCGCAGCTCGTTGCCGTTTTCGTAATAGACGTCATCGCCCGTCCCGCCGAACGGGTTGACGTTCATCCAGCTCGCCCCGGGATCGCTGCCCACGGCACTGGTCCGGTTGCCAAAGGTCTCGCCGACGGTGCGGATGCCGATCACCACGCGGTCGTTGCCCAGACCCGACTGCGCCGCCAGCACCGATTCCACGTCTTCGATGTTCGGCGTCATCTGGTACAGGAAGCGCTCCGGGTCGCGGCTGGCACCCGGGAACATGGGCACGTCCATATTGGGCGCGGCGTAGAACTGGAAGTGAAACTGGCCGATGCCGCCGCTCGCGACGGGTGTGGAGCCGGTGACGTGCAGCGCCGCCGTCTTGATCTTCGCCGGATCGGGCGGTGGCAGACCGAGCGCGCTGCGCTTGACGCGCCAGATGAAGTTGCTGCGCGCGTGATACATCAGGTTGCGGCCCATCAGTTCGCCGTTCACGTTCAGCGGCGCCGGACGCGGGAAGGAATTCAGCGCCAGCCGGGTGGAGTTGATGGTGTTGCCCGCCAGGACCACCTGGGCGCTCGACTTCAGGTCCAGGCGCACCACGCGGGCCCTGGCCTTGTTGTGCGGATCGGCCGGGTTTGCCAGTGCCACGACCAGCTGGTGAACGCGCCCGTTGGCGGTCTCCAGTTTTAACACCTCGGCATAGGGCACCAGGAACAGCCGGCGTTTGCCGTTGTCGGCGCCGCTGAGTTCGCTGTCTTCACGCACGGAATCCAGCAGCAGCGGCACGCTGCTAAACTTGTCGAAGCTGAACAGACCCGAGCCCGGCCCCTCGCCCTGCACGGCGATGGGCGGTTCCAGTACCGCGGTGAGCGCAGGCACGTCACCGACGACCGCTTCCGCCCGCGCCTTCAGGGCGTCGTACAGCGGGCCGTTGATGAAATCCTGCACCGGATAGACACCGGTTTCCCGTTCGCTGTAGGTATAGCCGCCCGGCCAGTCGGTCTGGAACAGATAGTCCCTGATCGCCTCGGGCCACAGCCGGTCGCCGTCAGCATCGAGCCGTTCCATGTCTTCCGGCTGGAGGCGCGGCGACCAGCCGCCCCAGAAGATCGACTTGCCGCCGATGCAGCGGAAATGTTTGACGAACGACCCTTCGTTGGTCTGGGCCGGGTCGACCAGGTTTTCCGCGACCAGTGAACCCAGCGCCGTGCTGCGGCGGGTGAGGTTCTGGATGTGTTCGCCGATCAGGAACGGACCGGATTCCAGCACCAGTACGCGCGGCGCCGCGGTCTCGTCCGCCATGCGCCGGCCGAGCTCGAAGAGCTTGGCTGCCGCGTACGCACCGTACATGCCCGAGCCGATGACGACGACATCGACCGGTGGATTCTGTGCCCCCATGACTTCATCCCAGGTATTGCAGGTAAACCGCGCCATCGCATCGATCGAGAACGTGGTGCTCTGGACATCGGGCAGCGGCAGCGGCACGCCGGAATCAATAAGTCTGTTCAATGACATTGCGGTCCCTCCTGGAATGACGATTGAAATGCGGTCGGCAGCGGCCGATGGCGGCATACGGTAGCGCAGTCAGGGTGCTTTTTCATCCGGTTTACCACACACCGCCGACGGTCGAGCCGGACGCAACCCGGAACACGACCCGTCCGCGCGCGACGCGCTGTTGCCGTCGCTCAATCGGTTGGCAGGTGAACTGTTGGCAAGCTCCCAACGAACGGTCACTCGCCGGCCGCTACGCCGCAGGATATCGGCCCGGGAATTATCAAATTATTTAGTCGAATCAGTGGCCTGCTATACGCTTCCCGGCGGCCGGCCGATCCTGGCACACATGCTGCAATACCTCGGACAAGGGTGTGCCACCCACACCCGGACAGCACAACACAGACTTGAGGAGCACGCAGCCATGTACGAAATGCACAACGACACCGAAGGTTTCCTGAACGAAGGCACCGCGCGCGACGAGTTCGACGTTCCCGCGCCGCTCGAGTCCTGGTCACTGGCCGATTTCATCGACCTCATCACGCCGAACGGGATGATGGCGAGCGCTGCGGATTTGCAGCAAGCGTTCTGAGGGTACTCACGTACGGCCTGGCGACGACCGGCAGGACGAAGGCCGAACCGGTGATGTTGCGGCCGCGGGCATCCGCGCAATTCCCTCGCTGCGTTACTGCGCGCCCGGTTCGAGCATGTGGGTGGTTTCCTCACCGATGGGTCTGTGACTTGTAGCTGACGGTCGGCTGGGCGGCGACCCGGGGCAGGCGGTTTCGTATTCCCTTCTCCGCCCCGCACGACCGGGCACGGCATTACGCATGATTTATTGCGTGAAGTGCTGATGGGTGAAAATCGCCACCACAGGTTGC
Source organism: uncultured Gammaproteobacteria bacterium (assembly GCA_963803275.1). GTDB lineage: Bacteria > Pseudomonadota > Gammaproteobacteria > UBA9214 > UBA9214 > UBA9214. Next base: position 48,321 of record CAWDLS010000008.1, on the reverse strand, counting down.
GGGCGTCCGAGCAGGTGAATCCGCACCTGGATGCGGTAGATGCCGTTTTCCGGCATGACAAAGTAGTTGCCATAGGTGATGGTATCGGCGATCTGCATGGGCTCCAGGGTCTTCCACTGCAGCCCCATCCCCATCTCACCTACCGCCGCCTTCACCATGGCGTCCCCGATGCGTTTCCCGGTGGCGGCATCGAACAGTGCCACCATCACGTGGTTGCTTTGACTCCCGGCCGGCACACCGCCGTGCATCCCGGCTTCCGTGTGCGACATGGGGTGGCCCTCGATGATCTGTGCCGGCATCAGGCCCAGGTAGATCGCCACACCGTCGACCACCTGGTAATTTTCCGGGGCGTCGGCCGCCGTCGCGACAGCACTCAGGAAAACCACGCCCGCCCCCACCAATACGGCCTTCAACAAGCCCTTTACAAGGTCGGTGAGCATGTCATGCCCTCCTCTCTGGTGAGACACGTTGCCTTCCGGCGCCTATAAAAAGCATAGCTGATACAGCGCGACCTGGAAGAGCGGGAGCTGCCCCGTTACAGCCGGCCCGGGCGCCAGTGCACGATTGTGGACAACTGATTCCCGCAAAACTCACGCAAGAAACTTCGTTCATATACCATTTGGTTGGTAGCTGTTCTCGCAAACCTGACCAGATGTTCCAACAGGACCAGGTATAGGCGTTCATTGCTCATATTGTCAGACAACGAACCGCCCCGAGATCTCCGGAGACCCGTTTATTTGAGTCAGGCCAGCATGGCTGACTCCTCCAGTTGCTGTCCCGAGTAAAATGGCAATTTCCCTCGGTAGACGGCCTGGTTTAGCGGACAGGCCTGCTCGCCTATCCGGCCCGGTGTAAAAAACCCTGGCCCTCGATAACCACCCGAAAAGCCACTTGTTTCCACCTCCCTCATACGCTGGTACCGCGCGCGGCACGCTCCCTGGCCACCACTGCACGGATCGGCCGAACCGGCCGCACCTCGATACTGCCAACGCGCGCCGGTGGAATTTTCGATGCGATCTGAATCGCCTCGTTAAGGTCGCGTGCCTCGATCATGTAAAACCCGGCAAGCTGTTCCTTGGTTTCGGCAAAGGGGCCGTCTGTGACAGACAGGTTGCCGTTTCGCACCCGTACCGTAGTGGCCGTGTTCACCGACTCCAGCGCTTCGGAGGCAATGCAGTGACCGCTGTCACGGATACCCTCATCGAAGGCTACGCAGTCTTCGTCAGGCAGTTCGGCCAGACGCTGTTCATCGAGATAGACCAGACACAGGTATTTCATCGCACGCGCTCCTTATAATTGCTCCGCTGCAGCCTTGAAGCTGGCAAGCCCTGGCTCGAAAGCCGGGCCCGCCATGTCCTCCATGCCCATACACACCTGCAAAGTCCTGCCCGTGAAGCTGTTCGTACCGTCCCTGCTCCAGGACACCCCTGTTCCATCGCCGGCAGGCATAACAGTAAATATCACGATGCCACTCCGTCACAGCTTGCCAATCCATCAACAGGTGACCTTCTCCGCCGCGGCCTGAATTTCCTCAGGCGACATGTCGCGCAGGTGCGTGGCGATCGACCAGTGATGTCCGAACGGATCGATCACCTGGCCATAGCGGTCGCCCCAGAACATGTCCTGTGCAGCCATCACCACCGTCGCTCCCGCTTCCTCCGCGCTGGCCATGGTGGCGTCCACATCCGGCACATAGAGGTGGATGATGACTGGCGATCCCTTCAGCGTCTTCGGACCCGATGCGCCCTGCCCGGGCGACTCATCGAAAAGAAACACATAGCCGTTACCGATCTGCACGCAGGCGTGCATCAGACGCCCGTCCTTGCCCGGCAGGCGCATCATTTCCACTGCGCCAAAGGCTTTCCTGTAGAAGTCGATCGCCCTGGCGGCACCGTCGCAGATAAGGTGCGGAATCACGGTCTGTTGTATGGCGGATTGTTGTGCTGGATTACTCATGATCTGTCTCCTCGATTGAAAGTCCGGATTGAATTCTATTGAGCATGCGTGCGCTGCAGGGTCGCAAGATCCGGCTTGCCCATTTGCAGCAGCGCCTGCATCACCCTGCTCGCGTTAGCGCCCCTGAGCAGATCCGGCAGTATCGCCGGCACGATCTGCCACGAGACGCCGAAGCGATCCTTGAGCCAGCCGCAGCGCTGTGCCGCCGGGTCGCCCCCGTCCGACAGCCTGTTCCAGTAATAATCGATTTCTTCCTGTGATTCGCAATTCACCACGAACGAAACCGCCTCGCTGATCTGAAAGTGTGGCCCGCCGTTCAGGGCGACAAACTTCTGCCCGTCCAGCTCGAAAGACACGCTCATCACCGAACCCTCCGGCTGGCCGGATGCGGCCGACGCCTCCTTGCCGTAGCGCCACACACCTTCTATCCGTGCGTTTTTGAACACTGAAACATAGTAGTTCGCGGCATCTTCCGCGGTATTGTCGAACCATAGAAAAGGGGTGATGCGCTGCATGATGGCTATACTCCTGGCTACCCGGTATTTTGAGCCTTGCGTGAGATTACCCGCGGCCTGAATTGCGTGCACGCTCGAGAATCAAGGCACCGATGTTATCGAGCGCGCGCGCCATTTCACGGTTTTTCATTGCGCGCCGCCTGCTCGCGTAATCGTTCTTCCTGTGCCCTCAGTTCCGGTGTGAACGCCTCACCGAAATCTTCCGGCGAAAATATCGGCCGGATTTCCACGTCACATTCTCCAGCATGCGGGTTGGGACTTTTCTTCAGCCACTCGACGGCTTCATCCATCGACGCGCATTTCCAGATCCAGAATCCCGCGACCAGTTCCTTGGTTTCCGGAAACGGGCCATCGATTACCGTGCGCTGTGCGCCGGAAAAGCGCACGCGCTTGCCCCGGGAGGATGGCTGCAGGCCTTCACCGGCAAGCATCACGCCGGCCTTGACCAATTCCTCGTTAAATTTGCCCATGGCTTCGAGCAGCTCCTGGTTGGGCATCACGCCCGCCTCGGAATCCTTGCTCGCCTTGACGATGACCAGGTATCTCATATGATATCTCCTTGATTTAGTTGAAACTGTATCGGCAGTCCGGTTGTGAATACCGGCTGCCTTCATCATGTAGTCGATCGGCATCCCCCCGGATCGACAGGCACCGGAATTATTTTTTCAGTGCACCGAGCCGGCGTTCGAGAAAGCGCCGCTCCGGCGCGGACTGTGTGAGCTGAAGCGCGCGTTCATAGGCAACGCGGGCCTGATCGTCAAGCCCAAGGCGCCGGCATAAATCGGCGCGCGCAGCGTATGCGAAACGATATTCGCCAAGTTCGCCCTGCAGCAGCAGCCTGTCGACCAGCACGAGCCCGGCTGCCGGACCGTCACGCATGGCGATCGCCACCGCGCGATTGAGTTCCACCACCGGTGTTGGCGCAAGCTGCAGCAGCACGTCGTAAAGGCTGACGATTTCCGCCCAGTCGGTGACGTCGGCACTTGCCGCCCGTGCGTGAGTCGCAGAGATCGCGGCCTGGACGGCATACACACCCGAGCGCCCACTGGCAAATGCAGATTCGATGAGCGCGATGCCCTCATCGATGCATGCCTGATTCCACAATTTGCGATCCTGGTCCTCAAGCAGGATCAAGTCTCCGCCGGGTGCAGTGCGCGCGGTACGGCGCGATTCGTTGAGCAGCATCAACGCAAGCAGGCCACTTGCCTGTGGGTGTACTTGCGATGCCGGCAACAGGGCGATCAGCAGCCGCGCCAGGCGGATTGCCTCGCCCGACAAATCCGGCCGTGTCACCGCATCACCGCTGGATGCCGAGTAACCCTCGTTGAACACCAGGTAGATGACCTGCAGCACACTCTCCAGCCTCTCAGGCAGCTCGTCCATCACGGGTACCTGGTAGGGAATCTTCGCGTCGCGTATTTTCGCTTTCGCGCGCACGATACGCTGCGCGATGGTGGGCACCCGCGTCAGGAATGCGCTGGCAATCGCTTCCGTAGTCAGCCCGCAAACCTCACGCAAGGTCAACGCCAGGCGCGCGTCGGGATTGAGTGCGGGGTGACAGCAGGTAAAAATCAGCCGCAGCCGGTCGTCTTCAATTGCTTCGGGTTCGGAGTCGGGCGGTGCGGCGATTTTTATCGCGACGGCATCGTCTAGCGCCTCGAATCGTTCACCACGGCGGATTTTGTCGATGGCCTTGAATCGACCTGTTGAAACCAGCCATGCACGCGGATTGGCCGGTACGCCGTCGCGCGGCCATTGTTCCAGCGCTGCGCGAAAGGCATCATGTAATGCCTCCTCAGCGAGATCAAAGTCGCCCAGAAGGCGTATCAGTGTCGCGAACACACGCCGTGATTCGGCACGATACAGTGCATCCATGTCCATCAGCATTCCTCCACATCTGGTGGAGCGATGGAGTCCAGACACGTTTCATCGTATGATTGATGCGGGCTACGGTACATTGTCGAACACCCATCCCCAACCATCAAACCTGCTGGATACAGGTATCCGACGGCATGCTTGATTGCCAGGCCACCACCGATCCCGACGGTCACGAATTAACTGCCCTCTTCACCTGCGCCATTGACGCTACAGAGTATGTGGTAGCGGCGGCGCTGTGAAAATAACTGCCGGAAAGAGATGAACACCGCGCTGTGCTAGCGTGGTGCCACGCCTGTATCAGAGAAACGAATTTGCTCTCGCTGCTGCTGTAAAAACATTATGGCGACCCTGGCGTGGCTTTTACCGTACCACTTAGCGCTGTGCTGCGGGGTAATTCCTCGTCGAGGCGTAAAAGGTCTTGCCATCCACACCGACCATTTCGACCATGTAGGTGTCGTCGCTAAACCCGATCACTGACACCACTAGGGCATTAGCAAAGGGTGGTCGGGTTCTGCAGACGCGGGACTCCCTGCTCCTTTTCGGGAGCGTCGGTTAGCTTGCTTTGCAGCATTCCAGCCTTTGTTGCAGCCAGTCCAGTACCTCATCCTCAAACCATCCCACTCTGTTGGGTCCCATCGGTATCCACCTGGGGAATTTGCCTGCCTTTTACAGCCGTGCAATAGTTGCGGCGAGTACAGAACCAACTCATTCAGTCGGCGCTTTGATTGAGCATTGTCCGGATGCCTGTCGCATCTCCTCCCCGGAATCATGATATGAAAATACAAGGCCTCCGGGTGACGTGTGGAACCATACCGGCCGTCGGCTCAGGATTCCGCTTCCCTGCCATGTTGTATTTCCCTGGCAATCCTTTGGGCTTCCTCAAGGGTTTTTACACGTGCGCCATGAGACCTTTTCTGATGGTGCTGCAGTAGCCCCGGAAGGTAATAATTTTCAATCCCTCTGTTCATACAGTAAATGGGCACGCTGCGCTCGTGAACATGAGCCCCGACGGGATCGTGCCTGAAGATTCGTGACAGTGGCAGGAACCAGTCAACAAAATCTTCCAGGTCATTGAGACGCATCGAAAGGTTCGTTGTCGCCGTCCAGAGATCTGCACCCCCGCTGGATAAATGCCTGTGCACCATCGCTGCCGCGTCAATATTATAGACTTCTGCAAGAGCATCCGTGAACCAGGCTGTTGCGTATAGATATTGAGGGTGAGTGAGCGGGAACGGCACATAGCCCAGCATCCGATGCCTCTCCTGTAGCGCATGGATGGTGCGATGATGAAAATCCCGGTCAACATCCACATCGTATTCAAGAATCGAAACCAGCTTCGCTCTGGCAAGACCGTTTTTTGCGATTGCGTACCACGCGGTAAAGGCCAGCAGATACCTGTGCTCTTCGATATTGGTCGGCAACAATTGTGCAACTATACTTTTTGCGGGGCACTGAAAATCACTGTTAGCGTGCCTGTCATCATACCCCACGAGAATATAACGGTAATTTGGCAGCATGGAAAAATGCTGCTCTGCTTCGAGTTTTTCGATGATCGAGGGATCATGAACGACTACAAATACCTCGAGATCATCTTCGGAATCCAATGTCATGTACTCTTCCATTAACACTCATCTGGCTTTTTAAGCTATAAATGCCAGCTGATACTGGCGCGCCTAGCCTGAGTGTATATGCTACTCCAGGCGGGTTACATTGTCGTGTGACTTGACCCGGAATAGTTGTATCGTATCAACCTGATCACAGGAAATAACGCATGCCGTCTGCGCCACGGCAGGCCCCCGAGCTTCGAAAACATGCTTGACAGTATAAGAAAAAAACTCAATCGAGATATTCCACAAGAAGCCCGGCTGGTGCTGCGCTGCGCGCACGCGCATCCGGATATCGATCCGGCACAGCACATGCGCGACCTGATCACGAAGGACATGGACTGGTCTTTTCTCAAGACAATCGCCGTTCGGCACCAGATAGTACCGTTGGTCTATCATAATCTGGATAAGATCACGAGTGTCTACCCCGACCGCATCCCGAATCAGGTAATGAAGGATCTGAAGGAACTTGTTGATACATGTACGACCCACAATAGACATAACCTGGATGAATTATCGGGCATCCTAAAGCAATTACATGCCAACGGTATAGCGACAATTTCCTTTAAGGGAGTTACCTTTGCACTTCGCATATACGGCAGCATGAATCTGAGGCAATGTGGCGATATCGATCTACTGGTCCAAAGAAAAGACTTCCTGAGAGCAAAGGATATTTTAATTCGAAGCGGCTACGACCACACGTATTTCGGTCATCACGAATTCGCCACAGTACAGGCACAGCTAACGCGTAACGCGGATCGGGTCAGCTCTGTCGATCTGCATTACGGAATTACCCCGTATTGCTATCCGGTCATGCGCGAAGCCCTGGAGGGCAGCGCCCTTCAACGCAAAGACTGGAATGGACGCGTCACCAATCTTACCCATTGGATGTTCTACTTGAACTGCGATCCTTTGTGGGAGCGTGCGGAATCGACAACCATAGAGGGAATGAATTTTAAATTTTTCTCAGTCGAGGATGAACTGCTTATTGCGATTATTGAGGGTATCAAGGAAAGCTGGCACACGATGAGGAGAGTTTGTGATATCGCTGAAATTATCCGTTCCAAACCTGAAATGAACTGGGACTTCATATCGAGACAGGTGAGGGGCATGCGTTTCGAGAAAAAAGCCATGCTTGGTTTCCGCCTGGCACACGAACTTCTTGATACATCACCTGGCGCTCCAATCCTGAAAAACATCGCTTCATCTCACATCGTCAGCATGCTGGCACTGGATACACGGCAACGGCTTTTCTCGACAACGGAGCCACAAGACCGCGGCTTCTTCAGGACTATGGTCGCATTATCTGTCGATGGATACTTTTCACGATCGATCCAGATTCCTGCTTTATGTGTATCGAACTCTCCGGGTGCCGAAACAATGGCGTACCACGCTGTCGAATCTGTCCGGTTTTATCCACACCGTAATAATACAGTTGATTTGCGCTGTGGCTATTTTTCTGCAGGTGCGGCGAAGTCCACGCGCCTGCAGTCAGTTAATGGGTCGCGGGATCCATCCTGAATCTGGATAAAAGGAAGCTTCACATGGGCAAGTACAGTAATTCCAGGGATCGCTGTTATCTCTCTATTGTGATGGTCGTCTTCAATATGCGTCGTGAAGCACCCAGGACACTGTATTCATTGTCGTGCGACTACCAGCGCGGAGTCGATGTCGATGATTACGAGGTCATTGTCATAGAAAACGGATCTTCAGAGGCACTATCCAGCTCTGACGTATGTTCTTTTGGCAGTAACTTCCACTATCACTACCATCCCACGGATTCACGTTCGCCGGCAGAAGCCCTGAATATCGGGGTCGACATGGCGCAGGGTGAACACGTGCTCATGCTCGTGGATGGCGCGCGCATCCTGAGCCCAGGTGTAATTGCCGGCATGAAGCGCATGGTGACGGCGTTCTCGCCGCAACCAGCTTTCATAGCGACCCTGGGATGGCACCTTGGTCCCGACGTACAAATGAAATCGATTCATGAAGGATACAATCAGCAGGTGGAAGACCGCCTGCTGGACAGCGTGGCGTGGCGCGACAACGGATATGCGCTGTTCTCGATCGCCTCTTTCGCCGGGTCGAATGCTCGCGGGTGGTTAATGCCGATATCTGAAAGTCCCTGTCTCTGCTTGCCAAAATCGCAGTATTTACGGCTGGGCGGATTCGAAACACGCTTCAAATCCCCGGGGGCGGCCTCGTCAATCTGGACTTCTTCGAGAGGGCGCTGACCGTTGAGGAAATGGCTTACGTCATATTGCTGGGGGAAGGCAGTTTTCACCAGGTACATGGGGGGGCGTCAACCAATTCGCCGGTACGCGTGTGGGATGATTTTGAACAGGAGTACAGGTCGATTCGAAACAAAAATTATACCGTTCCGCACAGACCGGCACAGTACTTTGGTTCGATACCGCCGCAGTGTTATGGATTCATGCGTTCATCGCTCGACGAGGCGAACTGGCGGCCGGCGGCGACGGGGGAGTAACAGTAGCTCGCCGGCCGCCAGCCGGGCGCTCCGCATAACCCGTGAGAAAATTGGCATGCGAAGCGTCCACGGGATGCTGAAACGCACGCCGGAGATACCTGTTCATCACTTTCAGGTGATGATCGGAGCAGCCTGGCTTGAGTTCCTCGTCACGCCCGGGTGTAAACATCAGCCTTTATCCTGTTGATGAGAATGGTGGCCAGGGACAGACAAATTCGCCGGGAGCGAATTTGGACGTTGCGCAGCAACGGCCCCGAAGGGGTGCTAGGCACATGCCCGAGTAAAAAGATGTGCCGAGCAATCAACTGCCGACACGGGGATTTTCAGTACGAAGTCTCGATTTCTTGCCCTTATCTTTCAACCACTTACCGGGACTCCCGTTGCCCAATTTGCACGACAATGCACCACCGTGCACAACTGATTCACGCAAAACTCACGCACAGACTATGATGACTGTAGGGCGCCTGGTCGACGGTTTGACATCAGCTAATCTGTATTTTTTCCCGGCCGTTTTTCAGCCAGCGGCCGGGACACGGGTTTTAGACCGGTTACCCGGTAATGTCCTTTTATTTTGATGCCCTGGGTCCATGCCACACCTTCTCCGCAAGCTGGATCGGCTTTCAGATTGATGCGCCTGTGATCCGTGAACGGATGTCAGTCGGTTGCATGCTGAGCCTTTACTAGAACCTATCTCATAATCTCCCGCGGGCACCGCGGCGATTTTGGTTCATGGCAAGGCGCGGCGAGCGTGGTGTAGCCGTAGCTACATGAGCGAGCCGCAACAAGGCCCAGGGCCAAAATCGCCCGGTCCCCAAGGGGTTGCGAGGAATTATGAGATGGTTCTAGTATCAGTTAAACCTGCGTGTGGAAAGTGATGGCTGAAACTGGCATGAATCAGGTTGACACCATCTACAAAAACAATAAATTTCGAGTAATATCCCGGGCGGAGATTAAGCGAAACTGCGAGCAGAGAAGGGTCGACTCCGCCCTGGTGTTACACGGCCGAACTGCCTGGACTTCCGCCAGTCTGTCGAATAGGGCAATACACGTTTCCTGAAAACCCGTCAAAAAGCACCTACTGAAACGGGTTACGTTGGGTATGAAACTATCCGGGAATCGTTTCAGATCGTTGCCCAGTACACCACACCGAAACGGCCATGAACCGATTGGCCTTCGCGAGCCTGACCAGTCGCGCGGCTGGTCAACCCGGGTCTTCAGCATTCGCTCTTTTCACACTCATGAGTCCCGGCCTGCATTCAACCGCAGCAACGAACGATAGTCTTCATGGCGTTTCTGCGAGGTTTAGCTGCCTGGAACTCGTCTCCTGATACCGCGCATACCTCATACACAGTGGTGGTTTTCGCCATTACCCTCGATCTGCAGTACAGACGTCCGGCAACTGCAGGATCTGCTCGCCTTCAGCGTCGGCACGCTGCGACGACAGACCGCTTGACCGCCCTCTTCCATCAGCAGTCTCCGTATGAACCGGTTACTGGTGGTTTCACCACTCGCCAGAAACTTCAGGAAGCGGGGATTCCGGGGTACAGCGGTCAGCAGTTTCGAAAACGCCCCAGACAGTCTGGCATATCACGGTACAGAACCGCTGAACATGCCCACGATGTTTTGCCAAGACTGGTTATTAATTTGGCTAATCTATCATTAAATCATATTGTTACGTCAAGCATGTGCTACGAAAACAGAGGCGCGAACAGTAGCCCGGCAAAACCTGGAGAAGCCTATCCCCTGGTGCGGGACCTGTACCCATCACAGCCAGGCGCCCGGTTGCTTATCCCTTTAGTCATATATTTCATATATGCATCACAAACACTAATTGATTAGAATTGACGCGTATTACAGTTCAAACTGACTCGCTGACAATGATACCTACTGACCAGCTAGCTTGAGGACGGTCGAGGAGACGTTTACATGCTTAGTACCAACCCCTTCTACGAACTTTCAACGTTCATTTCACCAGCCATCATGCAGGGCTACGTCATTCTCATGGTCCTGCTTGTGATTGGCGGAACTATTCTGGACATGATGCATAAACAGAGTGCCCAGTACTTTTTCGAAAATGCAAAAAGAGCACAGAAAGACGCCAAGCGCACCCTGAGCGGTGGCGAAAAAACATCACTTGCGATGCAAACTGTCGTTAACGAAGTCCTCACCTCTTCGGAATTTAAAAGGACCACGCCGCCGTATCTCACACCTGTTCACCATGTACGGTTTCGTCATCTTTGTTGTCAGCACCGCGGTCCTGATTTTCGGTTACGCAACGGCAGCCGATGCGGGTATCTGGCCCGTCCTCTGGCACCTGGGTGCTCTCATGCTGTGTTTCGGCGGTTACTGGTTCTGGTTTTTCATCCGCGTCGATGTCGCGGCCGAAGGTGTCAAGTGGTACAACTTCAACGGGCGCGGCGACATCTTCATCGTCGGCCTGATCACCATGCCCACTTTCGCCCTGCTGTGGTCAGCCACCCTGGGTGGCGGCACGCTGAACATGCTGCTCTTCGTACTGTTCATCGCATGCAGCACTGTACTGTTTGGCACTGTCTTCTGGTCCAAGTTCGCACACATGTTCTTCAAACCTTTTGCGGCCTACCAGAAGAAATGCATCATGGCGGATGGATCGAGAGAGGGTCTGCCCAATGATTACGACCTGACGGATCCTGCCGTACACACAAAGTTTCCGGACGTACCGGAATACATGGGTAAAAATCCACCCAACATGGGGCCCGGTATCAACGCCGAACCCCCCTGTCACTACTGATTAGCTTCCAGAAGTAAGGAGTATTCATAATGCCAACTTTTGTATACATGACTCGTTGTGACGGGTGTGGTCAGTGTGTCGATATCTGCCCTTCAGACATTATGCATATCGACAAGGTAACCCGTCGCGCCTACAACATCGAACCCAACATGTGCTGGGAGTGCTACTCCTGCGTCAAGGCCTGCCCGCATCAGGCGATCGATTGCCGTGGTTATGCGGACTTCGCACCGCTGGGCCACTCGGTACGCGTGAAGCGCGATGAGGAAAAAGGTGTCATTGCCTGGCGCATCAAGTTCCGCAACGGCAAGAAGGATATGGATCTGCTGGCGCCGATCACCACCAAGCCCTGGGGTACCTGTATTCCGCAGCTTCGTGAAGTTTCGGCTCCAACCCAGCAGCAGCGCGACAGCCAGCTCCTGTTCAACGAACCCAAATACATTCGTATGGACGATGGTGATATCCACACCCTCAAGTCCAATGGTCTGAAAATGGTAGAAGGCGTGGAGGGTTACTCGTAATGGGATACAAAACCATCGTCGAAGACAATATCGATATCCTGGTCGCAGGCGCGGGCCTGGGTGGTACCGGTGCCGCTTTCGAGGCGCGCTACTGGGGCCAGGACAAAAAGATCGTCATCGCAGAGAAAGCGAACATCGACCGTTCCGGTGCCGTGGCGCAGGGCCTGTACGCGATCAACTGTTACATGGGCACCCGTTTCGGTGAAAACAACCCGGAAGACCACGTGCGTTACGCACGTATCGACCTGATGGGCATGGTGCGTGAAGACCTGCTGTTCGACATGGCGCGCCACGTCGACTCGGCTGTACACCAGTTCGAGGAATGGGGTATGCCGATCATGCGCAATCCGAAGACCGGCGCCTATCTGCGAGAAGGCCGTTGGCAGATCATGATCCACGGTGAGTCCTACAAGCCACTCGTGGCCGGTGCCGCGAAGAAGGCCGCTGACAAGGTATTCAACCGCATCTGCGTGACCCACCTGCTGATGGATGAAAGCAAGCCAAACCGTGTTGCCGGCGCCGTCGGTTTCAACGTGCGTACCGGTAACTACCACGTATTCAAGTCCAAAACCGTCATCGTCGGTGCCGGCGGTGCATCCAACATCTACAAACCGCGCTCGGTTGGTGAAGGTGCCGGTCGTGTCTGGTATGCACCGTGGTCATCAGGCTCGGCCTACGGTCTGCTTATCGGTGCCGGCGCCAAGATGACCCAGATGGAGAACCGCATCGTACTGGCCCGCTTCAAGGACGGTTACGGCCCGGTGGGCGCCTACTTCCTGCATCTCAAGACCTACACCCAGAATGCCTATGGCGAAGAGTACGAATCCAAGTGGTTCCCCGCACTGGAGGAAATGGTCGGCAAGAGGTATCTGGATATCGAAGCATCGCACCTGACGCACCGTCCGATTCCGACCTGTCTGCGTAACCACGCGCTGATCAGTGAGGTCAACGCCGGCCGCGGGCCGATCCACATGGTGACCATGGAAGCCTTCCAGGACCCGCATCTCGAAGAGATCGGCTGGCATAACTTCCTGGGCATGACCGTCGGCCAGGCCGTGCTGTGGGCCGCTACCGACGTTGACCCGAAATACGAGAACCCGGAACTGACCACCTCCGAGCCGTATGTCATGGGTTCTCACGCGACCGGTTGCGGCGCCTGGTGTTCCGGTCCGGAGGATGTGTCTCCACCGGAGTACTTCTGGGGCTACAACCGTATGACCACCGTCGAAGGCCTGTTCGGTGCCGGTGATGCCGTCGGCGGCACGCCGCACGCATTCTCTTCCGGCTCCTTTACCGAAGGTCGCCTGGCAGCGAAAGCCGCCTGCAAATACATCGATGACGGCAAGGGCGAGGGAATTGTTGTTTCCCAGGAGCAGATCGAGCGTCGCAAGAAGGAGATCTACAAGCCGATGGAGCATTACCGGATCTATCGCAACGAGATTACCGCGGGCTCCGTCAACCCGAACTACATCAACCCGCGTCAGGCGCTGGATCGTCTGCAGAAGTTGATGGACGAGTACGCCGGTGGCGTGACCGTCAGCTACATGACCAACGACAAGCTGCTTAACATCGGTCTGAAGAAAATAAAGATCCTGGAAGAAGACCTCGAGAAGATCGCTGCGGAAGACATCCATGAACTGCTGCGTGCCTGGGAGGTCAAGCATCGTCACCTCACTTCCGAGGCTGTCTTCCAGCACACACTGTTCCGTAAGGAGACCCGCTGGCCGGGTTACTACTACCGTGGTGACTTCATGAGGGTGGATGATGATAACTGGCACGTACTGACAGTTTCCCGCCGCGATCCGGAAACCGGTGAGTACACCATGGAGAAAGCGCCTTGTTATCACCTCGTTGATGACAAGTAGCTTCAAGCTCGACAGGAATGTGATCGAGGGATCTCTAGAAGCGTTTAGAGATCCCTCGATATCCTGGCAGGGACTGAAAGATCAGCACATGTTGATCTTTTTTATTTCAGGATGTGCCCATATTATGACATGCAGGGCAGATGAACATGACGACAGAAACTGCAGAGCAGAGTGAAGAGTTCAAGAACATTATCGACGACAGCGAGGAAACGATTCTCGCGGTCGCGCATCCGATGTGGGATGAACTGATCAAATACTCCAACGAGGGCAAGTATGGACTGTTCATCAAGCATTTCTCGCGAGACCTGTTGCACGGCCTGAACGAGGTCGAGGTGGGCAAGCAGTTCGCCAGGAGTGAACTCACCCGCAATCTGGTCACCGGACTACGACTACCTGGGACTGATCCGTCGGGGTCAGCATGTTACCTGCCTGTACCGGGTCAGGAGTACAAAGAAGGAAGGTGAATGGCTGGGCCGTATGGTGCTCGGTTACGAGCAGGGAGAAATCAAGATCTTCGCGGCATCGATATTCTAGAATCGAGTCACAGTTATGTCAGAGATAATCAGGGACGTCATCACCGATGGCAAGTACGTAGAACTGAAGTACAGGGTCATCGACGTGAAGACCGATAGTGTACTGACCGAGGTGGAGTTCCCGCTCGGCTATGTCCACGGTGTAAACGAGGTGCTTGCTCCCGCAGTCATGCGGGGACTCGAAGGCAGGACGGCAGGCGATACGATCGAAGTGCCGATCGACTGCAACCAGATCTACGGCCCCAGGGATGACTCCCTGGTCATCAACGAAAACATCCATAACGTGCCGGAGGAATACCGCGAGGTCGGCACGGCCATACTGATGGAGAACGACCAGGGAAAGACCAGGACTTTCCTGGTGACGCGTATAGCCGGCGACCTTATCACCATCGATGGCAACAATCCCCTTCGCGGCAGGGAAGTGGTATTCAAGCTCGATATACTGACAGTTCGCGATGCGACCGAGGAAGAGATAGAGGCCGGCGGCAGGGTTGAAGAAGGACCGGATCTCCCCGCTGGCACCCAGGTCCCGATCTGATGTCTGCCACGGCGGCGGGAAACCCTTAACAAGTGCGGCCGCGCGCCCGTGTACCGGGTCGCGCGGCGCCTGGGGTCAGGGGCGCTTCGGGGTGGTGTATTTGACCTCTTTGTGAAATGAGTCCCAGATGGTGTCATAGCCGACGTAACCCTTTTCATTCGCCGGTTTCGGACGGGTGGTCAGAAAGCGGGATTTGCCCTCCGGTACCTGGGGCTTGGTCTTGGGTGCATCACTCATAATCTACCTCTACTAAGCAGTAAAAAACGGGGGGTTCGAAGAAATTATCGACGCCAGTCCCTCCCGGTAAACTGGCAATCTAACCGACAATCTGCGCAGTCAAGAGCACATCCGAAGTACCCTATATTACCTTATTTTTCCGGATTTCGGCCAGTTTCCGGAGTCCGGAGGAGTGGAATCCCGGACCTGCAGCAGATCGGGACGTCAGTCCATATTATCGAACAGATCGCCCGCCAGGACTATTGATATATAGGGTGCGTAGGTCAGTACGGCACCTTGCAGGTGTCCGAGACCATCAAAGACGTCCGACAACCGACCGAGCAACGCTTCGTTACGGGGGTCGGCAGCGAGCGACTCCAGTACATCGATGAGCGGTGCGATGTCATCCTCTGCGAGATACTGTTTCAGCATCATAATGGAGGTCTCGATCCGCTGGAGATCGACAAGACTGGACGGACTACTCATCACTCGGTCTGTGCATATTCTTCGCCGGGCTAGTTAGGCTTCTCACTCGCCTGATCATCCTGCTGGCCGGACATCTCGATCATCTCGGAAACTTCAAGTGTGCCGTTTATCTCGAGGAACGGACACGACCGGGCAGCAGCCAGGGCCTCTTCCAGTGAATCCATCCGGATAATACTGAGGCCCGACATTGCGCTCGTGCTGCCCGGCGAGACAGTTCCGTCCGGTTGTACGACGTGCGTATCCCTGAAAGGAATTGCCGGGCTGATGACGGCATTACCCAGTGAATCCAGCCACCGCTGGTAGCGCTGGAAATGATTCTGCCCCTCTTCAGGGTTGTCAGGAAGTTCTCCTCCGAGGTAGACGAAGATGAATTGCGGCATACCAGCCAGCCTCCATGAGGATCCAGGTGTATTGGAATACCTCAATTCTAAAGGATGTTGCCTGCCGGGGCAGGTATTATGTCATTCAGTACCGGAACGTTCTGCCGCGAGCCGAAGTCGCGCTTCGACGCATATCGCCGACATCAGTTTGTCGTCAGCGACCGCTGGATACAGGGGGAAAAACCGTTCGACCTCCAGTGCGTTCTGACGGGCATAGCCTTCCAGCCGTGCCCGGTCTTCATGTTTCAACCCATGGAGCATCAGCAGCCGGGGTGCCTGGCGCTCGATGTATCGCTGACAAAGACGGCGGTCTTCCTCACTCTCCCAATCCTCACGCACCAGGCATGAAGGGAAGAACCCGGTCTGGCCTTCGCCTCGCTTGATCCACCTTGCCCTGGGATGCCTGCCGGCACGTTCATTCACCAGATGTTCCAGTCGATAATTCACGGGAGGCACGTAATGCTGCTCTTCCTCGGGTATCCTGGGCACCTTCATGATGGCAGCGGGTGTTGCCGTCCATTCCGGGCGTTGCGGAAATGATGGCATCTCCTCCGCATGCAGGCAGGAATAGATCAATGCCAGTGGTTGCTTATCCGCCTCATCCAGTAACCAGTATTCATGCATGTCAGCAGGCGGCAGGGGTAAGCTGACCTCTTCAAGGTATGCCGCGAGTTCCTGGACCTGCTCTTCAACAGCATCTATTTCGAGGTAGTGAGGCAACGGCATGCGCTTGATCCCTGATGGCCTGATGATTGCCACACGTACATAATTATGTTTCTTCACTGATTGCTGCTGATCGGCAACCGGACCCCTTCCTAAAGATAACCTGTATTGCAGCTCCCAGTTGTTGCCATCGAGAGTGAGTGCACGCGCCTGATCGGTCTCCACGATCTGTACTTGCCCTGTGAAAGGAGACAACAGTCTTTTTGAATAGGCCTGGACCATGTAATCTGAAGTGTTAACGCAAACCGGATATCCGAGTCTCCCGATCTGTGCCGAGAGTATCAGCTGAACAGTTGATTCAAGGTTTTGTATACAAATTCATTGGTGCAGGAGTTTTCACCACAATGAATTAACACATCGTCATCCACGCGGAAAGTCAAATACGGCCTGACCTCAAAACCGTCAGATTCGATTGCTGCCATATCATCGACGATATTGGCTATGCTGAAGGTGATTTTTGCGACATTTTCCTCTAACTTTTCTCCTTCCATGCCTGCTTCCAGAAGCTTGATCTTGATCTGTTTGGCGATCTCATCAATGAGTATCGCCTGGCATTTGTCGAATTGTTCGGTATCGAATTTTAAATCCATGATGGATGCCCCACGGGTTCAATATTGACGTGCAACGGTTAACGAAATCCTGGTGTTAAGTATACTGTCCCCGGAACATGGGCAAAATGTACCGGTCTTCAATTGATATTTACCAGCACGGGGCATTAATACGCGTGTCGGAATTTCTGTGGTTGGAATAGTGCTTACTGAGGCCGATTACTTATTGTTTTTATTTAGAATTATGATGGTGGCCAGGGACAGACAAATTCGCCGGGAGCGAATTTGGACGTTGCGCAGCAACGGCCCCGAAGGGGTGAGGCACAGGGATGTGCCGAGCAATCAACTGCCGACACGGGGATTTTCAGACCCCAATGGCGTTTTCTGGCCGCCCTGTTTTCAACAACTTAGGCACGCCGGCCCCGCGCCAAGTTGACTTAAGTGGACAGGAGTGGACACGAGATGACAGGAGTCAGTCACGATCTGGTCACGTTGATATTCCGTTGACTTGGGTAATGACCTGTCTCATAATCTTACCAGTAAGATTATGAGACAGGTACAGCATCATGGCAGAACTCGCAACAACCCGAATGTCCTCTAAAGGTCAGGTCGTGATTCCCGAGGACATCCGCAAGCGCCTGGGGCTTGAAGCCGGATCGCAATTCGTTGTAGTTGCCGGGAAGGACGCCGTCATCCTGAAAACGATTACCCCGCCGTCAATGGACGAATTCGATACATTGATCCGCAAGGCCCGGCGACAGGCACGCAAGGCAGGCATGAAGCGCTCGGATGTCAACAAGACCGTCGCCGAGGTGCGCGGTCGCCGATGAAGATAGTACTGGATACGAATGTTCTGATATCCGGCATCTATTTCAGCGGTCCACCTGGCACAATCCTGCAGGCTTGGCGTTCAGGGAAATTCCAGCTCGCAGTTTCGATCGAAATCCTCGAGGAATACCTCAATGTCGCTGAACGGCTCGCAAGCCGCTACGCCGGTGTTGAATACGAAGGAATCCTCGGTCTGATCGTTCAAAATGCCGAGCTGCTTCAGGCCTCGAATCTGCCGGAACCTGTATGTGAAGATCCCGACGACGATAAATTCCTGGCCTGCGCACTGGCAAGCAATACCCGTATAATTGTCAGCGGCGATAGTGATTTGCTCAAGGTTTCTGGATATGCCGATATCCAGGTCTTAACGCCAAAGAGATTTATCTCCGAGTTCCTTGATCAACCCGACTGACTCAAAGTGACATACGATGCCCTTGCACTTATCACTTAACCACCAGTGCAAAACTTGACCATCCCAATGGATTACGAACTGATTGTGTCAGCATTGCAAAAGGCTTCTGCCTTCGACCTCTATCGGCTACAGTCAGCCATTGGGCATTTACTCGACGATCCCCTGCGCCTGAATGCAATAAAACGTCAGCTCAGACCCGGTATGGAAATCACTTATTTTGAACCGCAGGTGAATCGCCTAATTCCGGCCCAGGTGCTGGAGATACACAGAACCCGGGCAGCCATCCAGGAACTGCCAACCGGCAAACGCTGGACGGTTCCACTCTATATGATCAATATTGAAGGCGCCGACACCGACATCACGCCAAAGAAAAATCAGGTTGACCGCCTGTCGCTGAAAATCGGTGATCAAGTAGGATTTACCGGCAAGGATGGCAGCGAACTGTTTGGCGCCGTCATCAAACTCAACCCGAAGCTGGCAAAGATCCAGACCGGACAAGGTATTTGGGCCGTGCCTTATTCCATGCTGTTTACCATCATCGATGGTGAACAGGCGCGGAATCAATTTGTACCAGCAGAGATCGAACTATTTACGGACAGTTGCATCAACCCGGCGCCTGATGACGACAATATAGCCCGCTGAGTTGTTCTTACTAACAGAAGAATGCACCCTGCTTCGGCTCCAGGCCGTTGTAGCCTTCTGCTTATACCGGACTGACCCCTGCCCCCCAACCACCGAAGCAACAACATGGCAGTAACTGTGCCACAGGTATGCACACGTCATGCAATCAAATGACGCGCCATGAGCAGGACAGGCTGTCTGCATGAAAGAACTGTACTATGCGACTTCTGATTCACATTGTGCCCGGCTGGTAAATGGCAGGCCCAGCCAGTCATTTGCACGGCGTTCGAGTAGACTGCACATGCAGCAGTCGTTGCATGCAGGGGTTCCTCTGGCTGCCAAAGGCAGCCCTGATACCAGCATGGCGTTTAGATCGGCTTCAAAACTTTCCACCGTCTTGTTTACATCACCCGGGGATTCGCCAAGTTGTATGAGCATATCCTCTGTCAAACTGGTAATTTGTTCGAAAAATTCGTTCAAATCCTGGCAATGCTCTACTTTATTCGCCTCGCCGGCCGAATCGTTCAGCAATTCTACCAGTGCCCTGATACGAGCATCCAATTCCTGGATACCGGTCATATACCTGGATTTCCAGCGTAGTAATCGCATTACAAATCCTCTGTTAACGGGGCAGATTGAAAGGGCATGGCTGGATCCGGGCAATCGCCGATGAGAACGCAGAACATATGCTCCATGTAGTATTCCCGAAGTCGCAATGAATACAAACCAGGATCATGCGGCACAGAACAGATTTGTGGCTGATCTCACCAATTTTCAAAAACACGATTGCCACTAAAGTATTTACACGCCTGCCAATACAACCTTGTACTGGTATATTATATGCTTGTTATAAAAGTTAATCCAGTTTAAAAAATATATATACGAGCGTCATTCTATTTATCATCGGGAGTCTTGGCCATGCTGCGAATACAGGTAACGGTGAAATTCACCAATGAACCGGTGAAACGTACACCGGTCGTCCTCTATCTCGACACCGACCCGGAGCATCCGATCCAAGGGGCTACCGACCGCACAGGTCTCGCTACCTTCGTTATGCCTCCTGCCAGCGGCGAGATAGTTGTTAACGGCGCAACCCGGTATCATGGACGTCTGGATGGAGACATTGAGATTACTCTCTTGTCCCCCACCGCGCCTGCCACTGTAGTCGAGCACGGCACGCCCGGTGGCAGGGAAACAGGCAGCACCGCCTACCCCGGCATGCAGACCCGCCTGCTCAGGGTCAACGAACACGAAGTCGACAGTGAAGGCTATCTGGTCAATCTCAGTGACTGGTCCGAGGCATTCGTGCGCGCCCAGGCCGAACAGGAGGGACTGGTGCTGACTGACGAGATCTGGGAGGTCATTCGCTACCTGAGAGATTTTTACGAGCAACACGAAGTGCAGGCGAATGTACTCGAGATTATCAAGCACTTTCGCCGTGTCTGGGGATCGGAGCGTGGCAGCAATCGCTACCTCCACAGTATATTTCCACGCGGAGGACCACAAAAACAGGGTAACCGTCTGGCGGGGCTGCTGCGCACCAAGGGTGAGCACTAGCTTGAAGTATATCGAGTATGTTCTGCCTATTTACCGGCTGACGATACCCGTAGCACACGCACCAGCGCAGGCCGGTTATCCAGAAGATCGGCAAGGGTGTAGGTATCCAGCACCGCATAGAAGGCCTGCACCGCTCTCTCAAAGGCGCCACGCAACAAGCAGGGCCGCTCGATACGGCAGTTCGAGGTATCTCGTGCAAAGCACTCGACCAATACACTGTCTGCCTCGGATTTACGCACTACGTCCCCAATCCGGATACGTTCCGGATCGAGCTTTAGCTCTACCCCACCCCCTTTGCCACGAGTGGTCAGCACATACCCCTCACCCGCCAGAAACAGAATGACTTTCATCAGGTGGTGTTTGGATATGCCATAGGCATCCGCAATGTCACCGACAGCTGCACGTTTGTCGCTGCGCGCGCCGAGATAAATCAGAACGCGTAACGAGTAATCCGTAAATGTTGTTAAACGCATAAGAGGTCGCTATCCGGCTTTCAGGCCACCAACAGAGCGAAAGCAAGAATACCTTCAAGTATTGTGGAAATTCCATACCCGGACATTGTCTCGGGTTCGTCTTACAGATTCCATTCATTTGTTGCATATTATATACTACATATAAATTTCTGCCCATTTTACGATGCAGAAATACCTTTCGGGACGAGCAGCTACAACCTGTTGTCCTGTTCAGGCCATCACTTCATGAACGTCCGGATTTACACTACGCTGAAATGACACCACC
Source organism: uncultured Gammaproteobacteria bacterium (assembly GCA_963803275.1). Lineage (GTDB taxonomy): Bacteria > Pseudomonadota > Gammaproteobacteria > UBA9214 > UBA9214 > UBA9214. The sequence goes on along the minus strand of CAWDLS010000008.1, from coordinate 27,147 downwards.
ATTGATGAACATTGACGATCCCGAGCCCACGGCAGCCCCCGGGATCGCGCTTTTTAATCTCGGGTTCAGGCCCTTTTTTCTACTCGCCGGTCTCACGGCGGTCCTGCTGGTACCCCTGTGGATATTTGCCTATATCCGGGGACAGGCCGAATTCGGATATTACACGGCCATACTCTGGCACGGTCATGAGATGCTGTTCGGCTACACGGTTGCCGTGATTGCGGGGTTCCTGCTGACAGCGGTGCGCAACTGGACCGATTTACCGACGCCTGGCGGTAAAACGCTGGCAGGCCTGATCATGCTATGGCTGGCCGGTCGGATTGCACCCTTCGTTGCTGGTTTCCTGCCACACGGGATAATTGCAGCACTGGACATCGCTTTCCTGCCGGTGCTTGCCATAGCCCTCTCGATCCCGCTGCTGCGCAGGAAGCAGACACATAACCTGGTCTTTCTACTCATCCTCTCAGCCCTGACGCTGGCAAATGTACTGGTACATATGCAGCTGCTGGGCATGACGCAGGCTACGGCGATGGCTGGACTCAACCTGGCGGTTTACCTGGTCGTACTCCTGATCGCAATTCTCGGAGGGCGAGTGATTCCGTTTTTCACTGAAAGAGGCATCGCCGGGGCCACGACCCGACAGTGGAAAGCGGTTGAATACCTTTCCCTGGGCAGCCTGGTTGTTTTGCTGGTGCTCGATCTGGCGCACGCCTCGCCGCTGGCAATCACCGTGTTTGCGGTACTCGCCGCCGTTGGACACGGGATACGGCTGTCCGGTTGGTACCAGAAGCAGGTCTGGTCTGTCCCGTTGCTCTGGGTGTTGCACCTGGGGTATGCCTGGCTGGTGGTGGGATTCCTGTTCAAGGCACTGTCCGCGGCCGGCCTGCTAAATCCGGCACTGGCCATGCATGCCTTCACTGCGGGTGGCATCGGGACGCTTACACTCGGGATGATGGCCCGCGTGGCGCTTGGCCACACGGGGCGCGCATTGCGTGTCGGGCCCGCCATGTTCTGGGCCTTTGTGCTGGCTAACCTGGCAGGGATGCTTCGGGTATTTCCGCCCACCATTACTCCAGAATACTACGACTCATGGCTGGTCCTGGCGGCCATATGCTGGAGCACGGCTTTTGCAATCTTCGTGATTTCCTATGCCGGCATCCTGATCCGTCCCCGGGTTGATAGACGGCCTGGCTGACAGGGATGCCGCGGGTCAGTACATTTAACTGCATGTACTAAACACGCTTGCATGCATCGCTTATCCCCGCCATGAGCCCGCACAATACCAGGAGCAGCAACCGGCTTGAAGCACTGACCCGTATCGTCCGCGAAGTGGACTCGGCAGCGGATCTGGATAGTGCATTGAGTGTAATTGTGCGTCGTACCCGCGAGGTCATGGCAGCGGATGCGTGCACTGTTTACTTCACCGATCACGAACAACGACACCATGTATTCGCTGCCACGGACGGCCTGCCAGCCGACCTGGTGGGTCAGGTAAAGGCCGGCTTCGGCCGGGGATTGATCGGACAAGTGGCGGACAGCAGTCGTCCCGTTAACCTGGCAGAAGTGCCGGAGGAACTGGATCAGGAGTTTCTGACGCAGTCGGGGACCGGTCGCTACCACGGGTTTCTCGGTGTCCCGGTGATCCACAAGCGCCGGGTACAGGGTGTGCTGCTGGTACGGCAGCGTAAAGCGCGGCGCTTCGACGACGCAGATGAAGCCTTTCTGACCACCCTTGCCGCCCAGCTTGGCAGTGCGATCGCCTTTGCCAGGGTCAATGGCGAGATGTGCATGCTGTGCCGTACCAGCATCGGCCAGCAACGGCGCCTTGAAGGCCTGCCGGGTGCGCCGGGAATTGGAATCGGGAAAGGCATCGTATTGTTCGCGGCAGAGCTGCAGGCCGTCCCTGACCGTGTGCCTGATGACCCTGCCACGGAGGAGCGGCACTTTCGCCAGGCTATCTCGTCAGTTCGTGCGGAAATATCCCGAATCGCCGACGACCTCGAAGAAACACTCTCGTCAGCAGATCGCGCGCTTTTCGATGCCTACGTGTTAATGCTGGACAGCCCGGAAATCGTCGAGACTGTCGTCCAGCACATCCATCTGGGAAACTGGGCGCCCGGCGCGCTTCGACAGACGATCGAGGCCCACGTACAGCGCTTCGAATTGATGGACGACCGCTATCTGCGCGAACGCGCCACGGACATTCAGGAACTGGGCACTCGTATCCTGCTGCGCTTGCAAGGTACATCCGCACACCTCGAGGATTGCCCACCGGACAGCATACTCATTGGCCGTCGGATCAGTGCGATAGACCTTGGATTAGTGCCTCCAGGGCGTTTACGCGGCATTATCTCGGTTGAGGGATCTGCCCTTTCCCATGCCGCGATTGTCGCGCGTGCGCTCGGGCTTCCAGCCGTCGTGGGTATCGTGGATCTGCCGATATCCGCGCTGGACGGCCAGGAACTGATCGTCGACGGCAACAATGGACTCATCTATCTCAGGCCGGACCCCACCCTGCAACAGGCGTTTGCCTCGCTCATCGAGGAAGAACGCGAGTTCAGTGCATCGCTGGCATCACTGCGAGACCTTCCAGCACAGACCCCGGATGGCGTGAAGGTCTCCCTTTATACCAACACCGGCCTCGCTGCCGATCTGTCGCTGGCCGCTGCCAGCGATTCCGCGGGCATCGGGCTGTTCCGCTCCGAACTGCCGTTCATGCTCTATGACCGGTTTCCCAGCGAGCAGGAACAAATCACGCTCTACCGGCAGGTCCTGGAAGCAGTCGCGCCGCGCCCGGTCAATCTGCGCACTCTGGATGCAGGCGGGGACAAACCGCTCACCTATCTGACCATTACCGAACCAAACCCGGCACTCGGATCGCGTGGCATTCGACTCACGCTGGATCACCCGGAGATTTTTCTCACCCAACTGCGTGCCGCACTGCGCGCGGATATCGGCATCGGGAATCTCCGCTTGCTGCTGCCAATGATCAGTGACGTGGACGATCTTGAACAGGCGCTCAGTATCCTGAATCGTGCCGAGCAACAGCTTGTCGAGGAAGGTTTTGCGATTATCCGCCCGAAGGTCGGAATTATGATTGAGGTACCCGCGGCAATATACCAGCTCGAGCAGCTGGCCCGACACGTGGATTTTCTTTCCGTAGGGACCAATGATCTTGCACAATACCTGCTTGCTACCGACCGCAATAATCCCCAGGTGTCCAGGCGACTGAACCACTGCCACCCCGCACTGTTACACGCGCTTCAACAAATTGTGCATGCCGCAGGAGGCGCGGAAAAACCGGTCACGGTCTGCGGTGAGATGGCAAATGACCCGGGCTGCGCCCTGCTTCTGCTGGGTATGGGTTTCGATGGCCTGAGCATCAGCGCCTCCGCGATACCGCGTGTCAAATGGGCCATTCGCAGCGTGCCTGCCGCGCGCATGCAGTGGTTGGCCGAGCAGGCACTCCAGCTCGACCGGCCGGAACATGTTCATCGCTTGCTGGAGCAGACATTACGGGATGCCCGGCTTGAACGGCTGTAGGGCCACTTTGCCGGGCAGGCCCGGAAGGGAGCTGTCACTGGGTACATGTACTTAATGTCTATGAGCATTCTCTGTAGATGGCTTAAAACCCGGGAATCTTGATGTCGCGTATATCGCATGACAGGTTGTACAGGTTTCTATCAAACGGTAGTAATGGAAAGTGACGATCTGGCTGTCATGATTAGTGGCTGCCGCTTCAAGCTTCTCGGCCTCGAGATGAAAATCCGAATCCAGTCTCTTGAAGTATTCTGGCAATAAAGTATCAAGCTCTTCTCTCTGTCCCGGGGTGAGTTTCTGGTCAAGAATATAGCTCTCTCTTATCTTCGCACTTTTATCCGCAACGGTTTTCCAGTCTGCAGTCGCAATGCCCGAGGCGATGGATTGAATACCAATCAGGAGCGCCCGCATTTCTGCACGCAGCAGGTCTGCCAGTTGCGGGGACAAATGAAGATCGTTTTGCGTCGAACGTGTTTCCTGTGCGCCAGCTGACATACAGCCAAATACCATCGTCACGAGGAAAATAAATATTGTACGATCCGGAAAAATCATAATACTTCCCTTTAAAAGTTCTTTAGGCAGAATATCCCGCCCCTGTTACTCGACACTACCGTATCCATCCCGGCAGCGTCTGTTGGACAAAGTCGCTACACGTCAGAAAAACGATCATGCATAAACATCCGGCCCTAATTGTAAAGTAATTTAACTTGAATCCCGGCTGTCGAGGGCTGACCACCGCTGTCGCCCGCCTCGGAATCGGGGCATTCGGCCGGACATCGGGCAGCCCTGTTAGCTATCAGCTGCCGGCCGCACCAGGTTATAGTTTGCCTTGCGTACGCCCTGCAATAGCTGGTCGACATCATCCACCGGCACCCCGACCATGCTGAGCGCATTGGCCCCCAGTGTCAGGCTGCTCTCGATCGCCTCCGGAAAGGCCTTCGTGGCACCGGCCTGCAGCAGGTCTCCGGCGGCCTTGAGGTCGCGGGCACGGGCGATGATAGGCAGTTTAGGGTTGTTGTTGCGCAGGTGCGAGACGGCACGCAGCGCGGTAGCAGTGTGATCGACGGTCAATACCACCAGCGCCGAATGCTGCACGCCAGCGGCGGTCAGCAGCTCCAGATCACTGATATCGCCATAGTACACCGGGAAACCATCCGCCTTGCCCCTGGCAACATGGGCCGGGTTGATGTCGAAAGCGAGAAACGGCACGCCACTGCTTTGCAGCAGCGTAGCAACGGTATGACCGACACGGCCGTAGCCGCCAAGAATAACCCGGGCTTCGCTTTCCCCGGTCCCGGCGTGGTAACGGTATTCATCCCCCTCCGGCAGATGTCTTCCGGCTCGGCGCGCCAGCGCGTCCCCGGCCTGCACCAGCAGCGGTGTCGCCAGCATGCTCATCGAGATGACGCTGATAGCGACAATAAAGGTGGTATCGTCGATCACACGGAGTGCTTTGGCTGATGAAAACAGCACGAAGCCAAACTCTCCACCCTGCGCAAGCATAAGGGCCACGCGTGATGCATCGATGCGCGGCAGACCGAATGCCAGCGCCAGCAGAAACAGGACCACCACTTTGATAGTGATAATGACCAGGGTGTGCTGTGCGAACAGTCCCGGCTGTGCACCGATAGCCTGCAAGTCAATGGACATGCCCACGGCGACAAAGAACAGGCTCATCAGCAAGCCCTTGTAGGGTTCGACCAGCGCCTGTATCTGCAGGCTGTAACGCGATTCAGATAACAGCATGCCCATCATGAAAGCGCCCAGCGCCATCGACAGACCGGCCTGGTGCATCGCCCAGGCAGCAATGAATACTGCCAGCATGACCACCATGAAGAAACCTTCGCGGTTGTTCTGGCGCGACAGCCGCTCCAGCGCGAATGGCACCACGCGACGTCCGAACCCCCACACCAGGCCCAGCATGCCAATAACAATGGCGACCTGTTTCCACAAAGGCACCGCGGACGACAGCGCGCCCGTGTCGGAGAGAATCGGCACCAACGCCAGCAGCGGCACAATCGCCAGATCCTGCATCAGCAGCACGGCAAAAGCGGTACTGCCGTGACGGCTGGCAATCTCACCGCGTTCCTGCAACAGTTGCATAACAAATGCCGTGGAGGACAAAGCCAGCGTCAGTCCGATCAGTAGCGCTGTCTTCCATGACGCCTGGTATATCGCCACATAAGCGGCAATGACAACGCCGGAAATCAGAATCTGCAGGGAGCCGAGCCCGAACACGTTGCGCCGCAATGCCCACAGACGGCCCGGCTTCATTCCCAGACCGATCAGGAACAACAGCAGCACGACACCGAGTTCGGTAAAATGCCTGACATCCTCGACATGGGTAGTGACAAACGGGCCCGGAGAATGCGGACCGACGATGATGCCCGCAACCAGTAACCCGAGCACCGAACCAAGACCCAGGTGTTTGAATAATGCCACGGCGATAGACGTTGCAATCAGCAACAAGACCGCGGATAAAACGAATGAGTCGAGGTCCATAGGCTGTAATCAGCCCTCCACCGCTGTCTCAACATCTGCCGCCAGTTCGCGCAGCCCGTGCAGGGCCAGGGGCAGGACCTCACTGTCGACCTCGCGCGGGAATATCATGTAGGCCGGATGCGTGAACTCGGGTCCGTCGCTGACCTGGAACAGGCGGCCGGCGTCGATAAACGGTTGCGCCATGCGAATCGGCAGGAAACAGCAACCACCATTGGCCAGGACCAGTTGTACCCCGAGCCAGCCGATATTGACGACCTGCGACGGCCGCTCCAGATCCGGGTAGCTCTCGCGGTGCTTGGCATAAAAACCGGGGCCCCATTCGACATAGATATAATCTTCGTCGGGCCAGCGGGTGTCGCGCCGCGAACTGACCAGCACGAGCGTCTCATCGAACAGGTGCTCGACCACCAGGCCCGGGGCGTGGCTGGGTGTGTACATCAAACCGATATCAAGCGTGCCTTCGACCAGGCGCCGCATCAGGTCTTCCTCGAAGCCGATCTCGCTGCGAATGGAAACGTCGGCAGCGGCATCGCGCATCCAGCCGACCCAACGGGGCAGAAATCCCTCCCACAGAGCAATGCGTCCGCCAATACGAATCGTGGCGCGATAGCGGCTTGGCAAACCGACATCATGGCAGGCCTGTTCCACCGTGAGCACCAGGGTCTTGGCGTGTTGCAGGAAGCGGCGTCCAGCGGGGGTCAGCGTGGCGCCCGCGCGGTTGCGTACGAATAGCCTGGCGCCCAGATCGGCCTCCAGATGCTGAATCCGGGCACTGACCGTGGACTGGGTCACATGCAAGCGATTGGACGCTTCCAGAAAGCTGCCGTGGGCAGCAATCGCCAGGAAAGTGCGCGCCTGTTCGATATCCACAATGGTGCAGACTCCTTGTTTATATCGCTAATAGCGATACTATTATCCAATATATATCGTTTGTCTAGCATTAGATTGCTCTAATATGATGCATCCAGCGTTGTTAATCAGGAGACAGTCATGAGTACCGCCCTTGGCACCCTAGCCCATAATAAACCCGCCCTGTCACAACTCGTCGAGCGCGATGAGGAAGGCTTCCTGCTCGATGCAGGCCTGCACAAGCCGCGTAAATTGATACTGGATGTCTGAAAATAGTGTCTGTACGGATCATGTATGGCGCCGTGCGCCGGTTCGCCGGCATCGGTGCGAACAGTACCGGGCATCTGGAGAAATGGGTTTCCGGCGCCGGCGGCCTCACCGGCATACTGGGCGTAATGCTGGTCAGCCAGGCCTACCTGGGATTGAGCGGCAGCGCGGGCCTCGTTGCCTCCATGGGCGCATCCGCGGTGCTGTTGTTTGCCGTCCCTCATGGGCCGCTGTCTCAGCCCTGGGCCGTATTCGGCGGACACCTGGTGTCCGCCACCATCGGAGTAAGCTGTGCCATGCTCCACACGGATCCAATCATCGCCTGCGCACTGGCGGTTGCGCTGGCGATCAGTGCCATGTATTACCTGCGCTGCATCCACCCGCCGGGGGGCGCCACCGCATTGACCGCTGTCGCGGGAGGCGATGCGGTACACGCGTTGGGCTTTCACTACGTCCTGACCCCGGTGTTGCTGAATGTACTGGTTATACTGTTGGTCGCAATATTGTTCAACTGGCCTTTTCCATGGCGCCGTTACCCAGCAGTGTTTGCGCGAAATCTGAATCGATCGACTGCCCCGGAAGCGAGCGGGCAGCTTGAGGAGAGGTTCACGCGTGAGGAACTCGCCAGCGCAGCCGGTACCCTGGACCCCTCACTGGGCATCAGCAAGGATATGCTGGACACGCTATGCAGCCTGGTCTCAGGTAACTCCGAGACTGGCACCCTGCGCCCCGCAGATATCCGTGCCGGCCGCTATTATTCCAACGGGGAGTTCGGGTCAGATTGGCAGATACGCCAGGTGATCGGCGATACGGACATGGAAGCAGCTGAATCCAGTACGGATCCCGTGGTCACCTACAGAATCGTCGCCGGACACAAACGCCGCCAGAAGGGTAGTTCCAGCCGGCAGGAATTCGCGAACTGGGCCCGCTACGAGATATACCGGAACGAGAATTCCTGGCAGCGCATAGACACGAAGCAGCACCACGCCGTAACGGATAACGCCGCCTGAACCCGCAACGACCGGAGATACATATGAACAAACCGCATGATCCCAAGAGACCAAGCCGCACGGATTTTCAGCAGGCATTACAGAGCATGGGCACCTATATGGATATCACCGTGGATGATCTGATGACACTGGCGCAAAGAGCCGAGCAAATCGCCAGCCGCCGCACAACCAGCGCCATCGGCGTCAGTCAGGTAATGAGTCAGCCGGTACGCACCGTTCATCCCCAGACACCCCTGGCTGATGCCGCGCATCTGATGGTCACCGAACGGATCAGCGGCCTGCCGGTTGTCGATGACGCCGGCGCCCTGGTTGGCATCATCACCGAGGCAGACTTCCTGCGTGCCCTCGGGGTGCCGGCACATCAACCACATCACACACTATGGCAGACCCTGGAATCCCTGTTCAGTCACCTGACGCATCATGGTGAACTGGAGACCCCGAATGCACCGGTGACAGAGCATATGGTGAAACAGGTGGTCTGCGTACACCCCGAACAGGATCTGCACGATGTTATCGAGGTGATGAAGCAGAACAGCGTCAAGCGCGTTGTCGTCTGCGACGACAAGCGCCGGGTGCTCGGCATGATTACTCGTTCGGACCTGGTACGGGTTTTCTTCGACCGCTATACACAATCACGCCAGGATTAAGTCAGCAATTATTTCAGTTGGAGTAACATCCAGCAGCTACTTCGTGCCGGCCATCGAGGGATACTGGTGCTCGCGGCAAATCAGCAGGACCTCCCGATCCTGTAACGGCTCCTGCGTCAGACCGCAATAATAACGCCCGTCGTGCTGTTGATTGAAGCGGCAGCTGTGACAGGGTGCGAAGGTTTTATAGCCGTTCGCTTTCTGGATCGATTGCAACAGGTCACGTAAAACTTTTTCTACCGCCCTACTTTCGGGTCCGGCAAGCTGTTGCAGCCCCGACACCAGCGATTTTGCGGGCGCCGTCCGTTTGACCAGTCGCCTCCCCTTTAGCGTCGGCTTGAGATGTACCAGCCGCCTGTCTGCGACATCAGCTTGTTTACCTAACAAACCCTTTTGCTCCAATACCTTGATTGTCTGTGAAACGGTCCCCTTGGTCAGTCCCAGAAATTCTGTTACCGCCTGTAACGTATCGGAATAGCGATTGCATTGCGTCAGAAATCTCAGCACCTCCAGTTGCACCGGCCGCACGCCATATTCATTACATACCGCACGCACATCGGCCCGCACCAGGTTGCCGAGGCGCTCTATCAGATCATGCACTTCCCGAATATCCGTGGACATGGACTGATAGTAGCGAGTCGAAACAGAACTGACAAACCGGAACAGGCCCTCTATATTGTTTCGTGTCGATACGTTTAACTGCATAAAACACCGACATCATCATGAACCAGGCTGCCCGCTGCAGCCGTTTAACAGACTTGACCAAGGAGAAAGACAATGAAACGAACCCTGATCACCCTGATACTGTCATCCGCATTTCTCGTTACCGCCGGCACCCGTGCTGCGGACAATGTTGACTACCCGGACGGATACCGCAGCTGGACACACATCAAGACAATGGCGCTGCATAAAGGGCATCCACTGGAAAATCCCTTCATGGGTATACACCATATCTACGGCAATGAGCTGGCCGTACAAGGTACGAAATCAGGTCAATTCGACGATGGCGCCGTTCTGGTCTTTGATCTGCTTGAATACGAGACACAGGGCAACGCCTCGACGGAAGGTGACCGTGTTCTGGTAGGGGTGATGGTCAAGAACAGTGACAAAGATTCCTCAACCGGTGGCTGGGGCTTTGAAGGCTTCGCCGGCAACAGCCGGACAGAGCGCCTGGTCAATGACGGCGGGCAATCCTGTTTCGCCTGCCATGCATCCCGGAAAGATAATGATTATGTCTTCACTCACTGGCGTGACTGAATTCATCCGTACTCTGGAATAGTGGTCGTATCGTTGAACTGATCCGCTAACACTCATTACATGGCTTTTAGTTCCCTGCCCCGGGCAATCCCTCACATGATAAATACCTATGAGGGACCCGGGGCTTTGAAATGTAATCCTCACAGGCCTGATTGACATCCACAACAGGCCGCCTCTTATATCGTTTTTATCGATATTAAATAGCTAATAATATCGTTTGACTGCCCTGTTTATGCCCTTACCATAGTGGCATTAGCGCAGTTTAAACAGGAGAGACGGCATGAACACCGAGACGCAGGTTAGCTACGACGCCGAGGGTTATCTGATAGACCCGGAGCACTGGGACGAATCCGTGGCCCGCACACTTGCGGCGGCTGAGGGGATTGAACTGCAGGCAGACTACTGGCCGATTCTGAATTTCATGCGCGAATACTGGCTGGAGCACCGGGTGGCACCGGATGTACGCCATGTCGTTGATTTCCTGGTCAAGACACAGGGCCTTGGAAAGAAGCATGCCAAGCAACACCTGTTCCAGTTGTTCCCCTACGGCTATGTGAAGCAGGCCTGTAAAATCGCAGGCATGCAGCGCCCGCGCGCCTGGAGCACCGGCTAAACCGTCACATTCGGTTGAGCCGCCCAGGCGGCACGGCGGCCCATGCCCTATCGCCTGCTGTTCCCTCTGGCCGCGTTATTTGCGCTCGCCGCAGTACCCCTGTGGCTTGTCATTCGACACGCGTATCCTGCCGTCACCGCTACTGAATGGCACGGCCATGAGATGTTGTTTGGATACGCCTTTGCCGTAATCGCCGGATTTCTCTCGACACGCACGGCACGCACCACGGCCTGGCTTATGGCCGGCACCTGGCTCGCTGCCCGAATCGCCGCTGCTACCGCAACGGGTCCACTGGCGTTTATGGCCGGAATTGCATTTCCGGTAGCGGTGTTTATCGTAACGGTACCGCCCTTGTTCGCCGGCGCCAAGCGCCCGGAAAACCGTATCCTGCCCGCGATACTCGCCGGCCTGGTTGCCGCCGATGTGACATGGTGGGCAGCCAGGGTATGGTTTGGCCCGCTGCTGCAGACTCATGCACTGCTAGCCGCAACCGACCTGTTTGCGTTACTGCTGCTACTCATTGGCGGGCGGGCATTGCGCGCGGCGATAGGCGGTCATCTCGAACGGCAGGGCAGCGCTCGCCAAGATTACAGGCAACGCCGTTATGAACTTCCGCTGGCGGCACTGGCAGGCGGTGCGGCGCTGTGTGATGCACTGGCCCTCGAAACGGTTGCCGGCCTCCTGTGTACAGGCGCGGCATTGCTGACGGCCGTACGCGTGATTCCATGGCAGCTGCACCGCACGCTTTCACATCCGCACCTGTGGACACTCGCGCTCGGTTACCTCTGGCTGATACCGGGACTGGCGCTAAAAGGAATCGCGCAATTCGCGGCCAACATTCTCGTGACAGGCATGTTACACGGCATCGGTATCGGCGCACTCGGCACTCTGACACTGGTCATGATGGCTCGTACCGCAACACTCCGGGCTCACAAGCCGATGACAAGCTTCGGCGACATCGGCAGCGCGGCGATTTTAATGAGTACAGCAGCACTCTTTCGTCTGCTGGTGCCAATGTCGCCAGCTGCAGAGCACTGGCTGCTATGGATTGCGGCGCTCGCCTGGAGCAGCGCTTTCCTGATACTGCTTGTGCGCCTCCGGCGCACGCACAGCACAACCTGATCGTCAACGGGCATAGTTAATGAAGCGAGCCGTGATTTGAAATGTTTACCGGCATTTTTTAACTGTCCACCGCAATAATAAAACTACCTTATTCATGAAGGCGTGATTACCACGACATCGCATCGTTACGCATCATTTAATAACGATGCCACACGTCATGGATATTGTCGAAATGATAATCAAACCTCTCGGTGACTCGGCCACTTTCAGCTGAGTTATCGTGCGGCACCACTCCGCCCTGACAACTGAAAATCTCTTCCTGAAAAAAAACATTTGGTCATGCACCAGTAGCACTAACTCAATCCCTGTCGGCCTAAGATTCACATCGCAAATATAGATTGGTAATGAAGACTGTGTGTATTTTGGTACAACAGGAATAGAAGATGTCACGATATGGTCACGCTAGCGCGAGCTGTCCAAGCATCGATCTGCAGGCTCTGTCCGTAACTCACTATTTCAAAAGTAGATAATAACTTCGCTGAAACACTTGCCAGCACCGCACCGGGGACTTTTAGCCGGTCAGGGGACTTTCTGTAACCAGCCCGGTAGAGCAGAGGACGCTGGTTATATTATTGTTTACTGATGTTTTTTATGGTGGCCAGGGACAGAATCGAACTGCCGACACGGGGATTTTCAGTCCCCTGCTCTACCAACTGAGCTACCTGGCCGTGCGCTGAGGCGAGCGGCGTATTAAACCGGCTGCCTTGTTCCGAGTCAAGATGCCAGCGCTCAAGTTCCTGTTTGCGCAGCAAATGGTCAGGGCCACCCGCCGGCTCACCGGCTTTCGTACTGGGCCTTGTAATACACGCGGTAGGCCCCGCTGCGCACCCGGTCGCACCAGTCGCGGTGATCGAGGTACCACTGCACGGTGTCCCTGAGCGCGGCACGAAACTCGTGCGCGGGGCGCCAGCCCAGTTCGGTCTGGATCCGGCCGGCATCGATGGCATAGCGCCGGTCGTGGCCGGGGCGGTCGGTGACGGAGGTGATCTGCGCGCGGTAACTGGCCGGGGCGGGTGACAACTCGTCGAGCAGGTCGCAGAGCGCGTTGACGATAGCGATGTTGGTCCATTCGTTACGGCCGCCGATGTTGTAGACCTCGCCCGGACCGGCTACCGTTCAGCACCGCCTCGATGCCGCGGCAGTGATCCTTGACGTAGAGCCAGTCGCGCACGCTGCAGCCCGTCGCCGTACACCGGGATCGGCTTGCCCTCCAGTGCATTCAGGATCACCAGCGGGATCAGCTTTTCGGGGAACTGGTAGGGACCGTAGTTGTTGGAGCAGTTCGTGGTCAGCACCGGCATGCCGTAGGTCCGGTGCCAGGCGCGCACCAGGTGGTCCGAGGCAGCCTTGGACGCGGCATAGGGGCTGTTCGGCGCATAGCGATGCCGTTCATCGAATGCAGACTCGCCGCTATCGAGGCTGCCGTACACCTCGTCGGTCGAGACGTGCAGGAAGCGCTGACCCGCGCCGTATTCGCCCCACGCCCGGCGCGCGGCCTCGAGCAGGGTGAAGGTACCCTGGATATTCGTCGTCGATGAAGGCATCCGGTCCGAGGATGGAGCGGTCCACGTGCGACTCCGCGGCAAAGTTGCACCACGGTGTCGATGCCCTCCTCCGCAAACACGGCCGCGACCAGGTCGCGGTTGGCGATATCGCCGTGCACGAACCGGTAGGCCGGCGCCGTCTCGACATCCGCCAGGTTCTCCGGATTGCCGGCATAGGTCAGCAGGTCCAGGTTGACGATCCTGTCGTCGGGGTGCGCCTCCATCCAGTAGCGGATGAAATTGGACCCGATGAAGCCGGCGCCCCCGGTTACCAGCACTCTGCGCATGCGTAAAGTTCCTTCAGCATCTTGCCCAGGCTGTCGCGCCAGTGCGGGATGGTCAGCGTCAGGCAGGACACCAGTTTACCGGTATCCAGCACGGAATACGCCGGACGCCGCGCCGGCGTCGGCCAGGCCGCTGTCGGAATCGGTTCGACAGTGGTCGTCTTCAGATCGAATCCCGCTGCGCCGGCCTCCTCGAGGATGGCCTGGGCGAAGCCGTGCCAGGACGTGCTGCCGGCGTTGGTGTAGTGGTAGATGCCACTGGCCGTGCTGCCGGTCAGCTGCAGTATGACGCCGGCGATATCGGCGGACCAGGTCGGCGTGCCGAGCTGGTCCGCGACCACGCGCAGTGCTTTGCCCGCGCGGGCCGCACGCAGGATGCTCTTCACGAAATTGTGTCCGTGCAGGCCGTAAACCCAGGCCGTGCGCAGGATGACGGCAGCGGGCATGGCGGCCGTCACCGCCTGCTCGCCGGCCAGCTTGCTGCGGCCGTACGCGCCCAGCGGGTCCGGCTCGTCCGCCTCGGTGTAGGGGCGCGTCTGCCGGCCGTTGAACACGAAATCCGTCGACACGTGCAGCAGGCGTGCGCCTGACTGCGCCGCCGCCGCGGCCAGCGCCCCGGCCGCATCACCGTTCACCGCAAACGCGACAGCTTCCTCGCTTTCGGCGCGGTCGACCTGCGTGTAGGCGGCACAATTGACGACCCAGTCCGGCCGGTGCGCCGCGATGGTGCGGGTGATACTTTCAGGGCGCATGAAGTCCAGCTCCTCACGCCCCGGCGTGGTCGGCTCCGTACCGGCCTGGCGCAGGACCCTGACCATGTCATGGCCCAGCTGGCCACGCGCGCCCGTTACCAGCACTCTCATCTTCAGGCTGCGTAGACGGGCAGGTGGGTGCTGTCCCGCAGGCGCGGGAAACCCCGGTCCTTGTCCGAGAGCAGGTAGTCCATGCGCGGCCAGGCGATGGCGAGGTCGGGATCGTCCCAGGCGATGCCGTACTCGTCGCCCGGGGTATACAGGTCGGTGCACTTGTAAAGAAAATCCGCACGCTCGCTGAGCACGCAGAATCCGTGCGCAAAGCCGGGCGGCACGTACAACTGGTTGCGGTTCTGTTCGGACAGCTCGACGCCGACCCACTGGCCGAAGCGTGGCGATCCCCTGCGGATATCGACCGCGACGTCGAACACCCGGCCGGAGACCACCCGCATCAGCTTGCCCTGCGGGTGCTGCAGCTGGTAGTGCAGCCCCCGGAGCACCCCGGCCACCGACCGCGAGTGGTTGTCCTGCACGAAGTTCCCGGGCAGGCCGGCGCGGGCATATTTGGCCGCGTGAAAGGTCTCCATGAAGAAGCCGCGCGCGTCGTCGAACACGTCCACTTCGACGAGCAGCACTTCCGGATGGTCGGTCGGCATGGCCTGCATGGGGTTCGCTACGATTCGCGGAGGATGTCGAGCAGGTATTGCCCGTAGTTGTTTACCGACAGCGGCTCGGCAAGCCGCTGCAGCTGGCCGGACGAAATATAACCCATCCGGTAGGCGACCTCCTCGATGCAGGCGATCTTCAGCCCCTGGCGCTGCTCGATCGCCTCGATATAGGTCGCCGCCTGCAACAGCGCATCGTGCGTGCCGGTGTCCAGCCAGGCGGTGCCGCGCCCGAGTCGTTCCACGTTGAGTGGCCCGTTGCGCAAGGTAGGCCAGGTTCACATCGGTGATCTCGAGTTCGCCGCGCGCCGACGGCCGCAGGCCCGCGGCGATATCGACCACCTGCGCATCGTAGAAATACAGGCCGGTGACCGCAAATTGGACCTGGGCTGCTGAGGCTTTTCCTCGATGCCCACGACGCTGCCGTCGCGACCGAACTCCACGACGCCGTAACGTTCCGGGTCCCGCACCCGGTAGGCGAACACGGTCGCGCCCTGCGCAATGGTCGCGGCCCGTTGCAGGGAAAGCCCGCAGCCCGTGGCCGTAAAAGATGTTGTCGCCCAGGATCAGGCTGACCGGCTGGTGGCCGATGAAATTCGCGACCGATCAGGAAGGCCTGGGCCAGGCCGCCCGGGTCGGGCTGTTCGGCATACTGAGATCTCCAGCCCGAGCTGACTGCCGTCACCCAGCAATTGCCGGAAATTCGGCAGGTCCTGCGGGGTGGAGATCAGCAGGATCTCGCGGATGCCGGCCAGCATCAGCGTCGACAGCGGGTAATAGATCATGGGCTTGTCATACACCGGCATGAGCTGCTTGCTGACCGCCCGGGTCAGGGGGTACAGCCGGGTCCCGCTCCCGCCCGCGAGAATGATCCCTTTCATGGTGTCACTGCATCACCGGTCGAATGTGCTGCTGGAGTGATCTGCAACCGCCACCACCCCGACCGGGCACGACCGGCCATCAGGACTTGCCCGGCATGACGAATCCGCCGGGCAGCGTGGACCCGCCGCCGAACAGGAACTTCTCCATCTCCTTCTCCAGGAACTTGCGCGCGGCGGGATCGACAGGCGAGATGCGGTTTTCGTTGATCAGGATCGTCTGCTGGCGCAGCCACATCTGCCAGGCCTCTTTCGACACGCCCTCGAAGATGCGCTGCCCCAGTTCGCCCGGGTAGGGCGGCGCGGTCCAGCCCCTCGGCCTCCTTGCCCAGTTTTACGCAATGCACGGTTCGTGTCATCGCCTGTTCCTCCTCGTGATGTCTGTTGCGATACCGCTCGATCAGCTTGCCCACCGGCGCGGCCAGACCGCGCTCATCCGCCTGCCCGGGGTTATACCAGACCCGCAGGCCAGCATCCATGACGCGGTCCGCGGCTGGTGACCTCGCGCGCCAGTGCCGGCGTGATGTCCAGATGAAAATGGCTGAAGGTATGGCGCAAGTCACGGCCATTCCCGGTCACGCCGCACCGCAGCCCCAGCCGGTCCGCGCACCAGCGCCGCCATGTCCGCTGTCCGTGTCGCAGTTCGGGGAAGCTCCACAGCCCGCCCCAGATGCCGGCCGGCGGGCGTTGCTCCAGCAGCATCTCACCGCGCCGTTGCCGAGCAGCAGCATGCCGTGCCGCGCGCACGCGGCAGCACCTTGCGCGGACGCGGCGCCGGGAAGTCCGCCTGCCGCCCGGCGGCGCGCGCCGCGCAGTCCGCCGCCACCGGGCAATGCCCGCAGGCCGGCCGCGCCGCGCGTGCACAGCGTCGCGCCGAGATCCATGATCGCCTGCGTGTAGGCCGCCACCCGGCGCTGCGGCGTGCAGTCCTCGGCCAGTGCCACAGAGCCGGTCTCAGCACGGCGGCCTGCCCCGGCCAGCCGTCGACCGCGTGGAAGCGCGCCAGCACGCGCTTGACGTTGCCGTCCAGGATCGGGTGACGCTGACCGCAGCGCCAGCGCCAGGATCGCCCCGGCGGTGGAGCGCCCGATGCCCGGCAGCGCCAGCACGGCCTCGAGCTGTCCGGGAAACGTCGCCCGGTGGCGCCCGGCGACAGTGCGCGCGGCTGCGTGCAGGTTGCGCGCGCGCGCGTAGTAGCCGAGCCCCGACCAGTAGCTGCAGCACCTGGTCGAGGCCGGCGGCGGCCAGTGCCGCGATGTCCGGAAAGCGCGCCATGAAGCGCTGGTAATAGGGGATGACGGTGGCCACCTGGGTCTGCTGCAGCATGATCTCCGAGACCCACACCCGGTAGGGCGTGGGGTCGAGCTGCCAGGGCAGGTCCTTGCGCCCGCAGCGTCGCAAACCAGTCGAGCACCCGGGCAGTGAATTCCGCGGGCCTCATGACGCCGCTTCCCTGCTAGCGCGTCTCGATGACGTGACGACTCTCAGTATCTCGCTTGACCATTTTCTGCCGGACAGCCAGGGCCCGATCAACGGCGGCACGAAGAAGGCGGGCTTCAGATGTCGGCCGTAAACGCACCGTGTTCTCCGCATCGTCCCTCTCGTAACCGCCAGTGCCCGCGCCATGCGGAAATCGCTGTCTCCGCGGAGAATCTCGCCTCGACCCGGCGCCGGCCCGCTGGACGATGTCCTGGATCTGGGTGACATCCCGGCAGAAGAACAGGATACAGACCCGGGTGACCGTATGGACGCGGTGTTTCATCCGGGCCGTAGGTCTGATGATGTGACTTTCCCGGACGGCCGGGTTGATTTCAGCAGTGATCGTAATCGGTGATCAGCCGGTGCACGGTGTCCAGCGGGGCCTCGATGCGTCATCCACGACCGATCATGTAGACACCATTTCGAGGGTGACGGACGAATCCGTGATCGCGCCGGCCAGCGCGAGACCCGGCAGGCACAGCAGGCGATGCAAGCAGTCTGCCCACCCGTGCAGGCAGTTACTTGAACAGTCCCTTGAGCAGCTTGTCGCCGATCTTCTCCTGGATCTTCTGTTTCTGTTCCCCGATTTCTCGTCGACCTTCTGCTTGACCTTTTCCTTGGCTGCCTCGCTCAATGCGGAAGACACGTCCGGCGCGTAGCTCGGCTTGCTCCAGCTGCCGCTCACCTTCACCGGGATCGCGACGCCCTTGAGATCCTCCAGGCCCTTGCCGCCCTGTCCCTCGAGTGAACCGACCAGCTTGGTGGTCAGGGTATAGTCTATGGTTTCGTCCACCAGGCTGGTCTGGCCGGCGCCCGAGACGCGCAACAGGGGTGACTGCAGCAACAGGTCATCATTGCGCGCCAGCCCGTTGGTCACGCTCACCGAACCGCTGAGCACGGCGAAGTCGGTCTGGTTCGGCCCGCTGTCCGCCGCCGCCGGCTGGCCTTTCAGCCGCGCCCGTGCCTCGCGTATCAGCGCGGCGATATTCACGCCCTTCACAGCACCGTCCGTGAAGGAAAAGGACGCCGTCCCGTTCACGGTGCGGCGCAGCTCCTCCGGTGTCAGCCCGGCCCCGGAGAATTTCGCGTTCATGCTGGCCGTGCCCAGCAGCTTGTCATCACCGGTCAGGTCCTTGAGCAGCGGCCCGGCCTGCACCGCGGCAACATGTTCATTGACGGAGATGCGCGGCGTCTTCTGGCTGGCATCGAGCGTGATGTCACCCTGGTAGCTGCCGCCATACAGCTTGGCGCCGATTGGGTGCATGTGCAGCACCCCGTCGTGCGATTTCACCTGCAGCTCGGCGTCGCTGTATTCGAGGTTGAACGCCCGCATGGACGCGACCGTGACCTTGCCGTTCAGATTGAGCTTGCGCAGGCCCTCCAGTTGCGGCGGCGCTTCCTTGCCGGCCGGTGGCTGTTCGGCCGCCGTGCCCTCCGCCGCGGGCGGCGGCAGGTAGCGGTCCAGGTTGATGGTGTCGACCGCCAGGGTGAAGGAGATGGCCGGCGCCTCGAAGGACTCGACCCGCGCGTTGCCGGTCACGGTGGTGTCATCGAGGTGCAGCGTCAGCTTGCTGACCGCAAAATGCCGGGGGGAGGCATCCCAGTCGAGCGCCGCATCGGCCTTGCCCAGCACCGCCGGATCCGTCGTGGCCAGCGCCGGCTGGCCCAGGTCATGGATGACGTCACGCGGCGCAAAGCCGGCCACCTTGAGCACACCGCTGAATTTCGCCGCATCACCGCTGATGCCGCTGCCGTTCGCAGTACCGGTGATCTTCATACCGAGCGTCTCCAGTACGAGGTTCGGCAGACTCAGCGTCTGTGCCGCCAGGTCCAGCGCCAGGTCGCTCTGCAGGCTCAGGCGGGCCTCGCCGCCCGGCACCCCGTCACCCTGTGCGAGAATGCCAAGCCGGGCATTTTTGATATCGACTGCGTTGAGGCCGGGCCCGATGGCTACGTTGCCGGTCAGCTCGAACTGGCTGGCCATGGCCGGTTCCGTCGCCGCCATCTTGAAGCGCAGGTCGAGGTCAAACGACTGGCCCGCGGCAATTTCGCCCGTGGTGAACGACAGGTCATCGATCACGTAGCGGCTACCGGTCGAGCGGTCATCCCAGACGATCCTGGCGTCCTTCACATCGATACCGCCCACGTCCAGTCCAGCCAGTCCGCCCGTTCCCGCCGCGCCGGTCTCCTCGTGCTTTCCCTCCCCGCCGGACTCCGCCTCCAGGTCCGCCCAGTTGGTGCGCCCGTGTTCATCCTTCGCCAGGTTGAGTTCCAGCCCGGCCAGCTTCACGGTATCCACCTCGAGCTGTTTCTTCAGCAAGGGCAGCAGCTTCACCCGGACCTGCACTGCATTCATGCTGGCCATGTACTTTTCGGGAAAGCCCTCTGCGTTGCCCAGACGGATGGCGCCCAGGTCCAGCCCCAGCCATGGAAACACGGACAACCCGATGTCGCCGTCGATTTCCAGGCTGCGGCCGGTCTTGTCCTTCACCGCGCTAACGATCTCTGCCTTGTAGTCATTCGGGTCGATGACCATGGGCAGGACAATGGCGGCCACTACCACCAGGGCGACCAGGACTACTGCGATAGAGAGGATGATTTTGAGAAGCTTGCCCATGGATCCTTCCTGAGTGTCGTTTGATTTGGCGGGGATTATTATTACAGCAGGCCACAGTATAGTGTTTCATCCCGGGCTTTACACGGGCATGTCACCGGGTACGGGCCGCCGTCGCGGTACCGTCACCGCGCCGCCCGGAGGAAGTGCACCAGACCGGCGTCCCTATGCCCGCGCGCTGCAGGACCTGCGCGTGGTCGCGCCCGCCGCCCTGCAGGCGAAATAAAGGGGTGTGTGGTTACCCACACACCCCTTCGGACGGCAATGGCGCCCGCAAGCGCCGGATACTAAGCCAGTGTCCTAGACACCCTGCTTGGTGTCGACCTTGGCGCTACGCTCCTGCATACGGGCCTTGCGGGCTTCTTCCGCCGCCTTGCGACGCGCCTCGGAGGCCTTGCGGAACTCTTCCATGCGTGCATCCATCTCCTTGACGCGGGCCTCGTGCTCGGCATCGATCCGGGCGCTGTAGTCGTCACGCGGGAAGGCCTGGTCGGCAGCCTTCTTCATCTCTTCCATGCGCGCGTCCATTTCCTTGACGCGGGCCTCGTGCTCGGCATCGATCCGGGCGCGGTAGTCGTCACCCGGGAACGCCTGGTCGGCGGCCTTGCGCATTGCTTCCATGCGCGCGTCCATTTCCTTGACGCGGGCGTCGTGCTCGGCATCCATCTGGGCACGGAAGGCGTCGGCCTGGGCGCGGATGGCATCACCCGGGTACGGCGGGTACGGCCGGGAGGAATAATATTCGGCAGCTTGTTGCCGGGCTTTCTGCATGTCTTCCGCAAACCTGGCCTGCTGATCGGCGATCGTCTTCTTCTGCTCTTCGGTCAGTTCAAGCGCCGGCTGGGCCGGAACGCCGTAGCCGTACGGCGCATAACCGTAGTAGGGACCGTAGCCATCGTAGTAGTGATTGTAACCGCGGCCATAACCGCTCCCAGAGCCGTGACCACTCATGTTCATATTGAAGCCGAGGTCGCCATCGGCCCAGCCGTCACCCCAGCCATCATTCCAGCCGTTGTCACCCCAACCCCAGGCAGAGGCAGTAACAGAAGCGACCGCCAGAGAAGCGGCAGATATCGTTGTTGCAAACTTTTTCATGATTAAAATCTCCAGAGATATAAACAGGATGGGATAATTTTTTTCAGGACCCTGCCCGATGTGCAGGATAAGTATATTAACATTTTCTTATCATACAATGCGAAATAATCTATGTCTACATTAAAATTTCTTATGAATTACCTGGAAGGGAAAGTGGCAGGCAGGGGAGAGCGGGGTGGAGCGGGTGATGGGAATCGAACCCACGTTTGAAGCTTGGGAAGCTCCAGTTCTACCATTGAACTACACCCGCAATATCATTAGCCAGTGGTCCAGGCGGTGTTGAACCCGGCCGATTGTCAATCTGCCTGGAGCGACTGATCATAACCGGGGTCGTGGTGTATGGTGATGACATTGTACTGTCGTCGTACCCGGGGTGTCATCAGTCGTGGGCCCAGCGTCCTGCCAGGCCGAATCATGCACGTGATAAGACATGCCGAGAACAAAGTCACCACTTGACCGTCTGACTGTAGTAGCGTCAGAGACAGGCCAGCAGGAGAACGCCATGAAGCCAGTCACACCCGTCAGTCGCGCACGCCGCATGGCACTCAGGACGCTTGGCCTGTTCGGTGGACTGCTGCTCACCGGCAGGACACAGGCACACCACACGGACACGCATTTCGAGGATTCGTCCGCGCACAACATCGTCTACCAGTGCAACAAGGCCGACACGGAGTACCTGCAGCATATCCTGTTTTCCGCCGGCGAATTGCTGCGCCGCTACGGGGACGACGTGCAGATCGTGATCGCCGCCTTCGGGCCCGGCCTGCAGCTGCTCGGCAAAAAACCCGAACATCCGATTCCGCACGAATTGCAGCAGCGCGCGGATTCACTGTCACAATACGGCGTCGCCTTTCATGCATGCGGGAATACCATGCTGTCCCTCAACTGGACGGAAGACGACCTGCTGCCGTTCGCGCACATGGTGCCGATCGGGGCCGAGGACATCATGTTGCTGCAGGAGAAAGGCTTTTCCTATATCAGCTGGTAGAGCCCGCAGCTTCATTCCGGGCTACCGTGATGCAGGCGATTGCCGGTCGCAGTCACGGCGGCCGGCGGCTGATACACGCCGGAGAGCGTCGCCACTACATTCAGGACAATCAGCACCAGCGACAACACCATCAACAACCGCAGCCTGTTCCTGACAGATGATTCCATCGCACCGCTCTCCCACAGGGTGATGCACAGGCTAACCGGGGCGCATGACAGGATGATGAACAATGCCGTCCGGTACGCGCCTTGCCTGCACCACGGCTGTTGATGCAGAGCACGGGTATGCGCGCGGAACTCACAGCAAATCCCTGCCTGTCACAAAATCTTAACCGTCCCGTCATGCCCGCGACACAATCCATGGCTAGCGTTATGTACGGCAGGAGGCATCCATCCGGAGGCAGACATGCAGGTCATCATAAGGGAATGGCCCAACAAGACGGCGACCATCATGACGGATGCCGGCCAGGTGGTCTGGACTTTCTCTTCCGCCAGTGAAGCCCGCCAGGCCTGCAGCGAATGGCACAACCTGGTCGATGGCGAACCGGTGGTGGTCCATGATGGCGAGGAACCGGACCCGGAATCGATCTCAACTGCGGCATGATTGCGCCTGCACGCGAAGCAAGCAGCGGGCCCGGAGAGCTGCCTCCGGTCAATGGGCTTACCAGCCACGCCCGTCGTGTCTGTTCGCATAGAGCGACTCAATCTGTTCCCGGAGTCGGGTCAGCACTTTCATCCGCTTGACCTTGAGCGTCGGTGTGAGCAATCCGTTATCCACCGTCCACGGCTCCCGGGTCAGCAAGACGCGACGTATCTTCGCGTAACCCGGGAAATCCTTCAGCGTCCCGCTGATGCCCTTCAGCAGTTCCGCATGCAGTTTCTGGTCATGCAGACTGTCTTCGGCATCCGGATCGAGGCCAAGCTGTGCGGCCAGCCCCGGCCACTCTTCCGGGTTCAGCACCAGTATGGCTGACAGGTAGGACTCCCCTTCCCCGATCACCAGCGCCTGGTCCACGACGGACAGCAGGCAGATGGCCAGCTCCATGTCCATCGGCGGAATCTTCTCGCCGTTGGACATCACCAGGATATCCTTGATGCGCCCGGTGATGTAGATATGCCCGTTCTCGATGCGCGCCTGGTCACCGGTATGCAACCAGCCCTCCGCGTCGATCATCTCGCGGGTCGCGACGTGGTTGTTCCAGTAACCCATCATCAGGCCGGGCGACCTGGCCAGCAGTTCATCGTGCTCGCCAATGCGCACCTCGACACCCTTGAGCGGCACACCGACGCTGTCCGGCAGGTTGTCGTCCGGCACGTTCACGCTGATCACCGGGCTGGTCTCGGTCAGCCCGTAGCCCTGCAGGATCGGCACGCCCAGCCCGATGAAGGTCTTCGCCACCGGCAGCGACAGCGCGGCGCCGCCGCTTACCGCCAGGCGCAGGCGCCCGCCAAGCTTTTCCGTGACCTTGGCGGCAACCAGCCGGTTCAGCAGCGGCCATAGCAGCAGCGCGGGATGCCAGGACGCGCGTTTCTGCTGGCGCTCGAAGCGGCGCCAGCCGACTTCGGTCGTCAGGTTGAACAGCCTGCGCTTCAGGTGATGCTGTTTCTCCATCTGCCCCTGGATACGCGCGAACACGCGCTCGAAGATGCGCGGCACGGCGATCAACACGGTGGGGCGGATGCGCACCAGATCCTCGGCCAGTTGCGAGATCGAACGCGCATAGGCCACACTGGAGCCGGACATCACCGGCAGATAGTAGCCGCCCGTGCGCTCCAGCGTGTGCGACAGCGGCAGGAACGACAGAAACAGGTCTTCCTGGTAGACATCGATCATGGTCAGCGCAGCATGCGCGACCGACATCATGTTGTGATGCGACAGCATCACGCCCTTGGGACGTCCGGTCGTGCCGGAGGTATAGACGATCGAGGCGAGCGCATGCGGGTCGCCGTCGCGTTTCTGCAAGGGCGGCGCCTCGTGCGGCAGCCAGCCGGAGACATAGCGCACCCGCCTGTCTGCCAGCAGTTGCTCCGGGTTGTCGGTGCGCGACGTGTTGAGGATCAGCACCCGTTGCAGATGCTCCTGCCCCGCCAGCGCGGGCGCCAGGCGTTTCCAGTTGACGGCATCCTGCACCAGCAGCACCCTGACCGCCGAGTCTTCCATGATATAGGCGATATTGTCGGGCCGGTCGTCGGTGTACAGCGGCACCACGACCAGGCCGCAGAACAGCGCCGCCTGGTCGAAATACACCCACTCCTTGCTGTTGCGCAGGTGCACCGCAACCCGTTCACCCGGGTCGAGATTTTCCGCCCTCAGCGCTGCGGCCCAGCGGGCGACCTGCGCCCCGACCTCGCGCCAGCTGGTATCGCGCCAGTGCAGGGTGTCCGCATCGTAGCCCCGGTAAGCCATGAGGTCCGGCGTACGCCGGATACGGTGATACAGCAAACCATCGAGCGTGCCGGCCGCCTCAGTGGAGATGATGTCTTCCGTCATGAGCGCCATACGCTATTATGTCTCCTGTCACCGGCTTGATTGAGGCCAGCACCGGCTGATTGCGGTAGAATGCGCCCTGTCAGAGTCAGCCCCGAAGCACCATGGATATCGTACTCAACGGCACCGACCGACAGATTCCCGACCAGACCAGCGCCGCCGAGCTGCTGCTGGCGCTGGGCCTTGCCGACAAGCGCCTGGCACTGGAGATCAACCGCGAGATCGTCCCGCGCAGCCGCTTCGATCAGCACAGGATCCAGCCCGGCGACCGGGTCGAAATCGTGCACGCCATCGGCGGCGGCTGACAAAACCCCTGTACCCTTATCGCTTTTACAAGTATTCAAGAGTTATCCGCCTATGTCCACTGCCCTTAGTCCAGCCCGGCCACCCGTATCGACGACCCGCTGGTCATCGCCGGCATCAGCTACCGTTCTCGCCTGCTGGTCGGCACCGGCAAGTACAGGGACATGGCCGAGACGAAAGCCGCCACCGAGGCCAGTGGCGCGGAAATCGTCACCGTCGCCATTCGCCGCACCAACATCGGCCAGGACCCGAACGAACCGAGCCTGCTGGACGTGCTGTCACCGGAACGGTACACCCTGCTGCCCAATACCGCCGGCTGCTATACCACGGAAGATGCCGTGCGTACCTGCCGGCTGGCGCGCGAACTGCTGGATGGCCACGCGCTGGTGAAACTGGAGGTGCTGGGTGACGAGAAGACCCTGTTCCCCGACATCGTGCAGACCCTGGCCGCAACCGAGATCCTGGTGAAAGACGGCTTCAAGGTCATGGTCTACACTAACGACGACCCCATCGTCGCGAAGCGTTTCGAGGAGCTGGGCTGCGTCGCCGTCATGCCGCTCGCCGCGCCGATCGGCTCGGGACTGGGCATCCGCAACCCGTACAACATCATGACCATCGTCGAGAACGCCACGGTACCCATCCTGGTCGATGCCGGCGTCGGCACGGCCTCCGATGCCGCGCTCGCCATGGAACTCGGTTGCGACGGTGTCCTGATGAATACCGCCATTGCCGGGGCCCGTGATCCGGTGCTGATGGCATCGGCCATGAAGAAGGCCATCGAGGCCGGACGCGAGGCCTTCCGCGCCGGACGTATCCCGCGCAAGCGCTACGCCAGCGCGTCTTCGCCGATCGACGGGACGTTTTTCTAGGCACACCATCACGCGCAGGATGTCCCGGGCACGCTACGCGGGCGGTCCCGTACCGCCGGTGCCCTGTTCCTGCGTCCGGCCAACCGATCCTGGAGGCAGTCATGCGCAAGCGGCATTTTGAACGGCATTACAGTGATCGGATCGGCTGGCTGCGCGCCGCCGTGCTGGGTGCAAACGACGGGATCGTCTCCACGGCGAGTCTCGTCGTCGGTATTGCCGCGGCTCATGCCGCACGCGCCGAACTTCTGATTGCCGCCATCGCGGGACTGGTCGCGGGTGCCATGTCCATGGCGGCAGGGGAGTATGTCTCTGTGAGCTCGCAGGCGGACACCGAACGGGCGGATCTGGAACGCGAGAAATTCGAGCTTGCGACCTACGCGGAATCCGAGCTTGAAGAGCTTACGAATATTTATGTCAGCAGGGGGCTCGAGCGTGAACTCGCCAAGCGTGTCGCGACGCAGCTGATGGCGCATGATGCCCTGGGGGCGCATGCGCGGGATGAACTCGGCCTGTCCGAGACGACCATGGCGCGTCCGATACAGGCCGCGTCGGCATCGGCCACCTCATTTGCAGCCGGTGCGGCGCTCCCGGTCCTGCTCGTCGCTGTCACGCCCGTCGGCAGCATGATTGCGGTCGTCGCCGCGAGTTCACTGGTGTTTCTGGGGCTGCTCGGCTCGGTCGCCGCGAAAGCCGGCGGGGCGAGTGCCCTCGCGGGCAGCATCCGGGTGACCTTCTGGGGCGCGCTGGCGATGGCTGCAACAGCCGCAATCGGACACCTCTTCGGCGCGGCCGTCTAGGTTCTCGCCGGAGGAACTCGGGGGACAGCCCTGTTTACTGGCATTCGTTGAATATCAGCGACTGGCAAGTCTTGCAGATCTCCCGGTCCAGGCGCTTGAAGATCTCGCTGATCGCAGCCGTCTTGCTGTCGAAGAAATGATCCTTGCCGATCCGCTTGATGAAGCCCGATTTGGCGGCGAATTCGTAGACGGATGACTTGAGGCCGACGAAATAGAGCCCGCCGTTCATTCTGGCGAGTTTCGTGTTTTCCGACACCAGCCCTTCCGCGCCCGCCAGGTCGATGAAATTCACCCCGGTGCCAACGATCAGGATGTGGTAGATCCGTTCATTGTCCATGATCTGGCTGATGCGGTCCTGGATGTGATTGATGGAGCCAAAATAGATGGACATGTCGATGCGGATGATCTTCAGCTGCGGACACTGTTTCAGCGGCTTTGTCTGCAGGTTGATGAGCTTCCTGGCCGGCGTATCATCGACAGTCAGCGTGGGAATCCGCGGCGTGGAGGTCTTGGCAAGGAAAAATACCAGGGACAGCAGTACGCCGATGTAGATGGCGAATTCCAGTTCCAGGAACAGCGTGGCAA
>CAWDLS010000007.1:0-12598 GCA_963803275.1 uncultured Gammaproteobacteria bacterium | reverse complement strand
AAATTGACCTTTAAAATCAGGCCATTACGGTGGCGTCTGAACGGCTAGTCTCTGCGCAGTACAACCATTACGGGACTTTTACGGGACTTTTGTTCGCACACCCGGTTGGCGGCCTCGATGAGGTTACCTAACTCCGCCGCCGAGTAGTGCGTGGTAATGCGTCCCGACCTGTGTCCCAGCAGATCCTGTCGATCTTCGAACGATACCCCGGCGGCTCGCAAGCGACGTCCAAAGGTGTGCTTCAGTCCAATTCTGGGGACAGTATACCTATTTACCCGATCCGTTCGGCTTTCTTCCCGGCCGCTTCCTGGCCAGAACAGCCCCTGTCAGTGACTCAAGTCTGCTGACAAAACGCTCATCCCCGAGCGGTCTCCCGGTGCGGGAATACCGATCCAGCAGCTCGTCACAGGTATCACGATCACTCGCCAGATAGCTGGCCCAGTCATCAACCCGGTCGAGCATGGGCTCCGACCTTGACGGCAGGTCATCCCTGCCGGCCAGATGCGCAGGGGTACTGGACCAGCGCCAGCCCTGCGGCATCCGGCAGAGCCTTGCTTTCACCGGATTTAACTCCACATATCTCACCGCAGCCAGGATATAGTCTTCATCCATGGGAAATGAATGAAACCTTTCCTGCCACAGATGTCCCCGCCAACCTTCCCTGAAATGGATATACCGGGGTATAGCGACGATGCGCCTCACCCAGCGAGGCCCGCAACCCATCCTCGGCAGCGGGCACCATGATCATGTGGACGTGGTTCGGCATCAGGCAGTACGCCCAGACTTCCGTGCCCGATGCGCGAGTGGCCAGTGCCATCAGCTCAAGGTAGTACTGGTAATCACCCTCTGCAAAAGAACGTCTTTTGCCTTCGGTTACCCCGTTGGGTGACGTGATGAAGGATATCCCGGGCACGACCACACGCTTCATCCTGGCCAAGGTTCCCACTCCCCGGGATGAGTATCCTGGCGACAGGGATGCTCTCATCGATAAAGAGTCGGTTCATTGGCAGGGTGAGGAATCGGGTGTCAGATAAATAGGTATGGGTCCCGGGAATTCGAGAGAATCATCCATTCGCCTCGAACAGGATGGAGAAACTCAATGAGCAGCACCCCAAGCCCAGCGATATCACGCGCCCAGCGGACCTGGCACAGCATGGCAAGGGGACCGGCGCGGTTCGCACGCAACGCCCGGTTTACGTCGACCTGCTCCCCCCGCAACAACGCCTGCCCGGCCGGGGAGAACGTCCAGGGCTGGCTGGCCCACGCGCAGGCAGGCGCCTACGAGAAGGCCTGGCAGGTGCTGATGCAGGATAATCCCATGCCCGCCGTGCACGGTCGGGTCTGTTACCACCCGTGCGAGAACCACTGTAACCGTAACGAGGTCGACAGCTCGGTGAGCATCCACGCCGTGGAACGCTTCCTGGGCGACCTGGCATTGCAGCAAGGCTGGAAGATCAAGGTGGACGCTCCCCCGAGCGGGCGCCGGATCATGGTGGGGGCGCCGGGCCCAGCGGCCTGTCGGCGGCCTATCACCTTACCCGTATGGGGCATACCGTGGAGATTTTCGAAGCCGGACCCATGGCGGGCGGCATGATGCATTTCGGTATTCCCGCCTACCGCATGCCGCGCGACGAGCTGGACCGGGAGATTGCCCGCATCCAGGAAATGGGCGTGCGCATGGTGTTCAACCACAAGGTCGAGGACGTGGCGGCGGAGAAAGCGGCAGGACAGTTCGACGCGATATTTGTCGCGGTCGGTGCGCACCTCAGCAAGCGGGTCGATATTCCGGCGCGGGATGCCGGCAAGATCTTCGATGCGGTCAGCTTTCTGCGTCAGGCGTCATCGGGGCAGGCGCCAGTCCTGGGCCGGCGCGTGGCCATTTACGGTGGCGGCAACACGGCGATGGACGCCGCCAGGACGGCCAAGCGTCTCGGCGCCGAGGAAGCCCTCATCATCTATCGGCGTGACCGGGAGCACATGCCCGCCCACGCTTCCGAAGCCGATGAGGCCATCGAGGAGGGTGTGAAGATCAACTGGCTGCGGACCATCAAGGAGATCGATCAGAGCAAGATCCAGGTCGAGGTCATGCAGATCAATGCCGAAGGCTATCCGGAGCCGACCGGGCAGTTCGAAACGCTGGAAGCGGACACGCTGATCCTGGCCCTGGGTCAGGACACCGATACCGGTTTCCTGCAGCAGGTGCCGGGTATCGAATTCAAGCGCGACGGCACCGTGATGGTCGACGCCAACATGATGACCGGCCACGCGGGTATCTTCGCCGGCGGCGACATGGTACCCAGCGAGCGCACGGTCACCGTGGCCGTCGGGCACGGCAAGCTGGCCGCCCGACACATCGACGCCTACCTCGACGACGAGCAGTACAGCAGGCCGCCGAAACACCCCGTGGTGGGCTTCGACGCCCTGCATATTCACTACCTTACCGAGGCCCGCCGGAGGCACCAGGACCATCTGGAGCTGGACGCCGTCGCTATGGCTTCGACGAAGTCGTCAGGGGCCTGAGCGAGAGCGAAGCCGCCTATGAGGCCAGGCGCTGCTTCTCCTGCGGCAACTGCTTCGAGTGCGATGGCTGTTTCGGCGCCTGCCCCGAGCACGCGATCATCAAGCTGGGCCCCGGCATGCGTTACCGCTATGACTACAATCTGTGCACCGGCTGTGCCGTGTGCTTCGAGCAGTGTCCCTGTCATGCCATCGACATGATCCCGGAACCAGGAGTCTAATCCATGCAGTCGTCTACAGTTACGACGCTTGAAGGCAACGAGGCAGTCGCGTACACCGCCTATCGCGTCAACGAAGTGTGTGCGATTTATCCGATCACGCCCTCGTCGACCATGGCCGAGCTGGCCGACCAGTGGGCCGCCGAAGGGAAACCCAACATCTGGGGCAGCATCCCCCTGGTGGTGGAGATGCAGAGCGAAGGCGGTGCCGCCGGCGCGGCCCACGGCGCGCTGCAGACCGGCGCCCTGACGACCACCTTCACGGCCTCGCAAGGTCTGCTGCTGATGATCCCGAACATGTACAAGATCGCGGGCGAGCTGACACCCGCCGTGTTTCATGTAGCCGCCAGATCTCTGGCAGCCCAGGGCCTGTCAATTTTCGGCGATCATTCCGATGTCGCGGCGGTGCGCAACACCGGCTTCGCCCAGCTCGCCTCCAGCACGGTGCAGGAGGCGCACGATATGGCGCTGCTGGCGCAGGCCGCGAGCCTGGAAGCCAGGGTGCCCTTCGTGCATTTTTTCGATGGCTTCCGCACCTCGCACGAGGTGAACAAACTCACCTTGATCGCGGATGAACATATGCGCGCGATGATTAACCCGGCGCTGGTACGCAGCACCGGGCCCGCGGACTGAATCCGGACAATCCGTTTATCCGCGGTACGGCGCAGAACCCCGATGTCTATTTCCAGGCGCGTGAGACGGTCAACCCGTTTTATGCGCGCCTGCCGGCTATCCTGCAGGAAAGAATGGACGCCTTTGCCGCACTGACCGGCAGGTCCTACCACCTGTTCAGCTATTACGGTGCCGTGGACGCGGAGCGCGTGGTGGTCGTCACGGGCTCGGCGCGCAGACCTGTCGCGAGACGGTCGCCTACCTGCGGCACCAGGGAGAAAAGTGCGGGGTCATCAATGTGCGCCTCTGCCTGCCTTCTCCGCCGGGCACTTCCTGGCAGCGCTGCCGGCGTCGGTAAAGGCCATCGCCGTGCTCGACCGCACCAAGCTGCCGGGCTCCACCGGCGAGCCCCTGTATACCGATGTGGTAACGGTCATGGCCGAAGCCCGGGCCAACGGCAGCCTGCCGGGTGACACCCTGCCGCGGATCATCGGCGGGCGTTACGGTCTATCTTCCAAGGAGTTCACGCCGGCCATGGCCAGGGCCGTGCTCGACGAATTTGATGTCGGCTGCGCCGAAGAACCACTTCACCGTTGGCATCAATGACGATGTCTCCCATACCAGTCTGGCCTACGACCCCTCGTTCGACATCGAACCGGATGACGTGATGCGCGCGCTGTTCATCGGCCTCGGGGCGGATGGCACGGTTGGCGCCAACAAGAACAGCATCAAGATCATCGGTGAGCCGACGCCTCTGCATGCGCAGGGCTACTTCGTCTACGACTCGAAGAAATCCGGTTCGCAAACGGTCTCGCACATGCGCTTCGGGCCGAATCCCATCAACTCCCCCTATCTCATCCGGTCGGCCGGCTTCATCGGCTGCCATCAGTTCAACTTCATCGAAAAATGGACGTACTGGAGAGTGCGCGGCAGGGCTCGATCCTGCTGCTCAACAGCCCCTATGGTGCCGATGCGGTCTGGGATCATCTGCCGCGCAGCGCACAGCAGCAAATAATCGACAAGCAGATCCAGCTCTACGTGATTGATGCTTCCAGCGTGGCGCGGGAAACCGGTATGGGTGGTCGCACCAACACGATCATGCAGACGTGTTTTTTCGCTATCTCCGGCGTGCTCGCCCGGGAGGAGGCGATCAGCAAGATCAAGGAGTCCATCCGCAAGACCTATGGCAAGAAGGGCGATGAAGTCGTCCAGAAGAACTTCGCTGCCGTGGACCTGACCCTGGCGCATCTCTATCAGGTGGACATTCCCGGCAGCAGACAGCCGCATCGAAATGCCGCCGGTGGTATCGCCCGAGGCGCCGGAGTTCGTACAGAGAGTGACGGCTATGATGATGGCGGGCAAGGGTGATCAACTGCCGGTATCCGCGTTGCCCATCGATGGCACCTACCCATCCGGTACCACCCGGTGGGAAAAGCGCAATATTGCCGCCTTCGTCCCGGTCTGGGAGCCGGACATCTGCATTCAGTGCGGCAACTGCAGCTTCGTCTGCCCACACGGCGTGATTTGCGGGAAAGTTTTATGCGGAATCCTTGCTGGCATCCGCGCCTGAAGGCTTCCAGTCCGCGGCCATCAACGGCCGCGGTTTTCCCGACACGCGCTATACGCTGCAGGTCTACCTGGAGGACTGCACGGGCTGCGGCCTGTGTGTCGAAGTCTGTCCGGCCAGGGCCTGCAGCAGAGCGGGGTCAAGGCGATCAACATGAAGCCCAAGGAGGCGATCCTGGCACCGGGCCGGAAGTCCGTCGGCTTCTTCGAGCAGATACCGGTCAACGACCGCTCGCAAGTGGATTTCTCGTCGGTGCGGGGGACGCAGTTTCTGGAGCCGCTGTTCGAGTTTTCCGGTGCCTGCGCGGGCTGCGGCGAGACACCGTACGTGCGCCTGCTCTCGCAGTTGTTTGGCGACCGGGCCGTCATTGCCAACGCCACGGGTTGCTCATCCATCTACGGGGGCAATCTGCCGTCGACGCCGTGGACCAGGAACGGTGAAGGGCGCGGTCCGGCCTGGTCGAACTCGCTGTTCGAGGACAACGCCGAGTTCGGACTGGGCTTCAGACTGAGTGCCGACCAGCATCTGGAGATGGCGCGGCAATTGGCGCAGGAGCTCAAGGGCCAGCTGGAGCCGACGCTGGTCGACGAGATCCTCGATACTCCGCAGTTGCTGAATCGGAGATCCGCGCGCAACGCTTGCGGGTGGCACAGCTCAAGGCGGCGCTGATGAAGCTCGACAGCGAGAAGGCCCGCGACCTGCTGTCGGTGGTCGATCATCTGGTCCGGCGCAGCGTCTGGATCATCGGAGGCGATGGCTGGGCCTACGATATCGGTTCCTCGGGGCTGGACCATGTGCTCGCCAGCGGCAGGAACATCAATGTGCTGGTGCTGGACACGGAAGTCTATTCCAACACCGGTGGCCAGATGTCGAAATCCACGCCGCTGGGAGCCGTGGCCAAGTTCGCCGCCGCGGGCAAGCCGGTGGCCAAGAAGGACCTGGGGCTGCAGGTCATCTCCTACGGCAATGTGTACGTCGCACGGGTAGCCATGGGTGCCAACCCGCAGCAGACGCTGCTCGCGCTGCGCGAAGCAGAGGCGTATCCCGGGCCATCCTGGTGCTGGCCTACAGCCACTGTATCGCCCACGGCATCAACATGCAGCACGGTTTGCGGCAGCAGGATCTGGCGGTCGCAAGCGGTCATTGGCCCCTGATTCGCTACAACCCGGCCTTGCGGCAGGCCGACAAAAATCCCTTCGTGCTTGACTCGCCACGTCCGACGGTAAAGCTCAAGGACTATGCGTTCAATGAATTGCGCTACAAAATGCTCTCCCGGACGCACCCGGCCGAAAGCGAGCACCTGATGGGTCTGGCGCAGCAGGTCGTGGACCAGAAGTGGGAAATCTATGAAGAGATGGCCAGCCGCAGCGGTAGTCATTTCCATCCAGACGCGGCTGTCAAAGTCTAGGTAATCTGGGGAACACACTATGGATCTCACCACCACCTATATGGGGCTGAATCTCAAGCATCCCGTCGTTGCCTCGGCGTCGCCGTTGTCGGGCACGCTGGATGGTATGAAGCGGCTGGAGGACGGCGGCGTCGCGGCAATCGTGATGTTTTCGCTGTTCGAAGAGCAGATTCGCCACGACAACGAAGCCTTCTCCCACCTCATGGAGTCGGGCACCTTAAGCTTTGCCGAGTCACTGAGCTATTTTCCGCAGATCGATGCCTATGACGTGGGGCCGGACAGCTATCTGGAGCTGGTGCGGCGGGCGGCTGAGGATCTGGAGATTCCGGTGATTGCCAGCCTGAACTGCGTCACCAGCGAAGGCTGGGTGCAGTATGCGCGGCAGCTGCAGGAGGCCGGGGCGGCCGGGCTGGAGTTGAACATCTACGGCGTGCACGCAGACCTCGGGTTATCCGGCGAGCAGGTAGAGCAGGGCTATATAGACATCCTCAAGACAGTCAAGTCGAACGTAGGCATCCCGGTGGCCCTCAAGCTCAGTGCGTTCTTTACCGCGATGGGGATTTCGCCAAGCAGCCTGGACGCGGCGGGAGCCGACGCCCTGGTACTGTTCAACCGCTTCTTCCAGCCGGACATCGATATCAACGAGCTTGAAGTACAGCCGACCTTGCCGCTGAGTTCAGCCGGCGAGATACGCGCGCCACTGCTGTGGATTGCGCTGCTGCACGGACACCTCAGGACCTCCCTGGGCGCCACGCGTGGCGTGGAGGGTTCCGACGAGGTGATCAAGTACCTGCTGGCGGGGGCCGACGTGGTGATGACGACTTCTGCCTTGCTGCGCAACGGGCCCGGCTATGCCACCAGGATGGTGGAGGGATTACGGCAGTGGATGGAGGGTCGCGGCTTCGAGTCGGTGGGGCAGATGCGGGGTCATGAGCCATCACAATGTAGCGGGATCCCCGCGCCTTCGAGCGGGCGAACTACCTCCGCGTGCTGGAGAGCTTCAAGAGTCAATATAAGTAGTGTTCTACGCTGTCCCTGGCGAATTGCTGTTCATGCAGCGATGCCGGCGTGTACACCAAAGCCAACGATGCGCCGCGTGAATTGATCCATGCTTGAGTTCAACGATTGCCTGGATGAGTTTGGGTGATGGGCCCTTAGGGCCTGGTTTTCCTTTTTTGCCTGCTGGGTACAGTAGCTGGTCCATGCGATGCAGTTTCGTCGACCTTCGAGCTGGTCCCGATTTTGCGCATGAATGGAGCATGGTTGGTTCAGTCAATAATCTCAGGCCGATGAGGTTCCAGACTGTTCTGGCAGGAGATGTGAAGGAAATCCCTTCCGGGCTTTTACGGGACACGGTTATGCGCGGTTATGCATCGTTATGCAATCGAGGCAACGGACGCCCCATTTAATCGCATGTAAAACAGTTAGATATAAGCCAACTCTGTCACTTATAATGCTGGGGTCGGTGGTTCAAGTCCACCCGTAGCCACCAAAATCAAATAGTTACAAAGGCGACATTCAGGAAGGACGCTCCAGTAAGCCTCCAGTAAGCAGGATGTGCCCGAGCAGCAAAGCACCACACAGAAGGCTCCTGCTGCACCCTCCCCTGCACCCTCCCCCGGCCTTGCCAGATCGAGGACAGTCCCGCCTTTCGGTTCGGTCGCTAACGTAGGATTGCCCTATAACTTGATCACGTGATTACGGATCCAAGGCAATAATTCTTCAAAAGTGCAGCAATTGTTTCCCAGCAGCCCGATCAGGAATCGGTGTGCCTCGTTTGCATCTACTCTCAGCTTGTACCCGTTCAGGCGCAGGAATACGTCGGTCGCGAAGAACGCAACGCGTTTGTTTCCGTCGATGAAGGGGTGGTTCATGATTAGCGATTCAAACAGCGCGGCGGCCATTTCAGCGAGATCGGCATAGTGACCGGTACGGGGACGGTACAGCGCACTTTCCAGCAGACCGTAGTCACGCACACCTGCAGGGCCACCGAAACGCTCGATCATGGTGCTGTGTATGGCCAGCACCTCGTCCCGGCTGAGGAAGGCAACGGCGTTACCTGGCAAGCAGTTTACCCAGTGCTTCGTTTTCGGAGATGGACTGCTCGAGATGATTCAGCACCACCGGCCGCACGCGCTTGCGGGTGACGTATTCACGGATGGCTTCGGTGAGCAGTCCGGAGACGTTTTGGTGTGTCTCGGCGGCGAGTTCCTTGAGTTCGTTCCAGGTGGACTCGTCGACCTTCGAGCTGATCTTGATGCTGTGCATGTTAAGAGGATGTTTGACAAAACCAGAAATGTCAAGCCGATGTTCTCAGCAGGCTCGTTTGGTTGAAAATCCATGCTTGATCGATTCTGTTGAAAAACTCAGTGCTTGAATGATGTTAGTAGCCGCTGCCAGCCATTTGGCAAGGGATGATCTTCTTGATATGCCATCACCTGTTCAGATGACGGTCTTCATTGGTTATATCAGGTGATTTACTGTCATGCAGGCGTACCGACCCTGCTGTCTGGCGGCGGTTGACTGAGCAGTTTCGGCGGATCAATCGTAATCGGATCAATCCTCAATCCGGGGACAGTATACCTATTTGCAGCAGACTCGAATCCCTTTGGGATCGCGCAGGTAAGAAAGCGGTCGGGATCGAAACTGACGGACATGGAAGCATAAGGGAATAGATATACTGTCCCCGGTGAACAAATCAACTTTTATTGATGCGTAGATTGCAGCATACAGAATGCGGTGCTTGGCTGAACATTCCGCAGGGCAATTTACAATTCCAAGCTGTCACCCTAAAACACTACGGCTGATGTTGCTGAGTCCCTGATTGACGACGGTCCTCGCGCCGCTAGGTACCAGGAGTTTGGCAGTGGTGGTCAATAGATGGGCGAGGAGTGCCAGTAGATCTTTCATTGCAGAGCAGGGTAGGGGTGTTTGCTTTCAGTAACAAGGCTGGTTATGTCTTAGTATTCAAATGATAAGTAATAATTCGCCATACACAGGCGTTTCATGCCGCGTTCGAAGAACGCGCCCGGGAACAGTCGCCACACGACTGGGCCATGACACAGAATAATCTCGGCACCGCACTACTTGCGCTCGGCCAGCGCAAGCAGGACAAGACGCTATTGCGGCAAGCCTCTGATGCCTACAAAAATGTGCTGCAGGTGTGGGCCCGTGAACGGGTGCCACTGGAATGGGCGACAATAATGAACAATCTGGGCACGGCACGGCACGGCACTGCGCATGCTCGGCGAACACCGCAAAGGTGCTGGCGCCCGGCGGATGGCTGAGAGCGCGGCCCTGCTGGTTGATGATATCCTGCCCGAAGCGCCGGTCCGGCAGTGGGTGCTGAGTTTTCCGTTTGCGTTGCGTTTTCTGTTCGCGTACCCGCCCGGCGGTGATGGGCCGGGTACTGGGCATTGTCTACCGGACACTGGCTATGCACCAGATCCGGAAGGCCGGTTACACGCAGCGCAGCGCGCGCACCGGCGCGGTAACGCTCATCCAGCGTTTTGGCAGTGCGCTCAATCTCAATATGCCCCAGGGCACCTTCTCTTGATGCTACGCATCAATTCACCTTGTCCACTTTCATATGCTGCTGCTCGACGGTGTGTATACCGGTGGGCACGACGCAAGCTAAGCCGCGTTTTCAGCGGGTGAAGGCACCGACGGCGGACCTGGAACAGCTGGTTTCCGCCATCAGCGAACGGACCGGGCGCTACCTGGAGACGACAGGGGCTGCTGGCGCGCGACCTGGACAACAGCTACCTGGCGCTGGAGCCGGCGGATGAGGCCGGTCTGGAAGGTGTGCTGGGCAGTTCCATCACCTACCGTATTGCGGTGGGGCCGCATCAAGGGCGCAAGGCCTTCAGCCTGCAGAGCCTGCCGCCGGCGGGTAGCCTGGAAGAATCGAGTGCCCGGGTGGCAAAAGTGGCCGGCTTTTCGCTGCATGCCGGGGTGGCTGCCGCCCGTGACGAGCGGCAGAAGCTGGAGCGGTT
The DNA here is from genome assembly GCA_963803275.1 of uncultured Gammaproteobacteria bacterium. Taxonomy (GTDB): domain Bacteria; phylum Pseudomonadota; class Gammaproteobacteria; order UBA9214; family UBA9214; genus UBA9214. The sequence goes on along the minus strand of CAWDLS010000007.1, from coordinate 2,281 downwards.
GTGCCGTTACATTACCCGCCCGGCCATCGCCGAGCCGCGCCTGTCGCTGACACCTTCGGGAAATGTTCGCTATCAATTGAAGACGCCGTACCGCGACGGTACCACGCACGTCATGTTACTCCGGGCATCCTGCCCTCCGCCCTTCGGGCCAGCCTTCGGCTGTTCAAAATCGCTCCCGGCGATTTTTCGAACCGCTGGATTTCATGGCGCGGCTGGCGGCGCTGGTACCAAGGCCGCGGGTGAATCTGACCCGCTACCACGGGGTGTTTGCACCGATCAGCCCGGCGCGGGGCTGATGACGCCGGGCAGGCGGGGTAAGGGCGCCAACGCAAGGTGTCCGAAGGGGTAGAGGAAGACACGCCGGCTGCCCGCCGGTCTGCCATGACCTGGGCGCAACGTCTGAAACGGGTATTTGGCATCGACATTGAGACCTGTCAGGCCTGCGGCGGTGCGGTGAAGATCATCGCCAGCATCGAGGACCCGGCGGTGATTGGGAAGATTCTGGCGCATGTCGGGGAGGCGGCGCCGGTCCGTGAGGTCGTGCGGTTGCCGGGGCCGCGTGCGCCGCCCGACGAGTGGGTTGGAGAATTCACATGACCAGCAAGGATGCTGGCCCAGGAGGGGGCGGTCAGGGTGGGCTGTGGCCGGTGGGTCCGTAGCATGGGTAAAGGGCCGGTGAAAGCCGTAGTGAGTGGCCTGCAGGTGGCCGGATCCGCGGGGATTCAGGTGCAGGGAGGCCGGCGTGACGGCTGGTTCCCGGCTGGATTCTCGCGAAATACGTGGGTTATGCTTCCTCGTATAGACGCCCCCTCTGTCAACTTGAAGGTACGCGGTATTCATCACAGAGCGGGTGTAGACCGTGGACTCACATCCTCGTATTCGCGTGCTGGTTAACGCATTAAGATCTGTCCGTTTTGGGGTGACCACAACCTATACTCAGGGACTGTACTGGCTAAGGAAGGACACGTGGGCTTCCCAATCTCAGTCTTATCCTCCGGATTCATCCATTTTCAAGCTGACAACAAGCGGCGGTATTTCGTTGGCTGCTTGGTTACGCAGCCACTTTGTTGCAGCGACTCCCACACAAAGCCCACCATTTCACGGGCGCAGGCCACCTTGACCTTGTTGGGATGTTTGCCCGACAGCAGCAGCCGGTTGCCCTTTTTGTTCAACCGGTGCAAGCAGCGATCGGCAATATCGATCCATTCAGGCGCGCTCTGCGCCCGTCTGGCTTTGAGGTCTTTACCGATGCGTGCGCTGCGGTAGCCGCGCTGGTTGGCCTCAATAAACGCGGTGCGTAAATAGCGATTTCCGTGTTTTGTGATGCCAAACCGGTTGTGTTTGCCACCGGATGAGTATTCCCGGATATCCATGCCGATCCAGGAGACCAGCTGGCGCGGGTGAGGAAAACGTTTGATGTCGCCGATTTCGGTAATCATCGTTAAGCGCAAATAGATGCTTGATCCCTTTGTAACAGGTCAAGGCCTGAACCGGTTGCTGGTAACGCGGTGAGGTCGCCAGGGCCTCGATCTGCTCGTCGTATTCTGCCAGAATACCGTTCAGGTTTTTCAGTTGCTGCAGCAACAGCGCCAGGTTCGCATTGAGACTGCCTGAGGTGCCCTCAATCGTGCGTTCCAGCCAGTTGTAGTGCTGCTTTGTCCAATGGGTTTTGCTCTGCGCCTGTGCCTTGTAGTGCAACCCGTTGCGGCGCAACAGCGCCTGCAGATGCTTGCGAAGCTCCGTTTGTTGTTCCACCAGCTTCTGGCGGGTACGCAGCAAATCCCGGTCCTGTTCCTGCTCACTCGGGTATGCTCACCACTGTCAACAGCCCGTTGGCGTAGTACTGCGCCAGCTGTGACGCATCGATGCGGTCGGTCTTGATCTGCTTGCCGCGGGGACTCGGAATGTCGTGGGCGCCACCACCTCGCAGGCATAGCCTTTTTCCGTTAAATCCCGCTGCAGAGTGAAGCCGATGTACGAGGCCTCGTAGCACAACTTCAGTGGACAGTCGGGGAAATACTGACCCAGTTTCTCAAGCTGGCTGAGTAGCCCTTTCAACGTAGGCCGGCATTTGAAATCAATGACTTCGCCGCTGTGTTTGTCCAGGGCTGAGCCGTGGTATTGGGTGTCATCGACATCAAGACCGACGTGGATTACAGTTTGGTTCATAGACGCCTCCCGATTAAGTCCAGTTCAGTGGTGAACTGACAGTACCACTTTGAGGTATCCATCCTGGATGGTAGCCCTCGCCTCGGTTAAAAAGGGGGGCGTCTATATCTTC
>CAWDLS010000006.1:0-288619 GCA_963803275.1 uncultured Gammaproteobacteria bacterium | reverse complement strand
GTGATGGCCGCCCGCACCGAGGCATCCCGGGACGACGTTGTTGCAGCGTCTTGCGCTGCCTTCAAGGCCTGTTCCGCCTTCCGGGCGGCTTCCTGCGCCGCTTCAGGCGTGGCATTTTTTGCTTTCTCTGCATCCTCCAGTGTCGATTCGACCTCGCTTGCCTTTTCTATTTCCTGCTTCTTGTAGATGGCCGCTACCTCGGCGTTGCTGATTTCTGTTACCTTCTTTTTCAACAACAACAGCCATGCCTGCGCCTCGGCTTCCAGCTCGCATTTTGTCAGCGGTTTGACTCTTTGAGACAGGACCTCGAGTGGCACCTTGACGTCCTTGCCGGTGACAGCCTTGCTGCCGGTGGGACAGTCATTGGCAGATGCCGCGCCCGTCAGCGCCGCCAGCACGATTACCGGCCACAGCAGTCGGCACCAGGTAACGCAAGGTTTTCTCATTTCATTCATTCTCCAGGGACACCTGACCGGTGCGTGATTAGACCCTATCTCATTATCCCCCGCGGCCGCGACCGTGGCGATTTTGGTTCAGGGCGCGGCGCGGTGAGCGTAGTGTAGCCGATGCTACATGAGCGAGCCGCAACAAGGCCAGGGGCCAAAATCGCCCGGTCCCAGGGGGTTGCGTCCGAACCGCGCGCCTGTGGCGTTGCCCCGCTTGCCCGTACGCCGAGTACTGTGCTGCGCGGTGCGCCTTGCCGGCACACATTTCGGACTGCAACACGGTTCGCGCGGGATTATGAGACAGTTTCTGAAGTCCGGTAGCGTGCGCATTATGCCTTATTATTACCAGGAGAAGTAACCGGGGCCAGATCCGGGCAGCCGCTGGCAGTGGAGATAATCCGGACCTGGCCCCCTGCATCCGGAGGGATGATTCACCGCATATGAACCAGGCCAGGCAAAAACAGGTCGGCTACCTGGAAGCGACGGCCATCGGTATCGGCGGCATGGTGGGCGGCGGCATCTTCGCCGTGCTGGGGCTGTCGGTGGAACTGGCGCAGGCGGGGCGCCGGTCGCCTTCCTGGTCGCGGGCCTCGTCGCGCTGGTGACCGCCTACGTTCCTATGCGCATCTCTCGGTGGCGTTCCCGAGCCAGGGCGGCACCGTCGCGTTCCTGGACCGGGCGTTCGGCGCCGGCCTGCTGACCGGCGCGGCCAACGTCCTGCTGTGGATCAGCTACATCGTCATGCTGTCGCTGTACGCCTATGCGTTCGGGAGCTACGGCGCTTCCCTGCTTCCCGACCGGCTGGCACGGTGTGCGGCAAGCACGCCCTGATCAGTGCCAGCGTCGTCGGCATCACCGGGCCTGAACCTGCTCAGCGCCCGGCTGATCGGCGAGGCGGAGGACTGGATCGTGGCTGATCAAGCTCGCGATCCTGGCCTTGCTTCATCGCCGTCGGGCTCTGCCGGGCGTGGACGGCGCGCGGCTGGCGGTGTCGGCATGGTCGTCACCGCTGCACCTGGTGGCGGGCGGCATGATCATCTTTCTGGCCTACGAGGGCTTCGAGCTGATCGCCAACACGGCCCGAGGACGTGCGCGATCCCGCCACGACCGCTGCCGCGCGCCTTCTACATCGCGGTGGGTTTCGTGATCGTGCTCTACGTGCTGGTGGCCGTCGTCGCCGTGGGCATCGCTGCCGCGTGGACAGGATCGTGGCCGCCAGGGACTACGCGCTGGCCGAGGCCGCCCGCCCTTCCTCGGCCAGGGCGGCTTCACCCTGATCGCCATCGCGGCCATGCTGTCGACGGCCTCCGCGATCAACGCCACGCTCTACGGCGCCGCACGGCTCAGCTACATCATCGCCAAGGACGGCGAGCTGCCGCCGAGCTGGAACACAAGATCTGGAGGCGAGCCCGTCGAGGGGCTGCTGATCACCGCCGGTGTCACGCTTGCTGGTCGCCAACCTGATGGACCTTTCCAGCATCTCGACGATGGGCAGCGCCGGCTTCCTGCTGATCTTCGCGGCCGTCAACGCGGCCAATGCAAGACTGGCGGGCGAGACGCAAGGCAGGCGCTGGCTTTCGCTGCTCGGGGTCGCACTCTGCCTGGTGGCACTCGCCATTTTGCTGTGGCAGACGGCGCTCAACACGCCCGGCCGGATCTGGATTCTGGTGGCCATGGTCGCGGTGTCCTTTGCAATCGAGCTCGCCTTTCGACTGGCCACCGGGCGTGAATTGCGCATCAGGCAAGGGTCTGATGCCGGTTTGCGCTAATATGCGGGGAGGGTCTGATCCAGTCGTCACTGCGATGATTGCACGGATGCAGGAGACAGGGTACCAGAGGCAGGAAGTCCGTGTGCGAGCGCTTGTGCAGCACTGCATCGCACGCGCAATGGCAGGCGGCATGACTCGATCACAGGCGCCCTCATTCAATCGACAGGTGAATCCGTGCAAATAGCCGCAGAAAAGATCGCTGTCAGCTGTCCTGAATCCCAGATATACCATCGCCTGTTAGCACTGGATGGAAAGCATATCCTGGAGCTGGGTTGTGGCAATGCAGCGATCACCCGCGACATCGCGACCTCCGGTACCGATCGTACAATCACCGCGCTGGAAGTCGACGAAATCGCCCATGGAAAGAACCTGCTGATAAGGGACCTGCCCAATGTGACGTTCGGGCTCGCCGGTGCGGAGGATATCCCGCTGGAAGACAAATCGGTCGACGTGGTGTTTATGTTCAAGTCCCTGCACCATGTTCCGGTGGGACTGATGGATCAGTCGCTGCGGGAAATCCGGCGGGTGTTGAAACCGGGCGGGTTCGCTTATATATCCGAACCGGTCTTTGCCGGTGAATTCAATGAAATTCTACGGTTGTTCCATAATGAGAAAGACGTTCGCGAGGCTGCGTTCAACGCGGTAAACAAGGCCGTCGATGCGGGGTTGTTCAGCCTGGTCGAAGAGACGTTCTTCAACTCGCCAATGCAGTTCGAAGGCTTCGTGGATTTTGAAAACAGGATACTCAAGGCCACACACACCGAACACAGGCTCGATGAGAAACTCCATGCGCTGGTCAAGCGGCGATTTGAAGCACACCTCGGTGATGAGGGGGCTCGCTTCCTGATGCCGGTCCGCGTGGATTTGTTAAGGAGCCTCTGATCAGGTCACGCCACATGTGCGGGATGTGCGGGGCATGTGCGGGGTCGGACCTGCGTAACACATTGAAACTACACGAACCGGTTCAGTCACGACGATGTGCGGGGTCGGACCTGCGTAACACATTGAAACTACACGAAACGGTTCAGTAATCGCCATGTTTTTAAGTGTTCAAGAGTCCTTTCGACGGTATGTACGGGGTCGGACCTGCGTAACACATTGAAACTACACGAAACGGTTCAGTAATCGCCATGTTTTTAAGTGTTCAAGAGTCCTTTCGAAGCCAAAATCGATGCGCCTGGCTACGGCCCATTGCGGGGGATGATCGGTGGCACCTGTACCACTTGTTTTTAAAGGGCACAGTAATCTGATGCGACAACATCAAAGCGGGTGACATCCCACTGCTGTCCCGCATACTCCCTTCGGGTCCCCGCAAGGAAGAAGCTGAGACCGCGCAGTGGTAGCGCTGGCCTGGGCCATACCGGCGGTAGCGCACGAAAGCAGGCGCCCTGGGGAAAATCCTGATTGGCCCCCGGTTATTTCGGCGTGTTTATCTCGGTTTGAATGGCAGTCGATGCGCTCCTGGCCAGGGTCAGTTCCTGGCGGCAGGTGGCCAGGGCTTTTTGCAGTCGATCGCGTTCGGCAACCACCGCGCTCATGTCTGCCAGCACGCCATCGCGTTCGGCAATCACCGCGGCGAGAGTGCGTCCTGTGTCCTGCAGGGTGGTCTTCTGGTTTTTCAGTTGCGCCTTGAGTTCGAGCAGTTCGTTATTGTACGCCGCCGCCTGTTCCCTGGCTGTGCTGAGTTGTTGTCCGGACGAGGTGGTCCCGGTCTGCGCCTGCTGCGCGTTCTGTGCTTCGGCTTGCGTCGCGGCCAGCGGCTCATCGCGGCCGGCAGGCGCGCTGTGCACACTGTCCTGTTCCGCAGCCCGGGTGTGCACGGCACTCAGCAGCGTGGCCTGCTGGCTCTCCAGCCGGGCGGTAAGTTCGGCCAGCATGTTCCTGAGTGTGTCAGCCTGGGCCACGGCCGTGGCGAGCTGCCGGCTGGACAGGGTGTTCTCGGATTGCGCGTGCAGCAAGGTCTCCCTGGCAGCCTGCAGGGCGGCTTGCAAGGCGGCCAGTTGTCCATTGGCCGAGTCCAGTTCCGTGCTTTTCGCACTCAGCTGTTCCCGGGCCTGCTTGAGATCGGCGCTGAGGGAATTTTTCCCTGGTGCGGCCGGCGCGGCCGGGGCGGCCCGGTACGGCCCGTACGGCGGGTAGTAAGGCGGCAATTGACCGTATCCCGGTGAGGGCAATGGCCACTGTGACGGTTGTTGCCGCTGTTGCGGATAACCGCCCCAGGCGGGCGGTGGCGGATACCCGCCCGGCACAAAACCGGGCATGGCCGCAGGTGCTTGCACGGCAGACCCGCCCGGCGATGTGTCATCCGGCCAGGCGTTGTCGGCCGCGATACCGATCATTAAGGCTGCAACAAGTGCGTTGAAAGACAACGGTTTTTTCATGACAGGCTCCAGATCGAATCAACAGGGTCGGTGCGCGTGGATTCTACCTTAATTAAAGTCCCGCCAGGAGCTGCGTAAACCACTCGCCTTCAGGCGGTGGGTGATGAGGTAGGGAAATGCTATCCAGGCGGATCAGGATGATACAGACAGCAGTGTCCCTTCGCCGTCATGCCCTCTTTTCGGATACCCCGGGCGAAGGACACGACCGAATGGCCCGGGCCAGCCCCTCGACCGCTGCGCGGTCTCACCTTCGCCCGGTGCGTATCCCGGTGGGAGAGGACGTGTGTGCGGCAGCGCCGGGGCAGTAACCGATTGTTCCTGTGAAGAAGAACGTCGTGCACTGACTGCTTTTCCAGCCGGGCGGAAATTGCTCGCGGACCTGTGATGCAAACGCCGGAATATGAACCTGGCGGCGAAGGCCTACAGCAACAAATCTTCTTCGATACGGTGGAAGATGCTGGCGGAATCAATGAGGGACCTGGCCGTGAGTGTCGGCACGCCATAGACTTCGGTACTGACGCCATACGCCTTGTTGAGTTTGTCCAGCAACAGGTCGAAGTCGCCGTCTCCGGAGAGCAATATGACCGTATCGACTTCGCGCGCGACGTCCAGGGCATCGATCGCAATGCCAACGTCCCAGTCACCCTTGGCGGAGCCGTCACTGCGCTGGATATAGGGCCTGAGTTTCACCGTGAAGCCGATGTCCCTGAGGGTGTTCTGGAATTTGAGTTGTTTGTCGTCGCCACGATGTATGGCATACGCGGTTGCAGACATGATTTCTCCTGCAGCGCTTGTACGTTGCCACAGTTTCCGGTAATCGAACCGGCGGCCATAGGCCTGGCGCGTGGTGTAATAGATGTTCTGGACATCGGCAAGGATGGCGATTCGTTTCGACACGGGGCAAAGATAACACGCCACGGCGCAGGCACGCTGTAACCGCTCCCCTGGTCGCCCGGCCGTAACAGCCCGCCCGGGTGCTGCGACACCGGGGTGGTCTCGCCCGGTAATTCCGGGAATTCGGTGGATGGCCTGTCCACTCTCTCTTGGCCCTGCCGGCGCCGGGGTGCGGCAAGGGTGTTACGGGCGGTGTTTGTGGCGCGCGAGGCAGTGCTCGATGCGTTGTTCAAGCGTGCCGGCCGCGTCGGCGGGTACGGCACCGGTGGTCAGGACAGCCAGCAGCAGGTCCGCGGGCGAGTCCTGCGCCCCCGGCTCCTTGTGCAGCGCGGCATTGAGTCGTTCGACCTGGAAGGCCATGCGATCCGCCTGGTATTCCGCCGGTGATTCCAGTTCCAGCAGGACTTCGAGCTTGAGGCAGGCGGCCTGCTTGGCTGCAAGGTTCCTCGACAGCGTGGTGTCGTCCGGCCGGCTGAATGCCTGACTGAAGCGCCGGTCCATTGCCTCGGCATGGGCACCGGACAGTGCAGGCAGGGTATCCCACTCGGCCCTGGTGCACTCCGCGTCGATCTCGCCACCGGCCAGCATGGTCTGCTCCCACCGGTTGCACAGCGTGGCGCGCCGGGCGAGGTTGTCGAACGCAGAGGCCTGGGCCCGGGATTCCGCGGCCTCGAGTGCCCTGGAGAATTGCCGCTGTGCATCGCGCCAGCGGCGATCGAGGCTGTTTTCACTCTTGCGCGGCACCTGGCCGATTTCCTGCCAGCGAACCTGGAGCCGCGCGGGTGTTGCCGCACTGGCGAGCAGTTCCCCGTCACTGGCGGCCGCGGTCCGGGTCAGTTCATCGATCAGCAACTGTTTTTGTCTCAGGTTTTCATCGTGCTCCGCCGCCTGTTCATTGCGCCTGGCATCGCGGCGCCGATAGATGCTGTCGCAGGCGGTCTGGAAGCGTTTCCACAGCCTGTTTTCGACATCGCGCTTGTCGACAACCGTGATTGTCCACTGCTTTTTTAGCGCCTCGAGCTGGTCAAGCGCGTTATGCAGATTGTCCACCGCACCCAGTGCCTCGATATCGGCGACGAGTTTCTCGCGCGCCCTGAAAGAGCGCGTGCGTTCAAGGGACAGGTGTTGTTCGAATTGTTCAACCGCCTCGTCCAGTGCACTGGCGAGCGGCTTGCGGTGTTTGAAATCGACATTGCCGATTTTGTAAAAATCGCGACGGGTGTGGCCGAGGTATCTGTCGATGTCCCGCCAGTCGGGATGCTTCCAGTCGGTCGACGCGTAGCGCGCGTTCAGGCTGTCGATGATGGCCTGGCGCTCCCTGAGGTTTTCTGCGCGCCGTTGCCTGAGTTTTTCAAAATGCGCGATGCAGGGCTGGTAGGCGGCTTCGCAGGCCTTGTCGAATGTCTTCCAGAGCGCCTTGCCGGCGTTATCTCCGGACTTGTCCCAGGCATGCCATTGCTCGCGTGCCTGCTGTATGCGTTTGGCGAGTTGTTCCGGCGAGAGGTCTGTGTCTTTCAGTTGCGTAACCTGTTTGATGAGTTCCTGTCTTGCCTGGGTGGTGCCCCAGTGACGCCAGGACTCGAGCTTGCGCAGCTGCGGGCGAACGCGCTGCAGCCGTGTTTCGATGTCCTGCCAGCGCTGTTCGGAAAGGCCCGGGATATTGCCCATGATCGATAACAGGGTGTTATGCGCGCGTTCCGCCTGCTGCAGTTCCTTGTCTCCGAGCGCGGCCTCCAGCTCATCCATCAGCCCTAGCGCCTTTTCATAGTCGCGGTTGCGGCGCTCCACCTGCTTGTGTATGCGCGCCCTCAGCCTTTCCAGCCGGGCATCGATGCTAGCATCCAGCTCGCTGTCTGCCTCGGGCTGGTCGTCCCCGGTGGCAGGCGTGCCTTCGGGGTTGCGCAGGGTGTCGAGTGCCTTGCGCACTTTCTTGGCACGCGCCTCATCGATGCCATTGGCTGCCTCGAGCAGGGCGTCGATTTCCTCGAGTATGGCCTGGCGGTCCCCGAGATCAATGGTGTTGGGTTGTTCGCTCATGGTGAAGGCAATCGCAATCCGGTACGGGTCGGTCGGCAATTTTACATCAGCTGAAGATACGAGGTGCAGTATACTCACCTGTACAGGACGATTCTCTCCATAACGCAGGTCAGGCCGGCCCGTTGTATGCACCACCGCTGTGCGGTGTCCGGGAGCGTCCGGGTTCGACATGCCGGTAGCGCAGTCTGCCGCGGCGGGGTGGCAGACAAGGTCTGTCTGTATCGATGTTCTCAGGCTGGCAGGTGTACCCGGGTATGACACGAATGACGTTTTGCTGATGTCAGTCAAGGGACAGGACAGGCAACCGGGTTACATTGTCAGCATCGCAGGCTTCGATGGTCCCCGTGACCCGGATTGCAGCGAGTCAGACAGCGGTGACGCAGCAGGCCTGGGCCAACCCGTCTGTAAACCAGGAGAAGATGATGAGTGCTACACAGGAAATAGTCAGGGAGATCACGGTCAGTGATGTGATGCAACGCGAGGTGCTCGCCGCGAAAGCGGACTGGTCACTGGAGCAGCTGGCTGACTTTCTGGTCGACAACGGCATCTCCGGGGCCCCCGTAACGGCAGCGGATGACCGGCTGGTCGGCGTCGTTTCCCTCACGGACATCGTGCGCCAGAACCGCCTGCAGGACCAGAGCACGGGCAGGGAGGACACGCACGATGTGTACCTGTTCGAGCTGGACCGGCGCATGAGCAGGGATGAACTGCGTGAAATGCATATCCTGTTCGAGTCATCCGTGCAGGTCCGCGACATCATGACCCCCGCCATCATCAGCGCGAGTGAGGATACCAGCGTGCAGGACGTGGCGGACACCATGCTCAGGGGGAGAATACACCGCGTGTTCGTGACCCGTGACGGCCGGCTGACCGGTATTGTCACGGCGCTGGACATGCTCAAGGTGATCCGGGATCTCTGAACGGGTTGCCGGACCAGCAATCTACCGGGGTCAGACCCCCCCTGGAGACCCCCGACGTGTGGAGGCAAGTCCGATGGCGAACTCATTTGGCGATCAGTTTCTCAAGGCCGGCCTGGTGACCAGGGCCCGGCTCGACCAGGCGCAGAAGTCGAAGAGCAAACGGCAGAAACTGAAGCACAAGCAGAAGATCGAGGCGGTCAATGAGGCCGCGGTGGCTGCCCGGCAGGCTGCGGCAGAGAAGGCGGCGCATGATCGCGAACTCAATCGCCGGCAAAAGGAGGAGGCCGGGCGCAAGGCCGTTCATGCACAGGTTCGACAGCTGATCGAACTGAACCGGCTGCCGCGGGATGATGGCGAGCTTGGTTACCACTTCCAGGACGGTACGGCAATCAGGAAGATACTTGTCACGGCAGAGGTCCACGACAGGCTGGTGCGCGGTCTGCTCGCCATAGTCAGGCTTGATGACCGGTACGAGGTGATTCCGTCGACTGTGGCAGAAAAAATCATGCGGCGCGAGGCATCCTGCATTGTCGATAATACAGCCACGCCACCGGAGACCGGGGAGGACGATCCCTACGCCGATTACCAGGTTCCTGATGACTTGATGTGGTAGTCCATCAGGCCGGCCGGAAGGTGATTCCCGTACATCCGGTTCATCGGGTACTACTCGTATCATCCCCGTATCCTTTGCTGCACCGACGGCGGTTCCACTGCGGAATCAGTCACAGGCTACGGCCACGGAAGCACACGGAAATACACGGAAGGAAAAACAGTTAAGGAGACTCCGATCAAGTCATGCCGCACCTCAATGCGAGATGAGCGAAGCAATCTCTTAACTGCGGAATCAGTCACAGGCTATGGCCACGGAAGCATACGGAAAACGTTTATGACTATGAAATGGCCACGGAATCCACGGAAGAACACGGAAAATGTCTATTACTATGATATGACCATGGAAGCACACGGAGATACCCGGAAAGAAATACTGTCAAGGTGTCTCTGATCAAGTTATGCCGCTCGTCAATGCGAGCACAATGACGGCTTGACCAGAGATTCTTCACACAATCCAGAAAGAAGCGTCCTTTTCCCGGAGTACCTAAAAAAGCGGGCATGAAAGAACGGGACGCCATGTTTATACCGCTGAGGCTGATTTCCATGTCCAGCCGCTGGCAACTGTAGCCAACGATGATCACTCATGGGCTTGCCGCCGTCTCAGTGAATGGATACGGGACAGCCGTGGTACACCCCTGTTCAGGTCAGTGCGGTGTGGTATCGCCGACCAGCGTGTGGCCGCTGACCTGTGTGATCACCGGCCGGCCGTTTTCCAGTTCGTAGGTGGCGTACTCACGGAACCTGCTGGTCATTTTCGTGCCGTTTTCAACCACGTGTTCGGTTACGGTCGAGTACGACAGCCCGCTGAGGCCGTCCGGCATGACATGAATCTCGGTGTCATCGCGTTGATAGTCGTAGGCCTCGCCGGTTGCCCAGCCCTTGTCAATCAGCTCCAGGTACTTGTCCCTGTCGAGTTTCACCTTCGCCATCCATTTCTTGTACTGAAACTCGATGACCCTGACGAACGATTCGCCCAGATATTCCCCGATACCGGCTGCGTCGCGGTTCATCGCCGCCGTGTCGGTGGCGTCGATGACCTGCTGAATCTGCTGCTCGGTGATCCGGTCAGCCGCCTGGGCCGTGAGTGACAGCAACAGGGACAGCACCGTGCCGGTCAAACACCTGTTCATGTTGTTCCCTCCTGCGCCGGCCCTGAAGCGGGCCCCGATGATTTCGGGTGCGGCGCGGGTCATTATGATGTAGAGGTTTATTTAATCATGTCCGGAGATCACGGCGAAACTGGACAAAAGTGCATGACGGGCCTGAGTAAGGGGAACAGATTTCCTGTGCATGGGCTGGTTCCAGACGCGCTCTGCCCGCCACTGCCGCCCCGTTTACATTAACTGCAGGGACACAAGTCCAGCAGTGCATGTCTGTCACCGATCGATAGCCGGAGGCCGGCAAGAAAACCGTTCACGGCGGCGCAGACAGGGTGTCCCTGCCCCGTTATGCCCGTATTTCGGGTACTCGGGAGAGGGCATCTGTGGTACAGCAGTATCTGTCCGCTATAGTCTTCCCTGACAGCAGCGAGGTTTGTCACCATGTGGAACAAAGACATCACGCGCGGGTTGTGGTGGGCCGTAGCGGCAGTCCTGGTCTACGACGGGGTGAACCATGCGCTGACGGGTACCGCGTGGGGTCGGGTCGGGGGTTGGGGGTCCCGCCGGCGAGCGCGGGGTGGCCCGTGGTGGTCCTCGGTATCGTGGAGGCGGCGTGCGGTATCTACCTCGTCTACCGCTTCCTGTTCCGGCGTTCGCGCTGATCCCGGGTTGCACGCCGCTCAACCCGGGCTGCAGTCCGACGACGGCAGGGTGCTGCGGCAGGAGCGGACGTATCAGGCGGTCAAGGCGTCATAGCGCCTGGCCTTGGGGACGAAGACCACGTTGACGCTCAGGACGTGGGGACTGTAGATCGTCGTGCGCAGCAACAGGCCGCGCCCCTTGACCACCGCCTGCTCGGTCATGGTGCGGATCTTGGTTGTATCGTCGTAGCTGTCTTCGATTTCTTCATATTGTAGTTTCATCGCTCACCTCTTGACTGATGATCGGGCACATCTGACGAGCCCTTCTGCGGGAGGTTTCAAGGTAACCCGTCAGCCCTGTCTTCGGCAACCGGTACCGCCATGTTGCCTGTGTCAACAGTGTCAGCGCGCGATGATTTCCGCAAGGTCCGCGCCTTGTCAGGCTGTCCGATCCGCGGCAGGTGCCGGCACCTGCCCCCACAGCCCCGCGCCCGGACCGGCCGGAGCGGCTACTTGTCCGTGGCATCCGGGGCGATGGTCGTATCCTGGTCGCGGTTCATGACGAGGATGCTGATCCGCCGGTTGCTGGCGGCGAGCGGGTTGTCCTTGTCGAAGTTGGCCGAAGAGCCCAGTCCGATCACCCGCGCGATCTTGTCCTCGCTCATCCCGCCGTCGATCAGGGCGCGCCGCGCAGCGTTGGCGCGGTCCGCCGACAGCTCCCAGTTGCTGTAATCGGGCCTGTTCGAGTAGCGCAGTGCGTCGGTATGCCCGGTGATGCTGATCCTGTTAGGGACCGTGTTGATGAGTTTGCCCATCTCGTGCAGGATACCGATGGTGTGATTCTTCAGTTCGACCTGGCTGCGGTCGAACATCGGCCGGTTTTCCTTGTCGACGATCTGGATGCGCAGTCCTTCGGGTGTGATTTCGGTCAGCAGCTGGTCCTTGTAGGGCGCCAGTGCCTTGCTTGCCTCGATGGCCGCGTCCAGCGTCGCCTTCAGTGCCTCGAGCCGTTGCTGCTCCAGTTTGTGCGCGATCGCCTCGGCCGTGTTCTGATCGACCGGTTTTTCATCCTGCTCGCCGTGTTCCGAGATATTGACGCGGGCCTCTTCGAACTCCGGGCTGGCACTGCCGCCCAGCGCGATCAGGCTGGTGCTGGCGCCACCCGGCCCCTGGATTGGCGTCGGATGTGCGCTTTTGGTCGGGCTTTCGCCCTCGACCATGCTCGGTGCGGTGAAGTATTCCGAGATCGCGGCACGTTCTTCCCGGGTGGTCGATCCCATCAGCCACATCAGCAGAAAGAACGCCATCATCGCCGTCACGAAATCCGCGTACGCCACCTTCCAGGCGCCGCCATGATGGGCGTGCTCAGCCTTCTTGATCCGCTTGATGATGATCGGCCGGTCGTGTTGTTCGGTCATGGGCTTGCCTGCTTTTTCTCTTTGATGCGCGTTTCGAGTTCACTGAACGATGGCCGCTCGGTCGAGTACAGCACCTTGCGCCCGAACTCGACGACCACGGACGGGTTATAGCCGTTCAGCACCGCCAGGATGCAGACCTTGATGCACTCCAGGAACTTTGCCTGTTCGCGCGCCTGGTGTTCCAGCGCGACCGACATGGGACCCACGAAGCCGTAGGCAAGCAGAATGCCGAGGAAGGTGCCGACCAGTGCGGCAGCCACGTGGTGACCCAGCTCGGCGGGCTCGCCGCCGATGTAGGACATGGTAATCACCACGCCGAGCACCGCGGCGACGATGCCGAATCCGGGCAGTGCGTCGGAGACCTTGGTCAGGGCGGTGGCCGGTTGGGATGATTCCTGGTGATGGGTTTCCAGTTCCACGTCCATGAGGTTCTCGATCTGCTGCACGTCCATGTTGCCGCTGATCATCAGGCGCAGGTAGTCGCTGAGAAAATCCATCGAGTGATGGTCCGCGAGGATGGCCGGGTACTGCTTGAAGATCTCGCTGTCGGCCGGCTCCTCGATATCGGCCTCGATCGCGATCAGTCCGTCCTTGCGCATCTTGGTGAACAGCTGGAAGAGCATGGACAGCAGGTCCATGTACAGGGGCTTGTCGTACCGCGAAGCCCTGAACAGGGCCGGCAGGCCCGCGGCCACCGCCCGGATGATTTTACCCGGGTTGGAAATCATGAAGGCACCGACGGCGGCGCCCCCGATAACGACCAGTTCATTGGGTTGCCAGAGGGAGGCCAGGTTGCCATGCGACATCATGAAGCCGCCGATGACGGAGGCTATGACAATGATGACGCCAAGGATGACGAACATGGGTTCCTCGAATGATCCACTGCCAGGCAGGCCTCCCGCGGGTGGCCTCCCTGCTGCTCGGTCGGCCGGTCCGATAGTCCCGGGCCTGTACAATTAGCGACCCGGGACATGGAAACATTTAACCTTTGCGCACCGGAACTTGCAGGCGACACCGCGTGCATCGCCGTAAGGGTGCAGCTAGCCAGGGGGCTGTTCGGGGATGGCGAGCAGGGGGCAGGGGGCGTGGCGCAGGACCTGCTGGGTCACGCTGCCCCGCAGCGCGTCCAGAATGCCTTCATGCCCCGCCGTGGTCATGGCGATCAGGTCCACGAGATGGTGACGGGCGGCCCTGATCAGCCCGTCGACCACCGCGCCCTGCCGGTGTTCCTGCCGCCAGCGACCGCCCGGTATCTGCGGCAGCAGGGTGTCCGGCAGCGGCATGGCCGCGCCGACGTGGACCAGGATGACCTCGACGGGTGTACCCAGCGCCCCGGCCATCCTGGCGGTGAATTCGATTGCCGGTACCGGGCTCGGCCGGTGATCGACGGGTACCAGTATGCGCCGTATGGCCAGCGTCCCGTCTTGTTGCGATACAAAACCACGCGACCTGTCGGGTACAAACAGGGTCCGGGTCCCGGAACGCTGCGCGATGCGTTCGGCCACGGATGGCTGCAGCCAGCGCGGCAGGCCGGTACGCCCCCCGGTTGCCAGCACGATCAGGTCGGTGGGGTGATGGTCGAGGTAGTGCAGTATGGCCGCGAGCGGACTGCGGCTCTTCAGGGTGACCTTCTTGACGCGCACGGCCAGCTGCTCGAACACGGCGGAGCGGGGACTGCCCGGCTCCAGCACCCCCCAGCGTTCCAGCGTCATGCGTACCGCGGGGAATTCCCGCCAGTCCGTCAGGGCGTCGCCCGTATGCAGGATAGTGAATTCCGTCCTGTGGATCAGGGCGAGCGCCAGCGCGTGCGCGAATGCAGTCTCGCTGGCGGCCGTGAAGTCCGACGGGTGAAACACCGAGCCGACGAACGGGACATCCGGGCGCAGGGCCTCATCCATGCGGTGTATTCCTCGGGCAGGGCAGGTGAACGCCAGGCCGAGCATAACGGGGTCGGAAAAGAAACGGAACAACGGGGTAGCACCACGGCTGTCCCGATTCATTCACTGTATTGACAGCAAGGTCATGTCTGAACACATGCCATCAGGTGCCGCCGCCGGGGGCGGTGCGTGATTGCGTGGGGCAGCCGCCGGACAGATCGCATGGTCAGCAGCAGACACGCGGTCCGTCCCCGTTTTTTTTTAAGTGACGGTTCTCCGCTACAATCACCGGTCATGAAACCCGTCCGGATCTTTCGCCATGTCGCCTGTGAACCGCCCGGCTACCTGGGAACCTGCCTGGAGGCACGCAGCTGTCCCTACGAGGTGGTCTGCCTCGACGAGGGGATCGCCGTACCCCGGGATCTGGAGGCGGTGGCCGCCCTCGTGTTCATGGGCGGGCCGGGCAATGTCAACGAGCCGACCGGGTGGATGCAACAGGAAATGGAGCTGATTCGCCACGCACGCACGTACGGGCTTCCCCTGCTGGGTATCTGCCTCGGCGCACAGCTGATCTGCAAGGCGCTGGGGGGCTCCGTCATGCCCGCGGCAACGCTGGAGGTCGGCTGGCATGCGGTGGAGCAGGTGGCGGATGCCTCCGCAACGGGGTGGTTCGCCGGCCTGCCCGCGCGCTTCGAGGTGTTCCAGTGGCATGCACACACATACACCATCCCGCCCGGTGCAGTACCGCTGCTGCGTGGCCGGTGCGCTGAACAGCAGGCGTTCGCGCTCGACAACATCCTGGCCATGCAGTTTCATCTCGAGATAACGCCCGCATCCATCCAGGGGCTGACGCAGCGCTTTAGCGGCGACATCGAACACGTATCGGACTGCGTGCAGAGCGCGGCCGTCATCACCGCCGACCTGGCGGCGCGGACAAGCCGCCTGTACAAAATCGCGGACGTCGTGTTCGATCGATGGGCGCAGCAACTCGTTAACGGCCAGCTGGACAGGTGACCGGCCTGGGCTGGCGGGCGGTGTGATGCCCGCGGCCGGTGAGCGGTCGCATCGGCGGAACCGGCAAGCTGCCCGGATCTGCAGGTCGCGGGACGGTAGCGTCAATCCAGCTGCCGGAGTTAGACGGGTTCCGAAACTGTACTAGACTGAAACAGGTAACAAAAAATCAGAAAGCAACGGGCGCGGGCTGCAGGCTGCCGGTCGTCGTCAAGGGGGTACGCGATGTTCGATAAGTTGTTGCACCTGTTGAGAAATCCTGTCGCCGAGGTGCCCGAGGATATCGCCGTGTGCGAGTTCGAATGCGGAGAGACGGAATGCCGGCTGGGAGACTGGGATCGATGCGAACGGCGCCTGAAGGCGCCGGCCTTGCAGCAACGAGCACCGGAACATCAGCAGCCCTGAGCGGCCACCGTGCCCCGGACGGCGCCCGCTACTTGCGACTGCACGCCAGGTGTCGCCGTGGCGTATCCACGCATGCCGCCAGCCGGAGGGGTAATAACCGCGCTTGACGGCGGCCGGTGGCGGTGAGCAAACTGCGCCCAGGTACAGGGACCCTGGCGGGGGCCTGCCTCGTGTCGACGAGTTCACGCTTCCCCAAACGGCTGGTCTCAACACCCTGTAGCCTACCCGATACCCCCAAAATGGAGAAAAACATGAACAGGTTTATGTGCGGGAAGATGCTGGTTCCCCTGGCTGCGATCGTACTCGGTGGTTGCTCATCCGGTCCGTCCGGTGATTATGGCGGTGACAACTGCGGTCTGTATGACAATCTCTCCTTTCGCGACAACGGCAAGGTCTACGTCACCATGAAGATGTTCGGCGTGCAGATGGGAGAAACCGCCGGTGACTACACGGTGGACGATGACAAGGTCATCGTGACCGCGAACAACCAGAATACGGTGTTCACGCTCAATGACGACGGCGACCTGGAGGGTTCGATGCTGGGGGAGAAGATCGTCTGCCGCAAGGGTGGCGGAAGCGGTTCCAGCTCCGGCGGGAAGCCGCCCACGTCGTTGTCGGCGTCCTATGGCGGCCCGGCGTGCATGCTCGACAAGCTGTCCTTCAAGGACGATGGCAAGGTCGTGCTGTATATGGAAGACGAAAACCAGACCGGCAGCTATAGCATGAAGGGAGACCAGGTGACGGTAACCGGCAAGGGCGGTAACATCGTGTTCACGCTCAACGGCGACAAGCTGGAGGCGACCCTGGAAGGACAGCACGCCGTCTGCTCGAAACTCTGATTGCGACGGGCTGAACACCGGGACGGGGTACGGCGTGGCCGGCCGCCGTCCTGTTTTGTACCTTCCGCAGCGCCTGAGCCGCCAGTCGGGTCCGGCCGGGTGGAACGAGTCGGAACGTCTGCCACCGTCCCTGCTCCAGCAGGGAGCGGGGGTCAGACCGGTACCGGTGGAGCATTCATCCGTGCATCTTCCCGGTGACCGGGATCATTCGAGCGGTGTTCGCCGTGCACGCTGGACGGGCCGCCAGGCGTGTCGCTGTGCGCCGTCCAGTCTCAGGGTGCCTGCTTCAACTCGATGAACTGTTTATACTGCATCCACCGCATCTTGCCACGTACCGGAAACCGGGACAGGACGCTGGCGATGCACGCGCCCTGCGCGAAGTTCCTGCTGTAGCTGGGCACCATGGAGGCCGGCCAGTCCACCCACGCCTTCCTGCGACGCGGTGCTTTCGCGCCACACCAGCTTCCCGGGATTCCGGCTGAACCGCGGGTCATGACGAGCGGTCACCCGTTGCCGGGACCGGAGCACACCCTGCGCCGTACGCCGAGGCCAGCCATCCGGCCGGTGGCCGGTGCCCCGGACCCCGGCGTATCCTGTGGCAGAGGACGACATACGTGGCCAGGAATGAATCAGCATAACCCCGCTCCACCGGCACGGTTGCAGCCGGTATACGAGTACCACGAGGCGACCAAGCACCGTTTCGAGGCCTTCGCCCCGGGGCCGGGATTCCTGGACTGGGCGACCCAGCCGGACCCGTTCCGCCGCTATGCGGGGGCGCGGCTGATCGCGCTGGCGCCGGTCGCGCCGTCGGATGCCCCGCACTACGATGCCGTCTTCACGCCGGGGCAGCGGCCGGCCGCTGCCCCGGTGAACCTGCGCACGCTCTCGCAGCTGTTCTACGACAGCCTGGCGCTGTCCGCCTGGAAGAGTAGCGGCGCAACGCGCTGGGCGCTGCGGGTGAATGCCTCCAGCGGCAACCTGCACCCGACCGAGGGCTACCTGGTGTGCGGGCCGGTAGAAGGGCTGTGCGACACGCCCATGGTCTGCCACTATGCCGCACGGGAGCACGGCCTGGAGGTGCGCGCCGGGTTTGACCTCGCGCGCTGGAACGCCCTGTGCGCCGGCTTTCCCGCCGGCACGTTTTTCCTTGCCTTGACATCGATACACTGGCGCGAGGCCTGGAAGTACGGCCGGCGCGCCTACCGCTACTGCATGCACGATGCGGGTCATGCGCTGGGCGCGCTCGCCATCGCGGCCGCGGGACTCGGCTGGCAGACGCACCTGCTCGAGGCAATCGGGACGGATGAACTGGCCGTGCTGCTGGGTACGTCTCAACCGCACACGGCCGAGCCGGAAGAACCCGACCTGCTGCTGGCCTGCATGCCGGCGCCTGCGCCTGCGCCGCTGCCGTCGCTGCCCGCTGACACCCTGCAGTCCTTCGCCTCGCTCACCTGGCAGGGGCGTCCCAACCCGCTCAGCCCGGCGCACCTCGACTGGGGGATCGAGGCGTTTGCGGCACAGCTGCGCAAGCCGCGCGGGGCGTGTCGCTATGAAGGGTTTGCCACGCCGCCGCAGTCCTGGTCGCCACCGCCACGTGCGGTGGCGCTGCGCCGGATGATTCGCCAGCGGCGCAGTGCCGTGGCCATGGACGGTGCGACGCGCCTGTCGCGGGCCGGCTTCTATCGCATGCTGGATCGGACACTGGCCGTCCCGGGTGCGGTGCCGTTCGACACGCTGCCGTGGACGTCGCAACTGCACCTGGTGCTGCTGGTGCACCGGGTGGACGATCTGCCGCGCGGGCTGTACCTGCTGGTGCGCGACCCGGTGCAGACCGCGGTGCTAGAGCAGGCGTGCACCCGGGCGGACCCGTGGCAAAAGCCGCCGGGCTGCCCGGAACAGCTGCCGCTGTACTGCCTGATCGAGGCGGATACCCGGGCCGCGGCGCGGGAGATCGCCTGTCAGCAGGACATCGCCAGTGACGGCTGTTTCAGTGTGGCGATGCTGGCCGGGTTCAGCGGGCCGCTGCAGCGCTATGGTCCGTGGTTTTATCCGCGCCTGTACTGGGAGGCCGGCATGATCGGCCAGCTGCTCTACCTCGAGGCCGAGGCGGCCGGCATCCGCAGCACGGGCATCGGCTGCTACTTCGATGACCCGATGCACGCCGTACTCGGCCTGACGGACCACAGCTTTCAGGACCTGTATCACTTTACGGTGGGCGGCGCGGTGGAGGATGCCCGGCTGACGACCCTGCCGGCCTATACATAGCGCGCGCGGCCCGCGGCGGCTGTGTTTCAGGTAACATCCGGTGACCCGCACCCGACTGACTGGAAGCTTGCATGAGCACACCCGCATCAACCGCTGTACCGACCGGGATCAGACTGCACAGCAAGTCGCGCGTGCTGGAGATCGCCTTCGCGGACGACATGCGTTTCCTGTATTCCTGCGAGTACCTGCGCGTGCACGCACCCCGTAGCGCGGAACAGGCGGACATGCCCGTTCCTGGCAAGCAGCGGGTCGGGATCACGCACGTGGCGAGTCAGGGCAGCGCAGCGCTACAGCTGGAATTCGACGACGGCTATTCAGGCTGTTATGACTGGGAGACGCTGCACGCACTCGGTGTGAACTATGAACACAACTGGCAGGCCTACCTGCAGGCGTTGCAGGCGCTTGGCCTGTCGCGCAGCACGGGCGGGGCGGGCGGTGATGCACAGGACACGGTCACCATCCGGCTGTTGTATTTCATCCAGCTCGCCACACTGGCCGGCAGGGACGCGGAGGAGGTCACGCTCCCGGCATCGGTCACGCACGTCGAATCCCTGCTGGCATGGCTGGGCAACAGACGGCCGGGCTGGCAGGCGGCCTTCGCACCCGACAGGGTCCAGGTCACCGTGAACCGGCATTTTGCCGAGTTGTACACGCCGCTCGAACACGGGGATGAAGTCGCGCTCGTGCCGCGTGCCGTATAACCGGGATCAGGGCACTAGGGTCCGGCCGGGTCCTGCGACCCGGTTCCAAGGTAGCCGTCGGGGGCCAGGGCGGTTGCCAGCATCACCGCGTTGATATCCTCGTGTTCGAGCCAGGCGTCCGTGTGCCGGTGTTCGGGGTCGCGCCAGTATGCCTCGATGCTGTCGCGCAGCGGCAGGTACTGCACGAGCGCCTGGAGCAATGCATGCCGCCGCGGGTCGATGGCGGCGTCCGGTGCGGCCCGGTCGGTCGACTGCTGCAGGCGTTCCACGGCGTGCAGCCCGATGGCCAGGCCGAGTTCACGAAAAGCAAGCCGCTCGCCGGCCGGCCGATTCAACTCGCCGCTTCGGGCGTAGCGCTGCAGGCCGGCGAGCGCCGTGTCGAGTAGCTGATCGAGCAGCCGGTCTTCCGTTGCGACGCCTTGCAGTGTCAGTTGCCGCACGCGCCAGGCATCGATCAGCAGACTGCCCAGCCCGAGCGGGTCGGTGGTCAACCAGTCTTCCGGTTTCATCATGCGTGCGTACTGGGGTGTCGCTTCATCGAGTTGCGGCGCGTCGTCCACCGGCGGCAGTGCGGCGGCGGTGGCCTGCAGCTGCAGGTTGCCGAGGTAGCCGTCCAGGGGGTCGAGTTGTCCCATGGAAGGGACCAGCACGCGCTTCAGATCGATGCTCATCTTCCAGACCATCCGGCGCGGCTGCCAGGCCGGGGCCGGCTGGTAGGAAAAGGCATCGTAGGCAGTTTGGGCCAGCTCGCGCGCCCAGGCATTGAAGCATGCGTCCCGCGTGGCACGCGCGAGCTGGTCGAGGGCGTGCATCCACTGCGCCAGGTAGTGGAAGTACTGGCCGTCACGTTCCCACTCCAGGTGGCTGTCAGCAGCCTCGTCGGGCCGCCGTTCCGGCAGCGGCTTGCCGATGCGCAGCCCGCCCCGGGTGGGGTGTCGCCCGGCTGCATCACCGGACAGGCCGCTGATCCAGCCCGTGCGGCGGTCGTCATCCCGGTGCCGGCCCAGGGTGAGGTGAACCTGGTCGACCAGCTGCAATGCACGCTCCATATAGCGCGGATCGCCGGTGGTGCGTGCCAGCCCCAGGTAGTTGCAGACCGCGAAGGCGTCCGTCCACAGGTAGCGCCGCGGGGCTTGCGTGGCGTCCAGCCCGGTACGCGCGGCGAACGCGTCCATCAGCGCGAGGGCTTCCCCGGTACGTGGATCGGACATGGTTCCGGCCTCCGTGTGCGCGCCGGCCAGCACGGGCATGCCTGGCAACAGCACGATCAGCAGGGTTTGCAGCCAGTGGCTGGCGCTCAGCCCTTGCGTGCGGTCATTCATTCGATATACGTGTGTGAACGGGTCGCCAGGTCACGATTATTCCATGCCGCCGGTGTAATGCTACCCTGAACCTGTCAGGGGCAAGGGTCTGCCCTGACCCCGGCGATGAGTGCACGAGCGGGATGCGTATGCGGTATCGGGAATTCATTGACAGCCTGGAAGCGGATGCCTGCCCCGGCGGGCTGGCGCCCTGTTTGCAGACGCTGTGGTATGACGCCAGGGGCGATTGGGATACCGCCCACGGGATCGTGCAGGACGCAGGCGGTGTGATGGCCGCGCGCATCCACGCCTACCTGCACCGCAAGCAAGGGGATAACTGGAATGCACGCTACTGGCACCGGCAGGCCGGGACGGTATTTCCGGCGGGCACGAGCCTGGCGGCGGAGTGGGACCTGCTGGTGCGGGAACTGGTCAGTGACGGCGGGGCGGCATGACGACCCCCGCACAACTGCAGTCAACGCATCAACCGGCGCCATGGAAGCTGGCGGCAATCCTGTTCCTGCTCTTATTCGCCACGGTGGTGTTCACCATCGTGCTGTTCCGGCTGCTTACGTTCTTCATCATGCCGTCCCTGTTCTTCGATCTGCTGATTATCGGGTTCCCGCCAGGGGCGCTTGCGGGTGTGTATTTCTTTCAGGTCGACAGGCCGTCATTTCTGAAAACGCTGTGGATCCTCCAGGGGCGATGCTGTTCTCTGTCTTCGCCATGCTGGCCTGCAAGCATTTCGATTACCTGCGGGCGCACCTGTTCGACGTCGAGTTGCAGCGGCTGTATCAACAAATGCTCATCTTTACGCTGTTCTTTCTGCCGTTTTTATCGCCTACGGCATGAGCGAGTATAGCGGTTACCAGATGGGCCGCCGGCGCCTCGGTGGCCGCATGCCGGTGATCTATGCCATTTACCTGTTTGGTGCGGCGGGCGCCTATCTGTTCGCGGAGTTCGTGTTCCCGCTGCTCGGTGCCGTCCGACTGCTGGGAATCCCGTTTCTGCTGGTTGCGCTGGCCAAGCTGCTGCTGGGACCGCCTGTCCAGGAAGCCGATGGTTACGGATATCCACCGGGCAACGGTCCCGAGTACCGGATGATAGATCTGCCCGAGAAAATGATATTCGCCGCCCGAACGCGGCATGGCCGCGGCGAGTTCGCCGTAAGACAGGGCCCCCGCCAGCGCGATCAGGCCGCCCGGCAGCCAGAGGGACAGCAGCGCAAATCCCGTATGCAGTTCCTGTGCCCGCAGACCCGGCGTGGTGAACACACCGGTCCCGATCATGCTGGCGATAACCACGGCCGTCGCGGTGGCGTATCCAAGCGGGTGGTGTAGCTGCGGGTGAGGGATCTGCATGTGACGCGTGGTGCAGTCAGGGACGGCGCCGCTGCCTGATTTTAACCGACAGTGATTCCATATGCCTCCAGAACCATTCCAGCGCGCGCTGGCGCCAGCCACGCTGTTCCCATTCCCTGGCGGTATATTCGCGGCTGTCGGCCAGGTCGTCCATGAACATGTCTGCAACAGCCGCCGCCATGTCCCGGTCAGCGATCTCCTGGTTGGCCTCCAGGTTCCATTGCAGGTTCCAGCGATCGTAATTACAGGAACCGATGGTCACCCAGTCATCGCAGAGTACTGTCTTGGCATGGAAAAAGCGTGGTATGTATTCGTAGATGCGGATGCCGTTTCTGAGCAGCCGGCCGTAGTAGCGGCGGCCGGCATAGCGTGCTCCCGGGTGATCGGTGACGGGGCCGGGCACCAGCAGGCGCACATCAACCCCGGACCTGGCGGCACGGCGCAGTTTTCTGCGGATACTCCAGGAGGGGATGAAATACGCCGTGGCGAACCAGATCCGCTGCCTGGCGCTGTTGAGTTGCCTGAGCAGCGAGCGCTGTATGTCCATCCTGCGGCGGGCCTGGTTGACGGTGACCCGGCCCGTAGGGCCATCGGCAAAGGTGACCGGCGTGACGGCCGGCAGGGTCAGTGGCGTCCCGGCATGCCGGTTCCAGCTTTCTGTAAAGAGTTGCTGCCAGTCGCCGAGCAGCGGTCCCTGAATCCCGATCATGGTTTCGCGCCAGCGCATTTCGGGTGCGCGGGGTGAGTCGACTTCGTCGGTTATCCCGGTCCCGCCTGCAAAGGCAATCCTGCCGTCAACCAGCAACAGCTTGCGATGGTTGCGATGCAGACCACGGGTCAGGCGCAGCCAGACAATCCTGTACAGATTGTGCAATGTGCCGTGGGAGGAAAGCGGGTTGTAGTATTCGATTTGAATATTCCGGTGTGCCAGCCGCGCCCGGTCGCGCCCATCCAGTTGCCGGGTGCCGTAATCGTCGAGCAGCAGGCAGACCCGTGCGCCGCGTTCGGCCGCCGCCAGCAGGGCAGCGATGAAGCGATCGGCGACGACCCCGGATGCGACCAGGTACATCTCCAGCAGGACGTACTGCCGGGCGGCGTCGATGGCGTCGAGCATGCGCGGGATGAATGCCGTGCTATCGATGAGGATTTCAAAGTGATTGCCTTCCCGCCACGGAAACTTGTAACCCCGGTGCCGGCTCATGTGGTCGACCGGCGGCAGCGGCGGCCCCCTGAAGTCAGCCCGATTGCACGGACGCTTTGCCCGGCGGATAACAGGCCTGATTCGGTCCCTGGCATTCGGGGTATCCCGGCGCCCGTCACCGGGTCGCGGTTGTTAAAAACAGGCACTCATTCTAGAACCTATCTCATAATTCCGCGCGAACCGCGTTGCAGTCCGAACTGCGTGCCTGCAAGGCGCGCCACGCAGTACAGTACTTGACGTACGGGCAAGCGGGGCAACGCCGTAGGCGCGCAGTTCGGACGCAACCCCTTGGGGACCGGGCGATTTTAGCCCCTGGCCTTGTTGCGGCTCGCTCATGTAGCAACGGCTACACCACGCTCACCGCGCCTTGCCAGGAACCAAAATCGCCACGGTCGCGGCCGCGGGGAATTATGAGATAGGTTCTAGTCAAGCCGGCAGGGTGTGTAACAGGGTTGCCGTCACAGGCGCTGTAAAAAAGGGCGGTGGTGCCGGTCTGGCCATGGCAAACGGGACCTGAACCCGTATTATTCCGGTCATGAGAGCCATGGTTATCAACCGGATCGTCGCGCTGCGCGCGGACGGGGAGCCGCTGGAACTGGTCGAGCTGCCGGACCCGGAACCGGCCGCGGGTGAGGTGCGCATCCGGGTTGCCGCCTGCGGGGTCTGTCACACGGAGCTGGACGAGATCGAGGGCCGCACCGTCCCGCCGCGCCTGCCGGTGGTGCCCGGCCACGAGGTGATCGGCCGGGTGGATCGCTGCGGTGCGGGCGCCACGCGCTTCAAGCCCGGTGTGCGGGTCGGGGTGGGATGGATTCACAGTTCCTCGGGTGGCCCCGACGAGAACCTGAGCCCGGCGTTTGTCGCGACTGGCCGCGACCGCAACGGCGGCTATGCCGAGTACCTCACCGTGCCCGAGACCTATGCCTGTCCGGTCCCGGATGTGTTTTCCGATGCCGAGGCCGCGCCGCTGCTGTGCGCCGGCAGCGTCGGTTACCGTTCACTGAGACTCGCCGGCCTGCAAGATGGTGACACGCTGGGCCTGACCGGTTTCGGCGGCTCGGCGCACATCGTGCTGCAGCTGGCGCGCCACCTGTACCCGGCATCCAGGGTGTACGTGTTCGCGCGCGATGCCGGGGCGCGTGCCTTCGCCCTGGAACTGGGCGCGGCCTGGGCCGGCGCCACACAGGAACGCGCGCCGGTGCCGCTGCAGGCGATCATCGACACCACGCCGGCCTGGATGCCGGTAGTGGAGGCGCTGGCCAGCCTGTGTCCGGGCGGCCGCCTGGTCATCAATGCCATCCGCAAGGAAGACCACGACCGGGACTACCTGCTCAGGCTGCGCTACCACGAGCATCTCTGGATGGAGAAGGAGATCAAGTCGGTGGCGAACGTCACGCGCCACGACATCGCGGAATTCCTGCCGATCGCGGCGCAAATCCCGATTCGCCCGGTGGTGCAGACCTATCGGCTGGAGGAGGCCAACCGCGCCTTGCGGGAGCTGCAACAGGGACCGGTGCGGGGCGCGAAGGTGCTGGTGCCGTGATGAGCCGCCACAGCAGACAGGGCAGGGCGGTTGCCGCCTGCCGGGCCGGGCCCGGCCGGATGCAGCGGCCCGGCGCGTCCCGTGTGTCGCGCCCGGGCCGGTTTCCGACGTTTCTGGACAGCCATGGCTGAATTCATCAAACCGTCCAGGACGCTCGCGTCACTTGCCGGGCGCGCCATCGCGGACTTCGGCATGATCCGTGCCGGCGACCGCATCCTGCTGGGGCTGTCCGGCGGCAAGGATTCGCTGTCGCTGCTGCATATCCTGCATTATTTCCGGCAGCGTGCGCCGGTCTGCTTCGAGCTGGCCGCGCTGACCGTCGATCCGCTGGCCGGTGACTTCGATCCGTCGCCGATGATCCCGTATCTCGCCGCGCTGGGTGTCGAATATCACTACCTGCGCAAGCCCATCATGGAGCTCGCGCAGGCGCACATGGGCAGGCAGTCCTATTGCGCGTTCTGTTCGCGGCTCAAGCGCGGTCTGATGTACCAGACGGCGCGGGAACACGGTTTCAACGTGATCGCGCTGGGGCAGCACCTGGACGACCTGGCGGAAAGCTTCCTGATGTCGGCCTTTCACGGCGGCAGTCTCCGGACCATGAAGGCGCATTACGTGAACGACGACGGCGACCTGCGCATCATCCGCCCGCTGGTTTACGTACGCGAGCGCCAGACGCACGCCTTCGCGTGGGACAACGGCCTGCCGGTGATCGCCGATTCCTGTCCTGCCTGCTTCGCCAGGCCGACGCAACGCCTGCACATGAAGACCCTGCTGGCCACCGAGGAGGCGCAGAACAGGCTGCTGTTCAGGTCCCTGCTGACCACGCTCAGGCCCTTGATGCGGGCAGGCCTGCCGGCGTTTGGACGTGAACAGGACGGGGTTGTTCCCGGAGCCGTGCCGGATCCGTAAACCAGGACGGGTCGCGGGATTATTTTGTGGTCTGATGCGTGCTTTTGATTGATAATTGCCGCGTTGCCCGCTGATTTTCAGCCGCGTCAATCGACCCGCCCGAGGGGGCCATCCATGTCGGAGAACATCACGCTGCAAAACACGAAAACCAGCGCCTTCAACAAGGTGCCCTGGACCTTCCTGATCATCGCCTACCTGCTGGTGGCGCACCTGATGAAGTTTGAGATGAGCGGCGTGGCCGGCTACGTGTTCATCGCCCTGGGCGTGCTGGTGCTGTTCCTTGAATTCTTCAAGTCCGGTGATATCAGCACAGCGACCTTCCTGACGGATACCCTGACCGCGGTAATCGGGGTCATAGCGGCGACCACGCTGCTGAGTTACCTGTACTTCAGCCTCGGCCAGCACCCGAGCTTCTTTCACTGGTTCGGCTACGCCATCCTCGTCGGGGATGCCGTCATGAGCCCCTTCAATTCGTTCCGCACTGCGCTGCGGAATTTCGGGGTCGGCTCCTGACCGGCAATCGTCGGCGTTGCGCGGTTCCGGCCTTCACGCGGTAGGGCGCTGTGCGCGAATCGATCACCATAAGCACCCGCGAGCGGGAAGAACTGGTGGACATTACCGGGCAGGTGAAGGGTGTCGTGCTGCGCAGCGGCGTGGCGAACGGGCTGGTAAGCGTCTATGCGCAGGGGGCGACCGCCGCGATCATGATCCAGGAGAACTGGGATGACAGCGTGCAATCCGACGTGGTGCACCTGCTGCAGCAGCTGATTCCGCCCGGGGTATGGCTGCACGATCGGCAGGACGGCAATGGTGACGCGCATCTCAAGTCCGGCCTGATCGGGTCCTCGGAGACGATTCCCCTGGTCGATGGCGCACTGGGCCTGTCGCGCTGGCAGAATATTTTCTTTTGCGAGTTTGATGGTCCGCGCAGCGAACGCCGCATCGTCTGTACCGTGCTGGCGGATGACACCTAGCCGGTGACGGGTTGCCGCCGGCGCGGCGACGCAAGTCAGGCTAGACTTGCAGTATGCCCCTCATTGCACACCTGCTCGTCCTGCTGCAGCTCACCGGTATCGGTGCGGCGTGTATCCCCGTGGATTCCGTCAATCACGGCAGTCCGTACGCCCTCGTGATCTGTGCGCTCGGGCTGGGTGGCGGGATCGCGACCCTGTGTTACAACCGGCCCGGGAATTTCAGCATCTATCCCCAACCCAGGCCGGGCGCCCGGCTGATTACCACGGGGCCCTATCGCTACATCCGCCACCCCATGTACCTGAGCCTGATCGTCATGATGCTCGGGGTGGCGCTGTTCAACTTCCACTGGGTCAACTTCGCCGGCCTGGCGCTGGTCACCGCGGCGGTGTCGGGCAAGGCGCTGCTGGAGGAACGTCTGTTGCGGATGCAATACCCCGCGTATGCCGAGTACATGCAGCATACCCGGCGCATCATCCCGGGTCTGTTCTAGTCCGCTTTAACCGTGATCCTGCCGTGAACAACGTCGCGCATGCGATGCGTTCCCGGAACACCGGGATCCGCTTGCAGAAACGGATCGCATCCGCGATTCGTACGGCTGCCGTGCCTCGTGCGGCCTGGGCAGGGCCGGTACGGGTTCCGAACCGTCGAACAGGTCCGGCGGCAGTCGACCGGTGACCTCGATGCGCTCGAGTGTGGTGTGGCCCACCTGTCTGCCCATGGCGTAATGCGTCTCCTGGAAGGCGAACAGGCGTCCCTCGACGCGGCGAAAATCATCATAGCTGGCGACGAATTCCATGCCGTTTCCATGCTCGCCCGCCATGATGCCGCGTGACTCCAGGATATGTCCCGTCGCGGGGTCGATTTCGACTACCAGGCGCATGTTGCCATGGAACGGTAATTCCAGCGCACGCAGGGCGTTGCCTTGCCGGTCGGTGATGATGCCCGCATCCCGCACCTTGTCGCGATGATCCAGCAGGGTGTTGGGCAGGCCGAGCCGGGCGGCCTGCAGCAGCATCGCAGAGTACAGGGCGCCCGTGACCGGTTGTCCCTGCTGCCAGGCCGACGCGCCGGACAGAATGCGCAGTTCGCTGTCATCATCGCCGTAGCGGATCTCGATACGCAACCGGTCCGGGTACTGGAAGGCGCGGTGCAGCTGACCGGGGTGCGGGTGGATGGCGGATATGGTGTTGCCGTATTCCTGGTAGGCCGTCACCTCCGACAGGCGTTCCTGGCCGCCGTAGGCTGCCGCGACCCTGTCCAGCAGGGCCCCGGTATCATCCGCTGCCGCGGCCCGGACGCCGGCGATCAGCAGCGCAACCAACAGGACGGACAGGGAATGGCGCTCAGCTTTCATGCCACGGCAAGACAACGGGTGTGCGGCGGGTGTCAGGAGAAGGCTGCGGCATGGCGATCGGCTCACGGTTTCCTGTTGACAGTATATGCCACGGCTGCCCGGGCCGGGCGCCGCAGGAGCCGATGGGTGCACGACAGGCGGGGTGCTGTACCCTCCCGGCCATGGTGATTCGGGCGTCTAGCGGCGTATACTCGGCGCATTTAACCGGCATACCTATTGGGGGCAGCTGATATGACGCAGAACACGGTATGTAACATCCTGGTGAACTCGCCGCTGGGTCAGGATCTTGATGCGGGTGAATGTACGGTCCTGGCCGGATTGATGGGTACCCGGCAGTTGCACGATGGCGAGGACCTGGCGCGGGAAGGCGATACCGGCAACACGCTGTTCATCCTCGCGTCCGGCAAGGTGACGGTCAACAGCAAGGTCGGTGGCAAGGAGGTGACGCTCTACACCATGAAGGTGGGCGAGTGTGCGGGTACGCGGGCCTTCGTGGAGATGGCGCCGCGCCAGGCGACACTGCGCGCCGCGGGAGACACCACGGTGTATACGCTGGAGCCGGTTGATTTCGAGTCACTGCTCGATGCCCATCCGCGCATCGTTTACAAGTTCATGCGCGGCCTGTTCCGGCAGACACATGCCAACCTGATGCAGATGGACGCGGAATCGCAGCAGTTGTCGAATTACATCACCAAGACGGGCGGACGCTACTGATCGCCCGGCAGTCGTTATGGGGCCGCACGACGGCGTGTGGCGTGAAACGTGGCGCGTGAGGCGCGACAGAATCACTCGCTGCCGAAGGCGGCGCGTTCATCGCGGATGTGACGTGCGCCGCTCACCAGCCAGTCCCCGTCTTCCCTGGCGAATCCGATCTCGACCCGGTGGACATCCATGAATTGACCGTCGCCGCCCCGCGTGGCGCCCAGGGCCGTGCCGGTGACGTCGACCGTGGCGCGGTCGCCATTGATCTCCACCGCCGGCGCCAGCAGCGAGAGTTCCAGTGATACCAGCGTGCCGCGGCCCGCGACGATCCTTTCCGCCAGCGCCTCGCGGCTGTCGATCTGCGTGATGCCGTGACCCAGCGTGGTCAGGTCGTAGCGCGTCTGTGTGCTGAACAGCTTGCTGAGCTGTCTTGCCCGGTTCAGTTGTGCGAGCGCGCTTTCCGGTTCCTGGACCTCGGCCAGTGCACGGACCTGCTCCAGTCTGTCCAGAACCCGTTGTTCCTCGCTCTTACCCAGCACCAGCCAGGCAATTGCGGCGGCCGCGGTCAGCGCCAGCAGCCCCCCGAGGATTCGTTTCATCGGTGACTACAGGCCCTTGCTCTGGATCAGTGTCCATTGCATCAGCTGGGTGACCATGGCCTCGGCGGCGCTGTGCTGGCCATGGCTGCGCAGCCATTCCGCTGCCCAGCGGTGGCCCCAGGCGCTGGCGTCGCTCTCGCTCGGGGTCTGCGGCACCTGGCGGGTGTTGGCGAGGTACAGAAACAGGGGGCGCGCCAGCGCATGCACCGTGGCGGTCAGGCGGTCGGGGTAGCTCCAGCGGCACAGACCGCGCGTGGTGTAGCGGTCCGGGATGCTGCGGCGCCGGATCGGGCGCGGCGGTATCCTGCCCCAGTGCATTTCCTCCGCCGGGTAATCGGTGCCCTGCCAGACATTCACCTTGATGCGGTACATGTTCTGCGGCAGCGGCGGGTCGGCAGCGAGGTTGTCCTCGCGCGGTGTCCAGCAGGTGCTGAGCGTTACGGGCGGGCACTGGCTGGCGAGTTGCGGCTGGTGCTGGGCGTGCGTCATCGGGCTGAGACGGACCCAGTCGAGCAGGCGCATGTCATAGCCGGACAGCTTGTCGCTGACATAGGCGATGACGTCGCTGGCACCGGTCCGATCGGTAACGACGAACGCCGGGTTGCACATATCCTGTCCTCACGCTGCATACACTGACGTACGGGTAAAGCGTGTATCGGTACTGCTGCCGATTATCATAATCCTGAACAGTGCCGTTGCGAAGCCTGTCCGTCGCACGGCGGAGATGGCCGGTGTCTGCGCCCTGCAGGCCGGGGGCTGGCTGACCCCGTTCCGCCGCACTCGGTACGGCTGCGGGGGCGGTTCACGGGGCGCGCCGTTCGACCTGCCATGGTCCGTCGTCCTGCCGGGTGTACACGAACCGGTCATGCAACCGGTTTTCACGTGCCTGCCAGAATTCGATGCTGTCCGGCACGACCCGGTAACCACCCCAGAATGACGGCAACGGCACCTCGCCGCGGGCAACCTGCGCTTCATCTCGTCGACCTTGGCATCCAGCAGCGAGCGCGACGAGATCACCTGGCTTTGCGGCGAGGCCCAGGCTCCGATCTGGCTGCCGCGCGGGCGCGAGGTGAAGTACCTGCGCGATTCGGTGGCCGGGATCTTTTCGGCCGTTCCACCGATCTTGACCTGCCGCCCCAGTGCCACCCACGGAAACAGCAATGCAACCCGTGGATTGTCCCGGATCTGCCGCGCCTTCTCGCTTTCATAGTTGGTGAAGAACACGAAGCCCCGCGCGTCGTAGAGCTTCAGCAGCACAGTGCGCGCCGACGGCTGCCCGCCCGCATCGGCCGTGGCGAGGGTCATGGCGTTGGGCTCCGGAATACCGGAGTCGACCGCCTGTGTGAACCACAGTTCGAACTGGTGGATCGGGTCGGGGTTCAGTTCATTGTGCGACAGACCGTGTGCCATCCACTGGTCGCGCAGGTTGTCGGGGCTTGCCGGCATGGCGGTGTCTCGTTGGTATGAACGGGCAGGGGGTAACGATATAGGGACAGGGACGGGGAATAAAGGGTGTAATGACCGCAGGACGCCGGACTGCCGCCCGCCGGGGCAGGCACCGCGGCTGCCCGTGACCGACCGGAGTACGTGCCGGCCGGTTGGAAGGCGGCGGCTGTCCGTCCGTTGCGGGAATTGGTAGTACTATCCCGCCATGGACGACGTCGAGCGTGACAGGAAAATCCAGACGTGGCAGGAGAAGGCACGGCGTGCCGGCAGGCGAGGCCGGCCGCGCAATCTGTATGTCATAACGCTGGACCCGGAGGTGTTGTGGATCCGGGAGTTTCGCCAGCAGAATCCCGGTTACATCGAGGGCATGCCGTGCGTGTACGTCGGCATGACCGTGCACGAGCCGGGTGATCGTTTCGAGCAGCACATGCTGGGCTATCGCAGCAGCAAGTACCCGCGCGACTACGGTGTCGAACTGGCGCAGGAATTGATGGACGGCTTCGACAAGGACGGGTTCAGCGAGGCGGATCAGGAGGCGGCGCTGGCGCAGTGGCTGCGCAAACAGGGTTGCGCGGTGTGGCAGAACTGAGGGACAGGCGCGCCGGCAGCGGTGTGCCGCGTAACCACCCCGCGCGCGGGGCCGTCGGCGCCGCTGCAGCGGCGGCTATCCGCCGCTACGCCGGCCGGCAAGCGCAGCGGTGAGCTGATCCCACGCCTGGCGCATCGCCTTCGGTATCTTTCTCAACTTCGTCGGTTTCTGCCGTATGTCCATGACCAGCTGCACGTTGTCCGGTTTGCCCTTGGGGAACGATGCGCCGTGTGAAAACAGGTGGATGCCGGTGACGGTAATGCCGGGGACCAGCAGGCGCACCGCCTCGATCTGCCGCTGCAGGTAGTTGTCCGGGTTGGTGAACTTGTAGCTGCATCGGTTGATCACCTGGGTCCACTGGTCGGTCTGCTGGCCGCCGAAAATCACCCCGCTGAAGCGTTTTACGCCCACGACCAGCAAGGCGTCGCCGGTAAGTAACAGGTAATCGATGGTGACCTCGCCGCCCGTGCCATCCGGCAGGGGAATGTCCCGCAGGGCGCGCGCGCCAAGGCGTTTGATGGCGCGTCTGATGCGGCGCTCCTCGCGCCAGTTGAACAGCGGCTTGCGGAACGCGTAAACCAGTGCCGCGCTGCCGGCGATTGCACCGAGCACCAGATACAGCTGTTCGGTCGTCAGCGGCAACAAGTGCAGCAGGTTCTGGAAAGATTCAGGCATTGCAACCCCGGTACCTTGTTCAACGGGGCGTGATTATAGGACAAGCGGCCGGCGGATTGTGAGAGCCCGCTGCGCCGGTCGGCGTGTCGCGCGTCCGTGCCTGTGCGCCGGCGGGAAGTTTGCATGCGTTGCACCGACGGGATGCCGGCGTGTGATTATGGCGTATGGATTAGTTGCTGCTCAGGTATTGCGACGGGTTGACCTGCTTGCCGTCACGCAGCACCTCGATGTGCACATGCGGTCCGGTCGAGCGCCCGGTCGATCCCATCAACGCGATCGGCTGGCCCTTGTGTACGGTGTCACCGACCTTGACCAGCAGTGCCATGTTGTGACCGTAGCGGGTGATGATACCGGTGCCGTGGTCGATCTCGACCAGGTTGCCGTAACCGGCGCGTGACCCGGACCAGATCACCACGCCGTCACCCGTGGCGAGCACGTCCGAGCCTACCTTGCCGGCGATATCGATGCCCTTGTGCAGTTCGATCTTGCCGGTGAACGGGTCGATGCGCTTGCCGAACTTCGATGACAGCAGGCCCTTCTCCACGGCGCGTCCCGACGGCATGATTCGGTCGTGGAGATTGCGGTTCATGATCAGCTGTTCCAGGACGCCCAGTTTCTGCGCACGGTCTGCCACGGCAAGGTCGAGTTCGTCCAGCATGCCGAGGAAGTCCGGTACGGTGGTGGCCGTGAGCGTCGTGCTGTCGTGCGGTCCCCCGACCGGCGGCGCAATCGTGAAGTCGAACTCGCTGGCATCGAGATCGGCCTGGGTCACCAGCCGGTCGCCCAGCGCATCCAGGCGCATCAGCTGGGCCTGCATGCGCCCGAGCCGCACTGCCAGTGCATCGAGGTCATCGAGTGCGGTCTTCCGGTTGCGTTCGATCTGTACCTGTTGTTTGCTTGAAAGCACCTGCAGGTCGGCGACCTCGCCCAGCTGGCGGCGTGCCTCGTTGATCACCCCGAGGTGAAAGCCGCTGTACAGGATGGCAGCAAACAGGGTGAGCGTCGTGGCGACGAAGACGTACAGCGTGCGCCGCGGGTTGTAGGTGTGGCTGTGTACGCGCCCGTAACGGCTGGTAAACAGGATGGTGTTTGTAGCCTGGTGCATGGCGGTTACCTGTATATGCCCCGGGGCTCATTGCATCCTCAATGGCCCGGGACCGGTTCGTTGCCTGTCCGTGTCACCTGCGGGCAGACATTGATTATTGCCGACAGGCTAGGGCGCAAACGGGATAGGGTAAATAGTCCAAAAGTACAGGTATATTTACAAAATACAGATAAAACAATAAGTAGAAGATATTATCGAGAATCAAAGCGAGGTTTGTGCATGCGCTGTGCAACAGGCGTACGGATTTTGCCTGCTACGGGGCCGGTCGCACACCACCGTATGCGGGGCTGACCCGCCGGCGGCCCGCGAGGCGGGCGGTCGCGTCACCGGTTCCTGCTGCCAGGTTGACGGGAGCACGCCCGCCGCCATGCCGTCTGCAGCACGGCGTTGTGTACCGCCTGCGCTGGGGGGGTTCAGGGTGATTGCGGTTTGTGGTGACGATCCGTTCGGCTAGAGTGTCGGTTATGGATATCCCCGCCGGCCTGTTGCCTGGCAGCTACCTGCTGAGTGCGGCCGTTCTGTACGCGCTGCTGATGCTGTTCGCCCTGTCTACCGCACCGTGGTCGAAGATTCGCGACAGCGAGGCCCAGCAGGTTTACTTCGGCGCCATCGTCATGGTGACCGTGCTGTGGATCATGCGTGGCGGCATCCAGCCGGGACTCGATTACCACCCGCTCATGGTCACCGCGCTGACCCTGCTGTTCGAGTGGCAGTTCGCACTGTTCGCGGTCAGCCTGGTGCTGGCCATTACCACCTGGCAGGGTGCTGCCGGGTGGGAGGCGTTTGGCGTGAACGCGCTGGTGATGGGCGTGGTACCGATCCTGTTCAGCCGCGTGTTGCTGTATGTCTGCCAGCGCCGGTTGCCGCACAATTTTTTCATCTACGTGTTCATCAACGCCTTCCTGGCCGGCGCGGTGTCGATCCTGCTGGCAGGTCTCGCCTCCGGCCTGGTCCAGCAGCTGGCCGCCGTGCAGCCAGGCGATACTCTGGTGAACAATTTCCTGGTGATATTTCCGATGCTGATGTTCGGCGAGGGTTTTCTGAACGGCGCGGCGCTGTCGCTGGTGGTGGCCTACCGGCCGGCCTGGGTGGCGACCTTTCATGACCGCTGGTATCTGCAGGGAAAGTGACCGCACGCCGCGCGATCGGATTTGAATCGCGCTACACTCCACCAAATCTTAACCTGTTGCCGGTACCTGAATCATGGCCAGCAAACGATCCGCAACCACCGCGGTTGCCGAAAACCTGGATCCTGTCTTTATCAGCGAACAGCAGTTCGACCGTGCGGCCGCCTACGTCAAGGGACTGAAGCAGGGTCTGATCGAATTCCTGAAAAAACCGAAGCGGGTGACCGCCGTCAATTTCCCCATCGAGATGGACGACGGCTCGGTGCAGAGCTTCCGTGGCTATCGCGTGGTGCATAACCGTGTCTTCGGGCCGGGCAAGGGCGGCATACGCTACCATCCGGACGTCACCATGGAAGAGGTCATTGCGCTGGCAAAGCTGATGACCTGGAAGTGTGCGCTGGTCAATATACCGTTCGGCGGTGCCAAGGGCGGTGTGGTGTGCGATGTCAAGCATCTGACCGAGAGCGAGCTGCGCCGCATTACACGGCGCTTTACCTCCGAACTGTTCGATGTCATCGGGCCGTACAAGGATATCCCGGCACCGGACCTGTACACCAACGCGCAGACCATGGCCTGGATCTACGACACCTACGATGTGCTGCACCCGGGATTCAATAATCGCCCCGTGGTGACCGGCAAACCGGTGGAGATGGGCGGTTCCTGGGGACGCAGCGAGGCCACCGGCACGGGTTGCGTATTCGCCACCCAGCGCTTCCTGTCCAAGGCATTGATACCCGACCGGCAGGAGATCGCCGGTGCGCGCGTGGTGATCCAGGGCTTCGGCGATGTCGGCGCGGTGGCCGCGCATGCCTTTTGCCGCGAGGGGGCCCGTATCATCGCCGTCAGCGACAGCCAGGGTGGAATTCACAACGAGGACGGCCTCGATCCGGACGCCGTTGCGCGGTTCAAGGCGGAACACGGCACGGTGGTGGGCATGCCGAACA
This sequence comes from uncultured Gammaproteobacteria bacterium, assembly GCA_963803275.1. Lineage (GTDB taxonomy): Bacteria > Pseudomonadota > Gammaproteobacteria > UBA9214 > UBA9214 > UBA9214. The sequence goes on along the minus strand of CAWDLS010000006.1, from coordinate 253,472 downwards.
CGCTGACCATAGCCAATGCGGAAATGCTCGAACTGGACTGCGACATCCTGATGCCGGCGGCACTGGGCAACCAGATCCATGCCGGCAATGCGCACAACATTAAGGCACGGCTGGTGGTGGAAGGGGCCAACAATCCCACGACGCCGCTGGCGGATCGCATCCTCAGGGACCGGGGTGTTTTCGTGTTGCCGGATATACTCGTCAACGCCGGCGGCGTCACGGTAAGTTACTACGAGTGGGTGCAGAACCAGGCCAACGAACAGTGGAACCCCGATGAAATCACCGCGAAACTCCGTGAGCGGATGCAGGCAACCGTGGACAGCGTGTTCAACCGCTGGCAGGCGTTTGTGGTCGGCGAAGAAAAACCAGCCGGCAAGGTGCTGTCGGAGGAGCCGGTCGAGATCCCGGATTTTCGCACCGTGGCATTACTGATCGCGATCGAACGCGTGACCCGAGCCACCCTCATGCGCGGTATCTGGCCGTAGCGGCCGCCCGCACGCGGGCCCCGTTCGCCCTGGCTGTGCATCCGTCCCTGCGGTCGTGCGCGAGACTGGCGGACGGCAGCCAGGATGCACAGCTGACCTGGATGCCTCAAGCACGGCGTGCGGCGCGGGCGCTGTGCGAGAGCGGGTAAGGCGGCCGGTGCCGGTGTGTTGCCTGCGGGGCGGGTCGTGCTGCGGTGCTGTTCGGTTACAATACCGCCCGTCAGTCGATACCCGACGACATCAACGGGAAAAATCATGAAGATCACGCTGATCAGCGGCAGCCACCGTGAAGAGGCACAGACACTCAAGGTGGCCCGCTATATACAACGTACGCTGGAAGACGGCATTTGCGAGCAGACCACGCTGGTGAATCTCGCCAACAACCCGTTACCGTTGTGGGATACGGGGGTGTGGGACGGTGACGAGCAGTGGACCAGGCTGCTCAATCCGATTCGTGCGGAACTGGCATCCAGCGACGGCTTCGTGGTGCTGTCACCGGAGTGGCACGGCCAGGTACCGGCCGGACTGAAGAATTTCTTCCTGCTGTTCGGCCGCAACGAACTGGGCCACAAGCCGGCGCTGATCGTCACGGTCTCGAACGGCGACGGCGGCGCCTGCCCGGTCGCCGAGCTGCGCATGAGCAGCTACAAGAATTCCCGCATCTGCTATATCCCCGAGCATGTCATCGTGCGGCACGTCGAGTCGGTGCTGAACGAGGACGCCAGCCTCAACAAGCCGGGTGCCGACGAGTACTTCCGCGCGCGCATCACCTGGGTGTTGCCGATCCTCAGGGAGTACGCGGTGGCGCTGCGCCAGGTGCGCGACAGCGGTGTCACCGAGACGGACCAGTTCAAAAACGGGATGTGAGCGCTGTCCGGGCCGCATGACCTGGTGGCGCGCGGGCGGATTCGGTCGCATAATTCCGCGCGCCGACTGACTGCGCCGAGCGCGCCGATCCCGCATCCGTATGACCGACCTGTCCCTGCCGTTGGCGCTTGCCACGGACCTGTCCCCCTGCCTGCCGGCGGATGCCGATCCCTGTGCTGCGATTGTGACGGCACTCGCCGAACGGGGCTGGTGCGTGACACCCGGCTTTCTTGCGCAGGAACTGGTCGATGCGCTGCGTCTTGAGCTCGAAGCGGACTGGCAGGCGGGTATCTTCCGCCGCGCCGGTGTCGGCCGCGGTGCACAGCTGGCAATCAGGCCGGAGGTGCGCACCGACTGGGTGAGGTGGCTGGATCCGCAGGCCTGCAGCGCGACCAGGGGCCGTTACCTGGCAGCGCTGGAACAGTTGCGGCTGGCTATCAACGGCACGCTGTATTCAGGGTTGTTTGATTTCGAGGCGCACCTGGCGGTCTACCCGCCGGGGACGTATTACCACCGGCACCTGGACCAGTTCATCGGAATCGGGACACGCCGGCTTACCTGCACGCTGTACCTCAACGAGGGATGGCGGGCGGTGGACGGTGGACAGTTGCGCCTCTACACGGATCCGGACGACCCGCAGCATTACACGGACGTGCTGCCGTCGGGCGGGACCCTGGTGACGTTTCTAAGTGCGCGTTTCCTGCACGAGGTATTGCCGGCGCGCCGCACTCGCATGAGCATGACCGGCTGGTTCAGGACCCGCGAAATATAGTCCTGCGGCCGGTCGCGTGACGGTTCTTCTGGGCAGGGATGCGGGGTGCTCAGTTCATCGCCAGCACGATCTTGCCCTGCACGTGGCCGGACTCGATAAGTTCGTGCGCCCGGGCGGCCTCGTGCAGCGGCAGGGTCTCCGACACCAGTGGCCTGAGGGTGCCCGCGTCGATCAGCGGTGCACTGCGGCGCAGGATTTCGACCTGGTGCTGGCGGGCCTCGGGCAGGTCCTGCAGCATGGGTGTCAGCATCAGTGTGAAACTGATGGACAGGTTGCGGTTGCGCGCTTCCTGCCAGTTAACATTCATGCCCGGGTCGATCAGGGTGACGACATGACCGTACACGCGGGCAGCGCCCAGGCTGCGTTGAAAGGTGTCGGCGCCCAGTGTGTCGAGCACCACGTCCACGCCGCGGCCGCCGGTCCATTCGAGCGCGGCCTCGACGAAGTCACGGTCCTGATAGTGAATCACGTGGTCCGCGCCAAGCAGTCTCGCGAACGCCGCCTTCTCTGTCGTGCTGACCGTGGTGGCGATACGCGCACCGACCGAATTGGCCAGCTGGATGGCGATATGTCCGACGCCGCCGGCGCCGGCATGAATCAGCACTGTCTGGCCGGATTCGAGACCGGCACGATCGAACAGGGCTTCCCAGGCCGTGATCAGGACCAGCGGCAGGGCGGCCGCGGTCTCGAAGTCGAGGCTGCCCGGCATGAGCACGGCTTCCTGTTCATCCAGCACCGTGAATTCGGCGTAGTTTCCGTCCGCACCACCCAGCCCGCCATGGCAGAACCACACGGCGTCCCCCGGCCTGAAGCGCGTCACCGCCGTGCCGCACTCGGTAACGATACCGGCGCCGTCGCAGCCGAGTATCGCGGGGTATGCCTTCGGGAATAACACGCCGCGGCTGCGCAGCTTGGTGTCCACCGGGTTGACGCCGGCGGCCTTCAGCTGCACCTTGATCGTGGTCGGCCTGCTGACAACAGGCTCGTCAATCTCGACCACCCGCAGTACCTCGCGCGCGGGTCCCGGCCGGTTCATGTGTATTGCCTTCATGGCGGATTTATAACACGTGCGGGCACGGCAGTGCATGTTTCGTGCTGTGCGCCCCAGGCCGGTAAGGAACCGGCTTGGGTGGCCGTTAACACACGGGAGCAGTGTTGGGAATCACCCTTGACCGGTTACAGGCGGCCTCGAATGAAGAAAAATACCCGGTATTCGCACATCACCCTCAGACGATCATTGCTGGCGTGCGTAGTCTTGCCGGTACTGCTGACGGCGGGCTGCGCCACCCTGGACAAGGAGCAGTGCCAGGTCGCCGACTGGCGCCTGATCGGCTACCAGGACGGCGTGCTCGGCAAGCCGGCCTCCACCATTGGTGAATATCGCGAAGACTGTGCAAAACATGCGGTGGTGCCGGATCTGGACGCCTGGCAGGCCGGCCGTGCACAGGGACTGCAGGAATATTGCAAGCCCGCCAACGCATTCATCCTGGGCCGCTCCGGGCGCGGTTACCCGATTGTGTGCCCCGAGCAGACGGCCGGCGCGTTCCGGGCGGCCTACGAAGACGGCCGCGCGATTTACCTGGCGCGTTCTGAAGTCAAGGACACCCATGTACAGATCCACAAGCGCGAGCATGAGATCGATGCATTGCACGAGAAAAAGCGCAAAAAGCTCGCGGAACTGGTCCTGGATGGCCTGCACAAGGAGCAGCGCGTCATGCTGCTGTACGAGATCCACGAGATCGACCAGGAGGTCGATGCCCTGGTCGCCGAGATCGCCGGCCTCGAGCACGATCTGCTCGTACAACAGGCCTACCTGGACAGCCTGCTCGGTACGCAACCACGCTAGCCCGCATTTCTCGCCGGGCGACAGTTCGTGCGGCATTGACCACAAACGCGGCGCGCTGCACGAGCTGCGGGAAACAGGGGTCATAGTCGACGCGGCCCGTCCACCGGCCGGCTGGCGGACGGATCTTCACCTGCGGCGCTGCGATCGTCCCGGACGGACTCAGGGCGTCAGCGGCCGCAACCGGAACAGACCCTGCAGTTCCGCGTCACTGGTGAAGTACAGGGCACCGTCCGGACCGAACGCTACACCAACCGGCCGTGCCAGCCGTTCGCCATCGGGCCGCTGAAAGCCGGTAACCAGGTCCACCACGTCCCGCGCCGTGCCGTTCTCGAAACGCACCATCACCAGGGCTGGCGCGCGCCGTGTGGCCCTGCTGCCAAAGGCACCGCCGGAGGGCCTCGTGCCCCAGGACCCATGCAGGGCAACGATTGCATTGCCAGCGAACATCCCGCCAGCCGCCTCGTGCGGCACGAATGCCACGCCCATCGGGGCGCTGCGTGCAGGGAAGGTGGCCACTGGCAGGCTGACCTCCGTGCGCGGCCGTGGTGGTGCATCCCGAATGCAGCGATCGCGTTGCAGGCTGCTGCCGTCATACTGAAACCATGGCATGCCATGGAACGATCCGGCCGTCAGCCTGGCGAAATACTCCGGGGGCTGGTCGAAACCGAGGTGGTCCGGTCCGTTGTTGGAGGCATACATCAAGCCGGTGTCCGGCTGCCAGTCGAAGCCGACGGGGTTGCGCAGTCCGGACGCAAACGCCTTCCATGCGGGCCGTCCGCTGCTTTCATCCAGTACCAGCACACCGCCGCGCCGGTCATCGAAGCCGTAGCTGTCATCGAGGTATTGATCGGAACAGTTGCTGCTGATACCCAGCGACAGGTACACCCGCTGGTCCGGACCGATGGCGACCGTGCGGCTGTTGTGGCCGCTGCCACCCGGCAGCGCGATCAGGCGCTGTACCGCGTCCCGCGTCACGCGGGACTGGCCGGGTGTATAGGGCGCGTGGTACAGGCCACTGGTCTGTGCAATGAGCAGTTCACCGTTGCGCCAGGCCACGCTGTGCGGGTAGTCGGCAAGCCTGACCAGTATCTCGGGCTGGCGGTAAGGCGGGGCCAGCCGGTAGACATAGCCGGCGCGTGAACCGGCCAGCAGGTCACCGTCAGGCAGGAAGGTCAGCATGCGCGGCGCATCGAGCCGGTCGGTCAGCAGCTCCAGCTGCATGCCTGCCGGCACCTGCAGCACCCACTCCTGTCCAGCGTGGTACAGGGACTGTTCGCGGTAGTCAATCGGGCCCGCCGCTGCAGCGATGCAGCAGTACAGGAGTCCCGGCAACAGTACCTTCCAGCTCATACCGTCAGGTTAGCCGGGTTCACACGGCTTTTACAGAGCCGCGCCGGTTTCGCTATCATCTGCGCAGATCACCTGTCCGGATACGTGTCCATGCAACATTATCCCCTGTCCGACCTGCAGGACATCATCATACCCGCCGCCCGTGCGGAGCTGCTGCCGCGCTTTGCCGCGGTGACGCGTCGCCATAAGGCAGACGGCAGCGTACTGACCGAGGCCGATCTCGCGATGCAGGCACGCGTGGCCGGACAACTCCGGCAACACTGGCCACACACCCTGTTCCTCGGTGAGGAGATGACGCGCCCGGAGCAACAGGCACTGATCACCGCCGGCAAGCCGGTGTGGTGCCTCGATCCGCTCGATGGCACGAGCAATTTCGCTACCGGCATTCCCTATTTCTGTGTCTCGCTCGCCTTGCTGCATGCAGGGGCGGTGCGACTCGGTCTGGTTTACGATCCGCTGCGCAACGAGTGTTTCACCGCCGACGCGGAGCAGGGCGCGCTGCTCAACGGCACGGCGCTGACTGTGGCCGCAACCGGCCTGTCGCTGGGCCAAAGTACGGCGCTGGTGGATTTCAAGCGCCTGGATACGGCGCTGGCGACGCGGTTGCTAACGGACACCCCCTACGCCTCGCAGCGCAGCTTCGGTTCCGTTGCGCTGGACTGGTGCTGGCTGGCGGCCGGGCGCGGTCATGTTTACCTGCACGGCCGTTCCAATGTCTGGGATTACGCGGCCGGGCAGTTCATCTTCACGGCCGCCGGCGGGCATGCCACCACCCTGCAGGGTGAGCCGGTGTTCACGCAGGATCTCACGCCGCGGTCCTCGGTGGCTGCCGTCGACCGGGACCTGTTCGCTGCCTGGACGGACTGGCTGGGTGTGCCGCGCTGACGTATGCAGGGCTCCAGGTGCCGCAATGACCGATCCTGTATCCCGCCGTCTGCTGCCATGCATTCCCTGATTATTCAATAACTCACGGAAACAACCTGAAGACCGTATCAGTTCCGGCAAACCCTAGCACCTTCGTCGGATAGACCGGCACGGGTATGTTATATGAAAATATGGGGAGAATTTTCAGCATCTGACGGGAGCGGCCCGTCGCCTGGCGCATCGGTGGCGAAAGAATAACAAGATGACTTTCAAGACGGCCCTGCAATCACTCCGGCGGTACAGACTGCCGCACACGCGCGCACTCGAGCAGGAACTCGAGCGCGTCAGTGCGGACCACCGCGCCGTGTCCACACAGCTGGAGCAGGTGCGTGACGAGTTCGGGCATGCGCATGACAGCGATATGCAGCAGATCATGCTGCTGCAGAGCCAGTTGAACGATATCGAGTACGATCGCAACGCCGCGCGCAAGCAGGCACAGCTGCTGGAAAGTTCACTGGAGCAGGTGCGTGCGGATTTCGAGCGCGCTCACAGCAACGATATCAAGCAGATCACCGCGCTGCAGTCACAACTGGTCCAGTTCGATACCGAGCGCACCAATGCGCGTCAACAGGTGCAGCTGCTGGAAGGTGCGCTCGCGCAGGCCACGCAGCGCCAGGAGACGACGGAGCAGCGCATCGGCGCGCTCGAGTCGCAGCTCGAGCAGGCGCGCAGCCGGCATGAATCCGAAATGGCAGTGGCCCGGAATACCCTTGCCAGCCTGCAGTCGGAGCAGCAGAGCCTGCTCGGCATGCAGTCCGACATGGCCCGCAACTTCAGCGATGCCAACCGCGAGCTGGTCAAATCCATCCGCGCCACACCGCGCCTGTCGCTGTGGCAGCTGGCGCTGTTGGCCGGTCTGCTGTTTCTCGCGGGCGTGCTGGCCACCGCACTGGTCCTGCATGAAACACGCGAACCCCGGCTTGATCTGTCCGAAATAAGCAAGGGAATCGATGAAATGCAAGTGTTGATGCAGGCGCACTTCAGGACGCACGACGACCTGCTTGAATCGCTCAACCGGCTCATCGACGGGTTGTCGTCGCGCGAGCAGGTCCCCCAGGTCCCCCAGGTCCCCCAGTTTCCCCAGGAGCCCCAGATTCCCCAGGCGCCGCCCGTGCCGGACGTACTGGAGCCTGACGATCACGTACAGCTGGATGTGTTGCCGGGCGAACAGGTGAAGACGGTGCAGGAAAACCTGCTGACGCTGGGCTTTGATATCGGTGCCTCGGGCGCCGACGGCATTAGCGGCGTGCAGACCGGTCGTGCACTGGCCTGGTTTCGCACCCTGTACCTGCCGGACAGGCCGGACGCGTCGATGCAGGATATCGAAGCCAGCCTGCAACGACACGCCGACAACGCCCGCGCAGACGCGCAAAAGTACCGGGTCGACAGTACCGTGCTGGCAGCCATCCGCCTCGGTAATCTGCGCACCGGTGTCGAGTTCCCCTATCTCATGGAGCTGGCGGCGGTGGAGAGCAGTTTCAACCCGCGGGCAAAGGCAGGTACCACGTCCGCCGCCGGCCTGTACCAGTTCAGGGAGGATACCTGGCTGGAGGCGATCAAGCGGCATGGCAGAGAATACGGTCTCGGACATTACGCCAGGCAGGTTGAATACATCGTCGATGAAGACGGCAACCGGCAGCCGCTGATCCGCGACCCGAAATTGCTTCAGCAGGTGCTCGACCTGCGCTTCAATCCCGGGCTGTCTGCGGTGCTGGTGGCGGAGAAGGTGCGTGACGGCATGCACCGGCTGTCCGGCAAGCTGGCGCGCAAACCGGTTCGCACCGAGCTGTACCTTACGCACTTCTTCGGCGTGACTGGTGCCATTTCCTTTCTCGACGCACTGGCGAAACATCCGGACCGCATCGCCGGCGAGATGTTCCCGGGTCCGGCGCGGCGCAACCGCAATATCTTCCAGAGAAACAACCGCTCGCTGCGTACCGTCGCCGAGGTTTACCGGGTACTGGCGCACAAGTTCAACACCTCGCTTTACGACGACAGCTAGAAACCGTCTCATGATCCAGCGCGCTCAGGTGAGCAATGTGGGCCCGGGAGACGACGGCACGTTTCATTCCCCGTATGCGCCAGGTGGCAAGCAAACGGGCGATTGGCCACGCAATCCACGCAAGAATACGGAAGCAATACACGCGCCCTGGCAGCGGGAGCTGGTAGTTGCCATCCGGGGCCATACAGGGATTGCCGCGGAAACCGCATTGCTCATGGCATCCTCGCGTCCGGACATCGAACCGCCTCACCCTGCGGCCATGCAGTGCGCACCACTGCTTTCAGCAGCAGCCCGAATCTCGATAGCAGAAGAAATCAGGCACATCTGAAGCGATTGCCACGGAATACCAGGGAAGGTCACCGGGGCGTCTTGCCGTGATCTTCCGTGGGTTCCGTGGCCATTTGTCGTCCACGCTGTTACCTGGCAACAGCGTTTGTACGGCCCGGCGTACTGCTGTCATGAGGGCTGCGACCCGGCCGACGGTTTGCCTGTTCGCGCGGCATGGCGACATCCCTGCCGAGCAGCATATCGACGATGCGGCCGGAGGCGCCCGGGTAGAAGCCGCATGCGACCGTCTCCGGTGCGCGTGGATTCCTGAACGTGCCGAATACCATGTCCCACAGCGGCAGGTCCGAATAGTTGTAGCGGTGTACGCCGCAGGCATGGTGGATGTTGTGGCTTTCGGGCCGCTGGACGAGGTATCCGAGCCAGTGCGGTGTGGCGATGTTGGCGTGCTGGAACATCGCGTTGAAGGTCAGGAACAGCGCGGCCAGCAGGCCGGCCTCCGGGTTCAGCCCCAGCAGGGGGAACAGCACCAGGCTGCTGATGCTGGTGAACACGGCGGCGTCGAGCGGATGCAGGTAGTTGGCGCCAAAGGCATCCAGGCTTTCGGCACTGTGATGCATCTGGTGCCCGGCGCGCCACAGCCAGTTCCAGCTGTGTGCCGCGCGGTGGTACCAGTAGTGGAAAAATTCGTATACCACGATGCCCAGCACGGCACCGCCGGCCATCCCCAGTGCGCGGTTGTCGAACAGGTGGTGGTCGCCGTATAACCCGCCCCAGAACAGCGCGACCTTGCCGGTGATGAAAACGACCGTCGCCGTCACCACCGCCGCACGCAAACGCCAGTGGTGGGTACTGTCGTAACGGCGCCGCTGCACGACGAAGTCCAGCAGCATAAACCCCGGGATCAGTGCCAGTGTCAAAGGTTCCAGTAAGTCGATCATGATGAGCCCCCCACAGGTGTGTCCATGAAACATACCAAATGGTATGTACTTGCATTTTAGTCATCGATACAAGGTATGTCAATACCTAATGGTATGTTATTATTTATCTGTTATTTCTATTTATTAACAGTCAGATATGAATTATTATGTGTTCTGTTATAGTTTCTCTAAAATAGTATACATACTATTGAGTATGTACAGGTGATTACGATGGCCGGCAAGGGCGATGACACACGCAAGCGCATCCTGGATGCCGCGCAGGCCATGATCCTGGCGCGCGGTTATGCCGGGATGTCGATAGATGCACTGATCGGCAGTCTGGGCCTGACCAAGGGTGCCTTCTTCCATCACTTCAAAAACAAGCAGCAGCTGGCACAGACACTCATTCGCCGCTACGCGGACGAGGGCATGACGCTGTTCAGGACCAGCCTCGAACGCGCCAGGAAGCTCAGTGACGACCCGCTGCAGCAGTTCCTCATCATCATCGGGTTGTACGAGGAGCTGTTCGAGCAGCTCACCGAACCGTATCCCGGCTGCCTGCTGGCGTCCTACGTCTACGAACTCCAGCAGTTCAACGCGGACATGCGCGACATCATCAACCAGGAGTTCCTCCTGTCACGCACGGAGCTCGGCAGCCTGATCGGGCAGATCGTCGCGCGTTACCCGCCACGCGTCGCGGTGGACCCGGTCTCGCTGGCGGATGGTTTCATGTCGGTGTTCGAGGGGGCCTTCATCCTCTCCAAGTCGCTGGGCGAGGCGCAAATCACCGTGCAACAGCTGCGTCACTACAAGACCTATATCGAGCTGCTGTTCGCCAGGCACTGATCACGACAATGCAACGCGCCATGCTGGTCTCGTCAGTGACCCGGGGTTATCCTAGCCGCATGGGCGGGCAGCAGCAGGTACGCAAACCGGTTATCGAGCGCTTCGATATCAAGCCCGGACGCGTGCTGGCGCGCAAGTATGAAGTGATCAAGCTGCTCGGGCGCGGCTGGGAAGGCGAGGTCTACCTGGTGCGCGAGCACCGCACGAACATCGAGCGCGCCGTGAAGGTGTTCTACCCGAAGCGCAACCCCGGCGACAAGATCGCGAATTTCTATGCCTGCAAGTTGCACAAGCTGCGTCATTGCCCGATCGCCATCCAGTATCACACGCACGAGATCATCATCTATCACCGCCAGCCGATCACGCTGCTGGTGTCCGATTTCGTCGAGGGCGAGCTGCTCTCGGGATTCATTGCACGCCAGCCCGGCAAGCGGCTGCCCGCCTTCCCGGCACTGCACCTGCTGCACGCACTGGCCTCCGGCATCGAGTGCATCCACCAGATGAAGGAATATCATGGCGACCTGCACAGCGACAACATCATGGTGCAACGCTACGGCCTGGGTTTTGAACTGAAGCTGCTGGATTTCTTTCACTGGGGACCGCCGAAACGGGAGAATATCCACGACGACGTGGTCGACCTGGTGAAACTGTTGCACGAGGCTATCGGCGGCAGCCGCTACTACAGCCGGCAGCCACCCGAGATCAAGGCCGTCTGCTGTGGACTGAAGCGCAGCCTGATCCTGAAAAAATTCCGCACCGCGGGACAGTTGCGCGAGTACCTGGAAAATATGCAGTGGAGCCACGGCTGATGCCGGCGCATCTGCTCCTCGGCCAGGACATGGCCGCGCCGCTGGTATTGCCGCTGGCGGACGGTCTGGCCTGCGTGTTTACCGAGCGCAGGCCGGGGCGCGAGACCGACAACGAGGACGCCGCGGCGGTGATCCCGGGCGATGCCAACGGTGGCGTGGTCGCGGTGGCGGACGGGCTGGGTGGCCTGCCGTCCGGTAACCTGGCCGCGGCACTGGCACTGCAGCAACTGGCCGACAGCGTTGCCGGGCAGTCCGGCGATGCACAGCGCGAGGCGGTACTGACCGGTATCGAGGACGCCAACGCCGCCGTGCTGGCGAGCGGGCAGGGCGGGGGCACGACCATCGCCGTGGTGAGCATCGACAATGACACGGTACGTGCCTATCACGCGGGTGATTCCATGATCCTGGTGTGCGGACTGCGCGGCAAGCTCAAGTACCAGTCCGTGCCGCATTCGCCGGTCGGCTATGCAGAGGCGTCCGGAATGCTGGACGAGGATGCGGCGATGTTTCACGCCGAGCGCCACCTGGTCTCCAATATGGTCGGTATGGCCGGCATGCGCGTCGAGATCGGCCCGGTGGTGAAACTGGCCCGCTATGACACCGTGGTAATCGGCAGTGACGGCCTGTACGACAACCTGTATGTCAGCGAGATCATCGAACTGGTGCGCACCGGGCCGCTGGCTCGGGCGGCCGACCGCCTGCTGGCCGCCGTCCGCGAGCGCATGCGGCTGATCGACGATGACCGCCCGCACAAGCCGGACGACCTGGCCTTCATCCTGTTCCGCCGCCGCTAGCCGCAGTTCCTGCCGTCCGGCAAGCCCTGCGGGCCGGCACCTTGTGCAGGTGATCCTGAACCGGCTGACCGGCGCTACTGGAGCAATGTCAGCGCCTGGCGGATCGCGTCCTTGCGATCCGACCCGGTCCGGAACACGGCAAACGCAGGGCGTTCTATCTGCGGCGCAAGCTTCACCCGGTACAGTCGCCGGCCGCCGTGCGCTGTCGAGAGCATCTGTTCGGGCAGGTAGGCGGCCCCCTCGGCGTTGTCGAGGTAGCGGCGTGCCAGCATACCCAGGTTCATGTGCAGTGCCGGCGCCGGCAGGTCCGGAAACAGGCGTGCATGGTGCAACGCGAAGGCCGTGCCCCAGTCGACCAGGATGTAACCGGAACGGCAGGCGTCATCCACCTTCAGGCCGCGGCGCGTGGCCACCATCACCAGGTTGACGACGCCCAGCTCGCGGATTTCCAGTTCCGGTGCCTGGGGTGGTTCGAACAGCACGGCCAGGTCGATCACGCTGTCCAGCAGCTTGCGGATGAGCCGCTCCGCAGTACCCGTTTCTATCTGCAACGCCGTCTCGGGCATGTGGGTGCGCAGGCGTTGCAGCCAGTTGCCGAGCATGGTTTCCCACAGGTCCAGCATGGCGCCGATGGCCAGGCCGCGGGTAAAGTCCGCGCCCAGCCCGGTCTGCTGGCGCGCCCGCGCCCACACCTGGACGATGGTCTCCGCATGCTTGTGCAGTTGCCGGCCTTCCGGCGTGAGCTGGATGTTGTTGCGGCTGCGGGTGAACAGTGGCAGGCCGATGGTCTGTTCCAGCTGCCGAATGCGTGCGCTTACCGCAGATTGCGTGACACACAGTTCAGCGGCGGCCTTGCCGAAATGGCGGGTGCGCGCGACTTCCAGGAAGGTGCGCAGAAGTTCGATGTCCATGCCGCGTTATCGATAAACGATGTTGATCGTGAGAGCAACAATTTTTCGTTTGCCGCCCGTGTCCGTCCACTCTATAAGCCATGCCAGATGATGTGTGACAATCGTACCCGTATTGCGTCCCTGCCGCACCCGCCTTGCCGTCCTGCGCACGGGGCGTGCAGGGCAGTGGACCATCGTTGCCGTGCCACCGCTGCGGCCGAAGCGTTACTCACCCAAAGGCGCCGACCGGCCGCCCGGAGATTAACTACATGAAACATGCCTGTTGCACCACCCGGGTGCTGCGATCCCTGCTGGCCGGCAGCCTGCTGGCTGCCGCCTTGCCACTGCTGGCCGATCCGGCAGCGGAATGCCGTCAGGAGGTACAGGACTACGCCATTCCGCCGGAGCAGGCCGCGCAATACCTCGACGACTGCATCCTGTCGCGCGGTGGCCTGCCGGACGACCCCGCTGCCAGCGATACGCCGGTCACGGCGGAGGATGCGGTATCCGACCCGATGACCGATACAGAACAGTCCTATGATGCAGGGCAGCCGGACGAGGTATTGCCGGGAGATGCCAATGTCACGTACTAAGTCAGCCGTCCGGACCACCACCCTGCCTGCACGGAAAACCGGGGGCAGGTCCCGCGGTACCGCGGCAGCCGTCGACAAGTCCCGCAAGCCTGTCGAGCCAAACTCTCCACAGGCGGAATGGGAGGATGTCCCTGATGAACATCTGGATGTCATTCCGGATATCGACGGCCTGCTGGATAGACCCGCGGCCAACAGGAACACTGAAAACGAGGCGCGGCGGCGCATCGAAAAGCTGCGTGAGGAACGCCTGCTGCAACAGGCGCTGAGCGATGTGTTCGATCTCTAGCTCGTTCGCACCACGCTAGCTGATGCCGGGCGCGGCCTGCCTCGAAAGGCGCGACAGGCCGCCTTCGCCCGTGGCACGGGTCCGGCACTCAGTCGAGGGCAGGACCAAGTATGAAATCGACGCTGCTGAAGCCGTTGTCGTCCAGCACGGCCTCGATATCGGACCAGTCGAATTTGGGGTTGTCTTCCTCGACGGCAGCGATCAGTGCGGTGACGCGGCGGTACGCCTCGTGCGGCTCGTAGTCTGCGGGAATGCGCACCAGCCGGATGTCCTCCGGGTCGCGGGCGGACAGGATCATCATCGATTCATTCATACGGCTTCCCTGTGCATGGCTGTCGGTTGCGGTCATATTCTGTTTTCCATCGGCACGTACTCTGACAGCGTGTTGCCGGTATACACCTGGCGCGGACGCGCAATGCGCATCTTCGGATCGCTGCTGAGCTCGTACCAGTGTGCGATCCAGCCGGGCAGGCGGCCGATGGCGAACAGCACGGTAAACATGTTGGTCGGTATGCCGATGGCGCGCAGGATGATGCCGCTGTAGAAATCAACGTTGGGGTACAGCTTGCGTTCCAGGAAGTAGTCATCGCTGAGCGCTATCTCCTCCAGGTTGCGCGCTATTTCCAGCAACGGGTCGGTAATGCCAAGCTTGTTGAGCAACTGCTCGTTGACCTTGCGCAGCATGGTGGCGCGCGGATCGAAATTCTTGTAGATCCTGTGGCCGAAACCCATCAGCTTCACGTCGCTTGACTTGTCCTTGGCGGCATCGATGTATTCCTTTGCCGACTGCTTGCCGCGGTGGATGGACTCCAGCATCTCGATGACCTTCACGTTGGCGCCGCCGTGCAGCGGTCCCCACAGTGCGGACACGCCGGCGGCGCAGGAGGCAAACAGGTTGGCACGGCTCGAACCGACCATGCGGACGGTCGATGTGCTGCAGTTCTGTTCGTGGTCGGCGTGCAGTATCAGTACCAGGTTCAGCGCGCTGCGCACCTCCGGTTCGCTCATGTAGGGGGCGTACGGTTCCGAAAACATCATGTGCAGGAAATTGTTCACGTAGGGGAGTTTCGGGTCCGGGTAGATGTACGCCTTACCGTGCGAGCGGCGATAGGTGTAGGCGGCCAGGGTGCGGATCTTGCTGATCAGGCGCGCGGCGGCCTTTTCGAATTCTTCGGGATTGTGCAGGTCCAGCATCTGCGGGTGGAAACAGGACAGCGTCGAGATCATCGCCGACAGGATGGCCATCGGCGGCGCCGAGCGCGGAAACCCGGCAAAGTGATGCTTCATGTCCTCGTCGAGGTTCGCATTCTCGGTGAGCGTGCGGCTGAAACGCTCGTACTCGGACTGGTTCGGCAGGTGACCGAAGATCAGCAGCCAGGCGACCTCGACAAAATTCGGGTGTTCCGCGAAGGCCTCCAGCGGGATGCCGCGGTAGCGCAGGATGCCCTTGTCGCCGTCGATATAGGTGATGTCGCTGGTGCAGCTGGCGGTGTTGCCAAAGGCCGGATCGAAGGCGGTCAGCCCGGAATCGTTGCGCAGGCTGGTGATGTCGATGGCGCGCTCGCCCTCGCTGCCTGTGATGATCGGCAGTTCATAAGTCTTGCCTTCGATTATCAGTTCGGCTTTGTCACTGGACATGGGTATCTCCGCTTGTTCATATTCGATCACAGCACGGCTGCGATAGATCCAGGTCGGGGAACATACCCTTTTCCGGGTCTGCATGGAAGGCGCGCCGGTCAACGACAACCCCGTGCCGTCCCGGGTTGTTGTCATTGTCGGGCAAGGCCGCAGGGATATCCATGCGCGGGACCGCGGCTTTATTCCATGTCGTTGCGCCGGCCCGGCCGGTGTTTCATGCGCTGGTCCCCGGGCCTGCCGGTGGCCGCGTCATGGCCGTTCCTGCGGGATACGATCACCGCGGTACGCAGGCGTTGCTGCCCGAAGATGGATATGCGTGCAAAATCCTCGCGCGCGATCGGCAGGTACTGGCAATCGAGCGCGCTCTGACTGATCTCTTCCGGGTCGGGGTCGTGTACGTACAGGCACTGCTTGTCATAACCGCTGACGGTGACCCAGTGCGGCGCCTTCTTGCCCTCCAGCCGCCAGGTGCTGATCATCACCAGCGGTACCGCGTTGTTGTTGAGTGCCTTGATCAGCGTGTCCTGCTTGACATCGGAATAGTGGATCCTGATCCCGGCAGCCTTCGCCTGTACGAGGTAGTCCCTGTGGACGAGTTCGATGATGCGTTTCTTGCCCGCGTCACGTACACCGTCGACGAACAGGGGCTTGCGCGTGTTGATCCAGACCTCGGCATTGAAGCCGCGCTGCTGCGCGGCCAGCGCAAGGCCGAGTGGATGGCAGCCGCCGTGACCGGAGGTCATGAAGATAGTGGTGGCCTCACGCCAGAGCTGCAGTTCCTCGTGGTACGAAGGGACGTAGTGTTTCGACACACCGCTCATGGCCATCATCAATGCCGCCGGTCCGCAGGTGAACGGTGTGCTCTGGCTGACCCACGGCATTTCGATCCACTGCTCACGCACGCGGTAGTGGTGAATGCGTTTCTGCATGCGGATGGCGTCGCTGTGATCGTCATAGTAGTCACGGTAGATGCCGAAACTCGTATAACCGAGCGATTCGTACAGCCGGATAGCGGTCTTGTTCTCGGCACCGACTTCCAGGCGCATGATGAAGCGGCCGCTGTTGCTGGCGGCCTGTTCGCCGGCCTCGATCAGCCGGCGCGCGATGCCGCGGCCGCGCAGGTCCGGGTCGGTTGAAATCGAGTAGAGCCGGGCCAGGCGTGTACCGGCGTGATAGATGACCAGGATATACCCGGCAAGTGCATCGTCGATGGTGGCGACGAGGAAGGCGCGGCTGCTGCTGTTGATCCAGTGGCGGAAACTGCGCCGGCTGAGCCGGTCGGTAATGAATGCTGATTCTTCCAGTGTCACCAGGGCATCGAGGTCACTGTGCCGGACCTCGCGCAACTGCACTGTTGTATCCGTCATCCCAGCAAACCCTCCAGTGCCCGGTCGATTACCTGGCGTGCGCGCACCAGCACCTGCCTGCGCCAGACCGGGTCGTCCGGACAGAAATGTGCTCTCAGCGCGGCAACCAGTGCCGGGTAGTCCGGATGCATGACCGGCTCGCTCCCGTGCAGTGCGCGGAAACGATGATCGCGCAACAGCACATCGAACAGTTCTCCGGTCGCCAGTGTGCCGTATTCCAGCGTGATGAAACAACTGCCTGAGCGCATGATGGCATGCCAGGCGTAATCGAGCAGACCGAGCTTGGGCACCGAGCTGGAGGTGCCGAGCGCAGGCAGGGTGCATTCCTCACCGTACCAGGCGCGCGCGGCATGTGCGCCGTCACTGCCCGGCTGGTGGTCGCAGATGATCTCGCCGTAGCCATACGGTCCCAGCCCGGTGTGCACGTCGATGACGGCAAGCCGGCGCTCCGCCAGCCGGTAATCCCTGATGATTGTTTCTATGGTGCGGCGGCCCTGTGCCGGTTGCCTGCCACCGTAGAACGGGCCGAGCGGGTCGCTGTACTGGCCGCCGCTGACTGCGATTTCATACGCAACCCGTCCATGCCGGCGGCGGTACTCGTCCAGCACATGCTGGCGCCGTGTACGGTCGTCGTCAAACAGGGCCGCGCGCAACGCGCGGTAGCCCGGGTTGTCCGGCAGGGGGTGGGCAAAGTCGATGAAATTGCGGTTCAGGTCGATACCCCCGGCATCACAGCGCCGGTGCCATGCATAGCCCCAGGGATTGAGGGCATGGATGCACAGGATGGCGAGGTCGCCGGGGAGATGTGGTGGCAGCCGGGCCAGCAGGTCGCACATCACCGCCGTACCGGTAAACCCCTCGATGCCGTGTGTGCCGCCGATCATGATCAGCACCCGGCTCGCGGACGCTGCGCCCAGCCAGGCCAGGTGTGTTGCCAGCCGGGCGCCTTCGGGAGAAAGGCCGGCGACGGGAAATTCGCGCGCCGGAACGGGCAACGCGCCGCCCGCCGTGTGTGCCTGCCACAGCGCGCAGGCCTGCCGGTAGCTGTCAGGGAACACGGCCAGGGAGATTTCTGTACTGGATGACACTGCCGGCATCGGGGGAAACCGCAACACAAAGGCGCAGCATAATCCGGGCGCGGCCGGTTGCAAGCAGAATATTTCTACCGGCACAGAATCTGCTTGCTGCGATGCGCTGTCTACGTGCACAATCAGGCTATATTGCAACCTGTACCGCGGGCAGTACGACGATAGATGTCACAAACCCTCATCGTGGTCGATGACCTGGAGGACTGGGCGCCGTTTTATCCCAGCGACCAGGTCATGAGTTTCAAGGCTTACCTGGACGGTGGCCATTTCGATAATCCCCAGCGCACACGCATCATCAACCTTTGCAAGGGCTACCGCTACCTTGCCGATGGCTACTACTGCTCGCTGCTGGCGGAGGCGCGTGGTCACCACGTCATCCCGTCGGTACAGGTGATCAACGACCTGGGCAGGCGCGCCCTGTACCAGTTGCAGCTGGGCGAGCTGGCCGAAGCGCTGGAACGCAGCCTGGCCAGTCACGACAGGACCGGGCAGCTGCGGGTGATGAGTTTTTTCGGCACCACGCCGGAACCGGCCTACCGCGACCTGGTGCGCAAGCTGTTCGATCTGTTTCCCTGCCCCGTGCTGGAGATCGAGCTGCGTTACCAGCGCCAGTGGGAAGTGGTGTCGCTCAAGGCGGTGGCGCCGCGCGACCTGGACGACGCGGCGCAGACCGCATTTGCCGAGGCGCTCGACCGTTACAGCCATCAGGTCTGGCGCGGCGCGCGCAAGCTCAAGCGCTACCGTTACGACCTGGCCATCCTGGTGGACCCGGAGGAGCAGATGCCGCCTAGCGACGGTGCGGCGCTCAAGCAGTTTATCCGCGCCGGCCGTGAACTGGGCATCGATGTCGAGCTGATCAAGCACCGCGATTTCCCGCGCCTGACCGAATACGACGCGCTGTTCATCCGCGAGACCACGGCGATCGATCATGCCACCTACCGCTTCGCACGCAAGGCCGCCGCCGAGGGGCTGGTCGTGATCGACGACCCCGACTCGATCCTGCGCTGCACGAACAAGGTGTATCTTGCCGACCTGTTCCGCACCCGCAAGGTGCCGGCCCCGCGCACCCAGATCCTGCACAAGGGCAGTCCCGGACTGGCCGGCAAACTGGAGGCGGACTTTGGCTATCCGATGGTGGTGAAGGTGCCGGACGGCTCGTTTTCGCGCGGCGTGGTCAAGGTGCATGACAGCAAGGAACTGAAGGACACCCTGAAGGACCTGTTCAAAAAATCGGCGCTGCTGCTGGCGCAGGAATTCTTCTACACTGATTTCGACTGGCGCATCGGCGTCCTCAACAACAAGCCGCTGTATGCCTGCCGCTACTACATGGTCAAGAACCACTGGCAGATTTATCGCCATGGCGGTGCGCGCACGGCCAGCGGCAGCTACGATACCCTGCCGACGTTCGAGGTGCCGCGCGACGTGCTGCGCTCGGCGCTGGCCGCGACACAGCCGATCGGCGACGGGCTGTACGGCGTGGATGTCAAGGAGAAGGACGGCAAGGGCTATGTCATCGAGGTGAATGACAATCCCAATATCGACCGCGGCGTCGAGGACAAGTACCTGGGCGAGGAGCTCTATCGCCTGATCATGGGCGAGTTCCTGCGCCGCATCGAGGAGCGTGGCGTCTGATGGCGCGCAGTCCCGCGTGCCTTACCTCGTTGACTGGTCCTGCGCACCCCTGAGGCTGTTTCGCCAACCCGCTAGGGCAGATGCGGTTCGCGTGCAATCATGCCGAGCGAGAGCGGCGGCATGTACATGCCCAGGGGTTTGCTTGCCCACCAGTCGCCGGTCGCGGCGCGTTCCGCGGGCGTGGTGAAACGGTACTCTTCCAGGCGCGCGCGCACATAGCGCGGCGGTTGTCCGGGGAACGGGTCGTGCTGCAGCAGCGCGAGCACCTGGGGAGAGCCTTCCAGCAGCCGTACCATGAAATCCGGAAACCAGTAGGTGGTGCGCGTGTCGGGGGGGTTGATTGCGGCGAACCACATCATCCAGTCCAGCCGCGGCTGGTGCGGTATATTGCAGGCCGGTCGCCTGGACAGGTCGCCGGGTTTGTAACGGAAGCCGTAGGCGAGCCAGTGTTTGCCGTCACTGGAACCTTCTACGATGATCTCCGGCCGCTTCGTGGTCATGTTGGGGAACACGTGGTAGTTGTTGACCACGTGCCATTGCACCAGCAGGCGCACGACCAGTTCGTTGAAGGCCGGCAGCGGCTGGCGGGTGAATGTGGACCACATCATGCTGGCGGTTGACGACACGATCAGCACGGCGAGCAGCGCTGCCCAGAGCGTGGCGATCCGCCCGGGCCGGTGTTCCGGTTTCGGCAGGTGAAACAGGCGCAGCGCCCGGTCGTCGAACAGCAGCAGGCACAGCAGGATGGTGAGCAGGTTGAAGAAGTTGTGGTTGCTGGTCAGCATGATCAGCACCTGCATCACGATGGTCACCCACGCGGCGAACAGGCGCGGGTTGCGTGGCAGGAAGACCAGGAACGGTACCACCAGTTCGGTGAAGAACACGAAACCGACGCCCGCATGCAGCACGGCATCCGGCAGATGATGGGCATACCAGGCGCCGGCCTGCGGCAGCGGCTGCGTCTCGAAATAGTGGTTCAGCGCCGTGAAGCCGGACCAGGACTCGTCGCCGCTGAGCAGCTTGTAGGCACCGGACAGGAAGCGCAGCCGGAACAGCACCCAGTGCAACAGCCAGATGATCACGGCCGAGCCCCACGGCAGGAAGATGGCCAGAAATCCCGTTTCCACCAGCAGGAAGTCCCACTGGAAATTCATGAAGACCTGGCCGGCATAGACCAGTGACTGGTAGAGCAGGAACAGCAGCGGCAACATCAAGCGGGTGAGGATGTTCAGCGTCAGCAGCAGGGAGGCGATGGCGCCGGTGACGCACACAGCCTGGATCGTGGCGTCGCCGGCATCCAGCCAGAACAGGCTCGGAAACAGCCACCAGGCCTTGTCACCGTGCTCCGTGGTTATGGCCTGCAGTTCGTTCGTCAACGGCAGGATGCCCTGGCTGCCGATCAGGCCCAGCGCCTGCACGCCAAACGAGACAAAGGCGGCCAGATAGACCAGACCCAGCAGGCGCAGAAACAGCCAGCTGACCGTCTGATACTCCGACGGGTAGCGCTCGCGGCCCCACAACAGGCGTGACAACCGGCCGGCCGCGACGCGGTGCCGGTTCGTCATCCGGTATATCACCTCGGACAAGGCTCCGAATCCGGGCAGCAGCCGGCTGGCGCGCAGCAGTCCCGGCCGCCCGCCTGCGGCAAGTACCCGGAAAGCCGCTGCGGCACCGCTGTAGCGGGTGCCGTCGGGCATCAGCAGCTGGATGCCGTGGCCGGATGCCTCCGGATCGAGCTGCGGGTAATCGCCGGCGGCATGTGAATACGTCACGTAGTCGACGGCCGTACCGGTCAGGCGCTGCCAGTAACGAACCTGGTCACTGCAGAACGCGCAGTCACCATCGTAAACCAGTACCGGCCGGTCGGAGCGGGGCATGGCGCTAGTATAGCCGCAACCGGTTTACCGTCACCTGATACGTGTCAGGTAGCGCATGGTTTGCCGGAGGTATGATAGGCAGCAGCGTGGCGATGTTTATCCCGTCATGCGGCGCCTGACGCGGGCAACATATATTGCCGGGGTGATGACGATGAGATTTCAACAGACGCTGGCCGGCCTGCTCTGTGCCGTCATGAGTACCGGTCTGCCTGCGCTGGAGGACAGGGCCACGGAACGCAATGCGATGGTGGATCTGATCGGGCAGAAGGTGCAGGAGACGGCGCAGTTTCTCGGCAAGGCGCAACTGGATGAGGCCGTACTCGAGGCGCTGCGCAGCGTGCCGCGACACGCGTTCGTGCCGGAAGCGGAGCAGGCGCACGCCTATGATAACCGGCCGCTGCCGATCGGTTATGGCCAGACCATTTCCCAGCCGTATATCGTGGCCCTGATGACCGACCTGCTCGATGTCGGGCCCGGCGACACGGTGCTGGAAGTCGGTACGGGATCCGGGTACCAGGCGGCCGTGCTTTCCGGGCTGGTCGCCCGGGTCAGCACGATCGAAATCGTCCCGCAGCTGGGAGAACGGGCGCGGGACGTGCTGCAGCGGCTCGGTTACGACAATGTCGAGGTGAGGATCGGGGACGGTTACAACGGCTGGAAAGAGCACGCGCCGTTCGACGGCATCGTCGTCACGGCCGCCGCGAGCCATGTGCCGCCGCCACTGGTCCGCCAGCTCAGGCCCGGCGGGCGCATGATCATACCGGTCGGTTCGCGCTTCATGGTGCAGGAGCTGCTGCTGGTTGAAAAGACCGCGGCGGGTGAGGTGTCGACGCGGCAGATTCTGCCGGTGGCGTTTGTGCCCCTGACCGGCGGGCATTGAGGCCGTGCACCTGACAGAGCCTAGATGACGGCTGCCACCGCAAGCCGCGCGGTGCGTGCACCGCTCATCTCGGTGGCGCTGCTGTCGGTCACCGTACTGGCCTACGAGATCCTGCTGATGCGGCTGTTTTCGATCATCCAGTGGCATCATTTTGCGTACATGGTGATCAGCCTGGCACTGCTGGGTTACGGTGTCAGCGGTACAGTCGTTACCCTGCTGCGCGAACGCCTGCTGCGCCACTTCGCCGGGGTCTACACCGGCAGCATCAGCGCCTTTGCCCTGGGCAGCGTATTCTGCTTCCTGCTCGCGCAGCAGGTACCGTTCAACGCCGAGCTGGTGCTATGGGACGCGCGCCAGCTGCTGTGGTTGCTGGTGCTGTACCTGCTGCTGGCTGCACCGTTCATGTTTGCCGCCACGGCACTCGCGCTGGCACTGATGCGCTTCAGTCACATGGTCGGTCGCGTCTACGCCTTCGACCTGGTTGGTGCCGGACTCGGCGGGCTGCTCATCATCGGCCTGCTGTTCCTGGTCACGCCGCTGCAGGCCCTGACGCTGGTCGGCCTGCTGGCGCTGACGGCCGCGGCCATCGGCGCCCGCGAGCTCGGGCTGTCCGGGAGACGCCGGCTGCTGCTGACCGGCTGCGCGGCGCTCCTGCTGGTGTTCGGCGGCCTGTGCAGCGAGCTGCATTTTTCGCCCTACAAGGCGCTCAGCCAGACGCTGCTCATACCCGGTACGCGTGTAACGGCGCAGTATTCGAGCCCGCTCGGGTCGTTGAGCGTCATCGAGAGCGCGCAAGTGCCACTGCGCCATGCGCCGGGCCTGAGCCTGCTGGCCACGGTGGAGCCGCCCGAGCAGCTGGGGGTGTTCACGGACGGTGACGGGATGACGGCTATCACACGCGATAGCGGTGACCGCGCGGCGCTGGCCTGGCTCGACCAGACCACCTCCGCACTGCCGTATCACCTGCACGACGTCGGGCATGCCCTGATCCTGGGTGCGGGGACCGGCATGGACGTACTGCAGGCAAACTACCACCGGGTGCCGCGCGTCACGGCGGTGGAGCTCAACCCGCAGATCGTCGGGCTGGTCCGCGATAAATACGCCGGCTTCGCCGGGCAGCTGTACCAGCGTGCGGACGTTCACATCGGGGAGGCGCGCGGCTTCGTGGCGGGGAGCCGGGAACGTTACGACCTGATCCAGATCGCGCTGCTGGACGCCTTCGGCGCATCGGCGGCCGGCCTGTATGCGCTCAACGAGAGCTATCTCTATACCGTCGAGGCGCTGCAGGACTACCTCGCGCACCTGCGGCCGGGAGGCAGCCTGTCGATTACGCGCTGGGTGAAGCTGCCGCCGCGCGATACGCTCAAGCTGTTCGCCACCGCCCTGGAGGCGCTGGAACGCCGCGGCGTCGCGCGGCCGGCTGATCACCTCGTGCTGATCCGCAGCTGGCAGACCGCGACCCTGCTGGTCGGCAGAGACCCGTTCAGCCGGGCGGAGATCGGGCGGGCGCAGGCCTTTGCACGCCAATGGGGCTTCGACATGGCCTGGTACCCGGGCATGCAGGCCGCGGAGGCAAACCGCATCAACCGCCTGCGCGAGGCATACTTCTACCAGGCGGCCGTGCGGCTCGCCGGCGCCAAGCGGCAGCAGTTCCTGCGGGACTACAAGTACGCACTGCAGCCCGCCACCGACGACCGGCCGTACTTCTTTCACTTCTTCAAGTGGCGCGTGCTGCCGGAGATCCTGGCCCTGCGCGGACAGGGCGGCATGCCGCTGCTGGAATGGGGTTACCTGGTGCTGGTCGCCACACTGTTACAGGCGCTGCTGGCGAGCGCCGTGCTGATCCTGTTGCCCCTGTTTGCGCTGCGCCGCCGGCCAGGCGCGGCGGCGCGCACGATCGGGCGGGGCAGGGTATTCGTGTATTTCACGGCGATCGGGCTGGCCTTCCTGTTTATCGAGATGGCGTTCATCCAGCGCTTCACGCTGCTGCTGCACCATCCGCTCTACGCGGTCGCGACCACGCTGACGGGCTTTCTGGTGTTCGCCGGTCTCGGCAGTCACTGGAGCCAGCGCTGGTCACGGGACCGGCGCGAGTCGCGGGGCATCGCGTATGCGGTTGCCGGTATCGCCGGCATCAGCCTGGTCTGCCTCGTGCTGCTGCACGCCTGGCCGGGCACGTTCACGGGCTGGCCACTGCCTGCCAGAATCGTGCTGACGCTGGGCATGATCGCGCCGCTGGCGTTCTGCATGGGGCTGCCATTCCCGCTCGGCCTGTCGCGGCTGACGCCCGGCGAGCTGCCCTGGGCCTGGGGCGTGAACGGCTGCGCGTCGGTGATCAGCGCCGTGCTGGCGACGCTGCTGGCGATACAGTTCGGCTTCAGCGTCGTGATCCTGCTGGCGGTGCTGTTGTACGGGGTTGCGGCGCTGACGGTACCCGGCACGGGCAGCCGGACGGGCACCGTGTAGCGTGCAGTCGAGAAACGGGATAAGCCACGGCAGCCGAACGACGGCCTTCGGCCATGAATCAGGCCATGCCCCGAACAGAAATAACCGCTGGTGCGAGACTACCTGGACGGCGACTACCGGCCACGACTTTCCTTCCCGGCAGACCAGCGAATTGTGGAAACGCAGCGACACCGGTCATTTGTCGACCAAGCTGTGCGGCACAAACGAAGCGCAGCGTAGTTTGTGTCCGTACGAGCGCCTTGATAATCATTTTATTCGTCATAAAATAGATTATCTTCTGCCAAATGTTTTATTGAAATCGCATACCCAATACCAACATTTGCTGAGCGCTGTATTTCCTTGCTTAGTATTTTCATTTGATTTTGCCCAGCTTCAAAGGCAGTCACAGGGTCAAAGCCTCCGAGTGACATCATATTTTTTGCATGCTTGAGAGATTCTATGTTTTTATCAAATACTTCATTCAATTCATTAAACATTTTAGAAAGACCTGTTGCCTTTCTGCTAATAATACCAATAACCTTTCCTGTATCTGGATCAATCAACGGCCCCCCGGAATTGCTTTGATTAACACTTGCGTCAATCTGAATCATTTCCGTATTTGAAGAACCGCTAAGATAAAAAGAAGAAATGATACCCTTGTGTACTACAAGCATTATTGTGCTCTAGAGGGTAACCAAGAAAAATAACTTCTTCGCCTTGTCGCTTTTTATCTGGATCACCAAACGTTAGCTGGTAGGCAGCTCGCTACTTTTACTTTGGGATATCAAAGACAGCAAAATCGTATGCATCTTCCATAGAGCCAGTCTTGCAAAAAGACATGAAATCAGAGTTTTTATATAAATACCCATCTGCAAGACTTTTTTTGTCACTATCAAAGAATCTTAAATAGAAATGTATGTCATTTGGTGTTTGTACTACGTGATTGTTAGTGACGAGATAGCCATCAAGCATGAAACCTGTTCCAGAACCAACCTTTTTCTTATCCTTTACATAAACAATATGAACAATGCTTGATTTAATTTTTTCTACTAAATCGGCAGTGTTCATTTCCCTGTTCCTTTTTATGCCAACGAGCAAGCTCAGCCGCGCCGAGAAGCGACGTCAGCTGCAGCGGTTAGGAGCCTCCGTCGAGACATCACCGGATGCTCTCCATAATACCCCGAGCAACATCGAGGGAAGCCTGGTCCCGATCAGCCCACTGCGTAATTGGTACACCGTCTCTCGGGAAGCCTTGTAGCTCGCCGAACGGAGTGACTGTCCAATCACAGGCTCGCAGCACTACGGGAATAACTCGTGCGGTGCCCTCCCGGTGCCGGCGGAGCGCGATTTGACCCTCGACCTCGTAGCAGTAGCGAGAAGCGAGGAAGTGCGGGCTCATAAACAGCAGGATCACGTGCGCACTTTCAATTCTTTCGTCTATATGGTTCCTCCACTCGTCACCGCCAGGGATCATTCTGTCATGCCACTTAACGATTTCACCGAGACGCTCACGCACAACGAGCTGAAGCCGGACCGTATCCTTTAGAGCTTCGTCTTCATGTGCATAGGAGAAGAATATTTCAACGGGTCGTTTCGGAATACGGAGCCGGGGCACCGCGGTCTCGTCACGGGCTGGCGCCGATCGACTCTCAGCTGCTGAAGGTTGGTTAGTCAGCAAAC
The DNA here is from genome assembly GCA_963803275.1 of uncultured Gammaproteobacteria bacterium. Taxonomy (GTDB): domain Bacteria; phylum Pseudomonadota; class Gammaproteobacteria; order UBA9214; family UBA9214; genus UBA9214. The sequence goes on along the minus strand of CAWDLS010000006.1, from coordinate 227,196 downwards.
GGGCGGCAACAGCTTTACACGCACCGGTCCTAGTGTGGCCTGGCCGGTAGGTCTCGGCGTATGCGATAAGTTCTTCAAGGACTTCTCCCAACAAACTGTCTGGCGCCAGCTCCCAGAAGCTACGCATTCGGTTAGCCTTCGAGCCACTATGTCCTTCGAGATACGGAGCGTCGTCGATTGCCACTTCGAAATCGCGAAAGAAAGCCGCAAACGTCCGGTCACTAAAATTCAAGACGTAGCCGCCGCTCATCTCGAGGAATTCCTCAAGGAGATTCTTCTCTCGGAGTCTTAGTGACGCCATTCCGCTATTGCAACCTCTCAAGAGACTCCTAAAGTGTAATAGACTGAATCCGCACTATTGGTAATAGTGCCGACGCGGCCTATTATGCCAATTGGCAGTAATATGCCGAAACATACTGTCCATGTCATACAGAAAGGGAAGACATTAACAAAATCAAGGTACTCCACGTATTATGGTAACTGAATATGTGAAAAGCCGGCCTGTATGTGTCCTGGCTCGTCGGCAGCCGATAGCGATCCGGGTCTGATGTCCTTCGGTGGAACCACAGGCAGAAATCGGGGAACAGACCATCAATGTTCGATTCGTTTGCCAATACACTTGCTTTCGGCCTGCTGGGACTGGATCCGGCTTCGCGTACGGGGAGCGCTGTGCACTTCTTCATCATGGATATGGCGAAGATCTTCGTCCTGCTGGTGGTGGTCATTTATAGCATGGGCCTGTTGCGGGCCCTGGTCGCACCGGAGAAAGTGCGCGCCTTTGTACGCGGCCGTCCTGACTGGCAGGCGCGGGGCCTGGCCGTCTCGCTGGGTGCCGTCACGCCGTTCTGCTCCTGTTCCTCGGTGCCGCTTTTCATCGGCTTCGTCGAGGCGGGGATCCCGCTGGGTGTGACCTTCTCGTTCCTGATTGCCAGCCCCATGATCAACGAGGTGGCGGCCGTCATACTGGTGGGCATCCTGGGCTGGAGGCTGGCGACCCTGTATGTCCTCGCAGGTCTGACTGTGGCCTGGTTCGGCGGTATGGTCATGCAACGCTTCCGGCCCGAACGCTGGGTCGAGGACTATGTGTGGAAGATTCAGGTTGGCGAGATAGCCCTGCCGGAACGGGACATTTCATTCGCGGGCAGGCACCGTTACGCATTGGCCGAGGTCCGGGAGATTGTCGGACGGATATGGAAGTGGGTCCTGGTCGGCATCGGTGTGGGCGCATTGTTTCACGGCTTCGTACCCGCAAGCTGGGTTTCGGAACACCTGGGTGGTGACAGTTGGTACACCGTCCCTGCGGCCGTGGTTCTGGGCATTCCGCTTTATTCCAATGCCACCGGCGTCATTCCCGTTGCCGAGGCCATGCTGGGCAAGGGCGTGGCGGTAGGTACAACCCTGGCGTTGATGATGAGCGTGGCCGCGCTCTCCCTGCCAGAGATGCTGATTCTCAGGAAAGTCATCAAGTGGCAGGCACTGGCACTGTTTGCAGCTGTACTCGCCGTGGCCTTTACCCTGGTGGGTTGGGGATTCAACGCAATTGTTTGAGTTTGAGGGGTGTGTTTATCATGAAACAGATCAAGGTTCTTGGCAGCGGCTGCCGCAATTGCGAGATCACCGCGAATGTCATTGCTCAGGCTGCAAAAGACGCCGGTGTCGAGATTGAGATCGAGAAGGTCACCGACATCGCCGAGATCATGGCTTACGGGGTCATGTCCACGCCCGGTGTGGTAGTGGATGGCAAAGTAGTGCACGCCGGCGGATTGCCCGGCCCTGATCAGGCGCGGGCCTGGGTTCAGGATTAAACGGCAGACAACTCCCGGCGACCTTCAGCCCGCCATCCTGCCGGTTCAGGATTTATGCAATCTGTTCTGGCGTGTGACGCTTCTGCCTGTTCATTCCGAGTACTTAATCTGCTGCTCTGGCTCGGAAGACTCTGAAGAGCCGGACGGACTATTGCATGGCAGTAATTCGGTACTGCGCCTGAGGCGGCCGTTCTTCTCCAGCCACGCCAGCAATACGACATAAGTATTCTTCCTGGCCAGGGCTGGTCTTTCGATGAGATTCCACGACAAGTAACTCAATGCCAGGGTCACGAAAAAGGCAATGATGAACATCGGTATTGGACGTACCCCCGGTACCAGGGATGCCACGGCCTGCTCGACAGGGAAGGCATAGATATACAGGCCATACGAATAGTCACCGAATCGGTTGAAATTTCTTATCTTGCCTGACGGAAGATAGCTGAACGCAAACACGAGATAAGCCAGTGCCGGGGCAAAGAGATAGCCAAACAATGGAGTGTTGACGAGCGAGATGGGCAGGATTGCACTGCCCAGGGCGATGCGCCAGTCCAGTGGTATCCTGGAGCGATTGATATAAAAAAAGACACCCGCGTAAAACATGGCAAAAAGCCTTAGAAACCGTACAACGCGCCGCTGCTCGAAGAGTTCAAGGTTGGAATTGACGAGATACAGAACCATGGTCAACACAGCCAGTCCAGTGAGCAGTTTTTTATTGTGAAAGATTCCGGCTGTTCCGAATACCGCAACCGAAATATACAGCCACACCTCCCATGGCAAGGTCCACAATGATCCATTGACGGTGTGGTGGGGCAGGTCCTTAAATACCCCTGGTAGCCCGTATTCCAGATCGAAACCGAGTAGCGCGGCATTGTGAAGCGTGAATGTATAGATGGAAGAATCCCGGAAATAATCGTTCAACGGGAGTTGCGTAAAAATGGGACCGATAATGAAAACGCAAAACAGCACGGCGATGATCAGTGCCGGAAAGATACGCAGCACGCGGGCATATAAAAATGCAATCACGTTGTCCCGGCGCATGAAACTCTTGGATATAAGGTAACCGCTGGTGATAAAAAACACGTCGACTGCCACCGCGCCAAAGGACGTGCCGATCAGTTGGTTAAGTGGCTCCATGCCGAGATTTGCGCCCGGGGTCAGGTAGTAGCTGTGGGTATAGATGACCAGTGTCGCGGCGAGGAAGCGCAACAGGTTGAAATTGTTGTCCCTGACGTCGGCGTACTGACTTAGATACTTCATGATTATTATTAGGTTCCCCGGCAGTCCAATGAGCGGACGCAAGCCAGCTTCTTCCAGTTTATTGTCAATACGCCGGCAGTTTCTGCATCGATGAAAGTCAGCAGGCTACAGGGATCATAACCCACCCGTTTCGCGCGATTCAATACGGACAGCGTCAGGGAGGGCAGGGCCAGGGTGCTGAATCAACGGGTAACCTTGTAAATGTTCGCTATTTTGTTGAAGGCTGGGTATAGGAAGAGCGTCCTGTACCTTGAGCCCCATACAGCCACTCCAGCAGGTTACCGTGTTGCGACCGGCCTGAATTAACAGGCTGTTGCAATACCCTCACGCGGAAAAAACGGCGTTGAATACCGGCCCAGGATATTCATGGACTCGCGTGTGCACTGCACCGCGCTGGCTCAGGCCGCGCTGCCCACCCAGAAAGACATGTCCTTGTCGAGGAACTCGCGCCAGGACATGTAGTGCGAGCCGTCGCAGGAGAAGGTCAGGCTGATCATGCCGTTGAAGATGTTGATCGAGGACGAGCGCAGGTAGAGCGTCTCGTCCGCCGTGCGCAACAGGCGCATGCCGTCCAGGATGCTGCCGATTTTCTGCTGCGGGATCAGCGCATCCGCCGGCCAGAGGCGTGCACCGGATAGAGCATGCAGATGTCCGGGTCGCTCAGTGCCTCGTGATCGAGGATGCGGTAACGGTACGGGTCTTCCATGAACCAGATGGTGGCGCGGCTGCTGGAGAAGTGGATCACGGTACTGGAACATGCCGCGTGCGATGAACAGTTCCTCGAGAATGGCCATGGCGGTGTCCATGTTGCGGTCCATAAGGCTGTCCACGCGGCGTTGCTGGAATACCGTGCTGCGAATCGCGGGGTCGCCCTTGATCTGGCGCCAGGCATCCGATTCCTCGTAATGCGCGGCGGTCACCGGCAGGTCGCGCAGGTCGAAGTCGACACCGATGTATCCGAGCCGGTCGCCGTTCTCGTGCACGACCTGCAACGCGGTCATGGAGGGCCGTTTGGCACGCAGGCTCAGGTAGGCATTGGAGAGCAGGAAGTCGCTTTCCGGTACCGGCCTCGCGCAGGTAGGGGCGCTGCGAACGGTCGCGGCCGAATGTTCCGGCAACAGACCGGTAGGGCTCGATGTTGTCGCTGATCTGGATGCCGTTGCTGTCGAGCGCGTAGATGAACATGCCGTAGCGGCAGGCTGCGGAAGCCGTCGCTCAGCACGATATCGAGCTGCTCGCGGCTTCCCCACACGGGTGCGCATTGCCCGGCGAGGGTATGCAACGGGATCCTGAGTCCGCGTTCCAGCACCTTGCGCTGGCGTGCGACGGCGTCTTTCCAGGTGTCTTTCATGTGCAAAAGCTATCCGCAGGGTGCTGGTTATCGTACCCGGCGTGGCCAGGGTTCGTCAGGGGCGGCATAACAGCGGTGTACGACTCAGCAATCGGCCGGCAGCTCGAGCGCGGAAAAGTCGCTCACCTGGGGATGCGCTGCCGCCGGGTCCGGTGCGCCGTCGCGCACCAGCCAGCGCGTGTGCATGCCCGCCGCGCGCGCGGCATCCAGCTCTGCGCCGATGTCGGACAGGAACAGGATGTCCTGTGGCGGCAGTCCGATGTCAGCGGCAATCGCCGTGTAGGCGGCCGGGTCACGCTTGTTGCCGATATCCGTGTCGTAGTAGCCGGAAAACAGCGGCGTCAGGTCACCTGCATCGCTGTGTGCGAACAGCAGCCGCTGTGCCTGTACCGAGCCGGAGGAAAACACGTACAGGTGGATGCCGCTGCCGCTCCAGCGCTCGAGGTATTTGACGGCGTCCGGGTAGACATGCCCGGTGAAGTCACCGTTGTTGTAACCGGCCTCCCAGATCATGCCCTGCAGTGCCTTGAGTGGGGTGATCTTCTCGTCCGCATCGATCCAGGCAATGAGCTGTGCAATGATGCCGTCGAGGTCAGGCTCCATGCCGGCCAGCCGGCGCACGTCGTTGAGGTAGCGGCACGACGCGCGGGTCTTCGGCATTGGCGCGCACGAACTCCGCGATGTGTTGTCGGGCATGCGGGAAACAGTACGTCGTGCACGAAGCGGATCGACGTGGTGGTGCCCTCGATATCGGTCAGAATGGCGCGGATCATGCACGCTGCGAGAATAGCTGTCGAAGTCGGGGAAACGCCCGACAATATCCGAGCCGGTAAACTCGCCCACCCAGCCGTCCGGCGTGGTGAAGAACCGGATGCACTTGAAAAACGGGTGCGTGCCCATGTCGAACCAGTGCGTGGTACCGGCCGGCACGCTGATCAGGTCGCCGCGTTCGCACAGCACCAGGTAGACCCGGCCGCCGACATGCAGGTAGAACAGGCCGCGTCCGTCGACGAAGAAGCGCACCTCGAAGTCCTCGTGGGTATGCTCGGCGAGAAACTTGTTGCGCAGGGTGGCGGCATCGGGATGGTCGGGTCTCAGGCTGACCACGTCGATCGACCGGAATCCGTAGCGTGTGTTGAGGGCCGAGATGGAATACCGGTAGGCATCCAGCACGGTGTCCTGGCCGGCGTCGTCCGCCAGTATCCGGTCGGCCTGCCAGTGTTCGAATTCGCACCCCGATGTTCGCAGCTGGTCCGCGATGGCAGCACGGTCGGTAAAGGTTTCCGCCTGCGCATCGCCGCTGGCGGGGGAAATGGTCAGTGTGGTCATGGTCGGGATACTCCGGTAGTCGCAGTTCGCATTCAAACAGGAATTCCAGCGCCTCGACATGGCGTAGCGCATCGTTGACGCTGGCGCCCCAGGTATAGAAGCCGTGTCCGCTGATCAGGTAGGCGGCAACCGGGTCGTGCCGTTCCATGTAGTCGTCGACCTGCCGCGCCAGGCGCCCGATATCCTGGCGTTGGGAAAGTTGGGAACCACCACCTCGCAGTCATGGGTATCGATGCCGGGCAGCGCCTTGAGCAATTCATAGCCGCTTCAGCACCAGGTGGCCGCTGTCGCGGCGCGACAGCAGGGTGGCGTTGACGGCGTGCGGGTGCAGTACCGCGCGGCAGTCCGGGAAGCGCCGGTAGAGCTGCAGATGCAGGCCAGTCTCCGCCGAGGGGCTACGCCCGTCCAGTGAACGCCCGTCCGCATCGACGAGCATCAACTGTCGACACGTCGAGCCGGCCCTTGTGTGCGCCGGAGACGGTGATCAGGATGTCGCCGTTCGACAGCCGCGCAGAAAAGTTCCCGCTGGTGGCCGGCACCATGCCACGCGCATACAGTTCCCGTCCGGCCGCGATCAGTTCCGCGGTCCGCCGGGCCAGTTCCGGGTTGCCGTTGAGAACCTGTTGCATGTTACCCGGGCACAGTCGTCGTCAGCCGCAACACTTCTTGTACTTCCTGCCGCTACCGCACGGGCAGGGATCGTTGCGGCCGATCTTGGGCGCTTCGCGGCGCACCTGGCCCGGACCGACCATCTTGCCGTCGAAGAAATACCAGGTATCGCCACTCTTGCGGAACTCGGCGCGTTCATGGTGCACGATCTTTTCGCCGTTGCGCCGGTAGGTTGCCTTGAATTCCACCATGCCGGTATTGCTGTCCGCGGACACCTCCGGCACGTCGACGATTTCCAGGCCTTCCCACTGCGATTCACCTGCCCAGCGCGCGGCGCCTGCCTCGTCATAGTCGTGACGCTGGCCGGGGTGCAGCGTCGAGGTGAGGTATGGCATCATCTGCAGTGCATAGGCGGTGTAACGCGAGCGCATCAATGCCTCGGGGCCGGGTGCCTTGCGCGCGCCGGTGATGTAGGGCTCGCAACAGGCCGCGTAGTCCAGGCCCGAGTTGCAGGGGCAGGTGGTAATGTCGTTCATACCGGGTCCTCAGAACCTATCTCATAATCCCACGCGGCCGCGACCGTAGCGATTTTGGGTCATGGCACGGTGCGGCGAGCGTGGTGTAGCCGATGCTACATGAGCGAGCCGTAACAAGGCCAGGGGCCAAAATCACCCGGTCCCCAAGGGGTTGCGCCCGAAATGCGCGCCTGCTGTGTTGCACTGCTTGCCCGTACTGCACGTACTGTGCTGCGCAGTCCGCCTTGCAGGCGCGCATTTCGGACAGCAACGCAGTTCGCGCGGGATTATGAGATGGGTTCTAGTCATGGGACGCCAAATATAGCAAATTTGCCTCCGGCAATGTGGGGTGACGCATCATGCAAGCGATTCTGTACTACGCGCACGACCCCATGTGCAGCTGGTGCCGGGGGTTCGCACCGGTATTGCGCGCACTGGAGGCAGGTTTGCCGGACGGCATCGTCGTGCAGCGCCTGCTGGGCGGGCTGGCCACAGACACCGACCGGACCATGCCCGAGGCAATGCAGCAGAGGATCCAGGCCACCTGGCGGCGTATCCAGGAAGTCATACCCGACATGGAATTCAATTTCGATTTCTGGACGCGTTGTGTGCCGCGGCGCTCGACCTGGGTGAGCTGCCGTGCCGTCATCGCGGCACGCCGGCAGGGTGCCGGATTCGACAGGCTGATGACGGCAGCCATCCAGCGTGCCTATTACACACAGGCGCGCAACCCCTCTGATGAAACCACGCTGGTGGAACTGGCACAGGAACTGGGGTTGGATAGCACACGCTTTGTTACCGACCTGAACAGCGCGGCTACCTGCGTACAGCTGCAGCGGGAAATGCAGCAATGCGAGGCATTACACATCTACAGCTTTCCGGGACTGGTGCTCAGTGCCGGCGCCGGGGAATGGCACATCCCCGTGGACTACCATGACAGTGCGCACATGCTGGAACGGGTCCACGACCTGCTGTCACCCGCCCGCACAACAGGCTGAACAGGATGGATATACAGCACGAACCGCAGCGGCAGCGTTTCGTCGTCAGCGTGGACGGCGAGGAAGCGGTGCTCGAATACCGGCTGGATAACCACACCGTCAATTTCACGCACACCTTCGTCCCTCGTTCACTGCGTGGTCGCGGCATTGCGGAGCGCCTGGTGCGCACCGGCATCGTCTGGGCGCGTGCACAGGGTTACGCCATGCAGGCGAGCTGCTGGTATGCCCGCCGCTTCCTCGACCGGGGCCGGACGGGCGCCTAGGGAGTTAACGGTCAGCGCCCGATCTCGATACGCGCCGGCTGTCCCGCGCGCAGCACGGTGTCCCCCGGATCGAAGGAAACCGTCAGTGTGTATTGCCCGCTGCTGTCGGGCTCCGCGGCGATGTGGTGAACCGTGCCGCCGCTGCGACGGCCGTTGACGGTGACCGATGCCGCCTGCCCGGGTGTGATATCGGCCAGTGCAGCGGCAGGGACCTGCGCCAGCGCGTGCATGGGCCGGTCCCGGGCCAGCGTGACGAGCGGGGTAGCCTGTTGCGTGTTGATGATGGCCATCCCGGCCGAGACCTCGACGGCCAGCACGAGACCGCTGAACGGGGCGTGCAGGGTGCTGTATTCCAGATCGAGTTTTGCCGCGTCCAGCGCGGCGGCGGCACTGGCGTAGTCGGATTCCGCGCCCGCAAAGGCGATCTCCCCCAGCTGCAGGTCATGCACCGAGATCACCGTGCGCTCGTACAGTTCGCGGGTGCGCTCCAGCTCGCGCCTGGCCTCGTTACGCTGCAGGGCATGCTTGCGCGCCTGCGCCTCGGCGTAGCGCAGCGCGCTCTCGAACGGGCGCTGATCGAGCTGCAACAGCACCTGTCCTGCCTCGATGCGTTCGCCCGCACTGGCGGCTACCGAATCGACGACGCCAGATACCGGCGTGCTGAGTACCGTGTGCTGTGACCAGTCCAGGACGGCGGGGTATTCCGCGGCCGCGGCGGACGAGACCAGTGCGTAAAGTGCGAGACTAGCGAGGTGTCGATTCATGGCTGTCATTTCCAGGGTGTGACGTTGCCGGTGCGTGAATCCAGGGTGAGCAGGGTTTGCCGGTGATTGCGGCAAGCCGCGCCCAGTCAAGCGCCAGCCCGAATTCCGTCTGCGCGTGCAGGAGAGCGGACTCGGATTGCCCGACCAGGGCGTCACCGAAGTCGGTCTTGAGCTCCAGTTCATACTCGGCCTGGGCGCGGTCGAAGTTCAGTGCGCGCGACCGGGTGAAGATCGCGACCTGCTCGCGCTGTGCCTGCAGTGTCTGGATATCGAGCCAGATTTCGAGCACGCGCTGACGCAGGTCATACTCCTGCTGGCGCAACTCCGCCGTCAGCCGGTACACATCGCTCTGCGCGCGCGCCACCTCGGCATCGACGCGGTTGCCGTCGTACAGCGGGATCTCCAGGCGCAGTTCGGCCTCCAGGGGATTGCGTGAACCGACGTTGCGCTCGTTGGCCGCCGCCACCAGTGAGCCACTCAGCACCGGACGCCTGCCGGTACGCTGGGCCCGCACCTGCAGGCGGGCGGCCTCCAGGTCAGAGCGCAGTGACAGCACGCCCGGGTTGGCGTCCAGTGTCGCCGCGACCAGCTGTTCGTAGTCAGGCAGCGGACGGTCATTGCTTGCCAGGTCCGGCTCCACCAGGCTGGAAGGCAGCTGGTCCGGGCGGTCGAGCAACTGGGCCAGCAGGGCGCGCGTGCTGCGCTGGCGGGCCTGCGACCGGCTGCGTTTGATACGAAATTCCTGGTAGGCGGTTTCCTGCCCGAGCAGGTCGATATCCGACAGCTGGCCGAGTTCATTGCGGTCGCGGCTGCGGTCCGCCTGCACGTAGGCCACCGCCATGGCCTCGTTGTCGCGTGCGTACTCGAGATCGGCCAGCAGTACGTCGAAGAATGCCTGCATGATAGCGATACGATGGCGCAGCAGCTCGGCGCCTGCGCGCAACTGTTCGCCCGTGACGGAGGTCGCCGCGGCCGCCTCGAGTGCCCTGGTATGACCGAAATCGTAGAGGCGCTTGCGCACGAACAGGGTGGCGCGGGAATCGTTGTTGTCCTGATCGAGGGCACTGGAAGGCGGGTCGACGACGCGTGCCTCCAGGGTGGCGCCGATATCGATGGCGTCATCAGCCGCGATACGCGCCGCTTCCGCTTCCTGCTGCGCCAGCCTGGCACGGCTCAGCGCCAGCGCGGGGTGGTCTCCGTCCGCCAGCTGCAACGCATCATCGAGCGTGAGCGGTTCGGGCAGCGGGTCGGCGTCCACCATCAGGGTGAGCGACAGCAGTATTGCCGCTGCAGTACGCCACAGCCACCTGTCAGCCGGTGCCGTCGTCATCCGCTCGCGGCTTGCCGGCGCTTGTCGCGTTTGTACCGGGTGAAGCTCTGGGTGCGGTAATGGCCATCGGCGACGTATTCACCGAGCCAGAGGAATTCCTGCATGTCGCTGGTGGGGCCGGTATGGCGCGCAATCAGCTTGCCGTCGAGGTCGAAGAAGGCAAACACCGGCGTGGCGCGCACGTTGTACTGCTTGAAGGCGAAGTCCTTTTGCGTAGTCTGGCGGCCCTTGAAGTCGGTGATTTCCAGATCGCCCTCGATGTCCACGCTGAAGATCCGGAAATGATCGCGATAGTAGTCCTGTACCGCGGGCTGGTTGAGTATGGTGGTCTTCATACGGTGGCAGAACGGACAGTCTTCCTGTTCAAAGAACACCAGGATGGCCTGTTGTGCTGCGCCCGCGCCACGGCGAGTTCTTCGTGAAAATCGCCGAAGCTCTCCTGGAAGAAAAACCGGTAAGGATCGCGTGCCGTGCTTTCGGCCTGTGTCAGCGACAGGGCCAGCATGCCGAGCAGCAGTGTGATTGCACGTACTCTCATTTCGTTGACATTATGCCTCACTGGCGGGACTCTGAGTGCATGCCGCAATCAAATATCCGGTTTTTCCCCTGTCAGGACGGGGGTTTACACCGTGGCTGCGGTGACGGCTGTGACCGAGGTTCGGTTCACCCGTCGACGGGACAGCCACCAGCCCGGTTGCAAGCACGGGACCGAAGGCGGTGCTGCACGGTGTGCCTGCGCGCTACCCGGTTTACACACTACCGGGGTTTGTCATTTCCGGTCAGGACCGCTGTCATTCCGGGCGGTTGAGACAGGTACCTAGTCCGCCGCCATGCTGCAAGGTGTCGCCCTGCAGTGGCTGTCATCGTCGCCACTCGCGCTGGCATTGATTTCCGCCAGGGTGTCGCGGTATTCGTTGCTGTCGGGTGACAGTGCCACCGCGCACCGTGCGGCGCGGCGTGCCTGCTGCGGGCAACCGGTGTGCAACAGCGCATAGGCGAGATTGTTCCAGCCGCCGGGGTCGGCCGGGGCCAGCACCGTCGCCTGCCGGAATGCCGTTTCAGCGGCAGCCGGGTCGGCGTCCGTGTAGCGGTTGTTACCGTATCCCATCCAGGCCAGTGCACTGTCGGGCCATTGCCGGATGGCGGCCTGGAAGGCGTTACGCGCCGCCGCGTCCCGCCCGCTCGTTTCGAGATCATGCGCTGCCTGCAGGTAGGGCGTCACCTGCGCCGTGGCGGGAACTTCCCCGGCCGGCACGATGACCTGCGCCCAGTAGTGGCCGCGCGCCCAGGTCCTTTCAAACGTGGACAGTGTCGTACGCCAGCGCCGGGTCGTGCCGGAGCGCAGGATGATCTCGTCACCGTCGAGCCGGTAACCGATTACCACGGCGTAATGCCATTGCGGCAGCCAGCGCAGGCCGCGATTCTGAAACACCAGCACCGGATTGCCGTGCGCGACCTCGGTGAGCAGTGCCTCAAGCGAGGGCTGCAGCGGATAGGCCAGCATGCCGTAGTCACGGGCCGCTGCCGTTATCTCCTGCGGCAGGCTGCCGCGCAGAGCGGGCACATAGAGGCGTTCCGTCAGTTCGTCGGGCGAGACATCGATCCCGTGTGACGCCAGTACCGTGGCCAGTGCCGCGGGACCGCACTGATAGTTTGTTTGCGGAAAGAACGGTGTCTGCGCGAGTTCGATACCGCCGGTCAGACCGGGCGGTGGCGAGTTGTGCAGGGCGCGGCTTTGCAGTGTCATGGCGCAGCCAGCCTGTAACAACCCGCAAAGTAAAACACCCGCCAGCAGGCGGGTGTTCGACAGGTGTGGCAAATCCGGCTTACCTGACCGGGTGAACGAACGAGAAGATGTCCGTGGCACCGATGGCGTCGGTAATGACGAAGATGATGAAGATCAGCAGCAGTGCACCCAGCACGTCACTGCCGCCCGCCTGCAGGTGGTCGATGCCCTGGTTGATGCGTGCCAGTTCGCTGTCAGTCAGGTGACGCACGCGCTCGCTGGCCCATTCCGGGCTGACGCCAAGGGCCTGCAGCTGCTGTTGTGCGGCTTGCTCGCCAAGCAATCGCTGCAGGCTGGCACGGGTCTGCTGGCCGCTGCTGTTTGCCAGCAGTTCGGCGTTGCCAAGCATGGCGGCCTGCGTGGACATGACCGGGGCCAGCGCAAGCAGCACGGATAACAGGATAGCGAGGGGACGTTGCAGGATGTTCATTCAGAAATCTCCAGTGGACTCACAAGTTGTTGAATTAAATGGCTGACCGGGTCTGTGCCGGGCCAATAATATCACCAATCATGTGACGTAACAGCACAGGCGGGCGGTATCTCTGCTGCTATTTCGGGCGGCTGGCCAGCTGGACAGGCGAGAGTTCAACGCGACGATTGAGGATGCGCCCGGGTTCGGTGACATTGGATGCCAGCGGGCGGCTCTCGCCGTATCCGTGGAAAGTCAGCAGCCTGGAGTCAACCCCCTGTGCCACGAGATAATCGCGCACGGCACGGGCGCGGCGCTTCGACAGGGCCAGATTATAGGGTCCGGTGCCTTCCGCGCTGGCATGGCCGCCGACTTCCAGCGCCTGCTGCGGGTGCTCGCGCAAGGTCGCCGCGACCGTATCGAGAACCTGCCTGGATTCAGGCGTCAGTTCGTCGGAATCGAATTTAAAGTTCACGCCGTGCAGGATCCATGCCGGTCGCGGTGGCGGGGGCAGATAGCCTGGGTAGCCGGCGTAGCGATTGTAGCCTGTGCCGTATCCCCGGCCGCTGAACGAGGCGCCGAAGCCAAAGCCGCCATGAGCGCCGGAATCGAACGGCCCGGCACCGTAATAACTGTTGTGGCCATAGCCGGGTGCGGTCCACCAGGCATGGGAGGTCGCAGGAGCCAGAGCAAAGCCTGACAGGGCAAAAAAAGCTGCAAGTGCAGGGAACTTCATTGCATGTCTCTCCTGTAATATTAGTAAATAAGTAGTTAATTATACATTAGCTGATCGTAACATGGGATGAAAATATTCATCAGCAATTCTATTAACTTGCCTGATGTTTCCCGAATCGTTGTCATCCCGTAGAACCGACAGCTCCGTACACCGGATTACATATCGGCAAGGCGGCCGGCAACCTGTTAAAACGGTTTAGCGCATGACTGTGCTGTCGCGGTAGTGTGCGTCGAGCCAGCAGCGCGGCAACGGCTCGCCGGAAGGAAACTGCAGGTCGGCCTTGGTGAATTTTTCCGGGTCCTGCACCTCCTCCCCGTGCTGGAAACGGCCTATAACCATGGTGCAGAACGGGTCGAACAGATCGTTGAGGGCCAGTATTTCAACCAGGTCATCCGTGGTGCTGTGTTTCAGGAACATTGTATCCTCCAGGCTTGGTTATCGAATGAATATTCTTGAATTCACTGTTAATGGTATGGACCCTCCCACTTTCACGATGGTTATCTCAATTCCCATCTTGGCCCACTGCGAGGCCGGTTGAAAGTGGGATGGGTCTATACCATTAGCAGTGTCTTGAATTATAAGCTTTGTCGCCGCTGTTTGTCCGCCTGCAATGCCGCATGAACCGGGATGCCGTTGCATGGTTTTCTGGATAGACGATGTTGATGACGATCCGTGCCGGCTGACCCGGTCCGTGTTGCAGATCACCGAATTGCTTGGTCTGTACCAGGCGGAACTCGCGCGCCTGTTGCACGTGCACTGCGGGGATATCGGGCGGCTTGCATCCGGCCGGCATTGTCTCGAACCGGTAAGCGTCGCCTGGGAGCAGGCCCGGCTGCTGGTACGCCTGTACCAGGCCTTGTACGTGCACCTGAACGGCGATGGTGTTGCCATGTATCACTGGTTGCGCGTGCCGCAGCAGGCGCTCGGTGGCGTACCGCACCTGCTGCTGGTCGATGCGGGCCGGCTCGCGGACGTGGTGTGCTACCTCGAGCAGCTGGCCGCCTGATGTGCGGCGGGCGGAGGCCCCGGGGTGCATGATGATTTGCAATCGCGTCCCCGTATGTGGAGTATCCCCACGGTGAGCCGGCCACACCGCGATGTGACGCGGCCGGGAACCGGAACGTAGCGGAGCGATGCCGTGATCACAGGCAGACTGATATTGATGCTGGTTGCACTGCTGGGTGCGGCGGGTTGTGCAGCGCTCAGGCCATCATCCGGGAGGTCGGATGCTGCCGCACCGGCCGTGGCCGGCGGACTTCCGGACGGAACGGGCTGGTGGTATGCGCGCTTTTCCATCGATCGACCGAAGGGCGAGCCGCCACGCTGGTATATCGGGACCCTGCTGGGCGGGGAGGTTATCGCCCCGGTATTCGACAGTCATGCCCGGGATATCCTCATCTGGCGTGTGCACCGGCGTGCCGGGGACGATCGTTACGGACACGTTTTCAGCTTCATCTTCTACAGCACGGCCGCGGGCGCACAGCGCGTCTATGCAGACCTGGAAAGCAATCCCGTGCTGCAAACCCTCAGGCAGGAAGGCCGGGTGACGGGGGTAGCATTCGATAACCTCACCACCATCTCACGCCCTCGCATCGAGGACACCAGTGACCGCGAGTGGCCGCTGCCCGTGCAACAGACCTGGCCGGCACTCGCCATGGGCGCCAGCCGTATGTGGCTGGACCTGGTGGGGGAGATCGCCGCCCGGCACGTCGACGAGCAAGACCTGGAACAGCGCTACCGGATCGTCCAGCAGGAAGTCAGTGACATCTGGGCGAAACAGGGCCAGCATGCCGTGCTGCATCACCTGACGGCGCTGTTTGCCTACCAGCCGGTGCTGATCACGTATTGATATCAGGGGCGGGGAATGGCGCAGATGCACTGGCTCGATCGCATTCCGCTCACGCTGCTGCTGCCTCTGGCGGTGCTGCTCGCACTGGCGCCGTTCACCCCCGAACCCCACCTGGTGGAAAAACTCGGGATGCTGTACGAGGGTACACTCAGCCGTCCCGTCGATATTTTCGACCTGTTCATGCACGGGGCGCCCCTGCTGTTGCTGGTACTGAAACTGGCCAGGCGGGTACGCACACAGCGCTGACGGGTTCCGGCTGCAGCAGCCGGCCGTATTGCCGTGCATTCGATTATTTTGTTTTTTATTTCAGCAGGCTGGAAAGGTATCCCAAACCGCTGCCGGAATGCGGCGTGGGCCGCCTGAAAGTATGGGATAATGCAGCGCCCTGCGTTTGCCGGGGCGATTCTTGCAACGAACAATCGACAGGACAGCCAGTGATCACTACCGCTAATCTCACCATGCAGTTCGGGGCCAAGCCCCTGTTTGAAAATGTCTCGGTGCATTTCGGCGCGGGCAATCGCTACGGGCTGATCGGTGCCAATGGCTGCGGCAAGTCGACCTTCATGAAGATCCTCGGCGGCGAGCTTGAGCCCACCGCCGGACGGTAGCCATCGACGAGAACGAACGGGTCGGCAAGCTGCGCCAGGACCAGTTCGCCTTCGAGGAATACTCCGTCATCGATACCGTCATCATGGGTCATGCCGAACTGTGGGAGATCAAGCAGGAGCGCGACCGGCTCTACGCGCTGCCGGAGATGAGCGAGGATGAGGGCATGCGCGTGGCCGAGCTGGAAATCCGCTTCGCCGAACTCGACGGATACAGCGCCGAGTCGCGCGCGGGTGAGCTGCTGCTGGGCCTGGATATCCCGCTCGAGCAGCACGCGGGACCGATGTCGGCGGTGGCGCCGGGCTGGAAGCTGCGCGTGCTGCTGGCGCAGGCGCTGTTTGCCGACCCGGATATCATGCTGCTGGACGAGCCGACCAACAACCTCGACATCAACACCATCCGCTGGCTGGAAGGCGTGCTCAACGAACGCAACAGCACCATGATCATCATCTCGCATGACCGGCATTTCCTGAACAGTGTCTGCACCCATATGGCCGACCTCGACTATGGCGAGCTGCGTATCTATCCGGGCAATTACGACGCGTACATGACCGCAGCGACGCAGGCACGCGAACGCACGTATGCCGACAACGCGAAGAAGAAGGCCCAGATCGCCGATTTGCAGACCTTCGTCAGCCGCTTTTCCGCCAATGCCTCCAAGGCGCGGCAGGCGACCTCCCGTGCGCGCCAGATCGAGAAGATCAAGCTCGAGGAGATCAAGCCATCCAGCCGGGTGAATCCCTATATCCGTTTCGAACAGGCGAAGAAGCTCTATCGGCTGGCCCTGGACGTCGAGGGACTGAGCAAGTCCTGGGGCGAGCGGCGTATCTTCGACCGGCTCGACCTCAGGATCGAGGCAGGCGAGCGCGTGGCCATCATCGGTGCGAACGGCATCGGCAAGACCACGCTGCTGCGCACGCTGGCTGGCGACCTCGAGAAAGACAGGGGCCGGTGAAATGGTCCGAGAACGCGGAACCGGCTACTTTGCCCAGGACCACGCCGATGAATTCGACAGCGACATGAGCGTGTTCGAATGGATGAGCCGATGCGGGAAGGAAGGGGACGATGAGCAGGCGATACGCGCAACGCTGGGGCGCCTGCTGTTTTCCCAGGACGAGATAGCGAAACCGGTCAACGTGATATCCGGCGGCGAGCAGGGCCGCATGCTGTTCGGCAGACTGATGCTGCAGCAGCCGAACGTGCTGCTGATGGACGAACCGACCAATCACCTCGACATGGAATCGATCGAGTCACTGAACCTTGCACTGGAGAATTATCCGGGTACGCTGATCTTCGTCAGTCACGACCGTGAATTCGTCTCTTCGCTGGCGACCCGGATCATCGAGATGAAGCCGGAGGGGCTGGTCGATTTCAACGGCAGCTACGAGGAGTACCTGCGCAGCCAGGAACTCGCGATGAAAAAGGCGGGCTGACCGGACGTGCCGCCGCCGCTGAACGATGTGCTATTGATACGGGACCGGGTTTGCGATGAACAATATCATGGCCGTGCTGCTCAACGGGATCGCCCAGCTGGAATACGACCGCGACAAGCTGCTGCCGGAACACCAGCTGGCCTACCTGGACCGGATGGATGCCAAGATGGATGGTGGCATCCTGATCGGCAGTCAGACCATCACCAATCCCGACCTCGGCCAGCGCACCCGGTTTGCGGCCGCCAACCTGGTACACGCGCTGAAGTCGGATGACCCGGACGTGGCGGCGGCCATGTGCAGCTACCTGGCCATTCGCCTGCCGGAACTCAAGCAGGTACGCATCGAGGACAACGGTGGTGATGTGTCCATCGAATTCGTGTACGACGAGGACTACCGCAAACAGGTCGTCGTGGATTTCAGGCCCCTGCACTGAGCGGGCCACACACCCGCCACTGACCGGGCGGCCGCACGCCGGCGATGAAACGGAGCCAATTCCAAGGAATAATAAATAGTTAAAACATAATCTTATAAGATATTCCTGTCGAACTTTTTACATATTGGTGCTGAGCCCGCTGATTTCAAACGGGGGATTCGCTACTATACGGATGCGCCGGGAGGCTTGCGACCCGGCTGTACAGAACCCGGAGGATAGTATGGACTTTGCCCAGGCACTCGGGATGAACAAGGCATCGGAAACACCTGCCGCAGAACGTGAAAAGGTACAGCTCTATATCAATCTGAAACTGGCGTCTTCCGGCCAGCCGACCTGCATTCCGATAGAATCCGCACGCCTGTTTGGCATCATGCGCGACCTGCTGCGCAGTTACTCTGAAAAGAACCGCCTGCTTTCCAATTACCAGTGCCCGGTCGACAAGCGCATCCAGAATTTCCTGAACAGTTACCTGGAAGGTCCGGAGCTGGCGCGTGTACCCCTGCTGCCTACCCAGACCTTCGTGCTCGACCGTCACGGGGTGGCGCGTGAACTGTCGCTGCCCATGGGCAGGAACGAGTTTCACTCCGACATCGTTTCCAGCTACCGCGTCGAGCAGGGGGTGTTGCACAATCCGGCCAGCGACCGGCGTACCACCAGCGGCTCGTTTCACATCGCCGAGGGCGGGCTACCGATCCCCGGTGACAAGAAGGCAGTACCGAAGCAGACCTTCGCGCGGATGCTGGAACGGGCGCTGGTACCGACGGATGAGCTGCTGACGATCCCGTTCACCGCCGGGCTGCCCCGGCCGGCGCGCATGTTCGTGTCGCTGCTGCTCAGACCGACCGTGTGCCCCGAGATTCCCGGCATGCAGCCGGAGAAGACCATGGAGGTGCGGTTCTTCGCGCCGGGCAGCCTGGTCAGCAACCTGGATTTCGTGGAAAGCATATTCGGCAACGGCGGCAATCCACAGCTTGCCGAATTCGACTCGGCGCTCGACGTCGAGCACTGGACCGGTACCACCGGCTGCGTGATCCTGGCGCCGCACCTGGTCGGCATGACCAAGCAGGAGGCCGGCCTGCCGAACTGGAGCCAGGCCACACTGCGCCAGAAGCGCGATGGCATGTGCTGGAAGCACGCGTCGGAACGCTACAACGACGGCCAGGCCTTCAAGCTGACTGCGCGTGATGAATCCGGCGTGGTGGTGACCCTGCTGGCGGACAACTATTTCGGTTACTGCAAGAAGGAAGTGAAGACACAGATCGGCTATTCCGCCAACCTGATCGGCCTTGCCGAAGAGGAGCATGCCGGCGGGGCGCTGGCGTTCCAGCGCCGTAACCACGGTGAGGAGTTCGGGGTCGACAGCCGCACCTACACCATACCGGGCTATTCGTTCGACGATATGGTCGAGCGCTATGCCGGGATGATGGACGTGCAGCCGGAAGGCTACGCCATCGACCGCAACTATCCGCAAATCGTCTACGTACCGCAGAAGCTGCGCATGGACCTGAATGCGCAGACCATCACCTGGGAACGTAACGGCGGGATGCAATCCATCCGTCTGCAGCCGGAAAAGATCTACATGCAGCCGAACGGCTACCGGATCGAGATGGAGAAACACCCGGGCGCCCCGTCCTGGCGCCTGGTGGGTACCAGCGCGGAAGGGACCTTCTGTCACAAGCCCAGCACGGTATCCGGTGGTGGCAAGTCCGAAATTTCCAAGTCGCTGAACGATGCAGTGATCTACCGGCCACTGTTTATCGATGAGCTGGAAAAGGATCTGGCGCAGGTGGAGGATATCTTCACGCGGGACTACTCGTCCCGCTTCAGGCCCGGCTTCGAGCATGAAGACCGCGAGGCGACGCGCAAGCCGCTTAGCCCGGAGCGCAGCCTGGGCTCGGTGATCAAGCTGCTGACGCCGACCTCGATGTATACCGACGAGTACAATGCCTGGCTGGCCTCGATCTCGCCGCGTATTCTGGCACTGGTGTACCTGATCAAGCGCTTCTATCGCACCGAGTGGGGCGATGACTGGCGCAGCCACCTGTCGGTCGACGAGGTCGACGGTGCGCCGGCCCACGAGCTGAAGCTGGATGACCGCAACATCGTCGCCTCCTACCTGCGTGTCGGTTTCGACAGGGACGGCAAGTGGCGCACCTTCAAGCTGCGCCAGGACTATATTGCCACCGAGAAGGTGCAGATGGAGGACGATATCTCAGCCTCCGTGGTGGTGCCGGCGAAGTGCATCGAGCGCTGCGGGCCGCAAACGAAGGGCGACCACAGCATCAAGCTGGTCAAGAACTGCGAGTACCGCCTGTTCCAGCGTCCGGATGACGCCATCCATCCCGGCTTTGACCGCCAGACCGAGCTGGAGATGTCACAGCCTGGCAACTTCCTGGCCAATTTCGAACCGCTGGCCGACGAGCAACTCGTGAACCTCGTGGAAGACGTACATACGCTCCACAAATTCACCGCGCCCATGCAAGGGCTGCTGCGCACGGCCTACCAGCGCGGCAGCGGGTTCGTTGTCTCGTCCGCACACCCGCGCCTGGTCGACGGTACGCCATCACGGAATCCGCGCTACCTGCAGATGCGTCCCGACCTGGTGCGGCCGGAGCGCAAGTATCTCGCCGAGATGGGCACGCGGCTGAGTCGCAAGCTGGACGCCCATGCCTCCATCTGTCACCCGGTTGACGCGGTGCTGACCGGGCGGCGCAACAATCCTCCGGAACCGGGAATCCGGCCGCTGGCCGTGTACAACCCGATTCATTACCAGGAACTGCCCGAGCTGTTCATGGATTTCATCTGCAGCCTGACCGGCAAGTCACCGTCCACGACCGGTGCGGGTTCCGAGGGCGCCCTGACCAAGGGGCCGTTCAATGCGCTGCGTCCGACCGCCGACCTGAACAACGCACTGGTCTCCATGATACTGACCGGCCATGCCGGCTTTTCCAGCTCGGCCGGTTATGTGGGGCCGTATGTGCGGGTCGATCACGACATCAGCCTGCTGATCCCCGAAATATGGGCGCGCCTGTCTGTGGAGGAACGCGACCCCGCCTGGCTGATCGAAAAGGGCTTCCTGGAACAACTCGTGGATTTCGAACACAACGGCAGGCAGGTACTGGCCAGCCGGCTGGGCTACCGCATGACCCAGCGCTTCGTGCACGGATTTCTCGGCAAGATCTTCGACAACCCGGACGCGGTGTTCACCGACGAGATACTCAAGCCGGAGATCCAGGACTTCGATGTCTACGTCGATGGTATCAACAACATTGTCGAGGCTCAGCAGGGCGTGGCGCTGCAGTATCTCCAGGATGGCAGCATCGAGGATGCCTGCCCGCCGCTGCAGGCGTTGCTGCTGGTGATGGCAACCGGCAAGTACGCCGGTATGGATGCGCACCACCCGGAATTCCGTGCCATGTTCACGCGCACCAGCCTGCTGGCCTCCGACTGGTACCATGAACGGCTGGAGATCAAGCAACAGCGCGACACCATCGCTGTGGAAACGCCATACCGCCAGCCTGCAGCGATTTCTCGACGACGTGGTCTACGCCGACGAGGCCGAACGCCTCGGCGTTCGCGAACGCCTGCAGGCCGCCCACCGGAAACTGGAGCAGATCGAAAGCCCTCAATACCTGCAGGACCTGGTCGGCACGCTGGGCGCCGACCCGCTGGGACCGGCCAGGGTCATGAAGAAACAACGCATCGTCGACTGGGGCAAGGCCAGGCTGGCACCGCACTACACCAGTAATATCAGGCCGGAGCCGCCGGCGGTACCGGCCTACCGGGTGCCAACATTGCTGGAACGCTTCACCTCGCGTTTCCGGCGTGCGCGCATCAACTAGTCGCCGCCGACGGGTGCTGCGATGGCGGATATTATCCGGTTCAGGAAGCCGACCGCTGCCGACAAGGCAAAGGGCAGCACGCTGTGCCGGCGCGGTTTTCACAAGTGGGTTGTGGTGAACGGAAACCCGTTCGACAGCAAGCAGGGCAGGCTGGTGACCGGTTACCGCTGCAGTCGCTGCGGCGCACTCAGGACCTCGGCACGCTGAATGCTCGTCATTTCACGCAGCGTATCGATCCCGGAACACGAAATCGAACTGACGGCCATCCGTGCGCAGGGGGCCGGCGGGCAAAACGTCAACAAGGTTGCCTCGGCGATACACCTGCAATTCGATATCGGCGCATCCTCGTTGCCGGCTATCTACAAGCAGCGCCTGCTGCAGACGAGCGACCGGCGCATAACCGCCGACGGCCGGATCATCATCAAGGCGCAACGCTTTCGTACGCAGGAGCAGAACCGTGTCGACGCCCTCGCGCGCCTGCAGGCGCTGGTCAGGCACGCCGGGCTGACGCGGCGCCGGCGCGTGCCGGGGCGGGCAACGCTGGCCTCGCAGCAACGCCGGCTCGATGCCAAGACACGGCGTGGCCGCGACAAGCAGATCCGCAGGAAAGTGACGCCGGACGACTGAGCGCACTAGGAAGGGTAGCTGATTTCGACGATGACGTAGTTCACCGTGCCGCCCGGCGTGACTACCCGGACATTTTCGTCCAGACCCTTGCCGAGCAGGGCCCGGGCCATGGGCGAGTCGATACTGATCCAGCCGCTGGCGGGGTCGAACTCATCTGCCCCGACGATGCGGTAGGTGACCTGCTCCGACACCTCGTTTTCCAGTGTCACCACAGCGCCGAAAAACACCCGCGCGGGGTCGGACGGCGGGTCGCGGACGACTTTCAGATCTGGAAGGCGTTTCTGCAGGTACCCGATGCGCCGGTCGATTTCGCGCAGTTCCTTCTTCCGGTAGATGTACTCGGCATTTTCCGAGCGGTCGCCCTCGGCGGCGGCCGCCGCCAGTGCGCGCGTGACACCGGCCCGGCGTACCCAGAGCGCCTTCAGTTCGCTGCCGAGTTTGCTGTGTCCATCCTGCGTGATGTAGCAGGATGACTTCGGAGAGGGTGTGCGATAGCGGCCCATCGGGTGTATCCAGCAATCCGGAACGGCTCGTTCACACAAGAACCCCGCGCAAGCGCGGGGTCCGGTAACTGCTCAGGAAGACTACCTGTTATTGTCCGCTGACGTTGACTGCCTGCAGTCCCTTCGGTCCCTGTTCGACATCAAAGTTTACTGTCTGGCCTTCTGCAAGTGTCTTGAATCCCTCCCCGGTGATTGCGGAGAAATGCACGAACACATCCTCGCCGCCATCGCTTGGTGCGATGAAGCCAAATCCCTTGGACTCGTTGAACCATTTAACAGTACCTGTAGCCATTTAACACCTCTGTAAATATAAGATTAACCAGATTCCAGAATGCAGATTAAACAAGTAGACAAGCAGGAGTTATAGCAGGAACTTCCGGGATGACCTGAGAAATGTGCATATCTGTCTTTATGCGAATCGAAAAAATAGCAGGAATGATCCGTGCCCCCCTTAGTCGATTACGGGCTGATCATACAACACATCAAGATGTGAATACCATACTAATGTACATGTTCGTGCAGCGGGCCCCGGGTCGGAAAACTGACATTACAGCGCGCGTATGGACACTGGTCAGTCCGCCGCGCTTTGCGCATAATGTCACGCTTTTTCACGGGGCAATTCATCATGTGGTTCAGAAATCTTCAGGTCTATCGTCTGGGCACCGCCTTCGAGCTGTCGCCCGACATGCTCGATACGCGCATGCAACCGGCCGCGTTCAGGGGCTGCAGCCGGATGGAACCGGTTGCGGGTGGATGGGTGCCGCCGCTGGGAAGGCATGGGCAGCAACTGGTGCACGCCGCCAACGGGTACCTGATGATCTGCCTGCGCAAGGAAGAAAAGATCATTCCTGCAGGCGTGGTGCGGCAGCTGCTTGAGGACAGGGTGGCCGAAACCGGGGCGGCCGAGGCACGCGAGATCTATCGTCGTGAACGGGTGCGCATGAAAGAGGAGATCATCGTCGATCTCCTGCCGCGTGCCCTGAGCCGTATCAGCGACCTGTTTGCCTACATCGATACGCGCAACGGATTGCTGGTGATCGACAGTCCGTCAGCGGCCAGGGCGGAAGTCCTGGTCAGCCAGTTGCGCATCACGCTGGGGCGTTTCCCCGCCACCCCGCTGAAGGCGCGGCAGGCGCCGGCCGCTGCCATGACACGCTGGCTGAACGGTGAACCGTTGCCGCGGAATTTCGCGATTGGCGCGGAGTGCGTGCTGCAACACCCGGATCCCGATGGCGGTATCGTGACCTGCAAGCGCCAGGACCTGAGCGCGGCAGAGGTGCGAAATCATATCCGCGGTGGCAAGCTGGCGATCAGGCTGGCCCTGCAGTGGCGCGAACGCCTGTCCTGTGTCATCCACGATGACCTGTCGATCAGGCGCTTGCGTTTCGAGGACGTCGTCCGGGAGGCGGAGGCCGGCAACGAGGCGGATGACCCGGTCAGCCGGTTTGATCTCGACTTCTCACTGCTGGTGCTGGAATTGGCGGAATTCCTGCCCGAGCTGCTCAAGGCGTTTGGCGGCGAGGAACCCGCGGCGGAAGCACGGCCATCCGGCAACGGGACGGCCGGCAACGAAACACGCCCCGTGAGTGTGGATGCGGCGTGAACCCCCGCGCCTGTTCCGGTGCATGCAATGCCACCGGCCAGCGGGAATGACAAGGCGTGGAAACAGGACGGACAGGGACTTGTCGCCGTGAGACGGGTCTCGCGTCGGGCGATGAAATACAGCAGTTATCGGGCGAATAACGATTCGTGAAAGGGACGGTGCATGAACCGGTATTGTCGCTCCCTGGGCCGGGGGCCCTCCCGGTTGCAGTGCTGTTCGCCGTCACCCTGGCACTGTTTGCCCCGGGCTGGTTGTTTTATACCGGCGGTGATTCAACTGCCGCGGCTGAACGGATACTGTCGGGCCAGCTTCCGTACCGTGACTTCTGGACGCTGTACGCGCCAGGTTCCTTCTTCCTGCTGGCATCGCTGTTCAGGCTCTTCGGCAGCCATCTGCTGGTCGAGTCCATTGCGGCCTCGGTACTCTGCTCTGCAGCGGTATGCGTTTATTACCTGGTCATGTTCAGGCTGCTTGAGCGGCGAGTGCCTGCAATGGTTTGCGCCGTGATCCTCTTTTCCGTCATACGCACCACCGGCTATTATCTTTCGATAGGACCCTATCCCCCGACAATCCTGTGCATACTCCTGTCCCTGTATTGCATGGTGCTTTACTTCAGGGGTGCGCGGCGGTTGCTGTTTCCTGCCGGGCTGTTTACCGGTGCGGTCATCGTCTTCAAGCACGATGTCGGCGGATATACCGGACTGGCGATCTCTGCAGGTATCGTCGCGGGATACTTCGCCGGGCAGCCAGCCGGCAAGCTTGACTCAAGACAACTGTTGTCTGCGCTGCTGGTGTATGCGGCAGGTGCGGCACTGGTTGCCGCCCCGGTGGCGGTCTGCTTCGCGGTGCTGGCGGGTCCGGACATGTGGCAGGATCTGATTGTGTTTCCGCTCATGGATTTCCGGTTCGCGCGCATGGAACAATTTCCCGGACTGCTGCCGACGGGCCTGTATACACCATGGCGGCTTGGCCTGCTGTTCAACCTGACGAACTACCTGAAATTCCTGCTATCCGTCGTGGTGGTCGTCCTTGCCGTACTTTCCGTCGCTATGGCATTCACCGGCAGGCACCGCGAATACGTCGCTGTCAGCGTCCTGTTTATTGTCGCATTCCTGTTTCATTACCTTTCCGCGCATGCACAAATCAATACCAACATTATTTCGATGTGGCTGTATGCGGCAGCGCTCGGTGCAATTCTCCATGACCGGATCGAAAGACGACTGCACGCGTCAGGCGCAGTCCGTTTCCGGTGGTTTGCACTGGTGTGTGCCTGCGGGTGGTGTGCCATGCTGCTCGCCAAACCCGTGTTCAACACCGCGACCGCCTGGCACGACAAGACCGAAACGCTCGACTTGCCGAAGATCTCGGGAACCAGGGCCAGCGAAAGAACGTACCGGGAAATGATCCATCTGGTCGATTTCGTAAACAGTCACGTATCGCCCGGGCAGAAGATTTTCCTTGCCCTGCACCGGCACGACGTGGTGGTTATCGGCTACAGCGGCCTGTATTTTGCGCTTGATCGGAAGAACGCAACGCGCCATGATCAGCTGCATCCCGGCGTCGTCGACAGGCACGACGTACAAATGGAGATTGTTCGCGATCTTGAGTCGAACAACGTGGAATACATCATCGTCAACCATATCTTCAGCGACGATTGGCTCGACAGGATAAAGTCCCTCCGGATCCAGCACCTGCCCGAGTCCAGTTCGACATACCTTGATGACTACATCAGGCGGCACTATTCCAGGTTCGACCGCTTTGACAGATATGAAATCTGGCGGCGCACGGACAGGCCCGGGGCGACAGGTGATGCGGGGCGAGCGTCGTAGCGCTGTCGGCAGGGACGGGTGGTGTGGCGGCTGCTGCACCCGCAGACGGCTGCGCCATGAGTGATCTGCACCCGCAGCTGGTCAGGGATTGTGTGCTGCTGGGGCATTTCCCCCTGTGCCGGCTCTTGCTGATGCAGGATGCCAATTATCCCTGGTTCATCCTGGTGCCCGATCGGGCGGGGATTACCGAGATCCATCAACTGGACGATGAAGACCAGCAGCAACTGCTGCGCGAATCCGTCCAGCTGTCCCGCATGCTGGAGGCGGTATTCAGGCCGCACAAGCTCAACATCGCGGCACTGGGCAACAGCGTTTCACAGTTGCACGTGCATCATATCGTGCGCTACCGGCATGATGCCGCCTGGCCGGCCCCGGTATGGGGCAGGGTGCCCGCGCGGCCCTACGGGGATGCCCGGCTGGCGTCACTGCTCGACCGGATCAGGCCGGCGCTGCCCGCGGAATTTGTCTGGGCCGGTCGCTGACGCGCCGTGTTACCGACAGGATTGCACGGACCCCGTCTCCGGCCCGGCCCTTGCCGGCCGCGAACCGGGTTCATGCTTCGGCAGAGGGCAGGCAAAAAAATACCCGTGCATGGTGCACGGGTATTCATATTGCGTTATCTCTTGGTTGTTCTACCGTAGCATGGTGCCGCGGCTGTAAAAACCGATTTACCCGCGGCCGTGATCAGCCCACGCGTTCAGCACACAGCTGCTGACCGGTCATCTGGGCGAGGATCTCGAACGAGGTCGTGGCTTCCGTATCGTAGTACACCAGCATCAGATGCGGACGCTTTTCATTGAAGTGTGCATGTATCACACCCTTGTTTCCGGTGAGGGCCTTTTCAACATTGCGCCGGCTGTCTTCCCCCAGGTTGTTGCCAACGTGCATCACCATGTCTGTAATGCGCATGATTCTCTCCTCCATCAGTTTATCGACAGTGACTAACAAGCTTGTTCGATGTGCTGCTTTTTTATGGCTTCCCTGTCCCCCCAGCATTTGTAGGGTTGAACGATATATAAAAACCACTTTATTGTCAATGAAATTAATTTGTAAGTTAATGTATTACAAGGTATTAATGAACAACTCCATATATAGTGTAGGGTATTGTATTCCCTACTAAATTTGGGTTTATTAATGGGAGGGTCAGCCGGTGGCAGGTGCGCTCTGCTACTGGCACCGGTTTTTTTTACGTGCTGGCAGGCAGGCCATGCGGGCAGCCCGCACCTGCGGCAGGGCGACGTGTGCTGATTGCGCCCGTCAGGCGGTGCGTGCCGCGCGCTTGCGATCGTGTTCGAACAGGAATTTCTTGCGCAGGCGGATGTGGCGGGGCGTTACCTCGACCAGTTCATCGTCGTCGATGAATTCCAGTGCCTGCTCCAGGCTCATGCGGATCGGTGGTGTCAGCAGAATGTTTTCGTCACATCCCGCGGCACGGATATTGGTCAGCTGCTTGCCCTTCAACGGGTTCACCACGAGGTCATTGCCACGGGAATGGATACCGATGATAGCGCCTTCATACACCGCCTCGCCGTGACCGATGAACAGGCGGCCGCGTTCCTGGAGGTTGAACAGCGCATAACCCAGCGCCTTGCCGGTGCTGTTGGAAACCAGTACACCGTTGACGCGCTGTCCGTACTGGCCGGGCTTCATCGGCCCGTAGTGTGAGAACACGCTGTAGATCAGGCCGGTGCCCTGCGTGCCGGTGAGAAACTCGGTGCGGAAACCGATCAGCCCGCGCGCCGGCATGATGTAGTCCAGGCGCACCCGGCCCTTGCCATCCGGCATCATGTCGGTCAGTTCGCCGCCGCGCTCACCGAGCTTCTCCATCACGGTGCCCTGGTGGATATCCTCCACGTCGACGGTCACCTGCTCGAAGGGTTCGTGCGGTTCCCCGTCGACTTCCCGCAGGATGACCTCCGGGCGTGACACGCCCAGCTCGTAGCCTTCGCGCCGCATGGTTTCGATCAGGATCGCGAGGTGCAGCTCACCGCGTCCGGATACGCGGAACTTGTCCGGGTCGCCGGTCTCATCGACGCGCAGCGCGACGTTGTGCATCAGTTCCCGCTGCAGGCGTTCGTGAATGTTGCGCGAGGTGACATACTTGCCGTCCTTGCCGGCGAACGGCGAGTTGTTCACCTGGAATGTCATGCTGACCGTCGGCTGGTCGACCGTCAGTGCCGGTAATGCCTCGACCCCTGCCGGGTCGCACAGCGTGTCGGAGATATTCAGCTTCTCGATGCCGGTAAAGGCGATGATGTCGCCGGCCTGGGCCTCGGGGATCTCGATGCGTTGCAGCCCCAGGAAGCCCAGTACCTGCCCGATACGCCCGTTGCGCATCTTGCCATGGCGGTCGATTACCGTCACCGGCATATTGGTGCGCACCTTGCCACGGCTGATGCGGCCGATGCCGATCACACCGACGTAGCTGCTGTAATCGAGCGTGGTTACCTGCAGCTGGAACGGGCCGTCGGGGTCGACCTGCGGCGGCGCCACCTTGTCCACGATGGTCTCGAACAGCGGCGTCATGTCGGAGGCCAGGTGGTCGTGCTCGTAGCCGGCATAACCCAGCAGTGCCGAGGCATAGATGACCGGAAAATCCAGCTGTTCGTTGGTGGCGCCGAGCCGGTCGAACAGCTCGAAGGTCTGGTCCAGCACCCAGTGCGGACGCGCGCCGGGTCGGTCGATCTTGTTGATGACCACGATCGGCCGCAGCCCGAGGTTGAAGGCCTTCCGGGTTACGAAGCGGGTTTGCGGCATGGGGCCGTCCACCGCGTCGACCAGCAGCAGCACGGAGTCGACCATCGACAGCACCCGTTCCACCTCGCCGCCGAAGTCGGCATGGCCGGGCGTGTCGACGATGTTGATGCGGTAGTCGCCCCAGCGGATGGCGGTGTTCTTCGACAGGATGGTGATGCCGCGTTCTTTCTCGAGATCGCTGGAGTCCATGACGCGCTCGGGCACGGCCGCGCGCTCACCGAGCGTGCCGGACTGGCTGAGCAACTGGTCCACCAGGGTGGTCTTGCCATGATCGACGTGCGCGATGATGGCGATGTTTCTGAGCTTGCTGATCATGGTATGGATCGGTCCCGGAAGCGGGCGCGGGGGGTTAAAGGGCAGCGATTATACAAGAGAAGCGGGTGCCGGCGTATAGCAATTATTGTACCGATCCCGTCCGGGCCGGCCCCGCTGCGCCGGTCAGGCGCGCACCAGCCTGAGCGAGGTGATCTCGGCGGGGACCCCGAGCCGCGACGGTGGACCCCAGTAGCCGGTGCCGGCGCTGACATACAGCCACATGCGCCTGTCCACGCGATGCAGGCCGAGCCCGTAGGGTTGCACCAGCCCGATGACCAGGTTCCAGGGAAAGAACTGCCCGCCATGAATGTGCCCGCTCAATTGCAGGTCGAAGCCCGCAGCCGCGCCGGCAAACGCGCTGCGCGGCTGGTGTGCCAGCAGGACGGAGGCATCTGCCCGCGGGGCACCGGCCCGCGCCCGCCACGGGTCGGATCCTTGCCCGGGCAGGTGGGCGCCGGCCGAGTAGTCAGTGACGCCGGCCAGCAGCAGTCGCCCCCCTTCGTGTTCGATGATGCGGTGCTCGTTGAGCAGCACGTTGACGCCCAGCGTCGGCAGCAGCGCGATCCAGTCCTGTGCTCCCCAGTAGTATTCGTGATTACCCGTGACGAACCAGTTGCCGTGGCGGGCCCGCAGCTGCTTCAGCGGGGCAACATCTGCGGACAGGTCCGAGGTCAGGCCGTCGACCAGGTCGCCGGTGATGACGAGCAGGTCCGGCTGCAGGGCATTGCTGCGTTCGACGATGCCTGCGAGGTAATCGCCCTTGATGGTGGGCCCGAGATGGATGTCGCTGAGCTGTACGATGTGAAAACCCTGCATGCCGTCGGGCAGGTCATTGACCGGTATGTCGACCGTCCGGACGCGTGCCAGCTGACGTGCCTCCTGGTAACCGGCCACCGCCATGCTGCCGGTTAGACCCAGGATGCCCGCATTCATGGCGTTGGCGAGGAAATGACGGCGTTCCGGGTCGTCCGGTGCGGCAGCGGATGGCCGTCCCCGCAGTCGCCGGCCCAGGCTGTGCAGGAATGCCAACGTGATCCAGCCGAGGTCGCGTGCAATCAGCAGGGGGACCAGCACCAGGAACACGCCCATGTCCAAATAGCCGAACAAGGCCAGCCGGTCGGTCCACTGCGTATCGAACCCGAACCGGCGACCGAACAGGATCAGTGGCACGGTGAACAGTGACAGGCCGAGGATGATCCAGCCGATGCGCCGCCACAGCCGCTTGCCGGCAAGCGGGCGCAGCAGGCGGTGCGCCAGGTAGGCATGACCGCTGCCCCATACCGAAAGGAAAAACAGGAAGAACATATGCAGCTAGGAGGATATCATGGGCGGAAAGTTCATGCGGGCGGGCCGGTGACCTGTTTCCGGCCCGGTTCCGGGAGATCGCCATGAAAACCATGCTGGTCGTTGCCCACGGCAGCCGCCGTACAGAATCCAATGACGAGGTGCGGGCACTGGCGGCGCAGCTGCATGCGCAGGCGCGCGATTTCGATGCCGTCAGCTGCGCCTTCCTGGAGCTGGCGGAACCGTCCATTCCCGACGGTTTGCGGTATGCGATCGCCGCCGGTGCGTGCGAGGTGGTGGTGGTGCCGTATTTTCTCTCCGCCGGGCGCCACGTCGTGACGGATATCCCGCAAGCCGTGGACGTTGTGCGTGCCGAGCACCCGCACATCGCCATTACCCTGGCGCCCTACCTGGGTGCGGTGCCGGGGCTTGCCGAACTGATCCTGAAACTGGCGCAGCCGGGTGAATGACGCGGACGGGCTGACCGGGGTGAGTCGGGCGACAGCAGTTGATGATCAGGAAAATCTGCAAGATGCGGCATCATCAAAATGGCAGATCAGCGCAGGCCCGTATGTCTCGACATTTGCAGCAACCCGGACTTGAGCAGGCAACGGTACCGTGCGATTTCGACCCGTTGTGGCGATGACGGACAACAGTCGCCATCCGCGGGAACAACAGGGGCGGCTAAAGGGCGCCGCGCAAGTAAGACAGGCCTGTCATGCGGCCTTGCTGCGTCTGGCCACGCCAGCCAGTCCAGCCAATCCAGAACTCAATAACCAGACCGCAGCAGGGACGGGGACAGGGACAATATCTGCCGGTACCAGCTGCGTCGTGCTGAAGTTCATTTCAAAAGTGCTGAAAGCATCCGCAACCGAACCCGTGCCGTCGGCCGCGGCGGTCAGGGCTGCGAGTACGTAGAACTGGTCACCGTTATTCAGGGTTATTTGCAGCCGGTCATTCAGGTCGGTCACGGTGGTGCTGCGGTCAACCGCACCGGTTACGAGGTCCTCCCAGCTGAAAGAATCAACTACAGGCATTGAGGCGACCTGCAGGAGCAGGTCCGACATCGAGGCCGCCGTGGGAAATACAACAGCGGGATCATCCATCATCAACCAGACGCCGACACTGAGTCCGGTGACATCGGATGCATTGGTATTCATCACGCTGCCCGTCAATGCAGAGTCCAGACTGATCGTCGTCCCGCTGCTGCCGGTATACTGGTACCCCTGAATCCCCATCGCCAATGCACTGACCCACCCATTGTCGTCTACCGAGGCAGCCTTGGCCTTGAGCTGCGGGATGGATAAACCTCCCTGCAGCGCAACGCTGGCGCTGACCGTGCCTCTGCCATCCGGATTTACATAGTCGAGCAACTGGGCGGATGTCTGGTTGAGACCGCCGTTTGACGGTCCATCGATAATCGGGTTGAGAAACAGAAAATCAAATTTGCTGCAGCCCAGCACCGAGCAGTCTGCGCTGGATGCACTGGCTGAAGTGCCCCACTGGGTCAGCGTTACGGCCTGCGTGTGCCCAAACCAGAACAGGCCGATGATGACGATACAATAGACAGGACTGCGCTTCATGCTTGTTCTCCCGTTCATGGTTTCCAGCTGATCGACAGACCCGGTGATGGCCTGCATGGAGCCAGTCTATTTAATGGCCAGCGGTTTTCCGTGATGCAATTCACCAAAGGGCAGCAGCCAACATATAAGAGAATTCAAGATCAGTCTGCTGGAGGTCGCATCGTCACTGCATCCATCCCGGCCCCGGTATCCAGATACGCCCTGCCGGGTAA
Source organism: uncultured Gammaproteobacteria bacterium (assembly GCA_963803275.1). Taxonomy (GTDB): domain Bacteria; phylum Pseudomonadota; class Gammaproteobacteria; order UBA9214; family UBA9214; genus UBA9214. The sequence goes on along the minus strand of CAWDLS010000006.1, from coordinate 195,168 downwards.
CTCCATTGACTCGTACCTCCTGCATCCATTCGGTCTTCGCAATGAAGACTTAGTCAGAGATTCCCGAGGAGTCAGTGACGGCGGGTTTTCTCGCAATGACCCTGTCCTGGTTGTGACCGGTTGTTTTCAGCTGTTCCGGATTTCGCCACTTGCCGTAGAACACGCCGTGGGCATCGATGACCAGACCGTGTTTCTCGTACAGTGAGCGGACAAAGGCCTCGTCGAGCGCGACAGCAGATTCCGGAACCCGGAAATTGTCGGTGTACAGCGGCCCGTCCAGCCGGCGGAAGTGCCTGGTCGTCTTTCGTGCCTCGATCAGGTCGAGCGTGGCCGCGTTGATCAGGAAATAGGTGATGAAGGTGATCCCTCCCGGCTTCAGCATGCGGGTAATTTCCTTCAGGTAATTATCCGTATCGGCCGGCCGCATGTGCGTGAAGACCGATGTCAGGTAGATGAGATCGAAACGGTTGTCCGGAAACGGAAACGAGTAATTGCTGGCCTGACTCAGAGACTGCTTGTTGTATTGGAGATTGAATACGTCTATGTGCTCGAAGCGGAAGTTGGGATAGCCCCGGTAGGCCCTGGCACACCACGCCACAAACGGTTTCATAATCTCCACGCCGGTATACGTGCCTTCGGTCAGGTACGTCGTGAGGGCGCTGGCAATTCTTCCATTGCCCGAGCCGATTTCCAGGACATCGCTGTCCGGCCTGAGGCCGAGCCGGTCGACGAAGAACTTCAGGTGTTGATGTCCGATCCTGACGAAGTTCTGCTCGGAATAATTCATGATCTGAAACTGTTCTGGCGGCAGTAATTCCCTGTCCACCTGCAAGTTCGCATTCATTTTCTGTATGTCCTGGATTGAGAAAACACCGCTTCTCGTTAGAGCAACGGTTATTGGTGCAGACTGATTTTTCTCATTCTGATAAACACTGAAGGATGATCGAATTTATTTCCACATTATCCCTCGCCTGTCTCATGCTGATTTTCAGATAGTTTCAATTAATTCGCGGTAGGTTCAATACGAGTTCATGCATTTGTTTGGTTGCTTGCGCGTTCAATGGTTGCGAATAATTTTGAACAAATCTCAGCAGGATTTACCGTATTTTCGTCAATCCTGCTTACAACCTTTTCGCACAAATCCAACTTCTTATACTGGATCCCATTCCTGCTCACAAGATCACCGATTATTGTCAACTCATTCCCGGCTCATAGATATTGACCAAAATATTTTCGGGGTAGTAGTGCTCAATACCATTCTCTGATCAAATCAGAATATTTTCCTTTTGGAATTCCGGCATCTTGAAGAGTTTGCACAACATCAGAGCCATGAATTTTTGAACCGCCCCGGGTTTACCGGAGGCTCTATCCTGCAGGAACGATCACGGGCTGCTGACGAATCGATTGCCGAATTCTCCCGGGACAGGAAGCCATGCATTGTTTTTCCCGTGTGCTGCCGTGGCTTTTCCTGGTCGCGCAAGGTGCCTGTTGCCATGCTCAGTACTCCGCATGGTCAGGGCCGAGCTCGATGTAGAACGTCGACTGGACCGGCTCCGTTTCCTGGCGTGCGGCAAGGGTCTGGCGTATGCGTGCCTCCACGCGTGCCGCGTCGATGACCGCCCGGTCGATGATCCGGGGGTACAGCCGGTATTGCTGCGCCAGCTTGAGCGGTTGTATGCGGGCATGCTGCTCGAACGAACGCCGTGTCTCCGTGTCGAGTGCGGGCAGCAGCAACTGCCAGGGGGCCTGCCAGCGGATGAAATCTTCGATCAGCTGCCGGTGTGCTTCGTCGTGGTGCGTGCGGTCCAGCAGGGCCGTGGGGAAGTCCGCACCGGCCAGCGTGCGGTGTACCAGACCGGCATCCAGGTTGATGCCGGCCAGGCCGGTGCCGGAGCCGTCGTCCAGGCGCTGGAAGATCTGCGCGGCGGGCACCGGACCGGCGCAGTCGTTGATGTACTTGCCCAGATAATCGGCGCTGGCGCCGGCCGAGGTGGTGTCGATGCCGAGCCGGTTCGCCGTCGCCGAGCTAAAGCTGCGCCGGCAGCTTTGGCCGGTCAGCCACTGCAGCGATTGTCTGTGGTCCAGCCAGTCCTGGGACAAGGCGCTGTCCAGCAGTGCCAGCGGGCGTGCCACCCTGTCCAGCAGCCACAGTTCGCAGCGGTCCATGAACGGGAACGGGACCCGGTCGTGCACCTCGAGCAGATGCGTGTACACCCGCTGTCCAAGCCGTTCCATGCGCCGGAAATCTTCCGAGGGATGGATCGGCCCGCGCCTGAGCCCCTTGTCGGCCGACCAGGAGCCGAAACGGATGTCGCTGACCTGCGCCCTGCCGGGACCCGCCAGGCCCTCCATCAGCCCGTCATTGCTGACGTAGATGTCCCAGTGGACGCCGTCCGCCGTGACGGCATCGGCACCGTGGTGGCGCACGCAGTTCATGCTGCCGCGGAACGGGTTGAGCATGCGTTGTGAGTAGCATTCAAAAGACATCGCGATGACACGCCTTTCTGACCACGATTACGTTATCCTACAACACCCGCGGCGTATGTGCCTGGCGGCGGTGCCAACAGCCCAGAAATTCCCTGATTCGACTGCAACAATGCCCGTTCTGAGACTCGACAAGGTATCCCTGGCCTTTGGGCACCGTACCCTGCTGGAGGCCGTGGACCTTGAACTGCGCAAGGGCGAACGCGTGTGCCTGGTGGGACGCAATGGCGCGGGCAAATCCTCGCTGCTGCGCGTGATCAGCGGTGAGCAGGCCGCCGATGACGGCGCGGTCCGGGTGCTTCCCGGCAGGCGGGTCGCCGTACTGGCACAGGAAGTCACGCTGGATAGCGCCGAGCCGGTGTTCGACGTGGTCGCCGGCGGGCTGCCGGAGCTGGCCGAATTGATCTCGGCCTATCATCACACTGCGCACGCGCTCGGGCAGCGTCCGGATGCGGGGGCCATCGACCGGCTGGCGGCACTTCAGCATGCACTGGAGGCCAGCGGCGGCTGGCGGCTCGAGCAGCGCGTGGAGACCGTGCTGTCGCGCCTGGGGCTGGACGGCGATGCCGGCTTCGACACGCCTCTCCGGCGGCTGGCGGCGGCGCGTCCTGCTGGCGCGCGCGCTGGTGTGCGAACCGGACCTCCTGCTGCTGGACGAGCCGACCAACCACCTCGATATCGAGGCCATCACCTGGCTGGAAGATTTCCTGCGCGGACTATGCCGGCGCGCTGCTGTTCGTCACCCACGACCGCGCCTTCGTGCAGCGGCTCGCGACGCGCATCATCGAGCTCGACCGCGGGCGGCTGACATCTTGGCCCGGCAATTACGATGACTACCTGCGCAGCGCAAGGCGGCACAGCTGGAGGTCGAGGAGCGGCACAACGCGCTGTTCGACAAGAAGCTCGCGCAGGAAGAGGCCTGGATACGCCAGGGCATCAAGGCACGCCGCACGCGCAACGAGGGCCGGGTGCGGGCGCTGCAGGCGCTGCGCGAGCAGCGGCGCGCAGCGCCGCGAGCGCGCCGGCAAGGTGGACCTGCAGCTCGACCGGGGCGGTCAGTCCGGCCGGCTGGTGTTCGAGGCGGAGCACGTGACGGTGCGCTTCGGCGACGCGCACCGTGATCGCGCGATTTCTCCACCACCATTCTGCGCGGCGACCGGGTCGGCATCATCGGCCCCAACGGCGCCGGCAAGTCCACCCTGATCACGCATCTGCTGGGCGAGCTGACGCCTGACAGCGGCCGGGTGCGGCGCGGCACCCGTCTGCAGGTGGCCTATTTCGACCAGCAGCGCGACGCAGCTCGATGCGGACAGGTCGGTGATGGACAATGTGGCGGAAGGCACGCCACGCGTCACGATCAACGGCCGTGACCGGCACGTGGCCGGCTACCTGCGGGATTTCCTGTTTCCGGCCGAACGGCTGCAGTCGCCGGTCAGTTCGCTGTCCGGCGGCGAGCGCAACCGCCTGCTGCTGGCGCGCCTGTTCGCCCGTCCCGCCAACCTGCTGGTGATGGACGAACCGACCAACGACCTCGACGTGGAGACACTGGAGCTGCTGGAGGATCTGCTGATGGACTACCAGGGCACGCTGCTGCTGGTCAGCCACGACCGCACCTTCCTGGACAACGTCGTCACCAGTACGCTGGTGTTCGAGGGGGCGGTGGCATCGTTAACGAGTACGTGGGCGGCTATTCGGACTGGGTACGCCAGCGCCGGGTGAACGCGCCGTGTGCGCCGCAGGCCACAGTGCCGGCCAGGACCGCCGAAGCGAAGACCGACGGCAGCGGCAAGCCGGCCAAGCTGTCCTACCGGGACCAGCGCGAACTCGATGATCTGCCGGCACGGATCGAGGCGCTGGAGGCCGAACAGGCCGGCCTGCAGGCGTCCATCAACGCGCCCGGGTTCTATCAGCAGGACAGCGCGAGGATAGCTGCCACACTGGCGCGCCTGGAATCAGTCGGCAGTGAGCTGGAGGACTGTTACGAACGCTGGGCGCAACTGGAATCCTGAGCGGCCCGGCGCCACTCAGGCGCGCGACACATACTCACCGGTGCCGGTGTTGACCTTGATCAGCTCGCCGACGCCCAGGTATTCCGGTACCTGCACCACCAGCCCGGTGCTCAGCGTCGCGGGCTTGGCGCGCGAGGAGGCTGATGCCGCTTTCATACCGGGCGCCGTGTCCGTTATCGGGAGCACCACGGTGGCCGGCAGCTCGATGCCGAGGATGACACCATCGCCAATCATGGCCAGGATGCCCTCGAGGTCCGTGCTGAGGTACTGCAGCTCTTCTTCCAGATCGGTTGCGGTGAGCGTGTACTGCTCGTAGCTCTCCCTGTCCATGAAGGTACAGCCGTCGGCATCCCGGTAGAGATACTGCACCGGCCGGCGGTTGAACTCGACCGGCTGGAGCGCGTCGTCGCCCTTGAAGCGGTTTTCGTACTTCGTCTTGCTGATGACGTCGAAGCCGCGCACCTTGTACAGCGTGCTGCCGCTGCGTGAAGAGGGGCTCTGGACGTCCAGCGCCCTGATGACCACCTTGCGGCCATCGACATCGATGACCATGCCCTTCTTCAGCTCGCTCGCCTTCACCGGGACGTGACCTAGCCGTGACCGTGTCCGTGCGGGCCATGCACGTGGCCGTGTTCCAACTCATCGTCCGTGGCATCGCGGATGTCCATGACTGTGACGTCGAAGTTGAGCTGCACGCCGGCCAGCGGATGGTTGCCGTCCACCGTGACCATGCCTTGTTCGACTTTCGCGACCGTCACCACGAACTCCTGGCCATCGGGGCCCTGGGTGTGGAACTGCATGCCGGGCTCGATGTCGTGCTCGGCGGGAAACATGTCGCGCGGCACCGCCTGCACCCGTTCATCGTCGCGCACGCCGTAGCCCTGCTCCGGCGGGATGGTAACGGACAGCTCATCGCCGGTGGCCTTGCCGGTCAGCGCGTCCTCCAGGCCCGGGATGATGTTGCTGGCGCCATGCAGGTAGCAGAAGCTGCCGTCACTCGACTGGTCGATGATGTTGTCGTCGTCGTCTTTCAGTGTGTAGGTAATACTGACCACCCGGTTGTTTGCTACATGCATGCCTGTCTCCTGTAGAATGGCGCCGGCGGCAGGATTGCGCCGGCGCGGGCTGCAAATTTTAACACAGCACCCGGGCCGATATCACAGGGCCCCCGGGCCGATGAACGAAATCGCGGTGAAAAATGGGGAAATCCGGCGGACAGGACGGCACGGACTGGCAGGTCTACATCATTGTGTGTACGGATGAATCACTCTATACCGGGATCACCAACGACCTGCCGCGCCGGCTGACGCAACATGGCCGCAAGCGGGGGGCGAAATATTTCCGTGCGCGCCGGCCGCTCCGGGTCGTCTATCTCGAACAGGGCCACACCCGACGCAGCGCAAGCCGGCGCGAGGCGGCGATCAAGAAACTGACGCGTGCCGGGAAGTTGAAACTGATTGCGTCCGCCAGATGAAAACCCGGCTGGCGGCATGCAATTCAGGCCCGCGCCGTTCAGTCCTGGCCGGATGGGCCGGAGGTGTCCTTCGTGTCCGCGGCTGGTGTGGTGACCGGCCGGGCCGGCCTGTTGTGTGTGCCTTTCTTCTTGACGTCCAGCGTAAACCAGTCGTCGCTGGTGATCTCGTGAAAGTAGTCGGCCTCTTCGATCAGCTGTCTCGAGGTCGTTGCCGGCACGGCCGCAATTTCGACGCGCACGCCTTCCGACTTCAGATGGCTGACCAGCTCGACGTAATCGGAATCTCCCGACATGATGATGATGGTATCGACCTTGTTCGCCAGTTGCGTGGCCTTGATGGACAGCGGGATGTCCGCGCTCTTGTGGCAGGGGCGCACCGAGCCGTGATAGTTGGCGTGCAGGCGTTCCCGCAGCTTGGACGATATCTGCTTGCCTTCGCGGAAATACACCAGCCGGTTCAGTCCACGGTTGCCCAGCAGCCGCGGTACCAGCGTGTCGAAGTTGAGCATGGTGTTGGGCCTGTTGGTCTCGGCGTGTATGCTGCGCTCGATGTTGTTGCCGTCGACCAGGATGGCGACGGACTGGCTGATCAGAACCTGCTGGGTATCGCTGCTTGTCATGGGGCGTTCCGGTCAAAACGGTGCTGTTCGGTGGATGCGTTGTACAATGCACGCAACTTTATGGATTTTCAATGACCGTGTTGGGGTGGGAATATGATGGGCATGGCGCTGTTGTTGCACGTTTGGAGCTCGGTGATCTGGGTTGGCGGGATGTTTTTCGCCTGGATGGTGTTGCGTCCGGTGGCGGCCGCTCAACTGGAGGCACCGCAGCGACTGGCACTGTGGGACGGCGTGTTGCACCGGTTTTTCTTGTGGGTGTTCGCCGCGATCGCCGTTTTGCTGGCGACGGGCTTCTGGATGGTGCTGTTCTTCTACGGCGGCTTTACCGCGGTTGGACTGCATGTTCATGTCATGCTCTGGAGCGGCGTAGCGATGATCCTGATCTTCCTGCATGTGTATTTCGCGCCGTACCGGCGCTTCAGGGCGGCTGTCGGCGGCTCGGACTGGCCGGCCGGCGGCAGGCAGCTGGCGCAGATTCGCGTGCTGGTTGGCGTGAATCTGCTGCTTGGCCTGCTGGTGATTGCGGTAGCCTCGGGCGGGCGTTACCTGCTCGGGTAGCCGGGGCATGCCCGCTTGCGGGCCATCGCATTGCGGGCTACATTCTAGGCAGGTAGCCGGAAACGGCGCGGACAAAAACAGAGGAGCGATGGCGTGACCGATTTGAGAGGATACCAGGATTCGAACCCCGATTTTCCGAATGCACCCGAAGGCTGGTCGTTGGCCGATGCGCAACAGACGGCTGCAGAGAGCGGACTGCAGCCCGGTGACAGCCACTGGGAGGTCGTGCGTGCGCTGCAGGAATATTTCGCCCGTCATGCGGACGGTCCGATGGTCAATGCGCGTGAACTGCATGATGCGCTGGAGGAGAAATTTCACGCCAAGGGCGGCATGAAATATCTCTACCGGCTGTTTCCTGGCGGCCCGATTGCCCAGGGTTGCCTTCTCGCCGGGCTCGAACCACCGGCGGGCAGCGTGGATCGGGGGTTTGGCAGCGTGCAGTGACCACCGGCAGCCGCGGTCACGCACTGTCAGCGGAGGGTATCCTCGAATTCTGGTTCACCGAACCGGCCAGCCGGTACTGGTTCAGTTCCACGCCCGCATTCGACGCTGAAATCAGGGAGCGCTTCGAATCCGTCTGGACACAGGCGCGGGACGGGGTCCTGTCCGGGTGGGAGCAAACACCGGAGGGTTCACTGGCGCTGGTCATCGTGCTCGACCAGTTTCCGTTAAATATGTACCGTGGCCTCGCGCTGTCCTTCAGAACCGAGGCGCAGGCGCGCGCCGCGGCAGGCAGGGCGATCAGGCGGGGCTTCGACAGGCAATTACCCCGTGAGCGACTTGCCTTTCTCTATCTCCCGTACATGCACAGCGAGAAACTGGCAGACCAGCAACGCTCGGTTGAGCTGTTCGAGGCGGCAGGGCTGGTAAGGAACCTCGAGTTTGCCCGCGGGCATCGCGAAATCGTGCGACGCTTCGGACGTTTTCCGCATCGGAACCGTATCCTCGGGCGGGCCAGCAGCGCGGAAGAACTCGCCTGGCTGGCCTCGGCCGAGGCCTTCAATCCCTAGCCGTTGTGCAAGTGCCCCGGGAGGCTGTTTCGACAGTCTGCCCGCGGTCCGGTGGATCAGGACCGCGGGATGCGTTCATGTTGCCGGCTAGCCTTTTATGTTCGTAGCGGCAGGCTGCTGGGTCCTGGCCATCTTGGCCTGCATGCATTCCGCGATGAATGCGTCCTTCACGGAATTATCCAGTTCCGCGACGATGAAATCGGAAATGCAGTCAACCATGTTGTCGACGTAGACGTCGCTGTTCCTGCTGTTCTCATCTGCCGCATTGGCCGTGCCGGACAGGGCAAGGGCGGTCGCAATCATCATGCTGCTGAACTTCATCTGAATCTCCTGGCAGACCGTCAGGTCTGTGCAACGATCGGGCATATGCCTGCACACGCATTAGAGAGGTCGCATCAGTAACAGTAAAATGAATTATATTCATCCTGACCATGCAGAAATATTTGCCCGCAAGCGCCTTGACAGAATGAAAAACATTCATTTCCGCATACGGTCCGACCGCCGGCGGGCTGAGCCGCACCGGCGGGCGGCGGCCGGGGCGATGCCCTGGCGCACGGTCAACGGCCGTTGTCGCACAACCGCTAGCCGGGCGGCGTGTCCTGTTAAACGGGACTGGCAGCCGGTTCTGCGGTAACATCAGCACATGCAAACCCGATCATTCGCTGCCCCGGCTGCCTGACCATGCCAGGCGTCAAAACGGACCTGCCGGCATGAAACCGGTGCCCCTGCTGCTGGTGATATTCGACGGCTTCGGCCTCAACCCGAGCCGTGCGCACAATGCCTGGGCGCTGGCCCGCACCCCGCATCTCGACCATTATTTCTCCAGCTGGCCGCATTCCGTGCTGCAGGCCTCCGGCCGCGCCGTGGGACTGCCGGACGGACAGTTCGGCAATTCCGAGGTCGGCCACCTCACGCTGGGATCGGGACGTATCCTGGAGCAGGACCTGGTCCGTATCGCCAACACGATCTACGACGGCAAGCTGGCGCACAATCCGGTCTGGGAGGCCATGCTGGCAGGGGCCCGTCGCCTGCACCTGGTGGGCATGGTCTCGGATGGCGGTGTGCATTCCCATATCGAACACCTGTTCGGATTGCTCGATCTGCTGGACGGCAGCGGGATCGAGCCTGTGCTGCACATGATTACCGACGGGCGGGACACCGCACCGCGCGCCGCGCTGGGATTTCTGCAGCGGCTCGAGGACAAGCTGGCCCGTCTGGGTACGGGAACCATTGCCACGGTGTGCGGGCGCTACTGTGCCATGGACCGTGCCAAGCACTGGGACCGCACACAGCGTGCCTGGCTGTGCCTGGTCCGTGGCGAGGGCATCAGTGCGGATACACCGCGTGCGGCCATCGAGTCGGCCTATGCGCGTGGCGAAGGGGACGAGTTTATCCAGCCCACCGTGATCGACGGCTATCGGGGCATGGACCCGGACGAGCCGGTACTGTGCTTTAACTTTCGCAGTGATCGCGCCCGCCAGCTGTCGGCCGCCTTCGGCCTGGCGGGTTTTGATGACTTTGACCGTGGCGGCACCGTACTGCGACGTCTGGTGTGCATGACGGAATACGATGCAAACTACCCGTTCCCGGTACTGTTTCAGCCACAATCGCCGCAACGGGTGCTGGCGGAAGTCATCAGTGACGCGGGGCTCAGGCAGTTGCACTGTGCAGAGACCGAAAAATACCCGCATGTAACCTATTTTTTCAACGGCGGCCGCGAACAACCCTACCCGGGCGAGGAGCGGATCATCGTACCCTCACCCATGGTTGCCACCTACGACATGCAGCCCGAGATGAGTGCGTCGAAGGTCGCGGACGTGCTGATCACCGCCATCGCGAGCGAGCAGTACGACTTCATGGTAACCAACTTCGCCAACACCGACATGGTCGGGCATACCGCACGCCGTCACGCCATCATAGAGTCCGTCGAGGTCATCGACAACGAGAGCCACCGTGTCTTTCGAGCGGCACTGGAGCGTGGCTGGCGCATCCTGCTGACGGCGGATCACGGCAATTGCGACGAAATGGTCAATCCCAATACCGGCGAACCGCATACCCAGCACAGCGAATACCCGGTGCCGTTTCTGATCATGGGGGCGGGGCCGGTGCGGCTGGGTACCGGCCGTGGTCTGGCGGATATCGCGCCGACCATCCTCGACCTGCTCGGTCTGCCGCGGCCGCCGGAAATGACCGGGCGCAGCCTGATTCTGAAGGAAGGACTGTTGTGAACCGGAGGCAGCCATGAACGCTACCCGCGATTTCGATATTGCCGTGCTGGCACTCAATCCCTCCGTGGATATCAGCTACGAGGTGTCGCAACTGGTGGCCGATCGCAAGGTCCGGGCGGAGAGCACCCGCTATTATCCGGGCGGCAACGGCATCAACGTGGCCAGGTCACTCGCCGAACTGGCCATGCCGTTCCGCTGCTGCAGCGTGGTCGGTGGTGAAAGCGGCGACCTGCTGCTGCGTTTGCTCGGTAACCGCCTGGGCGAGAACCACCGCATCTTCCGTGTTGCGGGGGAGACCCGGGTCAATGCCACCGTGCTGCAGAAATCGCCGCCGACCCAGTTCGAGGTCGACAGTTGCGGGCCCGCGATACCGCCCGACATGCTGGAAGAAATGGACCACTGGTTTCTGTCCGCCTGCGGCAACGGCTTCGGTGTGCTGACCGGCTCGAACCCGCCCGGGGTGCCGGATGCACATCGCCGCCAGCTGGCGGAGCAGGTCAGGGCGCAGGGCGGTAGGGCGGTAGTTGATGCCTATGGCCCGGTCCTGCTGGAGGCACTGGAGGCACGGCCGTACCTGCTGCGGCTTAACCGCTATGTGCTGGAAATGACGACCATGCGGAGCCTGGAGAGCATCGAGGTGGTTGCCGGTGCCGCCCGCGAATTGCAGCAACGCGGCGTTGATATCGTCTGCATTTCACTGGGCACCGATGGCGCTATCCTCGCCGAGGCAGGCAACAGCTACCACTGCGCCGCGCCACGGATGCACGTGCAGTCCACGGTCGGGTGTGGCGATGCGCTGGTGGCAGGCCTGGTAACCGCCGCCGCGCGCGGTGAAGACGCGCAGTCCATGCTGCGGCTCGGTGTCGTATGCGGCAGCGCAACCGCCGGGCACCCGGGAACGGAGTTGTTCAGCTCCGGGGAGATCGAACCCTTGTCCGCCAAAGTGCAGGTGACGGCACTGGACATCTGATGCCCGGCCGGCTGTTGCAACAGGCGGGCTATAGCCAGCGCATCAGTCCACACTCGAGCGGGTGACTCAGCAGGTGGTGACAGGGAAAGTAGCGTATCTTGAAATGCTGCAGACCGGCCGCTGAACAGGTGTTTTCGACATCGAACAGATCGCAGCGGAACAATGCGGCGCCGTCGGTGGTGGTGCCGGCGAGGTAGAACAGTCGCTTGTAGGCCATTTCGAAGTTGTACTCCTCGTCGATGTGGCCGACGACACATTCAACCACGATGTCAGCCGCCTGCAAGCCATCGAGCTGCAGCGCCACTTCAAATGACAGGGATTCGCCGGCCTTGATCGAGGCGGGCACCGACGTGACCAGGTCTCCATGTATGGACGGCCAGGCGCGGTTGACCTGCTGTTTCCAGATCGCCAGTTCGCGCGCTCCCTCGGACGCGTTGGCGGCCAGGCGGCGACCTTCGCGGGCCGCCGGAAGGTAGGACTGCGACAGGTAATCCGTGGCCATGCGGATGGTGTTGAAGCGCGGCAGGATGGTCTTCATCGAGGCGCGCGCCATGTGCAGCCATTCTTCGGAGTAACCCTCGCCGTTGCGGGCGTAGTAGGCCGGGATGACCTGGTATTCAAGGATATTCATCAGTTCCGTCGCCTCGAGTTGCTCGCGGGTGTCGTGATCGAACTCGGGATGCGGTGTGATGACCCAGCCGTTTTTGCCGTTCCAGGCCTCGGCCCACCAGCCGTCGGTTACGCTGAGGTTGATGGCGCCGTTGATGGCGGCCTTCATGCCCGATGTGCCACAGGCCTCGAGCGGGTATTCCGGTGTGTTCAGCCAGACATCGACGCCGGGCAGCAGCTCGCGCGTCATCGACAGGTTGTAGTTCTCCAGCAGGATGACCCGGCCCTGGAATTCCGGCTGCAGGCTGATTTCGAAAATCCTGCGCAGCACAGCCTGGCCCGGTTCGTCACTGGGATGCGCCTTGCCGGCGAATACCAGCGTGACCGGCCGCTGCGGGTCGTTGACCAGCCGGGCGAGGCGCTCCAGGTCACGGAAGATCAGCCCCGCGCGCTTGTAAGTGGCGAAGCGGCGTGCAAAACCGATCAGCAGCGTGTTGATGTTGCGCGGCATCAGATTGGCCGTCAGGCGATCGGTCAGTGATTTTGTGCGCGCGCAGCGCTCGAATTGCAGCAGCGCACGTTCCCGGATGTCATCCAGCGCGGCGGCCTTGAGCAGTTGCCGCACGCTCAGGAACACATGGGCGGGAATCTGCTCGATGAAGGTATCCCAGAACTGCGTGTCGGTCAGGTTGGCTCGCCAGCCGCCGCCCATGTACATCTCGAACAGCGCGACCCAGGACCGTGCCAGGTAGGTATCCACGTCGGCGCCGTTGGTGATGTAGCCCATCGGGTTCTCGGTAACGTGGATCTCCGGCCAGACATAGGCCTCCATTTCCGCCGCGACGTCACCGTGGATCCGGCTGACCCCGTTGCGAAAGCGTGAGCCGCGCATCGCCAGCGACGTGGTGCAGAAGCCATGCGTGTCGCGCGGATTCGCGCCGAGTTCCATAAAACGCGCATCGCCGATGCCGAGATCATGGATGGTGTTGCGGAAATAATTGCGCATCGCATCAAGCGGGAATACGTCGTGGCCGGCCGGTACCGGTGTGTGCGTGGTGAACGCGGTTGCGGCGGCGACCAGCTCCAGTGCACTGTCGAAATCGAGGTCTGCCACGGTATGCTCCCGGCAGCGTTCCAGGATCTGGAATGCGGCGTGGCCCTCGTTGATGTGCCACACCGTCGGTTGCAGCTGCAGCGCCCGCAGGGCGCGCACGCCGCCGACGCCGAGCACGATCTCCTGCTGGATGCGCGTCTCGCTGCCGCCGCCGTACAGTTGTGCGGTGATTTCGCGGTCGGCCGGGGTATTTTCCGGAACGTCGCTGTCGAGCAGCAGCAGGCGGATATGTCCGGCACGCGCCTCCCAGACCCGCAGTACCAGGCTGCGTCCGGGCATATCGACACTGACCTGTAATTCCCCGCCACGGCTGTCCCGTGCCGGGGACACCGGCATGTCACGGGGGTCGCTGCGCCGGTAATCGGCGATCTGGTATCCGTTGCAGTCGAAGCGCTGGGTGAAGTAGCCATGCCGGTAGAGGATGCCGATGCCGACGAACGGTACCCACAGGTTGCTCATGGCCTTGCAGTAATCGGCGGCCAGGATGCCGAGCCCGCCGGCGTAGATGGGCATGCTCTCGTGAAAGCCGTATTCGGCGGAGAAGTAGGCGACCAGATCGGAGTTCGGGTCGAGGAGCCGTTCGCCGCGGGTACCCGGCATCTGCTCCATGTAGGTATCGTAGCCGGAGAGCGTCTGGCGGTATTCGGTCAGCAGGATCGGGTCCTGGGCCGCCTGGTTGATGCTGTCCTGGCGCAGCCGGCGCAGGAACACCCGGGGATTGTGACCGCAGGCGTCCCAGCATTCGACGTCGAGGTGGCGGAACAGGCGCCGTACGCTGCGGTTCCAGCTGTAGTAAAGGTCGTTGCCCAGCTCGCCGAGACGTTTGAATCGCTCGGGCAGGGTGGCCTGTATCTCTACACTGAAGCGGGTTTCGTTGCTGGTATTGTTGTTCATGGCTTCACCGGGTCAGTCATATGCGGTTGGGGTGGCTTACGGCTCTGTCTCCATCACGATGTAGGCCGTCGGGCATTCGCGGGCACACAGGCCACAGCCCTTGCAGAAGTCGTAATCGAATACGTAGTGCGAGCCGTCCTCGACCGGGTAGCGTGTCTTGAGCACAGCCACGTCCGGGCACAGGGTCCAGCAGTTATCACAGGCCAGGCAGTTGCCGCAGGACAGGCAGCGCTGCGCTTCCCGCGCCACCTGCTGTTGCGCCAGCCCGCTGATGATTTCCGCCTCGCCGCTGCGCTCCGCAACCGGCAGCACCGGTGCATGCTGGCGCGGCTGCGGTTCGAAGTAGTTCATGTTGAGTTCGGCGGCGGTGATCGCGGGTGCGGCTTCGTGTTCGGGGTCGGTGATGTGCCGCAGGTCGCGTTCGATTGTCAGCGCGGCGCGCCGTCCGTCACCGATCGCGGCGCTCACTGAGCCGTGATTGCCCCGTGCGTCGCCGCCCGCGTACAGTCCCGGGGCGCCGCTCAGACGGCCCTCGTCGGTGGCGGAGAGAAAATCACGCCGCTCCAGCAGTGACTCCAGTCCGACCGGGTCGACGGTCTGCCCGATGGCCGGGATAACCTGGTCGACGTGCAGCAGTGATTCGGTGCCCTCGAAGGAGACGAAGCGGGCCGCGTCGTTGCCTTCGCGCAGTTCCTTGCGGTGCACCAGTTCCAGTCCGACCACCCGTTCTCCGCGCAGCACCAGGCGCTGCACCCCGCGGTGTTCGTGAAAGACCACCCCTTCCTCCATGGCCTGCTCGATTTCACGCGCAATCGCCGGCATGGTATCCGTCTGTTCCACGCCGGCGCGCGGCAGCGACTGGTGTGTGACCACGTGCACGGTCTCCACGCCGGTGTGTTTGAGGATGCGCGCCAGGTCGATGGCGGTATTGCCGCCGCCAATGATCGCGGCGCTAGACCAGTCCGGTATAAAGCCGACATCCAGCCAGCGTTTCAGCAGGTCGAGCCCGACGTGCAAATCCTGCGGCGTCGCGCCGTCGATGTTCCAGTCCCGGCAGCGCTGGGTGCCGGGGGCGAGGAACACCGCCGCGTATTCGGTCCTGAGTTCATCCAGCGAGAAATCGCGCCCCAGCCGTTGTCCCGGACGGAACGCGATGCTGCTGGCAAGCAGGCGTTCCAGTTCGCCGTCCAGCACGTTGCGTGGCAGGCGGTAGGGCGGCAGTGCGCTGCGCAGCAGGCCGCCAGCGACCGGCAGTGTCTCGAACAGGTCTACCCGGTATCCCAGGCGCGTCAGTTGCCAGGCCGCGGAACAGCCTGCCGGGCCGGCACCGACCACTGCCACGGCCTGTGCGCCGTGCGCAAGGGGTGCCGCCGGGTAGTCCCAGCCGGCGGTAATGGCCTGGTCGCCCAGCCAGCGTTCGATGTGGTGTATGGCGATCGGTTCGTCGAAGTGGCCGCGGTTGCAGACCTGTTCGCAGGGATGATGGCAGACCCGTCCGGTGATCGCGGGCAGCGGGTTCACCGCGACGATGGTTTCCCACGCCTCCCGGTAGCGTTCCTCCGCGACCAGCGCCAGCCAGGACTGGGCATCCTCGCCGGCCGGACACACGGCATGGCAGGGTGCCGGCCGGTGTCGGTGGACCGGGCGCTCCATGCGCCAGCTGCCGGTGTGGTAGCTCAGCGAGGTGGCCGGGAGGGCAAACGCGCCGCGGGTCAGCTTCAGGCCCATCGCATGCCTCCGCGCCGCACCGTGTCGGCGCCTTCGCTGTCGCGGCTGTCCGGCTGCGAACCACGCAGGTTGTAGACCTCGATGTTGTGGTCGGCCAGCGCCTGCAGGTGTTCCAGTTCCTCGCGCGCCCGTGCATCGTCAGCGAACAGGTGCCGGAAGCGGGTCTGCAGCTGCAGGTAATCGGTGACCGGGCGCACCGTGCGGATCGGCATCGACCCGGCCAGGCGGCCGCGCTCCAGTTCGATGATCGGGAACAGCCCGGTCTGCACGGCCAGACGTGCCACCTCGATACTGAGTGCGCCGTCGTGACCCCAGCCGAGCGGGCAGGGGGTGTGGATGTGCAGGAAGGTCGGGCCGTCGATCGCGAGCGCGCGGCGTACCTTCTTGCGAATGTCCGAGGGATAGGCCACCGAACTGGTGGCGGCATACGGGATATGGTGCGCGGCCACGATCGAGACAATGTCCTTCTTGAGATGGCGCTTGCCCATGCGCACCTTGCCGGATGGGGAGGTGGTCGTGGCCGCCGCATGTGGCGTCGAGCTGGAACGCTGGATACCGGTATTCATGTAGGCCTCGTTGTCGAAGCAGACGTGCAGCACGTTGTGGCCGCGCTCCAGCATGCCGGACAGCGCCTGGAAACCGATGTCGAAGGTGCTGCCGTCACCGCCCATCGAGATGACGCGGGTGGTCTTGCCGCGTATCTTCAGTGCGGCCTCCATGCCGGCGGCCACCGCGGGCGCATTCTCGAACAAGGAATGTATCCACGGCACGCGCCATGACGAATCCGGCCATGCGGTGGTGAAAACCTCGAGACAGCCGGTGGCATTGGCGTAGGCCACGTCCGGGCCGGCGGCCTCGGTAACCAGCCGTGCGCCAAGCGCCTCACCGCAGCCTGCGCAGGCGCGGTGGCCGGACTCGAGGCCTGAGAAGCGCTGCTGGGCGTGGCGCAGGTCGCGGTAGTTCATTTTGTCGGGTGTATCTCCCATACAAGTTTCCTGTGGGGTCAGACGGCCGCCGGCAGCTTGTCCGGCTCAAGGTCGATGATGTCAAAGGGAATGCCGCTACCGGCACGCACGGCCTCGTGAATGCGCGGGTAGATATCCAGCGGCACGTCGCGACCGCCGAGGCCGACGCTGAAATTGTGTACGCGGGGCGCGGCGGGCAGTTCGCTCAGTACGGCGCGTACCTCGGTACCGACGATACCGCCGCTGCCCGGTGACAGTGCGCGTTCCAGCACCACGAGATCGGTCAGCCCGTTACAGGCATGGCGGATGGCATCTGCCGGGAACGGGCGAAAGGTGCGCAGGGCCATCAGTCGCGTCGCCGGAACACTCTGGTAATGATCGCGTGCGGCTGCGAGCGTGCCGGTGATGGAACCCAGCGTGAGGATGCCGATACGGGCGCCGTCCATGTCGCTGACGCAGAGCAGCGGGTTTTGCCGGCGGCCGCAGACATCCTCCCATCCCGCGGCCGCGGCCACGATGGCCTGTTGTGCATTGTTCATTGCCCGGTGATGATCGCCGCGCGCCTCGGTGAAGTAATCGGGCGACACCAGCGTGCCGATGCTGATCGGGCTGGCGGGATCGAGACGGCGCTCGAAGTTGAACGGGGGCAGGAAGCGGTCGACCTGTTGCTGGTCCGGTATGTCGAGCACTTCCAGCGTGTGGGTGAGGGTGAAGCCGTCGACGCACACCATGACGGGCAGCTCCGTCTGTTCGGCGATGTGGTAGGCCTGGATGGTGGTGTCCACGGCCTCCTGATTGGTGGCGCAGTACAGCTGTATCCAGCCGGCATCGCGCACCGCCATGGAATCCTGCTGGTCGTTCCAGATTGACAGCGGTCCGGATACCGCACGGTTGGCGCAGGTCATGACCATCGGCAGGCGCAGGCCGGCGATGTTGAAGAGCACCTCGCACATCAGCAGGATGCCCTGCGAGGAGCTGGCGGTGTAGGCACGCGCGCCGGCCGCCACCGCGCCCAGCACCACGGAGGCCGCCGAGAATTCGCTTTCCACGCTGACCAGTTCACAGTCCAGCATGCCGTCCGCGACCAGCTTCGACAGGTTCTCGACAATGTGTGTCTGTGGCGTGATCGGGTAGGCGGCGATCACCTGCGGCCGGCACAGTGCCACGGTACGGGCCAGGGCCTGTGAACCTTCAAGCGCGTACTGCATGTGGACCCTCCTGCCAGGCACCGGCACTGACCTGTGCCGCGGCCTGTTCGACCAGCTGTCGGTTGTGATCGAGTACCGCGCCGTGGAAGCGTCCGGCCAGCGCCTTGATCAGCGCCGTCTGCGGCAGCAGCCCGGTCAGTGCCAGGAACGCCGACAGCAGCGCGGTGTTTGGTACCGGCCGGCCCAGGATCTTCTGCGCCAGTGCGCTGGCCGGCAGGGCAACGACAGTACGCTTGAGCTGGGCGCCCAGTTCGGTACTGTCATGGCTGGAGTTGACCAGTATCGCACCACCGGCCTGCAACCCCGCGGTTATGTCCGGCAGGTGCAACAGGGTGTCATCCTGCACGATGAGGAAGGCGGGTTCGAGCACCTGGCAACGGCGCCGGATGGGATGGTCCGCGATACGTACAAACGCCGTGACGGGTGCGCCGCGTCGTTCGGCGCCGAAATTCGGAAACGCCTGTGCGTAGCGCGCTTCCTCGAAGGCCGCGGTGGCGAGCAGGTAGGCGGCGACCACATTGCCCTGGCCGCCCCGGCCGTGGATTCGGATTTCGATCATGCTGCTTCAGCTCGTGTTCAGCGCACTGGCGCTGTGTATGCCGGGTGATGTGTGATAGCGGGTCAAAGGGTCTGACCCCTTTGCTTTTTGTCTGTCGTCATAAAAATACAAGAATTCCTGATACGGGGTGTCTTTAACCCGGCGGCCTGCACGCATGCGCCGCTGTTCGCGTCGCTGCAGTCAGCCCGTCAGTTCGCCAGTGCCGGTTCGCGGCGCGTTTCCGCTTCGATGTCCAGCACCACCTGGGTCATCTTCAGCACGCTGTCCGGGTTCAGCGAAATCGACTCGATACCCTGCTCGACCAGCCAGCGCGTGATCTCGGGGAAGTCGGACGGTGCCTGGCCGCAGATGCCGATATACTTGCCGGTCTCGCGGCAGGCCCGGATGGCCATCTCCATCAGCGCCAGCACGGCCGGGTTGCGCTCGTCGTAGCCGGTCAGGATGCCTGAATCGCGGTCCACGCCCAGGGTGAGCTGGGTGAGGTCGTTGGAGCCGATGGAAAAGCCGTCGCAGTGTTCGAGGAACTGGCGTGCGCGCACGGCATTGGCGGGAATCTCGCACATCAGCTTGATCTTCAGGCCGTGCTCGCCGCGCCGCAGACCGTGCTGCGCCATCAGGCCCAGCACCAGTTGCACTTCCTCGACGGTGCGCGCGAACGGGATCATCAGCTCGAGATTGTCCAGCCCCATCTCCTCGCGCACCTTCACCATCGCCGCGCATTCCAGCGCGAAGCAATCCGCGAATGCCTCCGAGTGATAGCGCGAGGCGCCGCGGAAGCCGATCATCGGGTTTTCCTCGACCGGGTTCGAAGTCCGCGGCCGCCCAGCAGGGCGGCGTATTCGTTGGACTTGAAATCGCTCATGCGCACGTCACCGGCTTGCGGATAGAAGGCCGCGGCGATGGTGCCCACGCCCTCGGCGAGTCGATCGACGTAGAAGTCGCGCGGGCTTGCATAGCCGGTGATGCGCGGTGCAATCTCGCTTGCGGATATCCTCCGGCAGCTTGTCGTAATCCAGCAGCGCGCGCGGATGGATGCCGATGGTATTGTTGATGATGAATTCGAGCCGCGCGAGACCGACGCCGGCGTTGGGCAGGGCGGAGAACTCCAGCGCCTGCACCGGGTTGCCGACGATCAGCATGACCTTGGTGTGCGGCTCTGCCAGACCGGTCAGGTCGACGCTTCTCGCTGGGTAAACGGCAGCGTGCCCTCGTACACATAACCGATATCACCCTCGACACAGGACACGGTGACATCCGTGCCGTCGTGGATCTCATGGGTCGCATGCATTGGCGCCGACCACCGCGGGGATGCCAAGTTCACGCGCCACGATGGCGGCATGACAGACGCGCCCGCCGCGGTTGGTGACGATGGCACTGGCGATTTTCATCACCGGCTCCCAGTCGGGGTCGGTGATATCGGTCACCAGCACCTCGCCGGGTTTCAGGTCGTGCATGTGCGCGGCCTCGAGGATGGTGCGTGCCTTGCCGGTGCCGATCTTGGCGCCGACTGCCTTGCCCGTGACAGCACCGGGCCGCGTTCCTGCAGGGTGAAGATTTCCAGTGAAGGCGCCGCTGCGGATGGAATGTACCGTTTCCGGGCGCGCCTGGACGATAAAGAGCTCCCCGCTGACGCCGTCCTTCGCCCACTCGATGTCCATCGGGCGCGGTTTGCCGGCATGGCGTCGAATAGTGTTTCTCGATGATGGTGGCGTAGCGCGCCAGCTGCAGGATCTCGTCGTCGCTGATGGAGAACGTGGCGCACGCGCTTCCTTTTTCACCGCGACGTTGCGGGTAGCCTCGGCGGTGACCGGGTCGCGCGTGTAGATCATCTTGATGGCCTTTTCGCCGAGATGGCGGCGGATGATGGGGCGGAAGCCCAGCGCGAGCGTTGGCTTGAACACCAGGAACTCATCCGGGTTGACCGCACCCTGCACCACGTTCTCGCCCAGTCCGTAGGCCGCCGTGATCATCACCACGTCGCGGAAGCCGCTTTCGGTGTCGAGCGTGAACATGACACCCGAGCTGCGCCAGATCGGAACGCACCATCTTCTGCACGCCGATCGACAGCGCGATGCTCATGTGATCGAAGCCCTTGTCCACGCGGTAGTGGATAGCGCGGTCGGTGTACAGCGAGGCCAGCACGCGCTTGCAGGTGCGCAGCAGGTGTTCGATGCCGCGGATGTTCAGGTAGGTCTCCTGCTGGCCGGCAAACGAGGCGTCCGGCAGGTCCTCGGCGGTGGCGGAACTGCGCACCGCCACATCGGGTTCGTCGCCATATTCAACGGCCATTTCCTGATAGGCCGCCTGGATTTCCTCGGCCAGCTGTGGCGGCAGCTCGCCGTCCATCAGCCAGCCGCGGATCTGCGCGCCGGTGACGGCCAGCGCATCGACATCATTCACGTTCAGCGCTTCGAGGGCCTCGTAGATACGGGCCTCGAGGTTGTTGTGCTGCAGGTAGTCGCGATAGGCCTGCGCGGTGGTGGCATAGCCGTTCGGCACCTTGACCCCCTGGCTGGACAGGGCACGATACATTTCGCCGAGCGAGGCATTCTTGCCGCCGACCATCGGTACATCAGCGATGCCGAGTTCATTGAACCGGCGAATATAGGTGAATGCTTGCATGCAGGTGCTCCTCGAATATTGTTTTTAATTGACCGCCGGTCTTCTTTGGACGCAGGTGCGGAAACTCGCGATATATGCCATATAATGGGAACAGATATGTTGATACAGGTCAAGAACGTTTCCAGCTGGCTTCCATGACATCCGGATGACGGCGTGAAATCCCGTTATGAAGAGCAGCATCTGCCCTGGCTGGCGGAAATGATGTTCGACCTGGTGGCCGATATCGAACGCTACCACGAGTTCCTGCCGGTGTGGACGCACGCGCGTATCACGCAACGCCAGGGCGATTTCCTGACGGTTATGCAGGGTATCGATCTTGGCATAGTACGGCTCGATTTCGAGTCACGCGCCGAGTTGCACCGACCCGAACGCCTGCAGGTGAGGTCGTCGGCGGGGCCGTTCCGTGAACTGCTGATCGACTGGCGCTTCATTCCCGACCCGGACGGCGGCTGCATGGTCAGTCTGGCGGTCAGTCTCGAGATGCGCTCGATGCTGCTGGAGGCCGCCAGCGGCCGTATCCTGGACCTGATGACACGCGATATTCTCAGACGTTTCCATGAGCGCGCGGCGCAGCTGTACGGCCTTTGAGTCCTTGTGCCGGCGGGTACGACAGCGCAAATTCACGCCGGGGCACGGCGCCCGGGCACGTGCCAGGCCGGGTCGCTTCAGTCGATACTCCCGGGGATCCTTTTGCCGGTAAACAGGCCGATCAGGTCCGGGCGTGACAGGATGCCGATCACCTGGTTCTCCTCGTTGATGACGACGAGCCGCTTGATGCGGTTCCGGTCCATCAGGTGGATGGCGGTCTGCAGGGTGTCATCCTCGCTTACGGTGATGGGTTTCAGGGTCATCAGCCCGTCCACCGTCGTTCCGCGTTGCTTGGCGGGGCGTTTGCGGCGGATGATGACGTTGAACATGTTCAGCACGGCCGAGTCTTCGCTGACATTGAGTGCGGCGAGAAAATCCGCCTCCGTGAGCACGCCGGTCAGCGTGTTGTGATGGTTTACCACCGGCAGACTGCTGATATTGTGCTGCGCCATGAGATTGGCGGCCTCGTTGAGTGAGGTCCCTTCCTGAACCGTGATGACTTTCCGCGTCATGATTTCGCCGACCTTGACCTTTTGCGACTGCTGGATCCTGGGATGGGTCGTCATGTCCTTGCCGACAAAATTCATCTGTGACGGCAGCATCGGGACCATGGGCAGGTAGCCGGGCAGCAGCATGTTCCAGTAAATCCAGTCGAACATGATCTTGCCCATGTGATTGGCGTAGGACTCCTTGAGCAATTCGAACGGCCCGACCATCGGCGCCGGGAACTTGCCTTCCAGCGGCTCCATGTCGTAGTTGAAATCGATCAGCAAAGCCTTGTGGTAGCCCGATTCGATATAGCAGTTTGCGTGTCCGTCGAACGAGGGCAGTGGCTTCTTGCCCTCGATCTCGCGCAGCAGGTTCTCCACCACCGTCTCGGCCTCGAAATGCGCGACGGAGCCGGCCTTGGAGGTCGAGACATTGGTGTTGTCACCCATGAGGTAGATGAAATCGGCCTTGCGGTGTTTGAGCGTCTTCGGATGCGTCAGCGCGTAGCCGGTCCCGTCACCAAGCCCGGATGCCTCGATCGCCTCGGGTCCCAGGTTGGGGGGGATGATGCACAGCAGGTCGTATTCGACGGTGCTGCCTTCATAGGAATGGATCGTGCGGTTTTGCGCATCGATCCGCTCCAGCGAGAAATTCGGCACGATATTGATATGTTTATCCCAGGCGATCCTGCTGAGTACACGATTGGCGTTCGGTTTGGTGAATGCGCCGGAGAAGGGGGTGACGAGCGTGATATCGATCTTGTCCCGCACACCCTTCATAGCGAAGTAGTAATCGGCGAGAAAGGCGAACTCGATCGGCGCGACCGGGCACTTGATCGGCATGTCGGCGATATCGATCACCAGCCTGCCGGATTCCATCGCCTCCAGCTCCGGCTGCATGGCCAGGGCCGCATCCAGGTAGTAGAAGGTATGGACGCCGTTTTTACCCATGGTCCCCGCCAGTCCCTCGACCTCGTCCTCCGCGCAGTAGCAGCCGAGGGCGCAGATCAGCCAGTCATAATTGTGTTGCCCGCGACTGGTCTCGACCCGTTTGTTCTCGTGATCGATGCGCTCGACGCTTGCCTTGATGAAGGTTGCGCTCTTGGGGAGTGGCTCGGTGATGTCGCGCACGATGTGCTCGCGGCCTGTGTAGCCGTACAGCTTGAACGGTATGAACAGGTTACCGGGCTGGTAATGGTGTTCTGCGGCCTGGTCGATCACCGTGATGTTCCATTCGTTATGATTGAGCTTGTGGCTCAGCATGTTCGCCGCGATGGTGCCGCCCGTGCCGGCCCCCAGGATTACGATCTCTTTCATGTTGTTCTCCTTGCTTGGTGCACCCTGCCGGCGCGCTCCCGCCGGCGGGTGTCCAGTCTGTTCCTGACGCCCGTGCGTGTGCAGGGCTTTCCCGGCGCGCGGTCCGCGACCCGCGCGCCGGACCTGTTTTGCATGCCGCCTGCGTTCCGGCGCCTGCCGTGGCGCTGCCCGGCCGGGTCGGCAACCGCTGGACAGGCTAGGCCTTGTGCTCGGGGTTTCCCAGCCGGATGAGCGCCTTGAGCAGATCGGAGCGGTTCAGCTGCCCGACGATGCGGTTGTTCTCCATGACCGGGAAACCGCGCAGCGAGGTCTCGATAAACAGCCTGGCAGCATCGACAATGCTGGTGGCGGCCTCGATCGTGCGGACTTTTGTCTGCATGTACTCCGAGACGCGCCCGCCCCATTCCCCGTAGTAGCTGGCCTTGAGTACGGCCTCGACACAGTCCTTTTCGGCCAGCAGACCCACGAAATTCCCGACATCGTCGACCACGGGCGCACCCGGAATACCGCGTTCCGTCAGAACCTGGACGGCTTCCATCACGTCCATGTCGGGTTGCAGGGTGACCAGGTTGGCTGACATGCAGGTGCTTACTGTGTTGGTATCGGTCATGGACGGCTCCCGTAATCAGTTGGCAGGCGGCGAAACGGCAGACTTGCGGCGTTTCCTGCACGGGCGCCGGCAGGCGCCCCCGCAGTCGGACGTCATCCCGGGGATGTTGTTCAGGCCGCCGCAACTGCCCTGGATACCCCGGCGGCCACGCAGCACCCCGATACCGAGTGCGGCGGCAGCCAGGGCGAATATCACGATACTGAACAGGAACTCGGCCATCTCAGCCGTTGTTCTCGAGGCGGTACCGGTCGAAGGCCGGGGTTTCCCGGTCGGTGAAGCCGGCATCGGTCTTGATGATGAAACAGGCAGCGAGCCCCGCCGTTTCCGCGAGCTGAAAACCGTCTTCGGGGCCGAGTACCATCAGGGCCGTGGAGAGGGCGTCGGCGCGCATCGTGTTCTCGCTCACCACCGTCACGGAGGCCAGCCGGTGCGTCACGGGGCGGCCCGTCCGGGGGTTGATGGTATGCGAATAGCGCTGCCCGTCGCGTTCGAAATAGTCGCGATAGTCGCCCGAGGTCGATACCCCGACGTCGGCGATCTTGATGATGGAATAGACGGAACGCTCTCCGGGTGTGGGGCGTTCGATGCCGATGCGCCAGTGCCCGTCAAGCTGGTTCAGGCCCTTGCCACGCAGTTCGCCGCCGATCTCCACCAGGTAGTTGGCGATGCCGAGACTATCCAGCCGCTCCGCGACCCGGTCCACGGTATAGCCCTGCGCGATCGATGACAGGTCGACATACAGGTCGGGGATGTCCTTGCGGATGGCCGGCGGCGTGCTGCGGATGCCGAGATGGCTGTAGCCGACGCGTGCCTGCGCCGCGGCGATCTCCTCCGGCGAGGGAATCCGGTCACCGGTAAGCTCGGGTCCGAAGCCCCACAGGCTGACCAGCGATCCGACGGTGACGTCGTAGACGCCATGACTGAGTTCGCTGACCTCCTGCGCCGCGGAGAGCACCTGCACGAGGCCCGCGCTGGCCGGGACCCAGTCGGTGTCGCGGCTCCTGTTGAAAAGCGACAGCTCGGAATCGGGTGCGTACGTCGACAGGTGCCGGTCGATATCGTCGAGTTCCGCCTCGATAGCGCTCCTGGTCGTCGTCGCCGTCACGGTGTCCGGCAGGTCCACGACCTTGATGTGGTAGGTCGTGCCCTGGGTGTTTCCGGTGAACTCCGTCAGCCTGGCTTGTGCGGAATCGCCGCTGCAGGCCGTGAGCAGCAGGGCCAGTGCGGCGATGAACAGGCGCTGGACCGACCGGGTGTCTGCCTGGACGGCCATCAGGTCACGCGCCAAAATCGTCCAGCAGGATGTTGTCACGCTCGACGCCCAGGTCCAGGAGCATGCTGATCACGGCGGCATTCATCATGGGTGGTCCGCACAGGTAATACTCGCAGTCTTCCGGCGCCGGGTGGGCGCACAGGTAATGCAGGAACAGCACCTCGTGGATGAATCCCCGGTAGCCTTCCCAGTGATCCTCCGGCTGCGGGTCCGACAGGCCGACATACCACTCGAAATTCGGATGTGCCTGCTGCAGTGCGTCGAATTCCTCCTGGTAGAAGATTTCCCGCCGGCTGCGGGCGCCGTACCAGAACGAGATCTTGCGCGTGGTCCCGATCCGTTTGAGCTGGTCGAATATGTGGGCGCGCATCGGGGCCATGCCGGCGCCACCGCCGATGAAGACCATCTCGGCATTCGTGTCCCGTGCGAAGAACTCGCCATAGGGTCCTGACACCATTACCTTGTCCCCGGGGCGCAGGCTGAAAATATACGAGGACATGATGCCCGGCGGGGCATCCGGCGCTGCCGGCGGCGGGGTCGCGATGCGTACATTCAGCATGACGATGTCCTGTTCACCGGGATAATTTGCCATCGAATAGGCGCGCGTGACCGGCTCGCTGACATCCGAGACGAAACGCCACAGCTTGTGGCGGTCCCAGTCGCCCCGGAACCTGTCCGGGATGTCGAAATCCTCGTAATTGACCCGGTGCGGCGGGCATTCCATCTGGATGTAACCACCGGCACGGAAATCCAGCTGCGCGTCCTGCGGCAGCTCCAGCACCAGTTCCTTGATGAACGTGGAAACGCTGTTATTGGAACGCACGCGGCACTCGAGCTTCTTGACGCCGAAGACCTCGGGCGGTACCTCGATCTGCATATCCCGCTTCACCACCACCTGGCAGGCCAGCCGCTCGCCCGCGGCTGCCTCGCGCTTCGTGATATGCGTCGTCTCGGTCGGCAGGATGTCGCCGCCGCCCGCGTGGATCTTGACGCGGCACTGTCCGCAGGTCCCGCCCCCACCGCACGCCGAGGGCACGAACACCCGGGCGTCGGCCAGTGCATTGAGCAGTTTCAGGCCGACCGGTACGGGGAGGTTCTTTTCGCCGTTGAGGGTGATGTTGACCGTGCCCGTGGCGACCAGCCGGGCGCGCGCCATCAGGATGATTGCGACGAGCACCAGCACGATGGCGGTGAACAACACGACTCCGAGGCTGATCTCAAGCATGACGTTGCTTCCGCTCCTAGAGTTGGATTCCCGAGAACGACATGAAGACCATGGACATCAGGCCGCCGATGATGAAGGTGATCCCCAGCCCCTGCAGCCCCGCGGGGACGTCGCTGTATTTGAGTTTTTCCCGGATGCTGGCCAGTCCCACCAGGGCAAGCGCCCAGCCGATGCCGCTGCCGAGGCCGAACACGACGCTTTCGCCGAAGTCATACGAGCGCTCCACCATGAACAGGGAACCGGCGAGTATCGCGCAGTTGACGGTGATCAGTGGCAGGAAGATGCCGAGGGCGTTGTAGAGGCCGGAGAAATACCGGTCCAGCAGCATCTCCAGGATCTGCACGATGGCCGCGATCACACCGATGTAACTGATCAGCCCGAGGAAGCTCAAATCCACATCCGGCAGGCCGGCCCATGCCAGGGCGCCGTCCTTGAGCAGGTACTGGAAGATCAGGTTGTTGGCCGGGACGGTGATGGCCTGCACCACGATGACGGCGGCACCCAGGCCAATGGCCGTCTCGATGCGCTTGGAGATGGCCAGGAAGGTGCACATGCCCAGAAAAAAGGACAGCGCCAGGTTTTCTATGAAGATCGATCGTATGAACAGGCTGAGATAGGCTTCCATGGCATTTGACCTTGCGGATCAGAGGGTCTCGGTACTGCGGTGCACCACGTTGATGCGGTACTGTGGCTTTTCGACCTGCGCCGGTTTCCAGGTGCGCACCGCCCAGATGAGCAGGCCGATGATGAAAAATGCGCTCGGGGCGAGCAGCATCAGGCCATTGGGTTCGTACCAGCCGCCGTCGCGCGTCAGCCACAGGACCTGATGGCCGAGCAGTGTGCCCGATCCGAACAGTTCCCTGAGCGTGGCGACCAGGATCAGGATGGAGCTGTAGCCCATGCCATGGCCCAGGGCGTCCAGCACGCTCTCCCGAACCGTATGCTGCAGGGCGAAGGCTTCGGCGCGGCCGAGCACGATGCAGTTGGTGATGATCAGGCCCACGAACACGGACAGCTGCTTGCTGATCTCGTAGGCATACGCGCGCAGCACCTCGTCCACCACGATGACCAGCGAGGCGATGATGGTGATCTGCACGATAATGCGGATATTGGTGGGTATGTGGTTGCGGATGAGGCTGATCACCGCGCTGGAGCAGACCAGCACCACGCTGAGCGCGAGACACATGATCAGCGAGGGTGCCAGCTTGGCCGTTACCGCCAGGGCGGAACAGATGCCGAGAACCTGAAGGGTGATGGGGTTGTTGTCCACCACGGGTTCGAACAGAATCTGCCACTCTTCCCGGTTCATACTTTTTCTCCATGCGCTTGCAGCCGTTTGAGGAAGGGGCCGAATCCCTCGCCCGCCGAGCCAGTAGCGCAGCAGGTTGTTGGTGCCTCGGCTGGTCAGGGTGGCGCCGGCGACGGCATCGACCTGGTATCTGGCATCGGGTGAGGCGGGGTCGACGCCGCCCTTGATGACGCCGAGGCGCAGCTTGCCCTGCTCATCGAAGGCCAGCTTGCCGCGGAACTGCGCCTGCCAGACGGGGCTCTCGATGAAGTCACCCAGACCCGGTGTTTCCCCGTGTTCGTAGAAGGTCAGGCCGGTGATGGTCCTGCCATCGCCGGCGAGTGCCAGGAAACCGTACAGCGTTGACCACAGGCCGTAGCCGTAGACCGGCAGGATGGCGGTCTTGATGCGCTCGCCATCCCGTACCAGGTAGACCGGTACCTGGTTGGGACGCCGCTTGATCTTCGCGGGATCCTCGCTGCGGTGCCAGCGCGCGGCTGGTGGCCGGATTGCGGGCCGCCGCGCGCATGTCGAAGCTGGCCGGGTCGATGCTGTCGTCGAAGTCGCCGGTGTCGAGATTCAGTATGCGGGCCTCGACATGCTGCCGGAACAGCGCCTCGACCTGCTGCGCGTCGTCGGCCTGATAACCGGCCACGCGGACGATCTGTTTCCTGATCGCAAGCGCCTGATTGCGATCCTGTTGCGGCTTGAGCAGCACGGCGGCGCTGGCCACCAGCATCGAACAGACGAGACACAGCGTGATCGCCACGGCGAGTATCTTGCCCGGGTCGTCGTTGGGTCGGGAAAAGATCCGCAGGCCGCGGGCCAAGCCCGCCTGTGCCGTGTCAGCTGGCATGGCGGCGCAACCTCCTGCGTATATTGGTCTGCACGACGAACCAGTCGATCAGCGGGGCGAACACGTTGCCAAACAGGATGGCGAGCATCATGCCTTCCGGGAAGCCCGGATTCAGCACCCTGATCAGTGTCACCATCACGCCGATCACGATGCCGTAGATCCAGCGGCCCGCGTCGGTCATTGCCGCGGAGACCGGGTCGGTGGCCATGAAGACCATGCCGAAGGCATAGCCGCCCAGCACCAGGTGCCAGTACCACGGCAGGGCGAACATCGGGTTGCTGGTGCTGCCGATCAGGTTGAACAGCAAGCTGGTGCCGACCATGCCCGCCATCACCCCGGCCATGATGCGCCAGGAGGCGACCCGGGTCAGGATGAGGAACGCGGCGCCGAACAGGCAGGCCAGTGTCGAGGTCTCGCCGATGGAACCCTGGATATTGCCCAGGAAGGCACTCATCCATGTCACGCCACTGTGCAGCATGGCATCGATGCCGCCTTCGGAGGCGAGATAGAGGGGCGTCGCCCCGCTGACGCCGTCCACCGGCACCCACACGGCATTGCCCGACATATGTGCGGGGTAGGCGAAAAACAGGAACGCCCGCCCGACCAGAGCGGGGTTGAGAAAGTTCTTGCCGGTCCCGCCGAAGATTTCCTTGCCGATCACCACACCGAAGGAGATGCCGACGGCGACCAGCCAGAGCGGAATGCTCGCCGGCAGGGTCAGGGCGAACAGCAGCGAGGTTACGAAGAAACCCTCGTTGATCTCGTGGTTGCGGACCATTGCAAACAGCACCTCCCAGATGCCGCCGGCGATGAGGGTGACGATATAGATGGGCAGGACATACAGCGCGCCGTGTGCCATGCAGGCCCACGTGCTGTCCGTCTGGAAGCCGATGCCGAGGCGAGCGAGGATGCTGCCGCGCCAACCGTGCGCGGCATCCATGCCGGCCGCCGCCAGTGCGGCATTGGTCTCGTGGCCCACCGTGTACATGGCCATCAGCAGGCAGGGCGTGGCGGCCAGCACCACGGCGATCATCAGGCGCTTGAGGTCGATGGCATCGCGCACGTGCGGCGCCCCCGCCGTGACGTCGGCCGGTGTGTACATGAAGGTGTCGATCATCTCGAAGATCGCGCCATAGCGTTGCAGCGCGCCGCCCTTGCTGAACACCGGTTCGACACGGTCCAGAAAACGCCGCAGTTTGTCCTTGCGTGCCATCAGCCTTCCTTCATGATCTGGCGCAGGTTCTCGCGCAGGATGGGTCCAAAGTCATACTTGCCGGTATCGACGAAGGTGCACAACGCAAGGTCTTCCTCGTCGAGTTCCAGGCAGCCCAGTGCCAGCGCGGTCTCGGTATCCTTGACCACCAGGGCCCGGAGCAGCTGGGTGGGGAGGATATCCAGCGGCATGACGCGCTCATAGGTGCCGGTCGGTACCATGGCGCGGGGGCTGCCGTTACTGGACGTGTTCAGTTTGAATGCCTTGTTCGGCAGCAGTCCGCCCATGAAGACCTTGCTCGCGGAGTACTTGGTGAAGCCGGGCGCCAGCCAGCCGAGCAGCTCGCGGTCGCGGCCCTCGCGCAGGACCGTCACCTGCAGGTGATAGCGGCCGAGGAAGGCGGTCGTGCCGGCCGCGTGGTGCCCCGAGAGGACCGAACCGGACACGATGCGCGATTCGCCGGTACGCAGTTCATCCTGCAACAGGTCACCGATGTCGGCGCCCAGCCGGGTGCGGACGAGGCGCGGGTTGAAGACCTGCGGCCCGCCAAGTGCGATGATGCGTTCGGTCGACAGGCGCCCGCTGGTAAACAGCCGCCCGATCGCGATCACATCCTGGTAGTTGAGATGCCAGACGCTGCGCCTGGCGTCGACGGGCGCGAGAAAGTGGATATGGGTGCCGACCAGGCCGGCAGGGTGCGGTCCGGCAAATTCGTTGACGGTCAGCCCGGGTGCGCTGTTGACGTGGATGCCGGCGCCGGCCGCCTTGCAGACGAAGACCTTGCCCGGGGTCAGTTTCGAGATCACGGTCAGGCCATGGGCAAAATCGTCCGGGGACTCCGCGATAATCACCGCCGGATCGGCCGCCAGCGGGTTGGTGTCCATGGCCGTGACGAAGATGGCGTGTGGTTCGGTGTCCGGGTTTGCCACCAGGCTGAAGGGCCGTGTCCGGAACGCGAGCCACAGACCCGAGGCGAGCAGGTTTTCCCGCACCTGTGCCGCATTCAGGCCGGCAAGCTCCTCCGGTTTCCAGCCATTGAAGGTCTCTTCCTCGTCGCCGTCGAGCCGGATGGCGATGGTCTGCAGAAACCGCCGTGCGCCGCGCTCGATGTATTCGACCACACCGGTCCCCGGTGAGGTGGTGGTGACGGCCGTGAGGTGCTTGCCGCGCACCAGCGGCTGCCCGAGTCGCACGCGGTCGCCCTCGCTGACCAGCAGCGACGGCAGGCGCTTGTAGGCGCCGTAGTCCTGGCCGAGCAGGGCCACCCTGCGGACGGGCGGTCCGGCGTTGATACACTGCACCGGCCTGCCGGCAATCGGGATATCAAGCCCCCGTTTTACTTTGATCATGACGGTTGTTCTGATTCTCTGATCCGGCCCTGGGAGGTCGCCAATCATACCCTATGCAAGGGTGCGATATTATGGCATTGCCATGATACAGATCAATGAAGTTCCAATTATAAAAAACATGAAACAGGCGCCGGAGCAGGACCGTGGACAGTGCCCGCGAACGGCCATGGCAGATACGGATGCCCGGCATTTATACAAGACTCAAAACAGGCAAACAATATCCCGGGGTCACATCCGCCGGCCCGTGAGGGTATGCGCCGGTTTCCTACAGGGAGGCCGTTGCCCGTTCCAGCAACAGGGTGCCGAGGATCACCACCATGGCGCCGGTCAGGATGCGGCGCGGGGTCGGCCGGTACAGCGACACCGCCAGCCCGGATGCCACGGCGCCCAGGGTAAATGCGACTTCGCCGGCGAGCGACAGGCCGGCCTGCCAGACGGTCATGCCGAATGTCACCAGGAAGACGAGATACAGCAGGCGCGCCGCCTGGCGGGTCCGGTGTGCACCGAAGCGGACCGCGAACGAGCGCTTGCCGGCCTGCCGGTCCGTATCGATCTGGGGCGGCTGGTGCGACAGCAGCAGCGCCACCGCGAGGGCAAAAAATGCCAGGCTGCCGGGAACGATCGCGCGGTCGGGGCGGCCGGTTGCCAGCAGCCAGAGACAGCCGAACACCCCCGGTCCGTAACAGAGACCGGTGACCCATTCGCCCAGGTGGGTGTAGGACAGCGGCCGCGGGCCGGAATTGTAGAGATACCCCAGCAGCACCAGTGGTGCGGCGACCACGAGGATCCACAGCCGGTCCACCCGGACCAGTATCGCCAGCCCGAGCAGGCTACCCGCCAGCAGGCTGGCGTAGCCATGGACCGCCGCGACCCGCAGGTTCAGGCGGTGGAACCGCACCCAGGAGTGGTGCTTCTCGGCATCGGCGCCCAGACGCCAGTCGCTGACATCGTTGAGGACATTGATGGCGTGCTGCAGCAGGACGACGGCCAGCGTCGCCAGGGCGACCAGGGCCAGCGGTTGAACGCCACTGCCCGCCAGCAGCCAGACGGCTGCTCCGGGCAGTATGGAGATCAGGTAGATCGGCGGGTCAAGCGCCTGCCACCAGCGTACGGCAACCGCTTGCTGCATGGCCGCCGCCTGCAGGTGACGGATCAGGCGGTGGCGGTTGCCGCCGCTGCCGGGAAATGCGTCTGCAGCGCATCCCGGAACCAGTTGTAGTGCTGCTGCTCGGAATCGATCACCTTCTGGTAGACGGCGACTTCATCCGGACTGCCGGCCTGCCGGGCCTGGTCCCGGAAGTGCGGGTAGATGTCCGCGAACTCGCGTTCTTCCACGCGCATCGCGACGCGCAGGGCCTTCTCCACGACGCTGTCCGGATTCATGCCGATCAGCCTGTCGCAGTTTTCGCGGATCTGGGCAAGGGCGTCGATCGCCCGTTGCGTGTCTGCCCCGCGTTGCGGAACACCCATCCCCTCATACAGCTTGCGCAGCCAGACGGCATGCAGCTTTTCTTCACCGGCGACCTTGAGGAACAGCCTGCCGATTTCGGGATAGCCGGCCTGCCGGGCCCAACGGGCGAATTCAGGATACATGATCTGGTTTTCGTACTCCTCGACGTCCACGAATGATGCGGCCGTGGTGTCCGGGCTCTCGCCTTTTCGGGCGGCTGCGAAACACTCGAAGATCATATCCTCTGTAATTTCAGTCATTGTCAGGGCTCCTGCATGTTGGTTGGGTACGGGTAGGGCTGAAACAGGCTATATCTATTGCCAGGGGGACGCAATATGGATCACAGTCCACAGGCCGGCTGTTTCGTACCGGCCAGACCGGTATCATAGGCGGCTTGCACGCGTTGCAGGGTAACATGATAACCCGCAACCGGGCTGGATTGTCATTCCGGGCGCCGTGCTGCAAGCTTCCGGAACCGGATAGATCCTGCAACCCGGGCGGCACCTGGAATATCGATCACCGACGGAAACGCCGGCGGTTCAAACGAACAGACTGTGCTGGTAACCAGGCCGGATAGCGTGACCGCCGCCTGGTCCGGTTAACCGAAATGACAGGCGAGGGCATGTAATGCAACTGGGAATGATCGGTCTGGGCCGCATGGGCGCCAACATGGTACAGCGACTGTTGCGCGCCGGACATGACTGCGTGGTGTACGACCGCGATACGCAGGCGGCCGACGCGCTGGAAGGACACGGCGCGCGCGGCGCCGCGGACCTGGACGCCTTCGTCGCCGCACTCGCGCCGCCCCGCGCCATCTGGCTGATGGTGCCGGCCGCGGTGGTCGGGCGCGTGATCGATGATCTGGCCGGGCGGCTGGCGCCCGGCGACATCATCATCGATGGCGGCAACTCGTACTACCGTGACGATATCGCCCGCGCCGCGCGGCTGCAGCAACAGGGCATCCACTACCTCGACGTCGGCACCAGCGGCGGGGTGAGGGGACTGGAACGCGGCTACTGTCTGATGATCGGCGGGGAGACGGAGACCGTCGCGCACCTGCAGCCGGTGTTCGCGTCGCTGGCGCCGGGCGTCGGCGACATCCCGCGCACGGCCGGCCGCACGGGTGCGCCATCGACCGCCGAGCAGGGTTACCTGCACTGCGGACCGGCCGGCGCCGGACACTTCGTGAAGATGGTGCACAACGGCATCGAGTACGGCCTGATGACGGCCTATGCCGAGGGCCTGAACATCCTGGCGCACGCCAACGTCGGCAACCGCTCACAGGCCGAGGATGCCGAGACCACGCCGCTGCGTGACCCGGATGCGTTCCGCTACGACATCGATCTCGCCGATGTCACCGAACTGTGGCGGCGCGGTAGCGTGGTGGCCTCGTGGCTGCTGGACCTGACGGCCGAGGCGCTGCAGCGCAGTCCGGACCTGGCGGAGTTCAGCGGGCGTGTCTCCGATTCCGGGGAAGGGCGCTGGACCAGCATTGCCGCGATCGAGTGCGGCGCGCCGGCGCGGGTGCTGACCACGGCGCTCTACGACCGCTTTACCTCGCGCGGCGAGTCGGACTTCGCCGACCAGGTGCTGTCCGCCATGCGCTTTGGATTCGGCGGGCATCACGAGAAGCACGAGACGTGAAAGGCGCAAGGTGCGATCTGCTGCGTGCGGGGCGGAAGGTAGGATGTGAGCGATATTGAAACGGCATCTCCCAGCATCATGGTGATCTTCGGTGCTTCCGGAGACCTGACCCGGCGCAAGCTGATCCCGGCCATCTACCACCTGTGCCGTGAAGGTCACTTGCCGGATCCGTTCACCGTACTCGGCGTGGACCGCAAGGACATCGATGACGACGGCTATCGCGCGCACTTCGACGTGGAGGGCAAGGAATTTCTCGCGGGCGACGTCGACGAATCCCTCTGGCAGCGCCTGCTGGGCTGCCTGCACTTCCAGTCCGGTGACTTTTCCGACCCTGACCTGTACCCGCGGCTGGCCACGCGGCTCGGCGAGCTGGCCGCCGCCCGGCAGATCCCGCCCAATTACCTGTTCTACTTCGCGACGCCGCCACGCTTTTTCGATGTCATCGCCGGGCTGCTCGGCAATGCCGGGCTGTTGCAGGAGGAGGGCAGCCACTGGCGCCGCGTCGTGATCGAGAAGCCGTTCGGTCACGATCTCGCCTCGGCGCGCGCGATGAACCGCGCGCTGCACGCGGTGATGACCGAGCACCAGATCTACCGTATCGATCACTACCTCGGCAAGGAGTCGGTACAGAACATCCTGGCCTATCGCTTCGCCAACGCCACCGTCGAGCCGATCTGGAACCGGCGTTACGTCGACCACGTGCAGATCACGGTGTCGGAATCCCTCGGTGTCGAGCAGCGCGGCAGTTACTACGAGGAGGCCGGCGCGCTGCGCGACATGGTGCCGAATCACCTGCTGGCACTGCTCTCGGTGGTGGCGATGGAGCCGTCCAATTCTTTCGCTGCCGATGCCATCCGCGACGAACAGGTCAAGGTGCTGCGTGCCGTACAGCCGTTCGATCCGGACGACGTGCTCACCGACGCGGTGCGCGGCCAGTACGCGGCCGGCCACCTGGCCGACGGCCGCACCGTGCCCGCGTACCGCAATGAGCCCAATGTGTCGCCGCGCTCGAACATGGAAACCTATGCCGCGCTGAAACTGAAGATCGATTCCTGGCGCTGGGCCGACGTGCCGTTCTACCTGCGTACCGGCAAGCGCCTGCCGGGCCGTTTCACCGAGGTGGTGGTGCAGTTTCGCCAGGCGCCGAACGTGATGTTCCGCGATTCGCAGCTGGCGCGCGGGAGCGTGCCGCCGAACTGCCTGGTGCTGCGTATCCAGCCCAACGAGGGCATCGGCATGAGTTTCAATGCCAAGATCCCGGGCCACAGCACGCAGCTCGGCACGGTGGACATGAACTTCCGCTATGAGGATTACTTCGACAACAAGCCCACCAACGGTTACGAGACGCTGATCCACGACGTCATGACCGGCGACTCGACGCTGTTCAAGCGTGCCGACCATATCGAGGCGAGCTGGGCGCTGGTGGAGCCGTTGATCGATGTCTGGTCGGCCCTGCCGCCGCGCGATTTCCCCAACTATGCCGCCGGCAGCTGGGGGCCGCTGGCCGCCGACGAACTGCTCCGGCGCGATGGCCGCGCCTGGCGGCCCTGCAAGACATGCCATCTGTAAGCCGCAGAACGCCGGGCGATGTAACGGCGAACTGGCACGTGCTGGCGAACACCGCCCAGCTGGAACAGGTGGCGGCGCGTCGCATCCTGGCACTGGCCGAACAGGCGATAGACGACCACGGCAGCTTCCGCATCGTGCTGGCCGGTGGCCGCACGCCGGCGGCCGTCTATCGTCGGCTGGCGGTGGCCGCCGCCGACTGGACATACTGGCGGGTCTATTTCGGCGACGAGCGTTGCCTGCCGGCGGATCACCCGGACCGCAACAGCGTGATGGCGGCACAGGAATGGCTCGCACGCGTGCCGATCCCGGCCGGCAACATCCATCCCATCCCGGCGGAGCAGGGTGCCGCGGCCGCGGCCGCGGCCTACTGCGCGCCGGTACGCGCCGCGCTGCCCTTCAACCTGGTGTTGCTGGGCATGGGCGAGGACGGCCACACCGCCAGCCTGTTCCCGGGGCAGGTACATCCTCACGACGAACTGGTGCACGCGGTACACGATGCGCCCAAGTCGCCGGCAGATCGTGTCAGTCTGGGCCTGGCGGCGCTGAACGCCGCCGAGGCAGTGCTGGTGCTGGTGACCGGCAGCGGCAAGCGGGACGCGGTCAATCGCTGGCGGCGTGGCGAGGATTTGCCGGTCTCGCACATCCACGGCCGTCACGGCGTGGACGTGTACCTGGATGCCGAGGCCGCGGGCCTGGAAGTCTGACACGATCCCCGCGCTGCAGGAGCGGACCGCGTCCGCGATCAGTTGCCGGGCGCCTGGCACACGACCTCGATCAACCGCGCGACGGTGACGTCAGCCTGCCGCGTGGAGTTCCGCCAGTGCGGCAGAAACGACCCGGAACGCGGAACGCATCAGCAGCCATACGAGCGCTGTCGCGACCAGGATGTCGGGCCAGCCCGACCCGGTGAGCCAGACGGCACCGGCGGCGACAAAGACCGAGAGGTTGGAGGCGATGTCGTTCCTCGAGCACTCCCACACTGAACTCATGTTCACATCATCGCGGCGATGCCGCCACAGCAGGTAAAGGCAGAGGGAATTCGCGGCAAGTCCTGCCAGACTGAACGCACCCATGACCTCGAAGACGGGGACGGTCGGGACGACCAGCCGCCAGGAAATCTGGGCGGCCACCACGCAGGCGGCCAGGAAGATCAGACCGCCCTTGAACAGCGCGACCCGGGCCTTGACGGTCGTGCCCCTCGAGACCGCGTACAGGCTGAGTCCGTATGTCAGTGCGTCGCCAAGATTGTCGAGGCTGTCGGCCAGCAGGGCGGTCGATTTGCCATACACCGCGGCCGCCGCGATAACCAGAAACATGACGGCGTTGATGCCGAGGACAATCCTGAGCGTGCCTCTCTGCTCCTCATGCAGGGCTTCAACAGCGCAATTGTCATCACAGCAGCCGTTCATTTCAAGCCTTGCCAGGGGTGTCCGGGTTCACTTGTTGCGAAAATAAGAGGGCAATGTGCGTTGACACCGTTCATTCAATCCCACGCTTCCACGTCAACCTGACGCGTGATCCTGTTGCCCGTGTAGTGGATGATCACGTGCTCGATGATCCGCCGCACGCCATCCGGGAGCGTGCAGACAACGCAGAAGGCGGCGCGTGTGGGACCAATGACCTCATCCGAGATCGACAGCGAGACATCACTGTCCTTGACTCCAAGGAGAAATGCCTTGATGTCGGACAGGCCTTTCATCCGGTTCGGGGCACGTGGTGGGTGCGTGTGCCGATATTCAATCCACTCTGCATCGGGTGCGTAGAAAGAAATCCACGCGTCGATGTCCTGTGATGTGAAGGCCTGTTTGAAGGCAGGAAAATTGAAACTATCCCCTGACGCAGGCATGGCCTGGTTCTCCAGGTAAGGGTTAAGCTATGGGGCGCAAGCCGCAATGCAGCGTAGCATCCCACACGAGCGCATTGTTAAATGACTGCTGAACTGTGGAGTTACGATGGCTCCCATTGCCTGGTTTCATGGTTGTATGCCCAGAAATCTGCCTCAATCAGATAAATATCCATTAACATTTCAATTCGAAGCTCTGCCTTACCAGACGTAAATGATGATGTTATTCTCCGACTGCACACAACTGTAACCATGGCTATTCTGGTTCCTGTAGAACAATATGTACACGGCTATGGACATATCGGGGTTACTGAATCAGGCGCGCTTGTCCATAATGCAAATGCACTAATGCCGAAATCTCCTGTCCCGGACCCTGTGGGTGGTTCATATTCGCTCTAAAATCTGAATTGTTTTCTCTGCACCCTCGTGTCCTGGTACGGGGTATTGTTCCTGCACCGGCATGTGCACACCGGCCTTGAACGGGCATGTCATCCTTCTGCAACCAGCGCAATCGCCGCCGCGCCCGTCGCCTTGTCGATGTCGATCCGCACCACGCAGTACTCGGGCTGTGGCTCGACCGGTGTGGGGTCGTCCGCACAGCTGCAGCCGGCGATGATGCCGGCATAGAAGAGGCCGGCCTTGACGCAGATGGTACCGGCCACTTCGGCGCTGCTGATGACCAGTGCTTCAACCGGACCGTCCATGGCGACGCTGCTGCCGGTGAGTCCCTGCTGCAGCGGCAGCAGCCCGGCATCGAGCTGCTCGATCTCCTGTTTCAGGGCCGCGTCGAAGCCGGGTGTGCCCCAGGCGTGCCGTGCGCGAGCGAGGTGGATCATGAGGGCCCGGTGAAACAGCCTTGGTTACGGCCCCGATGCCCTACGGATGCCGGAATCCGTTGTTCCGTCAGGCGATGTCTTCGTGAATACACAGGTAATTCCCCTCGGTGTCCCTGAACCAGGCGGCCTTCTCGGCGCCCAGGACGCAGACGTGGTTGACGGTTTTCAGCCCGGGCAAATCGTAGTCCTCGAAGACCACACCCTTAGCCTTGAGTTCATCGATGGCGGCTACGATGTCACGCACCTGGAAACTGAGCGCCGTGTGGTCGGCCCTGGTGGCGGTCTCCCGGGGGAAGAGGGCGATCACGGCGCCACCCCCGCAGGCAAAGATGAACTTGCCATCGGGTTTCATTCCCGCGGGTTTCAGCCCCAGCCGGTGTTCGTAAAATTCCCTTGCGCGGTTCAGGTCGATAACCGGCAGGATCGTGATAACCGGAGCGTCGGTCAGCATAGATCACCTCCTGTTGACTGCACGTTAATTGTGACCAGGGGTCTTTGTCCATTTTGTATGGCTGTATCAGAGTATAGTGCGCCCGGTCGGGTACAGGGTGCCGAGCCGCGTTATCGCCTCAGCAGCTTGAACGCGTGCGTCCACTCGTTGTGCAGGAAACCGGGGATGCACCAGAGCATGCACAGCGGCTCGATCGCGCGCGCCGCCTCAACCGTGCCCATGTCCGCCGTGTCCCAGCCGAACTGGTCGAGCAGCTCGCCAACGACCCGCTTCGCCGCGGCGTCATTGCCGCAGATGAACATCGTCGGCCGGCCCTCTGCGAACGACGGGTTCACCATCAGCGCGTTGCCGACGGAGTTGAACGCCTTGACGAAGCGTGCCGTGTGGAACTCGCGTTGCAGGCGCTCCATCAGGGACTCGTCCAGATCGGTGAAGAAACTGAGCACACCGTGCTCTGGCGCCGTATCGGCAATGGGATTCGTGGCGTCGATGACGGGTTTGCCCTCCTTCATACTGTTCACCTTCAGTTGCCCGGCGCGCGCGGTTGCACGGACAGCAGTTCGATCTCGAAGATGAGGCTGGCGTTGGCAGGGATGAGCTTGTCCACGGCGCGTGCGCCGTAGCCGAGGGCGGGTGGCAGCCGCACCAGGCGCCGCCCGCCCGGCTTCATGCCCGTCACGCCCTCGTTCCAGCCCGGCATGACCCGATCGGTGCCAACCACGAAGGTGACCGGCGTGCCCGCCTGGTGCGAGTCGTACAGCTCTTTCCCCTTGCGACCCCGGTCATCCAGCCAGCCTGTGAAGTGCATGGTGACCAGGTCGCCTGCGGCGGCACTGGTGCCGCTGCCCGGCTGCAGGTCCATGACTTGCGCGCCCCGCGCAGTGGTGCGGAAGCCCCCGGCTGCCGTGGCGCTGCCGCACAGCAGGCCGGCCAGCAGCAGTGCAATTATCCTGACAAGTGCGGTTTTCATTTCCATCTCCTGAATGTCACCTGTCGTTACGCGCTCAGTAGCCGCATGTCGGGTACGTGCTGCCCCACGCGCTCCGGCACCATTCCGTTTGCGCCAGGAGGGTATGTCCCGCCGTGCTCGGGTGGAAACAGTCGCCGTTGTTCACGTGCACGGAGTCGAAGCGCACATCGTACAAATCGGTGTAGGCGGCCCTGGGCAGCGCGCCGCCCTGCCGGTATTCCTCCGTCACGTCACGCAGGACGGTGTTGTAATCATCGCGGACGATGCGGTGAAATTCCTTGCGGCGCTGGCAGTTCGCCCCGTCACCGGGATGGACGGTGTCCGGGTCCTGGCGGGATATGCTGTCCGCACAATCGTCCGCCGGGTTGTCGAGCAGGTTCTGGCACGGTACGAACGGCCATACGAACACCCGGCACACAAAGTTGCTGTACCTGGCATTCCACAGCCAGTAGATGGCCGGGATGCCGGAGACGAGGATGCGTGCATTGTGGGTTGCATTGCTGGCGGCCAGCACATCCAGGCCGGCACGGAACTGCGCCTCGAACAGCGCAGTGTCGGTCATCTGGGACATGTTGGGTGCGCACACGTCATTGTTGCCGAGGAGTACGGTCACCATGCCGGCCTCGGCTGCAGGCGTCTGGGCCGTAGCCGTCACCACGGCCTGGGCCTGTGTCGCGAAATCGGCCATGACCGCACCGCTCAGGGCGTGATTGAAGACCGCATCGCGGCCGGCCGTGTTTTCGTAGTAATCGACGGGGGCGGCTGCCTCGAAGCGTTCGTTCAGGCTGTTGACGCTGTCGCTGCCGTCATAACCGGTCGACCAGACGGTCTCGTGGTGCGGGTTGCCGATGTCACCCTGCGCGGCCTCACCCTCGCCGATCGAATCACCGATGTTGAACTGGTTGCCCGGCACGGCCGGCGGGGTGAACGTGAGGCCGCCAAGCGCGATGCGGGAGATGATCACCATGTCACCCGGGTTGAACACGCCATCCGGCAGCGGCACACCGGTCACCAGCGGGGCCACGTCACCGTGCAGTTTTTGCGCCGGGGCCAGGGAGCGGCTGCCCTGCAGCACCTGCTGCGCCCATAGCAGGTCGATGGCATTGACCATGCCGTCGATGTTGATGTCGCCATCGTGGTCGGCGACCGCCGCGCCGGCCAGCATCAGGCCGCGCAGGCCAATAAGAATTGCTAGCAATTTCAGTGTGCTGCATTTCATTCTTCATGTCCTGACTGGCGACGCTGTGGAGCGGTCGTGCATCCATTCTAGGCCACCGGGAAAGGGGCCGGATACATTTTCCATAAAATGTAACCGGCACCATGTTATGTCGGGAGATCGAAACTCAGCGTCGTGCCGCGGCCGATGCGGCTCTCGGCACGGATACTGCAGCCGTGCAACTCGACGATGCGCCTGGCGATGGCCAGGCCCAGGCCGGCACCGCCGCGCGTGCGCATCTTGTCGGACTGGTAGAAACGCTCGAAGATGTTGGGCAGGTCTTCGGCCGCGATGCCGGCGCCGGTATCGATGACCTGAACCGTCACTGCCGCGCCGGCGGGCTGTACCGCCACCGTCACCGTGCCGCCGGCCGGGGTATGACGCAGGGCGTTCTCGATCAGGTTGTCCATGACCCGTTCTATCAACGCAATATCACCCACGACAAACGGCAGGTCCTCGTCATACTGCGCGAGCAGGGTCACATCGCATTGTCCGGCGCGCAGTTCGAACTTGTGCACGACGTCCTGGACGAGTTCCGGCAGTGAGAACGGCTCCAGTACCGGCTGCACCTCGTTGGCTTCCAGCCTGGCCAGGTCGAACAGCTCCCCGACCAGCCGTCCGAGATGCCGGCAGTGCCGGTGCGCGACGCCGATATAGTGCATACGCTCGGTCCTGCCCAGCGTATCGCCCTTCAGGTGCAGGGTTTCCAGGTAGCCCTGCAGCGAGGCAAGCGGGGTGCGCAGGTCGTGCGAAACATTGGCCACCAGTTCGCGGCGCTGGCTGTCGGTGTCCTGCAGGCGCTGCACCTGCCTGGCGATACGTTCCGCCATCATGTTGATGCTGAGCGTCAGCCGGTCGATCTCGTCGCCGCCGTGCCTGCTCTGTGGCAGCACGCCGGTGAAGCCAGCGTCCTGGAAGTCCTCCACGGCACGCGTGAGCCGGCGCAGGCGCCGGGTGAGTACGGCGAACAGCAGCAGCCCCGCCAGCAGGGCGAACACCACCACGACCAGCGACAGCAGGGTGTTGCGCTTGACCACGTAACTGCCCGCGAGCATCTGCGCCACGCTGTCGAACTGCTCACTGGCGAGGATCACGTACAGGTAACCGACGCGCCTGCCGTCCACGTCGACCGGTGCCGCGGAGAATACCTTCTGCCGTCCGAGGCTGCGCGGGTCGTCACCGCTCAGCGGCGGCGTGTAATCGCCGCGGATAAAGCGCCGGACCGGTGCCAGGTCGACCGTTTCGCGCAGTATCCTGCCCGGCGGTGCCGAGTAGTCCAGGATGCGGCCTTCGGCATCGAGCAGGTAGAGCTCGACCTTCGGGTTGATCACCATCAGGTTGTGGAAGAGGCTTTCGAGCGCAGCGTGATCGACCTTGCCATCCCTGAACAACAGCTGCCCGGCGACGATGTCTGCGGCCAGCGTGGCATTGAGCTTCTGCGCAACTTCCTGCTGATAGCGCTCGGTGGCCTGGCTCATCAGCAGCACGAACATCAGCGCCACCAGGCCGCACAGTGCCGTGAGGATGATGGCCAGCTTGGTGTACAGCGACCGCATCGCGTGTGTTCAGTCGACGTGTGACGCGTCGCTGAACTTGTAGCCTACGCCCCACACGGTGAGGATATAGCGCGGCCTGGCCGGATCGTCCTCCAGTTTGACCCGCAAGCGGTTGATGTGGGAATTGACGGTGTGCTCGTAGCCCTCGTAGCCTTCGCCCCAGACCTGGTTGAGCAGTTGTTCGCGGCGATAGACACGCCCGGGATGACTGGCGAAGTGCCAGAGCAGCTCGAATTCCCTGGCGGTCAGTTCCAGTGGTTCGCCACGCAGCGAGGCGCTGTGCCTGTCCCGGTCCATGCGCAGTGCGCCGAGTTCGATCAGTTGGCCGGCCCCCGTCTGGCCGCCGCCGAGCGCGTCCACGCGGCGAAAAATGGCGCGGACGCGCGCGACCAGTTCCCGGATGGAAAAGGGCTTGGTCAGGTAATCGTCGGCGCCCATCTCCAGGCCCACCACCCGGTCCAGTTCGCTGGTCCTGGCAGTCAGCATGAGGATGGGGGTATAGACGCGGCGCTCGCGCAAGCGGCGGCAGATATCCAGGCCGTCCAGCCCGGGCAGCATCAGGTCCAGTATGATCAGGTCATAGGCGTGGCTGCGTGCCCGGGCAAGACCGGCAGTGCCACTGTATTCGGTGTCGACCTCGGCCTCGCAATCCCGCAGATGCAGCTTCACGAGTTCGGCGATATCGTGATTGTCCTCGATGATCAAGACACGGCGTGACATGCAGACCTCGGGCGTCAGGCATCT
Source organism: uncultured Gammaproteobacteria bacterium (assembly GCA_963803275.1). Classification (GTDB taxonomy): domain Bacteria; phylum Pseudomonadota; class Gammaproteobacteria; order UBA9214; family UBA9214; genus UBA9214. Next base: position 151,630 of record CAWDLS010000006.1, on the reverse strand, counting down.
CCGTGCGATCAGCATAGCACCTGAATGTTCACAAAACCCTCACGCCGCCGCGCCAGGCGTCCGCAGGCCTGTCCCGGCAGGGCGCCTGATTATGCGCCACCCTCCAGCCGCTCGATGCGGTCCGCGGTGGCCGGATGGCTGTCGAGATAGCCCCGGAACAGCTTGCCGCCGGGTCCCTGTGGATGATTCCGGTCCGAGCCCGCCTGCATGTGTTCCAGGATGTGCGCCAGTGCCGCGGGCGGGATGCCGTTCAGTTCCAGCATCTGCATCGCGTAGTCATCGGCCTCGCGCTCGAAGCCGCGCGAATAGCGTGCCTGCAGCAGTGCGCTGGGCAGTCCGGCCGCGACGCTGCTCACGTCGCCGATGTACCAGCCCACCACGAAACCGACGATGGAGCCCTGGATGAACATGCGCAGGCTGTGGCGGCGTTCGAGGTGGCCGAGTTCGTGCGCGAGCACACCGAAAATTTCCTCGTCCTGTGCGGCGCTTGCGACCAGCTGGTCCGTGACCACGATGGTGCCGTCGGGCAGGGCGAGGGCGTTGGCGCCGATCGGCCCGCCGTCGCGAAACACGATGCGGTGCACGGGCGCGCGTGCCGTTGGTGGCCTCAGCCTGTCGAATGCGTGCGCCAGTTGCGCCTGGCGCGCGGCCGGCAGTTCGCTCGGGCTGAACACGTGCGTGTCGAGCACCTCCAGCGTCGATGCGCCCATGCCGGCCAGCAGGCCGGCCGGCAGCCGGTTGGCGATCCAGCCGGCGGCGGCCGGCAATCCCCAATGGTAGCCGGCGACGGCCGCGGCCACCGTCAGCACCACGGACGCCAGTGCCCATTTCCAGCGCGCCTGCAGGCGTACTACGAGGCCATCCTCGATGCCGGCCTCACGCAACAGTTGAGCAAACGCGGCATGCGCACGCACCTCGCAGTGCGCGCCATCGTCGAACCGTACCACCCGCGGCGCGGCGCCCAGCGGCTCCGATATCGCGAGGCCGGCCAGCGGCTCGTCGCGCGCCACCTCCTCGCCGTCCACGATCAGCCGGTCGCCGTGCAGGTAGATGGACACGGGCTGCGGGCGCGCCGAGTGGCCATCGTAATAGACTGCGTCGATCGGATTCACTCAGAACGAGATATCGATGTCGAACAGGTCCGCCGCTTCCTCTCCGGTCGCGGTGGTCGCCTGCTGCTGGTCGGCCAGTATGGTTTCCAGATCACCGGTAGACACGAGGCCCATCTGCTGCAGCCGGTAGCGGGCCAGACGGACGTCGGCGAACGGCTTGAACAGGCCCAGCGTGAGCAGGATGCCGATGAAGTTGCCCAGGTAGATCCACAACAGGCGGCGCGCCTGCACCTGGCTGATGATGCGGTGCGGTCCGAGCGTGGTGTGATTCCACACCAGGTTTTGTAAGCGTGCCGAGAACCATGGGCCCAGCAGCAGGAACAGCAGCAGGTAGATGCCCGCGAAGACCGCCAGGAAGAACGTGGCCAGGCGCGCCCTGGCTTCCTCGCTCAGCTCGCCCGGGTTGGCGAACCCGACCGGGTGCAGCAGTGCCGCGCCGCCAGCGACCAGCACCACCACCAGCACGACGAGTCCCAGCAGTTTCAGGTACAGGCCGAAAAATGCTCCACTGCTGGCAGTGAAGGCAAATCGGGTGTTGCCGTACCAGCTGTTGCCGTGCTGGAAACGCTTGATGCGCTGGTGCGCCAGTGGGGCCAGCAGGTAGAGGGTGACCAGCGCCAGCAGCGGGTACAGCAGGAAATTGATGTAACCCTGTTTATTGTTGCCGCGAAAGGAGTAGCGCAGCCCGCGGTAACTGCTGTTGTGCAGCTTGAAACGCAGCGAACGCACGATCAGCCAGGGAAACACCAGCGCCAGCAGCGCCATGGTGAGCAGAGCGATGTAGGGAGAAATCATGCCGGAAAACTGATAGGCCAGCAGCAGGGCGACCGCGATCAACCTGCCCTTGAGGATCGCCAGCGGGTCGCCGTGAAAATCGAAGCTGCCGCCCGCAAGGCTGGTGTTGAGGTAAAAGTATTTCAGGCGCCTGACCTTGGCCCAGGCGGAATAGATGCCGAGCGTCACGACAGACAGTGCGAGATTGACGATCCAGATGCGGAAGTATTCTGTGCCCTTGCCGGTAAAGGACAGTCGTTCTGCGTGCGTCGTAGTCGGGTCGTGCGGCATATCGCATCGCTCTCATGTCGGGTGGGCATGTGACGATTGTGCCGGACAGCCGCAGCCTGTGCCAGTAACGGGGCGGTAAACGTATCCCGGCGCCGGCTCATAGTACCGATGTACTGGAACCTATCTCACAATTCCCCGCGGCCGCGACCGTGGCGATTTTGGTTCCTGGCAAGGCGCGGTGAGCGTGGTGTAGCCGTTGCTACATGAGCGAGCCGCAACAAGGCCAGGGGCTAAAATCGACCGGTCCCCAAGGAGTTGCGTCCGAACTGCGCGCCTGCGGCGTTGCCCCGCTTGCCCGTACGTCAAGTACTGTGCTGCGTGGCGCGCCTTGCAGGCACGCAGTTCGGACTGCAACGCGGTTCGCGCGGAATTATGAGATAGGTTCTAGTTCGATCGTGCAAACACAGCCCGGGTACCGGGCCGCAAACCACCCCACACCATCCACGCTGCCGGTTCGCGCCTGCCGGGCTATCCGGGCTGACAGTGCGGCAGACCCTGTCTGCACGCCGGTCGGCGTGCGCCCGTCGGGCGTGCAGACACAGTCGCATACCGCTGATCCCGCCTGCTGTGTCTGCGTCTGCGGCCCGCGCCTACATGCCGGGTGTGCGTGCTGCCAGCTTCTTCAGCACGTGCGCCGCCGCCGCCAGACCGAAGCCGGCGGTGACCGGCATCGCTGAGCCCAGGCCGCCGGCACAGCCCAGTCCGCCGAGGTTGAGGTGGTCCGGTTTGGCCGGGCTGATGCCGCCGTCCGCGGCGGGGAACACCGGGTTTTCCTTCGAGTACACGCAGGGGACGTCGAAACGCCGCTTGAGGTTTTTCGGAAAGCCGTAGTCGGTGCGCAGCAGCCGGCGCGTTTTGGAGAACAGTGCGTCGTGCTCGGTACGGCTCAGGTCGACGACGCGGATACGGGTCGGGTCGGTCTGGCCGCCGGCGCCGCCGACGGTGATGATGCGGATCCGCTGGCGCCTGCAGTGCGCGATCAGCTGTGCCTTGGTGCGAAAGCCGTCGATGCAGTCGATGACGTAATCGAACCCGGGCGTGAGCAGTGTCTCGAGGTTGTCGACGGTGACGAACTCCTCGATGCCGCACACGTCGCATTGCGGGTTGATCTGGCGCATGCGTTCCGCCAGTACCTGCACCTTGGCCCGGCCGAGCGTGCTGTCGAGCGCGGGCAGCTGGCGGTTGATGTTCGACTCGGCGACGTGGTCGGGGTCGATCAGCGTGATGCGTCCGACCGCCGAGCGTGCCAGTGCCTCGGCCGCCCAGGAGCCGACCCCGCCGATGCCCAGGATGCAGACGTGCGCGTTGCGAAAGGTCGCCAGTGCCCGTGCGCCGTACAGCCGGAGGATGCCGCCGAAGCGGCGCTCGACGTCCACGTGCGGGTCGTTGTGGTGCAGGTCCGGTGTCGTCATGCCGGCAACATACCAGAAAACGGCTGGGCGACAATGCACACGGCGCCTACAATCCGGCCATGGACCTGATCGACACCCATTGCCACCTCGACGTGGCGGAGTTCGATGCCGACCGCCAGGCGGTGCTGGCGCGGGCGCGTGCCGGCGGAGTGAAGGCTATCGTGGTGCCCGGTGTGCTGGCCCGGAGCTGGGACGACCTGTGGAATTTCTGTGCCACCGATCCCGGCCTGTACCCGGCGCTGGGCATGCACCCCGTCTACCTCGACCGGCATACGGACGCCGGCCTGCAACAACTGGAGGACCGGGTTGGCAGGCAACGCCCGGTCGCCATCGGCGAGATCGGACTGGACTACTACGTGACAGGCCTCGACCGTGACCGCCAGCAGCGGCTGTTCGAGGCGCAGCTGGAGATCGCGCGTGCGGCCGGCCTGCCAGTGATCCTGCACGTGCGCAAGGCACACGATGCGGTACTGGCGACGCTGAAACGCATCCGCGTGCGCGGGGGCATCTGCCACGCCTTCAACGGCAGCCTGCAACAGGCCGGGCAATACCTCGAGCTGGGATTCCGGCTGGGGTTCGGCGGCATGCTGACCTTCGAGCGCTCCAGCCGGCTGCGCGGCCTGGCGCGCGCGCTGCCGCTGGAGGCCCTGGTGCTGGAGACCGATGCCCCGGACATGACCGTGGCGCAGCACCGTGGTGAGCGCAACAGCCCGGAGTACCTGCCGTACTGTCTGGCCGCCCTGGCCGCGGTGCGCGGCGAACCCGAGCAGCAGGTGGCGGAACGGACCACGGCGACGGCCCGCGCCGTGCTGGGTCTGGACGACTATATGTGATGCACACAGGTGCGGCCGGCAGGTGCGCGGCCACTACCGAGCGAGGGAAGCAACAGGATGCGGCTGTTTTGCTACGGGACGCTGCAATACCCGGAAATCATGCAGCAGGTCAGCGGAGTCCACGCGGCCGGTCTGCCGGTCGTGCTGGAGAACTACGGCTGCTACACGGTGCGTGGCGAGATGTTCCCGGGGATCGTGCCGGAACCGGGCGCCTACACGCGCGGCGTGGTCTACAACGGCCTCGGCGAGGCACAGCTGCGCCGGCTGGATGAATTCGAGGGTGATTTCTACCAGCGCCAGCGCGTGGTGGTGAGCGATGCCGACGAGCGTCCGCTACAGACGTGGGCCTATGTCGTGCGGCCCGATGCCCGCACCGTGCTGACGGATGAGCACTGGGACAAGGGCCTGTTCGAGCTGTTGCACAGGCAACAGTTCCTGCGCCGGCTCACGGACTGATCGAATGGGCGGCGCAAAAGGGCTGATCGTCATCGGCGTACTGCTGGTCGTGCTCGGACTGGCGTTGAACTACGCGCCCGGCCTGTTCGGCTGGTTCGGGCATCTGCCCGGCGATATCCGCCGGGAAGGGGAACACGGGACCGTGTTCATCCTGATCACGTCGATGCTCCTGATCAGCATCGTGCTGAGTATTCTCCTCAACCTGTTCTTCCGCCGCTGACCATTGCAGCCTGAACTTCAACCGGGATTCGGCAGCGAGTTCGGGACCGGGCGGTGCGTTCAGGTGAGTGGCCACCCCGCGCGGCACAGCTGCGCTGGCGACATGGTGAATGGTGGTCGAGAAAGGTAATCCATCTTACTGGAATATATAAATATAGTTAAAAATAATGCTCGGATGAGTGTGATGTCCGTCTGGTATGTCCGGGTCATTCCTTCTAAGATGGAGTCTGGCCGGAACGGGCGTTCGCCGCGTGTTCCGGCATCCCGGACAGGAACAGACTATGACCTACTGTGTGGCAATTGCGACTGAAGACGGCCTGGTGTTCTGCTCGGATTCGCGTACCAGTGCAGGCTCCGACATGCTGTCATCCTACAGCAAGATGCACGTGTTCCGGCCGGCGCCGGACCGCCTGTTCGTGCTGCTGACGTCGGGCAACCTCGCCACGACCCAGGCCATCGTCAGCCGTATCGGAAACGAACTGGACGAACCCGACAAGACCAACCTGCGTAACTGCAAGAAGCTGATCGATGTGGCCCGCTACGTTGGCAAGGTGAGCCGGGAGGAACAGATGGAAGCGCAGTCCTCCCCGGCCAAGGGTGTCGATACCTCGGCCTCGCTGTTGCTGGGCGGCCAGATCAAGGGCGGTGACATGGCCATCTTCATGATCTACTCGGCCGGCAACTTCATCACGGACTCCGACGAGAATCCGTTCCTGCAGATCGGCGAGAGCAAGTACGGCAAGCCGATCCTCGACCGCATCCTGACCCGCAAGACCTCGCTGGAAGACGCCGCCCGCTGCGCCATGGTTTCCATGGACTCGACGCTGCGTTCCAACGCGACCGTGGGGGCGCCTATCGAACTGCTCGTCTACGAGGACAGCACCTTCGAGAGCAACCACTATCTGCGCTTCGAGGAAGACGACGATTACCTGCGCGCGATCCGCCAGCACTGGAACGAGGCGCTCAAGGAGGCCTTCTCCGGGCTGCCGCAGCTGGATTGGGAACGGCGCACCACGCATGCCAACGTGCTGCCGATACCGACCGACCTCGTTCGCTAGGGGCCTGTCCGGTCGCATCGGGGTCATAACCCGGATCAATTACCGGCATCGGGCTCGAACCAGGTGCTGTTGATGACGTTGTGTATCCGGTCCAGCTCGAGCTGCATGTTATCGATGTAGCTGTGCAGCGCAGCACCCCTGAGTTCACCGGGGTCGGCCTTGCCCAGCGCGCGCTTGACCTCGTCAAGCGTCACGAGCGCCTCGCTGTTGCGCGGCAGCAGGCCGATGCTGGTATCGATCTCGTTGAGCGTGTGCGCCAGTGCGCGCGGAAACACCTTGCTGTCGAACAGGAAATGCAGCACATCCTCCGGGTTGACATTGCGCCGTACGCTGAGCCGGTACATCTGGTAGGCGCTTAGCGATTTGAGCACGCTGACCCACAGCACGTTGCGGTACGGCAGGATATCCTCGGAGTCGCCCAGCAGCCTGGCCGAGGCGGTGTCGATGATGCGGGTGCTCATGTCGGCGCGTTCCAGGTTGCGGCCGATGCGGATGAACTGATAGGCATCGTCGTTGTTCATGCTGCCGGCCAGCATACCGGTGATCTGCTGGCAGCGCTGTACGATGTCGTTCAGCACCTTGTGACGGATATTGCCGGGCAGCCCGCGCGCGCCGCGCCGCGCGACGCTGAGGTACAGGCTGTTGATGCGTTCCCAGGTTTCGGTCGGTATCACCTCACGGGTGGTGCGGATGTTTTCGCGTGCCGCGACCAGCGAGCTGATGATGGAGCTGGAGTTGTCGCGGCTGCCGAACAGGTAGCCGATGATGTTCTTCTCCGTGCGCTTGCCGGTCATCGCCTCTGACACCCCACGCGTGCCGAGCACCTCTATCATCAGCTCCCAGCCGGGCCGGATGGTCGCGGGCAGGTCGAGCACCATGTGATGCTGGACCAGCATCAGTCGCGCCGTGTTCTCGGTGCGCTCGATATAGCGCGCCATCCAGTACAGTCGCTCGGCGACCCGGGACAGCATTCATTTCGCCACCGTGTCGACGACCCAGGTGTCCTTGCTGCCGCCGCCCTGGGACGAGTTCACCACCAGCGAGCCCTTGCGCAGCGCGACCCGTGTCAGTCCGCCGGCGGTGACGTAATGGCTTTTGCCCTGCAGGATGAAAGGGCGCAGGTCGAGGTGGCGCGGTTCGATGCGGCCGTTGCACAGCGTCGGCGCGGTGGACAGCTTGAGCGCCGGCTGTGCCATGTAGTTGCGCGGATTCTTTTCGATGAGTTCGGCGAATTTCGCGCGTTCGGCCTTGCTCGCGACCGTGCCGACCAGCATGCCGTAGCCGCCCGACTCGTTGGCCGGCTTGACCACCATCGTGTCGAGATTGGCGAGCACGTGCCGGCGCTGCTGTTCGTCGACGCACAGAAAGGAGGGCACGTTGGGGATGATCGGGTCCTCGTCGAGGTAGTATTTGATGATGGCCGGCACGTAGGTGTAGACCACCTTGTCGTCGGCGACGCCGGCGCCCGGCGCGTTCGCCAGCCCGACCTTGCCGGCACGCCAGGCGCGCAACAGGCCGGGTGTGCCGAGGCAGGAGTCGGCGCGGAAGGCCTCCGGGTCGAGGAAGTCGTCGTTGACGCGGCGGTAGATGACGTCGACCCGCTCCAGCCCCTTGATGGTTTTCATGTACACGCAGTCATCGTCGCCTACCACCATGTCGGAACCCTTCACCAGCTCCGCGCCCATGCGCTGCGCCAGGTAGGAGTGCTCGAAATAGGCCGAGTTGTAGATGCCGGGCGTCATCACCACCACCTCGGGGCTGCGCGATTGCCGCGGCGACAGCGAGGTGAGCATGTCGAACAGCTGTGACGGGTAGTCGTCGACCGGCAGGATGCTGTGCCTGCGGAACAGCTGCGGCAGCACGCGCTTGGTGACGGCGCGGTTTTCCAGCATGTAGGACACGCCGGACGGCACGCGCAGGTTGTCCTCCAGCACGTACACCGTGCCGTCGCTGTCGCGCACCAGGTCGGACCCGCAGATGTGCGCCCACACGCCGTGCCTGGGCCTGGCGCCGATGCACGGCTGCAGGAAATCCTTCGAGCTCTGGATGATCTCCGTCGGGAAGACCTTGTCCTTGATGATGCGCTGCCGGCCGTAGACATCGGCGATGAACAGGTTGAGCGCCGTCAGGCGCTGCACCAGGCCGGCCTCCAGGCGCCGCCATTCCGCTATGCCGATCACGCGCGGAATGATATCCATCGGCCAGGTGCGGTCGATGTTCTCGCCCTCGCCGTAGACCGTGAAGCTGATGCCCATTTCCTGGATGGCGAGGTCGGCGGCCTGCTGGCGGTTGCGCAGGTGCTTTTCTGTCAGGGTTTGCAGGTAGGACACAAGCCCGCGTGCAGCGGCGCGGGCATAGCCTGGCGAGCTGATCAGTTCGTCGTAAAATTTACCTGGATCGTATTGCTTCCAGTCGATTGCCTGTGTGCGGACACTGTGTGTCACATTGTCTGTGCTCCTCTATCCGTCATCAGTCACCGTGTGTGCCGGCTGGCCCCGGGTACAAGCACAAGCAAGGCACATGCCAGTATGCCGGTGTCCGGTAACTGCGTGCACTGACTGCCCTTTGCCGGGTGTTCCTCTCCAAAACAGGTCGCCGCCTGCTCATTCCTGGTGCATGCCGTCCCCGCATGGTGCATCGCCGGTGTAGAGTAGCACCATGAAAGGCATATTGCGTATTGCGGACCGGTCGTGTGTCGGGATGATGCTCCTGCTGCTGTCCTGTGCCGCCCGGTCGACCGGCGCGACAGAACCGCCGGCGGCGGGGTGGCGGCTGGCCGGCGAATCCAGTCCCTACCTGCTGCTGCACGCGGACAACCCGGTCGAGTGGTATCCGTGGGGCCCGGCGGCCCTGGCCAGGGCGCGCGACGAGAACAGACCGCTGTTCATCTCCATCGGGTATTTTACCTGCCACTGGTGCCACGTGATGGCGCGCGAGTCGTTCAGCGATCCGGCCATCGCGGCCTTGCTGAACGCGCACTTCGTCGCCATCAAGATCGACCGCGAACAGCGCCCGGACCTCGATGCGGCCTATATGCAGTATGTGACGCTGACCAGCGGGCAGGGCGGCTGGCCCCTGTCGGTGTGGGCGACGCCGCAGGGCGAACCGTTTTTCGGCGGCACCTATTTCCCGCCGGAGACGGACGCCGGCCGCACCGGCCTGCGGGAGTTGCTGGAGCGGATCGCGGAAGCCTGGCGCGACGACGAGGCGGGCGTGCGGGCGGTTGCGCAACATGCCGTCGCGACGCTGCGCGAACGCGACCGTGCCGTCGCCCCCGTGCAAAGCCTGACGGATGGGCCCCTGCGTGCGGCGCGACGCGACTACGCCGCGCAGTTCGACGAACTGCAGGGCGGCTTTGGCCCGGCGCCGAAGTTTCCGGAGCCGGCGCGCCTGCTGTTCCTGCTGGAAGATACCGACCCGGCCAGTGCGCCGATGGCACTGGGTACGCTCGACCACATGCTGGCCGGCGGCATCTACGACCGGCTGGACGGCGGTTTCCATCGCTACTCGACCGACTTCGAGTGGCGCGTACCGCATTTCGAGAAGATGCTGTACGACCAGGCCTTGATGGCGCGCGTCTGCCTGAGCGCGTGGCGCAAGACCACGCAGCCACGCTATGCGGATTGCGTACGTGACGTGCTCGACTTCACCCTCACGGGACTGCATGATTCGCGCGGCGGTTTTTACACCGCACTGGCCGCGGACAGCCCGGTGCCGGGCACGCCATCCGACCAGGCGGAGGAGGGCGCGTACTATACCTGGAGCTGGCCGCAACTGGCCGCGGCCTTGCCGGGCAGGGTCCTGCTGGACTGGGCCGCGGCGCGTTACGGTCTCACGGCCCGGGGCAATGCCGTCAGCGGGCCAACGGGTGAGCTGGCCGGGCGCAATGTGTTGCTGGAGGCGCTGGACGATGCCGCGCTGGCGCAGCGCTTTGCAGTCGATCTGCCCACCGTCCGGCGGCGCAACGCGTCGGTTGACAGCCGTTTGCGTGCGGCGCGCCGGGTACGGCCGCCCGTGCCGGTCGACGACAAGATCGTCACGGCCTGGAACGGCTACCAGATCACCACGCTGGCACTGGCCGGCCGCCAGCTGGACGCGCCGCGCTACATCGACGCCGCGCGGCAGGCGGCGGACTTCCTGATGGATAAGCTGTTCGATGACGCCCGGGGCGTGCTGTACCGTGACTGGCGCAACGGCGTGCGTGGCGTGCCGGGGTTCCAGGAAGACTATGCCGCGCTGGCACAGGGGCTACTTGCCCTGTACCAGGTCAGCGGGGAACGGCACTGGCTCTCGAGTGCGCAGCGCCTGGTGAACGTTATGCGCGCGCGTTTCGAGGACAGGGCGAACGGCGGTTTCTTCAGCACGACCGACGACACGGAACTCTGGCTGCGTGATAAGCCGGCGGACGACGGCGCGACGCCGTCCGGCAACGGCGTGGCCATCCAGGTGCTGCTGGCGCTGGGCCGGCTGACAGGGAAGCAGGGGTATCTCGACAGCGCCCGGCAGGCCGCGGCCTGGGCCGCCGCCCGGCTGGCCGACTACCCTGCGGCCATGCCGTCCATCCTGACGGCCTGGCCGCAACTGCTGGCCATCCAGTCGCCCTAGACCTGTCGGGCACCGACCGGGTCGGGCGGCAGTGACATGATCGCCGGGCGGTCTGGACCTGTGCATGGCGGCATGGTGTGGCGAGAGGACGGGATGTCCCTGGACGACGGCCGGCGCAGGTCGCGCGGCAGCGTCCCTCGGTTCATGATCAATCAGGCGGGGACGGCTGCGTCACGGCGTTACCCGGTAACGCAGCATGCATCGCTTAACGTGCCCGCTCTTGGTACGCTATAGCCTGTATCCCTGACGCGTCGCAAGGAAGGTTTGAGCAGGGCCTTCCTGACCGTCAGCCGGTACAAACCTCGAACCTGGGAGACGGTATGAAACTCGATGTGAAAGCGTTCGGCATCACGTGTGGACTGGTATGGGGTTTCGGTATCCTCTTCCTTACGTGGTGGATAATTCTCTTTGATGGCCCATCGGATGCGCCAGTCTTTCTCGGGCACCTGTACCGCGGGTACAGGATCACGCCCATGGGCAGCGTGATCGGTTTGCTGTGGGCACTCTGCGACGGCTTTGTCGGCGGGATAGTATTTGCCTGGGTATACAATAAATTTGCCAGCAGGGATGGCGCACCAGGTTGATTTTCTGCCACCCTGTACCGGCCTGTACACAACGAAGGAGCTTCGAAATGATCAACACCAGCATGAAATGTCTTCCTGTCGGCGCAATTGCACTGTTACTCGTTGCGATCTCCCCGGCTGCAACGGCCGACGAAGTCACGGACTCCGTCAATGAGGCGATGCAGTTCTACAAGGACGGCAAATACACGGAAGCCGCATCCGGCCTCAACTACGCTGCACAGCTGGTTCAGCAAAAGAAAGGCGCGTCCATGGAATCCATTTTGCCGGAACCGCTCAGCGGATGGACGGCGGAAGCGCCGACGTCACAGGCGGCGGGTGCAGCGATGTTTGGCGGCGGTGTGACGGTGGAGCGCAGGTACGCCAGGTATTCTGGCACGGTGAATATACAGGTCGTCACCGACTCTCCGATGTTGCAAAGCATGATGATGATGATGGCCAACCCGATGTTCGCGACGTCGGACGGGGGCAAGCTCGAGACCATCAATGAACAGCGTGCTATCGTCAAGATGAATACCGGTGGCAGGAGCGGTCAGATTCAACTGGTCGTCGCGAGCCGTTTCCTCGTGACGATCCAGGGCGACGACGTCTCGAAGGACGATATGGTGGCCTACGCCCGGGCCATCGACTACAAGAAGATGACCACGTTGCCGTAACCGAAACGGGTGTCGGAGCACATAGCCTGCCTGCATGGGTCAACACTGTCCTCTGGCACGGTATGGCCTGGCGCCCGGGGTGATGCGTGCAGATGACTGACGAGAAAACGGCTGCCGTTTCTCCCGGGCTGTTTGCCCGGCATCATTTTGTCTCGCTGGCGCTATTGATCCTCGGTTTCGGACTGTTCGCCTTCATCGGCATCGCCGACGAGGTGCTCGAAGGCGACACCCTGCGGCTCGACCGCTGGCTGCTGCTGGCGCTGCGTACACCAGGGGATCCCGGCGACCCGCTGGGTCCTGCCTGGATGGAGGAAATGTTTCGTGACTTCACGGCCCTGGGCGGTATCGGGGTGCTCAGCCTGCTCACCCTGTCTTCGGTCGGCTATCTCTGGCTGCAGGGCCTGCGTCGTGTTGCGGTGTTCCTGCTGTCGGCAATACTGGGTGGACTGCTGCTCAGTCTGGCACTCAAGAGTGGATTTGACCGTCCTCGCCCGGACCTGGTGTCTCACGGTTCGATGATCTATACGTCCAGTTTTCCCAGCGGCCATTCGATGCTGTCGGCGGTGGTCTATCTCACCGGCGGCGCCCTGCTGGCGATGGTGCACGCCGCGCGCCGGGTCAGGATCTACCTGATCGGCTGCTCTGTCCTGGCCACCTTGCTGGTCGGGGTAAGCCGCGTCTATCTCGGTGTGCACTGGCCAAGCGACGTCCTGGCCGGATGGGCTGCCGGAGCGGCCTGGGCCGCCACCTGCTGGCTGGCAGCCCAATGGCTTCAGCAGGGGGGACGCCTGGAGGGAGGAAAACGCTAGGGAACAATTTGTACGGACACCCTGTAGCCCTGTGGCATCGTCCTCCAGGACCCGCCGGTGCCGGACCGGCTGACACAGGGAAGCAAACCGTCGATGTCACCCCTGTGGGTTGCATCAGGTACCTGCGCATCCAGCTTCGATAACCAGGCTTTCATGCAACGATCGTTCCCGGCGCTGTGACAGGCCGCAATCGTACCGATCTGATCACGGCAGCAACAATCGAGATACGGCGCCACGGCTGCATCATGAACAATGGCTTGACCTTCACATATGCTCACTTAATATGGGTCCCGCAGCCGGTCTCCGAGCGGTTCCGCGATTTAACCTGGGTTGAATCAAGGGACTCTCCGGGGTTACCCCGGGGAACAGGTCTTGCCTGTACATTTCATGTCCGGTGCGACACTGCGCCTCGCGCAGTCCGGCACCGGAAATACGAGAAGGGTCGGAGACCGGTTGCAACTTGTCCAGCAAACTCGTCCAAGCAAGGTGGCTTGCACTATCGATAGCGTCTGGTGCCTGGGATTACCCCGCTATCACTGATCGCCTTATCCGGGTCTTGCCGGCCGGTTACACCGATCCGGCGCGGGTCGCCGCCCGACTCCGTTTTCACTTCGACGAATCATCACCACCGGACATCGATACGCTGGTTGCTTTTGTGCTCCAGGAACCCCTGCTGGAGTCCGTATTCGAGAGCGGGGCTATTCGGGGCCCGCTGCTCGACCCACCGGTTATGGGGGCGAAGCCCGAAAGGCTGATCACCTTCCCTCTTCCCGGCCTGGCTACCTGGAGAGATATTGGCCTGTGGTTGTGTCTGGACGACAAGGAGATAGCCTGGTTTGCTGACTGCAAGTCGCAGCAAGGTAAGGTAACGGAGGGGAAGCTACATCACTACCGCTATTTCTGGATCCGTAAAAGATCAGGCGAATTCCGTCTGATAGAGACACCGAAATCACGCCTGAAGGCTATACAACGAACGATTCTGCGGGACATCCTCAATCGTGTCCCGCCACATCCCTGTGCGCATGGTTTCTGTCGCGGTCGATCCATAAAGACATTCGTAGCCCCCCACGTTGGTCAAGCAGTTGTCCTGCGTCTTGATCTGAAGGACTTCTTTCATTCCGTACCCGTGGCTCGCATTGGCGCCATGTTTCGCCGTCTTGGTTATCCCCGGACCATCGCGTGGTTGCTACAGGGCGTTTGTACCAATTCCGTCTCGCCGCAATTGGCAGGCAAGCCCTTCAAAGGGCTGCCCTGGCATGCACGCAAGCGTCTGCAAAGCAGGCATCTGCCCCAGGGTGCGCCTACATCTGCCCAACTCGCGAACCTGTGTACCTGGCGGCTGGATTGCCGACTCCAGGGGATCGCAGACCGGTTTGGTTTTCAATACACGCGTTACGCGGATGACCTGGCATTCTCGGGTCCTTCCCGCCTGGCCAATATGGCAGGGTTCGTCGAGGCTCTGGTTGGAGGGATCGCAATTGACGAAGGTTTTCGACTCAACCATCGAAAGACGCGACTTCGATTGTCGTCGCAGCGTCAGTGTCTTGCAGGCATCATCGTCAATGAGAAGTCGAACTGTCGCCGTTCAGACTGGGACCGGATGAAGGCCGTCCTGTACAACTGTATCAAGTACGGCCCTGAAAGTCAGAATCTCGATAAACTGCCCGACTTCAAAGCGCATCTTCAGGGACGGCTGGCCCATATGTCGTGGTTGAACCCGTCACGCGGTAACAAACTGCAACTCCTGTGGGACGAGATTGCCTGGGATCCATAGGATGCGTGCGACGAACTGCTCCTGGCCGGAATCAGACCTGCATACTGTTTACAGGGGGAGAATCGGTTGTACTTCATGGAACACCCAAAGCGGTCCTTCAGGAATTTCAATTGTGGCGAGAGGGGTTCAGACAGCACACGACACTGATCAGTCCTCCAGCAGAGACTGACATAATTAACTGCAAAATTGACAGCACGACGCCAGACGATTTTCCGCCTGGGATCAAAGACTGATCCCGGCGGAGGTTTCTGGTAGTCGATTCAAAATATAAGACGCGCCAGGTCGGTAAACAGAGCGAGTGCGACAGCGGTGTCATCGGAGTTCTCTGCTTGCTGGCTGCTCAAGCCGCGAAGGGCCTGGAAACCCGTGCCGCCATAAATCCTGTCAAGGGTCGCCTGATCGAGTTCGCTGGCTTCGTTGATATCCCTAATAACGATGTGGCTCATGACATATCTCCCGAGTTGAAATGGCGCGGACTCTGTCGACCGCAGTACCTAATCAGCAATGACCGTGCCAACACGCTGCCCGGCTTTGCATGTAGCTGTTATATTGACATTTTTTGTTTGCCCTATGTGGCCGCGGCTAAATGTCAGCCGTTGCACGCCGGGGCAATGGCGGGAACCACCGAACCAAACAGAGTGCGGTGTTTGAATGCGGCGAACTGCGCACCAATTCATCTGAGTATGCACAAATCTCCGGGCCGTCGGCATGCCAGGGTTGTGGTGCTGCCCGGGTTTTGCCCGGCTATCAATATGCTACGCAACGGGCATGACCGAGTCGCACACTGGCCTGGCCGGCGATTAACGCGGCGTCCGTTATGGTGTTTCGGTTCTGCGGCCTACGGGTGGCGCAGCCCGTACGCGATCCGGTGATACTGCCGGAGACCCTGATGACATGTTCGATCGGGACTTTGCTATAGTTTGGACACTTGTCGGCTGTAGCGGCGTGCCGGCACGGTTTCTGGTTTGCCATGGGTCTTTCAAGTACTGGTGATGATTCGTGTTCTTGTACCTCCACTCCGGATTTGTGGCGCCGCCATGAGGGACGCGGACTGATGCGCATCATCGTCGCCGGCGGCGGCCAAACTGCGGAATTCATCACCAGGCGCCTGATCAGGGAAGGCAATGAACTCGTCATGCTGGAACCGGACGGGGGGCGTTGCGCCTATCTCGAAGCCCACCTCGACGCCAAAGTCGTCCAGGACAGCGCGGGCAGTCTCACCGCCTGGCGCCGTGCCGGGATCAGCACGGCCGACATGGTGATAGCCGCGACCGATAGCGATGAAACCAATGTGCTGGCCTGCCTGATCGCCGACGCCGAGGCACCGGCCGCCATCAAGGCCGTGCGCCTGCGCACCCGGGAGTTCCGGGAATGGGAGGCGATACTCGCGGCCCGGGGGGTTCGCATCGACCGGGTGATTCATCCGGAGAGCGATATCGTCGGGCGCATCTGTCACGTGCTTTCTGTTCCCGGTGTGTCCGACATCCGCGACTTCGCCGACGGTGAGGTCAAGCTCTTCGGCATGAACGTGGAACCTGACAGCTGGCTGGCCGGCAAATCGCTGAGCGATCTGGTCCGCGCCGGGCCGCCGCAGAACAGCATGGTGGCCATGATTTTTCGCGGCAAGGAATTCATCGTTCCGCACGGCGACGAGGTGTTCCGGCCCTGGGATCACATCTACGTTGCGACGACTCGTCAGAACTTCGATGCCACCCTGAGCTTCATGGGTATCGTGAAACAGCCTCCGGTCCAGCGCGCCTTCATCGTCGGGGGTACCGAGAGCGCCATCGTGCTCGCCGAACGTATGGAAGCGGAGGGGGTGGCGGTGAAGATCTTCGAGGGGGATGCCGCGCAATGTGAACATGTTGCCGGCATCCTGCAGAAAAGCGTGGTGATTCACGCCGACGGCAGCAACCAGCAAGTCCTGCTGGAGGAAAATATCGAGGGTGTGGACGCCTTCCTGGCGCTGACTGATGACGATAACACCAACCTGATCGTCTCACTGCTGGCCCGCCAGCTGGGCGCGCGAAAAGTCGTTGCGATGGTCAACCGGGTGCACAATTTCATCCTGGCCCAGCGCCTCGGCATCAATACCACGGTCAGCCGGCGGGTGAAGATCGTCGACGCCATTCTCGAACTGGTGCGCAAGGGCGGCGTTCTGTCGGTACGGACCTTCCGGGAAGAGGAAGCGGAGGCGATCGAACTGATTGCCGATGCCTCTTCCAGGTACGTGGGGCGGGCCCTGTGTGAGTTGCATCTCCCCCGTGGTGTCGTCGTCGGCGCCATCGTGCGCCCCTACGGGGAAGTGGTCATCCCGCGTGGCAAGGAGATCATCGTCGCGGGTGACCGCGTGGTGTTTTTCGCCGCGGAGAGCTGCGTCTCACCGTCTGGAATCCGGTTTTCTTATCACGGCCCGCAAAGCCTGATGCAACCCGTCGTCGTTGACCCGCGCATCGTCGGCTGGTTGCTCGGTCATTTCATTTCCGGACTCGCGGTCGTCATGCTGATTCCGACTGGCTACAGCCTGGCTACCGGCGGCGCAGATCTGCGGGCGCTGACGCTCTCCGTCGTGATCACAGCCGTTGCCGGCGGGCTGCTGCTGGCCCTCTCGCACGGGCGTCAGGCGCGGGAGATCAAGCCGCGCGAGGCCATCCTCGTGGTCGTTCTGGTCTGGCTGGGCATCTGTCTCTTTGGGTGCCTGCCATTCCTGCTCTCGCCCTGGTTTTCCGGCTTCACCGATGCCGTGTTCGAATCCGTGTCAGGTTTCACGACCACCGGGGCGACGGTGCTCGACCGTGTGGAGATCCTGTCGCGGCCCGTGCAGTTGTGGCGCTGCTTCACGCACTGGCTCGGCGGTATGGGCATCGTGCTGCTCGGTGTGGCGATCCTGCCCCTGGTGGGGCAGGGCGGCATGTATCTCTACCGCGCCGAGTTCTCCGGTGCCAAGTCCCAACGGGTCATGCCGCGCCTGCTGGAGAGCGCGAAGGCCTTGTGGAAGATCTATATCCTGCTGACGCTGCTGGGTGTACTTGCCCTGCGACTGGCCGGCATGGACGGCTTCGAGGCGCTGTGCCATGCCTTCTCTACCATGGGCACCGGGGGATTTTCCACCCGCACGGCGAGTATCGCCGGGTTCGGCAGCCCGCTTATCGAATATATCATCATCCTCTTCATGCTGTTGAGCGGCATGAGTTTCATTCAGCATTACCGGCTCTGGATCGAACGGCAGCCGCGCAGCCTGTGGGCTGACTATGAACTGCGCGGTTATCTTCTGCTGCTGCTGTTTGCGACCGCCATCATAACGGGGGTGCTGGCCTGGCAGGGCCACGCGAGCGGGGAACCCGCATTCCGCGCCGCACTGTTTCAGGCGAGCTCGATCCTCACGACGACCGGTTTCGTTACCCAGGACTATGCCGCGTGGTACCCGCTAAGCCAGCTCGTGCTGCTTATGCTCATGTTCGTGGGCGGCTGTACGGGCTCCACCGCCGGCGGGATCAAGGTGGCGCGGGCACTGTTTCTGGGTCGGGTCGTCGATCGCGAATTCCGCCGCATGTCCGAACCCCAGGGGGTCTTTCCCATCCGCCTGGGCGGCGAGACCACACCCGAGCCGGCTGTGAACGGGCTGCTCAACCTGATTTATCTGGCCTGGCTGGTGATCTTCTTTGCCTGGCTGTTGCTGGCCGCGCTGGGCGTGGATCTGCTCACCGCGCTCAGTGCGGTCGTCGCCTGTATCTTCAACGTCGGCCCCGGCCTGGGTGGGGTCGGGCCGACGCACAGCTATGGCCATCTTCCGGAGCTGGCCAAGTGGATTCTGAGCCTGTGCATGATTGCCGGGCGGCTGGAATTCTATACCCTGCTGGTCATCCTCACGCCGCCGTTCTGGCATCGCTGAAACGGTACCGCAGCTGCTGTGCCTGGCCGTCGAAGTGACAGACGCTCGGCATCGGTTGTCGCGCTGGATGACCTGGTTCTCTATGACATCAGCAAGGGACGTTTCCAGGAACTCGAAACTCTCTCATTAAAATTGCTTTAACAGGATAGCAATGGCTGCGAGCTGCACAAAGCAGAGAAAATTATGGGCGTAACATTCCCAGCGAACCTGGAGATGGCGTTGCCACTGAATCCAGGCAAAGAAGCGTTCCACCAGCCAGCGCCGTTCATAACGACGCAGTCGTCGGCCATCTTGTATCCTGGGCCTGAACCGATTCCTGCGATGAGGGGGCATGATCAACCGTCGCTATTACTGGCGCCGTCTCTTCCAAAGGCTCGGACAGCCACCCTGAATTGCTCACACATCGATTAATTAGCTTCATGGGTATCTCTTGACTGTGGAAGTCAGCTCAACGCCTGTTGTCGGGCGTTGGTGCTGTGGGCCAGTTGGGGGGCTGCTGACTTTGCCCTGATTTGTGTTCGTGCCTGGCAAACGATTCGGTTGATCAATGCAGGATTGAAGGCTTTGTCTGCCACCTAAAGAAAAGAAAAACAATCACAATTCAAACTCTTGAAACTTATTTTCTACCACCTGGATAACTGGCACAGCTGTTGCTCTTCTAGGGAACATGAACCGAAAGGTTCACGAAAAGCCAAAATGGCAACCCTACCCCGGCCATGAATATTAACTGAGAGTTTAGGAGAACCTGACCATGATGATCAAAGACGTGGAAATGAGTAAAGACCTGACGAGTGCCGAACTGTCTGCCGTGCGCGGTGGCAGCGGGTTTCTGGCCTTGGTATCGGCACAGCAAGCGAAAGCACAGTTGGCCGACGAGGAGAGCGACCTGGAGAAAGAAAACCAGTACGTGCCATTACATCCATTATCGAGAATGGTGACAGCGAAGATCTGATTGATGGACGAGGAGGCAAATCAGCGTCAAGGATGAGGCAGTATTTTTCGGTGACGATTGAGTTATGAGTATATCGTGTTGTCTTCGCGGATAGTCGCAGAAAGAAAACCCCGCATTAGCGGGGTTTTCTTTGCATTTTGCGACGAGCGGTTCGGGAATCAAGGATTTCCTCGATTATTTGAGCTTAAGAATCGGTCAACCGCCGGCCGGTGCCGGTCCCGCCGCGGCGTCGGTTTCCGGCAGGCGCTGCATGTCTACCGCGACCCGTGGCCGGTGTCCCGGATCGCCACCGAACAGCACGCCCTTGAGCGGCGTGACGTCGGCATAGTCCCGTCCCCAGGCCGTGGTGACGTGCTGGTCCAGCGGTACCCGGTTGTTGGTGGGGTCGAAATCATGCCAGCCGACATCGGGCAGGTAGACCGCGAACCAGGCGTGCGACTCGTCGGCACCCTGCTGTTTGGGCTGGCCTGGCGGCGGCAGGTTTCGAGATAACCGCTCACGTAGCGCGCCGCCAGCCCGAGGCTGCGCAGGCAGGCGATCGCCAGGTGGGCGAAGTCCTGGCACACGCCCCGACGGTTAATGAGCACATCGGTCAGGGGGGTGGAGACGGTGGAAAACTCCGGATCATAGGTAAATTCATTGTGGACGCGCTCCATCAGGTCGCGTACGGCCTCCAGCAGCGGCCGGCCGGGTGGAAACGAGGCGGCCGCATAGCCGGACAGTTCCGGCGCCGCACCGGCCAGGGGTGAGTCGAGCACGAACTGCCGGTTCTCACGCGCGGTATCCGTGTGCGGTTCCGCCAGTCGCACGCGTACCTCGTCCCAGGGCATGTCCTTGTCCAGTGCCAGCTGGCCATTGGCGGGGTCCAGCCGGACCTCGCTGGTCGCGGTGACCGTCAGTGTCCGGTGCGGCTGCTGGATGGAAAAATAACTGACGTGGTTGCCGAAGAAGTCCTCGTGCTCGGCGAGATCCAGCGGCAGGGGATCGATCTGCAGGCGATGCCCCAGGCACTGCTGGGTGGGCAGGGTGCGGGGCCGCAGGTGGGCAAGGTTGTGGCACTGGCTGACCGTGGTCTGGTAGGAGTACTCGGTCTTGTGCACGATGCGGAATTTCATGGTGGCTACGGTTCTTCCTCGACCAGCTGGTAGGGCCGCTCGGCATGGATGAAATAGGTCGCCGTGAGGGCAATGGACGTCTCGCTCAGGCGCTGACCGAGACCGGCGAGCAGGCTCTCGAGTTGTGGCCGGGTGCCGCCATCCGCCTCTGCCAGCTCGTCCGCGTTCGCGAGATTGAGCTGTGTGGCGGACTCGAGTACCAGCCGCAGTTCTTTCTTGTAGGGCCGTTCACCCTGTCCCGGCAGCACGGTGAGGTGCTGCCGGGCGGTGTTCAGCTGATAGACGAGGGAACGGCTGTTGGTCTCGTCCAGCAGCAACAGGTCGAGCGTCGCCTCCAGCTGGGGCCGGTTCCGGAAACGACGGCGGTAGAGGGTGAAGCTCTCGGTGACGGCAAGCACCGACTCCAGCAACAGCAGCTCGACCTCCGGTGACTCGCGGCGGGTCAGCACACCGCGCAGCAGCGCGATCAGCTGCAGGGCGCGTTCGACCCGCCTGCCCAGGTTGAGGAAGTGCCAGCCGAGGTCACGGCTCATGCTCTCGCTGGTGGCGCCGGCGAAGGCCATCAGGGCGGTGATGATGCGATCCTGGGCATCCTGCAGGAATTGCAGGTCGTCGTGCCCGCCATGCGCCAGGCTGGCCAGTTCATCACCGATGTCATTAAAGACCCGGCGGGCATCGGCTGTGACCAGGTTGCGTACGGCGTAGGCCGCGTTGAGGCTGGCCGCCAGGTTGGCGGCCAGGCTCCCGGCGCGCTGCGGGTTTGTGATCAGGTCGATGATCTCCGCCACCGGCTCGGCCAGGCGTGCGGCCGACCCGCTGCCCGTGAAGCCGGGATAGGTCATGCTCATGTGGGTCAGTCCCTGGAGCAGACGGCCCAGGGCGGCGTGATAAACCGGGTCCGCAAGCTGCAGGGTTTCGTTGCGGCGATTGTGAATATTGCGGATCAGCCGGATCATGTCCTCGGCGCGCTCGGCATAACGTGCCAGCCAGAACAGGTTCTCGGCGGCGACACCGGGCAGGGTCTCCTGCACCTGCGGGTAGGCGGCCTTGCCCTGCGGCAGCAGCGTCACGATCTGCTCGGGCTCCGAGGCCAGCACCCAGGTGTCCTTGCTGACGGCCCCGGCCTGGTTGGAGACAACCCGGCTTTCCAGTGTCTCGCCGACGCGGGTCAGACCGCCCGGCATGACCACGAAACTGCCCTGTGCGGCTGTCAGGAAGGTGCGCAGGATGCTGTGATGCGGTTCCAGCCGGCCGTCGCGCAGGGTCGGAGCCGAGGACGCGGTCAGCCGTTCCTGACCGACGTAGAGGTGCGGCTGTGCCCGGATCCGGTCGCGCCATGCTGCCAGTCCCGCACTGTCGAGCTGGTCGCCGAAGACCGGTCTGTCGCCGGCGGCCCGGTTGACGGGCCGCAGGACCAGGGTGGGCAGGTTGGCCAGCACATAGTCGAGCTCCAGCGGTTGGCCGCACCACCAGGTAGCGACCGACGGCAGCCTCAGCTCCTGTCCCAGCACATGCTTCGCGAGCCGGGGCAGGAAGGCCATCAGCCCGGGGCTTTCCAGTATCCCCGCACCGAGGGGATTGGCGATGGTGACACGTCCACGGCGGGCGACTTCGAGCAGTCCCGGCACACCGAGCAGGGAGTCGGGGCGCAGTTCGAGCGGGTCGCAGTAATGATCGTCGACGCGCCTGAGGATGACGTCCACCGGCGCCAGCCCGCTGACAGACCGGAGCCAGACTCGACCGTCGCGTACGGTCAGGTTGGCGCCCTCGATGAGGGTGTAATCGAGGTAGTTGGACAGGTAGAGATGCTCGAAATAGGTCTCGTTGTGCGGCCCGGGTGTCATGATCACCACCCGCGGATCGTCACGCCCGGCGGCCGGTGCCAGGGCCGCCAGCGACTCGCGCAGGCGCCGGAAGAAGGGGGCGAGCCGGTGCGGGTGGGAGTCACGGAACAGGCTGGGTATCAGCCGCGACATGACGGTGCGGTTTTCCAGGGCATAGCCCATGCCCGAGGGGGCCTGGGTACGATCCTTCAGGACCCGGAAGTGGCCGTCCACGCAGCGCACCAGGTCTGCGGCGTACAGGGTCAATCCCGGCGCCCTGCCGGGCGGGGCTATCACACAGGGACGCTGGAAACCGGAGTCGGCATAGACCAGATCCGGCGGGATCAGCCCCTTTCGTATCAGGCTGCGTGGTCCGTAGAGATCCTGCAGGATCAGGTTGAGCAGTTCCGCCCGCTGCATCAGACCGGACTCGATGCCGGCCCATTCGCTGCTGCTGACCAGCAGCGGCACCGGGTCGAGCTGCCATGTCCGGTTGAGGCCGTCATCCACGCCGTAGACGTTGTACGTGGCACCGTCACTGCGCAGCATCCGCACGGTGTCGCGCTGGCGTTGCTGCAGTACCTCAGGACCCATGGCATCCAGGGCGCTGATCAGGTAGCGCCAGTGCTTGCGCACTGTACCCCGGCCGGTGCACATCTCGTCATAGCCCGTCGGCGGCTTCGCGTAGGCCGGGCAGGCCGGGCTGCGGTCAGGAGCGTTCATAACAGTCGCATCAGTCACAGCCGCTCCGGTATCTCAGGTCCAGGGTGTCAGGATACTCCGGATTGATCTCCTCGGCGGGGGGTGTCATGGGTCCCGGGACATGCCCTTCGGGCAGGAACTGTGCCAGCTGCTCGTATACCGGCGGTGGCTCGATCGGACCCGCGCTGTGGCCGTAATTCCAGAAGCGGCTGACGCGGCGTGATTCGGCCTCGTAGGCATTGACCGGGAACACATCGTAGTGCCGTCCCCCGGGGTGTGCCACGTGGTAGGTGCAGCCCCCGATGGCGCGGCCGTTCCAGGTGTCGATGATGTCGAATACCAGCGGGGAGTGGGTGCCGATGGTGGGATGCAGCGCCGATGGCGGCTGCCAGGCGCGGAAGCGCACCCCCGCGACGTACTCACCATGGGTGCCGGTGCAGCGCAGCGGAACCCGGCGCCCGTTGCAGGTGACCACGTAGCGGTTCTGCGTCAGGCCGCTGACCTTGACCTGCACACGCTCCACCGAGGAGTCGACGAAGCGCGCTGTGCCGAGGTTGCTCATCTCCTCGCCCAGCACGTGCCAGGGCTCCAGGGCGGCGTTGATATCGAGACGGATGCCCTGCACGCTGACCGAACCGTAGTGCGGAAAGCGGAACTCGAGAAACGGTGCCAGCCACTCCAGCTGGAACGGGTAGCCGGCGCGCTGCAACTCGCACACCACGTCCTGCATGTCGGTCCACACGTAGTGGGGCAGCATGAACCGGTCATGCAGTGCCGTGCCCCAGCGCACCAGGCGGTGCCGGTAGGGCCGCTTCCAGAAGCGCGCGATCAGGGTACGCAACAGCAGCATCTGCACCAGGCTCATGCGCGCGTGCGGCGGCATCTCGAAGGCGCGGAATTCCACCAGCCCCAGGCGTCCGGTCGATGAGTCCGGCGAGTAGAGCTTGTCGATACAGAACTCCGACCGGTGAGTGTTGCCGGTGATATCCACCAGCAGGTTGCGCAACAGCCGGTCGACCAGCCAGGGCTGCTCCACGTTGCCCGCGGGCATCTGTTGAAAGGCGATTTCCAGCTCGTAGAGGTTCTCGTCCCGGGCCTCGTCCACCCGGGGGGCCTGGCTGGTCGGGCCGATGAACATGCCGGAATACAGGGTGGATAGCCCCGGGTGATGCTGCCAGTAGGTCAGCAGGCTGCGCAGCAGGTCGGGTCGCCGCAGGAACGGGCTGTCGACCGGGGTGGCGCCGCCGAGCGTGACGTGGTTGCCGCCGCCGGTACCGGTGTGGCGGCCGTCCAGCATGAACTTCTCCGTCCCGAGCCGGGTCAGACGTGCCTCGGCGTACAGGGTCTCGGTATGCCTGACCAGTTCCTCCCAGTTGTGCGACGGGTGAATGTTGACCTCGATTACGCCCGGGTCGGGTGTCACGGCCAGTTTGCGTATGCGCCAGTCACGTGGCGGTTCGTACCCTTCGATGCGCACCGGCATCCCCAGCCGGGTGGCGCTCAGCTCCACCGCGGCGAGCAGGTCCAGGTAATGTTCCAGGTGGGTGAGCGGTGGCAGGAACACCCGCAGCATGCCGTCGCGGGCCTCGACGCACAGGGCAGTGTGGATCACCTCGACCCGTTGCCGGGTGCGCGTTCCGTTGTCCGCCGGTTCCTGCTGCCTGATTTCCGGATGCGTTTCCTGCACCACCTCGAAGCGGCTGAAACGGCGGGTCACCTCGCTGTAGTAGTCCCCGAGTGCCGGGCGCGGTTCGAACAGGTCGCGTTCCGGTTCGATGTCACGCTCCTCCTCGGCTACCCAGGGCAGGGCCTCGAGTGGCAGGCGCAGTCCCATGGGTGAATCTCCGGGGGTCAGGAACAGGTGCCCGCGGCGAAAACTCCAGTCACAGCTTTGCCAGCCCTTGCGGGCAGCGTCCCAGCGCAGGGGCAGCGCGAAGCCGGCGGGCTTGCCGAGGTCGCCGGCGAGCAGTTCCACCAGCCGGCGCCGTTCGTCGGGTTTTTTCAGGTCATTCCCGAGCAGGTCCACGTTGACCGGCTGGCCGCCGTCTTTCCACAGGTAATAGAGGGTGTCTTCGTAGGTGGGAAGCAGGTAATGCTCGGGCAGACCCAGTCCGCGGGTCAGCGTTGCGGCGAATCGTTCCGCCTCGGCCGGCCCGCAGCCGTAGTCGACGCCGTCCCGCGCCAGCAGTGCCGGGTTGCGCCACACCGGCTTGCCATCGATGCGCCAGAAGCAGTTCAGCGACCAGCGTGGTATCGGTTCGCCCGGATACCACTTGCCCTGGCCGTAGTGCAGCAGGCCGCCGGGTGCAAAGCGCTGCCACAGCCGCAGCAGCAGGTCGCCAGCCAGTTCGCGCTTGTGAGCGCCCAGCGCGGCCTCGTTCCACTGGGCCGACTCCATGTCGTCGATGGAGACGAAGGTGGGTTCGCCGCCGAGGGTGAGCCGGACGTCACCGGACTCCAGATCGGCATCGACCTGGCGCCCCAGCGCCTGGATGGTTTGCCACTGGGAATCGGTATAGGGCTTGGTGACCCGCGGGTCCTCGTGGATACGCCGCACGCTGTTGCTGAAGCGGAAGTCGACCTCGCACTCGTCGGTAGCCCCGGTGATGGGCGCCGCACTCACGGGGTGCGGCGTGCAGGCCAGCGGGATGTGGCCCTCGCCGGCAAACAGGCCCGAGGTCGGGTCCAGTCCCAGCCAGCCGGCGCCCGGTATATAGACCTCGGCCCAGGCATGCAGGTCGGTAAAGTCATGGTCGGTGCCGGCGGGGCCTTCCAGCGGTTTTTCGTCCGGCGTCAGCTGCAGCAGGTAGCCGGAGACGAAACCGTGCCGCCAGCCCGAGGTGGCGCAGGATCTGCACCAGCAGCCAGCCGGTGTCGCGGCAGGAGCCCAGCGCCTTGTCGAATGTTTCCTCGCAGCTCTGAATGCCCGGTTCCATGCGGATGGTATAGCCGATGTCGCCCTGCAGCCGCTGGTTGAGCTTCACCAGGAAGGTGTTGATCTCCTGACGGGACCGGTCGACATCCGCCAGCCATTGCCGCAGCCGCGGACCCTGCTCGGTGACCTCCAGGTAGGGCGCCAGATCCTTGCGCAAATCGGACGGATAGTTGAACGGATATTTCTCCGCATACTTTTCCACGAAGAAATCGAACGGATTGATGACCACGATCTCGGCCACCACGTCCACCTCGAAAGACAATGTCCGCACCGGTTCGGGGAACACCAGCCGGGCCAGGTAGTTGCCGAATGGATCCTGCTGCCAGTTGATGAAATGTTCCCTGGGCTGCACCTTGAGCGAATAGGCCTCGATCGGGGTGCGGGTGTGCGGGGCCGGGCGGAGCCGAACGACATGGGGTGTCACCTTGACGGGGCGGTCGAAGCGGTACTCGGTCTTGTGATTGATAGCAACTCGGATGGCCATATTCAGATAACCTGGTCAGTTAGCGACTCTATCCAACATACCACGAAATGATATCGTGCCTGTTCAGGCGTCCGTGTGGATGTTGATTTCAAAGCTCATTTCGGAACGCACGCCATCACCGTAGAAGACGCCATCGACCGGCATGGTCCCGGCCGCCGTGTCGGCCGCGGCCAGCGCTACATGCGCAGCCGCTGTGGCGGTGCCGTGGCTGGGGTCATAGCCGCGCCAGCCGCCGCCGGGGATATAGACCTCCGGCCAGGCGTGCAGGTAGCGGCGTTTCCGGCGGGTCTGTGCGTGCGCCTGGTAGCCGCTGACGAAACGCGCCGCGATACCCTGGATCCTGCACATAACGATAAACAGTATCGCCAGGTCGCGGCATGCGCCCCGGCGCTGCGCCAGGGTGAATTCGGGACTTTGCGGCGCGCCCTGATCACGAATCTCCCTGTCGAATTCCGTGTGCAGGAAGCCGTTCAGCGCGTTGAGAAAGGCCAGCGTATCGTTATCCGTTTGACTGGCCAGGTTCGCGGCCAGCGCACCGACGCCGGCTGCGGGTGCGTCGCGATCGCAATACGCTCCCAGCAATGTGGCCTCGTTGCGTGTGTACTGTATGGGGAGACCGGTTGCCGGGGTATCCACGACGTAGTCGCAGGGATTGTCTTGCGTTGTCACAACGCTGGCGTCACATGCGATCTGCAGTTCGGTCGTTGTCCCGGTGAACCACAGGTGCGTGACCAGGTTGCCGGCGGCATCCAGTGCTTTCGATTGCAACGCGGGTTCCGGTGTGATCGTGCACTGATAGTCCAGTAGCCGCTGGTTGCCGTCGGTGCGGGGTATCAGTCGCACGATATGCGGGCCCAGCTGGACCGGCGTATTGTAACGGTAGGTGGTAATGTGCCGGATTTCAAATTGCACGGGTCAATGTCTTCTTCCGTAGCCTTGCCGTGGTGGTGATCACCTGCTGTTACGGTGGTAACGGCCGTTTTCCCAGCGTGATAACCGTATGGCATTCCTGCCGCTCCATACCCTCGTGCTGGACACGCAAGAACTACGCCAGTCAGCGCGTTATGCACGGGTCCATAAAGATATAACAGGATTTCAGGGTGTTGTGCACCGGCCACCGGAAGCTTTCCGTACCCGGGTTGCCGCTCTGCACTCTCCTGAAGCTGCGCGGCACTATTCGGTACAAGCTTGGTGCGTAAAACAGGGTTTGCCGCCATTCCTGCCTCATGGTGGTGCATACCAAACGCCTGCTGTTGCCGTGAATCAGACATCGGGCCGGCGCTGCGGCCTCATGGTCAGCTGTGCATGCAACAGTACTAATCTGCCAAGGTATTGAAATCAGGACAATAGGCGGGGTACACCCGCTTGATCACCCTCCGGCATGACAGACCAATCAAGGCCACCCTGGCTGAACAGTCCGGCTGACACGGGCTGATGGCACGCTGTTTGCTGGAGGCATAGTGAATCGATACTGACTGTTGCGGGATCTTCGGGCGCTCCCTGACGACCGGTGTACTGCTGGCTGTGCCTGCCGGGTTCACCCGTGCAGGGACACCGGCACATCCCGGAGTATGGCTGTTGCCCGGTCGGTTCGATGGTCGCAACACACGGTTAACGGGTAACGGCAGGGACGGTTTGGCGGGGCTGTGGTGCTATGACGATTCGGTGGCAAGACTATTCGAGCGGTGATGCCTACGACGAACTGATTACGCCGGCCGGGCATGCACGCAAGGCGTCCCGGCAAGCGGTACGTTATATCAGCGCATTGAGCGATGCGGAATGGGGCGAGCGCCGCGATGCCGCGGAACTGGCCATGCGCGTCATGGGCATTACCTTCACTGTCTATACCAACGAGAGCGGTATCGACCGTGTCTGGCCATTCGATATCATTCCACGCATTATTCCTGCCCGCGAGTGGCGCAGCACCGAAGCCGGCCTGATTCAGCGTGCTACCGCACTGAACAGGTTCATCGCCGATATCTACGGTGAACAACGCATAATCAGGGACCAGGTCTTTCCGGGTGAACTGCTTGCGGAATCGGTTAATTTCCGCAGCCAGTGCGTCGGCGTCAGGCCTCCCCTCGACATATGGGCGCATATCTGCGGCAGTGACCTGGTACGTGACAGCGACGGCAAATTCTACGTGCTGGAAGACAACCTGCGGGTGCCCTCGGGCGTCTCCTATATGCTGGAGAACCGCCTGGTCATGAAGCGGGTCTTTCCCGAGCTGTTCGAGGAGGTCAGCATCCTGCCGGTGGACGGCTATCCGACCCGCCTGTTCGATACCCTGGCCTCGCTGTCCCCGCGACCGGCCGACTATCCGACCGTCGTCGTACTCTCGCCGGGCATCTATAACTCCGCCTATTTCGAGCATTCCTACCTGGCACAGCAAATGGGCGTGGAACTGGTGGTGGGCAGGGACCTGGTCGTGATGGAGGATGATTGTGTCTATCTGCGCACCGTCGGCGGGCTGGAGCGGGTGGATGTCATTTACCGGCGCGTCGATGACATGTACCTCGATCCGGAGGTCTTCCGTCCAGACTCCATGCTCGGGGTGTCCGGCCTGATGCGGGCCTGGCGCGCGGGCAATGTGGGCATTGCCAATGCCCCGGGAGCCGGTGTCGCGGACGACAAGGTCGTGTATGCCTTTGTACCGGACATGATCCGCTACTACCTGGACGAAAAACCGATCCTGCCCAATGTGGAGACCTATCTGTGCATGGACGAAAAGCAGCGCGGCTACGTGCTGGCCAACCTCGACAAGCTGGTGGTGAAGCCCGCCAATGAATCGGGCGGCTACGGTATGCTGGTCGGTCCGTTTGCCAGCAAGGCGGAACGGCAGAGATTCGCGGAACTCATCAAGGCGAAACCACGCAATTATATCGCCCAGCCGACCCTGGCGCTGTCCACGACGCCGACCCTTTGCGACGGTCATATCGAGCCACGCCACATCGATCTGCGTCCCTTCATCCTGTCCGGCACGAGCAGCCATGTCACGCGTGGTGGCCTGACGCGCGTCGCGCTGCAGAAGGGATCACTCGTGGTGAATTCCTCCCAGGGCGGTGGCAGCAAGGATACCTGGGTCGTGGACATGGAGAAAACCTGATCATGCTGCTTTCCAGTGTCGCCGAGCATATCTACTGGATGTCCCGCTACATTGAACGGACCGAGAACACCGCGCGCATCATCCTCGTGCACAATAACCTGATGCTCGACATGCCGCGCCGGATTGCCATCGGCTGGGATCCGCTGGTCTATATCATGGGGTCGATGGACGAGTTCCGTGCGCGCTACGAGGACGCCAGCGAACGCAACGTGGTGCGTTTTCTTGTCTCCGACAAGAACAACTCCAGCTGCATCACCTGCTCGCTGGGCCAGGCGCGCGAGAATCTGCGGACCATACGTGCCATCGTGCCACGCGGCGCGTGGGAGACGCTGAACGACCTGTATGAGTACACCCGGGAGAATGCCACCAGCGGCATCAACCGTCGCGGCCGTTACACCTACATGAAACGGGTGGTCGATTCCTGCCAGCTGCTGGCCGGCAAGCTGTCCGGCACCATGAGCCATGACATGGCCTACGAGTTCCTGCGCATCGGTCGCTTTATGGAGCGCGCCGACATGACCAGCCGGGTCATCGATGTGCGTGCCACCAACCTGCTGCCAAAACAGACCGACGAACTCAAGCCCTTTGACGATATCCAGTGGAAAAGCGCGCTGGACCTGCTGATTGCCTACCAGATGTACCGGCGCCACGTGCATGTGGGCGTGCGCGGCAGGGAGGCACTGCGTTTCCTGCTGCATGAGGAGGTATTCCCGCGTTCGATACATTTCTGCCTGGCCGAGGTTGGCCACTGCCTGCGGCGCCTGCCCGGCAACGAGGCGGTGCTGCGGGTGCTCGGAAGCGCGCAGCGCATGGCGCAGGAGTTCAAGATCGGGAACAACGTCACCGCCGGATTGAACGATTTCATCGACGAACTACAATTGGTGCATAAAGAACTGCATGATCAGCTGGTTGCAACGTACTTCGAGGTGCCGCAGGAAGTCGCCTGACTGCGTCTGGGGTAGACGCGCAGCGTAGCAGCAGAATGCGATCCTGATTACAGCTGGTCTTACGTGACACCGGTACCGGTGTCCTTCCTGCGAGGACTGCAGTAACACATGGGCCAACGGTTATGATCACGCACGACGGCAGGGGACTGTATCGACCGGCATTTGAACACGACGGCTGCGGCTTTGGACTGATCGCACAGATGGACGGTAAACCCGGGCACGAGCTGGTGCACCGGGCAATCCGGGCACTGTCACGACTGACCCACCGCGGGGCGGTTGCGGCAGACGGCAAGAGCGGCGACGGTTGCGGACTACTGATGAAACTGCCGCATGCTTTTCTGCATGCCACCGCGCTTGCCGCGGATATCAGCCTGTCGCCGCGCTATGCCGTGGGGATGTTGTTCCTCAACCGGGACCCCGGGCGTGCGGCGTCGGCGCGCCGGAGACTGACGATCGAACTCGAGGCACGGGACCTGGTGGTGGCCGGCTGGCGCAGCGTACCCGTAGAACCGGATGCGTGCGGGCAGCGGGCGCTGGAGAGCCTGCCCCTGATCGAACAGGTGTTCGTGAATGCACCGCTGCAACTGCCGGAGGACGAGCTGGAACGGCGCCTGTATATCGCCCGGCGTTGTGCCAGGAAGGCCCTCAAGGAGGAAGACAGTACCTTTTACGTCGCGTCCCTGTCCTGCCGGGTGATCTGCTACAAGGGCCTGGTCATGCCGCACAACCTGCCGGTGTTCTATCCGGACCTGCGCGACGAACGCCTCGAATCCTCGCTGTGCGTGTTTCACCAGCGCTTTTCCACCAACACCTGGCCGGAGTGGCGGCTCGCGCAGCCGTTCCGCTACCTGGCGCATAATGGCGAAATCAACACCATCCAGGGCAACCGCAACTGGGCCCGTGCGCGCAGCCACAAGTTCGAGACGCCGCTGATTCCCGACATGGACGCCATTCGCCCCTGGGTGTCGATGTCGGGCTCCGATTCCTGCAGCCTGGACAACATGCTGGAGGCGCTGCTGGCCGGCGGCATGGATATCTTTCTTGCCATGCGTCTGCTCATTCCACGTGCGTGGCAGAACATCGAGACCATGGACCCCGACCTGCGGGCATTTTACGAGTATCACTCCATGCATATGGAACCGTGGGACGGACCGGCCGGGATCGTACTGACCGATGGCCGTTACGCTGCCTGTGTGATGGATCGCAACGGACTGCGTCCGGCACGCTACATGATTACCCGTGACCGGTGCATTACCCTCGCCTCGGAGATCGGGGTCACCGA
Source organism: uncultured Gammaproteobacteria bacterium (assembly GCA_963803275.1). Classification (GTDB taxonomy): domain Bacteria; phylum Pseudomonadota; class Gammaproteobacteria; order UBA9214; family UBA9214; genus UBA9214. Next base: position 119,812 of record CAWDLS010000006.1, on the reverse strand, counting down.
GTACGAACCGCAGGATGTCGTCGCCAGGGGGCGTCTGTCACCCGGTGACATGCTGGCGGTGGACACCCGTACCGGCCGGCTGCTGAGTCCGGACATGATCGAGGATGACCTGAAAGCTCGCTGGCCGTGCCGCAAATGGTTGCAGCAGCATGCCGTACGCCTGGAATCGCGCAGCGCCGAGGAGGCGGGGCATTGCCGGCAGCCGGCGCCCGGACAGCTCGGGATCGGCCAGAAGATGTTCCAGGTCACGCTGGAGGAGCTTGACCAGGTGCTGCGTGTGCTGGCCGAGGGCGGTCAGGAGGCGATCGGCTCGATGGGCGACGACACACCGTTGCCGGTACTGTCCCGCCAGGTCCGCTCGCTGTTTGACTATTTCCGGCAGCAGTTCGCACAGGTCACCAATCCGCCGATCGACCCCCTGCGCGAGCAGATCGTCATGTCACTGGAGACCTGTTTCGGTGTCGAGCGCAACCTGTTTGTCGAGGACCCGCAGCACGCGGCGCGCCTGATGGTCAACAGCCCGGTATTATCGGGCAGTAAATTCAGCCAGCTGCTGGAGCAGTCGGATCCGCGCTACCGGTACGCCCGCATCGATCTGAACTACGACCGCACGCTGGACCTGCGCCGTGCGATCGATGTGCTGGCCGAACGGGCAGTTGAGCACGTGCGGCGGGGCACGTGCATCCTGGTGCTGTCAGACCGGGACATTACCCGGGACCGCCTGCCCGTGCATGCGTTGCTGGCCACCGGTGCGATACATCACCGGCTCATCGAGGCCGGCCTGCGCTGCGATGCCAATCTGGTGGTCGATACCGGTACCGCGCGCAATCCGCATGAAGTCGCGGTCCTGATCGGTTTCGGTGCGACTGCCGTCCACCCCTGGCTCGCCTACCAGTGTATTGCCGATCTGTTCGGTGGCGACCACGCGGATACCGGTGACGACGCTGTAGTCAAGGCGCTCCAGTCCTACCGGCGCGGGATCAACAAGGGCCTGCTACAAGATCCTCTCCAAGATGGGTATCTCGACTATCACGAGCTACCGGGGCGCCCAGCTGTTCGAACCCATCGGACTGCATCGGGACGTCGTCGAGCTGTGTTTCAGCGGGACGCCCAGCCGCCTGCAGGGTGCCGGATTCGAGGACCTCGAGGCGGATCAGCAGCGCCTGGCAGCCGCGGCCTGGGACAACCGCCGGGATATCGAGCCGGGCGGGCGGCTGAAATTCACCGCCGGCGGGGAGTATCACGCCTTCAACCCGGATGTCGTCACGACCCTGCACCAGGCCGTGGCCAGCGGCGAATACCGGGACTACCGGCGCTATACGGCACTGGTCAACAGGCGACCGGTGCTCGTGCTGCGGGACCTGCTCGGGATACGGGCCGACGTCCAGGCCGTCCCGCTCGAGGAGGTCGAACCGGTCGAGGACATCGTCAGGCGTTTCGAGTACGGCGTGCGATGTCCCTGGGCGCCCTGTCGCCGGAAGCGCACGAGACGCTGGCCATTGCCATGAATCGCCTGGGCGGCCGCTCCAATTCCGGCGAAGGCGGCGAGGACCCGCAGCGCTACGGCACCGAGCGCGTCTCCAAGATCAAGCAGGTGGCGTCCGGTCGCTTCGGGGTGACGCCGCATTACCTGGTCAATGCAGAAGTGCTGCAGATCAAGATCGCGCAGGGCGCCAAACCCGGCGAAGGCGGACAGCTCGCCGGCCACAAGGTAAACGACCTGATTGCCCGCCTGCGACTACGCGGAGCCCGGCATCGCCGCTGATATCACCGCCGCCGCATCATGACATCTATTCGATCGAGGACCTGGCACAACTGATCTTCGATCTCAAGCAGGTCAATCCCGCGGCGCTGGTATCCGTCAAGCTGGTCTCAGAGGCGGGCGTCGGCACCATCGCCGCCGGTGTCGCCAAGGCCTATGCCGACCTGATCACCGTCTCCGGTTATGACGGCGGCACCGGCGCCAGTCCGCTGTATCTCGTCAAGTACGCCGGCAGTCCCTGGGAGCTGGGACTGCGCGAGACCCACCAGACCCTGCGCGCCAACGACCTGCGCGAGCAGTGTGCGGCTGCAGGTCGACGGCGGCATGAAGACCGGCCTGGACATCATCAAGGCGGCGCTGCTCGGCGCCGAGAGTTTCGGTTTCGGCACGCCCCGCTGATCGCCCTGGGTTGCAAGTATCTGCGCATCTGCCATCTGAACAATTGTGCGACCGGCGTGGCGACCCAGGACCCCGTGCTGCGGAAACTGCACTACCGTCGGCGAGGCCGAGAAGGTGATGACCTTCTTCCGCTTCGTGGCGCAGGAGGTGCGCGAGTGGATGGCGGGCCTCGGCGTGCGCCGTCTCGATGAACTCATCGGCCGTACCGACCTGTTGTACCTGCTGCCCGGGGAAACCGGCAGGCAGCGCCGGCTCGACCTGCAGCCCCTGCTGCACGACGCCGATGTCGCGGCGGACAAGCCGCGGCGTTGTCTGCACGCGCGCAACGATTCATTCGACAAGGGCGAAATGGCCGAACGCATGGTCAGCGACATGCTGCCGCCTGATCGAGGCGGGCAAGGGCGGCGAATTCCATTACCCCATTCGCAACGACAACCGCTCCATCGGTGCGCGCGTGTCCGGTGAAATCGCGCGGCGCTATGGCAATCACGGATTCGAGGACACCCCGCTGCTGGTGCGCCTGCGCGGCACCGCCGGCCAGAGCCTCGGTGTGTGGAACGCCGGCGGCCTGCATCTGTATCTGGAAGGCGACGCCAACGACTACGTCGGCAAGGGCATGGCGGGCGGAAAGATCGTCGTCTACCCGCCGTATGCAGCGCCTGCCAGGGCCGGGACAATGTCATCGTGGGAAATACCTGCCTGTACGGCGCCACCGGCGGGCGACTGTATGCGGCGGGCCAGGCAGGCGAGCGTTTCGCCGTGCGCAACTCGGGCGCGCATCGCCGTGGTCGAGGGCGCCGGTGACCACTGCTGCGAATACATGACCGGCGGCATCGTCACCGTGCTCGGCGATACCGGTGTCAACTTCGGTGCGGGCATGACCGGCGGCTTCGCGTTACGTGCTCGATCGCAACAATGTATTCGTTGATCACTACAACCATGAACTGGTGGACATCCACCGTATCGACAGCGAGCAGACCGAGAATCACCGGAACCTGCTGTACCGCATGATCGGTGACTTCGTCGCGGATACCGGCAGCCGCCGGGGGCAGCAGCTGCTGGATGACTTCCCCGACTACGTCAACCGATTCTGGCTGGTCAAGCCGAGGAACGCGAAACTGGACGCCCTGTCGGAGGCTATGGTGCAGGCGGCCTGAGCGGCTGTTGACAGCCCTTCACGTGGCACAATACAGCGTTAGAAAGTGGCCCCCACTGTGGTACCCCGCAGCGAGACTTGCGTCTCGGCGGCACTTTCCCAACGATTTTTCCTGACTTGCACGCGCCCGATACTTTTTTCAACCGCCGCTTAGAAGCCAATCAATTCTGCATGCAAACCATGCTTCCTTGCTGCATCCACAAATTCGATGGAATTGACGACATCCGGATTGTATTCAATCAGCATCAGATGCGGTTGTTCGTCATGATACGCCGCCGCCATTACACCGTCCATTGCCAACAGGACATCACGGAAATTTTCACGTTCATCGTGTGACGTACCCTCATCGATATGGAAAGTGACCTCTGCAAGTTTGGTGTCCATGTCATAACCTCCTCCCCGGGCCTTGTTCCGGTATGCACTCGCAGGCTAGCAATAAACTCTTGCGCATGCCTTGATGTGGATTAAGCTGTTCGCAGTAAATCAACGTTTCGTTATCTTGAACCCGTTTGACATCCCGCGGTACCCTGGCCTTGCATTACCAGATGACAAAGGTCATAGATGGCATCCCTTGTTCCGACACGCATGCACTGCGCTAGCCCGGGCGGAATGATGCAGGGGAAGCGTCACCCGTTGATGCAACCATCGATAACACCGTCCGGGAGGCGTCATGTAATGAGCATGAGCGGGACCTGCCACGCAACGGGACGGAATTTCAGCATCGTGGACAACCACATGCGCTTTTCAGACATTCAATTCTGAATGCTGAATCCCCGGATTGGTTCGGCAGCCTCCGTTTGGCCAGCAATCGACCGGCGCGACAGGACGTGCCGGTCAGGCACAAACTGATTTTTCCTTCGACGACCTGCTGCCAGGCGCGCATTGACCGTCTTGCAACAGACGACGCGGTTGCTCGTCGCGGTTGCTTCCACCATCGGCGCTTGCGACAGGGTGTTCAATACTGGCCCCGCTTTCCGGGAGGGGCTGACGGCTCTACAGGCACGCCGGCGAATACAGGCGGTGACGAAGCGGACAGCGCCGCGGTGACCAGCCGCCACGCACGGTCGCCGGACGCTATCACTGACCCTGGCGCCTGATCGGATCGGCTGCGGATCAACCGCCTGGAAGGTGGTCCATCCGGGCTGCCCCCTGACTCCGCAGCACTTGCCGGGCACAGGCCGGTGGGCCGTGAGCACGCCGACAACGGACGAGGAGTGTTGCCGGGTTGCTTCCTGCGTTGCCACGGGGTTATCCTTGCGGACGATTAACCTTCTGCTACCCATTCGCGTCTGGTGCCTTCACACGTCACACTGCTCATGCCGTGGGAGTTCTCGCCCACTGTGCTGGTCGCAATCGCGGCCGCGGCGGCCCTGTTCTGGCGCGGCCTCCGCCACCGTCGCCAGGCCGGGCTGACGACGGGCGTGGGTCGCACGCTGAGCTTTTACGTGGGCCTCGTGCTGACCTACGGGGTCTTGCAGACCTACGTGGATTATCTCTCCCAGCACATGTTCTGGGTGCACCGGGCCCAGCACCTGGTGCTGCATCACCTGGGGCCGTTCCTGATCATGCTCGCCGCTCCCCACGAGGTGCTTGGCCGCGGACTGCCGGTGCGCCTGCGCGACAGGGTGTTGCTGCCGCTGTGGAGCAGCCGGCCGGTACGGCTCCTTTACCGGCTTGTGCAGAACCCGCTGGTCTCCCCGCTGCTGTTCGTCGGCCTGATCTATTTCTGGCTGATGCCCTCGGTCCACTTCGATGCCATGCTCAGCGCCACCCGCTACAAGCTGATGAACTGGAGCATGCTGGTCGATGGACTGCTGTTCTGGTGGCTGGTGCTGGATCCGCGTCCGCCGCGCGAAGCACGGTGCGCTGGGTTACCCGGCACGCATCGTGATGCTCTGGGCGATCATGTTGCCCCAGATCGCAATCGGCACGCATATCGCGCTCAGCAAGTCGGTGCTGTACGACGTGTACAGTGTGTGTGGCCGCGCCTGGCCGGTGAGTCCCCTGTCGATCAGCAAACGGGGGGGATCATCACCTGGATCCCCGCGGCGATGATGAGCGTGCTCGCCATCCTGCTGGTGCTGCGCCTGTGGATGCACCACAGCGTGCACGCGGAGGCAGTCCCTGGCGCCGCTGCGCGTGGATCGAAGGCGAGACGACATATCCCAAGGGGCGCATCATGAGGCGAGTACTGTTTTCTTTGTTGTGCTGGGCATAGTCATGGCCGCCCATGCCGGGCAGCCGCCGGTGTCGGTCAGTGACGCGCGCGTACGCTGGCTGCCAGGCGATCTGCCCATGGCCGGTTACTTCGTGATCACCAGCCATGCGCCGGCCCCCTGCGGCTGACCGGCGCATCCAGCCCGGCCTTCGGCCATGTGATGCTGCATCGCAGTGTTGAGGAGGCCGGCGTGACACACATGGCGCACGTGGACGGTGTGGATTTGGCCCCGGGCCAGTCGGTTGCGTTTGCCCCCGGCGGTTACCATTTGATGCTGATGCACCGCACGCAGGCCTTGCATGTGGGGGAGGAGGTGCCGGTGACCCTGCAGCTTCAGGATCGGCCAGACGCTCGCAGTCAGCTTCCGGGTGACGGGAGCGCAGGGCGAATGACGGCCCACCGCGCGTGAGCTGCCCGCGCTTCGGGCCCGCGTCTCGGGGTATTGCTGCTGGTGAGTCTGCTTACCGCGTGCGGGCACAGCATATCGCCCTGGGGTCTCAAGGACATCTCCGGGCTCATGCCGCCGCTGGACTTCACCCTCACCGCGGCGAGTGACGGCGCGACGGTGCACGGCAAGGACTTCCGAGGGACAGTTGGTACTGCTTTACTTCGGCTATACCCATTGCCCGGACGTGTGCCCGACCACGCTGTCCCTGTTGAGCCACGCCGTCACCGCTCTGGGAACGGACGCGGGGCAGGTGCGGATCCTGTTCGTGAGCGTCGATCCGGCGCGCGATACGCTGGCTCAGCTGAAAACGTATGCGGCGGCGTTCGGGCCGGAGGTCGTCGGGCTGCGCGGCAGCGAGGCCGAGCTTAAGGCGCTTACCAAACGTTATCGGGTCAGCTACGGTTATGGAAAGCCCGATGCCCGCGGCGACTATGAGGTATCGCACAGCAGCGCCGTGTACGTGTTCGACCGCGAGGCGAGATCCGCCTGCTGGTCGGGTCCACCGATAGCGCCCCGGTCATCACCGGCGACCTGCAGCGCCTCCTCGCAGAGAAGCCCGGCACCGCCTGACAGGCCGTTGCTACGCCACCGCCTGCGTCCATGCTGATCGGGGTCTGACCCCGGTTGCGGAAACAGCAGGAACCTCCTGGATGCCGGTCGCGCCAGGATAGCGACAGTCGTTTATGAACTTCGTCGACCGGTTATTCAAGGCTCGATCGTGCCATGACCGGGCCGGCGAACATCGTGCGGGGTGCAGGGGTGTTGTGCGGGGTTCCTGAGTACCGGGCAGGTGCAGCGGCCGTGCTGTTGATGGCGGTCGCCATGCTGCTCCCGGTGTGCCTTCAGGCACAGCCGGACCGGGACAGCCCGGCGAACCGCGTGCGCGCAGCCATCGAGTCGCTACGCTTCGTTGCCTACACCCCGACCGACCTGAAGGTTGTCTCCGGTCAGGTGCACGCGGCATCCCGGGAGCGCATTCGCAAGGATCTCACTGTCCTGCGGGACGATTTCCAGGGGCTGATTACCTATTCATGTGCCGACGGCGTGGAGGAAGTCCCTGCAATCGCGAGCGCACTCGGTTACCGTGCACTGATCCTGGGCATCTGGGACCCCTTGTCGGAACGCGAATTCAGCAACGTGCGGCGGCTTGTCAACGCCTATCCGCAACTGATCGTGGGTGTCTCGGTGGGCAACGAGACGTTGCTGGCGCGGCGCCACGAGTGGTCCGTGTTGCGCGCATCGATACAGCGTCTGCGTACCGCCTTGCCCGGCGTGGCGATCACCACTTCCGAACCCTTTTACTATTATCTGAACGACGATCCGGCCGATTTTCTCGCTGTCCAGGATTTTCTGTTACCCAGCGTGCACCCACTGTTTCAGCCGTGGTTCGAGCAGGCGTCGACTGCGCAGGCAGTCGACTTCGTGGTACGCGTGGCCGGACTGTTGTCGGCAAAGTCGGACAAACCCGTGTTGATCAAGGAGACGGGCCTGCCGAGTGGTCCACCGGGTACGCGCTTCACGCCAGCGGCCCAGGCAGCGTTCTGGACCAGCCTGTTAAAGCAGCTGCCGCGCGCGCCGGGGCGTGATGTGGCGTATTTCGAGGCCTTCGATCACGACTGGAAGGCAGAGAACGCGCGGCGGGAATTCGGCTCGCATCCGGAGGAGGCTTACTGGGGACTGTACGACGCCGATAGCCACCCCAAGGCCGTTGTTGCGGAGTTGCGCAGACTGTGGCGCGCGGACAATGCGACACGCAGCGAAGCCGGCGAACCGGTCAAGTGAGCAGCATCCGGTGTGCTTGCTGCGCCCTGGAAGCGGCTTTCCCGGTTACCGCGTTTGGTGTCCTGTGGAATCTTCGGCTATGGCAGTGATAATTCGATGGAGGGCAGTGGAAACATTCCTTGTACATGGCCATTCCCGGGTGGTTTCCTGTCCGCCACGCAGGGGAATCCGGTAATCCCTGCGCATCTGGTGACGCGGGCGGTTCTCAAATACCGTCCGCCTCATCCGGGCTACAAACCTGTCATTCAACTATGTAATCTTCAACAGGAGAAAGTGTGCTGGAAGCCATTATCAATAAACAGCGGGCCTGGGGAATGTATAAATCTGGCCGTAGATATTCGGTGCATTTCCGAGCCACATTCTGATCGCATCGCTATTTCGCTGTAGCTTTCTCTCTCAAGTGATTTAATCAGTCCATCGTAATCCATGAGAAACTCACCGTATTCCTTCCTGTACTGCTGTGGCGAGGGCGGTGCGATCCCGCGTTGCCACATCTCTCGCGTATACCTGCCGCCGTGGCCGCTCGCACGCGCCTGTCGTGACAACCCGCGACCGCCGTAGTGAACAGTACTGCCGGAATCCAGGCTCTGCCTGACCACCATGACCGCCAATCGACCGCGTTCATAGGCCGCCTGACATTTACACTCGGCTTGTTGCTGCCGCAGTACGTCTACGGTGATATTTGCCGCACTCAAACTGCTCCAGTCAGTCGGCTCGGTGTTTCTCCAGGGTGCCTCGTAAAAACCATATCCGGCATTCGACACCTGGACCGGCACCGTCAGTATCACCGGCAGTTCGAGCAACTCGCCCTGGCGGGGAGTACTGATCAGGACTTCCTTGCCCTGATTTTCGTTCAGCATCTTGCTGAATACATCGGTCGACACCACCCGGACACCATTAACCGCCAGCACAATATCGTTGGCTTTGAACCCGGCCCCGGCGGCAGGCGTGCCGGGAATAATCTGCCTGAGCATGACCCGGTTGTAGTTTTCACCCAGCCGTTTCAGCATGTCCTCAGGCAGATTCTGGATGTACGAACCGAACGTGGACAACTCCGGCCGCACCATCGCCCAATAGGTCGCCAGGTAGCCATGTAGATTACTGCTACCTGGCCGCGGGGTTTCCAGCACGACATAGGCCGCATTCATCGCGGCTGCATACTTGGTCGCATAGCTGGGTGCCAGACTGGTCAGCAAGGGACTGACAAACTGCGAATAACCCAGCATGGCATAACCCCTGCCGTACATATCCAGCACCCCGTCCGCCATGTCATCAACCATCATGAATTCAGGCGTCCCGCTAAAGGGCAGGAATCCCGCATTGTCTGCCGATTCAGTGACTGATAACTCCCGCGGAAATATGTGGTCTGCATGGTGGTACAGCCGGATACGGCGAATACTGCAGCAAGAAAAATTGTACGGGTCATAAACGGTTTCACGGCAATCCCCTCCGGGTCACTGATTCAGAATCATTTTTATTAACTTCACGCGCAGGAGTACGTATTAATCGTGGATTTCTGACTGAAATTGTTCTCAACGAAAATTCGAGAGACCCTGTTTGTCGGGATTTTCAACAGCAGTGGTCTGAAGTACACGTTTCGGTGATTTACCCTTTAATTCCAGCTTAAAGTCCGCATAATGTGATATGAACGGCTAGGAATCAGCAATAAGATTCTGGCAGTATATAATAACAACTGGATTTGCGGAGTCCTGACATGAAGACATCACGCCTTTATGGCGCGTTGTTCTGTTTACTGAATCTTTGTATATCACCGGCCCATGCCGCAGGCACGTGGGCGACCACGCTGCAGGCACGCGATTTCGACGGCAACACCAGCACCATCGAGGGTTACTACGATACGGTGCTGGAGATCACCTGGCTGGCGAATGCCAACCTGGCGGCGAGCAACAGCTTCGGGCTGGCATACAACACCGACCTGGGCGATTACCCTGGAGACCCCTACGGGCCATCCTACACGGAACATATCCTGACGAGCGGCCGCATGAACTGGGGTGGTGCGCTGCACTGGATCGACGCCATGAACAATGCCAACTATCTCGGCTACAATGGCTGGCGGCTGCCGACCATACAGGATACCGGCGCCCTGGGCTGCAACTTTGCCTATACCGGTACCGATTGCGGCTATAACGTCCAAACCGGCAGTGCCGCCGCGACCGTCTACAGCGAGATGGCATCGATGTTTTATGACACCCTGGGAAACCTGGCCTACTACGATACGTCTGGTACCGGTCCGCAGAACGGCTGGGGCCTTTCCAGTACCGGCCCGTTTGCAAATGTCCAGGCCGCCTACTACTGGTCCGGGTCGAAGGACGCGTCATTTACCAGCTACGCGTGGGATTTCCGCTTCAGCAGGGGCTACCAGGACGCGTACTATAAATACGACGAATTATACGGCTGGGCTGTACACTCGGGCGATGTCGGCACGGCCATTGTGTCCGCTCCACTTGCCGACGGTGATGTGAATGGCGACGATCAGGTTAACCTCGCAGACCTGTTGCTTGCTATGAGGATACTGAATGGACAATACACACCCACCCAGGCAGAGCAGGATCGCTGGGACGTGGCTCCGCTTGTAAACGGTGTACCGCAACCGGATAGTCAGAACACAACAGGAGATTACGTGGTGCTGCTACAGAAGGTTTCGGGGCAAATCAATTTCTAATGGTGCCTTGTGTGCAGCAGAAATGAAAAGTTGACATGCTGACTGGAAGGAGGATACGACAATCCGGTTTCACCTGAATTCCGGATTTTCCCAGCAGCATAGGCCGCAAGCCGTTGTGCCATGCAGCAGGCATTCGAACGGGCGTGTCCAGTACCCGATCTGGAACCGGGCGGTAAGCCAGCTGCCCGGGTAATCGCATTGACGGAACGGTGCAACCCTACAGCGCGGCTGTGCGCGATGGCGCTGTCTGGCGGGCATCGAGGTAGTCGAGGATGCCCTGCGCGGCGCGGCGGCCCTCGTGCACGGCGTGCACCACGAGGCTCGAGCCGCGCACCATGTCGCCGCCGGCGAACACCTTCGGATTGCCGGTCTGGAAGGGAAATGCGCTGTCTTCACCGTCGGCGCTCACCAGGCCGTATCGGGCAGGTATCGATGTGTGCATCACCAAACCAGTCGGCCGGGTCGGGCAGAAAACCGAAGGCCATGATCACCCGGTCGGCGGGCAGGACCTGTTCGCTTGTCGGGGACGATCTCCGGGCGACGGCGTCCGTGTTCGTCAGGCGCTCCCAGGCGAGTTTTCCATCAGGCGTATGCCCGCGACCCGGCCATCTCCCGTGATGGCGACCGGCTGGCGGTTCCACAGGAATTTCACTCCTTCTTCCCGGGCATTGTGCAATTCGCGCAGCGACTCCCGGGCATGTTGTCCTCGTCGCGCCGGTAGACACAGGTGACGGAAGCGGCGTCCTGGCGTATGGACGGTCCGGTTGCAGTCCATGGCGGTGTCGCCGCCGCCCAGTACGACGACGTGCTGTCCCGCCCATGTCGATGTAACCGCGCTCTTCCCCTGGGGCCAGGTCCAAGCACGTCGGCGGGCGCTGCTCAGCAGGTAGGGCAGGGCGAGTTCCAACGCCCCGCGCAGCTGTTCGCCGGGGAAACCGCCCCGGATGCACGCGATAGGTACCCATGCCCAGAAACACGGCATCGTATTGTCTCCAGGAGTTGTGTAAAGGGCCAAGACTCAGGACCGACTCCGGGTGTTCAGAATAAACGCCACGCCCATTCCCTCGAGCAGGGTGCGCCGCCGGCGTATGAACGGCGGCTTTTCCAGCTTGAATTCCGGGATGCCGAAGGTCAGCAGTCCGCCAATCTCGGGGTAGCTGGTCGAATAGGACGGTCGCCGCCACGCCATTGCGAACCAGGACGTCGGCGCAGCTCAGCCCGGCCGGCCCGGCGCCAACGATGGCTGCGTGCCATAGCCCGTCGCCTCGATACCGGACCCAGGTCCGGGCGCCAGCCCCGCTGCGAGGGCGGTGTCGGTAGATGTAGCGTTCCACGGCGCCGATGGTAACGGCGCCCATAGCCGTCATTCAGGGTGCAGGCCCCCTCGCACAGACGGTCCTGCGGGCAGATCCGTCCGCAGATTTCAGGCAGCGAATTGGTGCCGGTGGGCGAGTTCAGCCGCCTCAAACAGGATCCTGCCCTCCCTGCAGCCAGCTTCAGCCAGTCGGGTATGTAATTGTGGACGGGGCACTTCCATTCACAATAGGGATTGCCGCAAGCCAGGCAGCGGCCTGACTGGGCCGCCGCGTCATCCGCCTTGAATGGTGCATGGATTTCCGCAAATCGCCGGACCCGCAGCTCCGCTGTGAGCACGGGTGGATCCATGCGCGGTACATTCAGGAAATGGAAGGGGTCCTTCATGGTGATGCCTTCGCAAAAGCCAGCACGTGCAGATCCCCGTGCTGTCATTACCCCGTTGTTAGCGCTGTCAGGGCCGCGCCTGCCGTCCTGCACTCACCCGTCACAACCGGGATCGCCGGTCAGGTTGTCGATTGAGTCGTAGCGACTGGCAAAAACTGGCCGCGCTGCCCGCAATCAACCCTCGTCGCCGCGTGTTGCAGGTCTCTCCAAACCATAGCCCATGGATGTCCCCCGATCAAACCCGGGGACCCGCCGCGGCAATCTCGGCCGGGACGTCGAAGCGTGCGAAGTTTTCTTTGAAGCGCCCGATGAGTTCCCGGGCATTGCGGTCGTAGGCGGCCCGGTCATTCCAGGTCCGGCGCGGGTCCAGGATGCGGCTGTCGACAATCCCATGGATCTGCAGCGGAATACGCAGGTTGAATCCCGGCAGGATGGTGGTTGCGGCTTCGTTCAGGTCGCCGCGCAGCACGGCGTGCACGATGGCGCGTGTCGCGGTGATGCTCAGACGCCGGCCCACGCCGTACGGACCGCCGGTCCAGCCGGTGTTGACGGAGGTAGACAGGGCACGGCGTAACGCTTGATCTTGTCTCATGAGCAGTTCGGCATAGACACTGGGGCGTGACGCGGAAAGAACGGGGCGCCGAAACACGCGCTGAAGGTCGGCGTGACGCCTTCCATTTGTCCCCACCTCGGTGCTGCCGACCAGCGCGGTATAGCCGCTCAGGAAATGATAGGCGGCCTGTTCCCGTGTGAGCATGGACCACCGGCGGCAATACGCCGTAGAGGTCGGCAGGTGAGGAAGATCACGGCATTCGGGGTGTCCGCCCTGTTGCCTGGCATGCGCTTGTTCACGAACTCGCGCGGATAGGCAACCCGCGTGTTCTCGGTGATGGCTGGCGTCGTCGAAGACGGGTGAGTGACTGTCTCCGGCAAGCACCACGTTTTCCATCGCCGCACCAAAGCGGATGGCGTTCCATAAATCTACCGGTTCCACCGTTCCGGGTTGAGGTTGATGCACTTGGCGTAACAGCCGCCCTCGAAGTTGAAGATGCCCTCTTCGTCCCAGCCGTGTTCGTCGTCGCCGATGAGAAAGCGCACGGGATCGGCCGACAGCGTGGTCTTGCCCGTACCGGACAGTCCGAAAAACAGCGCGACGTCACCGCCCTCGCCGACGTTGGCGGCACAGTGCATGGGCAGCACGTTGTGTACCGGGGCGAGGTAGTTCAGCGCGGAGAAGACCGCTTTCTTCATCTCGCCGGCATAGCGCATGCCCAGCAGCAGGATGCGCCGCCCTGCGAAATCCAGGATCACCGCGCCGTCGCTGTGCGTACCGTCGCGGGCCGGTTCGGTCAAGAACGAGGGCAGGTTGAGGATGGTCCACTCGGGCCCGGACGCCTCGGGAGTGGCGGGGTCGGGGCGCACGAAGAGCTGGTGGGCGAACAGGTTGTGCCAGGCGTATTCCGTGATGACAAACAGGGGCAGGGCATGGCGCGCGTGGGTGCCGGCCTGGAGTCGTGCCGTGAACAGCTCGCGGCCACGCAGCCAGTTGCAGGCACGTACCCAGAGCGACTCGAAGGCATCGGGATCGAACGGCTGGTTGACCTTGCCCCAGTCCACCTCGGTGTTCACGAGCGGGTCGTCCACGATATAGCGATCCCTGGGCGAGCGGCCGGTGCGCGTGCCGGTGCGCACGCACAGCGCGCCGTTGTCGGCCAGCACGCCCTCGCCGCGCTGCAGCACCATCTCGACCAGTTTGGGCACCGGCAGATCCATGTGCAGACGGGCCTGGCGCAGGCTCTCTCCCAGATGCCCGTTGCCGGGCAAGCCGTTGCCTCGCAGCACGTACACGGGCCTGTCATGGCTGTGCAGCGTTACGCTGTCCAATATACTGTTCATGTTCCTGCACTCCTGTTGGTTGACGACAACCCGTTGACCCTCGCAAGCGTTACCCGACTGGCGGAATCCCAGCGTCGCACCTGTACGCATCTCCCTGCTGCTGACCTGTCAGCCGTCCTGACCCCGGCAACGAACGGCCTGGAGGCGCCGGCACGGCGGTGCCGCCCGGTATCGCCGCACCAGCGGTCGGGTTACATTTGTTACCGTGACGGGGCAAGATGGGTGACAGGTCATGGGTGGCGGGCAGACCTCCTGAGCACGTGCGGTGATGACGTGACCTCGCTTACTTTCAGCAAGATATGTGCCAGCCGATGTTTATAATAAATTGCAGCTTTGTCAACGAGTTGCAGGGCGTCAGCCAAAACGCCTTGCACCAATATCCGGCCCGCGGCCGTGGAGCTGCGTTGTTCTGGTGCAAGACCCGGTGCTGACAGGCCGCAAGCACCGGCACCACACATTAGTCTGCCAGCGTGCCCGGCATGCAGTCGTGCGCCGCTGCACAGGGAGATACCCGTGGTCGGGCGCACCGCCCTGTGCCATGCAACGCACCGGTTTACTGTCTATCGTTGCGAGCGGACAGGATGTCAGTAGCGGGCGCCGGGAGTGACCAGCGTTTGTGATCGCGTTGCGGAAAGGTGGCCTAGTTTCGGCTCATGTCACTCGAGACGCCACCCGCCGCCGGCAGGTAACATTGTAAAACGTAATCCTTCACCATGCGGTCGGCGTTGAAACGCCATCCCAGCGTGCGGATGGAGCGTTTCATGCGTGCGATCCAGGCGTGGGGCAGGCTGTCGGTGTCGCGTCGGTAGTAAAGCGGGATGACCTCGTCCTGCAGGACACGGTACAGGTCCGCGGCATCACGCGTCGTCCTGCAGCGCCTGGTTGCTGTGGGTCTCCCCCTCGCTGATGGCAAAGCCGTTGCGGCCATCGTAGGCCTCGGCCCACCAGCCATCCAGCACCGACAGGTTGAGGCCGCCGTTAAGCACGACCTTCTGCCCGCTGGTGCCGGAGGCTTCCAGCGGTCGTCGCGGGTTGTTCAGCCACACGTCGACACCCTGCACCAGGTGGCGCGCGGTGTTCATGTCATAGTCCTCGACGAACACGATCTTGCCGGCAAAGCGCGGATCGCGGCTGAGCTGATCGATGTTCTGCAGGATGCCCTTGCCGATACCGTCCTGCGGGTGTGCCTTGCCTGCGAACAGGATCTGTACCGGGGCCTGCGGATTGTTGACCAGGCGATCCAGCGCCTCCAGGTTGCCGAGCAGCAGGTGGCTGCGCTTGTATTCGGCGAAGCGGCGCGCGAAGCCGATGGTAAGCGTGTCGATGTTGAGCGAGCGGCGCAGCTCCTCCATCATCGCGGGGGGCGCTCCGCGGCGCTGTTCCTGGTCGGTGATGCGGTGTCGAACGAAATCCAGCAGGCGCGCCTTCAGGACCTGGTGGGTTTCCCACAGCTCCCCGTCGTCCAGCCGGTCGATGCCGGTCCAGACCCTGGGTTTGGCGCTGCGTTTCGCCCAGTCCGGGCCGAAATGGCGTTCGTAGAGGGTCCGCATCTGCGGCGCCAGCCACGACAGGACATGCACGCCGTTGGTGATATGTCCGATCGGGGGCGACCGGCCGGGCCAGAGCTCACGCCACATTGAACGCGACACCCGCCCGTGCAGGGCGGACACGCCATTCGTGCGCCGTGACATCTTCAGCGCCAGCACGGTCATGCAAAAGGTTTCTCCGGGATTGTTCGGGTCGACCCGGCCAAGTCCCATGAACTGGTCGTAGTCGAGACCCAGCGCGTCGCGCAGCGGGCCCAGGTGTTCCTCCACCATGTCGGTATGGAAGCGGTCATGACCGGCCGGCACCGGGGTGTGGGTGGTAAAGACATTGCGGCGCATCACCCGCAGCATGGCCTCCCAGAAATCGATGCCCTCCAGCTGCATGCGGGTACGCGCGATCTCCAGGGAGGCAAAGGCACTGTGGCCTTCGTTCATGTGCAGCACGCCCGGGGTGATGCCCAGTGCGTTCAGGGCGCGCACACCCCCGACCCCCAGCAGCAGCTCGTGGCGGATGCGGATGCGGGCGTCGCCACCGTAGAGTCGCGCGGTCAGGGCGCGGTCCTCCTCGTTGTTCTCCGGCACATCCGAGTCCAGCAACAGCAGGGTGCAACGGCCCACGGCCAGTTTCCAGACGCGCGCGGACAGCGACCCGTTGCGTGTCTGGATATGGATCATCAGGGGTTGTCCGTCAGCGGTGTTGGCCGGTTCCATGGGCAGCTGCCAGACATTGACGTCGAGGTATTCCTCGTGCTGCCAGCCGTACTGGTCCAGATGCTGGCGGAAATAGCCCTGGCTGTAATAGAGACCGACGCCGATCAGCGGTACGCCGAGGTCGGAGGCGCTCTTGACATGGTCGCCGGCCAGGATGCCGAGGCCGCCGGAATAGATTGGCACGGATTCATGCAGTCCGAACTCCGCGGAAAAGTACGCCACCGGGCGGGCACCCAGCACGCCTGCATGGGTGTCGCCCCAGGTGTCCTGGTTCCTGAGGTATTCCTGCAGGCGCCGGCAGGTCTGGTTGATCCCGCCTCTCAGCACGTGGCGGTCGATGCGCTCCTCCAGTTCGAGCAGCGGGATCTCGGCAATCAGGGCCACGGGGTTGTGGTCCAGCTCCTGCCAGCGCAGCGGGTTGAGTGCGTGGAACAGTCCTTCGGACACCATATCCCAGCACCACCACAGGTTGCGGGCCAGGCCGTAGAGACGTTCGAAGTCCGGTGCGATCAACTGTTCGATCTTGCGCACCTCGCTGACGATCGGCCCGAGCGGCGCGGACGTTTCCATCAGCTGCTGGATTTCGTCCGGGCTGAAGGTGCGCGGCTCGGTGGTCTGCACCACCAGTACCCCCTGCAGCAGGCCGCGGTCCAGCAGCGGCAGGCCGAGGAAGGAATGGTAGGGTTCCTCGCCGGCTTCCGGGAAATACTTGAAGCGCGAATGCTGGATGGCGTCCTCCACCATGATGGGCCGGGATTCCTGGGCTACCAGGCCGGCCAGGCCTTCGTGCAGGCTCATGCGCACCTTGCGTACACTCTCGGGCCGCAGGCCGTGGGTGGCGGCCAGCACCAGATGGGTGCGGTCAGGTTCGAGCAGATACACCGAGCAGACGTTGGACTGGAAGTGTGTCTGAACCAGCCGTATCACGGTATTGAGGGTCTCGGCGGGATCGCCGCGTTCGGCGACCATCAGCCGCAGGGTCTCCACGCTCAGCTGCTGTTCGGCAGCCGGCTGCGGCGGCTGGATCGATGGTGTCTCGATAGTCTCGTCCAATGTCGTCACCGGTAAGTGCGGCAGATCCATGTCATACGCACAGGCTAGGCGGCCCCGTCGCGGGTCTGCCTGGAGAGTGCCTGCAATTCGAGCAGTTCCCCCTC
Organism: uncultured Gammaproteobacteria bacterium; assembly: GCA_963803275.1. GTDB lineage: Bacteria > Pseudomonadota > Gammaproteobacteria > UBA9214 > UBA9214 > UBA9214. The sequence goes on along the minus strand of CAWDLS010000006.1, from coordinate 102,352 downwards.
GACGCCTGCGGCGCGAGTCAGGGCGGCGACATTTTGCTTGGTGAAAAAGCCCTGAAAATCACCGAAGCGCTGAACATACTCGATAATCAGCGAGGAATGTTCCGAGGCGCTGGAGAAGATCTGCTTCAGTCCCAGGTCCCGTGAACCAATGACGTCGAGCAGGAAGCCGCGCCCCTGGGCGGCGATCTGGCTGACGACGTGCTCGATATTTTCCCGATCCCCGGTCTCACCGTCGCGCACGGACAGCGCGATATGATGCAGCCGCGGACCGTAATTGCGTACAAAGGTCTCGGTCGGCGAGGGCAGCTTCTCCAGGTGGTTCACGAAGTAGGGGGTGTTATTGGCGGTGAAGACCTTGGCCGGACTGTGTATCTCGCTGGCGTGGTGCACGCTCTTGGTCACATTCGTCGAGGAGTTCTGGTCGTGGATATCGTAGGAACCCCAGTAGTAGTAGCTCGACTGGGACAGCCACTCCAGGATGGCAACCTCCCGGTTCTGGCTGTAGATGCGCGTGGCGAGGTGGTCGACAGGCAGGATCAGCTTGTCGATGTGCAGTTGCTTCTGCAGTTCCTTGGCGGCCAGGTAGACCTCCTGCACCTCGGGATTGATACTGCTGATGCCGAGCGCATAGACCCGGATCTGTTCGAGCGGGCGTTCCATGTAGCCGACGATGTTGTGGGTGTAGGGTGACGGCTTGACGATGGCCAGGTTGCCGGGCAGTTCCAGCTTGCGGATATCATCCTGGGAGAAGAAGCGGAATTCCCGTGCCTGCTGGCATTCGACCACGCCGTGCAGGTCGGATACGCGCAGGATTTCTCCCATGTAGCGGCTGTTGGGCTTGCGTGCCCCGATGGGGTAGACCTCGTTGAGGCTGCGAAAGATGCCGCGGGTGCGCCGGTCCTTGACCTCGCGTACCACGAAGTCCGGGGAGTCCATGTCGATACGCAGGATGTGCGTCCAGTGGCTCTTGCTCTCCAGCGTCACCAGATAGTGGTAGGGCGTCATCAGCGCCAGTTCGCCGATGTAGCGAATGGAGTGGCCGGGATCGACGGTGATCATGATGGCCTCGATCTGGTCGATCATGCCGGTCAGACCGCTTTGGTCACGCTCCGCGAGCAGGCGTAGCAGGTAGTCCTCGAAAAACGGCGAGTTCTGCTTGTCACCGTTGCGGGGGAATGTGGTAGAGCTGATCATGTCTGAAGCGGCGCCGGGCAATAAAACCTGCCAGGTCTGGCTGCAATATCCGCGCCAGCTTCGGGCATTGCACTGCACTGCCCGCAAGGCGGCATAAAATTCGCTGTTTGCCGGGGTCAGGGCGGGTCACACGGTACCGGAAGGCCGCTGCCATGCACACGATTGAAGCGGACGGGGGCCGGTGTTGCACCATTATTGCGCTGCCACACCCGCCACCCGGAGGGTGATGCGCGCAGTCAGGAGTGCGGTCGGGGGGGGCGGGGCCGGTTACGCCCGCGTGCGGCCCGCGGTCGTGTTCGGGTCGGGCGGGCTGCACGCACCGGGCGTGCCGCTGCACTGGTGGCGCCGCAACGTCGATGTCACCCGGACAACCGGACCGGGATTGCTAGACCACGACGACGGAGTTCTCCGCGTTGCCGAACGGCGTCGGCACGTACTTGTCGGCTTCCCAGTCGTTTTCCCAGTTTTCTTCGTTGATCAGATAGCGGAACTGGTATTCGCGGTTCGGTTCCAGCTCCAGGGTTACCTTGAAGGTCCCGTCCTTGAGCTTCTGCAGGGGAATGGCGTAGATGTCCCAGCTGTTGAAATCACCGACGATATGCACGGTGTTTGCTTCCCTGGCAGCCTCTGCCGGCAGCCGAAACGTGACCTTGCAGAGCTGTTTGGACTTCAGGTACTGCTTTGTCAGACTCATTGCCCCCTCCTCAATGCTGTCGTGATGGTACAAAGCCTGGTTACATTTAATTGAGCCGGCCTTGCAAAGCAAGCGGTATTTTGGACACGGTGCGGGACGGGACACGGAATTCGGGGATAAATTGACCGGCGTCAACTGGCCGGGTTGCCGACAGCCGGTCACTTGCGGTGCGGCTACCAGGTATGGTTGCACCCCGCGCGGCTGCAGCGGGCTGATCCGGCGCGCACGCCAGGTCGCTGTGGCAGGCCGATGGACCGCGGCCCTGATCACCGTTGCCAGCTGCCGATGCACCGGTGCGTTCAGTCCGCCGGGACCGGCGGGACGACATGATCCGGCACCGGGCGCGCCGCCTCCCACAGGCGGAATCCTCCGGTGAAGGCATTGGTGTTGTCGCCGCGATAGACCTGTTCCGGCAGCTCGGCATCCGTAAATTTCCACGCATTGCCACCGCCCAGCACCACGTAGTCCGGGGTCAGTGCATACCTGAACAGCGCGATGGCTTCGCGCACCTGCGTCTTCCAGCCGTCCAGGCCGGTGTGCTCGAGTCCCGCGATGCCGAGCGCCTGCTCGAATGTGCCCCCGTCCCGGAACGGCAGGTGGGCCATCTCCAGCGGTACGATGTGACCTTCATGAATCAGGGTCGTACCCAGCCCCGTGCCGAGTCCCAGAAACAGCATGTTGCCGCCCCGGTAGCTGCCCAGTGCCTGCATCGCGGCATCGTTGATCATCCGTACCGGACAGCCGAAGGCGGCGGCGTAGTCGAAGTCCACCCAACCGACACCCAGGTTGACCGGTTCGCGCAGCGGGCGGTTGTCCCTGATCGGACCTGGAAACCCGATCGAGACATGGTCATAGCGCCAGTCCCGCGCGGTCTCCTCTATCGCGTGCATCAGCTGCCCTGGCATCATGCCCGGCGGGGTCGGAAAGCTGCCCGGCTGCGTTCCGCCCGTCACCGACAGTTTGACGCTGAAGCCCCCGATGTCTACCACGAGTATCTTCATGTGCTGTCCCCGTGATGGCAACCGGTGCGCTGGCCCGTGCCATCTGGATGTTCGCCCCGTACTGGTCCCGTCTGGTATGATCCGCAGGTTATCATGTCCGGGGCGGCTGGCAATGGCCCGTGCGACTTGCGCCCGGCCTGCAGGCACTGCCTGATGCCCTGCATACTCCGGAAAATTGATTTGCGTCAACAGGCTGCGTGATGCGCTGAACTAAAGTTGGGCGTCCGGGTTGCAAGCGGCGCGGGCCGGCTGGCCATCCGGGAACAATACCAGCAGAGATCGTCGAATGTGTTCATTATCCATGCGGGCTTCGCTGAGTCCGGTGTATCCTTTGCGCCTCCTGTCGCTCGCGGCCGGCTGGACGCGTACCGGCGCGCGCGGCGGCACGGGCGGTCTCTGTATGCCATGGAACTGACACTATGAATGCGGCTGCATCCGGCACGACACTGACCCGCCTGCCGGTGATCGCCAGGCTGTGGCAGCACCATGCCGACATCGGCGGTCAGCACCTGCGCGCGATGTTTGCCGCCGACCCGGACCGTGCCCGGCGTTACGCGCTGGAATTCGGCGGCTTGATGCTGGATTACTCGAAGAACCGCATCAACGAAGACACCCTGCAACTGTTGTTCTCGCTGGCCGCCGATGTCGGTCTCGACAAGGCGCGGGAGCAGATGTTCTCCGGTGCACGGATCAACCTCACCGAGGACAGGGCGGTGCTGCATACGGCGCTGCGCAATTGCGGCGACCACCCCGTGTATGTCGACGGCGACGATGTCATGCCGGCCGTGCGGGCGGAACTCGCCCACATGGCGGCGTTCTGCCGGCGGGTACACAGCGGCGACTGGCTGGGTTACAGCGGCAAGCCCGTGACCGACATCGTCAACATCGGTATCGGCGGTTCCGATCTGGGTCCGCGCATGGTCTGCGCGGGATTGCGACCGCTCTGGCACGAACGCCTGAACATGCATTTCATCTCCAACGTCGATGGCATGCAAATCGAGCAATGCCTGGCCGGGCTGCAACCCGATACCACGCTGTTCATCGTTGCCTCGAAGACGTTTACCACGCAGGAAACGCTGACCAACGCCGGTGCGGCCAGGGAATGGTTCCTGCAGGCAGCCGGGGACACAACACACATCGCACACCACTTCGTCGCGGTCTCCACCAATCGCGAGGCCGTCCAGGCCTTCGGCATCGACCCCGCCAACATGTTCGTATTCTGGAACTGGGTCGGCGGCCGCTACTCGCTGTGGTCGGCCATCGGCCTGTCCATCATGCTGGCAGTCGGCGCGGACGCCTTCAACGAGTTGCTGGCGGGTGCCCGCGACATGGACGAACATTTCCGCAATGCGCCGCTTCCGGCAAACATGCCGGTCATCCTCGCACTGCTGGGGTTCTGGTACCGGCATTTTTTCGGGGCCGCCACGCAGGTCGTGCTGCCCTACGACCACCTGCTGCGGCTGCTGCCGCTGTACCTGCAGCAGGCCGACATGGAGAGCAATGGCAAGTCGGTGGACCGCGAGGGCAACCTTGTGGACTACCCGACCGCACCGGTGCTGTGGGGGGAAAGCGGTATCAACGGCCAGCATTCCTTCTACCAGCTGCTGCACCAGGGCACCCATCTGATCCCGGCGGATTTCATCGCCAGCCTGCAGACACAGGCAAGCAGCAGGCGGCAGCATGACATCATGATCTCCAGTGTGATCGCCCAGAGCGAGGCGCTGATGATCGGCCGTGACCGGAGCGAGACTGCGCGGGTACTGGCCGACAGCGGCGTCGATGCGGCCACGGCCGCGCTGCGGCTGCCGCACATGGTGTTCGCGGGCAACCGGCCGAGCAACACGATTTTCCTCGACCGTATCACGCCGCGCCGGCTGGGCACGCTGCTTGCGCTGTACGAACACAAGATCTTTGTCCAGGGCGTGTTGTGGAATATCAACTCGTTTGACCAATGGGGCGTGGAACTGGGCAAGCAACTGGCGAAAAGGGTACTGGTGCAACTGCATGCGCCGGATGAAATCAGCGACCACGATCAATCGACCAACCGGCTGATCAACTACTACAGACTGCACAGCCAGCATCAGAAGAGAGGGCCGAGATGGCAATAGTTACACCGGAAGAACAGGCCAGAAAATACAAGTACTATATAGAACCGAAACAGGTCAGCGATCTGACCCGCAGTACGCTGGTGCTCATACTCGCCGGGGGAGAGGGTTCGCGCCTGTATGACCTCACCCGCTGGCGCGCCAAGCCGGCGGTGCCGTTTGGCGGCAAGTTCCGCATCATCGATTTCGCGCTGTCCAACTGCATCAATTCCGGCCTGCGACGCATCGGCGTGCTCACCCAGTACCGGGCGCATTCGCTGATTCGCCACATGCAACGTGCCTGGAGTTTCCTGCGCAACGAGATCGGCGAATTCGTCGAGATACTGCCTGCCCAGCAACGTACCTCCGAGAAACAATGGTACAAGGGGACGGCCGATGCGCTGTTCCAGAATATCGACATCATCCGCCGCCACCAGCCCGAGTTCGTCATGGTGCTGGGCGGCGATCATGTCTACACCATGGATTACTCGAAGATGATGCTGCACCATGTCGAGCACAACGCCGACTTCACCGTCGGCTGCATCGAGGCGCCGCTCGAACAGGCCGCCTCGTTCGGTGTCATGAGCGTCGACGAGAACCTGCGTGTCACACGCTTTACCGAAAAACCCGAGAAACCCGAGACCATGCCGGGCAAGCCGGACACCGCGCTGGTCTCCATGGGTATCTACATATTCTCCACCAGCGTGCTCTACGATATCCTGCGCAACGACGCCAGCAACCTGAATTCCTCGCATGATTTCGGCAGGGATATCCTGCCGGACCGCATAAATAACCTCAACGTGATCGCCTACCCGTTTCGTGACGAGGACGGCCAGCCGGCCTACTGGCGCGATGTCGGCACCGTGGACTCCTACTGGTCGGCGAACATCGAGCTGTGCGACGTGGAGCCCGAGCTGAATCTCTACGACCGCTACTGGCCGATCTGGACCTACCAGACCCAGCACCCGCCGGCCAAGTTCGTGTTCGACGATGAAGAAAGACGCGGCGCTGCCATCGACTCGCTGATCTCGGGTGGCTGCATCATTTCCGGCGGGACGGTCAGGCGCTCGGTGATCTTCTTTGCGACCACGGTCGGCAGTTACAGTACGGTGCAGAACAGCGTCGTGCTGCCCAAGGTCACCATTGGCGACCACTGCCGGATCATCAATACCATAATCGACAAGGGCTGCGTGATACCTGACGGCACGGTGATCGGCGAAAACCTGGAAGATGATGCGAGGAAATTTCACATCACGCCCACCGGTATACGGCTGGTCACGCCGGCCATGCTGGGACAGAATCTTTATGATATCGTGGATCTGCGCGCTGACTGAGGTGGTGTCCTGCAAGGAGCATCCATGAAATTCGTGCTTTGCTGGCACATGCACCAGCCCTATTACCGTGACGAACTGCACGGTGAATACCACCTGCCGTGGGTATACCTGCATGCCATGAAGGACTACTCCGACATGGCATGGCACCTGGAGCAGCACCCGGGCATGCGCCTGGTGGTGAACTTTGCGCCGGTGCTGCTGGAGCAGCTGCTCGACTACACCGGCCAGATCGGTGAATTCCTCACCAGCGGCAAGCCGATGGGCGATCCCATGCTGAACCTGCTGGCGGGCGTGACGCCGGTACCGGCGGACAGCAAGGCGCGCTACCGCATCATAAAGGACTGCCTGCGCTGCAATGCGTCGACCATGATCGATCCCTGGCCCGCCTACAAGGCGCTGACCGAGTACCACCGGCGCCTGCTGGGACCCGATGCGGCACAGGCGGCGTACCCGACTGCGCTGGGCTACCTCAACGAACAGTATTTCCATGACCTGCTGACCTGGTATCACCTGACCTGGCTGGGTCACGCCATCAAGCAGCAGCAGCGCGTGCGCACCCTGCTTGACAAGGGCTCCGGCTACACCCTGGAGGACCGCCTCGGCCTGCTGGGCATCATCCATGAGTGCATCGGCGATATCATCCCGCGCTACCGGCGCCTGGCCGTACGCAGTCAGATCGAACTGTCCATGACACCCTGGGGTCATCCGATCGTGCCGCTGCTGAACGACTTCGGGAACGCCAACTGTGCCCTGCCGGAGGCCCCGCGTCCCGTCGCCGGCAGCTACCCCGGCGGGCGCCAGCGCAGCCGCTGGCACATGCGGCAGGGCAGTGAGCTGTTTGAACGCTGTTTTGGCCGCAAGCCGCAGGGCGTATGGCTGTCCGAAGGGAGCATCAGCAAGGACGCCGTGGAACTGCTGGATGAACTGGACATACAGTGGACCGCCTCCGGAGAGAATGTCTGGCGCAACAGCGCGCGCCTGTCCAAGCTGCCGGAGCAGGACATCACCAGCAAGCGCGGCCTGTTCCAGGTGTACCGTGCCTCCGGCGGAAAGTGCAGGATCTTTTTCCGTGACGACGGGCTGTCCGACCTGATCGGTTTCGAGTACCGCAACTGGGACGCCGTTGACGCTGTCGCCAACTTCATCATGCACCTCAGGAACATCAGCAAATTCCTCAACGAGGGTGCCGGGGACTGCTGTATCAGCGTCATCCTGGACGGCGAGAATGCCTGGGAATATTTCCCCGACAATGGCGTGCACTTCATCGACCGCCTGTACCGGGCGCTGATCGAGGAGCCTGGCATCGAAACGATAACCTTCGCCGAGGCGATGCAACTGCCGACCGCCGTGTTGCCGGCCATCTGCCCGGGCAGCTGGGTGTACGGGTCCTTTTCCACCTGGATCGGGGACGCCGAGAAGAACCGCGCGTGGGACCTGCTGGTCGAGGCCAAGCGCGATTACGACCGCTTCATGGACATGACGACACTGGATGAGCAGCAGCGTGCGCGCATTACCCGCCAGCTCGCGATCTGCGAGGGTTCCGACTGGTTCTGGTGGTTCGGTGATTACAACCCGAGCGAATCCGTACAGGATTTCGACCGGCTGTACCGTTGCCAGCTGCGCATGCTGTACCAGCTGATGGGCATGCCCGCGCCGCCGTCACTGGAAATTCCAATTTCGATTGGCATGAGCCAGGCCCGCGTCGGTTCCGGTACCATGCGTCGTAATTAATGCCTGACCGGCATCGCCTCGCGGCAACCCGGGGTCGATGCAAGCCGGTATGATGCACACGCGATACCGGCAGCTGCACGCCGGCCAGCGCACGGCCACGGTGCAGGCCCGTCAGGCATCGCGCCTTCAAACAGCCCCGTTGACACAGGTAACGACGAGCACACCATGATTGCCAATCCACTGTTACGCAGACGCAGCGGCATCCTGCTGCACCCGACCAGCCTGCCGTCACGACGGCTTGACGATGATGCCCTGCGCTGGCTGGATTTTCTCGCCAGTGCGGGACAGGGCGTCTGGCAGGTGCTGCCGCTCGGCATGCCCTGTCGAGGCTACTCACCCTATCAGTGCCTGTCGGCCTTTGCCGCCAACCCGGCCTTGCTGCCGCTGGACAGCAGGCTGCTGCCAAGGCCGGACGACCCGCATTACCGGGAATGGTTGCAGCAACAGGCGTTCTGGCTGGAGGATTTCTCCAGCTTCCTGCTGCTCAAGCAGCTGCATGACGGCAAGCCGTGGTATGAGTGGCCGGATGCCTACCGCCACCGCCACCCCGGCGTACTGCATACGCTGCAGCAGAAGCATGCCCACCGGATCGAGCTGATCCGCTGGCAGCAGTACCAGATATACCGCTCCTGGCACGCGATCCGCACCGCGGCCGGCGCGCGTGACATCCAGTTGTTCGGTGACATGCCGATCTTCGTGGCACACGACAGCGCCGATGTCTGGGCCTCTCCCGAGCGCTTTCTGCTCGACGGGCAGGGACAGCTGGCCTCGGTTACCGGCGTGCCGCCGGACTATTTCTCTGCCACCGGGCAGCGCTGGGGCAATCCGCACTACGACTGGAAGCGGCTCGAGGACGAGGGCTTCGAGTGGTGGCTGAAACGCCTGCAGACGCATTTTCAGTGGTTCGACCTGCTGCGTATCGACCATTTTCGCGGCCTCGAGGCGGTCTGGATGATAGACCCGGCCTGCCCGACCGCCGAGCGGGGCGAATGGGTCAGCACGCCGGGCGCGGCGTTGTTGCTGAAGCTGCAGCAGCGGATGGGTGATCTCCCGCTGGTCGCGGAGGACCTCGGTGTCATAACGCCGGCTGTAACCGAGCTGCGCAAGCGCTTCAAGCTGCCTGGCATGGCCGTCCTGCAGTTCGCCTTCGATGCCTTCGAAGACAATCCGCACAAGCCCCGCAATATCACGCCGGATACCGTTGTCTACACCGGTACGCATGACAACGACACGACGCTGGGCTGGTTCAGCTCGCTGCAGCCCCACGAACAACGGTTTGTGCTGGACAACCTCGGCATCAGCGACCCGGCCGGTGTGGTGGATGCCATGATGAATGCCGCCATGCAAAGCAGGGCGCAGCTGTGCATCCTGCCGCTGCAGGACGTGCTCGGGCTGGATTCACGCGCACGCATGAACAGACCCGGCGATGACGGTGAACACTGGCGCTGGCGTTTCGACTGGTCGCAGATTACACCCGAGATCGTGCAGCACCTGAGGGAGATGAGTCGTAATGCAAAGCGCAGTTGATACAGGTAAAGGCAAGCCGCAAACCCTGAACACAGCCCGGCAGCGCATCCAGGATGGTACCTCGCATGACCCGTTCGAGGTGCTGGGCCTGCACACACGGACGGATGGCGGTCGCGAGATCAGCGTGTTTCTGCCACTCGCAGATTCGGTCCGGCTCGACGGGGCGGGCGAGATGCAGCGCCTTCCGGACAGCGATTTTTTCGTGCGGCAGCTCGGACCGACGGACGACGTAGCGCGGCATTACAGCCTCACCTGGACGGAGAAACTTACCGGCACCGTTCACCACCAGGTCTCGCCATACAGTTTTCCGCCCCAGATCAGTGACTTCGACCTGCACCTGTTCCAGGAAGGCCATCACCAGCATGCCTGGAAATTTCTCGGCGCGCGGCTCGCCTGTATCGATGACGTGACGGGCTGTCATTTTGCCGTGTGGGCGCCGGGCGTGACGCGCGCCAGCGTCGTGGGCGATTTCAATGGCTGGGACGGGCGCCGGTACCCGATGTGCTGCCGCGGTTCCTCCGGTATCTGGGAACTGTTTATCCCGGGCCTGCAGGCCGGCGAGACCTACAAGTATGAGATTATGTCGAGGTACGGCCAGGCGTTTACCAAGACCGACCCGTATGCACGCCGCATGGCGCTGCGGCCGGATACCACCTCGATCGTGCCGCAGGACACCGCCTGGTCGTGGGCGGACGGGGACTGGCTCGCGGCGCGCGCGCATTTCGACTGGCAGCACCGGCCGGTGTGTGTCTACGAGGTGCATGCCGGATCCTGGCGCAAGCGACCGGACGGCGGTTTCCTCAACTGGCGGGAGCTGGCCGACGAGATGATCCCGTGGGTCACCGGGCTGGGATTCACCCACATCGAACTGCTGCCGATCACCGAGCACCCCTATGACCCTTCGTGGGGCTACCAGACCACCGGCTATTACGCACCGACCAGCCGCCTTGGTAGCCCGGAAGATTTTCGCTGTTTCGTGAATTACTGCCATCCAACATAATATCGGCATTTTTCTCGACTGGGTACCTGCACATTTTCCAAGGGACGCTCATGGACTCGCCCGTTTTGACGGCGAGGCGTTGTATGAACATGCCGATCCGAGGCAGGGAGAACACCTTGACTGGTCGACCCTGATCTATAATTACTCCCGCCATGAAGTGAAAAATTTCCTGCTCTCGAATGCACTTTATTGGCTGGAGGAGTTTCATCTCGATGGCATGCGGGTAGATGCCGTTGCCTCCATGCTTTATCTGGATTACTCGAGAAAGCCGGTGAATGGATTCCCAATAAGTACGGGGGCAGAGAGAATATCGAGGCCATCGATTTCCTGCGGGAAATCAATCATGTGGTGCACAGCCTGCTCCCCGGCGTGCTAACCATCGCTGAGGAGTCCACGTCGTGGCCGAAGGTATCGCGTCCCATCGAGGTCGGCGGACTGGGCTTCAATCTGAAATGGAACATGGGCTGGATGAACGACAGCCTGTACTACATGGGGCAGGACCCGGTTTATCGTAAGTACCATCATGAAAGCTGACCTTCAGCATGGTGTATGCCTGGACCGAAAACTTCATGCTCCCGCTGTCCCATGACGAGGTGGTGCACGGCAAACGCAGCATGCTCAGCAAAATGCCGGGTGATCACTGGCAGAAGATGGCCAACCTGCGCCTGTTCTATGCCTGGCAGTATGCCAACCCCGGCAAGAAGCTGCTGTTCATGGGCGGCGAGTTTGGACAATGGCAGGAATGGAACGCACGCAACCAGATCGACTGGCCGCTGATGGAAGTCGCCACGCATCGCGGTATCCACCTGCTGCTATGCGACCTGAACCGCCTGTACCGCGAGGAACCTGCGCTGCACCGCTATGACCACAACCCGGCCGGTTTCCGCTGGATCGACTGTCATGACAGCGACCAGTCGGTGCTGAGCCTGCTGCGCATGTCCGATGCGCCGGAAGACTGCATCGTTTGCGTGCTCAACTTCACGCCGGTACCGCGCCCCGACTATCGCATCGGCGTGCCGGCGGCCGCTTACTACCGCGAAATACTCAATACCGACTCGGAATATTACGGCGGCACCAATCTGGGCAACGGCGCGCGTGCCGTAGACCCCATGCCGTGGATGGATTTTCAGCATTCCATAAGCCTCACGCTGCCGCCACTGGGGGCCATATTCCTGAAAGGGCAGCGATGAAGGTCCTGCACGTCATCAGCGAGTTGTATCCACTGATCAAGACCGGTGGACTCGGCGATTTCGGTTACAGCCTGCCGCACGCCCTGCAGGCGCTGGGGGTCGACGTGCGCCTGCTGCTGCCGGCGTATGGCCATGTGCTGCGCTCGGTGAAACAGGCACAGGTGGTCGCCACCATCGACATCCCGTTGGCCGGCACGGTGCGGCGGTTTCGTGTACTGGAAGCGCTGCCAGACGGTTTCCGGGTGCCGGTCTGGCTGGCCGACTGCCCGGTACTGTTTGCCCGCCCCGGCAACCCGTATGTCGACGCGCGGGGCGTCGACTGGCCGGATAATGCCGAACGTTACGCCTGTTTTGCGCAGCTGGCGGCGCGGGTCGCCGCGGGGGGTACGCAGACCGGCTGGCAGGCAGACGTGGTGCATTGCCACGACTGGCAGACCGGCCTGGTGCCGGCCTTCCTGCGCCTGCAGCCGGATCCGCCACGCAGCGTGTTTACCGTCCACAATCTTGCCTTCGGCGGACATTTCCCGCGCACGGAATACCGGCGCCTGCGGCTGCCGGAGGCCTGGTGGCACCTGGAGGGCGTGGAGTTCCATGGCGGATTTTCCATGCTCAAGGCCGGGCTGGTGTACGCGGATATCATCACCACGGTCAGCAAGACCTATGCAGGCGAGATTCTAACCCCGGCCTTCGGTCACGGCATGGACGGTGTCCTGAGGCATTATTCCTGGAAACTGCGCGGTATCCTGAACGGCCTGGACCAGGACATCTGGAACCCGGCCACCGACCCGCTGCTGGCGATGCAATACGCTATCGGGAACCGGGAAGCCGGGCGCGCGGCCAACCGCGCGGCCCTGTTCAGCGAGCTGGACTGGCGGCCCGACGTGGCGGCCAGGCAGCAACCCCTGTTCGGCTCGGTGGGACGCCTGACGGAGCAGAAGGGCAGCGACCTGCTGGCGATCGCCGCCCGGCACTTGCTGGGGCAACTCAAGGCGAGTTTCGTTATCATAGGTGACGGGCAGCAGGTCTACATCGACCAGCTGCGGCAGCTACAGGCACGCTTCCCGTACCGGGTGCGGCTGTACATCGGCTACTCGGAACGGCTGGCGCACCTGGTCGAGGCGGCGGCCGATTTCTTCGTCATGCCGTCTCGTTTCGAGCCGTGCGGGCTGAACCAGTTGTACAGCCTGTGCTACGGGACCCCGCCGGTGGTGCATCATACCGGTGGCCTGGCGGACACCGTGGTCGATGCGACCGGGGAAGACCTGCGCAACGGGACTGCGACCGGTGTGGTGTTCTACCGGCCTGCCGCTGATGCACTGCACGTGGCGCTGTTGCGCGCGGTTGCGCTGTTCCATCATCCCCGCTACTGGCCGGGCATACAGAAGACCGCCATGCAGCAGGATTTCAGCTGGCGTGAAAGCGCCCAGCAATACATGGCGATATACCGGGAACCCGGAATCTGATTGCAGGCAACCATGAACGATACGAACCCCACCAATCCCGCAAACAAGACGCTCTGCCTGCTGCCCGGCATGGAGCCGCTGCCGGTCGATGCCGACACGATCCGCAGGGATTTCGATTTCTACCTCACGCACCATCGCGGCCACTTCCTGGGTTGCACCGCGGTGGATGTCTACCAGGCGCTGGCGGTGACCGTTCGCGACCGGCTGATGTCCGACTGGCGCAATACCTGGTGCGCCTTTACCACGCCCGGCACGCGGCGCGCCTGCTACCTGTCGATGGAGTTCCTGATGGGGCGTGCGCTGGGTAACCACCTGCTCAACCTGCAACTGCGCGAGGCGGCCCGCGGCGCGATGCAGCAGCATGCGCTGACTCTCGAGGAGATCGAGAGCGAGGAAGTGGATGCCGGTCTCGGCAATGGCGGCCTGGGGCGGCTGGCCGCCTGCTTCATGGACAGCTGCGCCAGCCTGCAGCTGCCGGTGATCGGATACGGTATTCGCTACCAGTACGGCATGTTTCACCAGCACATCAGGGACGGTTACCAGGTCGAGGATCCCGACCACTGGCTGCGCGACGGCTTTCCCTGGGAGATCGAGCGTTCGGAGTTCACCCACGTCGTTCGCTTCGGTGGCCGCGTCGAGCATTACCGTGACGGGCAGGACCGTCCGCGCATGCGCCTGGTCGATACCGATGACGTGCTGGCCATTCCCTATGACGTACCGATCTCCGGCTATGCCAACAACACGGTGAACACGCTGCGCCTGTGGGGCTCGACGGCCACCGACGAGTTCAACCTGCACGAATTCAACGCCGGTAGTTATACCGAGGCAGTCGCCGCCAAGAACAATGCCGAGCATATCAGTATGGTGCTGTATCCGAACGACAGCTCCGAGAACGGCAAGGAACTGCGCCTGCGCCAGCAGTATTTCCTGGCCTCGGCCAGCATCCAGGACATGCTGGCGATCTGGGAACAGAGCGAAGGCGGGGACTGGGAGCATTTCACCGACCTGAACGTGTTCCAGATGAACGATACGCACCCGACGATCGCCGTGGCGGAGCTGATGCGTATCCTGCTCGACGACAAGGGGCTGGAATGGAACAGCGCGTGGGACATGACCTGCAAGTGCATGGCCTACACCAATCACACCCTGCTGCCGGAGGCGCTGGAGAAGTGGCCGGTGTGGCTGTTCGACCGCCTGCTGCCGCGCCTGCTGGAGATCATCTACGAGATCAACGCGCATTTCCTGGCCGAGGTCGCACTGCGCTGGCCCGGAGACACCGGCATCCTGCACCGGCTCTCCATCATCGAGGAAGGTCCGGTCAAGCAGGTACGCATGGCGCACCTGGCCATCGTCGGCAGTTTTTCGGTCAATGGCGTCGCCGAGCTGCATTCCCAGCTGTTGCGGGAAAAACTGTTTCGCGATTTCCACCGGATCTGGCCGGAGAAATTCAACAACAAGACCAACGGGGTCACCCCGCGGCGCTGGATCGCGCATGCCAACCCCCGCCTGACCGACCTGCTGGTCCGGTATATCGGTGATGGCTGGATGTACGACCTGGACGAGATCGGCCTGCTGGAACGCCATGCGGACGAGGGGGACCACGAATTCTTTGCGGAATGGGAAGCCGTAAAGCTGGCCAACAAGCGACGCCTGACCGCGGTCGTGCTGGACAAGACCGGCGTGCTATTCGACACGGCGGCGCTGTTCTCCGTGCAGGTCAAGCGTATCCACGAATACAAGCGCCAGCTGCTCAACGTGCTGCACGTGATTCATCTCTATGGGCGCATCCGCGACGGCGACACGGCCGGCATGGTCAACCGCTGCGTGCTGATCGGCGGCAAGGCGGCGCCGGGCTACTGGATGGCCAAGCAGATCATCAAGCTGGTCAATAACGTCGCAAACGTCATCAATGCCGACCCGCAGACGGAAGGCTGGCTCAGGCTTGCCTTCATTCCCAACTACCGGGTTTCCATGATGGAGGTGATTGCACCGGCCGCCGACCTGTCCGAGCAGATCTCCACGGCTGGCAAGGAGGCATCGGGTACCGGCAACATGAAATTCATGATGAACGGCGCGCTCACCATCGGTACCTACGACGGTGCGAATATCGAGATCCTGGACGCCGTCGGCGAGGAAAACTTCTTCCTGTTCGGTCTGCATGCAGAAGAGGTCGCCGCACTGCGCAACAATTACGATCCGCGCTCGCTGGTCGATGCAGACGCAGACCTGGGTAGCGTCATGAAGATGCTGTCTTCGGGTTGCTTCAACCCGCAGGAGCCCGGCATCTTCGACCCGATCGTCCAGTCCCTGCTGTCACCGGACGATCCCTGGGTCACGCTGGCGGATTTCCGTGCCTACGTCGACGCCCAGGAGCGCGCCGCGGCGGCCTGGCAGGACCGTCGCCACTGGACGCAGATGAGCATCCGCAACGTGGCATCCAGCGGCTTTTTCTCGACCGACCGGACCATCAACGATTACAACCGTGACATCTGGAAGCTCGACCCGATACACCCGGATGCCGTGCACCCGTACGGCCCCGGGAGTTGACAGACGCCCGCGTGGTGCGGGCGCGATCCAGGCGCATGGCTGCACCCTCACGGTTGTGCCGCGGCGCGCGGGGCCCGGACAGCCGTGTGCACGGGAGGCCGCCACCGCGTCCGGTGCATCGCGTCACCGGGCCGGCGGGAATTCACCTGCGACGGTCAACCGCCTGCAGCACGGCGATTCCGGGCAGCTGCATCCCGCTCCCGTCAATCCCGCTTGATAATGCGGGTAGGGAATGCAAGCATTACCGGAACACCCACAGGACAGGCCGCATGAGCGAACGTTTCGAGACACCCCAGGACGCGGAAGACGCGTATTACGATGCACTGGAAGAAGGCGACCCGGACAAGGTGCTGGCCGTCTGGGCAGACAGCGATGACATCAGCTGCCTGCTGCCCATGTATCCCCTGATCCAGGGCCGCAAGGACATCGCGGAGCTGTTTACCCGCCTGTTTTCCCAGGGGCAGGGCGTTGCATTGACCGTGGCACACCTGCACTGGATGCAGACCGATGATGTCGCCGTTCACCAGGTGTCGGAAAACATCCAGCATCCGCCCCCCGACAGGCCACGACCCCCGCCGTTCTACGGTACCAATATCTACCGGAAACTCGACGGCGGCTGGCGCCTGATCATGCACCTCAACGCGCCGATGCCGGCGCCGCTGCAGCACCAGCGCGAGGCGCCACGGAATGGTCAGGCGGCGGTTTAGCCTGGTTCCGCACCGGGGCCCAGTGGCTGCCCGTAGCTGAACTCGACAAAGTTGCCATCCGGATCCCTGAGCCCGCAATAGTAGCCTACCGGGTACGGTTCCTGGACGGGCTCCCAGACCAGCGTGCCATCGTTGCGGGCCCGCTCCGCAACCGCATCGACCGCCGAGCGGCTTTCCAGCGCGAATCCCAGGTGTGAGAAGTCATTGCCGGACTGGTTACGGCCCGGCCCGCCGGGCAGGAACACCAGGATGAATTCCCGTTCACGCCCCGGTTCGGCCAGCCAGACGATACGTCGCCCTTCCGGATCCCGTTCGTGGATCAGCCGCATACCGCAATAGTGTTCATAGAAACGGACACAGGCGGCCACATCCCGGACATGCAGCGCGATATGGGTCAGGGTCGGTCGCATGGGTATCGTCACCGGCGCATCAGCCGCGCCGCCTCAGCATCAGCCAGGTGCCGTGCAACATACTGCTGTCGACATCACTGATTCCATAGCACAGTTTCCCGGTGGCCGGTCCGTGGCCGCGCATTGGCGTGAGCGACGAATACCGGCGTTGAATACGGACGCCGCCGGTGAAGCAGGCTAAACTCACAATCCACGACCCGCAACGGATACCGTTGCCTGTACACAGGGGGAAACCATGTCCAATCGCACCCTTAATCTCACGGACCGGCTGTATGACTACCTGCTGTCGGTGTCATTGCGGGAGCCGCCGGTGCTGCGGCGTCTGCGCGAGGAAACCGCAACTGACGAGATGGCGCCCATGCAGGTGGCACCGGAGCAGGGCCAGTTCATGTCAATGCTGGTCGAACTGACGGGTGTACGGCTGGCACTGGAGATCGGCGTCTTTACCGGTTACAGCGCCACGTGCATCGCGCTGGGAATGCCCGCGGAGGGGCGCCTGGTCGCCTGTGACGTCAGCGATGCCTGGACCCGGATCGCACGGCGCTACTGGCGCGAGGCGGGCGTCGATCACAAGATCGAACTGCGCCTGGCACCGGCCGCAGAGACGCTCGCGGCGCTGGTGGAACAGGGCAACGAGGGCCACTTCGATTTCGCCTTCATCGACGCGGACAAGCAGAATTACGATCTCTACTACGAGCGCTGTCTGCAGCTGGTACGTCCCGGCGGCCTGATCGCCATCGACAACGTGCTGTGGGGCGGTTCGGTGATCGATGCGTCGATTCAGGACGTGGACACGGTCGCGATCCGTACGCTGAACAACAAGCTGCACGACGACGAGCGTGTGACCATCAGCCTGTTGCCCATCGCTGACGGTCTCACGCTCGTCCGCAAGCGCAGCGGTACCGGCCAGGGGTGATTGCTGCCATCGCATGACCGCGGTGGCTTTCACTTGCCGCTTTCCGGGACCAGCCTGACCTCGACCCGGTTGTTGGCGGCGGCGACGCGATTCCATTCCTGGGCCGTGACGGTGTTGCCCTGCGGGGGATACGGAATGCGCGGACGGCTGAACTGGAACGGGGTGATCTCGATGCGGATGTCGCCGCCGTTGACCAGTGGCGAGGTGGCGAGAAAGTTGGCGAACGTGATCGACTGGCGCTCGCCCAGCGCGGGCAGTTGCCGCAGCGGATGGCCGACCAGGTCGCACTCCGTGACCGGCAGGTCGGGTGGCGCCTGGACGTAGCCACCGACCTCGTTGCCGCTCAGACAGAATTCGCCGAGGTGGGATTCCAGCTGCACCGTACCGCGGAAGCCCAGCGCCTTCAGGCGGGTCACCAGTTCCTGGACAATCGCCAGGCGCCGGTCACTGAACGCTTCCTCGAGCGGATCGTACGGACCGCTCTGGTTGATCGCCCAGCTGATGCTGTCGTAAATCATGCGCGCCTGTTTGCGTGCGTGGTCATCGCGCTCATTAAGCTGCCTGTGCAAGACGGCGCTTTCGCTGTGCTCGTTGCTGGTGAGCTGCCGTTGTGCGGCGACCAGTTCGCTGATGCGGTTATTGGCGACGTTGAGCCTGGCATGGGTTGTGTTGTTGTCTGAATAGATCCACAGCAGTGGAATCACCATCAGTAGCACCACCAGCGGGACCAGCAGGGTGGTCCTCAGGCCCGAACCGCGTTTGGCCTGTGCGTCGATGGCGGCCTGCAGTTGCTGCATGTTCTCCACCAGTTCGTGGTGGTAAGCCTCCAGCAGCTCGCCCAGGTGTCCGGGTGGGCCGCTGACCGACTGGGCCGCCTGTTCGGCGATCTCATGGATCTCTTCACGCGCGGCGGACAGGGCGAGTTCAGGTGCGCTGTCCATAAGCACCAGGCGGTTGCTGCCGGTCTGCCGGCGGCGTTCACTGACCAGGCCGAGCCGGTTGAGTACCTCGTACAGCTCCGCCGGTTCGACCTGCTTGGGCAGGATGCCGATGGCGCCGAGCGCGCGTGCCTGGCTGACGTACAGGTCGCCTTCCTTGGAGGTGTACATCATGATCGGAATGGTGGCGGTGTCCGGGTTGCCCTTGATCGCCTCCACGGCCTGGAAGCCGTCCATCCCCGGCATCATGTGGTCCATGAAGATGACATCGGGGGTGTGGTCCTTCAGGTAGTCCAGCGCCTGCTGGTGCCGATTCCAGCGTGTCGACGGCAAGGTTATGCTTGTCCAGCATGCGCTTGAGCGTCTCGCGCGCGGACCTGGAGTCGTCTACAACCAGTGCGAGCCGTTTTTCCATGGAATGACGGGTCCTGCCGGATGAATTTTCTGCCGGCTACTATAACCCAATCGTGCCGGCCGGTGTGAGACGCGCAGCGCGATAAATGCGGTCTAGCCGGTGTTGCGCATGCCGCTGGCGATGGCGTTGATCGAGCGCAGCAGCGGGTGCAGCCAGCGTTCGCGCTGCTGCTCGTCCAGGCTGCTGTCGCGCCAGCGTGCCAGCAACGTGACCTGGATATTGTTGAGCGGGTCGAGGTAGGGGTTGCGCCGGTACAGCGACAGGCCAAGCGTCGGGTTTTCATCGAGCAGGTGGTGAGCCCCGCTGACGTTCAGAATCTGGGTGATGGTCCTGCGGTACTCGCAGCTGATCTTGGCGTAGATGCGCTGTGCCATGTCCTGGTCACTGGCTAGCCGGGTATATTCGCGCGCGATATTCATCTCGCCCTTGAACAGCGCCATCTGGATGTTGCTGAGCAGGGCGCGGAAGAACGGCCAGTCCAGGTACATGCCCTGCAGGCGTGCCAGCCGTGCCGGGTCATCGTTGCGCCATGTCTCGAGCGCAGTGCCCAGGCCGTACCAGGCGGGCAGGGTATGGCGCGACTGCGCCCAGCCGAACACCCACGGAATCGCGCGGATGGAGTCCTTGGAACGGTCCTGCTGCTTGCGGTGCGAAGGCCGCGAGCCGATGTTCAGCAGGCCGATCTCGGTGACCGGGGTCACCTCGTAGAAATAGTCGAGCAGTCCCTCGGTATGGTCGATAAGGTCGCGATAGGTGTGCTCGCCGATGCGGGCGAGTTCATCCATGATGCCCATATAGTCGCGCCGGTCCTCGGCCGCGGGTTCGATCAGCACGCGGCTGGCCTTGAGCAGTCCGGTGATACCCATGGAAAGCTCGTAGACCGCAGTTTCCTCGTTGCTGTACTTGTAGCGCAGCACTTCACCCTGTTCGGTGAACTTGATCTGGCCATGCACCGTCCCCGGCGGCTGCGACAGGATCGCCTCGTGGGTCGGGCCGCCACCGCGGCCAACGGTACCGCCGCGGCCGTGGAACAGACGCACCTGCAGGCCATAGCGGTCGCAGATGGCGATGATCTTCTTCTGTGCCTCGTACAGGCTCCAGTTGGAGGCGAGGATGCCGCCGTCCTTGCAGGAGTCGGAATAGCCCAGCATGATTTCCTGGCAATGGCCGGCGGCGTTGAGCAGGGCGCGGTAGGTCTCGTTGCCGAGTAACTCGCGACAACACCTGCTCGATGTGCCCGAGGTCTTCGATGGTTTCGAACAGCGGGCTGATGCGGATATCCGCGAACCATGCGGCGTCGCGCCGGCCCGCCAGTCCGGTCAGCCAGGCGAGGTACATGACTTCCAGCACGTGGCTGGCTGTGTGCGACATCGAGATGACGTAGTTGCCGAATGCCCGGGGACTGATTTCCGCCTGCATACGCCGCATGACATCGAACACCTCGAGCGTCTCGCGCGTGCCTGCGGACAGCGCGGCCCGGTCGAGCGCGGGCGGCGCCCCGGCAAGTGCGCGGACCAGCAGCCGCTGTCTGTGCGTCTCGTCCTGCGCGGCATAGTCCGGCTCAACCTGCAGCACCTTCAGCAGTTCACAGACGGCCTCGGTATGGCGGCCGGATTCCTGGCGGATATCGAGGTGCATGAGATAGAAACCGAAGGTCTCGATCAGCCGCACGAGGTCTTTCAGTTCGGCGTCGGCCACGTTGGCATCGCCGTTGGCGACCAGTGAGTCGCGAATCAGCAGCAGGTCGTCCAGAAAGGCCTGTTCATTCGCGTAGGCGGCGGGGCTGGGCGCGAGATCCGCGTCCGGCCGTGCGATACGCGCATCGACGTCCGCGAGGTTGAGTCGCAGGCGATAGAGCACGATGCGGAGCTTGCGGCGGTACAGTTCGTGACGTAGCTCTCGGGAAAGTCGGCGCAGGCCTCGCTGAAGCGGTTTTCGTCCTGTCGTAACCGGTCCAGGAACGGGCCGGAGAAATTGCACAGGTGTGCTGAATGGGTCAGCAGGTGGCCGAGCTCCACGACATGCTCGATGTAGGTCGACAGCACCTCGCGCATCTGCAGGCGCAGCGCCAGCACCGTGGTGGCCGGCTGCACGAACGGGTTGCCATCGCGGTCGCCGCCGATCCAGGAGCCGAAACGGATCAGGCCGCCGGGGATGGACAGTTGCCCATCGGCCGGGCTGCCGGCGTAGATGTGTCGCGCGGCCTTCTCCAGGTAACGGTAGGTCTTCGGAATGGCGGCGAACAGGCTCTCCCGGAAGAGATACAGGCCATTGCGGATTTCATCCTCCACGCTCGGCTTGTGCAGGCGGACCTCGTCCGTCTTCCACAGTACCTGTATCTGCTGTTTCAGCAACTGGTGCACGGCCTCGCGTTCCTCGCGGCCCAGGCGCAGGTCATCGAGTTCCTCGCTGGTGATGAACAGGCGCCGCAGCGAGGCCATGATGGTGCGGCGGATCGCCTCGGTCGGGTGTGCGGTGAATACCGGCAGGTAGAGTAACTGGTCCAGCAGTCGCTGCAACTGCTCCGTCCCGATGCCGCTGTCGTGAAAATCCTGCAGGGTGCGCTGGAAGGACCCGATCCACAACAGGCCGTAGTGGCGCGCCTGCTTGCGTCGTTGCCGGTGCTGGAAGGCCTCTTCGGCGATATTCACCAGGCTGAAGTACAGGTTGAATGCACGGATTACGTAGGTGAGTGCGTCCGGGTCGAGCTGGTTGACGTCGCGGGTCAGCCGCGCGCGCAGACGCGGGTTGTCCTCGCGGCGCAGCCGGATGTAACCCCTGCGCAGCGATTCGACCGCCATAAGGATGGTTTTACCCGCATGTTCTTCCAGCACCTCCCCGAGCAGGTTGCCGAACAGGCGCACGCGGTTGCGCAGCTCCTTGTCACCGGCCTGTTCAAATTCGGGTATGTGTTCTTTTGGCATGGCCATAAAAAAGCCACGTCTGTGCGCGGCCCCTTTGTGCGGTGTACCGATTATACCGGTTGAGGCGTGTTGCGCCAGCGCATACCTGCTGCGGGAGGCCCGTTGTGTCCGTGCCGGACCGGCCGGCGGGCAGTGCTGGCAAAGCGCTGTTCCGGGTTGCGTTTTCGTACAAAGGGTTTAACCTTCGTTGGACAGGGAAAGCGGCCGTATCGAGTCGCAGGTTGTATCCAAGGAACATGCATCGGGGGGGTATGTATGGGACACATGATCGATTCGGGTGCGCAGCCCGGACGTGTCCGGCTGCATCACGATTTCGTCGATGGTCTGAAGTGTTTCCGCAGTGATGATTTCGAAGGTGCGCTGGTGTTCTTCCGCACGGCCGATGAACACGCGGAAGTTGATGACATCTACCAGAATCGTTACACGTCCTTTCACGGCCTGTGTCGGGTCTGTCTGGGCGATCGCAATGGAATCAAGCTGTGCCGCAAGGCCGCGGTCGGCGAGGCGCACGATGCCGAGGTTTTCCATAATCTCGCACTGGCGGAGCAACGGCTGGGCCAGCGCGAAAGCGCCTGGACGGCGTTGCGGCGCGGACTGATGATCGATCCGGAGCACTGCGGACTGCAGCGGTTCAAGCGCGAGCTTGGCCTGCGCGGGAAAACCAGCCTGATTCCCGGGCTGCGCCGGGACAACAGACTCAATCGCCTGCTTGGCAGGCTGTTTCGCGGTGCCCGCAGGCCCTGGTCGAAGTGACGACGACCGGCTGCCCGCAGACAGGGGGCATGTCACGGCTGCGCGGTTGCACTATACTTGCTGCCAGGAGTCGGCCAGACAGTCGCTCTGCGCAAGCAGGGAGGAAAGTCCGGGCTCCACAGGGCAAGGTGCCAGGTAACACCTGGAGGGCGCGAGCCCATGGCAAGTGCCACAGAAAATATACCGCCCGCGCTGCCTGTGTACAGGCAGTGCGGGTAAGGGTGAAATGGTGCGGTAAGAGCGCACCGCGCGACTGGTAACAGGCGTGGCAGGGTAAACCCCACCTGGAGCAAGACCAAATAGGGGAGCGAACGTGCGGCCCGCACGGCTCCCGGGTAGGTTGCTTGAGGCCTGCGGTGACGCAGCGTCCAGATGAATGACTGTCCTCGACAGAACCCGGCTTACCGGCCGACTCCCACCCGAACACTGTTTGCGACTGGCGGGCCTCTATCCTTACCGGAGGCCACCGCGGCAGATACGCCATCCACACCGGTATGCCTGGAATCGCGGGGTACCCCGCGAAGGCATTACGAACGATCGGTGATGGCTGCCACCGGACTTGAATCGATTACTTAACGGCGCCCTGGTTGATCCAGGACCGTATTGTTTCGATCTGGTCGTCGCCGAGCGACTCCCCGCTGTGCGGCATATGGATCTTCGGGTCGGTCTGGCCTGCCACCATGCGGTAGAGTGTGCTCGATTCGGCTGAACCCGCAACGATGACCGGCCCCAGCCGGGTACCCTTCATTACCGTTTCATAGGAATCCACGGAAAAACCGCTTTTCACCACACCTTCATGATCGTCGGTATGGCAGGCCGCGCAGTTTGCCTTGAGCAGTGGTTCCACGTCTGCATACGTGATCGTCTTGCTGCAGCCGACGAGTCCGGCGGCGATGACCGTCGTAAACAGCACAGTTGTAATCTTCTCGTTCATTGCTACATCCTCCACGACATGAATCGGGCTGGTGGTTCCGGGTCCTCCGTCAACACGGCCTATACCGACAGCATAGCTTGCCCGTTTCGCCGGAATCAAACAAATACACCGTTGTCTCCGGCCCGCTCCCGGGGACGTGGTGCGAGGCCTCCGTGCGCGACACGCTGTCCCTCTGCCTGCAATGCACGGGCAGGCTGCCTGCGTCCCTCGGTGCTGTCCGAGCGCCGGCGTGAACCTGCACCATGCAGCAGACCGGGTCCGCGTGCCCGGGTACCGGTGCGGCCTCCAGGACAACAGCCGTCTGATACGAGCAGGATGCGGCAGGGCCAGCCACGGAACGACGGAAGTTATCCGGATTTCTTTGCTTTCTCCGCGTCGTTGCGGTTATTTTAGGCACAGGCCGGTGTCAGCTTTCGGTGTTCATGCAGGAACCGCTGATTATTTCATGCATCCCGTCATCGCGAGCGCAGTGCGGCGATCTTTTCAATTCACGCTCAAGGCAGCGGATCGTCCTCAGTCACCGCAGCAGTCGCACCGGCGACCTGGCCGTTGTTCAAGTGTTAATATATAATATACATATAGTTAAAAGCACTATCTAAACCGGAATGACAGGAAAACTCTACATCAGGACGCACGGTTGCCAGATGAACGAGTACGACTCCGCGAAGATGGCGGACGTGCTGGCGGTCTCGCATTGCATGGAAGTCACGCAGGATCCGCGACAGGCGGATGTCCTGTTGCTGAATACCTGTTCCATCCGCGAGAAGGCCCAGGAAAAGGTATTTTCCGAGCTGGGGCGCTGGAAGGAACTCAAGGATGCGCGGCCGCATCTGGTCATCGGGGTGGGGGGCTGTGTAGCCAGCCAGGAGGGCGATGCGATCCGCGCACGTGCACCGTATGTCGATATCGTGTTCGGTCCGCAGACCCTGCACCGCCTGCCCGCGCTGCTGGATGCGGCGCGACGTGCACGGCAGCCGGTCATCGACATCAGCTTTCCCGAGATCGGGAAATTCGATTGTCTGCCGGCGCCCAGGGCGGATGGACCGACGGCGTTTGTCTCCATTATGGAAGGCTGCAGCAAGTACTGCAGTTTCTGCGTGGTCCCCTATACGCGCGGCGAGGAGGTGAGCCGTCCGTTCGATGACCTGATCGCCGAGGTGGCGAGTCTGGCCGCGCAGGGGGTGCGCGAGGTGACGCTGCTGGGGCAGAACGTCAATGCCTACCGTGGTGTCATGCATGATGGCGAGATCGCCGACCTGGCCCTGCTGATCAACTGGCTGGCCGCCATCGACGGTATCGACCGCATTCGCTATACCACCTCACACCCGCTGGAAATGAGCGACAGCCTGATCGAGATCTACGCCGAGGTACCGGAACTGGTCGGACACCTGCACCTGCCGGTGCAGTCCGGTTCGGACCGCGTGCTGGCACTGATGAAGCGGAATCACACGGCGCTCGAATACCGCGCCATCATCCGGCGCCTGCGCGCGGTGCGCCCGGATATCAGTATCTCATCCGATTTCATCGTCGGTTTCCCGGGCGAGACCGCCGCGGATTTCGAACAGACCATGACACTGGTCGAAGCGGTCGGCTTCGACCATTCGTTCAGCTTCATTTACAGCCGGCGCCCGGGCACACCGGCCGCCGAACTGCCCGATGGCGTGCCGCCCGCGGTCAAGAAGCAGCGGCTCGCACGCCTGCAGCAGCGTCTCGTCGAAATGGCCGCGGTGATCAGCTCGAACATGGTCGGCACGGTACAGCGCGTACTGGTTGAGAGACCGTCACGCAAGAGCGCGCAGCAGTTCAGCGGGCGTACTGAAAACAACCGCGCGGTGAACTTCGATGCGCCGCCCGGCCTGACCGGTCGCTTCGTCGATGTCCGTATCACGGAGGCCTTGCCGAATTCCCTGCGTGGAGAAATTGTCGGCCTGGCCGATGCAGCCGATAATACCGCGTCGCAACTGAGGGTCTATTGAACGCCGACATCCATTCCAGCGATATCACACTGGATCCCGCCGATAACGAACGCCTGGCCGCGCTGTGCGGCCAGTTCGACAACCACCTGCGCCAGCTCGAGCAGCGTCTCGGCGTGGAGATCAACAACCGCGGCAACCGCTTCCGGATCATCGGTGACGCCACCGCCGTGCAGCGGGCGGGGCGGATCCTGGCGAGCCTGTATGCGGAAACCGCGAACGCGGGACTGACGCCGGGCAAGATCCATCTCTATCTGCAGGAAAGCGCGGAAACCGGGCAGGACGACGTGAATGCCAGGGACGCGGACCCGATCGTCGGGATCAGGACGCCGGGCGGGGTCATCACGCCGCGCGGTCGCAACCAGAAGCACTACCTGCGCAGCATCCTTGGCAACGACCTCAATTTCGGTATTGGCCCGGCCGGCACCGGCAAGACCTACCTGGCGGTCGCCTGTGCCGTGCAGGCACTGGAACAGGAAAAGGTCAGCCGGCTGGTGCTGGTGCGGCCTGCGGTGGAGGCCGGTGAACGGCTCGGTTTCCTGCCCGGCGATATGACACAAAAGGTCGATCCCTACCTGCGTCCGCTGTATGACGCGCTCTACGAGATGCTCGGCATCGACAAGGTCGCGAAACTGATCGAGCGCAGCGTGATCGAGGTAGCGCCGCTGGCCTTCATGCGCGGACGCAGTCTCAACGATGCCTTCATCATTCTCGACGAAGGGCAGAACACGACCGTGGAGCAGATGAAGATGTTCCTCACGCGGATCGGCTTCGGGTCCACCGCGGTGGTCACCGGCGACATCACCCAGGTCGACCTGCCCAAGCATACCGAGTCCGGGCTGCGCCAGGTGATCGACGTGCTCAAGGACTGCAACGGCATCAGTTTCAGTTTCTTCTCCTCGCAGGACGTGGTCCGCCACCCGCTCGTACAGCGCGTCATCTCGGCCTACGAGGACTACGAGCGGTTGACCGGGAAGCCCTGAACGCGTATGCCGGACGCGGGCCAACACGATATCACCGTACAGTACGCCGTGGCCGCGACCGGCATGCCGTCCGAGGACGAGCTCAGGCACTGGGCAGGACTGGCCCTGCAGGAGCGCGCACAACCCGCCGAGCTGGTGCTGCGTATCGTGGACGAAGCCGAGATCACGGCGCTGAACCGCCGCTACCGTGGCAAGGACGGTCCCACGAACGTACTGTCGTTTCCATACCCGGGTTACGCCGGCGTACCGAGTGAACTGCTGGGTGACGTGGTGCTCTGTGCGCCGGTGGTCGCTGCCGAGGCTGCCCTGCAGGGCAAGTCACCGGCCGCACACTGGGCGCATCTGGTGATCCACGGTGTATTGCACCTGCTCGGTTACGATCACCACCACGATGCCGACGCGGCACGCATGGAACGCCGGGAAAGCGCGTTGCTGACCGCGCTGCGCTACCCGGACCCGTGGTAAGCTGGAAGCATGCGTGGGCAATTTGTACGAGAATGCTGGCATTGGCCGGGATAATACCGATATAGTAGCGCCACTGTTCACCATCAGCGCCTGGCAATACCTGACGCGGTGATCAACAATATCATGTAACTAGCTAAATTAAATGATTAAAGACCGACCTCAAAACGGTCTCGCAAAGCATGACCGGGTCGCCCGGCTGAAACAGCTGCTGCTGCGGGATCCGGCCAATATCGAGCAACTGGTGGACATGCTGCGCGCTGCTCAGGAGCGCAATCTGATCGACATGGATGCCCTCGCCATGCTGGAAGGTGTACTGCAGGTGGACGAGATGCAGGTGCGTGACATCATGATCCCGCGTTCGCAGGTGGTGTTTTTGGAACGTGATGCCAGCCAGGATGCGCTGGTACACACCATCGTCGAATCCGGCCATTCGCGTTTCCCGGTCATTGGCGACGGTCGCGACGAGGTGATCGGTGTGCTGCTCGCCAAGGACATGCTGCCCTACACCAGCGGACGTGGCGAAGGGCGCCTGAACGTGCGCGATATCCTGCGTCCGGTCGTGTTCGTTCCGGAGAGCAAGCGTCTCAACGTGTTGCTGAAAGAGTTCCGCTCCAGCCGCAATCACATGGCGATTGTGGTGGACGAGTATGGCGGCGTCGCCGGCATGGTCACCATCGAGGACGTACTGGAGCAGATTGTCGGCGAGATCGAGGACGAACACGACGTCGAGGAAGACTATACCATCCGCCGGCACAGCGAGATGCATTACACCATCAAGGCGCTGACGCCGATCGAGGACTTCAACGAATTTTTCGGGAAGAGTTTCTCCGACGAGGAATTCGATACCATCGGCGGACTGGTGGTACACCACATGGGGCACCTGCCCAAGCGCGGTGAGCGCACGGTGATCGACAACCTGCTGTTCAAGGTCCTGCGCGCGGACAACCGGCGTGTGCACATGCTGCAGCTGACCGTGCTGCCCAGGCCGGTCGAAAACAGGCAGGACGTACAGGGCATCGAGACGTAATGCCGGCGCAGCACGCCAGCCGCGCATGACCGCGGCATGCCGTGGCGGGTGTCATCAATATCGTAACAGGCAATCCGGCACACGTGAGCGCAGGCGCAGCTTTCTCCAGCTTACGGCAGGTAATGCTGCCACTCGTCAGCGGGGCGGCGGGCGTGCTCGCGTTTGCCCCGCTTGGCTGGTATCCCGTCATCGTGCCGGCGCTGGCCGTACTGTTCAACTGCTGGCTGTCGGACACGCCGCGCCGCGCGTTCCTGCACGGCGGGTTGTTCGGCATCGGCTACTTCGGTGCCGGCATCTCGTGGGTGTTTGTCAGCATACACACCTACGGCCATGTGGCGGCGCCCGTGTCCGCACTGGTGGCGGTGCTGTTTATCCTGGTGATGTCCGCGTATCCGGCACTGCTGGGTTACCTGCTGCGACGCTACCTGCCCGCGCGGGGGTGGGGTGCGGCGGCAGGGGCACTGCCGGCCGGCTGGCTGCTCGCGGAATGGCTGCGCGGCTGGCTCTTCTCGGGTTTCCCGTGGCTGAACCTGGGCGCCAGCCAGATCGATGGCCCGCTGGCGGGCTACCTGCCACTGCTGGGGGAGTACGGTGCCAGCTGGCTGGTGGCGCTGTCGGCGGGCCTGCTGCTGGCGCTGCTGCGTGACCTGCGGCGTATCCCGTCGCTGTTATTGCTGGTAGCGATCTGGGCGGGCGGTTACCTGCTCGAGCGGGTGGACTGGGTACGGCCACGCGGTGATCCCCTCACGGTCAGCCTGGTGCAGGGCAATATTGCGCAGGAGCAGAAGTGGCGGCCGGAAAACCTGCAGGACACGCTGGAGCTGTATGCCAGGCTGACCTTTGCCGGGCCGGCCGCAGACCTGGTGGTGTGGCCGGAAACGGCGATCCCGGCGTTCTATCACGAGGTCGACGCAGGTTACCTGCCGGAGATCGAGGAACGGCTGGCACGGCACCATGCCTCGCTGCTGACCGGGATACCCGTGCTGGACCGGACGAACTGGCACTACTACAACGCGATCATCGCGCTGGGCGGTGAGCGGGCCTTTTATTTCAAGCAGCACCTGGTGGCGTTCGGCGAGTACCTGCCATTGCGCTGGCTGATCGGCGATGCCCTCGATGCCCTCGCGGTACCGAATGCAGACTTCACCCCCGGCGCGGCGGGGCAGCCGCTGCTGCAGGCGGCGGGTTACCCGGTCGGCACATCGATCTGTTTCGAAGTGGCGTTTGGCCGGTTGATCGCGGCATCCGTGCCGGAAGCGGCGCTGCTGGTGAACGTCAGTAATGACGGCTGGTTCGGCGACTCGCTGGCACCGCACCAGCACCTGGAGATCGCCCGCGTACGGGCGCTGGAAACCGGCCGGCCGTTGCTGCGCGCAACCAATACCGGCATCTCCGCCATAATCGACCAGCATGGCAAGGTCACGGCGCGCAGCCCGCAGTTCAGCCAGGCCGTGGTGACCGGCCGCGTGGTCCCCATGCAAGGGTCAACACCGTTCGTGCGCTGCGGTTATGCCCCGGTGCTGGTGATCGCGCTGTTGATCCTGCTGGCCGTGCGCCTTGGCAGTCGGGGCGGGAAACGGGGCGGAGATCGATCAGAGGAATAAGGGGTCGGAGTCAATTACTAGAATGGAATAAGGGGTCGGAGTCAATTACGTGTTCGAACTGTGGCTTATAGACACGCAATAAACCGTAATTGACTCCGACCCCTTATTCCTGCGCCCCCTTTTCCCATGTTCTAGGCGTGCCCGGTTATCAACCTGTCGCGTGCGGTTGCGGCCGGTGATAGATCGTGTGACCGCAGTTCGGGCAGGTCGGGATTTCTCCGGTCGCGTTGAAGCGGATCGAGGCCCCGCAGGCGTCACAGGCCAGCGTGCCGGGACCGGTGATCTCACCCGCATGCCAGGCCAGTCCTTCCTCCACGTCGAGTTCGAACTGCAGCATCTCGAGGCGCGTACGGTCCGCGACCGGCGCCAGCATTTCCAGCAGGCGGTCCTCGATCTGGTGCACGTCAAAACGCAGCCAGTCGCCCAGCTCATGGCCGGTTTCGGCCAGGTGCCTGCCGGCGTCCTGCATGTCGCGCTGCAGGTAATAGGCCACCTTTTCAGCCTCGTCGCGGGTCAGTTCCTCGAGTTCGACCGCCGTCTCCTTTGCCTTGTTGATAAAGCCGGTCACGACCGGGAGGCTGCTTTCCTCCGTCTCCTCGATGGCCGTTTTGACGCGTGCCATCATGTCATCATAGGCAGCGAGCCATTTTCCGCGCATGGATTTGTCGTCTTTCATGGTAGTTCCCGTGTTGTCCCGCCTGTTGCAAGTTTGAACCAAAGTGCGGGCAAGTTGAAGGAAAACCGCCGGCCGTGTTGTGGGGGGTGTCATCGCTACGGTATTCTTCGGCCTTCTATTTCAACCGGTTCCGACCTGATGGAAGAAATCTATCAACCCGAGCGGATCGAGGCCGAGGCCCGCCGCTACTGGGAAGAGCACGGCACCTTTCGTGCAGTCGAGGACCCGGAGCGGGAAAAGTACTACTGCCTGTCCATGTTTCCGTATCCCAGCGGGCGCCTGCACATGGGGCACGTGCGCAACTACACCATCGGCGACGTGATCAGCCGCTACCAGCGCATGCTGGGCAGGAACGTGCTGCAGCCGATGGGCTGGGATGCGTTCGGGCTGCCGGCGGAAAACGCCGCCATCAAGAACCAGGTGCCACCGGCCCGGTGGACGTACGAAAATATCGATTACATGCGCAAGCAGCTCAGGCTGCTCGGCTTCGGCTACGACTGGACACGCGAGCTGGCGACCTGCGACCCGGATTACTACCGCTGGGAACAATGGTTTTTCACGCGCCTGTTCAGAAAAGGCCTGGTGTATAAGAAGACCGCGCTGGTGAACTGGGACCCGGTCGACCAGACCGTGCTCGCCAACGAGCAGGTGATCGACGGGCGCGGCTGGCGTTCCGGTGCGCTGGTTGAGCGGCGCGAGATCCCGCAGTGGTTCATGAAGATCACCCGCTACGCCGACGAATTGCTCGCCGGCCTCGACCAGCTGGGCGGCTGGCCGGAACAGGTGGTCACCATGCAGCGCAACTGGATCGGTCGCTCCGAGGGCGTGGAGATGCAGTTCGGCATTGCGGGCCGCGACGCCACCCTGTCGATCTACACCACGCGTCCGGACACGCTGATGGGCGTGACCTACGTCGCCGTGGCGCCGGAACACCCGCTGGCGGCGGAGGCGGCGGCCGGCAACCCGGCGCTGCAGGCCTTTATCAATGACTGCCGCAATACCCGCGTGGCCGAGGCCGACATGGCGACGCTGGAGAAGAAGGGCGTCGCAACCGGTTTGCAGGCCGTCCACCCGGTGACCGGCGATGCCGTGCCGATCTGGGCAGCCAATTTCGTACTGATGGAATACGGCCACGGCGCGGTGATGGCGGTGCCGGCGCACGACCAGCGTGACTACGAATTCGCCACTGAAAACGGCCTGCCCATCCGCCAGGTCATTTACCCGGCCGGCAACAGCCGGCCGGTCGAGCTCGAACGGGCGGCGTTTACCGACACGGGAATCCTGCAGAATTCCGGCCGCTTCAGCGGCCTCAGCTCCGCACAGGCCAGCGCAGCGATCGCCGACTGGCTGGTCGCGGCCGGCAAGGGCGCACGCCAGGTGAATTACCGCCTGCGCGACTGGGGCGTGTCCCGCCAGCGCTACTGGGGCTGTCCGATCCCGATCATCAGCTGCCCGCAGTGCGGTGACCTGCCGGTGCCCGAAGACGAGCTGCCGGTCACGCTGCCGACCGACGTCACCGTCGATGCCAGCGGCTCGCCGCTGAAAAAGCTGCGCGCGTTTATCGATACCACCTGTCCGGGCTGTGGTGGGCCGGCCGAGCGCGAGACGGATACCTTCGACACCTTCTTCGAATCGTCCTGGTACTACGCGCGCTACGCCTGCGCCGACCAGGACCAGGCGATGCTGGATTCGCGTGCCGACTACTGGCTGCCTGTGGACCAGTACATCGGCGGCATCGAGCACGCCGTGCTGCACCTGCTGTATGCGCGCTTCTTCAACAAGCTGATGCGCGACGAGGGACTGCTCAAACCGGACGAGCCATTCACCTGCCTGTTGACCCAGGGCATGGTGCTGAAGGACGGCTCCAAGATGTCCAAATCCAGGGGTAACACGGTCGACCCACAGGGGCTGATCGACCGCTACGGCGCCGATACCGTGCGCCTGTTCACCATGTTTGCGGCGCCGCCGGACCAGTCGCTGGAATGGGCGGACTCCGGCGTGGAGGGGGCATCGCGGTTCCTGAAACGCCTGTGGGATCTTGGACATAAACGAAAGAGCTGTTTTTATCCAGATCCGGAATCGGTGATCGTTGGAGTTGATTTCGGAGATCCTGCAAACTGGAATTGGGAAGGTGCATCCGCAAGGCAACTGGAACGCCGCAGGCATATTCATATCTTACTGAAGAAGGCCAATGACGATTTCAACCGGCATCAGTTTAATACCGTAGTCTCCGCCGGGATGCAGATTCTGAATAATCTTCAGGTGGCCTTCCCGGTGGCAAAGGAAGTGAACAATCCTGATGAGACGGAGGGCCGTATTGAGGCACAGTTGCAATATGAAGGGCTTGGCATACTTCTGCGTCTGCTCTCTCCGATCATTCCGCACATAACCCACAAGCTCTGGTATGAGCTTGGCTATCGTGAGCGTGTGGGTGTTGACGTACTTGATGCAGGATGGCCTGAAGTGGACGAGTCGGCGCTGGTGCAGGATACGCTCACGCTGGCGGTGCAGGTCAACGGCAAGCTGCGCGGGACGATAGCGGTGGCCGCGGATGCCGACCGGGAAGCCATCGGGCAGGCAGCGCAGGCCGAGGAAAACGTCGCGCGCCATATTGACGACCGGCCGGTGAAGAAGATCATCGTGGTTCCCGGCAGGCTGGTGAACATCGTCATCTGACGATGCTTCCCCTGCAGCAATAATGGCCATGGAATCACACGGAAATACACGGAAATAAATCAATACCGGACTTTTTCTGGTACCGTGAATCACCCATGAGATATCTTTCGAATCATGTGAGGCTGATGCCGCTGCTGCTGGCGGTCGTGCTGCTGGCCGGCTGCGGGTTCCACCTGCGTGGCAGCACGGACCTGCCGCCTGCCATGTCGGTGACATACATCAAGGGGGTCCGGCCGTTTGGCACGCTGGCTGATGATTTCACCACGGCCCTGCGCCTGCGCGGCCTCAAGGTGACCGACAGGGAAGAATTCGCAACGGCGGTGCTGAACATCACACAGAACACATCCGAGAAGCTGGTGCTGTCGGTGGACACCGCCGGTAACGTACTGGAATACGAGATCCGCCAGAGCATCCGCTTCGGGGTTGCCACCCCCGACGGCAAGCCGGTGGTCGAGGAACAGGCCGTTTCGCTCAGCCGTGACTACATCTTCAGCAGCATGGATGTGCTCGGTAAGCAGCGCGAGGAACAGGTGGTGCGCGCCACCCTGCAGGAAAACCTCGTCAACCTCGCGATGTTGCGCATTGCCGCCGCGGCGCGCTGAATCACCGGGATGTCCTGGCAGGGTGAACCCGTGATCCCCGCAATGCCGGTAATTTGGCAACAACGTTGCATGCGCGGGTAACTGTACCCGATGCAGCTCAAACCGGAACAGCTCGACGCGCACCTGCAGCACACGCTCGCACCGGTGTATTTCATCAGCGGCGACGAGCCGCTGCGCGTGCTGGAGGCGGCCGATGCCGTGCGCACCGCGGCGCGCAGCCAGGGCTTTGCCGAGCGCGACGTGCTGACCGTGCAGGCCGGCTTCGACTGGAACAGCCTGCTGGCCGAGGCCGGCAACCTCTCGCTGTTCGCGCGGCGGCGCGTGATCGACCTGCGCATGCCAACCGGCAAGCCCGGCGAGACCGGCGCGAAGGTGTTGCGCGAATTCGTCGCACGACCGCCGGAAGACACCTTGCTGCTGATTACGGCCGGCAAGCTGGAGCCGGCCGCGCGCAAGAGCAAGTGGGTTCAGGCGCTGGAGCGGGCCGGTGTGGTGGTTCTGGTCTGGCCGCTGGGCGAGCAGGAATTCTTTGCCTGGGTGCAGGCGCGCATGCGCAAGCGCGGCCTGCAACCAGGCGTGGATGCGGTACGTATGCTGGCGGAGCGGGTGGAAGGCAACCTGCTGGCCTGCGTCCAGGAGATCGACAAACTGTACCTGTTGCAGGGGCCCGGTCCGGTCGATGCCGATGCCATCGGCAGCCTGGTGGGGGACCATGCGCGTTACGATGTCTACACCCTGGTGGATGCCGCGCTGGCCGGCAAGGCGGCGCGCAGCGTGCGTATCCTGAACGGCCTGCAGGCGGAGGGGGTGGCCCCGCCGGTGGTGCTGTGGGCGCTGGCCAGGGAACTGCGCTCACTGGCTGTCATGGCGGCGGAGCACGCGCAGGGACAGGCCATCCCCGGTGTGCTGGCCCGCTTCCACGTCTGGGCCAACCGCAGGGAGGCGGTCAGCGCGGCCCTGCGACGCCTGCCGGCCGCCGGCTGCGCCCGGTTGCTCAGGAAATGCGCCGCCATCGACCGCATCGCCAAGGGGCGGGCGACGGGCAACACCTGGGATGAGCTGTTACAATTGACCTTGCAACTGGCGGGGCAGCCGGCCCTGGCCGAACCCTGTTTACCGGAGCAGATCAGCTGAAAAGACCCTGATGAGTGCAAAGGCGGAACCCATGCAGTTTGACGTAGCCGGATACATGCAATCGGTCGGCCGGCGCGCGCGCGCGGCCGCACGTGCCATGAGCCGGGCCGACACTGGCAAAAAGGATGCCGCCCTGATCGCCATCGCCGGGGCCATCGAGGCCGCCGCCGGGACCCTCAAGGCCGAAAATGCCCGGGACCTCGAGGCCGGCCGCCAGCACGGCCTGGATGCCGCCCTGCTGGATCGCCTGGAGCTGAACGATGCACGGATTGCCGCAATGGCGGAGGGCCTGCGCGAGATCGCGCTGCTGCCCGACCCGGTCGGCAGTATCAGCGACCTGAAGTTCCGCCCGTCGGGCATCCAGGTCGGGCGCATGCGCGTGCCGCTCGGTGTCATCGGCATCATCTACGAATCACGCCCGAACGTCACGGCGGATGCCGCCGGCCTGTGCCTGAAGTCCGGCAATGCCGCCATCCTGCGCGGCGGCTCCGAGGCATTGCATTCCAATCAGGCGATCTCGAAGTGCATACACCTGGGACTGGATGCCGCTGGTCTGCCTGCCGATGCGGTACAGGTGGTCGGGACCACCGACCGCGCCGCCGTCGGCGAACTGATCCGCATGCAGGACTACGTGGACGTGATCGTGCCGCGCGGCGGCAAGGGGCTGATCGAGCGCATCAGCGCCGAGGCCCGGGTGCCGGTGATCAAGCACCTGCACGGTGTCTGCCACACCTACATCGATGACGGCGCCGACCTCGGCAAGGCGATCCGGGTTGCCTTCAATGCCAAGACGCAGCGTTACGGTACCTGCAATACCATGGAGACCCTGCTGGTTGCACAGGGCATTGCGGACCGGGTGCTGCCGCCGCTGGCCGAACAGTACCGGCAGGCCGGCGTCGAACTGCGCGGCTGCGAGCGGACGCGCGCCATCCTGACCGACATCGTTGCCGCGACCGACGCGGACTGGAATGAAGAGTATCTGGCACCGGTCCTTGCCATACGTGTCGTCGATGACCTGGATGCGGCCATCGAACACATCGCCGCGCACGGTTCCAGTCATACCGACGCGATCATCACCGAATCGCTTGCCCATGCGCAGCGCTTCCTGCGCGAGGTGGACTCGAGTTCGGTCATGGTGAACGCATCGAGTCGCTTTGCGGACGGCTTTGAGTACGGGCTCGGCGCGGAGATCGGCATTAGCACCGACAAGCTGCACGCACGCGGCCCGGTCGGTCTGGAAGGCTTGACCACGCTGAAGTACATCGTCATCGGCGACGGCCATATAAGAACATAGCGGATGACAAGGGCGGCGCTGTCAACACAACCACGTCTGTTCCCGACAGGGGAAGATCAGGGGAGATTCACTGCAGCGGCTTGCTGTCCACACACCCGCCGCGCGGGGGCGTCCGATCGCCCGAAGACGTGCCACCGGACGGGCATTGCCTGCTCGTGAACCGGCGGCCCCGTCGTTACCCCGCTGCATGATCGGCTTGCTCGGCGGCACCTTCGACCCGGTTCATTTCGGACACCTGCGACCGGCCCTGGAAGCCAGACAGGCGCTGGGCCTGGACGAAATCCGCCTGATTCCCTGTCATGTGCCACCGCACCGGCCGCAGCCGGTCGCTTCGCCGCAGCACCGCATGGCGATGCTGCAGGCGGCCATCGACGGTCATGACGGCTTTGTGATCGACGCGCGCGAACTCGCGCGGGCGGGGCCGTCCTATACCCTCGACACTCTGGAATCACTGCGCGCGGACATCAAGGGCGCGGGCCTGTGCCTGCTCGTGGGGATGGACGCCTTCCGCGGCCTGGGCAGCTGGCATCGCTGGCGGGAATTGCCCGACCACTGCCACATCATCGTGATGACACGGCCGGGCGCAATAGTCCCGGATCACGGTGAACTGGGCACGTTCATCCGCCGGCACCGGATTTCCGGTCCCGCGGCATTGCACGCGCAGGCCGCCGGGCTGCTGTATTTCCAGGAGGTCAGCCAGCTGGAAATCTCCGCTACGCAGATTCGTGCACAGCTGGGGCGCGGCGCGGCGGCGGACTTCCTGCTGCCGGACAGCGTGCTGGCGATTATCAGGGAACTGGGTTTATACACAACGGGCGGTTGAATGGACAAACACACAGAGACACAGCAGTCGAAGGCAGCGGATGAACGGACGGCACACCTGCTCGACGTCACGCTGCGTGCACTTGAAGACATGAAGGCCGTCGATATCCGGGTGATCGATGTCCGGGGGCTGACCACCATCACCGATTTCATGGTGATCGCCAGCGGCACCTCGACACGTCATGTCAAGGCGGTGGCTGACGAGGTCGCGGTGGAGGCAAAGAAGAACGGCGTGCAGGCGCCGGGTGTCGAGGGCGAGAAGGGGTCGGAATGGATACTGGTCGATCTGGGGGATGTCGTGGCGCATGTCATGATGCCGGAAACGCGTGCATTCTACGCGCTGGAGAAGCTGTGGTCTGTCGGTGACGGGCAACGGCCTGCCGCGGACAGCGAGCGCTGAGTACCTGTCCGCGGCATGCGCATTCACCTGCTTGCCGTCGGCATACGCATGCCGGCCTGGGTAACGGCCGGCTACCAGGACTACGCGCGGCGCCTGCCGAGGGAATGCAGCCTGCAGCTGGTCGAGATCGCGGCCGGCAGGCGCGGCCGGTCCGCCGGCGCGGCGCGCGCGCGCGAGGCGGAGGGACGGCACATGCTGGCCGCGCTCCCGAAGGACTGCCGGGTCATAGCCCTGGACGTGGGCGGTGTGGCCTGGAGCACCGGGACGCTGGCCAGGCAGCTGCAGGACTGGCTCGGTGCCGGCCGCGACGTCGCCCTGCTGGTGGGCGGACCGGACGGGCTGGCACCGGTCTGCCTGGAACGGGCGGATGAAAGCTGGTCGCTGTCCCCGCTCACCTTTCCGCATGGTCTGGTGCGGGTGCTGCTGGCCGAGCAGTTGTACCGTGCCTGGACACTGGGGACCGGTCATCCCTATCACCGGTCGTGACCGGCTCGGGCGAGTGGGCTGCCGGGGGACGGAGCGCGCATGACAACCGGTCCGGCCATCTACCTGGCCTCGCAGTCACCGCGGCGACGTGAACTGCTGTGGCAGATCGGTGTCACCCATGAAGTGCTGCCTGTCATTGTCGACGAACGGCTGCATGGCGGCGAATCCGCCCGTGACTACGTCGTGCGTGTTGCGCTGGAGAAGGCGCGCAGCGGGCGTGCCGCGCTGGCGGCCGGCCAGGCCAGCCCGGTGCTCGGTGCCGATACCGCAGTGGTGATCGGCGGGGAGGTGCTCGGCAAGCCTGCGGATCGCGATGCCGGCATTGCCATGCTGCAGCGCCTGTCCGGCACAACGCACGAGGTATTCAGTGCCGTGGCGCTGGCCGGTGCAACCGAGGCCGTGCGCGTCAGCATCAGCCGCGTGACCTTTCGCACGTTAACGGTGCGGGAGTGCGCGGCATACTGGCAAACAGGAGAACCGCTCGACAAGGCGGGTGCCTATGCCATCCAGGGTCGCGCCGCCGTGTTCATCACGCGTATCGAGGGCAGTTACTCGGGGGTGATGGGGCTGCCGCTGTATGAAACCGCGGAGTTGTTGAAAGAATCCGGTATAACGGTATTCTAGCCGGCGGGACCGCGGTGCCTGCACGGCAGGTACGCGCCACCATCTTGTTTTGATTGTGCACTGGCAGGGACTGCATGAGCGAGGAAATACTGATCAATGTCACTCCGCGCGAGACCCGCGTGGCGATCGTGGAAAACGGCGTGCTGCAGGAGATATTCATCGAGCGCGCGCGCCGCCGCGGGCTGGTCGGCAATATCTACAAGGGCAAGGTATGCCGGGTGCTGCCCGGCATGCAGGCGGCCTTCGTCGAGATCGGGCTGGAGCGCGCGGCGTTTCTGCATGCCTCCGATATCGAGCAGCGCGACGACGCGCTCGCCGCCGATGCCGGTGGCGGCAAGGTCATCAGCAGTCTGCTGCGCGAGGGCCAGGAGATCTGCGTGCAGGTCATCAAGGACCCGCTGGGTACCAAGGGCGCGCGGCTGACCACGCAGGTCACCATCCCGTCGCGCTATCTGGTACTCATTCCCAATGTTGGCAACGTGGGTATCTCGCAGAAGATCGAAAGCGAGAGCGAGCGCGTGCGCCTGCGCGACATTATCCAGCTATTCATGTCGGAGCATGAAGGTGGCGGCTACATCGCACGCACCGCCGCCGAGGGCGCCAGCGCCGAGGCCCTGCGTGCGGATATGCTGTTTCTGCGCAAGCTGTGGCTGTCGATATCCGAAACGCTTGCCGCCAGCAATGCCGGCGAGCTGGTCTACGGTGACCTGCCGCTGACGATACGCGTGATGCGCGATATGCTGGGCG
Source organism: uncultured Gammaproteobacteria bacterium (assembly GCA_963803275.1). Classification (GTDB taxonomy): domain Bacteria; phylum Pseudomonadota; class Gammaproteobacteria; order UBA9214; family UBA9214; genus UBA9214. Next base: position 63,077 of record CAWDLS010000006.1, on the reverse strand, counting down.
ACAATATCGAGCGGGTACGCATCGATTCGCGCGAGAGTTTCCAGCGCGCGCGTGAATTCTGCGAGCGCTTCATGCCCGGTATGCAGACGCAGCTGGAATACTACCCGGGCGAGCGGCCCATCTTCGACATCTACGCCATCGAGGACGAGATCCAGAAGGCACTCGACCGCAAGGTGCAGCTCAAGTCCGGCGGGTACCTGATCATCGACCAGACCGAGGCCATGACCACCGCCGACGTCAACACCGGCGGGTACGTCGGTCATCGCAACCTGGAAGAGACCATATTCAAGACCAACCTGGAGGCGGCGCAGACCATTGCGCGCCAGCTGCGCCTGCGCAACCTGGGCGGCATCATCATCATCGATTTCATCGATATGCAGGACCTGGAGCACAAGCGCCAGGTCCTGCGCATGCTGGAAAAATGTCTCGAACGGGATCATACCAAGACCCACATCAGCGAGGTGTCTGCGCTGGGCCTGGTGGAGATGACCCGCAAGCGCACCAGCGAGAGCCTGGAACACGTGATGTGCGAAGTGTGCCCGACCTGTAACGGCCGTGCCTCGCTGAAGACCGCGGAGACCACCTGCTACGAGATATTCCGGGAAATCCTGCGCGCCTCGCGCCAGTTCGAGGTACAGCAGCTGCTGGTACTGGCATCGCAGGAGGTCGTCGACCTGCTGCTGGACGAGGAGTCCGCCAGTCTCGCCGAACTGGAGGTCTTTATCGGCAAGCCCATTCGCTTCCAGGTGGAAACCCTGTACACACAGGAACAGTATGACGTCGTTCCCATGTAGATTATGCATGTGGAACCAGGAGCCTGTCCGAGTCATGACGAACCTGCTGCGAAAGCGCCATGGGGGCCCGTTTGCGCATACGTCCCGTCCCGGTAACACCCGTTGTCCTCACCGGATCGGCGTCTTTCGTGCAGTGCCGCGCGACTGCCCCGCGACGGCCCCAGTGACCCGGACAGGCCGCTAGCATGCAGGCGGCGCCCCTCAGGGTAATGCTGAAACGCACGTTGCACGGCGCCTGGCTGCTGTTGGCTGCCGGCCTGTTGCTGGTGGCCGTGCTGCTGACGGTGGCACGGGTGTGGGCCCCGTCGCTGGGTGATTACCGGCACGCTATCGAGACGGCCGTCAGCGCGGCGCTCCAGCGCCCGCTGACCATCGGCCGGGTGGAGGCGACCTGGCGCGGTCTCCGTCCGGTCCTCAGGCTCAGGGACGTCGTCATCCAGGGGGTGCAGGCGCCGCAGCCGCTGATCGTGCGCGAGATACAGGTCAGCCTCGATACCGGGTATTTCCTGAGATACCGGGCGTTGCGCCTTGCCGGTGTCGATATCATCGGCATCGCGCTCACCCTGGCCCGGGACCAGGAGGGTCGCCTGGTGCTGAAGGAGTTCGCCGACCGGGCGGGGGATGACTTCAAATTCGACGCGCTCGCGGCAATGTCGCGTCTGTCCATCCACGATGCCGGCATAACCGTCGTCAACATTCCCGACGGCACCGGGACGCAGCATTTCTCCGCGGTAAACGTGTCGCTTACCAACGCGGGCGATGACCACTACGTGACAGGTCACGCCTTGCTGCCGGGACACCTGGGCGACCGCATTGAAATTATCGCGCATCTGCAGGGTGATACCGCGCATCCCGCCACATGGCACGGGCGTGCGTACTTCAAGGGACAGTCACTGGCGCTGTCCAGCCTGCTTGCGCCCGCCCTCGAGCAGACACAGGCGGTGCAGGGGATCGCCGATCTCAGGCTATGGGCGGAACTCGCGGCCTTGCGTATCACGTCGGTCAGCGGTGAACTGGATGTCGATGCGCTGCGCATGGAGCATGGCAAGGCCGGCCGGCAATCCCTGTTTGCGGCAGACCGGCTGCAGACCCAGTTCGGCTGGCAGCAGGCCGGGCAGGGCTGGCGGGCCGTTGTGCAACGCTTGCAGGTCACGCGTGCCGGACACGATTGGAAAACCGGCGACGTGTCACTGGCCGGGGTGCGCCTGGCGGACGGCCTGCATCTGCGGGTCGATGCGCCACTGGTCGACCTGGATGAAGTGACCGGACTGCTGCCGGCGATTCCCGGCCTGGACGCCGCGCTGCGCGACAGGGTGGTGGACGCGCAGCCGACCGGCCTGCTCGAGGATCTGTCGTGTGCCATCACCCACACGGACGCCGGCATCACGCTGGACGGCTTTTCCGCGCGCTTCACTGGTCTGGGCGTACTGCAGACGGGTGCGATACCCTACCTCGCAGGCCTGGACGGCTCGATCAAGGGCGATGCACAGGCCGGTACTGTCCAGCTCAGCAGTACTGCGCTGGTGGTACACGACGAACACTTGTTCCGTACCGCCCTGCAGTTTGACCGGGCCGGCGGTGAGCTGTACTGGCGCACCACGGGCGACAGCCTGCAGATCGGTAGCGAATCGCTGGTGGCCGTCAACCCGCATCTGTCGCTGGACGCCCGCTTCAGCGTGTTTGTTCCGCACGACGGCGGTGCACCTTCCACCGACACGGTGATTGCCGTGCGTGACTTCGATATCGCCCGCATCGGCGATTACCTGCCGGCGCTGATCATGAAGAAAACCGGTGTGGCATGGATGGATCGCAGCCTGACGGGGGGCAAGGTGCACGACGGCAGTGTCATCATCAACGGCCGCCTCGATCAGCTGCCCTTTGATCACGGCGAGGGTCGGCTGGAGGTGCGCCTGCCGGTGAGTGGCGCCACGCTGGACTTCAACGAACACTGGTCGCCGGTCACCCAGCTGGATGCGCAGGTCGACTTCACCGGCCGGCAAATGGACATTCACACGCGCAAGGGTTTCATCCGCAGCGCCGCGCTGCACGATGTACATGCGCAGATCAGGGACCTGGCCAGTCCGCACCTGACCATTACGGGTGACGTGCACGGGGCGTTGCCCGTCATGCTCGCCGAGCTCGGCAGCAGTCCGCTGGGCGATACCTACGGCGGCTTTGTCGATCGCGTGAACGCGACGGGGAATGCCGACCTGTCTCTGGACATCCACGTGCCGCTGGTGAAGGACGATGAGCGGATTACCGTCGCCGGCAGGATTGGTCTGCGCGACAATATTCTGAAGGTCAAGGAGAGCGACATCGTACTTGAGCACATCGGCGGCCGGCTGGATTTCGATGATCACGGCATCCGCGGCGACGGGCTGAAGGCCAACCTGTACGGCAGGAAAGCCAGCGTCCGTGTCTGGACGGAGCGGGACAAACCGGTCACGCACATCAGCCTGGACGGCAAGCTGGCCTTGCTCGACCATGTGCTGGAGGAAACCAGCCCGCTGCGTGCCTTGCTCGACGGCGAGCCTGACTGGCATGTCCAGCTCACGACCAGGGGCAAACCGTCACGCGGCAGTTCCGCCGATGTCGGTTTGCGTATCGCAAGCACGCTTCAGGGTCTTGCCATCGACCTGCCGGCGCCGTTCGGCAAGACGGCTGCCGAACCGCGTGCGCTGTCGATCGAGGTTGCCGCGCTCGAAGCCAGCGAACGCTATGTGCGGGTCGACTACGGCGCTTCCCTGCAGGGGGTATTGGTACTGGGAAGGGGTGAGCGGGGTTTCCAGTTGCAGCGCGGCAATATCGCGCTGGGTGGTGAAACGCCGGTCGCGCCGCAGATACCCCAGCTGCTGATCAGCGGCAAGCTGGACCGTTTCAGGCTGGCAGACTGGAAAAAACAGCTTGCACGCGACGGGGCGGGGGCAGGGTTGCCGCTGCGGGTTTCGGTCAAGGTTGCCGATCTGGAGGTGCTGGGCAAGCAACTGCGTGATGCCGGGCTCGATATCACCAAATCCGGCCAGGTATGGACGATCAAGACGATCGGCCCGTCCGCGGAGGGTGTGCTGCAACTGACGCAATCCGACACCGGCATCGACAAGATCACGATGGACATGGAGCGGCTGGTACTGGAGACCGTCGGGGAGGGCACGGCGACGACGGAAACGCCGCCGCGTCCGACCGGGTTTCCCGAGCTGCAGATCGATGTGCGCAAGCTGGTCTACAACAATATCGAGTTCGGCAAGCTGGAACTGCAGGCACAGCAAGTGGCCGGGGGATTCTACCGCTTCAATAACCTGGCACTGACATCAAAGATGCTGTCCATGCAGCTCAGCGGGGACTGGCGCCAGCTGGGGGATGACCAGATCAGCCACGCCGACGTTACAGTGACGGGCGGCAACGTGGGGGCGCTGCTCGATGCGCTGGGATACCAGAAGGTCATGAAGGACGGCCACCCGAGCGGCAATCTCAAGGTCAGCTGGACCGGTGCACCCTGGGACGTGAAGACGGAAATCATCAATGGCGGGTTCGATGTGGTTATCAAGGACGGCCAGTTGCTGGACGTGGAACCCGGTGCGACCGGGCGGGCACTGGGGCTGCTGAGCCTGGCCAAGTTGCCCAGACGACTCATACTGGACTTCACGGACCTGTTCGGCACCGGTTTCGGATTCGAACGCATCGGGGGCAATTTCGTGCTCGACAACGGCAATGCCTACACCGATAACCTGGTTATCGACGGGCCTGCCGCGAAGATCGAGATCTCCGGGCGCGTCGGGCTGGCGGCGCAGGACTACGACGAGCTGGTGACCGTGACGCCATATCTCAATTCCAGCCTGCCGCTGGCCGGTGCGCTGGCCGGCGGACCCGCGGTCGGCGCGGCGATGATCGTTGCGGAAAAACTGCTGGGAGGGAAGCTGGGCGTGAACGAAATCGCGCGCAAGCAATATGCCGTTACCGGGCCCTGGGCCAACCCGGTGGTGGCCCGTCTGGATTCACCCCAGCCGGCGGTAAAAAAACCGCCGGACGACGCCGCCGATGCCGACGGATTTATCAAGTAGGACGGCACGCCGCTGCGCATCGGATATTCTGTGTTATTCTGGATTACCTGCCTGATACAGTGAAGGATGACGAGAATCCATGAGTGTGGTTGCCTGCGTTCAAATGGCATCGAGCCCGAATATCGGCGCCAACCTGCTGGAGGCCGAGCGGCTCATCGCCGAGGCCGTGGGCCAGCACGCGCAGCTGGTGGTACTGCCGGAGAATTTCGCCCTGATGGGCAAGTCCGAGCACCACAAGGTGGAGGTACGCGAGCCACCCGGCAACGGCGCCATTCAGGCGTTCCTGTCGGAACAGGCCGCACAGCATCGCATCTGGCTGGTCGGCGGTACCATACCGCTGGTGGCCGAGGCGGAAAACAAGGTGCGTGCAACCTGCCTGGTATTCGATGACACGGGCACGCAGGTGGCGCGCTACGACAAGATTCACCTGTTCGATGTGGCACTGGTCGATTCCGGCGAGCAGTACACCGAGTCCGACACCATCGAGCCCGGACACGAGGTGGTGGTGATCGACAGTCCGTTCGGGCGTATGGGCATCGCGGTCTGCTACGACCTGCGTTTTCCGGAACTGTTTCGCCAGCAGCTCGAGGCGGGACTGGAGCTCATCGTGCTGCCCTCGGCGTTCACCGCCATTACCGGCCGCGCGCACTGGGAGGTGCTGGTGCGCGCGCGTGCCATCGAGAACCTGTGCTACGTGATTGCGCCGGATCAAGGCGGCTATCACCTGAACGGGCGCGAGACCTACGGCCACAGCATGATCGTGGACCCGTGGGGCACGGTGCTGAACAGTCTCGCACGCGGGCCCGGCGTGGTTTGCGCCGACGTCGATCTGGAGCGGTTGAAGAGTGCGCGGCGCAACTTCCCCAGTATTGCCCACCGCCGCCTCAAGTGCCTTAACCATGCCTGATACCAGTCTCGACATCGCACGCCAGCGACTGCTGGTACCGGCCGGTATCGACGACAACGACCTGGAGTCGGTATTCGGCAGGTTGCTCGGTCACGCCGTGGACGGCGGCGATCTGTATTTCCAGTCGACGCGTTACGAGTCATGGGTGCTGGAAGACGGCATCGTCAAGGAAGGCAGCCACAGTATCGAGCAGGGTGCCGGCGTGCGCGCCATCCGGGGTGACAAGACCGGCTTTGCCTACTCCGACGAAATCGTCATGCCGGCGTTGCTGCAGGCGTCCAGCGCGGCGCGCGCGATCGCCGGCCGGGGCCAGGCCGGCCGGCTGCAGGCCTGGCATGCACAGGGCGAGAACCTGCTGTACCCGGCCATCGATCCGCTCGACCAGATGTCGGCGGATGACAAGGTGGCACTGCTGCGGCAACTGGATTTCGAGGCACGCCGCCAGGATCCGCGCGTTAAAGAGGTCGTGGTCAGTCTCTCCGGGGTGCACGAGGTGATGCTGGTCGCTGTCAGCGACGGCACGCTGGCCGCCGATGTGCGGCCGCTGGTGCGCTGCAGCGTCACCGCGATCGTCGAGCAGAACGAACGCCGCGAGCAGGGCAATGCGGGTGGTGGCGGGCGCAGCGGATACAGCTTCTTCATCGACGAGAACCGTGCCCTGGGTTATGCGCGGGAGGCGGTGCGCCAGGCGCTGGTCAACCTCGAGGCCGTCGATGCACCGGCCGGTCGCATGCCGGTGGTGCTGGGGCCGGGCTGGCCAGGTGTCCTGCTGCACGAGGCGATCGGACACGGGCTGGAAGGCGACTTCAATCGCAAGGGCACCTCGGCGTTTGCCGGCCGTGTCGGCCAGCAGGTGGGCTCGACGCTGTGCACCGTGGTCGACGACGGCACCTTGCATGGGCGGCGCGGATCGCTCAACGTCGACGACGAAGGCACGCCGGCACAGAACACCGTGCTGATAGAGAAGGGAATCCTCACGTGCTATATGCAGGACCGCATGAACGCCGGGTTGATGGGCATGACGCCTACCGGAAACGGGCGACGCGAATCCTACGCGCACCTGCCGATGCCGCGCATGACCAATACCTACATGCTGGCCGGCGAGAGCGATCCGCAGGACATCATACGCTCCGTGAAAAAGGGGCTGTACGCCGTCAACTTCGGCGGTGGCCAGGTGGACATCACCTCGGGCAAGTTCGTGTTCAGCGCCAGCGAGGCCTACCTGATCGAGGACGGCCGGGTTACCCGGCCGGTCAAGGGCGCCACCCTGATCGGCAACGGCCCTGACGTGCTCAAGCATGTCTCCATGCTAGGCAACGACCTGCAGCTCGATCCGGGTGTCGGTACCTGTGGCAAGGAAGGCCAGAGCGTCCCGGTCGGGGTCGGCCAGCCGACCATGCTGATCGATGAACTCACCGTCGGCGGCACCAGCGCCTGACCGGCAGACACCCCGCACCCGCTTGCGAGTCTGACACCTGAGCAATCAGCTAGAACCTATCTCATAATCCCGCGCGAACCGCGTTGCAGTCCGAACTGTGTGCCGGCAAGGCGCACCGCGCAGCACAGTACTTGACGTACGGGCAAGCGGGGCAACGCCGCAGGCGCGCAGTTCGGACGCAACCCCTTGGGGACCGGGCGATTTTGGCCCCTGGCCCTGTTGTGGCTCGCTCATGTAGCATCGAGCTACACTACGCTCACCGCGCCGCGCCCTGAACCAAAATCGCCACGGTCGCGGCCGCGGGGGATTATGAGATAGGTTCTAGTATGCGCGCCGGCCTTGAACCCAGGGTCGACACGTTGAATTCGCATTCGGCATCCGGATTGACAGGACTACCTTCCCTGTATCCGGAGAGAAATAATCGGTGTATGACAACGTCGCCGGCACGGACAGAAACAAGTGACATGCCGGCGTCGCGGCGCGCCCTACCGCCGGTTATGGCGAACGTGTATGCCGGGCTTGGCACGTAACTGTACCGGCGAATATCCGGCAGCCAGGTTTTCGCAGAGCCGCGGACGGGTAAGGTACAGTGGCGCGCACGGTCAGGCAGGGGGTGAGTTCATACACGGCGACTGCTGCCGGCCAGATAGCCGGAGCCCGCGTGGACGTGTTGCGGTTCATTCCTTGTCTGCACCGGTCGGGTCCCTGAGGATCAGATAGAGCAGGTTCAGCACCAGCAGCAGCGAGCTGAACACACCGGTTGCCGTCAATGAATCCCAGTACATGTCATACCTCCTTGTTGAAAAAACCATAACTTTAGTAAGTTAATAATTTAGAACTTTAGAAACTGCTTATATAGCGTCGCGCAGCCCGCATAGCTTTAGGCCGTTCCGGCCAAATACCGGGTTGCAGGCCGCCGGATTGCAGGAATTGTGAGCGGGTGCACAGGCCGCGCCGCGCCGTGGCAGCGCCGGTTAGGTCCCTGTCCCTGATCAGTGCGTTCGACTGTCGGCCGTGCTGCGTCGTCCTGTTTACCGTTGCGCTGCGAGTGCCGGCGCCAGCACGCACGTGTCCCGTCGCAAGACCGGGTTGTGCATGCGACTGGCGTTGTCAAAACCGCCACCCGGTGATCACGCGCTGTGCCTGATCTGAGTGGCACCGGTCTGTGCCGGTCATCTTTCGGGCAGCGGAACGGTGCCGTTGCCGGTAATTTCCGCGGGCAGGCAGACAGGGCGCAGTCACGCAGCAATAGGTGTGCTGCCCCCGGATCAAGCCTGCTATAGTTCCGTGCCTGTTCATTCGTTATGCTGCGCCAGGTACTGAACCGGGAGGGATGTCATGTTTGATCTGAACACGAGTGATGCGGTGGGCAAGTTGATAGTGCGACTGACGATCGGTGTGCTGATACTGTTCCATGGGGTGTCGAAGCTGGTCTCATCGGGACCGTTCGACGCCATTGCCAGCCGGCTGACCAGTGCAGGCCTGCCCGATTTCATCGCCTACGGGGTGTACGTGGGCGAGATCATCGCGCCGCTGCTGCTGATCGCCGGTGTCTTTTCGCGCCTGAGCGGGATGGTGGTCGTCATCAACATGCTGTTCGCGATCAGCCTGATGCACACGGGTGACCTGCTCACCCTGAGCGATCACGGCGGTTACAAGCTGGAGCTGCAGGCGTGCTACCTGTTCGGCGGTCTCGCCGTCCTGTTTCTCGGCAGCGGCCGGTTTGCCTTCCGGCCCGACTGATGGCCGATACGCGTCGGCGCATTCCGTGCGGACGGGTGTGCGGGTAGCACGGCGCGGGTTGCCTTGTTTTACCGCTGCGCCGCGGACGCGCTGGTCGTCTTACATCTTGCCTTCATCGGCTTCGTGGTCCTCGGTGCTCTGCCGGTCTTCAGGTGGCCGCGTGTCGCACTCGCGCATGTGCCGGCCGTCATGTGGGCCGTGCTGCTGGAGCTGAACGGCTGGCTGTGCCCACTCACTCCCTGGGAGCAACAGCTGCGGCTGGCCGTCGGCGAGGCCGGCTATACCGGCGGTTTCATCGCACACTACCTGCTGCCGCTGATCTATCCGGAGGGGCTGACCCGTAACGTCCAGCTGGTGCTGGCCGGCGTGGTGGTCGCCGTGAACGCCAGCTTGTACGGCCTGATTTGCCGGAAACAGTGGACAGCACGCAGGACCGGCGTTAAACATGGGGATGACAGATCACAGCAAGGGTGACACCATGTCCCGTTCGATTGGCCCCGCATTGCGCCGGCACTGGCGGACTCTGTCCGGCAGGCCCGGTGGCAAGTGGCTGTTCAGCAAGGGTCTCGGCCACTTCGCGCCGTACACGGGGACGCTGGGTGCGCGCGTGCGGGTGCTCGAGCCGGGCCGTTGCGTCGTCGTGCTGGATGAGCGCCGCAGTGTACGCAACCACCTGCGTTCAGTGCACGCCATGGCGCTGGCCAATCTCGGTGAGATGGTCACCGGACTGGCGCTGATGAACAGCCTGCCGGATGACACCCGCGGTATCCTCACCGGTTTCCGGATCAGCTATGTGAAGAAGGCGCGCGGTCAACTGCTCGCAGAGTGCCGCTGCGTGATACCGCCTGACAACGGTAAGCGGGAATATGAACTGGGCGGCGAAATCCGCGATCTGGATGACGAGGTGGTCGCCGTCGTCAACGCGCGCTGGCTGGTCGGCCCGGAGCCGGACGCTTGAGGCACACCGCCTTGACCGATGCCCTCGGCATCGAGGTGCCGCTGATCTGCGGTGCCATGTATCCGTGCTCCAACCCCGAGCTGATCGCGGCGGTGTCCGCGGCCGGTGGCATCGGCATCATACAGCCGCTCAGCCTCACCTACGTGCATGGCTACGACTTCCGCGCCGGGCTGCGCTATATCCGCCGCCTGACCGGGCGGCCCGTCGGCGTGAACCTGATTATCGAGCGCAGCTCGAAAAAATACCTGCAACGCGTGCACCAATGGCTGGATATCGCGCTGGAGGAGGGCGTGCCGTTCCTGGTGACGGCACTTGGCAACCCGCGCTGGGTGGTCGACCGCGCGCGGCCCGCCGGTGTCACGGTCTATCACGACGTGACGGCACGCCACTGGGCGGAAAAGGCCCTGGACGGCGGCGTGGACGGTTTCATCTGCGTGAACGACCGGGCCGGCGGCCATGCCGGGACCCTGTCAGCGCAGCAACTGCTGGATGACATCGGCCCGCTCGGCAAGCCGCTGGTATGCGCCGGTGGCATCGGTGAACCGGGGCAGTTCATCGCCGCGCTGCGCATGGGCTATGCCGGCGCGCAGCTCGGTACGCGCTTCATCGCCAGCAGCGAGTGCACGGCACGGGACGACTACAAGCAGGCGATCATCGCCGCCGGCGAGCAGGACATCGTGCTGTCGGAGCGGATCACCGGTGTACCGGTGTCTGTCATCCGCACGCCCTGGGTCGAGAAAACGGGCGTGCACGCCGGTCCGCTGGCAAAGCGGCTGCTGCGTGGCCGCCGTACCAAGCACTGGATGCGCACGCTGTATTCCCTGCAATCCATCTGGAAACTGAAGCAGGCGTCGCTCAGGGGTGCGGGTTACCGGGATATCTTTCAGGCGGGCAAGAGCGTGGCGGTCATCCACGCGGTCATGCCGGCGGCCCGGATCGTGGCGGAGTTCGCGGCGGCGTTGAGAGCATGAATTCGCGCAAAGACACGAAGGCGCCATGCGTTGCTCTCGGCTCTGGCATCCTGCTTCGCCCTACCGAGTCCATCCCTGGACTTGTACCTCCTACATGGCCCAGGCCAGTCTCTCAACCGCTGCGCGGTCTCACCTTTTCCCTGTAGTCGTGCGCAAGACAGATATTTCAGTACTCCGGCGTTTCCTGCAATTCCCGCAAGTACTGGAATAACGCCCGTGATGCGCCGGCCGGCTGTCCGGTGGTCTGCTGCTGGCGCGCCTGGCGCACCAGCTTGCGCAGGTGCTGGCGGTCGGTGCGCGGGAACTGCGCCAGCACCGCGGGCATGGCCGCTTCGCCCCTGGCGAGCAGCTGGTCGCGCAGCGACTCCAGCAGGTGAAACTCCCGCGTCGACGTGTCGTGCTGGTGTTCTCGTGCCTCGACGGCCGCGCGCACGGGGGTGGCGTCGAACTCCTTCAGCAGCTTGCCGATGTACTGCAGGTGGCGCTTGTGCGCCACGTGGGAGGTGATTTTCTTCCCCGCCAGTACCGCATCGAGCAGCAGTTCCGGCAGCCCCAGCCGGCGCAGGCTGTCCTCGCTGAAGTCCAGCAGCTTCTGGCCCAGCTGTTTGAGTTCGTCGAGCTCGCGCTTGCGCTGCGACTTGCTGATCGTGTCGTAATCATGGTCTTGCATACCGCCGCTAGGATAGCCGCTTTTACGGGGTTTGTCCGGGTCGCGGGCTGCCGGTAGAATCCAGTCTTTCAAACGGGGAACAACCATGTCAGCGATCCAGGCCACAGAACACACCGCACCCTTGCCGGAAGCCGCACGGCTGGAAGAAATGGTGCAGGATCTTGTCGCCCGGGCGCGGGCCGCGGGCGCCGACCAGGTCGAGGCCGGCATCAGTTTTGATGCCGGCCTGTCCGTGACCGTGCGTCTCGGCGAGACCGAGACACTGGAGTTCAACCGCGACCGCGTGTTGGGACTGACGGTGTATTTCGACCAGCGCAAGGGCACGGCCAGTACCGCGGACTTCGGTCCGGATAGCATCGAGGCCACGGTCCGGGCCGCCTGCGATGTTGCACGCTACACCAGCAAAGATCCCTGTGCCGGGCTGGCCGATGCCGAGCACCTGGCCAGGGATATCCCGGACCTAGACCTGTACCACCCCTGGGAGCTCGGTGCCGAACAGGCCATCGTGCTGGCACGGGAGTGCGAGGCCGCCGCCCGCGCGGTGGACCCGCGCATCGACAATTCGGAGGGTGCAACCGTCGCCAGCTATGTCGGCCTGCGCGTCAAGGCCAACAGCCTCGGTTTCCACGGCAGCTACAAGACCAGTTACCACAGCATCAGCTGTTCGGTGATCGGCCGGCAGGGCGAGGAGATGCAGCGCGATTACTGGTCAACGGCGGCGCGTGACCGTGCCGGCCTGGAGCGGCCGGCCGACGTCGGCAGCAAGGCCGGCGAGCGTACCGTCAGGCGCCTGGGCACAAGAAAACTGTCTACGCGCACCGCCCCGGTGACCATCGCTGCGGAGAGCGCCGGCAGCCTGTTCGGACATTTTATCAATGCCGTCAGCGGCAGCAGCCTGTACCGCAAGTCCAGCTTTCTGCTCGACCACCTCGGCAAGCCGGTCTTTCCCGGCTTCATGCATATCCATGAACAGCCGCACCTGCCCGGGGGCCTGGGCAGCGCACCGTACGACGCGGAAGGGGTGGCGACACAGGCACGCGACATCGTCAGCAGCGGCGTGCTGCAGGGCTACGTGCTGAACAGCTACGCGGCACGCAAGCTCGGGATGCAGACCACCGGCAACGCCGGCGGTGTGCACAACCTCACTATCGACCCGGGCGGGCTCGATCTGCCCGGTCTGCTGCACGAGATGGGCAGCGGTCTGCTGGTCACCGAGTTCATCGGTTTCGGGGTGAACATCGTTACCGGTGACTACTCACGCGGCGCCGCCGGCTTCTGGGTCGAGAACGGCGAGATCGCCTATCCCGTCGACGAGATCACCGTGGCCGGCAACCTCAGGGACATGTTCATGGGCATCGTCGCGGTCGGCAACGACGTCGACCTGCGCGGCAACACCCGCACCGGCTCGGTGCTGATCGATCACATGATGATCGCGGGGTCGTGAAAAAATATCTCGCGCCAGGGTGCAAAGGCGTTAAGAAGGTCACCTTCTTTCTGCGCAGCAATGTTGGATGCAGCGAGCATGCGAACCGCACTGTCAAATCATTCAGATAAGAAATTATTGCCGGTTTCGCCCCGGCGGGGCGAAACCGGCAATGAATTCAGAATAGAATATGGTCGATCTGGTACGCAGGCTCACCGCATCCTACATATCTTTTTTCTGCGCCTCTGCGCGAGATAATTACAGCAGAAAAATCGTACCCAGCCCGAGAAACACCAGGAATCCCACCACGTCCGTGATCGTGGTCAGGATCACCGTGCCGGCGTGGGCCGGGTCGATGTTCATGCGCTTGAGCAGGAACGGGATCGACAGTCCGGCGAGGGCGGCGCACATCAGGTTGACAATCAGCGCCACGGCGATGATGGCGCCGATGTCGGTGTTGTGGAACCACATGGCGGAGACCACCGCGACCACCAGCGCCCAGCCGATACCGTTGATGATCGAGACCGACAGCTCCTTGTACATCAGCCAGCGCGCGTTGCTTATGCCGACCTTGCCGAGCGCCAGCCCGCGGATCACGATGATCAGCGTCTGGCTGCCGGCGATGCCGCCCATGCTGGCAACGATCGGCATCAGTACGGCGAGCGCGACCACCTGCTCGATGGTGGCCTGGAAGCGGCCGATCACCCAGGAGGCGAGGAACGCGGTAAACAGGTTGATGCCGAGCCAGATCGCGCGTCGCCGCGCGCTCTTGAGGATGGGTGCGAAGGTGTCATCCTCCTCGTCGAGGCCGGCCATGCGCATCAGCGAGTGATCGGCGTCGTCGCGGATCACGTCGACCACGTCGTCGATGGTGATACGACCGAGCAGCCGGTTGTCATCATTGACCACCGGCGCGGACACCAGGTCGTGGTTCTCGAACAGCCGGGCGACCTCGATGTCCGGCAGGGTGGCCGGAATGGGCTTGACGTCGCGGTGCATGACCGCGGCCACCATCAGGTCGGGGTCGTTGGTCAGCAGGGTGGTCAGCGGCAGGGTGCCGCGGTAGTGGTCGTTGCGGTCGACCACGAACAGCGTATCGGTGGTTGCCGGAATTTCCCTGTGCAGGCGCAGGTAGCGCAGCACCACGTCCAGCGTCACGTCCGCGCGCACGGTCACCACGTCGACGTTCATCAGGCCGCCTGCCGAGTCCTCCGGGTAGCGCAGGATTGCCTCCAGCCGGACGCGGTTCTGCTTGTCCATGGAACGCATGACTTCCCGGGTTATGGTGTCCGGCAGGTCCTGCAGCAGGTCGACGAGGTCGTCCGGGTCGAGGCCCTCGGTGGCGGCGACCAGGTCGTGGGTCTCCATCTCCTCGATGAGGCCGACACGCACCTCATCGTTGAGGTGCACCAGGGTCTCGCCGCGGTCGTCGGGATCGACCAGCTCCCAGAGAATCTCGCGTGGACCGTGCGGGAATGCCTCCAGCAATTCGGCGATCTCGGACGCGTGCAGGTTGGTCAGCAGGTAGCGGACCTGCCCGGCCGCGCCGGTATCCAGCGCCCGGGTGAGTCGCTCCAGCCGGCTCTCGGTTGTATTTGTGGTCGCGGATTCGTTCATGGCGGCACTTTTATACGGGCGCACAGACGGCCACCGCCTGCACGGGCAGTGCGCAGTGTAGCAGCACGCGGCTCATTCAGTAAGGTTGCTGTTCAGGGATTCAATGCGGGCATGTATCTGGCCGGCGGTGGTGTGGTTTATCAGTTCCTCTACCAGAGGTCTGAGCGTGGCGATATGGCTGTTGTTGATGACGCTCTTCACCTCCTGCAGCGAGGTGTGATGCATGCTGAACTCGGTGAGGCCCATGCCGAGCAGCAACCGGGTGTAGCGCGGATCACCCGCCATTTCGCCGCACATGGCCACCGGGATGCCGGCTTCCAGGCCGGCGTCGATGGTCATCTTGATTAACTTCAGCACGGCGGGGTGCAACGGGTCATACAGGTAGTTGACCTGGTCATCAACGCGGTCGATGGCGAGCGTGTACTGGATCAGATCATTCGTGCCGATGGACAGGAAGTCCAGGTGCCGGGCGAATTCGCGTGCCGACAGTGCCGCGCCCGGTACCTCGATCATGCCGCCGATGCTGATATCCGGGCCAAACGCCAGTGATTCGCGCTGCAGGGCATTGCGCGTCTCGTTGATCAGCGACAGCACCTGGTGCAGTTCCTGCGTGTTGGTCAGCATGGGGATCATCATGCGCACCGGCCCGTGGGCCGAGGTGCGCATGATGGCGCGCAGCTGGGGCCGGAACAGGGACAGGTCCTTGAGGCACAGGCGTACGGCACGCAGCCCGAGCGCCGGGTTGCTGCCACAGCGGCCCTTGCCGCTGTCGACCTGCTTGTCGGCGCCCATGTCGAGGGTGCGGATGGTGAGCGGTTTGCCCTTGAGCGAGTTCAGCACGGTCAGGTAACAGTCGAGCTGCTCCTGTTCGCCGGGTGGAGTATCCCGGTTCATGAACAGGAATTCCGTGCGGTACAGGCCGACGCCGTCGGCGCGGGCCATGCCGACTGCCTCGATGTCCTCGGGCAGTTCGATATTGGCCATCAGCTTGATATGGACGTGATCCAGCGTGATGGCCGGGAAACTCGCCAGGCGGGCGAGTTCCTGCTGCCTGAGCCGCTCGTTGTGCTGACGCTCGCGGTAGTGAGCGATGGTCTGTGCGTCGGGCTCTGCTATCACGATGCCCTGCAGGCCGTCCAGGATCAGCATTTCCCCGTCGCGGATGTACTGGTGGATGCCGTGTGCGCCGACCACGGCCGGTATCTGCATGCTGCGTGAAAGGATTGCAGTATGCGACAGCGGGCCACCGAATTCCGTGGCGAACGCCGTCATGCCCTGATGCTTCAGCAGCACGGTCTCGGCGGGGGTCAGGTCATCGGCCAGTACGATAGCGTTCACCGGCTGCCCGTCGCTGCCATCGCGGTCATTCTGGTCCCTGTCGAGCAGGATGCGCAGGATGCGATTGATGACGTGATTGACATCGTCGCTGCGGGTGCGCAGGTACGCGTCGTCCATCTTCTCGAACACATTGATGACCGCATCGCGTTGCAGCTTGAGAGCCCACTCGGCGTTGCAGCCGAGTTCACGGATCAGTTCAACCGGTGTCGACACCAGGGTGGCATCGTCGAGCATCAGCAGGTGCGTGTCGATAAACGCCGTTATATCGATGCTGGTCTCCGCCGGAATGCGCTCGCGGATCGATTCGAGCTGACTGCGAGCGAGTTCCACGGCGGAAAGGAAACGGGCGATTTCGCTTTCCAGCAGGTGAGCGGGTATGGCGCATTCCGGCACTTCGATGCTGTTACGCATGAAGTGGGCCTTGCCGATGGCAATGCCGCGTGACACTCCAATACCGGATAACATCAGGCTCATGTTGCCTGTCGCCTCCTGTGGTAGCGGAAGCGGCTGTACTGCGTTACAGCTGTGCCGGCTATTCGCGTTCCCCGAATTTGTCAGCGATCAGCTGTGCGAGGCTATCAGCCGCTTCCTGCTCGTCCTCTCCCGAGGTGATAATGATCAGTTCCGTACCGCGCGATGCCGCCAGCATCATGACTCCCATGATGCTCTTTCCGTTGACACGCTGCCCGTTCTTTGCGACATCGATGTTGCTGGCAAAAGACGCTGCAGTGGTGACAAACTTGGCTGCGGCACGTGCGTGCAGGCCAAGCTTGTTGATGATGGTGACAGGCCGTTCCTGCATGTCAGGAAGCCTTCTTCGTGCTGGTGAGCACGATGCCGTTGCGCGCTCCGCTGGCAGCGAAATCCGCGAGCATCTCGAGGTCCCTGTCCGGGTAGTTCATGATGCGCAGCAGCATCGGCATGTTGATGCCGGACACAACGATGACATTATGGGTATCAAGCAGGCGATTGGCGATATTGCTCGGTGTGCTGCCGTACAGGTCGGTCAGTACCAGCACGCCATGCCCGTCATCGAGCGTCTCGCAGGTCTTGCTCGCGGTCGCGAAAACGGCATCGGGATCGGAGTCGGACGCGATGCCGATGGCCAGCGTATCCAGCGGACAGCAGCCCAGGATCGCGGTGACCGTATCCAGCATGTCCTGGCCAATATTGCCGTGGGTTATCAGTAAAACTCCACTCATTATTCCAGCTCCCGGTGTCGGATTACAACATCGCCCAGTGCATCACCCAGCCGCCCGGCAAGCCGGTCGACCAGGTAGACGGAACGGTGCTGTCCGCCAGTACAGCCGATGGCGATGCTCAGGTAGCTGCGGTTGTCCGCCTTGAATTGCGGAATCCAGCGTCTCAGAAACTGTTCGATCTGTTCCCGGTACTCTGCCACGACCGGCTGTTGTTCAAGATATTGTGCTACTTCTTTATCAAGTCCTGTCTTGCTGCGCAAGTCCGGCTGCCAGTGCGGGTTCGGCAGGCAGCGTGCGTCGAAGACGAAATCGGCGTCTGCCGGTATGCCGTGCTTGTAGCCGAACGAGCGCAGCAATAGCGAGAATCCCTGGCTGTGTGTCTTGCCGATGCTTTCCATGACCAGCTCGCGCAACTGGTGAACATTGGTGCGGCTGGTGTCGATGAACAGGTCGGCATTGGCGGCGATAGGTGTCAGCAATTCGCGTTCCCGCTCGATGGCATCTGACAGCGGTGTATTGCTGTTGGTGAGCGGATGCTTGCGGCGCGTCTCGCTGAAGCGTTTCAGCAGGGTGGCATCGTCGGCCTGCAGGAACAGGATCTTGCAGTTGATGCCGTGCTCGCACAGGCCGGAGATGATCTCCGGGAAGCGGTTGAGCTGTTCGACGCGGTTGCGCGCATCGATGCCTGCGGCGACCTTGCCCGTGCTGGGCAGGTCCCGATCGTAAAATTCGTGTGCGAAGGCGGTCAGGAGCCCGATCGGGAGGTTGTCGATGCAATAGAATCCCATGTCCTCGAGTGCGTGCAGGGCAACGCTCTTGCCGGAGCCGGACAGGCCGCTGATTATGATCATGTTCATGTTCGCGTTCATGACTGCGCCTTTTCCAGGCGTTTCTTCTGCCGCTCGATGAACGCCTCGCTGGCATCGTAGCCCTTGCTGATCAGGATATGGTTGCGCACCGCCGCTTCCACCAGTACCGAGAGGTTTCTGCCGGGGCCGACCGGCAGGGTGACCTCGGGTATGTCGACATCCTGGATGTTGCGCAGCAGCCGGCTGCCGTGCAGGCGGTCCATCTTCACCGCCTCGTCCATGTCCTGCAGGCGGATGATGAGCCGCAGGTTGCGGCTCTGCTTGATCGCACTGGCGCCAAACATGGCACGCACGTTCAGGATGCCGAGGCCCCGTACCTCGAGAAACTCGCGCAGCATCTCCGGGCAGGTCCCGATCAGCGTGTCCGGGGCGACGCGTGCGAACTCGGGTGCGTCATCGGCGATCAGCCGGTGGCCGCGTGTCAGCAGTTCCAGAGCGAGCTCGCTCTTGCCGATGCTCGATTCGCCGGTGATCAGCACGCCGGTGCCCATGACTTCCATGAACACGCCATGCAGCGTGATCTTTTCGGCAAAGTAGTTGGTCAGGTAATACTGCAGGTTCTCGATGGTTTCCTGGCTGGTGAGGCGGGTAGACAGCAGCGGTATCTGGCTGACCGTGGCAGCGACCTTCAGGTCATCGGGAACGGTGAGCCGGTTGGCGATGATCACCAGGGTCGACTCTCCAGAAAACAGCTGTGCAATGGCATCCTTGCGGGAGTTTTTCCTCAGCTTGCTGAAGTATTCCAGCTCTTTTCTGCCGAGTATCTGGACACGGTGCGGGTTGATCAGGTTCAACTGGCCGGTCAGCGATATCTCGGCGGCCTGGTCCTTGCTGGTGTGCACCACCTTGTTCTCGTGCTCGGAACCACAGACCCACCTCAGCCCGAGTTTTTCCTCCAGGTCGTGGAACAACGTCCTGATATCGAGCGTTGTACTCATGCTGAAATGCGCTGGCTCTCCCACTGGTAGAGTTGCTCGAGTATGCATTCCCCGCTGTCGCACTCGCGGAGTGCGTTGCACATGCGCGGGTTGCTGAAGATCTCGGCTATGGTTGACAGTACCTGGAGGTGTTCCTCGGTCGATTCCTCCGGTACCAGCAGGCAAAACACAAGGTCCACGGGCTGCTCGTCAGAGGCATCGAAATTTACCGGCGTGTTCAGCTTGATAAAGGCGCAGAGCGGTTCTTCCAGTTCGGCCATGCGGCCGTGCGGAATGGCAACGCCCTTGCCGAGTCCGGTGCTGCCAAGTTTTTCGCGGTTGACCAGTGCATCGAAGATGGCCTGTTGCGGGAGCTGCGGGGAACTCTTGCTGAGCAGCTCGCTGAGCTGTTCCAGCAGGCGCTTTTTACTGGCGATGTCATCACAGCTGACGACGCGGTCAGGGGTTAGTAAACTGGTTATCTTCATAGTAGGTAAGGGGCTGCTGTAGTTTGCCGTTTGCCGGGAGCCGTGCCAGGACACGGATTGTCTACAGGTCTTTTGCAATTGATCCCTCGCTGCGATGGTGGTCGGTCATTTTTTCCTTGTGCTTCTTCACCTGGCGGTCGAGCTTGTCGGCCAGGTTGTCTATCGCGGCATACATGTCTTCCTGTACCGAGTCGGCAAACAGGTTGTTGCCATTGATGTGCACAGTGGCTTCCGCCTTGTGGCGCAGTTTTTCCACGGTCAGCACCACGTGAATATCGCGTACGATATCAAAGTGACGTTCCAGACGTTCCAGCTTGGTATTGACGTATTCGCGCAGTGGTTCCGTCAGTTCCACGTGATTTCCGGTCAGGCTGATTTGCATAGCTGCACTCCTTTTACAAGATGCCTAAGAGAGGCGTTTGCGTTCATTGGATGGCGAAATGGAGAGTGACTCCCGGTACTTGGCAATGGTACGGCGCGCGACATTGATGCCCTGGTCCGCCAGCACGCTGGCCATCTTGCTGTCGCTCAGCGGCTTTGCCGGGTTTTCAGCGGCGACCAGTTTCTTGATGATGGCCCTGATCGCGGTCGCGGAACATTCTCCACCGGCTTCCGTGGAGACATGACTGGAGAAGAAATACTTGAATTCGTAGATGCCGCGCGGGGTATGCATGTACTTGCGCGTGGTCACGCGGGAGACCGTCGACTCGTGCATTTCGATGGTCTCCGCGATGCTGCGCAGCACCATGGGCCGCATGGCCTCTTCGCCGAAATCGAGAAAACCGTGCTGGCGTTCCACGATGCAGTTGGCGACCTTGAGCAAGGTCTCGTGACGGCTCTGCAGGCTCTTGAGAAACCAGCGCGCTTCCTGCAGGTTGTCTCTCAGGTAGTTGTTGTCCCTGCTGTTGTTGCCACGCTTGATCATGTTCGCGTACATCGAATTGATGCGCAGCTTCGGTATCGATTCGGGGTTCAGTTCCACCTGCCAGGTGCCGCCCTTCTTGAAGACATAGACGTCCGGAACGATGTATTCGGGTTCCGTGTTGCTGTACAGCGAACCGGGGCGTGGATTCAGTGACTGGATCAGGTGGATGACATGCTGCAGCTCATTCCTGCCCAGTTTGAGCTTGCTGCCGATCCGGGTGTAGTCGCGATTGCTCAACAGGCCGAAATAGTCCCGGACCAGGATTTTCGCTTCCCTGATCCAGGGCGTGCCGGCTTCGTACTGTTGCAGTTGCAGCAGCAGGCTTTCCTGCAGGCCGCGCGCGCAGACACCGACCGGATCGAGTTGCTGGATGCGATGAATGACCGCCTCGACCTCGTCAGGCTCCACCACGATATCGCTGCCCAGTGACCTGATGATATCGTCCGTGCCGATGGTCAGGTAGCCGTCCTCGTCTATCGAGTCGATGACGGTATCCGCGATCAGCCGGTCGGTTTCCGACAGATTTGTCAGTTCGACCTGCCAGGTCAGGTGGTCCTGCAGGCTCTCGGAACTTACGGTGACCGTCTCCCTGGCGTCATATCCGCCGGTATCCGGGGCGCTGTAGCTGGTCGCGCCGGTGTCGAACACGTCTTCCCAGTTACTGTCGACGGGCAGTTCGTCGGGAATGTTTTCGCTGTCGCCCTGCGCGGTCAGCGTGGTTTCGTGATCGCTGCCGTTGACCGCGACCGCGGGTTCGCTGCTGTCGGCTGCGCCGCCGTCGTCCTGTTCCAGCATCGGATTCGACTCCAGCGCCATCTGTACTTCGCTCTGGAGTTCCAGTGTGGACAGCTGCAACAGGCGGATAGCCTGTTGCAGCTGGGGTGTCATGGTCAGATTCTGGCCGAGTTTGAGTTGCAGCGACTGCTTCATGGATTGCCGGCTGATACTTGTCCGTTACGCACTTTCATGTAAGTTCACGGGACGGGCGGTACCCCGATCTTAGCCCCACAGTGATGCGACGTCTGAAATCATAAATGCAAGCCTTTGATTATTCTTTTGCTGTGGGGCCAAAGGTCACACGCCGGTCACCGGGTAATCGTCTCAATGGCGTGACCGGAAACCGTATTAAAGTATAGTGCATGATTCATGCCATGCCAGCAATATCCTGTTGGGACCATTTTCTAGAGCCTGAACTCGGTGCCCAGATAAACCTCGCGCACCCGCTGGTCGACCAGCACGCTCTGCGGGCTGCCGGCGGAGATGACCCGGCCCTCGCTGAGGATGTAGGCCTGGTCACAGATGCCGAGCGTTTCGCGCACGTTGTGGTCGGTGATCAGGACGCCGATGTCGCGTGCACACAGGTGCTCGATGATGTGCTGGATATCGATCACCGAGATCGGGTCGACGCCGGCGAACGGTTCGTCCAGCAGGATGAAGCGCGGGTCGGCGGCGAGCGCGCGCGCGATCTCGACGCGGCGCCGTTCGCCACCGGAAAGACTGATACCGGGCTGGCCGGCGAGGTGGCCGATATGCAGTTCATGCAGCAATGAATCCAGCTGTTCCCCGCGCTCGCGGGCGTCCAGGCCCTTGCGGATTTCGAGGATCGCCATGATGTTCTCTGCGACCGAGAGTTTTCTGAACACCGAGGCCTCCTGCGGCAGGTAGCCGAGGCCGTACCGCGCCCGTACATGCATGGGTTGTCCGGTAAGGTCCGTGCCGTCGAGCTCGATGCGCCCCTCGCTGCACGGAATGATGCCGACGATCATGTAGAAGCAGGTGGTCTTGCCGGCGCCGTTCGGTCCCAGCAGGCCGATGACCTGTCCGCTGTTGACGGTGAGGGACACGTCATCGACGACCCGACGTGAATGGTAGGTCTTGCCAAGATTGAAGGTTTGCAGCTGGCTCATTCCGGTGCGCCTTCCTGCGCGTCCTGCGGCGCGACGTCCGGCTGCAGCGTGATGCGCACGCGACTGCCGTCGCTGTTGCCGCCGGCATTGACCGTATTATTTTTGAGATTGAAAATAATGCGGTTGCTGGAGAAATGTTCCTTGTCGGACTGGTGAATCTGGGCATCTCCCTGCAGGATCAGGCGCTGGTTGCCAGTCTGGTACTCGATGTGGTCAGCCTCAGCCTGCTGGGTGGCATCAGCCCCGTCCGGGCGCTGCGAAAAGGTTGCCGGCTTGCCGTCGATGGTGATGGTATCGATCTGGTTCTCGCGCACCTGTACGGTCATCCTGTTGCCACGCAGTGTGAGCGTGCCCTGTTGCAGGTAGACATTGCCCTCGTAGATGCTGGTGCCCGCCTTTTCGTCCAGGGTGGCGCGGTCCGCCTCGATCTGGATGGGCTGGCCGCGATCGCTGGCCAGACCCCAGGCAAGGCAGGGCACTGCCAGCAGTAACAGGCCGGCGTGTCGCTGCCGCCGGCGTGCGCACGGGCTAGCTGCTGGCATCGAGGTGACCTCGTACCTGTGAATGCAGTTCCAGCCGGTTGTCGCCGAAGTCTGCCGTCAACCCCTGAGTATCGAACCGGTAGCCCGTGCCGTCCACATGGGCGGCCTGTACCGTTTCCGCCATGCGGGCGTCCGGTTTAACCTTGACATCAGATGTCACGATCTTGAGTTGATTCTGCGAAGCTGATGCAACTCTTTGGATGATAACCTCACCTGTAAGCCAGACCGGGTCGCCTGCACGGCCGGTCCGGCCCTGGTCGGCGTTCAGCCGCCACACCGTGCCATCGGGGCGCGTGACTTCGAGCTGCGGGCGTTTCAGCGTTAGCTGGTCCGTGTTCGGGTACCAGGCCATGCGCTCGGCATGCATGTGGTAGACGGGCTTGCCGGCCGCGTTCATGACCCGGATGGTGACCGCTTCCGCGTAGGCATCGGGGCCGTTGTCGGCGATGGCCGCCGTATCGCTGGCGCTTTCCTGTCTGCGGAAAAACCAGCCGGTGGCGATGACCAGCAACAGTACCAGCAGCAGGATGACCTTCTGGGGGTTGCTCACAGGTAACTGTCCAGTTCCTGCTGGAGTATGCCCCGGCCTCCATGATCAGTTCGCACACGTCGCGGGCCGCGCCGCGGCCCCCGCGATTGGGCGTCTGCCAGTGGCTGTGCCGGACGCACCAGCGGATGGGCGTCCTGCACGGCGATGGCCAGCCCACGCGGCGCATGACCGGCAGGTCGACCACGTCATCACCGACGTACGCCGTTTCCTGCGGCTGACGCCGAGTTTCTGGTCATATCCCGGAAGGCCGGCAGCTTTTCCAGTTTGCCCTGGTAGACATGCGTGATGCCGAGGTTCGCCA
Organism: uncultured Gammaproteobacteria bacterium; assembly: GCA_963803275.1. Lineage (GTDB taxonomy): Bacteria > Pseudomonadota > Gammaproteobacteria > UBA9214 > UBA9214 > UBA9214. Next base: position 39,459 of record CAWDLS010000006.1, on the reverse strand, counting down.
TGCGGTGCTCGACGACCTTCGGATGTCCGGCCGGTGATGATGGCGACCTGACGCTAGCCTCTGCAGCATCTTGATGCCATGGCCGTCGCGCGAATGAAACGCCTTGTATTCCTGGCCGTCGTCGCCGACAAACAGGCTGCCGTCGGTCAGTACGCCGTCGACGTCGAATATCACCAGGCGGATGCGTGCAGCCTTCTCGAGTATGTCTTTCATCTGTGTCCCTCGCAGTTATCAAACCACGCCGGCACGCAGCAGGTCGTGCATGTTGAGCGCGCCGACGAGCCCGTTGTCCGTCGTCGACCACAGGCAGGGCATTGATCTTGGTGGTGTCCATGATCTGCAGCGCCTCGGCGGCCAGCATCCCGGGACGCACCGGTCTTGCAGTTGGCGGTCATCACGTCCCTGACCCTGGCGGTGTGCACGTCCATGCGCTGGTCGATAGCGCGGCGCAGGTCGCCATCGGTGAATATCCCGACCAGCTTGCCGTCCGGTCGACGACGGCAGTCATGCCGAGGCCCTTGCGGGTCATCTCCATCAGCGCATCGATGAGCAGGGTGTCGGGCCGGCACCGGGAATGGCGTCGCCGGTGTGCATCAGGTCATCGATCAGCAACAGCAGGCGCCGTCCCAGCGCGCCGCCGGGATGCGAACGGGCGAAATCCTCCTCGGTGAAGCCGCGCGTCTCCAGCAGTGCGATCGCCAGCGCATCACCCATGGCCAGTGCCGCCGTGGTGCTGGCGGTCGGCGCCAGGCCGAGCGGGCAGGCTTCCCGTTCCACGCTGACGTTGATATAGGCCGATGGCGGCCTGCGCGAGGGTCGACTTGAGCGCATTGCCGGTCATGGCGATCAGCGGCACCTTCAGGCGCTTGATGATCGGCAGGATGGTGACGATTTCGGCGGTTTCACCGGAATTGGACAGGGCCAGCACCACGTCGGTCGCGGTGATCATGCCGAGATCGCCGTGGCTGGCCTCGCCGGGGTGAACGAAGAACGGCGGGCGTGCCGGTGCTGGCCAGTGTGGCGGCGATCTTGCTGCCGATATGGCCGGATTTGCCCATGCCGATGACCACCACGCGTCCGCTGCAGTCCAGCATCAGCTGGCACGCCTGTTGAAAAGTGTCTCGCCGGATTTCCTCGGCCAGCGCATAGATGCGCGTGACTCGATGTCGATTACGGCGAGCGCCAGCTCCTCGAGTTTTTGTCTATCCACGGCAGTCGTTCTCCTTGCCTCGTTCATGTGCGCCGATTGTTACTGGCGACGGGGTGTCCGGTGTTGCATGGCGGGACCGATCAGACTCAGGACCCGGCAGTGCGAAAAGTATAACAGGGTCTGGTAGGCGATATATGCCCAGCACCAGCAGGCCCCCGGCGCGGTGATCGCCCGGGCCGCGGAAGCCGTAGGCCATGGCGAACAGGTCAGGGTGATCAGACCCACCATGACCGGAAGTCGCGGTACCAGACGGACGGGTCGATTGCGACCCGGGTTGATGAGGCCGGGCAAGCCCGAGCACCGCCAGCAGGTTGAAGATGTTGGAGCCGATGATGTTGCCGAGGCGATGTCGTGTTCCTGCTTGATCGCGCTGGCCATGCCGAGGCCGCCAGCTCCGGCAGGCTGGTGCCCAGGGCGACAATGACGATGCCGATGACCAGTTCGCTGATGCCCAGCTGCATGGCGATCGAGGCCGCGCCCCAGACCAGCAGCCGGGAGCTCGACCAGCAGGGCCAGGCAGCCGACCAGCAGCCAGAACAGGGCCGCGCGACCGATGCCATGCCGGTTGGCATTTCTTCCCGTATTCCCTACCCATGGGTCGCGGGCCGTCCTGGATTTGATCCCCAGGCCCGCGTCATCCAGTACCAGCATGGCGCACATGCCGGACACCAGCAGGATGCCGTCGAACCGTCCCAGTCGTGCCGTCCGCGATCAGCAGCCGAAGGCCGACCAGCATCATGCCAGCACCAGCATCGGCAGCTCGCGGCGAGGGATGCTGGAATTCACGCTCAGCGGCATTATCAGGGCGGCCAGGCCGAGTACCAGGCTGATATTGATGATGTTCGAGCCCATGGCGTTGCCCACGGCCAGCCCGGTATTGCCCTGCCAGGCCGCCATCCCGGAGACCAGAGATTTCCGGCGCGGAGGTGCCGAGGCCGACGATGGTCAGGCCGATGATGAGCGGCGGCACCCTGAGATTGCCAGGCGATCGCCGCCGCGCCGAGCACGAAGCGGTCGGCGCTCCAGGGTCAGCAGGCCCGCGCCGCCCGTGATCGCCAAAATTCAATCCACATGTCGGTGTACGGCGCGCCATGCGTCCGCCGAGATGCGTTCGTTCCACCGGCGCCGGCGCGCCGGCGGCTGCGCATGCGTCGAGGCGCCGTCGGCGGATCGGTAAGCGGCGCATTACCATGGCTAGCGTTCACGGGCCGCTGGACGTTTTATCATACACGCCCGTGTGCAGGGGCCAAACGCCTGCATCCGGTGTTCTAATGACGACCACACGCAGCTGCCGGCTGCCGTGAATCAGACGCGGATCATATGGAAAATGCCAGTCAGGAAACAAGCCAGCCGGTGCCGGACGCCATTGTCAGCATCCGCGGCCTGCGGTTTGCGCGCGGCGACGCGGATCATTTTCGACGGCATCGACCTGGATATCCGGCGCGGCTCCGTCACCGCCATCATGGGGCCCAGCGGCACCGGCAAGACCACCCTGCTGAAGCTGATCGGCGGGCAGCTGCGGCCGCAGCCGGTCACGTTCGTCGTCGACGGGCGAGGAGCGTCCCGGACGCTCGGGCGTCCAGGCGCTCTACGCGCTGCGCAAGCGCATGGGCATGATGTTCCAGAGCGGCGCGCTGCTGACCGATCTCAATGTATTCGACAACGTTGCCTTTCCGATCCGCGAACATACCGGGCTTGCCCGAAGCGCTGGTGCGCGATCTGGTGCTGATGAAGCTGCAGGCGGTGGGGCTGCGCGGTGCGCCAGCTGATGCCGATGAATTGTCCGGCGGCATGGCGCGGCGCGTCGCCATGGCGCGCGCGATCGCGCTGGATCCCGCTGATCGTCATGTACGACGAGCCGTTCACCGGCCAGGACCCTATCTCCATGGGCGTGCTTGTCAAGCTGATTCGCGAGCTGAATGATGCGCTCGGCCTGACCAGCATCGTGGTGTCGCACGACGTGAGGGAGACCAGCGCGATTGCGGACGATGCCTATCTGCTGTCGGATGGCAGGGTCGTGGACCACGGCATGCCGGATGACCTGTGGAAATCGGGACTCGGAATGGACACACCAGTTTCTGCAATGGTGAACCGGACGGACCGGTGGCATTTCATTATCCTGCCCCGGGGTTTCCGGGATGATCTGCTCAGCGGGGGTCGCGCCTGATGCTGAATGCCTTGCAGGACCTGGGCCAGACTGACGCTGCGGTTTTTCGAGCGCCTGGGACGCGGGCACCTGTTCCTGCTGCAGACGCTGGCGAGCATGCCGGGTATGCTGCTGCGGCCGGGACTGGTGGTGAAGCAGATGTATTCGGTGGGCGTCCTGACCGTGGTCATCATCTTGGTTTCCGGGCTGTTCGTTGGTATGGTCATGGGCCTGCAGGGCTATAACACGCTGGTCGATTTCGGTGCAGAGGAATCGCTCGGCGTGCTGGTGGCCCTGTCACTGGTGCGCGAACTGGGGCCGGTGGTCGCCGCGTTGCTGTTCGCCGGGCGTGCCGGAACGGCGCTGGCGGCGGAGATCGGCCTGATGAAGGCAACCGAGCAGCTGTCCGGCATGGAGATGATGGCGGTCGATCCGGTGCAGCGCGTGATCGCGCCGCGCTTCCTGGCGGCATTTCTTTGCATGCCGTTGCTGGCGGCCACCTTCAGCGCGGTTGGCGTTTACGGCGGGCACTTCGTCGGGGTCGGCCTGCTGGGCGTCGATGACGGTGCGTTCTGGGCGCAGATGCAGGCCAAGGTGGACTGGCATGACGACGTTATGAACGGTGTCATCAAGAGTATCGTGTTCGGGTTTATCGCCGGCTGGATCGCACTGTTCGAGGGCTATGATGCCGTACCGACAGCGGAAGGCGTCAGCGGCGCGACGACCCGGACGGTGGTGCATACGGCGCTGGCCGTGCTGGGACTGGATTTCGTGTTGACCGCACTGATGTTTGGAGACTAGGGAGTGAACAGCAGAACAGCAGAGATCACCGTCGGACTGTTTGTCGCCCTGGGCATGGCGGCCCTGTTCATGCTGGCGATGCGGGTCAGCAACCTCAGTACGCTGGGCAGCAACGATGGCTACGAGGTAACGGCAAGCTTTCAGAATATCGGCGGTCTGAAGGTGCGCGCACCGGTGACGGTATCCGGTGTCCGCGTCGGCCGGGTGGATGCCATCGACTATGATTTCAAGACCTTCGAGGCCGTGGTGACCATGAAGATCGGTCCGGATTACCGGGGCTTTCCGGAAGACACCTCGGCCAGTATATTTACCGCTGGCCTGCTGGGTGAACAGTACGTCGCGCTGGAACCGGGCGGGTCGATGACCAATCTGGTCGATGGCAGCCATATCCAGCTGACCCAGTCAGCGCTGGTGATGGAGCAGATCATCGGCCAGTTTCTTTACAGCGCGGCCGGAAAGAAACAGGAAGAACCACAGCAAACACCGGAGACGCCGCGGCCGACAACCGAAACGTCTCAAAAGGCAACTGAAGAACCGCAAAAGACAATGGAAGAGTCACAGTAGATGCATACTCCGGGAACAGGCGTGGCGGGCATACGGGCGGTGCTGCTGCTGGTCGCGCTGCTGAATGCAATACCGCTGCGGGCAGCCAGCGATATCACCCCGCTGGAACTGGTGCAGGATACCTCGTCGCGCATGCTGGCGGCGCTGCACGACGAGCGCGATGCCATCAGGCAGGATCCGTCACACCTGTACGATCTGGTTTCCACTATCGTGCTGCCGTATTTCGATTTCGAGCGCATGAGCCAGTGGGCGCTGGGCAGGAACTGGCGCACGGCGACACCCGAACAGCGCGCCAGCTTTGTGCAGCAGTTTCGTACCCTGCTGGTGCGCACCTATGGCCAGGCGCTTTCCAAGTATGCCGATGAAAAGATCATTTACCTGCCGTTTGCGGGCGACATGATGGCGCCAAGCGTGACGGTGCGCACCGAGATCGAACAGGCCGGCTCGACAATCCCCATCTCCTATTCCATGTACCGGTCCCGTAACGGCTGGAAGGTATACGATGTCGTCATCAGCGGCATCAGTCTGGTGACCAACTATCGTTCGTCCTTTGGCAACGTCATCAGGAACGAGGGGATGGACAGCCTGATCCGGCAGCTTGCCGAGAAGAACAAGTCCTGACGCCGTGTCTGAAGCGGGTTTCACAGACCAGGGTAACGGCAGCTGGCTGCTGGCAGGGGAGCTGGATTTTTCCACCGTGCCCGGGGTGCTGGCACGTTCCGCGCAGGGGTTTTCCGGGAAGGGCGCGATCCGCGTGGACCTGGGGAACGTGACGCGGGCGGACAGTGCCGGCCTGGCCCTGCTGGTAGATTGGACGCGCAAGTCGGAACGGGCAGGGCGCCGCATTTCCTTCGTCAACGTGCCCGGGCAATTGCTCTCAATCGCCCGTATTTGCGGGCTGGAAGAGATTCTCCCGCTCTCACACAAGGAAACGTCTGCCTAGTCTGTCATTGCAGGAAAGCAATCTGCAACTGACCTGTTCACGGGTTATGAGATTGCTTCGCATCGCTCGCGATGACGCGCTTTATGCCTGATCGGGGGTTTCCGGGTCGAATGTCTACCGGACCGGTCGTTGTTGCCCGGACGGGCGCGCGGCCCGTCCGGGATTTTATGATGCTAGCGGGGTGGCGGTTATGCAGAGCGAGGAACTTGCAGCGTTGATCAGGGCCGGAATACCGGGTGCCGAGGTCATGGTGAATGGTGATGGCGACCATTTCGAGGCCACCGTCATCAGCGACCGCTTCGAGAACTGCAGCATGGTCAAACAGCACCAGATGGTGTACTCCACGCTGGGCGATCGCATGGGTGGCGAAATACATGCACTGGCATTGCATACCTACACACCCGGGCAGTGGCACAGCCAGCGACGCATCCAGTAACTGTTGATCGTCGAGGGGGACGTGCGGGCATGGACAAGCTGATCATCAAGGGCGGGGCCACGCTGGATGGCGAGATACGCATCTCCGGCGCCAAGAACGCTGTGCTGCCGATCATGGCGGCAACGCTGCTCGCGGATACACCGGTCGTCATTCGCAACATTCCGCATCTGCACGATGTCACCACCACGATGGAACTGCTCGGCCACATGGGCGTGCACCTGACGGTGAACGAGAAAATGGATATCGAGGTGGACGCACGTTCGATCAAGTCGCTGTATGCACCGTACGAACTGGTGCGCACGATGCGTTCCTCCATCCTGGTGCTCGGGCCGATGCTGTCCCGCTTCGGGCGCGCCGACGTATCCTTGCCGGGTGGCTGCGCCATCGGTTCACGTCCGGTGAACCTGCACATCAAGGGCCTGCAGGCCATGGGGGCAAGGATCACGGTCGAAAACGGCTATATCAAGGCGCGCGTCGACCGGCTCAGGGGGGCGCGCCTGGTGATGGATATCGTCACCGTCACGGGCACCGAGAACCTGATGATGGCGGCCACGCTGGCCGATGGTGTCACGCAAATCGAGAATGCCGCGCGCGAGCCGGAGGTTACCGACCTCGCGCATTGCCTGAATGCCATGGGCGCGAAGATCAGCGGCGCCGGTACGGACACCATCACGATCAGCGGGGTCGAGCGTCTGTCGGGCACCCTGTACAGCGTGCTGCCGGACCGTATCGAGACCGGTACCTACCTGGTGGCCGCCGCCATCACCGGCGGTCGAGTCAAGCTCAAGGACACCCGTCCGGAGATCATGGATGCCGTGCTGCAGACCCTGCGCGAGGCCGGTGCCGAGATCGATACCGGCGCGGACTGGATCGAGCTGAACATGCACGGCCGGCGGCCGGCCGCGGTCAACGTCCACACCGCACCCTATCCGGCATTTCCTACCGACATGCAGGCACAGTTTACCGCGCTCAATGCGGTAGCCGAGGGCACCGGCACGATCACCGAAACCGTATTCGAAAACCGCTTCATGCACGTGCAGGAGATGCAGCGCATGGGCGCCTGCATCCGGCTCGAGGGCAATACCGCCATCACCACGGGCGTGCCGCGGCTGGCCGGTGCGCCGGTGATGGCCACCGACCTGCGCGCCTCGGCCAGCCTGGTACTGGCAGGGCTGGTGGCGGAGGGCGAGACCACCATCGATCGCATCTATCACATCGATCGTGGCTACGAGCGTATCGAGGAGAAACTCGCACAGCTGGGTGCCGATATTCGCCGCGTACCGGACTGAGGCGGTGGCGATCGTGGCCGCCTTGCGCATGCCGGTGAACTTGTAAACTGGCGGTATCTGCCTGAAACTTGGCCCCCATGAACACTGCGCTGACCATTGCCCTGTCCAAGGGGCGCATCTTCGAGGAGGCCCTGCCGCTGCTGGCCGCTGCGGGGGTGACGCCGCTGGACGACCCGGAAACGAGTCGCAAGCTCATCCTGGATACCAATCAGGATGATGTGAAACTGGTCATCATCCGCGCCGCGGACGTGCCGACCTACGTCGGATACGGCGCGGCGGATATGGGCGTCGCCGGCAAGGATGTGCTGATGGAGCATGGCGGCGAGGGCCTTTACGAACCGCTCGACCTGAACATCGCACGCTGCCGCCTGATGGTCGCGGGTCCCGCGACCGGCACCACGACCCGCCGGCGCATGCGTATCGCGACCAAGTACGTGAACAGCACGCGCCGCTACTACGCCGACCGCCAGGAGCAGGTGGAAATCATCAAGCTGTACGGTTCCATGGAACTTGCACCGCTGGTAGGCCTGGCCGACCGCATCGTCGACGTGGTGGATACCGGCAACACCCTGAAGGCGAACGGGCTGGTGCCGCTCGAGCACATTGCGGATATCAGCTCGCGGCTGGTGGTTAACAAGGCCTCGATGAAGATGAAGCACGGACGGATCAGTGATTTCATCAACCGGCTGCGAGCAGCGTGCGCAGGCTGAGCAACGCGTCGCGTGCGACGCGTTGTGTGCAACAACCTCGCGCCCTGCGGGCATTCCACTCAGACACTTTCGAACATGATTGATATCAGGCGACTCGATACACGGGATGCGACATTTTCAGCGGATCTCGAGCATTTGCTGGACTGGGAGCAGTCGGCCGACCGGAAGGTCGAACAGGTGGTGCGCGAGATTATCAGTGCGGTGCGCCTGCGTGGTGACGCGGCGCTGATTGAGTACACCGAACGCTTCGATCGCCGCACGGTGAACGCCGGCCTGGAGATCCCGATCGAGCACTGCAGCGCCGCGGTCGACGCCATCGGGACAGAGCAGCGCGACGCACTGGAGCTGGCCGCCGCACGGGTGCGTGCCTACGCGGAACACCAGAAGACCGAATCCTGGTCCTACACCGAGGCCGATGGCACGCTGCTGGGCCAGCAGGTCACGCCCATGGACCGCGTCGGACTGTACGTGCCGGGCGGCAAGGCGGCCTATCCGTCTTCCGTGCTGATGAACGCGATTCCCGCCAAGGTCGCCGGCGTACAGGAACTCGTCATGGTCGTGCCGACGCCAGGCGGGCAGGTCAATGACATGGTGCTGGCAGCAGCGGGTATCGCCGGTGTCGACCGGGTGTTTGCCATTGGCGGCGCACAGGCGGTGGCCGCGCTCGCCTACGGAACCGCGAGCGTGCCGGCTGTGGACAAGATCGTCGGGCCGGGCAACGCCTACGTGGCTGCCGCCAAGCGCATGGTGTTCGGCAAGGTCGGCATTGACATGATTGCCGGTCCATCGGAAATCCTGGTGATCTGCGATGGCCACACCGATCCCGACTGGATCGCCGCCGACCTGTTTTCCCAGGCCGAGCACGACGAGGACGCGCAGTCCATCCTGGTCAGCCCGGATGGTGCATTTCTTGATCGGGTGGTGGCCAGCATTGATCGCATGCTGCCGGAAATGTCGCGCGCGCAGATCATCGCCACGTCGCTGACGGGGCAGGGCGCGCTGATACGGGTAAGGGACCTGGACGAGGCGATCGATGTCGCCAACCGGATTGCACCGGAGCACCTGGAACTGTCGGTCGAGGACCCGCAGCCGGTTGCCGCCCGCATCCGTCACGCCGGCGCCATCTTCATGGGGCGTTACACGGCGGAGGTGCTGGGCGATTACTGTGCCGGTCCGAACCACGTGTTGCCGACCTCGCGCACGGCGCGGTTCTCATCGCCGCTGGGTGTCTATGATTTCCAGAAGCGTTCCAGCCTCATCCAGTGTTCGGCGCAGGGTGCCAGTACACTGGGCCGTACCGCGGCCGTGCTCGCGCTCGGCGAGGGGCTGACCGCGCACGCCCGCTCCGCCGAGCTGCGTATCCTTAGATGAGGATTGAATGAAAATCATGACGTGTAACGGCACCAGACTATTGCCATGTTTGTATACCATTTCGAAATCCGAATGTATCGCAGGTTTCGCCCTGTCGGGCGAAACAAAATTCAAGAAATGACATTAACCAGATAACCAATCGGTTGAGAAACTAGCGGTGTCCCTGCAAGACAAGATAGCAAGACTGGTACGCCCCGAAATCCAGGCCATGAGCGCCTACCACGTGCCGCCCGCCGCGGGCATGATCAAGCTCGATGCCATGGAGAATCCGTGGCCCTGGCCGGAGGAATTGCGCGCCGCCTGGCTGGAGACGTTGCGCGGCCTGCAACTGAACCGCTATCCCGATCCGTCCGCGCACGAACTGCAGGCTGCGCTGCGCACGGCAATGGCCGTGCCGCCCGCGGCAGGGGTCATGCTCGGCAACGGTTCCGACGAGCTGATCCAGATGATCATCCAGACCGTGGCGGCACCCGGTCGCGTCATCGTGGCGCCGGAACCGACCTTCGTCATGTACCGGCAAATCGCCACGGTGGCCGGGCTGGATTTCGTCGGCGTGCCGCTTGACAGACAGTTCGCACTGGACCGGCCGTCGATGCTGGATGCGCTGGCGAACACGCCGCCGGCGGTGACCTTCCTGGCCTACCCGAACAACCCGACCGGCAACCTGTTCGATGCCGCCGTCATTCACGAGATCCTGGCACACGCCAGCGGGCTGGTGGTGGTGGACGAGGCCTATGCACCGTTTACCGACGCCAGCTTCATGCCGGAGCTCGAACGCTATGACAACCTGCTGGTGCTGCGCACCGTGTCCAAGCTCGGCCTGGCCGGGCTGCGGCTGGGCCTGCTGGCCGGCCGGCCGGAATGGATCGGGCAGATCGACAAGACGCGCCTGCCCTACAATATCGGCACGCTGAACCAGGCGACCGGGCGGCTGGCGCTGCGCCACAAGGCCGTGTTCGACGCACAGGCCCGGCAAATCCGCGCGGCACGCAGTGAACTCGATGCCGGACTGCGCCGCCTTGCCCGGCTCGTGGTGTATCCGAGCCAGGCAAACTTCATTCTGTTTCGCGTGCCGGCCGGCCGGGCCGGTGAGATCTTCGCGGCCCTGAAGCAGGCCGGCATCCTGATCAAGAACCTGGACGGGACGGCCCCGGCATTGCGCGACTGCCTGCGTGTCACGGTGGGGCAGCCCGGGGAGAACGCCGCCTTCCTTGCCGCGCTCGGTGCACTGCTCTAGAACAGCGCCGGGAAAACCTGAAATGGCCACGGAATCCACGGCCATTAACTATTTGTCCGTGGCTGTTCATTTACGGGCTCCATAGGCCACGACCTAGTTACCGAGTCCCGCGGCCTGCTGCGGCCGCTGCTGTACGCGCACCTTGATGTAGAACGGCTTGGTGTCACGGACGCCACCCAGCACGATCACCGTATCCGGTTTCTGCTCGGAGATGATCTTCATCGCGGCGCTGGTATCGGCCACGTCCCGCCCGTTGATGTTGGTGACAACATCACCGGGCAACAGGCCGGCCTTGTCCGCGGGACCTTCGCGCAGCACGCCCGAGATCAGCACGCCGCTGGTCTTGCCCAGCCCGAACGACTCCACCAGCTGCGGTGTCAGGTCCTGTGCCTCGATGCCCAGCCAGCCGCGCACAACGTGGCCCTGTTCGATGATCTGTGTCATCACGCCCTTGGCCAGGTTGATGGGAATGGCGAACCCGATACCCTGCGAACCGCCGGTGCGGCTGTAGATCGCCGAGTTGATACCGATCAATTCCCCGGTGGCGTTGATCAGTGCGCCGCCCGAGTTGCCGGGATTGATGGCCGCGTCGGTCTGGATGAATTCCTCGTAGGCGTTGATGCCGAGGTGGTCGCGGCCGGTCGCGCTGATGATGCCGAAGGTGACGGTCTGGCCGACACCGAACGGGTTGCCGATTGCCAGCGCCACATCACCCACGCGCAGGCGCTTCGAGTCGCCGATGACGATGGCTGGCAGGTTGTCGACATCGATGTGCAGTACGGCAACGTCCGTGTCGGCGTCGGTGCCGACCACCGTCGGCGTGCGCGCTGCGGCCGTCGGCCAGCAGCACCTGGATTTCGTCCGCGCCCTCGATGACATGGTTGTTGGTCAGCACATAACCCTGCTTGCTGATGAGTACACCCGAGCCCAGGCTGGTTTGTATCTCGCGCCGCGACTGCTCGAGCTGACTACCGAAGAAATGCTGGAAGATCGGGTCTTCCAGCAGCGGGTGCACTTTCCGGGTAATGACCTTGGCGGTGTGTACGTTGACGACCGCGGGCGCTGCGCGTTGCACGGCGTCCGCGTAGGACACCGGCCCGGCGGCCACGCCATTGAGTGCGCCCGTACGAACCGGGGCGTCTCGGGCGGCGTTGCCGGCGTCTCGGTGACTTCCACGACGTTGGTATCGTGTTTCAGCAGCTGTGGTTCAACCAGCAGGACGTAGATGAAGGCGGCTGCCAGTCCCACTACAATGGTCTGCAGGATGAAGTTGATAGGCTTGCGAAATACCATAGGTTGGTTACCCTGTGTGCTGCGTCGGTGTTCCCCGTAGGCCGGGTCGGTAACCAGTACAGGAAGTCACGCGATGGTAGCTCTGAAGGAACTGGTTGATTATACGAACAAACTGCTGGACGTGAACAGCTTTGACGATTACTGCCCCAACGGTTTGCAGGTCGAGGGCGGGCCGGAAGTGAAACGCCTGGCCAGCGGGGTGACCGCCAGCCTGGCACTGGTCGAGGCCGCGGCAGCGGCCGGTGTCGATGCGCTGCTGGTACACCACGGCTATTTCTGGAAAGGCGAGAGTCCCTGCGTGACCGGCATGAAACGCCGCCGCCTGCAGGCCCTGTTCGCCGCCGATATCAGCCTGCTGGCGTACCACCTCCCGCTCGATGCCCACCCGGAACTCGGCAACAACGCCCAGCTGGCACGGGTGCTCGGTCTGGATATCCAGGGGCGCTTCGGCAACGATGGCGGCCTGCAACTGGGACAATACGGGCGCCTGTCGCGGCCGCTGGATGCCGCCGCCTTCTGCGAATACCTCGAGAGCAGCCTGGGACGCTCCCCGCAGCACATTGCCGGTAAGGCAGCGCAGATCGAGCGTGTCGGCTGGTGTACCGGTGCGGCGCAGTCCTACATCGAGGCCGCGGCCGGCCTGGGGCTGGACGCCTTCATCAGCGGCGAGATCTCCGAACAGACCGTGCACGTGGCCCGCGAGACCGGAATACATTATTTCGCGGCCGGCCATCATGCCACCGAGCGTTTCGGCGCCTGCGCGCTCGGCGAACACCTGGCGACGCGGTTTCAGATCGCGCATGTCTTCATCAATATCGACAACCCGGTTTGATGCCACGGCCGGTGTGACGGCACCGCTGGCAGGCCGCCGGGGCGTGTTTCACACCCGTATTCCCCTTGACCTAGGCAGGTACTTCGACGATCCTATACGGCCCTTGGAATCTGCCTGAAACAATTCAGAATATTCCGAAATGATTGTGATGCAGCTTCTGCCGGATTTGGGCTGAAGATCGCAAATAACTCACTGATTTTTAAAACTCTGGAGATTGCCCCTATGAGTGGCGAGGAAACCAATTCCGGCAGGCGCCGATTCCTGACCGCAGCCACCACAGTCGTTGGTGCGGTCGGAACCGGTTTTTTCCTGGTGCCGTTTATCTCTTCCATGCAGCCCAGTGCCAAGGCGCGCGCGGCCGGTGCGCCGGTTCGTGCCGATATCAGCAAGCTGGAGCCCGGCCAGATGATGCGTGTCAAGTGGCGCGGCAAGCCGGTGTGGATCGTAAAGCGGACCAAGGAGGTGCTCGACGAGCTGCCCCGCCTGGATGACCGACTGGCCGATCCCGGGTCGGAACTGGCCCAGCAGCCGAGCTATGCGCAAAACGAATGGCGTTCGGTCAAGCCCGAAATCCTCGTGCTGGTCGGTATCTGCACCCACCTGGGCTGTTCGCCGACCTACCGTCCCGACGTGGCGCCGGCCGATCTGGGCCCGGAATGGCCCGGCGGGTTCTTCTGTCCCTGCCACGGTTCCAGGTTCGATCTCGCAGGCCGTGTATTCAAGGGCATGCCGGCACCCAAGAACCTGGTGGTACCACCCTACCGCTATCTGACTGATGCCGAGATCATGATCGGTGAAGAAGAAGGAGTCCGCATAATGGCTGGCACGACGAGTGAAAAATGGCAGGGCGGTCTGCTCGGCTGGATCGATGCGCGTTTCCCGCTGAGCAGCATGTGGTACGACCACCTTGCGAAATACTACGCACCGAAAAACTTCAACTTCTGGTACTTCTTCGGTTCGCTGGCGCTGATGGTGCTGGTGCTGCAGATCGTGACCGGCATCTGGCTGACCATGAACTACAAGCCCGACGCCACGCTGGCCTTCAATTCCGTTGAGTACATCATGCGCGATGTGAACTGGGGCTGGCTGATGCGCTACATGCATTCGACCGGCGCCTCGGCGTTCTTCATCGTCGTGTACCTGCACATGTTCCGCGGCCTGATCTACGGGTCGTTCAAGAAGCCGCGGGAGCTGATCTGGATCTTCGGTATGATCATCTACGTTTGCCTGATGGCGGAGGCCTTCATGGGCTATCTGCTGCCCTGGGGCCAGATGTCCTACTGGGGCGCCCAGGTGATCATCAACCTGTTCGGCGCCATCCCTGGCATCGGCGAGTCGATCGCGGTATGGATTCGCGGCGACTACGTCGTCGCCGATGCCACGCTGAACCGTTTCTTCGCCTTCCACGTCGCCGCCGTGCCGATCGTGCTGCTGGCACTGGTGGTGATGCACATCCTGGCACTGCACGAGGTGGGCTCCAACAACCCGGACGGCGTCGAAATCAAGCAGAACAAGGATGAAAACGGCATCCCGCGGGACGGTATTCCGTTCCATCCCTACTACACGGTCAAGGATATTGTCGGCGTAGTGGTGTTCCTGATCTTCTTCTCCATCGTGGTGTTCTTCATGCCGGAACTGGGCGGTTACTTCCTCGAGTCCAACAATTTCATACCGGCCGACCCGCTCAAGACCCCGGAGCACATCGCCCCGCTGTGGTACTTCACGCCCTTTTACGCCATCCTGCGCGCAGTACCGTCGGTTGGCGGCTCCGCATTTCCCGGCGTGCTGGCGATGGCATTGTCCATCGTAGTGATGTTCTTCCTGCCCTGGCTGGATCGCAGCCCGGTGAAGTCGGTCCGTTACCGCGGCAATATCTACAAGGTCTGGCTGGCGCTGTTCGTGGTCAGCTTCGTCGTGCTGGGCTGGCTGGGCATGGAACAGCCCTCCACGGTGAAGACGATCATTGCGCGCGTCTGCACGATCACCTACTTCGCGTTTTTCTTCCTGATGCCCATTTACACGAAAATGGACAAGACCAAACCCGTACCTGACAGGGTGACATCATGAACAAGCATCTCATCACCATATTGCTGGTGCTGGCGCCGGTCTGGGCCTTTGCCGCGGGCGGCGAGGGTCCGCCCCTGGCCGAGGCGAATATCGACTCGAGCAACACGGCGTCACTGCAGCGCGGTGCACGCCTGTTCGTCAACTATTGCCTGAGCTGTCACTCGGCGGCGCTGATGCGTTACGAGCGGATCGGCAAGGATCTCGGCATCAAGGAAAAACTGGTTACCGATAACCTGGTGTTTACCGGTGGCAGGGCCGGTGACCTGATGACGGTTGCGACGCACCCGGATGACGCCAAGGAGTGGTTCGGTACCGTACCGCCGGACCTCACCGTGATCGCGCGCTCGCGCGGCGTCGACTGGCTGTACAATTACCTGCGCAGCTTCTACCTTGATGACTCCAAGATCACCGGTGTCAACAACCTGGTATTCCCGGACGTCGGCATGCCGGATGTATTGTGGGAGCTGCAGGGCTGGCAGAAGGCGGTGATCCATACCGTCAAGAAGGAGGACGGCACCGAATCAAAGGAAGTCACGCTGGAACTGGCCGAGCCCGGTTTGCTGGCGCCGAACGAGTTTGACCGTGCCATTCGCGACCTGGTCAATTTTCTCGACTACATGGGTGAGCCTGCCAAGCATGAAAGGCGTTCACTGGGTGTGAAAGTCATCATGTTCCTGCTGCTGTTGCTGGTGCTCGCCTACCTGATGAAACGCGAGTTCTGGAAAGATGTACACTGAACAAGGGAAGAGAGGAAACATTCATTTTTAAAGGATTACACAATATGGCACTGGTAGCGAACCGGCGTTCCGTGATGAGTCTGTTTTCATCCGCAAGCTGTCCGCAGAGTCACCGGGTTCGCGTGGTACTGGCCGAAAAGGGCATCACCGTGGAAATCGTCGAGGTCGACAATAACCACAAACCGGAAGACCTGATAGACCTTAATCCCTACAACACCGTGCCGACCCTGGTCGACCGCGAGCTGGTGTTATATGACCCGCGTGCGATCATGGAGTATCTCGACGAGCGGTTTCCGCATCCGCCGCTGATGCCGGTAGACCCGGTGTCCCGCGCGCGGACGCGGCTCGCGCTGTACCGGATCGAGCAGGACTGGTACGGCCTGATCCCGGCGCTGGAATCCAAGGGCGAAAAGACCGCCGCCAAGGCACGCAAGCAGCTGCGTGACAGCCTGACCTCGAGCGCCGAGGTATTCGCCGCCAAGCCGTTTTTCCTCAGCGACGAGTTTTCGCTGGTGGATGCCAGTGTGCTTCCGATCCTGTGGCGTACCCGGCACTACGGCATTGAATTGCCGCGCCAGGCCAAGGCCGTGATCGACTACGCGGAACGCATGTTCGCACGTGAGACTTTCCAGTCCAGTCTCTCCGAGGCCGAGCAGGAGATGCGCGACT
Source organism: uncultured Gammaproteobacteria bacterium (assembly GCA_963803275.1). Lineage (GTDB taxonomy): Bacteria > Pseudomonadota > Gammaproteobacteria > UBA9214 > UBA9214 > UBA9214. The sequence goes on along the minus strand of CAWDLS010000006.1, from coordinate 23,154 downwards.
GATCCAGGCCCGCTGCCTGACGCTGCTGTCTGGCTGTACACCGCAGGACATAAATCAAAAATGGTTTTCCTGCGGTATCCTAGAACCTATCTCATAATCCCGCGCGAGCCGCGTTGCTGGCTGAAATCCGGTCCTGCAAGGCGCAGCGCGCAGCACAGTACGTGATGTACGGGCAAGCGATGCAACACAGCAGGACCGGATTTCAGTCGCAACTCTTTGGGACCGGGCGATTTTTGCCCCTGGCTGTGTTGCGGCTCGCTCCTGTAGCTATGGCTACACCACGCTCGCCGCGTCTTGCCAGAAACAAAAATCGCCACGGTCGCGGCCGCGTGGAATTATGAGATAGGTTCTAGTATCGTTTCCATCATGAACAGCAGTCGTCCGTATCTTGTCCGTGCCATCCACGAATGGATTCTCGACAACAACATGACACCGCATCTGCTGGTGGATATCGAAGGCGAAGGTGTCGATATCCCGGCGCAACAGGGCCAGAACGGCAAGATCGTCCTGAACATCAGTCCCGCTGCCGTCGAGGCCCTGAACCTCGGCAATGATGCCATCGTGTTTCGTGCGCGTTTCGGTGGCATTGCCACGGATGTGTTCGTACCGGTCGAATCGGTGCTGGCTATCTACGCCAAGGAAAACGGGCGGGGCATGGTATTCAGCGACCACGAGGGAGGGCCGCCGGCGCCGAGCGACCCCTCTTCCGGGAAGCGTCCGTCACTCAAGATCGTCAAGTAGCGCGCGCTGCGTGGCAATAAAAACCCTGTCTCGCGCCTTTGCATCCTGGCGCGAGGCGGGGTTTTCAGTCCGGCGCGCACTGATGCACCGGTTCCAGCCTGATCTGCTGCGGTGGTGAACCGCTTTGCAGCAGGAAGTTCTCCACGGTATCCAGCAGGGGGGCCGGGAGGCAGACATAGAAATCCAGGTCCTGCACATCGTCCAGCCTGTCGAGTATGACGGGGAGCAGCGCCTCGACCGGTTGTTCGGCGGTGGCCTTGAGTGGCAAATAGCTGAAATTGTCCAGTGCATCATCCCAGGACCGGCACAGGTTGCCGAGGTAGTGGCTGTTGTCCGGGGTGGTGATCCAGAACAGCTGGATAGTCTCGGCTATGTCGAGCGCCATGGCATGCTCGATCAGGCTCTTGACGGGCCCGAAGCCGGCATTGACGGCAATGAACACCAGCGAGCGCGGCGAGTCCTCGTCCAGCGTGAATTCACCGCGCGGCCCCTTGATCGTCAGGCTGCCGCCGGGCTTGAGCTGGGTGATCCGCTTACTGAACGGGTCGCCGGCCACAACCGAGATATGAAACTGCAGGTTCATGTCATCGCAGGGACAGCTGGCGATGGAGCACTCCTGTGCCGGGCCGCTGCCGCACTCCAGAGTCAGGTACTGGCCGGCGAGAAAACGCAGACGCCTGGTGCGCGGTGTCCTGGCATGCAGGATGATCTGGCGCTCATTCGGTCGTTCGAGCTTCTTTACCTTGATCTCGATTTGCTGCAGCGGGATGTCGCTCGAGCCGTGCGCCTCGTCCGCTTCCAGTACCACGTCGGTGACCGCGGTGCTGGAGCAGGCGAGAATATAGCCCAGTCCCTTTTCCGTTTCGGTGAGCGCGTAGTCGTGCTGCGCGATCTTCCTGACCTCCCCGGAGATCACCCGGCACTTGCAGAGGCCGCAATTACCGTTGCTGCAGCCGTAGTTGAGCGCCAGGCCGCCACGCAGGCCGGCCTCGAGGATGGAATCGGAACCCTCGATAAAGAACTCATGCCCGCTGGGCAGGATGCGCACCTGTGCTGCCATGACCCGTAGAAACGCCTCCCGCGCGATGAAACCACTCGAATTATCCGTTGAATCGACCGACTCCAGGGCCCGGAGAAACCAGGACCGGAGTTTACTAAATGCCTCTGCCTGCGTCCTCTCATCGGCACCGTCGGGGGCAAATACACTGAATCTGCGCTTCAGGTCCTCGATCAGTTTCTCGCTGCGGCGCGCCTGCTGGCGGGTCCTGGCCAGCTCCCGGCCGAGTGACATGATGCGCGTGGCCAGCGTGTCGACATCCGGCTTCTCTCCATCCGCACGTATGATCTTGTTGATTGCCTGTTCCTTGATGGTCCCGACCCGCTCGAGCATGGTGGTATCCTCGATCTCGGTCTGCGGGTAGGCATGCAACAGGTCGGAGAGCAGCAATTCCCCCTCGAAGGTGCGCAGTTCGCCCTGCTGGATCTTTTTCTGCAGTGTGCCGCGCTTGACGCCGACCAGGCGCGCGGCACGTGACAGTGTGATCAGGTTTGGCAGCATGTGGACACGGTCCCCTGATGTTTGTTATGCACACACTATAACCCATAGAGGAAGGGTGGCAATGCGCGGAATTCCGGGCCTGGAGCCTGACCGGGACCAGGCGGTGCGGAAGGCGCCGGCTGTAAGCGATCCGCGACTGCCGGCATGCCGCCCTGTGCACGGCGCCGCGCGGGATACGGATCGCACAGCCTGGCAGGCAGACCGCTTCACCCGGTACCGGACAGACCCTTCAGGCGAACTACCGGTCCGGTGTCTGCGCTGAAATTGCATTCTTCGGGCGGTTACCGGATTATTCGCAGCGTTCACCCGGCGGGTTTCCCGCCGGGCGTTCGATGCGCCTCGCGCTGTTTCCAGCCTGGCCGCTACGGGCTTGCTGCCCTTGTGCGGCACGCGTACCGCCCTGCAGAGCGCGCCGGCACGACGAAAGCCCAGGTTTCAGACTTTTCACGACGATGCAGGACCCGGTATCCATTGTTTCGCATGCTTGAGATTATTACTGCTGACATCACCACCCTGAAGGTCGACGCTATCGTCAACGCGGCAAACAGCAGTCTGCTGGGCGGCGGCGGGGTGGATGGCGCGATCCACCGCGCCGCCGGTCCGCTGCTGCAGCAGTATTGCCGCACGCTCAACGGCTGTCGTACCGGGGAAGCCCGGATCAGCCCCGGTTTCAACCTGCCGGCACAGCGCGTTATACATACCGTAGGCCCGGTCTGGAAGGACGGCAATCACTACGAACCCGCCTTGCTCAGGGCCTGTTATCGCAACAGTTTTGAGATTGCATTGCAAAATGACGTGCGAACAATTGCCTTTCCCGCCATCAGCACCGGTGTCTACGGTTACCCGAAGGCGGCGGCGGTACGCATCGCGATCGATGCGATGCGTGAATACGCAGACCGCTTCGAACGCATCATCGCCTGTTGCTACAGCGCGGCGGACGCGGCGCTGTATCGTGCGGTACTGACGGAACAGCGCTAGCCCGCCTTGTAAATGGCCATGGAAATACACGGAATGACGTAATTGTTTTCCTGTCCTTCCGCGGCCATTGGGTTGTAAACAATAGCCCCGTAAGCTTCAGAACTGTAGTAAATGGTTTTTCCGTGTCCTTTCGTGTGGTTCCGTGGCCATTGATTCCTTTCCGTGGGCTCGGCGGCCTTTTCCATTCCATGCATGCCTGCGTTCCTGCGCCACTGATTCGCCGGATGCACCGGTCGGGGTGCGGCCTTTCTTCCTGCCCGCAGGCCTTTAGTTTGTCCGTAGCGGCCTCATGTATCCTATAGTGGAGAGGAGGGCAGCCATGAACGATTCCCGACCGCCTGCAGTCGCGGGGTATTTTTATCCGTCCAGTCCCGGTGAGCTGGCCGCCGGGGTGCGCACCCTGCTGGCTGATGCCCGCATGGACGCCGCGGCTTGCCCGCCCAAGGCGCTGATTGTTCCCCATGCCGGTTATGTCTACTCAGGGCCGGTCGCCGCCAGTGCCTATGCACGGCTGTCGTCTGTCGCCGGTCGTATCCGGCGGGTGGTGCTGCTGGGTCCGGTTCACCGCGTGCCGGTGCGTGGTCTGGCCCTGCCGCAGGCGACGGCATTCAGTACCCCGCTGGGTGAAGTGCCGCTGGACACCGCGTCGATGGCGGCGTTGACCGCGTTGCCGCAGGTCACGGTGAGCGCGGCGGTACATGCGCAGGAACACTCCCTGGAAGTGCACCTGCCGTTCCTGCAGACCGTGCTGAGGGAGTTCCGGCTGCTACCGCTGGCCGTGGGTGATGCCACTCCGGAGGAGGTTGCCGGGGTGCTGGAGCGCGTATGGGGCGGCGAGGAAACGCTGGTCGTGATCAGTTCCGACCTGTCGCATTACCTGCCATACGATGTTGCGCGTCGCACCGACGACAATACCGTCCGGCACATCCTTGCCCTGAGCGCCGACCTCGACCACGGCGAGGCCTGCGGTGCCACCCCGGTAAACGGTCTGCTGGCCTTTGCCGGCCACCATGCCCTGAGGGCCGAGCTGCTGGATATGCGCAACTCGGGCGACACGGCCGGCGACAAATCACGCGTGGTCGGCTACGCCGCCATCGCCTTCTACGAGGCAGGCCAATGAACGGGGTGGCGGAAGCATGTGGCGAAACCCTGCTGGCCGTGGCGCGTGACGCCATCGCACAGCGGCTGGGAGAAGCCGGCGTCAGCCATGACCCGCGTGCCTGGTTGCTGGAACCCGGTGCCAGCTTCGTCACGCTGACGCAACAGGGCGCCTTGCGCGGCTGTATTGGCAGCCTGGAAGCACACCGCCCCCTGCTGGAAGACGTGCGCGCCAATGCCGTTGCCGCGGCGGTGCGCGATCCGCGTTTTCCGCCCCTGCGTGCGCAGGAACTGCCACATACACGCATCGAGGTGTCGCTGCTCTCGCCGGCAATCGACCTGGAATTTGAATCCGAGGCGCAGGCCCTTGCCCTGCTGCGTGCCGGTATCGACGGCGTGGTGCTGCGGTTTGACCATACCCGCGGCACCTTCCTGCCGCAGGTCTGGGAATCATTACCGCGGCCCGAGGATTTTCTGGCGCAACTCAAGCGCAAGGCCGGACTGCCTGCAGATTTCTGGCACCGGGATATCCGCCTGTCGCGTTATACCGTGAGCAAGTGGAAAGAAGCTGATCCTGACGTGGTATGAGTATGAATATGACCGGCGCAACGACCCTGTATCCCGCACGCTGGTGGCACCGGCTGACGGACGGGCGCATCCAGTGCGACCTGTGCCCGCGCGATTGCAAGCTGCATGCCGGTCAGCGGGGTGCGTGCTTCGTGCGCATGCGGGACGCAGAGCGCATGGTGCTCACGACCTACGGGCGCTCGTCGGGCTTCTGCATCGATCCGGTCGAGAAGAAACCGCTCAACCATTTCTACCCGGGATCCGCGGTGCTGTCATTCGGCACGGCCGGCTGCAACCTGGCCTGCAAGTTCTGCCAGAACTGGGATATCAGCAAGTCGAAAGACATGGACAGGCTGATGGACCAGGCCAGCCCGGAGGCGATTGCAACGGCGGCGCAGCATGCGGGCTGCAGGAGCGTCGCCTTCACCTACAATGACCCGGTGATCTTTGCCGAATATGCCATCGACACGGCCCAGGCCTGTCACGCGCTCGGCATCCAGACCGTCGCGGTGACGGCGGGCTACATTCACGCGCAGCCGCGACGCGAGTTCTACGCCGTCATGGACGCCGCCAACGTGGACCTCAAGGCGTTTACCGAGGCGTTCTACTACAGGCTGACCGGCGCGCACCTGCAACCGGTGCTCGACACACTGGTGTACCTGTGCCGTGAAACACAGGTCTGGACGGAAATCACCACGCTGCTGATCCCGGGTCACAACGACTCGGACGACGAGATCAGGCGCATGAGCCGTTGGATCGTGCACAAACTGGGTCCGGACGTGCCGCTGCACTTTACGGCCTTTCACCCGGACTTCAGGATGCTTGATGTCGAGGCGACACCGCCGGCAACACTGACACGTGCCCGGCACATCGCGCAGACCGAGGGCATCAACTACGTCTATACCGGCAATGTGCACGACCGGGAAGGCGGTACCACGTCCTGTCCGGGCTGCGGCAGGCCACTGATCGTGCGCGACTGGCACCGCATACTGGAGTATCACGTGACGGAGGACGGGCATTGCCCCGATTGTGCGACGGCCATTTCCGGGCGCTTCGGCAAATTTTCGGGTGCCTTCGGACAACGCCGTATTCCCGTGCGGCTGGGGATGTAACAACGCGCACTGCGACCAGCCGACGGGTTCCTGTCTTGCCGCCCCGGTGCTACTCCTGCACCCAGCGCTCCAGTTTGACGGACAGGCAGAGCCGCACGGTTTCACTGACCAGGAACTGATAGCTGCGCATGTCGAATTTCACCCGGTCGATCTGGCTGGTGCCGTGCAGGTAGATCTGTTCCGGCTGGCCGTTCTCGCCGTTTTCACGAACGTCGAGTTCGACATTGAATACCACGGGCTGCGTCACGCCGTGCAGGGTCAGGTCCCCGTAGATGTACGCCTGCAGCGGGTTGTACCACTGGAATGCACGGCCCACGAACAGGATCTCGGGAAAGCGCCCGGTGTCCATGAATTCGTGGCTCTGCACCAGCGCGTTGAGGTCCGGATTGTCGGATTCCAAGCTGCTGGTATGTATGAGCAACAGTGCCTGCCCGTATTTGTCCATGCCCGGAGGCAGGGTGAGCCCGCCGACGATGTTGGTGAATTCACCGTGAAACTCCTGGAGCGGGAAATGCCGGACACAGAATCCGACCCTTGATTCGCCGGGCATGACGCGATACAGGCGGCCCTCCTTCGCTGCCGCGCGCATGACCTCCAGCAGTTTGACATCGACACGCCCGCCCTCGAAGGGTGCGCAGGGCTCGGCCGCACCGGTACGGCCGGCCAGCAGCACCAGCACGAACAGGACAAGAAAAGGGATACCGGAAAATTTCATACGGCGGGACAGCGGGTAATTGTCATCATGAAGCCTGCTAGTCAGCATAGACCTTCATTTATCGGCGTCACTTGATCGTAGTCAAGTGGGCACGCGTGGCGTACCGGGAAGGCGGGTCGTGCGGTTACACCGGTAACCGTCCGGGAAAAGATCAGTGACCAGGCGATTCTTCCAGTGCTGGCTGTTCCGCCGGCAGGAACAGCAGGGGGTCGACCCGTGCGTCGTTCAGGCTGACGCCCCAGTGCAGGTGCGGACCGGTGACGCGGCCGGTCATGCCGACCTTGCCGATGACGTCACCGGTCGCGACGGCCATACCGGGTTTGACGTCGATGGCACTCATGTGACAGTACATGGTGATCAGGCCCTGACCGTGGTCGATCAGCACGGTGTTACCGTTGAAGAAGAAGTCACCGGTCTCGATGACAGTGCCGGGGGCGGGCGCGTGTATCGGCGTGCCTTCGGCGGCGGCAATGTCCAGCCCGCTGTGTGGATTGCGCGGCTGGTCGTTGAAAAAGCGCCGTAACCCGAACGGGCTGCTGGTCGGCCCCTCGACGGGTTTCCGGAAATCGACCACCACGGAGTCCCGGTTCGACCAGTGTTCCAGCGCGGCAGTGAGCCGTTTTTGCTCGCGGCCGATGCGCTCCAGGTCGCGTTTTTCCGGGTTGACCTTGCGCTTGTCCTTGATGGTAATGCGTTGCTCCTGATACTGCTTGGCCACGACCTTGAACGCGATACTGAGTGTCTTGCCGTGGGAAGTCCTGCCCTGCAGGTGGTAGCGTCCGGGTTTCGTCCCGAGCGGCACACCGATCACCACAAAGCGGTCACCGTCCTGCTGCCTGACCAGTACCTTGCGGTGGTTGTAGCGCAGCGTTTGCGTATCGGCGTCAGCGGGGAGCCTGATGACGGCAATGCCACCGGGTACGGGGGTGATGTCCAGGGGCAGGGCATGGGCGGAGCAGGCAATGGCCAGCAAGGTCAACAGGACGATGGGGTGTGGCTTGAACATTTGATAGCGAGTCTCCCGTGTGTCCGCCCGGGATTTGCCGCCGTTCATGCAAGACGGGCGTGGCTGCAGGGGCGGGTCAGTCCACGCACAAATTTACCCCGCTCGCGGCCAGCCGCCAAGGCCACGCCCGCTGCATGTCTATTCGGTGGACGTGTCATCGACCGTGCACAGCAGCCTGCCCTGCGCGAGGCGCGCTTCAACCTGATCACCCGGCCTGACGGCCATTGCCTCGCGCAGGATCTCGCACCGGCCAGCCCGGGTGATGATGGCGTAGCCGCGCCCCAGCGTGGCCAGCGGACTGACGGTATCCAGTGACTTGCAGGCGACCGCCAGCCGTCGTTGACGGGCCGCGAGCCCTGTCTGCACTGCACCGCGCAGGCGCGCTTCCAGGGCCTGCCGCTGCAGCTCGGTACGGTGGATGCGGTGGCGCGGCGTGTGTTGCCACAATATTGCATGCAATGCATTAATAGAAGAATGCAAGTCATTGAAATAAGAACGTATAGCAAGACGGCTGCGATTCTCCAGCTCGTCCAGGCGCTGGGCGCGCTGGCGCAGGTACTGGCCCGGGTGGCGCAGGGCGAGACGCTGGTCCACCCAGCGCAGGCGCTGGCGGCAGCTTGTGAGCCGTTGCTGCATGCGGTGGGTGGCACGGGTACGCAGTACGGCCAGCTGCGCCAGCCAATCGGCCTGGTCCGGGCTGGCCAGCTCGGCCGCCGCCGACGGTGTCGGGGCGCGGCGGTCGGCCACGAAGTCGGCAATGGTGAAATCGATCTCGTGACCGACGGCACTGATCACCGGGATTCGGCAGGCGTGAATGGCACGTGCGACGACTTCCTCGTTGAAGGCCCACAGGTCCTCCAGCGAGCCACCGCCGCGGGTGAGGATCAGCACGTCGCATTCATTGCGTCTGGATGCCGTGTGCAGCATGGCGGCGATATCCCGGCCGGCGTCCTTGCCCTGCACCGGTACCGGGTAGACCAGCACCGGGATGGCCGGAAAGCGCCGGTGCAGGACACTCAGCACGTCGCGCAGTGCGGCGCCGGTCGGGGAGGTGACCACACCGATGCGTCGCGGCAACGCCGGCAGGGCCTGCTTGAACGCCGGGTCGAACAGGCCCTGGCCGTCCAGTTTGCGCTTCAGCGCCTCGAAGGCGCGCTGCAGCACACCGTCGCCGGCCTCCTCCATGGATTCGGCGATCAGCTGGTAGTCACCGCGCGGTTCGTACAGGCTGACCTTTGCGCGCACCAGGACCTGCATGCCCTCCACGGGTTTGAAGCGCAGCAGCTGGTTGCGGTTGCGGAACATGGCGCCGCGTATCTGTGCCTGGCTGTCCTTGAGCGTGAAATACAGGTGGCCTGACGAGGGGCGCGAGATATTCGACAATTCACCCTCGATCCAGACCCGCGGGAAACCCTGTTCCAGCAGGGTGCGTACCGCCAGGTTCAGCCGCGACACGCTGAATACATCGCGTTCCGGCGGTAGTGCTGTGGTGGTTGCCGTCATGACGGACAAGGATACCTGAATCCGGACAGGGTTTAGCCGAGCGGGCCGGATTATTTCAAGCTTATCCCGTCCAAATACCGGATGGCGCGGTTTACCGCGCCAGTGGCAGTCCCTATAATTGGCGGCCACCCATACCCCGGCGGAAACCGAGCACCCATGCGCATCTTGCAGGAAGCCCTTACCTTTGACGACGTCCTGCTGCTCCCTGCGCATTCCACCGTCCTGCCGCGTGACGTCAGCCTGCAGAGCCGGCTGACCCGCGAGATCCGCCTGCAGATACCGCTGCTCTCGGCGGCCATGGATACCGTCACCGAGTCACGGCTGGCCATCACGCTGGCCCAGGAAGGCGGTGTCGGCATCATTCACAAGAACATGCCCCTCGAGAATCAGGCCGCCGAGGTGCGCGCGGTCAAGAAGTTCGAGAGCGGCGTCATCAAGGACCCGATCACGGTGTCACCCGATACCAGTATCCGCGACGTGATCGCACTCACCCGCGCCAACAATATTTCCGGTGTGCCGGTGGTCGATGGTGAAGACCTCGTGGGTATCGTCACCAGCCGCGATCGCCGCTTCGAGACGAACCAGGACAATCCGGTATCCAGTGTGATGACGCCGAAGGAAAAACTGGTGACGGTGAGGGAGGGTGCCTCGAAGGAGGAGGTGATCGCACTGCTGCACAAGCACCGCATCGAGCGGGTACTGGTCATCAACGGCGATTTCAAGCTGCGCGGCATGATCACCGTGAAGGACATCCAGAAGTCCAAGGATTTTCCCAACGCCTGCAAGGACGAACATGGCCGGCTGCGCGTCGGTGCGGCGGTCGGCACCGGCGGCGACAGCGAGGCGCGCATCGAGGCGCTGGCCGCGGCCGAGGTCGACGTGGTGGTGGTCGATACCGCGCACGGGCATTCGCAGGGTGTGCTCGATCGCGTGCGCTGGGTGAAACAGCACTACCCGCAGTTGCAGGTGATCGGCGGCAACATTGCCACCGCCGCGGCGGCGCGTGCCCTGGTCGAGGCGGGTGCGGATGCGGTCAAGGTCGGTATCGGGCCCGGTTCCATCTGTACCACGCGCATCGTCTCCGGTATCGGTGTACCGCAGATCACCGCCGTGGCGAATGTCGCAGAGGAACTGAGACGTGACGGCATCCCGCTGATCGCCGACGGTGGCATCCGCTATTCCGGTGACCTCGCCAAGGCATTGGCCGCCGGCGCGTGGTCGGTGATGATCGGCGGCATGCTGGCCGGCACCGAGGAGGCGCCGGGCGAGGTGGAACTGTACCAGGGGCGCTCCTACAAGGCCTACCGCGGCATGGGTTCGCTGGGCGCGATGAAACAGGGTTCCAGTGACCGCTATTTCCAGGAAGGCGGCGAGGCGGACAAGCTGGTACCGGAAGGCATCGAGGGTCGCGTGCCCTACAAGGGCTCGATGATCACGATCCTGCACCAGCTGATGGGCGGGTTGCGCTCCAGCATGGGCTACACGGGCTGCGCCACGATCGATGAGATGCGTTCCAAGCCTGAATTCATCCGGGTGACCGGCGCCGGCATGCGCGAAAGCCATGTGCACGACGTGACCATCACCAAGGAAGCGCCGAACTACCGGCTGGACAACTGATGCCGGCGACCGGGCGCCTGCTACCCACTGCGGCATGACGGACAATATCCACGCCCACCGGATCCTGATCCTGGATTTCGGTTCGCAATACACCCAGCTGATTGCACGCCGCGTGCGTGAACTGGGTGTGTATTGCGAGATCTTTCCCTGGGATGCGGAGGCTGACACGATCAACGGGTTCGGCGCCCGGGGCATCATCCTGTCCGGCGGGCCCGAGACGGTTACGGCCGACAGCTCGCCGCGCGCCCCGTCTGTCGTGTTCGAGTCAGGATTGCCGGTGCTGGGCATCTGCTACGGCATGCAGACCATGGCGGCGCAACTGGGCGGGCAGGTGGAACAGGCCGACCACCACGAATACGGCTATGCGCAGGTGCGCGCACGCGGGCATTCCCGCCTGCTGACGGACATAGAGGACCATACCTCGGATGCGGGTTATGGATTGCTCGACGTGTGGATGAGCCACGGCGACCGCGTAATCGTCCCGCCGGACGGTTTCAGGGTGATCGCCAGCACCGACAGCGCGCCGATTGCCGGCATGGCCGATGACGGACGTGGTTATTACGGTATCCAGTTTCACCCGGAAGTCACCCACACCCGTCAGGGCGGACGCATCCTGCAGCGTTTCGTCATCGATATCTGCGCCTGCGATGCCCTGTGGACAGCGGACCACATCGTCGAGAGCAGCATCCGCGACATCCGTGCGCAGGTCGGCAGCGACCGGGTGCTGCTGGGGCTGTCCGGCGGCGTCGATTCCTCCGTGGTGGCGGCCCTGCTGCACAAGGCGATCGGCGAGCAACTGGTATGCGTATTCGTCGACAACGGTCTGCTGCGCTACCGCGAGGGCGATCAGGTCATGGCGACGTTTGCGGAGCACATGGGTGTGCGCGTCATCCGCGTCGATGCCGAGGCGCGTTTTCTCGCCGCGCTGGGCGGCGTGCAGGACCCGGAGCTGAAGCGCAAGATCATCGGCAACCTGTTCATCGATGTGTTCGAGGAACAGGCCGCCAGGCTGAGCGCCGACACGCAGTGGCTGGCGCAGGGCACCATTTACCCGGACGTGATCGAGTCCGCCGGTGCCAGGACCGGCAAGGCGCACCTGATCAAGTCGCATCACAACGTCGGTGGCCTGCCGGAACAGATGAAGCTGAAGCTGCTGGAACCGCTGCGCGAGCTGTTCAAGGACGAGGTGCGCCGGCTTGGCGTCGAACTCGGGCTGCCCTACGACATGGTCTATCGCCACCCGTTCCCGGGGCCCGGGCTGGGGGTGCGTATCCTGGGCGAGGTAAAGAAGGAGTATGCCGACTGCCTGCGGCTGGCCGACCATATCTTCATCGAGGAGCTGCGCCGCCACGCGCTGTATGACCGGGTCAGCCAGGCCTTCACGGTATTCCTGCCGGTGCGCTCGGTCGGTGTGACCGGTGACGGGCGGCGCTATGCCTGGGTGGTGGCGCTGCGCGCCGTCGAGACCATTGACTTCATGACCGCGCGCTGGGCGCACCTGCCGTACGAATTCCTCGACACGGTGTCACGCCGCATCATCAACGAGGTGCCGCACATTTCCCGCGTCGCCTACGATATCTCCGGCAAGCCGCCGGCGACCATCGAGTGGGAGTAGTTCATAACATATAAGACATTAAATCGTATATAGTATTTACTTACACAACACATTCGCAATAAAATCTCGTCATCGATTCTGTTGAAGTTTTCTCGTAACAGTTACAAGCTTGTTGCACAAGCTTGTGATTACTGAAACTCGTTGTAACGTAAAAGGCATATTTGGCATTTAAAAAAGAGAACTTTAACGAAGAAGAAATTGCAATCTGTGCTTGAGAGCTGTCTCCGAACACCATGCCTGGGATCTTTTCGTAATTCATCGGTGTCTTGTAGGCCAGCATCGAGTGCAGACGCCTGGCGTTGTAATAACCGCCACACATTCCCGGCCATCGGTAATCGCTTCCTTCCGGGTTCTGTACAAACGGTCACCGGTCCATCCCCATTCCAGACTGCTGAAGAACCCCGCCACCGGGGCATGTTAAACCGTGTATCCCGGCAGTTGCCTTTACGGCTCATACTGCAAATCATTCCATGCAGTTTCAGCAAGGCCCGGGTCACCAGCGCCATCTGCTGTCTCGTCTCCGTTGTCATTGCCCAGCTCGTTATGGCATGTTACCGCCCTGACCCGGTATCCGGATGTATCAGACCACTTCATTTCTGCGTTTTGACATGACACACCTCCTGGCACATTATCTGTCCTGACGGGTGTGTCCGTGAAGTCGGAGTGATACCCGTTCACAGCCGCAATGCTGAACGGCGTTCTGATTGATGGCCGCATGGGGGCAAGAAAAGAGGTATGAAGTAAGTGGCATTTATCTTTCGTACCGATAACACTAATGTTGGCGATTGGTATTGTTCTCCATCCCGTTATTTTCCATTCAGGCTAAACAAAGTTTATGACATCCTTGATATAAAGATGGATGTTGCCAATGAGCGATTGGTCATTGTTGGTGGCGGTGGTTTAGGGCAGAAATATTTTCTAAAACACATCAAGAGACTGAGCGAAAAATCAAGAAACTATAAACTAATCGCCTGGGGTGTTGGTGTCGATGAAATCGTTGACAGAAATAATGTTCTGGATGATGCAAATAGATACGAGCTTTACGGTGAATGGTTCAAAGATTTTGACGAGATAGGAATCAGGGTTTTCTCCGAAGACCAAAAGTATCGTTATGTCCCTTGTGTATCGTGTTTGCACCCGGATTTATTTAAATTCAGGGAAATTAAACCTCAAAAGCTTATCGGTATATATAGCCACAAGCGCGTAACTCTCATGCCAGAGAAAAATGCGAGTGGTTTAGCGGTTTGCGACAATAGTGGTGCAGATTTACAGCAAAAACTGGAGTTCATATCCAAGCACGAATATATCGTCACGAATACATATCACGGGGTTTATTGGGCGACATTACTGAATCGAAAAGTCATATGCATTCCTTATAAATCCGGTTGTTTCTCTTTCAAACACAGGCCAGCTTATTCGGGGGGCGATTTGAGCGATGAGATCCTTCATTCGGCAAAAAACTACCCCGACAGCCTGGAAGAGTGCAGGTTGTTAAACCTGAATTATTACTCTTATTTAATAGAGAAGTACGGAGATTTCTAGGATCTGTATACGTTGTTCTTTCTGGACTATTCGTTGCACAATGTGTATCCATTGGCGGTGTAGACTGTTGATTAACAACAGGAACGTTAGGAGCAAACAACACCTCTTGCGTTTCAGTGGGTTGCGCAACAGTTACCGGTGTCTGGCTCAAGCTCAGCGACAGTTTTGATTTCAACAGGAAATAATATGCGTTGCCACTGAGTGGGAGTAGCCGGGCGTCAGGTTCACCTGTCATCCGGGTTGGCAACAAGAAATACCGGCCGTACTTCTGCCGGTAAAAAGTCCCGGTATGCAGTGGTTGCGGGCATAAAGGGCCAGGGTACGATCGGTCACCTGAGCGGCTGTTCGAGTTTATCCCGATGTGGGGCCATAAGGTATTTTTTCGCTACTCACCGCGCCGGGTTGATTGTCCCGGCTGTGGTGTTCGGGTAGAGCGGATGCCCTGGGTGTCGGGCAAACACCGGCTGACCGAGGCGTACAGCTGGTATCTGGCTGGTTGGGCAAAGCGACTGAGCTGGAAAGAGGTGGCCGAGGCATTTCGTACGACCTGGGACCATGTGTTCTGTTCGGTGGAGCGGGCGGTGATCTGGGGCCGGGAGCATCAGGACTTGTCGGGTATTGAGGCGATCGGCGTTGACGAGATTGCCTGGCAATCGAGGTCACCGGTACTTGACGCTGGTATACCAGATCGATAGCCACTGTAAGCGGTTGTTGTGGGTCGGTGAGAAGCGCACGGTCAGGACGTTGTTGCGGTTCTTCCGCTGGTTCGGTAAAGAGCAGAGTCAGTCGCTGAAATTTGTCTGCAGTGATATGTGGAAGCCGTACCTGAAAGTTATTGCCAGGAAGGCCGGGAATGCCATCAACATCCTCCTTTGCATGGCCACGAAATCACAAATATACGGATATACACTCTGAATGACTCGTACTCGTGGGGGCTGACCCCGTTCTGGTTCAACCCGTCTGCCAACAGTGATGACACAGAATCCGGACGAATACTGGATGCAGCAGGCGCTCGACTGTGCGGCGTACGCAGCGGCCGCGGGCGAGGTCCCGGTGGGCGCGGTACTGGTCGGCAACAACGGGCGGATCGCCGCCGGCTGGAACCGGCCGATCGGTGCGCACGATCCCAGTGCGCACGCGGAGATCGACTGCCTGCGTGCGGCCGGCCGGGTCCTGGGCAATTACCGGCTGCCGGACACCACCCTGTACGTGACGCTGGAGCCGTGCCTGATGTGCGTCGGCGCCATCGTGCATGCGCGCGTGGCGTGCGTGGTGTTCGGTGCGCATGACCCGAAGAGCGGTGCCGTGAGCAGCGTCTTTCGCGGTTTCGAACTGCCCGGACTGAACCACCGCGTCGTGGCAGCAGGCGGGGTGCTGGAGGCGCGGTGTGGCGCGCTGCTGAAGGATTTCTTTTGCGCGCGGCGCGGGTGAATTTACCGGGCGCATGGTAGTATCGTTGCTGCGCGTACCCGGGCGGTGGAACAAGGTAAAGGCATGCGATTTTCCAGCTGTATCCTTGCAGGTTTATTGTTGTGCACCCTGCAGTCCGTGCTGGCCGGTTCGGGCACCGCGGCACCCGCTTATCCACCAGCAACCGTGGAGATGAATCTCAGGCAGGTCTCCGAACATGTCTGGTTCGCTGAGGGGATGCAGGGGGTAGCGACCGATAACCAGGGCTTCGTTTCCAATGCCGGTGTGGTGGTCACCGGGGCAGGCGTGGTGGTGTTCGACGCGCTGGGTACGCCCTCGCTGGCTCAACTGCTGCTGGAGAAGATTCGCGCGCTTACCGATCAGCCGATCGTGCGCGTGATCGTCAGCCACTACCATGCAGACCACATCTACGGGCTGCAGGTGTTCGCCGATCTCGATGCCGAGATCCTGGCACCGGAAGGTGCCGGCACCTACCTGGATGCGGCCGCGGCCAGGGAACGGCTCGAAGAGCGCCGGGTCACCCTCGATCCGTGGGTGAATGACGATACCCGGCTGGTGCGACCCAACCTGCTGCTGAAAGAGGGCACCCAGTTCCGGCTCGGGGACGTCGATTTTACCGTGACCGTGGTCGGCAACGCGCATTCAGACGGTGACCTGACGATGTACGTGGAGCCGGATCGCGTACTGTTTTCCGGTGATATCATTTTCGAGGGCAGGGTGCCGTATCTCGGCGACGCCAATACCAAGCGCTGGCTGCAGATACTGGAGCGCATGGAGCGTGAAAAGCTGGTCGCGCTGGTGCCTGGCCATGGCGGCGTGGCGAAGAAACCGAACGAGGCAATCGGGCTGACACGGCGTTACCTGACCTACCTGCGTGAACAGATGGGTCAGGCCGCGGCAGACCTGGTGCCGTTTGACGAGGCGTACAGGAAAACCGACTGGAGCGGGTTCAGTGATCTGCCGGCGTTCGAGGCGGCCAACCGGCGCAACGCCTACCAGGTGTACCTGTCGATGGAGGCCGAGCTGCTGGGTACACAGTAGCGTGTCGATGAGCGATGTCCAGCAGACCGGACAGGGGGTGAGATGATGAGATTCGGCTATATGGTAGGCACGGCGCTGGCAGGCGGTGTGCTGCTGGGCCTGTCCGGGTGCGCCGTAACCAGGTTCTACCAGACAGATGATCCTGCGCTGGCGTCCAGCGTATGGAACCTGCCCTACAACAATACGGATGACACCGGGCCGGGGACCAAGCGCGGGGTCTTCATGGACTACATTGACGGCCAGCCGATCAGCTTTACCCGGCCGGGCGCGGTACTGTCACCCGGGCACCACCGCATCGAGGTGCAGTGCTATGTGTGTGATCATCACATGGGTTATGCCATCGATCGCCACGTCATCGAAACGGACCTCGAGGCAGGCCGCGACTATCAGTTCGACACCCGTCCCGTCGGTCTGAACGGGTGTGATGCGTGGCTGACGGAGGGCAAGGACTAGAACCTGTCTCATAATCCCCCGGTCCCCAAGGGGTCGCGCCCGAAATACACGCCTGCTGTGTTGCACTGCTTGCCCGTACTACACGTACTGTGCTGTGCAGTGCGCCTTGCAGGCGCGCATTTCGGACAGCAACGCGGTTCGCGCGGGATTATGAGACAGGTTCTAGCTGCGCCGAAGAAACAGCGGGCTACAGCGCCGGTGAACCGAACTGCAGCGGCGCGCGCCTGACGGTGGTTGCGGGGGCGTTCTGCTCGGTCAGCCATACCAGGATGTCGTAGTAGCTGCGCATGTTCTCCACGTAACGCACCGGTTCGCGGCCGCGCGCGTAACCGTAGCGGGTTTCTGGAACCATTTTTCCTTGCTGAGCAGCGGCAGGTTCTTTTTCACATCCACCCATTTGTCGGGATCACCGCCGTTTTGCAGGGTCAGTATGCGGGCATCCTCCAGATGACCGAGGCCGATGTTGTAGGCCGCCAGCGCCAAGCCAGGTCCGGTCCGGTTCCGGGACGCGATCGGAAATATTTCCGCAGCATGCGCTGCAGATACTCGGTGCCACCCAGGATGCTCTGTTCCGGATCCGTGAGGTCTTCGATACTCAGGTCCCTGGCCGCGTCCCGTGTCAGCATCATCAGACCGCGTACCCCGGTAGGTGAAACCGCGTCCGGATCCCAGTGCGATTCCTGGTAACCGATGGCGGCGAGCAGCCGCCAGTCCATGCGAACCGTCGGCGGCCAACTGGAACAGCTCCCGGTAAGCGGGCAGGCGCTGGTCGATGTGGGCCTGGTAGCGACGCGTGCCGACATAGTCGAATTCACCGATATGGCCGTAGTAACGGTCGATCAGCTGGTCCAGGGTGCCGTCCTTGCTGATCTTGTCGAAAAACGCCACCGCTGCGTTGTACAGGCTGTCATCGTCCGATCGCGCGAACGCCCAGGCCAGCGATTTCGGCTTGCTGATGGCGAAGGCGGGGTGCAGCTCGGGATAATAGCGGCGGTTGATGACCAGTTCATTGGAATCGGCGATGGTATAGTCGTAGAGCTGTTGCCAGACCAGGCACAGCAGTTCCTCGCTTTCCACGCCCTCGTCTTCCTGCCAGCTCAGGTTGGGATATTTTTCTTTCAGTACGGCCAGGCGCTCGGCGTGGCTGCTGCCGGTGACCACGTCGATCTGTCCCTTGAGTCCGCCAGGCTCTTTGGTCGCGGTGTGCCGCTGCGATAGACCAGTTGGGGGGTGATCTTCTGGTAGACGGGGCCGAAGCGCACGATGTCCTTGCGCTTGTCGGTAATCGTCAGCCCGGCGGCGGCGAGGTGTGCATCGCCCCGCTGGATCAGGGGCAGGATGTCGTTGAAGTTCGGCGGGACGACGATGCGCAATTCGACGCCCAGGTACCCGGCGAAGCGGCTCGCCAGGTCATACTCGAATCCCGTCGGTCCGTCGACACCCTCGTAGTAGGTGGTCGGGCTGTTGCGGGTGAGGACGATGAGTTCATTATGATCCCTGATCTGTTCCAGCAGCGGCGTCTTTTCGCAGGCGGCAACCAGCAGACAGCAGAGCAGGTATAAAAAACGCCTGGCCATGGTGCCGCCCGGCCGGCGTGCGCTAGAATACTCGACCGGCATGGCTGGACTCACGATTGCCTCTGGGTTGCCTGGCTTCATTACCGGTTATATTGGCTAACATCATTTTTTCATTAGGGTATTACCGGGTGTATCATAGCGCAGCAGCCCCGAATCGCAGCACGGTCATCCATCACAAAACGGGAAGTTCAGGAGAGGTACCGAAGCGGTCACAACGGCACCGACTCGAAATCGGTTGAGGGCTTTACCGCCCTACGAGGGTTCGAATCCCTCCCTCTCCGCCAAATCAAACAGGCCCCGAATGGGGCCTGTTTGATTTGTGGTGTGGGGAGGTTTGATGAGAACCCTTTGGTTCGACAAAACGGCAGGAGGCCGTTTTGGACGCCGGCTATGCCGGCGCCCGCAGGGCGAGGGCCAGGGACGGCCCGAGTCAATCCCTCCCTCTCCGCCATATTCAGATGTTTAGCGTTGCACCTCCTGTTTCGGTTCGTCGTGTTGTATTGCGCAGCGTAGAGAATTTGTAATATTCCCCGCCGCGCTTCTCAAGTGGTCGCCGGCCAGATGGGCATAGCGCAGCACCATCTTGTATGACTTCCATCCACCCAGTTCCATGAGTTCCTGCAGACTGGTGCCGTTCTGCACATGCCATGAGGCCCAGGTATGCCTGAGGTCATGCCAGCGGAAATCGGCGATTCCAGCCTGCTCACAGGCCCGCTGCCAGGCATCGGCGTTGATGTTGCGCAACGGCTTGCCCCGGTAGCTGAACACATGGGTGCCATGGCTACCCAGCATCCGGCGGATCACCGCGATGGCCGTACTGTTCAGCGGGATGGTCAGGTCAGTATTGTTCTTGACCTGATCCGCATACAGCCAGGCGATGTGCCGGGACAGATCCACCTGTGACCAGACCAGCTCACGCACGTTACGAGCACGCAGACCGGTTGCCAGGGTGAACTCTGCGATGTCGGACATGCGGGGGGAGGGCGGCCAAGAGCCGTCCGGCCTCGTCAACCATGATCCACCGTCTCCGCTTCTCCGGCTCCCGGCGCAGGTTGAGCGCCGGGTACGTATCGGTCCACGCCCATTCGCGGCAGGCCTTGCGCAGAATCGCCCGTACCGTGGCCAGATAGCGGTTGACCGTACCCGGTTTCCGGTGTGCCTTGCGGGCCATGATTTCATCCATCCGGTCACGCGTGATCTCGGTCAGGGGCAGGCCCTCCAGATGCGGATGCAGCCAGCGCAGGCGAGCCTTGTCCCCTTCGTGGTCATGTTTGCGGGTGGTTTCATACAGGTACCGCAGGACGGCTTCCTCCCAGAGACACATCCGCCGCTCGCCCAGCATGGATTGCCGCCACAGTTGAGCCTTAAGCTTGTCATGGAACTCCTGTGCTAGTTTCCGGTTTGCAGTCCGAGCGCTTTTCTGCATCGGCTTGCAGCCCGTGATTGAGATGTTGACCCAGTAGTTCGGGCTGGTTGGCAGCCCGTGTGATTGGTGCCAAATATCCAACCTTGTTGCGCGCAGTGGCGGCATTGTCTGCCGGCATGTTCGGGTCGTTTATGCTCGCTTGGCTTACCGGGCCCTGGGTCTTTATTCTGACGCCGCCGGGTTTCCTGCTCTGCTTCAAGTACATTCTGGGTACGTCGATGTGGGGTTCGGTATGGTTGGCCATTTTTTCGGGGCTCGTTTATGTGGCCATGGCGTATTTCTTCGGCGGCAATGTTTCGGGAGGGGGTAGCGACATTATCGTTTAATTCCTAGGACAGAGAGGTGCGCGAAAATGAGCTGGTGGTCAAAAGTTAAAAATGCAGTGAAGAAGGTGGTCAAGGCGGTTGTTCGTGTCGTAAAGGCAATCGTTCGGGTCGTGGTTCGCATTGTGCTGGAGATCATTCACCGGCTGATCAATTTTGTCGGGGCCATTATTGCCTGGAGCCGGGAGAAGAAACTGCGTGTGCATGTGGTCATTTTGCACGGCGCCAATCAGGCGCCGCTGATTACCGAGCAGCAGGCCCAGGATTCCATCAATCGCGCGGGAGCGGTGCTCAAGACGGCCCACAACGTGAAGGTGATCGGGTTTGGCAAACCGCCCTACTCCACGCTGAAAGAAGCGGCCCCCAACGGCGCTTTGGATACCGAGTGTTCGTTGTGGGGCAATCTCAAGCTGGAAGGCGGCGAAGCGAGCGAGTTTTATGCCTCCAACCTGGCTGGCTGGAACGTGGTGCCAGTCACGTTCACCTATCCGATTACTGTGTTTGTGGTGGACCATGTGCGCAACGACGGGAATGAGTGGCGGGGCTGTTCGGCCGGGGTTTTAGTCGATTACGTGGTCCTGACCCCGACCGGCATGAATGATGACACCACGCTGGCGCATGAGATTGGCCATGCCTGTTCGCTGCTGCACCGGGATAACAAGAACAACCTCATGTATCACGGCTTCAACCGCGGCACGGACGTGACGGGTTGGCAGAAGTTCTGGTTTCGGACTTCACGGCATGTCAATTTCTAGTGATGCGCCGAAGAAAATGCTCGTTATTCCAGCGAATGCTGGTGTCCAGATTCGGCCTAACGGCCGATGTATCTAAACCCTGGATTCCGGCTTTCGCCGGAATGACGAAATGGTCTGGAATTATCTCCCAGACCATTATTTTGATGCCGTCGGAAGGGTTTATGGCGCAATCAATTCGCATAAATAGTGGAATGCAGTATTACAGAAAACGACGTTTTAAAACAATTCCACGTTGAGTTTTTCAACATCATCTGTGGCCAGTACAAAATCAAAAATGCCCAGGTCATCCTGCAAGTGTTGTGGCGACTTGGTGCCGGTCAGGGGTACGATGCCCAATTGATGTAATAACCGAAAAAATACCTGTGCCGCAGTCTTGTGGTATTGCGCGCTGAGCGCCTGCATGGTCTTGCTGGTGAGAACGTGCGGGTTGGCGGTGAGGCTCCAGAAACTCTGATAAATAATTTCGTGCGCGCTGCACCAGAGGCGTAACGCAGCGTCATAGACGGTATCTTTGTAAAAGCGGTTTTGCACAATAGCGGGTTTTACATGCGCGTCTGTATAAAGCGCTTGCAGCTCCGTCAGCTCGTAACAGTTGCTGATGCCAAGCTGACGCGCGCCGCCTGCCTGTTGAATGGATTCCATGGCCCGCCAGGCCCGCAGGGTTTTGGCGTGGGTAGACAAAGGCGAGTGCAGGATCAGGCCATCGACATAATCGGTTTGCAGGTTCTTTTGTGAGGAAGCAAACGACTGGGCGACCTGTACATCAAGGGGTGCGGATTTATCGTACGGTAGGCGTGCCGGGTCTTGACCGGAGAGTGAGGTAAATTTGGTTTGCAGGTACAGCAGCTCGCGCGGAATACCCTGTTGCGCAACGCGTTGTAGCGCCACACCCACCAGGGCCTCATCATAGTGTTTCGGTTGACCGGCCGTATCGATGCCCCGGAATCCCGCCCGTAGCGCCTGCTCAACCAGATCGGCCGTATCGGCCTTTTTCCACGCCGTGCCATAAATAATGGCTGGCATGCGGACGCCGGCGGTGGTGGTGATCCAGGGGAGCGTAGACAAAGTCATGCTTCCTTTTTGAAAACCGTAGCACAGAACCCGGGGTCAGATACCAGATCTTCCTAATATAGCATTCGACAAAGCCTGACAGTAGCGACGTATCCGGTTGGGTAGGCTGACAGCATCACAAGGAGTGTTGATGCCCAGAAAGCCTCGTATTCATTTGCCCGGTTTGCCTCAACATGTCATCCAGCGCGGCAATAACCGTGAGCCGTGTTTTTATGCCACTTCCGACTACGTGTCCTACCTGCAAACATTGGGCGATGCGCTGGTGCAGGAATCCTGCCAGCTGCATGCCTATGTGCTGATGACCAACCACGTGCATCTCCTGGTTACGCCCGACGTGAGTTACGGTATTTCCCGTCTGATGCAGTCGGTCGGTCATAGGTATGTGAAGTACATCAATCGTACCTACCACCGTACCGGTACCTTATGGGAAGGGCGCTACAAGGCCAGTCTGATCGACAGTGATGCCTGGTTGCTGACGTGCATGCGCTATATCGAAATGAATCCGGTACGGGCAGGCATGGTCGATTATCCTTCGGCCTATCGCTGGTCCAGTTACCGCGCGAATGCGCGCGGGGTAAACGATCCCATACTCATATCGCATGAGCTGTACCGGGCGCTGGTCCGTGATCCGGCTGAGCGTCAGTATGCCTTTCGCGAGTTGTTCTGCAGCGGGCTGGAGGCGGGTGAGGTGCACGAGATACGGGAGATGCTGAACCAGGAGTTGGTGCTCGGACGCGAGGACTTCAAGAATACGATTGCGAAAATGACGCAACGTCAGGTACGGCGCGGGCAAGACTGTCGGCCTCAGCTGGCGCACGCCGAGGAGTAATGCTTGCTGGTGGAATATTAGCGAAAACTGGTATCTGACCCCGGTAATTCCCCGGTAATTGCCCCGGTAATTGCCAGGTGGCAGGCAGCCGCGAGCGGCCGGCCGGTGGCCGGACCGCGGGGATTCAGGCTGCAGGGATACCGACGTGACGGCCGGTCCCAGGTGGATTCTCCCGAAATGTGTGGGTTATGCTTCC
>CAWDLS010000005.1:0-325122 GCA_963803275.1 uncultured Gammaproteobacteria bacterium | reverse complement strand
GGGGATTCAGGCTGCAAGGATACCGACGTGACGGCCGGTCCCGGGTGGATTCTCCCGAAATGTGTGGGTTATGCTTCCTCGTATAGACGCCCCCTCTGTCAACTTGAATGTATACGGAATTCATCACAGAGCGGGTGTAGACCGTGGACTCACATCCTCGTATTCGCGTGCTGGTTAACGCATTAAGAGCTGTCCGTTTTGGGGTGACCACAACCTATACTCAGGGGCTGTACTGGCTAAGGAAGGACACGTGGGCTTCCCAATCTCAGTCTTATCCTCCGGATTCATCCATTGTCAAGCTGACCACAAGCGGCAGTATTTCGTTGGCTGCCTGGTTACGCAGCCACTTTACTGAGCGACTCCCACACAAAGCCCACCATTTCACGCGCGCAAGCGACCTTGACCTTGTTGGGATGTTTGCCCGAGAGCAGCAACCGGTTGCCCTTTTTATTCAACCGGTGCAGGCAGCGATCGGCAATATCGATCCATTCAGGTGCGCTCTGCGCCCGCCTGGCTTTGAGGTCTTTGCCGATGCGTGCCGTGCGGTAGCCGCGCTGGTTGGCTTCGACGAAGGCGGTGCGTAAATAGCGATTACCGTGCTTCGTGATGCCAAAGCGGTTGTGTTGGCCACCGGAGGAGTATTCCCGGATATCCATGCCGATCCAGGAGACCAGTTGGCGCGGGTGAGGAAAGCGTTTGATGTCGCCGATTTCGGTAATCATCGTGAGCGCAAATAGATGCTTGATGCCTTTGTAGCAGGTCAAAGCCTGAACCGGTTCCCGGTATTGCGGTGAACTCGCCAGGGCATCGATCTGCTCGTCGTATGCTACCAGGATACGGTTCAGGTTTTTCAGTTGCTGCAGCAACAACGCCAGGTTCGCATTGAGACTGCCTGATGTGCCCTCAATCGTGCGTTCCAACCAGTTGTAGTGCTGCTTCGTCCAATGGGTTTTGCTTTGCGCCTGTGCCTTGTAGTGCAACCCGTTGCGGCGCAACAGCGCCTGCAGATGCTTACGCAGTTCTGTTTGCTGTTCCACCAGTTTCTGGCGGGTGCGCAGTAAGTCCCGATCCTGCTCCTGCTGCATCTCGGGTATACTCACCAGCGTCAGCAACCCGTTGGCGTAGTAGTGCGCCAGCTGCGAGGCATCAATGCGATCAGTCTTGATTTGCTTGCCGCGGGGGCTGGGGATGCTGGTGGGCGCCACAACCTCGCACGCATAGCCTTTTTCCGTTACATCCCGCTGCAGGGTGAAGCCGATGTAAGAGGCCTCATAGCACACCCGGAGTGAGCAACCCGGGAAACGTTGATCGAGTCTTTCAAACTGGCTGAGCAGGCCTTTCAGGGTCGGCCGGCATTTGAAATCAATGACTTCACCGGTGTGTTTGTCCAGTGCCGAGCCATGGTATTGGGTGTCATCGACATCAAGGCCCACGTAAATTATAGTTTGTTGCATAGACGCCTCCCGATTATGTTCAGTTCAGTGGTGTGCTGACTTTACCACTTTGAGGTATCCATCCTGGATGGTAGCCCTCGCCTCGGTTAAAAAGGGGGGCGTCTATATCTTCTATACCTCGAACGAGATCGGACCACGGTGCAGCGTCGTCGTCGCGCATGACGGATATATTCATCAGCTACAAACGCGAAGAGCAGCATATTGCACGGCACTTTGCGGAACTACTGGAATCACGCGGCTGGTCGGTGTGGTGGGACCCGAAGATCAACGCCGGCGAGCGTTACGACGATGTCATCCACGGTACACTGAAAGTGGCCCGCTGCGTTATCGTCATCTGGTCGAAACGTTCAGTGGACTCGACTTACGTCAGAGATGAAGCGAGTTATGCAAGGGACCGCGGCAAGCTGGTGCCGATCCAGGTGGACCAGGTGGAACTGCCGTTTCGGTTCGCCGCCATCCACACCGAGCAGATGCTGGACTGGGAAAGGGGCGAGCACGCCGGCGGTTTTGACCGGTTGATCGGCAGCATCGAAAGACTCGCGCCAAGAGCGGATAGTGAGCGTGCGTCCGCTACACCCCGCGGTTCCCGGCCTCACGATCTCCGATATAACCTGGACCTCGATCTGGGAGTGGCCGCGAAAGGGACGGTCGCTCAGATCCGGGTTCCGGGGTTTTTCTGCAGCGGTTGTGGTCGCGAACGGGCGCCCGCGGACGACGCGCCGAAGACGGCCGCTGACGACCCATGTCTTATCTGCGGCTCGACCGAACTCAAGAAGCAAACGAGAACGTTGAAGGTGAATGTGCCCAAGGGCGTCGATACGGGCGATCGCATCAGATTAAAGGATGAGGGCGAGCGAGATACGGTCCGGCGTCTATTCGGCGACTTGTATGTTCAGATTAACCTCAGACCGCACCCGCTGTTCAGTCGCGTCGGCAACGATCTGTACACGACGGTTTATGCCGGCTATGCCCTGGCCCGGTCCGGCGGCCAGCTCAGCGTGCGGACGCTGGACGGCATGGTTGCCTTGAAGATTACGCCCGGGCTTGAGTCCGGCACCTTGTTACGGTTACGCGGCAAGGGTACGCCGTCGGTCGGAGAAAAGGGTGTGGTGGGCGATCTGATCTGCCGGGTGATGGTCGGCGCATCGGGTACGCAACACAGGCCGGAAACTGTCGACTAACTCGCGGTTGGTGCCGGATGCCAGGCCTCACGCTTTCTACCAGAGCGAGAACACCGGGAAATAGGTGGTCAGTGCCAGCCACGCCAGCATGATCGACAGAAACGGCAGCGCGAATAGTTCGCAACATCGCCTCACCCCGTTTGCGACGGGGCATGGCTACTCCGGCGGGCCTGACCCGCCTTGCGGTAGCGCAGGAAGTTCAACGGACCGTAACAGGCGACGACCAGCGCATAACCCAGGATACCCAGCCCCACATGGTAGCCGGGATCGGCAGTTTCACTGGGATAAAGGAACATGACGGTTCCCCCCAGGATGCCCATGAACAAGGCCGGCATCAAACTGAAGATGAGGCTGTGGACCGGTTTGGCGCGCGCCGCCATGCGCACCATCAGCCGGTAGTATTCCGTTTCACCCATGGCGCGGATCAGCCAGAGTTTGCTGCTGTTGGAAGCGGCCACCAGCAAGGATGCGACCATGATCACGATGCCCGAGCCGACATCCCAATAGGGGATGATAAACACCAGGATCGTCAAGGCGGCAAACGGCCAGCGCAGGCGCCGGATGATGCTGTTGGATTCCAGCTCCAGGTTGGGCGAGGCCAGATACGTCGACCCGATATCACCCAGGCGCGAGATCAGGATCAGCACGGCCAGAGTGAATCTAAAATCTTCATGTGTAACCACGGTGTGGATTCCTCGCTGAAAGGGTATGGCCCGGCCGGGGTGTATGGGTGTCAAGGCCCGCCTCCTGTAACGGCCGGGCATGGGTGGAGTTCAACCGTGGCCCCGATCCCTTTCCACGGGGCCGGGATAAGGCGATATGATACGCAGCGATACCGCCATCACGATGCAATGCCTGACATGTCGAACCTCCTTCTCCGCCTGCTGCTCGCCGTCTTGTACCTGCTGCCTGCCGGCGGGCTCGCCGGTGAGCCGGCAACGCTCCCAGCGGACTACTGCCGCTGGGACATGGTGGACTACGGCATCCGGCAACCGCTATGCGGTCTAGCGGGAGACAGCGGGCGCGGCAAGGCGATCGTCTCGGACAGCCATCTTGGCAATTGCCTCGCCTGTCATCAGCTGCCGATCGCCGGCATCGAGGCCTATGGCACCATCGGCCCCCCGCTGGCGGGTGTCGGTACCCGTCTGGATACGGCGCAGATCCGCCTGCGTGTGGTGGATTCACGCCACATCAATCCGCTGTCGATCATGCCCGGCTTCTACCGCGATCCGCGCCTGATCCACCGGCCTGGCAAGCGCTATGCCGGAAAAACCTTCCTGACGGCACAGCAGGTCGAAGACGTGATTGCCTACCTGGTGACACTCAGATGAAGACGTCATGCCGGTTCATCGTCCTGTTGTGCACACTGGTGCCGGTGATGCCGGCGGCGGCCAGTGAACCGCGCTCCGGCTATGAATTCATCACACAGGCCACCCGCGACATGCAGGACGACGATTTCCTGAACCCTGGCATGTTCACGGTTGAACAGGGCCGGCAATTGTTCAACGCCAGACCGGACGGTGCCGGCAAGGCCTGTGCCGATTGCCATGGGGCCGATGGCGAGGGCCTGGATACCGGGCATATTGCCCGTTACCCGGTCTATGAAAATGGCACTCTGCTGACGCTGCAAAAACGGATCAACCTCTGTCGCACCCAGGCATCAGGCAGCTCCCTGCCCGCAGATCATCCCGACCTGGTCGCGCTGGAAACCTTCGTGCGCAACCGGGCACGGGACGAGCCGGTCAATGTCCATAGCGACGGCCCGCTGCAGGCACTGCTGGAAAGGGGCGAGCAGCTGTATAAAACCCGTTACGGGCTGATCGACATCGCCTGCACCCACTGTCATGACCTGTATCCGGGTCAGATGATCCGCGGGCAGAAGATCAGCGAGGGGCAGGGGAACGGCTTTCCCGCCTACCGGCTGGAGAGCGGGGAGATCACCTCCCTGCAGCAACGCATACGGCAGTGCCTGACGCAGATGCGCGCGGAGCCGTTCGAACCCGGTGCGGAGGAACTCAACCTGATGGAACTGTATATCATGTCCCGCTCCAACGGATTGAAGATAGAAACACCTGCGGTGCGCTATTAGCCCCTGACGTGCCGGCGCGGATGGAAGTCGGGGCTAACGCGGGACATGCGGGGAGGGGAACGGCCCACACGGGGCCAGCGTGTGTGCAGCCGGCTTTCCGCGATCACGCGCAGCCGCCGATCAGCGCAGCCGCCGATCACACATCATGCCTTGCCCCGGCCGGATGCCGGGGTAACGGCGGTTGCAGCGCTGATCATCAGCTGTGGTAGCGGACGACCTCGACGGACAGGCACAACTCGACCTGGTCGCTGACCAGTCTGGACATGCTGTCCATGCCGAAGTCGGAGCGTTTGATGACTGTCGTGGCCTTGATCAGGATGCTTTCCCCGCCTGAGGCGCCCTTTGGTTTCTTCTCCGGGGTCAGCGTGACATCCAGCGCGACCGGGCGGGTGACGCCATGCACGGTCAGGTCGCCATGGATCTTCGCCTTGTCGGTGCCCAGCCACTCGAAGCTGTGGCTGACGAACAGGATTTCCGGGTATTTCTCCACATCGAAGAAGCGTTTGCTCTTGATCAGGTTTTCGACGATCGACCCGCTGGTATCCAGGCTGTCGGTCCGGATCACCACCATGGCCTGTTGATCACGCGCTACCCACCTGGCAGGCGTCAGCGCCACCCCGCCGGAGAAATCATGGAATGCACCCTGCACGCGGCTGAACTCGCTGTCGACACAGAAGCCGACCCGCGATGAGTCCTTGTCGATTCGGTACAGATAGCCGTCCTTCGCGGCCTCCAGCATGGAGGACACCAACGTATCGTCCACCTTGCCATCCTTGAATGGCGCGCACAGTCCGGAACTCTCTGTACCTGCCTCGACCGCGGGCAGCCAGCCGAGTGCTATGACACCCAGCAGTAACATGTTACGTATAAAGTGCTTAGCCATCGTTGTTACCTCCTGGTAACCCATTTAAACATTAGAATAGTCTAATATTCTAAAATGTCAATTATACCTTATATGATGTCAGGAAAAATAGTTAACTATTTGTTATATATTATATTTTAGTGCTATGCCATCCTGGGTGGCGGTCGCTCTGCCGGTATAGAACGCAACCAGGATACGACAATGAACCGGCATGGGCCGTTTGAAAGTCCGCTATCCGGGCCAGGTCGAAGCAGGGGGTCGTCCGGGCATCAACAAGGGTGATGAATGCACCTGGCAGGGCTTGCTCTGTCGATCAGCACCCCGGTTTGAACGGTCAGGTGCTCCGGCCGGGCCGATGCGCCCGGATGCTTGTCGGCGCCGTGGATTGCCTGGCGTCCCGGCAGCACGTGCAGCAGGCCACGATTCCGATCGTGGCTGGTGCGCCGTATTGATTACCGGCGTGAATCACAGACCCCGGTAACACCGCTGTTCACCGGGCTTGCCTCCGGCAAGCCCGGGAGGCGGCTGGAATTATTTGAACACCAAACTGTTCTGGTTTACCCTTCGGCGCCTGCTGGCAGCACCGTAGCGGTTGCGCTGCCGGCGAATAACGCGTGCGCAGCGCTCCGGCCGCCGTGTAGCGCGGGTCGATGAAGGGTATTGTGCAGTTTATGCATCAGGAGAGGTGTCCGAGTGGTTGACTCGAGGCGCAGCCGAGACAACGCCGGAGCGTCCAGCGACGGCGGCCCCGCAGGGGTGAGCCCGCAAAGCGGGCGAATAACGAGCACGCCAGCGTGCTCCGGCCGTCGTGTAGTGTGGATCGATGAAGGGTATTCTGCAGTTTATGCATCAGGAGAGGTGTCCGAGTGGTTGAAGGAGCACGCCTGGAAAGTGTGTATACGGTAATCCCGTATCGAGGGTTCGAATCCCTCTCTCTCCGCCAATAACTAAAGAGGCCCCATCCGGGGCCTCTTTAGTTATCAGGTGGGGGATTCGAGCCCTCGATGGTCAATCAGTGGTTCGACAAAATCGCCGGGAGCGATTTTGAGTGAGCGCAGCGAACCCGCCGGGCGGGGCACAGGGAAGTGCCCCGCAATCCCTCTCTCTCCGCCAATAACTAAAGAGGCCCCATCCGGGGCCTCTTTAGTTATCAGGTGGGGGATTCGAGCCCTCGATGGTCAATCAGTGGTTCGACAAAATCGCCGGGAGCGATTTTGAGTGAGCGCAGCGAACCCGCCGGGCGGGGCACAGGGAAGTGCCCCGCAATCCCTCTCTCTCCGCCAATAACTAAAGAGGCCCATCCGGGGCCTCTTTAGTTATCAGGTGGGGGATTCGAGCCCTCGTATTTCCACCCTGTGTATGGCGAATTGTTGCTCAGGCGGCTACGGGTAGCTGGTAAAGGCCACGGCAATGAGATTTCCAACTGAACTGACTTAGGTTGGCGCAGTAGCTTGTGGTTTCTCCAGACATTGCTGAGGGGGTGGGCGCACGCCACCGGGTGCGATTGATGATCAGGAACTGCTGCTTCATGAGCAGGCTGTCGGTGACAACGGCCTTCGCGCCACCGGGTCCCGGGAGTGTGGCGCTCGCAGTCAATAGATGTGCGAGGACTACCGGAAGATCCTGCATGGCAGAGCAGGGCAGGGAAGGTTGATATCGGGTACAAGACTATCCACGTCATCGTTTTCAGGCGACAATTACCAATTCGCCATACACACCATGCACAGTGCCCCGGCCTCGCACCGGGGCACTGCCATCATCATTCCGGAGGTTTGTCATGCCTTCATCGAAAAATGATTCCACAGGCGCGGGCGGCCGGGCGGTGCCCGGCACCCTGACCCTGAAGGAACTGCAAACCCTGGTGAAGAACGGCTCGGTGGACACTGTGTTGCTGGTGATGACCGACATGCAGGGGCGCATGCAGGGCAAGCGCCTGACCGCGCACCACTTCCTCGACGAAGTCGTGCACCACAAGGCCGAGGGCTGCAACTACCTGCTGGCGGTCGACGTTGAAATGCGCACCGTGGACGGCTACAGCATGTCCTCCTGGGAACGCGGCTACGGCGACTTCGTCTTCAACCCGGACATGTCCACCCTGCGCCTGGTCCCCTGGCATCCCGCCACCACCCTGGTGGTGTGTGATCTGGAATGGGAGGATGGCGCCCCGGTGGTGACCTCACCGCGCCAGATCCTGCGCGCCCAGCTGGCACGCCTGGCCGATCGGGGGCTGATCGCCCTGGCCGGTACCGAACTCGAGTTCATCGTGTTCAACGACACCTACGAGGAGGCCTGGGACAAGGGCTATCGCGGGCTCACCCCCGCCAATCGCTACAACGTCGATTACTCCATGCTGGGTACGGCACGCATCGAACCGCTGCTGCGGCGCATCCGCAACAGCATGGACGGCGCCGGCATCCCCGTGGAGACCGCCAAGGGCGAGTGCAACTGCGGCCAGCACGAGATCAACTTCCACTTCGAAGAGGCACTGCGCAACGCCGACGGCCACATCATCTACAAGAACGGCGCCAAGGAGATCGCCGCCCAGGAAGGCTATTCGATCACCTTCATGCCCAAGTTCAACGAGCGCGAGGGCAATTCCTGCCACATCCACCTGAGCCTGCGCGGCAAGGATGACACGCCGGTGTTCAGTGACGAGAAGAACCGGCTGTCGACACTGTTCCAGCGCTTCCTCGCCGGCCAGCTGGCCTGCCTGCGCGAGTTCGCCCTGTTCTACGCACCCAACATCAATTCGTACAAGCGCTATGCGCCCGGCTCCTTCGCCCCCACCTCAATCGCCTGGGGCTTCGACAACCGCACCTGCGCCCTGCGCGTCATCGGTCACGGTCCTTCGCTGCGTGTGGAGAACCGCGTGCCGGGCGGCGATGTGAACCCGTATCTCGCGCTGGCGGCAATGATCGCGGCCGGTCTGCACGGCATCGACAACAAGCTGTCGCTGGAGGATGCCTACACGGGCAACGCCTACCACGCCGCCAAGCCACACATGCCCCGCACCCTGCACGAGGGTGTGAACTGCTGCTTGCCAGCCAGGCGGCGCGCGCGGCCTTCGGCGAGGAGGTCGTCGAGCACTACGCGAACATGGCCCGCATCGAGATCGAGGCCTTCGACGCCGCTGTCACCGACTGGGAGCGGTTCAGAAACTTCGAGCGCATGTAGGAGACCAATCCAGCTGCGGCATGCACGCCTATATTTGGGGTCAGAGTAAAAAACCTCGGGGCGATTACCGATCCGAAAACCGGTTGCGAAGGTTTTTACTCTGACCCCAAATTACGGCGCTGCCGGTTCCACGACAACCAGAGATTCATCCATGAGTGAGCCACTGCGTACGATCTCCCCCATCGACGGCGCCGTCGTCGTCGAACGCCCCTACACCACCTCCGCAGAACTTGACACCGTGCTGGACCTGGCCCGCCAGACGCAGGCGGCATGGCGTAGTGTTCCCATCGCCGAACGCGCTGAACTGCTCGGCCGCGCGGTGGCTGCCTTCGTTTCCGAATGCAATCGCATCGCCTGTGAGATCACCCTGCAGATGGGACGCCCTATCGCGCACAGCCCCGCCGAGGTGCGTGGCTTCGAGGAGCGGGCGCGGTTCATGATCGGCATTGCCGCCGACGCGCTGGCGGACGTGCCGGCGCCAAACCCCATGCCCGGCTTCACCCGCTTCATCCGCCGCGAACCGCTGGGCACGGTGCTGGTCATCGCGCCCTGGAACTATCCCTATCTCACCGCGGTGAACTCCATCGTCCCCGCGCTGATGGCCGGCAACGCCGTGGTCCTCAAGCCGTCCTCGCAGAGTCCGCTCACCGCCGAGCGCATGGCGGACGCCTTCCACGCCGGCGGGCTGCCCGAGGGCTTGTTCCAGTACGTGTATCTCGATCACGTGGCTACCGACGGCGCGGTGCGCGACCCGCGGGTCGACTTCGTCGCCTTCACCGGCTCGGTCGCCGGCGGACGCACGGTGCAGCAGGTCGCGGCCGAGCAGTTCACCGGCGTGGGACTGGAGCTGGGCGGCAAGGATCCCGCCTACGTGCGCCCCGACGCCGACCTCGACTACAGCCTGGACAACCTGGTGGAAGGGGTCTACTTCAACGCCGGCCAGTCCTGCTGCGGCATCGAGCGCATCTACGTGCAGCGCGGCATTTACGACCGGTTCGTCGAGGGCTTTGTCGAGCGCACCCGTCGCTACGTACTCGGCAACCCCCTGGACCCCGCCACCACCCTGGGCCCGATGGTGCGCACCCGCGCCGCGGACCGGGTGCGCAAGCAGATCGCCAACGCGCGGGCCTCAGGCGCCCGCGCACTGATCGACGAGGCCGGATTCCCCGCGTCCAGACCGGGCACGCCCTACCTCGCACCGCAGGTGCTGGTGGACGTGAACCACAACATGAGCGTAATGCGCGAGGAGAGCTTCGGGCCGGTGGTCGGCATCATGCCGGTAGACACCGACGAGGAGGCCGTCGCGCTGATGAACGACAGCTCCTACGGACTGACCGCCTCGATCTGGACCGCCGACGCCGATGCCGCCCTGGCGCTCGGCGGACGCGTCGCCACCGGCACCTGTTTCATGAACCGCTGCGACTATCTCGACCCCGCCCTGGCCTGGACCGGTGTGGGCGACAGCGGGCGCGGCTGCACGCTCTCGCCGCTGGGCTACGCACAGCTCACCCGGCCCAAATCCTTCCACCTGAAGACCGTAACTTCCTGAGGACCACCATGAAGCTTCCCGTCGGCAATTGGAACTACCCCACCCGCGTGCGTTTCGGCGCCGGTCGCATCATCGAGCTGCCTGCGTCTTGCCGTGAACTCGGTGTCACGCGCCCGCTGCTCGTCACCGACCCCGGTCTGGCCGGATTGCCGCTGTTTCGCGACGCCTGCGGGCTGCTCGAGGCCGCCGGCCTGCCGGTCGAGGTCTTCCGCGCGCTCAAGCCCAATCCGGTGGGGGCCAATCTCGCAGCGGCCCTGGACGCCTATCGTGCCGGCGGCTGCGACGGGGTCATCGCCTTCGGCGGCGGCAGCGCGCTGGACGTCGGCAAGACCGTGGGACTGATGGCCGGCCAGACCCGGCCGCTGTGGGACTTCGAGGATGTGGGCGACAACTACCTGCGCGCCGACCCTGATGGCATCGCGCCTATCATCGCCGTTCCCACCACGGCCGGCACCGGCTCGGACCTGGGCCGCGCCGCGGTGCTGATCAATGAGCAGGAAGAGCGCAAGGTCATCATCTTCCATCCGCGCATGCTGCCCGCCCAGGTCATCATGGACCCGGCGTTGACCGTGGGTTTGCCACCCAACATCACGGCATGGACCGGCATGGACGCGCTGGCCCACTGCCTGGAGGCCTACTGCGCGCCCGGCTACCACCCGCTCGCCGACGGCATCGCGGTGGAGGGCATGCGTCTGGTGCACCATTACCTGCCCGTCGCCTACGCCGACGGCGGCGATCTGGAGGCGCGTGGCAACATGCTGGCCGCCGCCGGCATGGGCGCCACCGCCTTCCAGAAGGGCCTGGGCGCCATCCACTCCCTCAGCCATCCGGTAGGCGCGCATTACGACACCCATCACGGCCTCACCAACGCGGTGTTCATGCCGTACGTGCTGGCCTTCAACCGCCCGGCGATCGCGACCCGCATCGCCGCGGTGGCGCGCTATCTGGCCCTGCCCGCGCCCGACTTCGACGGTTTCCTCGCCTGGATACTGTCGCTGCGCGCGGCGCTTGGCATTCCCCACACGCTGGCCGGGCTGGGCGTGGACGACCGCGACGTGGACCGCATTGCCGCGGAGGCCGAGCACGATCCCTCCACACCCGGCAACCCCGTGCCGGTGACGGCGAAGGAACTCAGGCAGATCTTCCTCGACGCCCTGAACGGGCGCCTGCCGGCATGAGCGGGCCGGTCATCGGCATCACCACTTACGGGCGCGGCGAGAGCAACCGCTACAGCCTGCCGGCGGAATACACCGACGCCGTACGCCGGGCCGGCGGCGTGCCCGTGCTGCTGCCGCCCGGCGGCGGCGAGCCCGGCGACTGGCTGGACCTGCTCGATGCGCTGATCCTTTCGGGGGGCGGTGACATCGATCCGGTACGCTACGGCGGCGGCCCGCACGAGGCACTGTACAACATCGACCACGAACGCGACGCCAGCGAATTCGCGCTGCTGGCCGCCGCCCTGGAACGGCGCATGCCGGTGTTCGCCATCTGCCGCGGCATGCAGATCCTCAACGTGCACCTGGGCGGCAGCCTGCACGAGCACCTGCCGGACGCGTACGGGGAGACCGTGCGGCACCGCGCGCCCCCGCGCGAACCTGTCCCGCATGCCCTGCGCATCCTGCCGGACACCTTTCTGGGCGTCCTGCTGAAGCGGGAGGAAATTGAGGCGGCCTCCTGGCACCACCAGGGCATCAAGACGCTGGGGCATGGCCTGCAACCGGCCGGCTATGCCCCCGACGGGCTGGTGGAGGCCTGTGAACTGCCAGGCTATCCCTGGGTAGTGGCGGTGCAGTGGCACCCGGAGCTCACCGCTGCCACCGACCCCACCCAGCAGAGTCTGTTCGACGCCCTGGTGAAGGCCGCCGGGGTTTTACCCCGTTTCCACGAACGGTTGAGTTAAAAGTAAATCCTTCTGTGAAAATTCCCGTTTAACAGGGAAACTGGGTGATACGGGTTCGCAGCAGACTGCAAGCACCGCTAACACGAGCCAGAGGACTTTTGGCCCCTTGCTTGTGTTGTGATGCTGGATTCGAACCCTCGATCATCTAACGGTGGTGTGAAGCGGGGAATCCGGGGATAGCTGCCTGACGTGGCTTCAGTACGCTGACTTGACTCCATGCGCAAACTTCAGTGAAACTCAAACTGCTTTATCCGTCAGGTCTCGCCATTTCATCCAGGCGTCCCGATTATGACGTTGTTCTCGTGAACACGGAATACGATCTCTTGCGACATTCTATGAACCCTCGGCGCTGTTGACTGGATAATGGGTACCACCGAATCGTTTGCGGAGCCGCGCCTGGGGGACAATCCGGTGCCACTCCGGGTGACCGCGCTGCTCCTGGTGGTCGGTACCGTCCTGCTGTCTCCAACCCTGTCATTCCGCATGGGCGCGGACCAGGGGTCCTATGCCTACATGGCTGCCGAGTTGCTCAACGGGCACTGGCCGTATATCGCCACCTGGGATCACCAGTTCCCGGGCGGCTGGGTGCTGCACGCCGCGGAAATCCTGCTGTTCGGCAAGTCGGTGTGGATGTTTCGGGTCTTCGACCTGCTGTACCAGCTTGCCATCGTTTATCTCGTGTTTCGCATTACCCGTCGACTCGCCGATCTCCCCTCGGCATTCCTCGCCGCCTGTCTGTACTGTCTGATCTACCAGAGTTACGGCCCCTGGAATACCGGCCAGCGCGAGGGATTTGGCCTGCTGTTCATTCTGATCGGGTTCTGGTTATACCTGACCCGCGCACATCGTTCCCCGGAGCTCACGGCGGCGGGCATCGGTCTCGGACTGGGCCTGGCCGTCACCATCAAGCCGACCATGCTGGCATTGTCCGGTTTGTACTTTCCGCTGGTCCTGCAGTTTCGTCTGCGGCATCTGCGCCTGCTCCTGCTCGCAACCGGCGCACTGTTGCTGCCGACCGCGCTGTTTGTGGTGTTCTACTGGACTCAGGGTGCATTGCAGGATATGTACGATGCCTGCCTGGGCTTCACCTCCCAGGTCTACATCCACCAGTATGGCGCAGATGAAACATTGGCCGGGCGCTGGCTGGAACGGTTCGGGCAACTGGGTGCCACGGCAAAAATCATGCTGGTCGGCTACCTGCCGTTCCTGTTCTTCGGTGCACACCGCACACTGCGCTGGATGCTGTATACGGGTTATGCCGGTTCCGTGTTCGCGGTGCTGGCGCAGGGGACCTTCGCCGGCTACCACTATCTCCCCGGACTCGGTACCGGCGCCATCATGATCGGGACGATGTTTCACAGCAGCACGGTTGCCCTTCCGGGTATAAGGCGCCGGCTGATGGGTACGCGCGGCCCTGGCCTGCAGGCGGTGCTGGCGAGCGTCCTCGTACTGGCGGCCGGCGTACACTACGTCAACCCGGTAGACATCGACCGGCTCATCCACTTGCAGTTTCTCGAGCGGCCCGCACCGAATGAGTTCAGGAACTCCACGGTATTCGATTTTACCGAGTCATGGGACATGGCCGAATATATCCGCGCGCACACGGCGCCGGACGACCGTATTCAGGTCTGGGGATTCGACGCCCTTGTGTATTACCTGGCGGAACGGCGAGCCGCCAGCCGTTTCCAGAGCACGACACCCCTGGTCGTGCGTGTGCCCGGGCGGCCGCTCACCGCCATGCAGCAGGCGTGGCGAAGCGAATTCATGACGTCGATGCACGACAATCCGCCCGCCATCATCGCGGTCGTTCAGCAGGACGACTGGTGGTGGGCGCCGGACCGACAATCGTCGTGGCAGTTGCTTGATGATTTTCCCGAATGGAAGGCCTTCATCTTCGATCATTACACGCGGGACGCGGATATCGGACGTTTCGCCGTGTTCCGGCGGAAGTCTTCCTGATCAACCCGGCAAGCCGCCTCCGTCACCGCGCCTGTCACCGCCGCCCTGCCAGCCGTAACGGATCGTGGTTCTCGCCTGAATGCAGGTAGCCCCCCTATTGTCGACGTGCCGGGGAAGTGTCCCCGGTTTTCAACGGCTGGTTCGATGCGGCCGCCGGAAGCGGGTGCGCGTGTCGTTATCCTGTGCGGAGGGCGTAGCGGGGTGTTGTTGTGACGGGCCTTATTTACCCGACTTGACGATGAACATGATGGCCAGAACCACCATGATAAGCAGCGCCACACCGACGGTGATGACAGACAGGATACCGATGTCGCTACCGAATAACAGCTTAAGGGCAGGATTTTCCATGGATGCTCCTCCGTATTTATACGTTAGCCGGATTTATAAAGCGGCTATTCTTGTGTAACCGCCAGGCTGTATTCTTGATCTGTATCAACCCGCCTCTAGAAACCGGCATGCGGCCGGCGCTTGCCGCAGACCCGTCAGCGGGCCGCGTACACCGGTGGCGGGCTGGCCCGCTGCAGCAATCGACGGCGGGTTTTTAATCATCGCTTGACGCCAGTTCCTTGTCCAGCTGGCGCCGGACGCGCCGTGGCGAACCGGTGTGCCGCGCCAGCAGGTCATAGGCAACCGGCACCACGATCAGGGTGAAGAAGGTTGCCGACAGGATGCCGCACAGGACCACGGTGCCGATGACCGCGCGCGTCTCCGTGCCGGCGCCGGAGGAAAGCAGCAGCGGGATGGCGCCGGCGGCGGTGGTAATACCGGTCATGATGATCGGGCGCAGGCGGATACCGGAGGCCTCGATGAGGGCGTCCCGGAACGGCTTGCCGGCATCGCGCAGCTGGTTGGCGAACTCCACGATCAGGATGCCGTTCTTGGCCGCGAGGCCGACCAGCATGATCAGTCCGATCTGGCTGTAGAGGTTGAGCGTCTGACCGGTAAGATACAGGCCGAGCAGGGCCCCGGCCATCGCCAGCGGCACCGTCAGCATGATCACGAACGGATGCACCCAGCTCTCGAACTGCGCCGCCAGTACCAGGAACACCACCACGATACCGAGCACGAAGGTGAACAGGAGTGCGCCGCCGGTCGACCTGTAGTCCTGTGACTGGCCCTTGTAGTCGATGATGACCTCGCTGGGCAGGCTGTCCCTGGCCATTTGTTCGAGGCTCCTGAGTGCTGTGCCGAGCGAAACGCCCGGGGCGAGGTTGGCCTCCAGCGTGATGGCGCGCACCCGGTTATAGCGGTTCAGCTGAATCGAGTCGGCGAACTCCTCGAGACGTACCAGGTTGGAAAGCGGGATCAGCTGCTGTGTTCGGTCCGAGCGTACGTAGATGTGTTCCAGGCTGGCCGGTGTACGCTGTGTACTGCGTTCGCCTTCCAGGATCACGTCGTATTCCTCGCCGGCATCGATGTAGGTGGTGACGCGGCGCGAGCCAAGCAGAGTCTCCAGCGTGCGCCCGATGCTGCTGATGGTCACACCGAGTTCGGCGGCGCGGTCATAGTCGATGACCACGCGCAACTGCGGCTTGGTTTCCTTGTAGTCCCAGTCCAGCCCGACCAGACCGGGGTTATCCGCGTTGATCTTCTCCACCAGGGTGTCGCGCCATTGTGCCAGTTGTGCATAGGTGCCACCGCCGATGACGAACTGCACCGGTTTCTGGATGTGCGCACCGAAACCCTGGCGCATGACCGGAAAGGCGCGCACGCCGGGCAGGCCGCGCAGCCGCTGGCGGACATCGTCCATGATGTCCCAGGCCGGGCGACGCTTCGACCAGTCGTTCAGCACGTTGACGACGATGCCGGTGTTGAAGATCTCGAAGTTGCCGAAGCCGCGCGGTGCGCGCACCAGCATGCGTGAAATCTCGCCGCTGTTCACCAGCGGCATCAGGCGCCGCTCGATCTCCGTCATGTAGGCGGCGATGTAGGGATAGGAGGTCCCTTCCGGTCCGGTGACCATCAGGTAGAACACGCCGCGGTCTTCCCGGGGTGCGTATTCATCGGGGATGGCCTGGTACAGCCAAACACAGCCGCCCAGCAGGCCGGCGAACACCAGGCCGACGATCCAGTTGCTGCGGAGCGCGCCCGCCAGCACGGCGAGATAGCCGCTGCGCAACATGCCGAACAGGCGGTCGACCCGGGCCGCCATGCGCGTGTGCCCGGTACCCTGCGGCAGGATCTGCGAGGCCAGCATCGGCGATAGCGACAGGGCGACGAAGCTGGAGAACGAGACGGCCGCCGCCATGGTCAGCGCGAACTCGCTGAACAGGCGGCCGATGTCACCCTGCAGAAAGGCGATCGGCACAAATACCGCCACCAGCACCACGGTGGTGGCGATCACGGCGAAACCGACCTGGCGCGTGCCGCGGTACGCCGCCACGAGGCGCGTTTCACCGTATTCCTGCATGCGCCGGTGAATGTTCTCGATCACTACGATGGCATCGTCGACCACCAGGCCGATGGCGAGCACCAGCGCCAGCAGGGTCAGTATATTGAGCGAGAAATCCAGTGCCAGCAGAACCATGAAGCTGGCGACCAGGGAGACCGGCACGGTGACGGCCGGCACCAGCATGGCGCGCACGCTGCCGAGGAACAGGTAGATCACGCCGATCACCATGGCGATGGCGATGAACAGGGTCTTGTAGACCTCGTGGATGGCGCCCTCCACGAACACCGAGCTGTCGTAGCTCTGCTTGATGGCCATACCCGGCGGCAGCGTGCCGTTGATGCGAGCCATCTCTGCCTTGGCCGCCTGGGCCACGGCCAGCGTGTTGGCGGTCGACTGCTTGGTAATGCCGATGCCGACCATCGGCACGCCGTTGCCGCGGAAGAACAGCCGGTCTTCCGCGGTACCGCGCACCACGCGCGCGACATCGCCGAGCCTGACCAGGTAGCCGTCGTCGCCGCGTGCCAGCACCAGCTGCGCGAAGTCGTCCGCGGTCAGGAAGGTGCGCTGGGTGCGCACGGTGAACTGGCGGTTGTCGGAGTCGATGCTGCCGGCCGGCAGCTCGAGGTTCGCGGCGCGCAGGGCCGATTCCACGTCCGCCACGGTGAGGTTGCGTGCCGCCAGCTCGCGCCGGTCCAGCCAGATACGCATGGCGTACACCTGGCCGCCGCCGATGCGCACCCGTGCCACGCCATCCAGCACCGAGAAGCGGTCCACCAGGTAGCGACTGGCATAGTCGGTCAGTTCCGGGATGCTCATGCCGTCGCCCGCCAGGTTGAGCCACATGATCACGTCTTCATTGCTGTCTTCCTTCTGGATGTCCGGCGGGTCGGCCTCGTCGGGCAGGTCGTCGAGGATGGCGGACACGCGGTCGCGGATGTCATTGGCGGCGGCATCGATATCGCGATTGATGTTGAATTCCACGGTGATGCGCGAGCGTCCGTCCTCGCTGCTGGAGGCAATGAAGCGGATGCCCTCGATGCCCGAGATACGGTCCTCGATGAGTTCGGTAATGCGGTT
The DNA here is from genome assembly GCA_963803275.1 of uncultured Gammaproteobacteria bacterium. Taxonomy (GTDB): domain Bacteria; phylum Pseudomonadota; class Gammaproteobacteria; order UBA9214; family UBA9214; genus UBA9214. Next base: position 307,485 of record CAWDLS010000005.1, on the reverse strand, counting down.
TTCCACCACGCTGGCGGCCGCGCCCGGGTAGCTGGTGTCGACCGTGACGATGGGCGGGTCGATGTCCGGGTATTCACGCAGCGGCAGGCGCTCGAACGAGACCAGGCCGAACGCGATCAGCAACAGCGACATGACCGAGGCAAACACCGGCCGGGTGACCGAGACATCGGACAGGATCATTCGGAAGCGCCGCCCCCGGGCAGTGCACGCAGCAACTCGGGCAGCGTACGGCTGCCATCGTCGACGGCCGTGATGGTGACCGCCTGGCCCGGACGTACCTGCAGGTGACCGTGGGTGATGACCTGTTCACCGGCCGCGAGACCGTCCACCACCTCGACCTGGCCGGGCCGACGCCCGCCGATATGAAGTTCACGTTTCTCGACCGTGTTGCCGGGTGTCACGACGTACACGAACTGCCGCTCCCCGAGGGGAATCAGGGACTCTTCCGGGATCAACAGCGCCGCGCGCGGGTCTTTCAGCAGCTCGATATACATCAGCATGCCGGGCTTGAGCAGGTGTTCCGGGTTGGGCAGCATGGCGCGCACGCGGATGGAGCGGGTCGCCGGATCGATGCGGCTGTCAACGGCCTTGATGTTGCCGGTGAAGGTGCGTCCGGCGAAGGCGCGGCTGCTTGCATTCACCTCGAGCCCCGGCCGCAGTACATCGAGATAGGTGGCGGAAACCGGGAATTCCAGTTTCATGACGCTGTCGTCATCCAGCGTGGTGATCAGGTCACCGGGCTGTACCAGTGCGCCCACACTCAGGTCGCGCAGACCGACGATGCCATCGAAAGGCGCCTTGATCAGGCGATCGGCCAGCCGTGACTCGATGGCGGCAAGGCGCGCGCGCGCGGTCTCCCATTCGCGCTGGCGTTCATCGAGCAGCGACCTGGCGGCGGTACCCTCGGACTCCAGTGACTTGATGCGCTGGAACTGACGCCAGGCCTCGTTGACGGTGGCGCGCGCCTCTTCCAGCTGCGCGTGTTCCTCGCGGCTGGTCATCTCGGCGAGCACCTGGCCCTTGCTGACCCGGTCGCCGTCGTCGAAGTGAATGGCGCTGACGGTTTCCGTGACCGTAGCGGTCAGCTCGACCGACTCGTTGGCTGCCAGCGTACCGAGTGCCTCCACGCGGTCGGCAAACTCGACCCGGTGCGCGGCGGCGACAATTACGCCGGGCGGCGGGTCGTCCGCGCTGACCGCCCCGCTCAGCAGCAGCACGCACGCGAGCAGCAGGCGCAGCGGGTGCGGGTCCATGGTGTTCATCTGTCTCCTGTGGGTTTGTGGGTTTCGTGCAGGATATTCTTACCCGCCGGAGACTGCCAGTCATCGTTGGCGGGTGCAGCACGCATGCAGCCTGCAACGTGACGGCACGGCCGCAGGCTGCCCGGACCCGGTGGCGGCAGCGCAGGCACCACGGCCCGTCTGCTGCCGAAGTCGGCACAGGCGCGTATCATGCGGCTGGTATGAACGCGAATGCCATTCGGTTTTGCAGGCATGACAGATACCGGCGACTGCCGGCAGTCATGCTGGTGCTGTGCCTGCTGTTTACCGGCGTGGCCGGTGCGGCGCCGGTGCTGGAACTCGACATCAGCGGCGTCAAGGGCGTGTTACTCGACAACGTGCGCGCGCATCTGTCGCTGTCGCGCTATGTACGTACGGGACCGGGTCTGCCGCTGCCGCTGCCCGGTAAAGAGGAGATCCCGGCACTGCCGGGCGCGGATGAAATCCGCGCCCTGCACCGGCGTGCCGCCAACGAGATCCGTGCGGCCCTGCAGCCGTACGGCTATTATGACCCGGTCATCACGTCCTCGCTCGAGCAAAAGGGCGCGCGCTGGATCGCGAGTTACCGGATCGACACCGGTCAACCCGTGCTCGTCGCATCGCTGGATATCGCCGTGACGGGGGAAGGACGCGAGGAGGCCGCCATCGCAGCGGTGCGTGACCGGACACGGCTACGGACGGGGAAGCGGCTCATCCATCCCGACTATGACACGACCCGGGCGGGACTGCTGCGTGCCGCGCTGGACGCCGGTTACCTGGATGCACGTTACACGAAGTCCGAGCTGCGTGTGACGCCGGCCGCACACAGTGCCGCCGTCGTACTGCATCTCGATACCGGCCCGCGCTACTACTTCGGCACGGTAACGATCGACCAGGACAGCCTTGCCCCGAACTTCGTCGAACGCTTCGTGGACATCAAGGAGGGCGCGCCCTTCGATACCACACAACTGCTCAAGCTGCAGCTGGCGCTCGGCGACAGCGGGTACTTCGACCAGGTCGAACTGGATGTCCGGCGTGACGAGGCGCAGGACCACCACGTGCCGGTGATTGTGCATACCCGGCCGGGCACGTACGCGCGCTACCGTCTGGGACTGGGTTTCGGCACGGATACCGGGCCGCGGGTCTCGCTGGGTGCCGACTACCCGCGCATCAACCGGCGCGGCCACGGGGTGACCTCCGACCTGCGCCTGTCGCCGCTGCAGCAGAGTGCCGCGGTTCACTATACCGTGCCGATCCGCAACCTGGTCTCCGATCGCCTGGTGTTCGGCGGCGAGCTCAATAATGCCGAGGTGGCCAATACCGGCACCACCCGGGGCTACAAGCTGGGTGTCAGCCAGAATGTCAGCCTGGGTGACTTCCAGCGCCACCTGTATATCAACTTCCAGCACGACTCCTTCGAACTGGGCAACGTGAAGGACCGCGTCAACTTCCTGATTCCCGGTGCCAGCGTGTCAAAGCTGAAGAGTGACAATGTGCTGTTTCCGCGGCGCGGCTACAGCTGGAACGCCGACCTGCGCGGTGCGCCCGGACTGATCTCCGCGACCCGTTTCGCACGCTTCGAGGCCGGCCTGCACGGCGTGCATCCATTGGGCGGCCGGGGGCGCGTCATCGCACGCGGCCAGCTCGGCGCCCTGATGGTCGACGACTTTGCCAGCCTGCCGAGCACCGAACGCTTCTTTGCCGGTGGCGACCAGAGCGTGCGCGGCTACGATTACCAGACACTGGCGCCGGTCGACAGCAGCGGCGAGGTGGTCGGTGGCCGTTACCTGGCGGTCGGCAGCCTGGAAATGGACTACCTGTTGGTCGGCAATTTCGGCGCCGCCGTGTTCGTCGATGCCGGCAATGCCGATGACACCTTCCTGCCGCACCTCAAGGTCGGCGCGGGCATCGGTTTCCGCTGGCGCAGCCCGGTCGGCATGCTGCGGGTCGACGTGGCGCACCCGTTCGACGATCCGGACAACGACTACCGCCTGCATATCAGTATCGGGCCTGACCTGTGAGCCTGCCCGGACGCCGCCTGCTGTCGGGTCTGCTCGTGCTGTTGCTGGTACTGCTGGTGACGCTGGCCTGGCTGGCGGGGACCGAGTCCGGGCTGCGGCTGCTCTGGCGGCAGCTGGTCGCCCCGGCGCTGCCGGAGCTCTCGGCCGGGACGGTGCAGGGACGCCTGGCCGGTACAATCCGGCTCGATGATGTGCACTATGAAACCGACGGGCTGCTGATTGCGGCGCGGTCGTTGCGGCTCGACTGGGCACCGGCGGCCCTGCTCAACGGGCTGTTGCGCATCAGGACGCTGGCTGCCGAGGGCGTGCGCTACGAGCAGCGCGGCGCGGGTGATGGCGAACCCCTGGTGCTGCCGGAACGGATCGGTCTGCCGCTCGCCATCGAGGTGCTGGATCTGTCGATCCATGACCTGGTGGTCATCAGTGCGCCTCAGGCCGAGCCGCTGCCGTTCGACGCGGTGACGCTCGCCGGCGCGTACCGCGGTGCGCGGCTCGAGATCGGGCGGCTCACGCTGCGCCGGCCGTCGCTTGCCCTGGACGGGACCCTCACGCTGCAGACCGCGGCGGACTATCCGCTCTCGGGTGCCGTGCACTGGCAGGCGAGTGTGCCTGACCAGGCGCCGCTGACGGCACAGGTCCGCCTCTCCGGCAACCTGCATGCGCTGCGCATCGAGCAGACCCTGCCGGCGCCCTATGCTGCCCGGCTCGACCTGACGCTGACCGAGCCGCTGGCCGAGCTGCAACTGGACGGCGCCCTCACGCTGCAGGACAGCGACCTGGCGGCGATCAACGCCGCCTGGCCGGCCATGCATCTGGCTGGCACGGTCACCGCCCGGGGCCCCCCCGGGGCGCTGCGGCTGAACGGTACCGTGGCTGTGCAGGATCCCGTGGCCGGTGCGTTGCAGCTGGTATTCGCCGGCGATTTGCAGCCGGATGCCCTGCAGCTCGAGGTACTGCGACTGACTTCGGGCGAGCGGCCGACACGGCTGGAGGCACAGGGCCGCATCGGTTTCGGCACGCAGCCGGTGTTCGACTTCAAGGCGCAGTGGCACGGGCTGGCCTGGCCGCTGGATGGCGTACCTGATTATGAAAGCAACAAGGGCTCCTTTACCCTTACCGGTACACCGAATGCCTACCGGCTCGATGCGCGCGGTGACCTGAAGCTGCGGGATGTGCTGGCCGGCCAGCTGGCGCTGCAGGCGCGCAGCGCCGGCACGCCGGGCAACTGGCAGGTCGAGGCGGTCAGCCTGTCCGCTGGCGCATCCCGCATCGAGCTGGCCGGGCAGGTTGGCAGCGTAAATGACCTCACCTGGCGTGTGCACGCGCCGCGCCTTGGCGATCTTTCACCGCAGGCCTCGGGCCGCCTCAACGGCAACGGCACGTTCAGGGGCGCGTTGCCGGATCCGGCCATCCAGGTCCGCGCCAGCGGTGCCAATATCGGTTTTCGCGACTATCGCCTTGGCGCGGTCGACATCGATGCTGCAATCGACCTGGCCGCGGGACAGACCTCCCGCCTGCAGGCCGACATCAGTGCTGCGGTGCTGGCCGGCACCCGCGTGACACGACTGACCGTGAAGGGCTCCGGCAGCACCGCCCGACACAGCGTACATCTCGTCGCCGATACCGAACGCGGCAATGCCGACCTCACGTTAACCGGCCACTGGGATGGTTCGACCTGGAAGTTCGACGTGCAACAGGCCAGCCTGGCCTGGCCACAGCTGGCAAGCTGGCAACTGGCGCAGCCGGTATCCGGTGAGCTGACGCGCGAACGCCTGCAGCTGCCGGAGCATTGCTGGGTGCACGAGGCGGCACGTGTCTGTGTACGAGTTGCCGGTTCCGTGGATGACTATAACGGCGCATTCACACTGGCGGCCCTGCCACTGGCGTATTTTTCAGCGCAGCTTCCCGAGCGCGTCAGCCTGGACGGTGAACTGAACGGACGTGGCGACTTCAGCAGGGTCTCTACACAGGCCGCCACGGTCAATGTGCGGCTCGACAGTTCAACCGTGAACCTGCACCTGCCGCAGGCTGATACGGAACCGCCGCAGCTGTTTACCTTCGCACCCGGGCAGGCGGTGCTGACACTGGCTAATCGCAAGGCGGCGCTGTCGGTCGAGCTGCCATTTGCGGCGGGAGAGGGTGGCCTGCATGCACAGGCCGGTCTGGTCGTCCCGCCCGATGGCAACTGGCAGCAGGGCAGGGTGAATGGCGAGCTGTCACTGCAATGGCCGGATATCGGGCTGGTAGCGCGCTGGATCCCCGAGGTGGGGGAGCTGCACGGGCGCATCGACGGGCGTGTGCAGCTCGACGGGACACCGGCGGCACCTGGCCTGCAAGGCCGGCTGGCACTGACGGGAGGAACGGCGACACTCGTGACGCCCGGGCTGACACTCGAGGATGTTAGCGTGGAGCTGGCCGGTCAGCCGGCCGGTGACATACGTGTCACGGCATCGGTACGCTCGGGGGGCGGGACACTGCACGGCGACGGGTTCCTCAACCCCGTCGAGCGCAGCGCGACGATCGCGTTACAGGGTACCCTGTTCCAGGTCATGAACACATCGGAGGCGAAGATCTATGCGTCGCCCGAGCTGCAGCTGGCCATGGACACGGAACAGACCCGCATCACCGGACGCATCGACATCCCGCGCGCGCAATTGCGTCCGCGCAAGCCGCCGCCATCCGCCGTCAGTGTCTCGCCCGACCAGGTGATCGTGATCGAAGACGGGCAGGGCAGGGCGTCGGCTCGCTATCCGGTAAATACCCGGGTACGTCTTGTGCTGGGCGACGCCGTCGACATCGATGGGCTTGGCCTGACCGGCAAATTGCACGGCGACGTGCAGCTGGTCGATCAGCCCGGGCAACCGGCCCGCGCCAGTGGCGAGCTGTCGATCAGCGACGGACGCTACGAGGCCTATGGCCAGGAGTTGACGATCCGGACCGGCCGGTTGCTGTTTGCCGGCGGCGCGGTGACGGAGCCCGGGCTGGATATCGAGGCCGTGCGCAAGCCGGCCCCGGATGTGCTGGTCGGTATCAAGGCACGCGGCCGCTTGCGTGCACCCGAATTCACGGTGTTCTCCGAGCCGGTCCTGCCGCAGTCTGCACAGTTGTCCTGGCTGGTGCTGGGGCGTCCACTGGAAGGCGGTGCATCCGACAGCGAGCGATCCGCCCTGCAGACGGCAGCGCTGATGCTGGGGCTGAGCGGCGGCGAGTCGATCGGCAAGCGCCTGGGCGAACAGCTGGGGCTCGACGAGGTGTCGGTCAATCGTGAACCGGGCGCGGACGTCACCCAGGCCTCGCTCCTGGTCGGCAAGTACCTGACGCCGGATCTGTTCGTCAGTTACGGTATCGGTCTGTTCGATCCGGTGGCGACATTGCGTCTGCGCTATGCCCTGTCAAGCCACTGGAAACTGGTCGGGGAGGCCGCTGCACTGAACTCCTCCGCGGACCTGTTCTACGTGATCGAACGGAAGAAAAAGTAACACCCGGCGAGGTAGCAGTTTCCGTTACCGGTGTTTTTTGCGAACCGGCCTGACACAGCTCAGGTTGCACTCGCTCACCGACTGGCTGATGGCATCGATGACCTTCGCGCGCGGGAACGATACCCGCCAGGCCAGTGCCACGGTGCGGCTCGGTACCGGGTTGGCAAAACGCCGGATGGCCAGCAGGCGCTGGGTATAACGGTCCGCGCCCGCCGCGGTGCAGGGCAGCACGGTAATGCCCAGCCCCGAGACCACCATGTGGCGGATGGTTTCGAGCGAGCTGCCGACGACGGTATTCGTCAGGCCGCTGTCGAGCCCCGGCTTGGGTAGGCAGCCAGGGCAGGCCTCCAGCACCTGGTCGCGGAAACAGTGTCCGGCACCCAGCAGCAGTACCGATTCACCCTCGAGCTGTGCGGGACCGATGGTCTTGCGCTGTGTCAGCGGGTGCGCGGCCGGCATCAGCACCACGAACGGTTCCTTGTACAGTGGCAGCGTGACCAGGCCCTGGTCGCTGAATGGCAATGCCAGCACGATCACGTCCAGTTCACCGCGCTTGAGCTTGTCGGCCAGCACCGCCGTATAATTCTCCTCGATGACCAGCGGCATGTCCGGCGCGAGCTTGCGCAGGCGCGGGATCAGGTCGGGAAACAGGTACGGGCCGATGGTATAGATGGCGCCGATGCGGACCGGTCCGGACAGCTGGTCCTTGCCCTGCTGTGCGATCTGCCTGATCGTCTCGGACGCCTCCAGTGTCCGTTGTGCCTGCGCGATGACCTGTTCGCCGACCGGGGTTACGGAGATTTCACTGGCCTGGCGCTCGAACAGCTGGACGCCGAGTTCCTCTTCCAGCTTCTTGATGGCGATGCTCAGCGTCGGCTGGCTGACGAAACAGGTCCTGGCGGCGCGTCCGAAATGACGTTCACGCGCCACGGCGACGATATAGCGAAGTTCGGTCAGGGTCATTCCTGTGCTCCGGACTCGATAGCTATTGGCAATGAAGGAGTTTACAACAATTTATTGGTTATATTAAGGGCGCAGGCGTATGGTCACCCGGTAACGGCACTGGCAATAATCCGAAGACACAGTATAACCGGTGAAGAAACCTGCGCCGCGGCGCGCGCACCGGCCCCGGCACATCCACCCGCCGGGTGGCCGGCAACCCTGGTAAACGTAGTCGCTTCATGACGAAGCACTGAGAGAGGAGGGGCAGAACATGCTACGACCAACCGTCTGGATTACATCACTGATACTCGTTGCCGCCTGCACGACGGCACTGGCCCAGCCACTCGGGCTGCCGCCGGTCCCGGTGCCGGATGACAACCCGCAGACCGAGGCCAAGATCAAGCTCGGCGACAAGCTGTACCACGACAAACGGCTGAGCGCCGACGGCAAGGTCAGCTGCTCCACCTGCCATGACGAGGCCAAGGCCTTCACCGACCACCTGCAGGTCTCGAAGGGCTTCAACGGCCTGACCGGCACGCGCAATGCACCGACCGTCATCAATGCCGCCTATATGAAAACGCTGTTCTGGGACGGCCGCGAGCCGGACCTGGAGGGCCAGTCCAAGCAGCCGCCCGTCAACCCGGTCGAGGGCGGCCTGGCCAACCATGACATGCTGGTGGATATCGTCAAAAAGGACCCGGAGTACCTCAAGGCCTTCAAGGAAGTGTTCGGCGTCGAGGCGGCGGATATCAGTATCGATCAGGTCGCCAAGGCCATCGCCAGTTTCGAGCGTACGATCGTAGCCGGCGATTCGCCGTTCGACCGCTACTACTACGGTGGCGACACGAAGGCCATGACCGAGGCGCAGCTACGTGGTTTTGCGCTCTACACCGGCAAGGGTCGCTGCGTGTCCTGTCACAGGATCGAGCAGACCCAGGCATTGTTCACCGACAACCGTTTCCATAACATCGGTGTCGGTTTCAAGTCCATCCAGGGCAAGGAAGACGAGACCGCGGCGGCCTTCATCAAGGAGAAACGGGCCGGCGCCAAAGTGGACGTCACGGTGCTGACCCAGGCCAACATGTCGGAACTCGGCCGGTTTGCGGTCACCGAGAACCTCACCCAGGTGGGTGCATTCAAGACGGCAACGCTGCGCAATATCGACGTGACCGCGCCGTACATGCACGACGGCAGCCTGAAGACACTGGAGGATGTGGTGAATTTCTACAACAACGGCGGCCGCCTCAAGGACACCGACCCGCTGTCGGATTTCCTGAGCGGCGGTATCCGCCCGCTGCAGCTGAGCGAGGCCGAGAAGAAAGACCTGGTGGCCTTCCTGCAGGCACTGACCAGCCCCGCGTATGCCGCGCAGGCGAGCAAGTAAGGAGGACGACATGAACAAGACAATCAATCGACGTGAATTCCTGAAGCGCGGCAGCGCGCTGGTGGCCGCCGGCAGCCTGCCGCTGACACTGGTGGAGGTCGCCTTCGGCAAGGCCGCCGGGGAGAATTTCACCTTTGCCTACCTCTCCGATTCGCATATCACCCACGTCAAGGGCAATGAGTTCGTGCGCAACTGGGACCGCGGACTGATCCGCGCCGTGGCAGAGGCCAACCTGCTCGAACCCCGGCCGGATTTCGTCTTCTACGGCGGGGACATCGCCCAGCTCGGCAAGGTCGAGGAGATCGACCACGGTCTGGAGATCCTTGCCGGCCTGACCGGCAAGGTGCATTACGTGATGGGCGAGCACGACTATTACCTGGATCTCGGTGACTACTGGAAAAAGCAGCTCGGGCCCGACCATTACAGTTTCGACCACAAGGGCGTGCACTTTGTGGTGCTGAACAGCATCCTCACCTTCGACGACTGGACCAGCAACAAGTGGCCGACTGCCGCCGAGCGCATGCACCAGATGGCACGCCTGGACAATCCGCAAGGTTCGCCGTTCATGGTCGGCGATGCCCAGCGTGAATGGCTGAAGCAGGACCTCGAGGGGGTCAGCAAGGACACTCCGGTGGTGGTGTTCTCGCACTCACCGATCCAGAAGATCCACAGGGGCTGGAACTTCTGGACCGACGATGCAGAGCAGGTGCAGGCACTGCTCAAGCCGTTCGACAAGGTCACGGTGATCTATGGTCACGTGCACCAGATCCAGTACAACCAGATCGGCAACATCAGCTTCCATTCCGCGATGGCGACCGCCTGGCCGTGGCCGTACCCGTCCACCTATACGCAGGTCGAGACTTACCTGCCCAAGCTGACCGTGGAGATGAACCGGGCCGACCCGTTCTTCGAGCGCGACGCGACCGGCTGGCAGTTCATCAACATGCACACCGGCAACGTCGACATGAGCTACGTGCTGCCGGACAACAGTAACCGCGTGGTGGCATTCGATACCCGCGCCGGCAAGCCGGTCGATTCAAAATACCAGGCCGTGGCGAACCGTATTCCGCCACAGGCCCACTACTGAGCACGGGAGGATGAACATGGAACGCATCACGAAGCACTTTCTGGTGCCGCTTGCTCTCGGTCTGCTGATTGCAGCGCCGGGCCGGGCGGACAACTTCACGCAGGCCGACCTCGACCGCTGGCAGGCCGAGTACATGTCCGTGGTGGACAAGGGTGAAAAGCTCTTCCATGGCGGTATCGGCAGCACCAATACCGTGTCCTGTGACCAGTGCCACCCGAACGCGGCCAATACACACCCGGAGACCTATCCGAAGTTCCAGCAGCAGCTGGGCAAGGTCGCAGTGCTGGGTGAGATGATCAACTGGTGCATCATGAACCCGCTGGAGAGCGATCCGCTGGCGCTCGATTCCGCCGACATGATCGCCCTGCAGTCCTACATACAGTACGAGCGGCGTGGCGTGGCACTGGCGCCCGGCAAGCACTGACCGCCGCGCGCCGACACGCTGATTGAAACCCCGCAACGTGTGTTGCGGGGTTTTTCTTTGCCCGCGCGTTGCCCGCCCGGCTGTTTTGTCGGGCGGATTGTCGTTACAATCCCGGGAACTTTCGGGGCCTTGTCTGGATGAATGAAAGCAACGGGTTAATCTGCGCCTGGATACTGGACGGCACGGGCGGGGGGCACCAGGTCGGTTGGGACGAGGCGAATGCCTTTCAGCCGTTCGGCAACACCTGGTTGTGGCTGCACTTCGACTACTCCAGCCCGGTGGTACAGGCCTGGCTGTACGAGCATAGCGGGCTGTCCAGCCTGACCGTCGAGGCACTCAAGCAGACGGAAACCCGCCCGCGCGTCGTGCCGACCGACGCCGGACTGATGGTGTTCCTGCGCGCCGTCAACCTGAATCCGGGCGCCGAACCGGATGACATGGTCAGTGCACGCCTGTGGGTGGGGGAGCGGTGCGTAATCTCCCTGCGCCAGCGTCGCCTGGTATCGGTCGATGACCTGCGCGCGGCGCTGGCGGCCGGCAAGGGGCCGCGTTCCAGCGGTGAGTTCCTGGCCATGTTCGTGGATGGACTGCTCGACCGCATCGACCACGTGGTCGAGGTGATCTACGAGCACATCGATGTGCTCGAGTCGACCGACCAGCCGACCACCATTCCGCAGCAGCGCAGGCAACTGGCCGAGATGCGCCGCCAGGCGATTGCGCTGCGCCGCTTTCTCGCCCCGCAGCGCGAGGCGCTGAACCGGCTGGCCGCGGAACATTCACGACTCCTCGATGAGGAGAACCGGCTGGAATTACGCGAGCATTACGACCGGCTGACGCGCATCGTCGAGGATCTCGATGCCGCGCGCGAACGCGCGGCGGTCGCGCAGGAGTCGCTGGCCAGCCTGATGGCGGAACAGACCAACCAGCGCATGTTCCTGCTGTCGATCATTGCCGCGATCTTCCTGCCGCTGTCCTTAGTCACCGGTCTGCTCGGCATCAACGTGGGCGGGATACCGGGGGCGGAAAACCCGCTTGGATTCATCATCGTGGTCATGCTGCTGCTGCTGGCTGGTGCGGGGCTCTGGGTATATTTTCGCAGCAGGGACTGGTTCTGAGCGGGCCGGACAACAGCGCGGCGGGTATTTTCATGCCGGGACGGCATGCGCCCCGCTGACACGCCGTTGACCACCGTCGGCTGGCGCGAGTGGGTCAGCCTGCCCGGGCTGGGTATCAAGCGCATCAAGGCCAAGATCGACACCGGGGCGCGTACCTCGGCCCTGCACGCCTATTATATCGAGCCGTTCGAGCGCGGCGGCGCCACCTGGGTGCACTTCGGCATCCATCCCTTTCAGGGACGCGAGGATGTGGTGATAAACTGCGAGGCACGGCTGTGCGAACGGCGGGAAGTGACCGATTCCGGCGGCCACCGCGAACTGAGATACGTGATCGGGACGACCGTGTGCGTCGGTGCGCAGCGCTGGTCGATCGAGCTGACGCTGACCAACCGCGATACCATGCGTTTTCGCATGTTGCTGGGACGGACCGCCATGAGCGGGCGCTTCCTGGTCGACCCGGCCGCTTCCTACCTGGTCGGGCGTCCACGCCCGACGGATCCCGCAATAAGAGGAGAAGAGGATTGAAGATCGCCATCCTGTCACGGAATACAAAGCTGTATTCCACGCGCCGCCTGATCGATGCCGCGCGCGCGCGCGGCCACGAGGTCAAGGTATTCGACACCATCAAGTGCTACATGGATATCGCCTCGATGCGCCCGAGTATTCACTACAAGGGTCAGCTGGTGGACGACTTCGATGCCGTGATTCCGCGCATCGGGACCTCCGTCACCTTCTACGGTGCGGCGGTGCTGCGCCAGTTCGAGATCATGGGCACGTGGCCGCTCAACGAATCGGTGGCGATCACGCGCTCGCGCGACAAGCTGCGTTCGCTGCAGATCATGGCACGTGCCGGCATCGGCCTGCCGCTGACCGGCTTCGCCAACTCGCCGGACGATACCCAGGACCTGATCAAGCTGGTCGGGGGCGCGCCGCTGGTGGTCAAGCTGCTGGAGGGTACCCAGGGCAAGGGCGTGGTACTGGCCGAGACGCACAAGGCGGCCGAGAGCCTGATCGATGCGTTTCGCGAACTCAATGCCAACTTCCTGGTACAGGAATTCATCAAGGAGGCCGGCGGTTCGGATATCCGCGCCTTCGTGATCGGCGAACGGGTGGTGGCTGCCATGAAGCGCACGGCGAAAGAGGGCGAGTTCCGCTCCAACCTGCACCGTGGCGGCAGCGCCGGCGTGGTCAAGCTCAGCCCGACCGAGCGTTCCACCGCGGTGCGCGCCGCAGGCAAGATGGGACTGAATGTGGCCGGCGTGGACCTGCTGCGTTCCAATCGCGGGCCGGTCGTCATGGAGGTCAATTCCTCGCCTGGCCTGGAAGGGATCGAGCGGGCTACCGGCAAGGACGTCGCCGGCCTGATCGTGCAGTTCATCGAGAAAAACGCCCGCCGCGACCGGACGCGCACCCGTGGCAAGGGCTGATCCGGGCAATCAGATCGTGATCGGCGGTACCCGCGTGGCGCCCGGCACGGGTGTCACCATCAACCTGCCGATCGCCCGCCTGTATACCTACGACAACCTGTCCATGCCGGTCGAGGTGGTCAACGGCCGCAGGAGCGGGCCGCGCCTGTTCGTCAGCGCTGCGATTCACGGCGACGAACTGAACGGGGTGGAGATCATTCGCCGCCTGCTGCGCCATTCGGTGCTGAAACGGCTGCGCGGCACCCTGGTTGCTGTGCCCGTGGTCAACGTGCACGGCCTGCTGCACCGTTCGCGCTACCTGCCGGACCGGCGCGACCTGAACCGGAGTTTTCCGGGCAGCGTGCGCGGTTCGCTGGCCGGGCGGATCGCCGACCTGTTCATGCGCGAGATCGTAGCCAACTGCACGCACGGGATCGATCTGCACACCGGTGCAGTCTACCGCGAGAACCTGCCGCAGGTACGCGCCAATCTCGATGACCCGGCCGCCCTGGAGCTTGCCGAGGCGTTTGGCGTGCCGGTGCTGATCAATGCGGACCTGCGCGACGGCTCGCTGCGCGAGGCCGCGATGGATGCGGGTATCCCGATACTGTTGTATGAAGGCGGCGAGGCACTGCGCTTTGACGAGGTCGCCATCCGTGCCGGACTGCGGGGTGTTTTGCACGTCATGCGCGCGCTCGGCATGTTGCCGGGCACGCGTCCGGCGAGTCAGCCACAGCAGCCGGTGGTGGCGCGCAGCACCTCATGGGTGCGGGCACCGGAGAGCGGCATATTGCGCCCGCAGACCAGGCTGGGTGCACGGGTTCACAAGGGGGATACCCTGGGCATCATCGCCGCGCCGCTGGTCGATGCGGAATGCAGGGTGGTCGCGCCGGCTGGCGGCATCCTGATCGCCCAGACCCACCTGCCGCTGGTGCACGAAGGCGAGGCCCTGTTCCTGCTGGCGCGGTTCGAGAGCAACGCGGCCGTTGCCGAGCAGGTCGAAGCGCTGCAGGAGACGCTGGCGCCGGCGCTGCCCGAAGACGAGGTGATCTGACATGTCGATGTGGCGGTTGTCAGTCAGTCTGCTGGTGGCCTGCCTGTTGACGGTGCCACGTGCGTATGCGGACGAGGCCGGCGACCGCGATGCCTGGATCAATTCGGCGCGGACCGGGCTCGGCGACATCCAGAAGCAGCTCGACGCAAACGGCGAGTCCCCGCTGGCACAGCGCACGCTGGATGGTTTCAAGGCTGCCATCCAGCCCCTGCGCACCGAGGCGCGCGATTGTGTCGTCCAGCAACAGGCTGCGATCGATACGCTCACCGCGCGCATCACCGCGCTCGGCGAGCCCGGTGCGGACGTGACGCCCGAGGTGGTTGCCTCGCGTCGTGACCTGGGCAGGCAGCTGCAGCTGGCCAACCGCCAGCGCGCCGATTGCGAACAGATCGGACAGCTTGGCAAGGAACTGTTCGACAATGTGCTGGCGATCGAACAGGCGGCGCTCACCACGCATCTGCTGACCCGCGAGCCGGCCACCTGGGCGGTGGTGACCGCCGCCATCACCGATCCCGTCGCCTGGTCGCGGCTGGTGACCGGCCTGCTGTCGGTGGGCAGTGGCTGGGACCGGCTCTCGTTGCAGCAGCGCGCCGGCGCGGTGGCATTGCTGGCCGTGCTGTTGATCGCCGGATTCGCCTTGCGGCATTACTGGCGGACCCGCTCCATGCTGTCGGTGCAGACGCGCAACATCATCGCCGCGCTGCCCGGGCTGTTGCCGGCCGGCGGTGTGTTCCTGCTGTTGATCGCGCTCCTGCCGGAGTGGCCGCCGGCACTGATCGCCAGCGTCGCACTCGCGGTCGTCGTCTGGCTGGTGGCGGGCATCATCATCGATACCTGGCTGGCCGGCCGCATGGCGAAGGGCCTGGCCGCGCACGATGCGAAGCTGCTGGGGCGCTGGGTGCGCATCCTGGCGGCGCTGGTGCTGATGGGCGGCCTGCTGCTGTCCGCCAATGCCGTGATCGGTCTGCCGGGTCCGCATTACCTGTTGCTGCGCACCGCGTCGGCCTGGCTGCTGGTGGTGGGACTCGCCTGGTCGGCGCTGATCCTCAGACGGGTACCGGGCCTGGCTGGCCGGCGCAGCATGCGTATTCTACTGGTGCTGGCAGCCGTGGCGATCGCACTCGCGGAAACGGCCGGTTACCGCAACCTGTCGTTCTACCTGCTGGTCGGCCTGGGCGGGACGGCGGCCGGCCTGCTGGCCGCCAAGGAAGCCAGCCTGCTGCTCACGTACCTGTACGACGGTCTCGACGAGGGTACCTATGCCTGGCAGCGCGGTTTTCGCAAGTGGGTCGGTCTGGCGGCTGAAGAGAAGGTCCCGGGACTGATCTGGTTCCGTCTGGCCAGCGTACTGGTGATCTGGGCGGTCTTCCTGTTGTGGACGCTGCGGGTATGGGGCCTGTCCGACCAGGGTATCGGGCTGGTGCTCGACCAGGTCACCAGCGGCTTCGAGATCGGTTCGCTGCACATCGCGCCGGCCAAGCTGGTGGCCGCGATCGCCGTGCTGGCGGTTGGCATGAGCCTGTCGCGCTGGATGCGCTACAAGGTGGTGCCGGAACTGGTCAGGCGCTCGCGGCTGGACCGTGGCGGGCGCGAGGCGATCACCACCATCAGCGGCTATGCCGGTGTGCTGGTCACGCTGCTGATCGCGCTGGGTATCGCGGGTATCAGTTTTGCCAATCTTGCACTGATCGCCGGCGCCTTGTCGGTCGGTATCGGATTCGGCCTGCAGAACGTGGTCAACAATTTCGTCTCCGGCCTGATCCTGCTGTTCGAGCGGCCGGTGCGTACCGGCGACTGGATCGTGGTCGGCGACGTGCAGGGCTATGTACGCAAGATCAGTATCCGCTCCACGCAGATAGAGACCTTCGACCGCGCCGACGTGATCGTGCCGAACTCCGAGCTGATCTCGAACAAGGTCTCCAACCTGATGCTGAACGATCCCTGGGGCCGCATTATCGTGCCGGTTGGCGTGGCCTATGGCTCGGACGTGAAGCAGGTCATGGATTTGCTCGTTGCCATCGCCAACGAACACCCCGGCGTACTGAAAAACCAGCCGGGCATTTCGCCGCCCAAGGTCTACTTCGTCGAATTCGGGGACAATGCACTGCTGTTCGAGCTGCGCTGTTTCATCCGCCAGATCGACCGCAAGTTCGAGATCAGGAGCGATCTGAATGTCGCCATCGACGCGGCCTTCCGCGCGGCCGGCATCACCATCCCGTTCCCGCAGCGCGACGTACACCACTACCCGGTGCCGGGGGCGGGCGGCAAGGAACCGGGCGGGGGCTGATGGCGGTGGCCGGCCGGGACGCGGTCCCGCCGGGTGAAACCCTGGTCTATCTCCACTGGCGCGGTGCGTGATCCGAACCGGAATCTGCCCGAGGGCCGATGAAGAAACTCCTGCCTGTTATGCTCGTCCCGCTCCTTGCCGCCTGCACCGGAATTGCATTGACGGTGGCCAACACCCTCGCACGTTTTGATGACTATACCCTGACTGCAGGCCTGCCCTACGGCACACACGAACTCAACAGGCTGGATATCTACCAGCCCGGGGGACAGGCGCAAGGCACGGTCATTTTTTTCTACGGGGGATGCTGGGGCGCCTGCACCACGTTTACCCGGGAGAACTATCGTTTTGTCGCCCAGGCGCTGACCGCCAGGGGCTATATCGTGGTGATACCCGATTACCGCCGTTATCCCGAGGTGTCGTTTCCGCAAATGATGGCAGACAGTGCGGCGGCGGCGGTGTGGGTCATGAACAATATTGACCGATTCGGCGGCGAGGCAGACCGGATCTTCCTCATGGGGCATTCCGCCGGTGGACACCTGGCCGCCATGCTGACTGTGAATGAGCGTTATCTCGGACCGGCCTTGCATCGCAATATCCGGGGCTTCATCGGTCTTGCGGCACCCTATGATTTTATCTTCGACAAACCCTATTTACCCAGGGTGTTCGCAGGCGTGGATTATGCCGAGTCCCAGCCCGTCCACTTCGTCGATGGCCGTGAGCCACCGCTGCTGTTGCTCTATGGCAATGCGGACACGGAGGTAAAGCGCCGTAATATCGTGAACATGACCGAGAGGGTGCGGCAGAGGGGGGGATCGGTTGAGCCGCACATCTATGACGGGCTCGACCACGTGGCTATTCTCGCCGCGCTATCGATACCGTATCGCGGCCGTTATGAAGTCATGAACGACATTGCGGCCTTTTTGCAACGCCACGGCACGCCGGCTTCGCCACCATAGCGCGTGGCTGAAGCCGCGGGCATACAGGGGACAGCGGCCCCATCACGCCGGGCGCGGCACTGGATACGATCAGGATGGCCGTTTTCGAGGCGCGCGCGCCCCACGGCCAGCAGGCGTACACCACAGTCGTTCCATGAAGCGTTTGAAAACGGCGGTTACCGTATAGTAAGGCGGCGCAGCCTATTCGAACACCACCGTGCGGTTTTCATAGACCAGGATGTTGTGGTGCAAATGGTGCCATATGGCGCGGGCCAGCACCATCTTCTCGAGGTCACGCCCCTTGCGGATCATGTCCTCGACCGAATCTTCGTGACTCACCCGCACCACGTCCTGTTCGATGATCGGTCCCGCATCCAGGTCGGCGGTCGCATAATGGCTGGTGGCGCCGATGATCTTCACCCCCCGGTCATGCGCCTGCTGGTAGGGCCGGGCGCCGGGGAATGCCGGCAGAAAGGAATGGTGGATATTGATGATGCGGTCGGGGTAGGCGCCGATGAACCCGTCGCTCAGGACCTGCATGTAACGCGCCAGTACGATGAAATCGATCCGGTAGCGCTGCAGCAGTTCGAGCTGTTTGCGCTCCTGTTCCGCCCGGTTCTCCCGGGTGACCGGCAGAGGTACGTAATCGATACCCAGGCGCCCGGCCGCGATCTGCATGTCGGTGTGGTTGCTGATGATCAGGGGGATCTCGACCCGCCATTCGCCTGCCTCATAGCGGGACAGGATATCGTGGAAGCAGTGCGGCAGTCTTGATACAAACAGCGCCATGCGCGGCACTTCATCCGAGAAATGCAGCCGCCAGTTCATCGAGAAGCGCCTTGATACCAGCGTTTCAAAGTATTCGCCGATCTTTCCGTCGGCAATGACGAAATCATGCAGATCCCATTCGATGCGCATGAAAAAGACCTGATGCTCCGTATCCACGTGCTGGTCCAGGTACAGGATATTGCCGCCGTTCTTGAAAATGAACTCGGTGATCGATATCACGATCCCTTTCTGGTCCTGGCAATGGATCAGCAGGATGGCCGACTTCGACATCGCATTGTCCACGTTGCTTTCCTGGTCGTCGGGTTGGGATGCCCTGTCTGGGGACAGGGATCATGGTATCAGAAGCACGTCACCGGGATTACCAACAGCGCTGCAAGGCGCGACTTAAAAACCGGGTACCAGCTTCCGGTTCTCATTACGTACAGTCCGGGCAAACCGTGATTCCGGGTGCACTGCACGCCACCGGCATGGGTCCGGCGGGGCGCCAGGGACGGGAACAGGGCCGGGACGACAGTCGAGCTGAGATCCGTACTATGGCGTATGTTAATCAACAAGTTACATGATCCCGACCGACGCCAAAAGGTGAACGATGAGTCAATCAGGCCATCCTTAAGCTATGAATCGCTGGTTATGGATGGAAACAGAAACAACTTTCCCCGATCGTCATTCCGGCCAGGCCGGTGCAGCGGCTGCGGGCCGGAATCCGGCAATCGCAGGAACCTGCGGGATTCCCTTGTTGTTGCAGGCAGACCCAGGCCAGCCTCTCGACCGGTTCCCGGTCTCACCATATCCTTACCTCTCGCGGTACTTGTGTATGCCTCCACATCGCGCTCACAATGACGTGCGGCATGACTGGATCAGTGTCACCTTAACAGTATTTTTCCGTGTGCTTCCGTGGATTCCGTGGCCATATCATATGAACGCCGTTACGTGTTTGTGAAAGGCTCAATAATCCACAGACTGCATCACTGCGAGCATGCTGTGTCGGGAACTGCGGGTGGTCGTTCACGCACATCGCTATGCTGTGCGTCATCCTGACCCTGTCCATCGCTGCCGTGGGCAAGAACGATGTGCAGGGATGCACACGGCATGAGGGACAGTTGTCCCTGATGACTGCTGTTTTCATCTGCGATGTGACACGCGAATAAAACATAACATTTCCGAAAAGGGCGATTGTTCATGCGCGCTTATAACCTAGTACATAAGTATTATTGCGTATACGCATTTTATGCGTATAGTCAGCACAAAGATTTGGGGGGAGGGGTGGCGATCTCGCCGGCCCGTTCAAAGTGATATGGGGAATCACTTATGGTCACCTCGTGTTCCTGTAGAAGTGCGCCGGGTCCACTTACGCCAGCTCGCAAGTAATTGTGCCAGCTCAACGTGAGTTCGAGCGCAGCAATCAGTTCGAGCGCAGCAATCAGACAGCGTGCCGGAATTCGACGCGGTCCAGACGCCTGTTCCGTATCTCCGGCGCGTCAGGCATCGCTACCAGGATATGCCTGGGTCCCCGCACCGTTCAGAGTCAGCCGATCACCTGGTCCTCGTCCTTTACGGCAGCTTCATTCGCATTACGCCCGGCGCATCATGCGGGCCGCGTCGATTCCCGTACGTCTCCGGGCGTGACACCGTACCTGTGTGCAAACGTCCTGCATAGCTGCGACCTTTCCGGCACCGGTGAGCCGGGGCGAGGAGTTCATGCTGCGACCCAGAAACCTCACGACGGCATGCTCGTGCCGTTCCAGGACCCGGTGGAAACCTGCCCGGCCACATCCGGATGCGGGCACCCCAGCCGGGGTCAGGGCATATTGCCGGATACTGTACAGCCGGTCGGCTGTAGCGATATGCGCACCTGCACCGGTCAACGAATTCAATAGAACCCATGGAGCCAGGCGACTAACATCATGTCGGAAATCATCATTGGTAACGTTCATCTGACTTCGGATGGCCAGTGTTTGACCATCGCGAGCTTCAGTGAGCCGGAAGTAAAGTTTTCCCTGAACTCGTCCGAGTTCAAGGAAATGGTCTATTTCATCGAGGCCCTTGCCGGGAGCGAATTCGACCGGCGCCGGGTGTTTCGCACGCCCGTGTGGGAATCCAGTGGACTGTCGGTTCGACTTCGCACAGGCGTTACCGAGCACGTGTTCAGGCCCACGGATATGAGTCTGACCGGAATTTTCGTGAAGCTGTACCCGGATGACTGGATCAAATTGGCTCTTGATCAGGAGGTCGATGTCATTCTGAACTTCGAAGGCGAGTCACAACTGTATCGTGCCGTCGTCCGGCGTTGCGAGGACATCGGATACGGTCTCTTTTTTCTTGATTCAATGGTGGGTGAACAGATCGCACCTCCACCGGGCATCACGCGGATCGTGATGGAGCTGCAACGCCGGTGGCTGGCACGTCGCGTAAAGATAGTGCAAAACACCGTCTGACTGTTCGCCACCACTGGGCCTGTTGGCACGTGCGGACATGTCGCCAGCGTCGCCCGTGTTGGTCAGTTTCCTTGTATCGCTGATCAGGCAACCGCGCGCACCCGCGATGCTGCACGGCAATCAGTGCAAGGAAGCCGGATGGCGGTAAAGAAAATCAGTACCTCGGAAGTCGAAATCGGCATGTTTATCTCCCGCCTGGATCGACCCTGGCGTGAGACTCCGTTCATGTTCCAGGGTTTCCCGGTCAGGGAGCAGGCGGAAATCGATCAGCTGAACACGCTGTGCCGTCATGTCTATATCATGGTCCCGGACGAGGAGATCGTGCTCAGCAGCCAGCACTCGATGCTGCCGGCCAAATCGGATATCGGCGATATAGTCGACCGGAAGAAATACCAGGTTACAGTCCCGGCCCGGGATGAGGTGCGGACCGTACGGGAATCACATGATGACATCGTCGGCTTGCTTACGGAGATGGACAACATCCTGCAGCGAGACAATGTACTGAAACTGCCGATCATAGAGAAATCGGTCGATGTCATGATCGAAAGCATTGAACGCAACCCGGATGCCTACATCTGGCTGACCCGCATTAAAAAATTCGATTCGTATATTTACCGGGATTCACTCAGCGCATCGGTGTGGGCGACCACCCTGGGCCGTGAACTTGGACTCGAGCGGGAGCAGCTGAATGCGCTGGCAATTGGTGCGATGCTCATGGATATCGGCAAGACGGCGCTGCCCGCAGAGTTACTTAACAGGGAGGGCCGGTTGTCGGACGACGAATGGACGTTGATGAAATCCCACGTCGAGCACGGCGTACGCATTCTCTCGGAGAGTCCGGATGTTCCGGCGGAGGTACTCGACATCGTCCGGACCCATCACGAACGCCTGGACGGCAGCGGCTATCCCGCGGTCCTGAAGGGGGGCAAAATCCCGCTGCTGGGACAGATCGCCGGCATTGTCGATTGCTACGTGTCGGTGACTACTCCGCGGCCTTATGCGCAGGCCGTTTCGCCATCCAATGCCATTTATATGCTGTATCAGCAGCAGGGACGCCTTTTTTCCGAGCTGCTGGTTGCCAGTTTCATCCAGGCTATCAGTACCTATCCGACAGGATCGCTCGTCGAACTGAGCAGCGGTGAAGTCGGCGTGGTCATATCCCAGAATCCGGTTCTGCGCCTGAGACCCGATGTGGTGTTGCTCCTCGATCCGGACAAGCAGCCCTACAATTCCTACCCTGTCGTCAGCCTGCTCGATTACAGCTTCGGTAACACAGACGATCCGGTTAATGTCCGGAAGACACTCGCGGAAGGGCAGTACGGTGTCAGGGTGGAGGAACTGACCCTTTGACCGGGTATCGGAATGGTCTCCGGCCGGCCCGGGACGCGCGCTGTGGGCATCCGGGGCTGGATTGAACATATCACGGCCGTTGAGTATCCCGGTCAGGTTTTGCCATTGACACAGATAAGAATACTTGCTTACCCCGATCATCCCGGGCCAGGCGGTCCGTTTGCGAAAACCGGTATAGCAGGCATGAGCCGCAACCTTCACCGGTATCACCAAAGCCTCCTCGATAATGCCAGACTCCGGGATCGTGACGGCAGTGGCGTCTGCCCCCGTCGTGACATGGATTACCCGCGTGTCCGCGACGGCCGCTGTTGCGGTTGACCCCCGTGAAATGGGCGGGTTATGCTCGCTGTCGTCGCATTATCGGGCCGCAGACGGGGTTGAGGGCGGTGCGCAATGTACCTTCCACGCGATGCCCGGGATCATAAAAGCGTACAAGCCTGCCGTAAACGGAAGGTATTAACTCGTTTCCAGCAATGAGGTGCCCATGTTCGCGTTCAGCACGGAAGAACTGCAAACAGTCCTGCTGCAACTGGATCAGGCTATCTATAACCACGAGCAATGGTCCAAGGGGCTGGACCGGACGTTGATCTGCAAGTCTCATTGTGACCAGCGCGACGTGAGTCCGCAATCGCACCGGCAATGCCAGTTTGGCCAATGGTATTACACCTATGCCTCGAACAAGCTGCAGCAGTTGCCGGCTTTCGTTGCGATCGAGGCGGAACATTCACACATGCATCAACTGGCCGCGCAACTGCTGATGGCGACCGCCGCGGGAAAGGTTATCTCGCCGTACGAGTACGATAATTTCGCCCAGTCCCTGGAACGCCTGCGCCTGCAACTGCATACCCTGAAACGCGAGCTGAACGAACAGCTCTACAACCGGGACCCGCTCACCGGCGCCAACACCCGTATCGGCCTGCTCACGGAGCTGCGCGAGCAGCATGAACTGGTGAAGCGCAAGGTGCAGCCCTGCTGCCTGGTCATGATGGATATGGATTACTTCAAGGCGATCAACGACGGTCATGGCCATCCGGCCGGCGACCAGGTCCTGGGCGAGACTGCAGCCCTGTTGATGGAGCACCTGCGTGCTTACGACAAGGTCTTTCGCTATGGCGGCGAGGAGTTTCTCATCTGCCTGCCCAGCATGGATGTGCCGATCAGTATGGATGTGGTGGAGCGTCTGCGCAAGGCACTGGAGCAAAAGGCCTTCACGCTTCCGGATGGTGCCACCATACAGGCCACGGCCTCCTTCGGCATGGCGGAGCTGGATTCCAATCTGCCGGTGGAGGCGACACTGGACCGGGCCGACAAGGCGCTTTACTCGGCCAAGGGCGCCGGTCGGAATTGCGTGCGGGCCTGGGATCCGTCGATGTGAGCAAGGCTTTCCGGCGGGCGCCGGCCCGGACCAGCCAGGAACATAACGGGCGCGTATCCCGGTTGTCTTGATTTCACCAAACCGGTATCCCGGCCCGTTTACCAGCTGGTGCGCACATACCGATGTTGCCGGATCGTCTCAGGCAGGCGACAAGGTAACAGCAATACATTCCGGCAGTTGAAACCGGTCTATCCACAAGTGTCGCTTGCAGGGAACATTTGTCAGCGCCGTAACGGCTTCCTGCAGCAGAAATGCACGGCTATGACACTGAAATGATAGTTGGCATGCCGATTGCAACTTTTCGTTGCGTTGTTGACCTGAAACAAGGAGAGCCGGATGGACAACGCACAACCGAACACCATTACAACCAATATCGATATCGTAGTACACGTCGATGAATTTCTGGACGAGCAGAACAGGCGACGCGTCGAGCATGCCATCTTGCAGGCGGCAGGGATCGAACGTGCACGCTTCAACGATGAGCGACAGCATCTGCTGATCATCGGTTACGATCCGCAGCAGACCAACTCGAAGCAGATCCTCAAGCTGGTCAAACATCACCAGCTGAACGCTCAACTCATCGGGGGGCTGTAACGGTACGCATTATCCGTGGTGTGGTAACAATGGGGCAGGCCGGTTGGGACGCCAGGGTCAGGTCTGGTCAATCGAGTCTGACCCCATTGATTTTTATCTGGTGTCGACCCAGGCGTGATTGTTGTCAATCCACCGTAGACTCAACCAGTACCAGAACGTAACGGGAACCATCGCTGCAAACCAGCTCCAGTCATCGGCCAGGAATATTTTCGCAAGCCAGCCCGGGCCTGCGAAAAACAGGGACCAGGGAACGCAGTAGCCGGTAAACACGGCGCTGGCCAGTATCAGCAGCAAGGCGCCCTTTCTTGTTGAGATATTCGAAAATGCAAGATAAACCCATAAGGGTGTGTGTTCTGTTTTGTTCATTGCCGGTTCAACCATGATTTACTCGTGTGGATAACGCAGGGTCCTGGCGGTTACGCCTCGGCGAGGCACCTTTTCAGCGCCGCTGCCGTGCTTCGCACAATATTGACCTGTCATCCTGAATCTAAACTGACAAGGGTGGTAAGTCACTAATACGTTGGTACTAACCCGATGGGGTCAGACCCCGGTTCTCGTTGATAGATAAGGGTTCGAGGCGTGGGCGGGTTCCGGGTGCAATGACTGGAATGTCATGTATTTAATCAGGAGACAGCAATCGGGGTCTGACCCCTGTTATCCGGCTGCGACGGCATACTCGGCGGCGAGAAGATACCTTGCGCCGCCAGCCAGTTTTACCACGTCGGGTCCGGCATTGGCGGTCTCCACGCACAGCATGCGGCGGTAATCTGCATCACCCAGGTCGGCCATGCCGGCGGCTACTGCCTGCCACGGATTCCACACCACCGCGCTCGCACTGCCCCTGGCGTGGATGCGGATTACCCGGTTGAAGCCGGCGTCGTGAATCTCCAGCTCGCGGTTCACACCAGTGTAGATCCGGTCGACTTCCGCGCCGATCGTCAGTGCACCCGTCTGGACCTTGTGTCTGCTGCCATCGACCTTGTCGATATAGGTCCTGTTTTCCAGGCCGTGTACCGACGTCCTGGCAATATCGCCCACCGCGAAATAGGTGTGCAGCGCCTGGCTCAGTTCGACGGGCTGCGTGTCGCAATTGTGCGTGGTCAATGCCAGCCGCAGGGTGTTGCCCACCGTGATGTCGAGCTGCGCCTCGATCTCGCCGGGCCATAGGGCACGTGTCTGGCCGTTCAGTGTCAGGCCGAGCACCAGTTGCGTGCCGCCGCTGTCCAGTGCCGCCGTCTGCAGCACGTCCCACTCCGAGGTGCGTGCAAAGCCGTGCGCCGGCCGGCCCTTTCCCTGTGGGTCCGGGCCGAACCATGGCCAGCACACGGGCACGCCGCCCTTGATGGCCTTGCCGGCCTGGTAATGCGCCTGGTCACTCAGGAACAGCACATCATGCTGCATGGACTTCGGGTGCCAGGACAATACCTGTCCCGCATACAGCGAAACACGCGCACTCGCCAGGTCATTGTCGATGACGGCATTGATGAATCCGCCCTGGCCGGGGACGAACTTCAGTTGACCGTCGAGCGCATAACGGGCGTTGAGTATGTCCGGCTGCATAGGGATGCCATGATTCGTATCCAGCCAGGGGAGGGCTGAATCCGGCAACATTAGGGACTGGTGCCATTGCTGTGTCAATAGTGCATCGAATCAATCGACGCTGACCCGCTGCGCGGTCCGACCTACGCCTTGTCGGCGTCCGCAGGGTGAGGGTGTAGATGGGCCGGCTGTGAGTCTGACCCTGTTGATCCTGATTCTTCCCGTCCAGCACCGTTGCGACCTATACTCTGGCTCTCTTTCCATCACCGTGGATTTGCCATGTTGCATCGATTGTCTTTGCTGTTGCTGCTCCTGTCCCTGTCCGGCTGCGCCACCTACCGGACCCCGGGCGCCGGGGTCCCGCTGGCCGAGCTGACGGCAGCCGGTGCGGCGGCAGGCCGCCAGCCGGGTGCCGCGTTTCCTGCGCGAATCGCGCTGGTGCGGGTGCAGGCGGCGGGCTACGGCACGACCAACGGCGCCTGTTACGGCACGGGCCGATACTGCGTGATGACCGTCCGCAATATCGAATCCGAACGGGACATCCAGCGCCTGCAGCAGCTGCCGCAGGTCGCCGGTG
Source organism: uncultured Gammaproteobacteria bacterium (assembly GCA_963803275.1). Lineage (GTDB taxonomy): Bacteria > Pseudomonadota > Gammaproteobacteria > UBA9214 > UBA9214 > UBA9214. Next base: position 281,433 of record CAWDLS010000005.1, on the reverse strand, counting down.
TGGACAGCGTGCCGCCGGACCGGGTCCCGCCGACACTGAACACGGTCGGTGAGCTGCGCCCGGTGGCCAGGGCGCTAAACGCCGACCTGCTGTTGCTGTACACGCTGGACACCCGTTTCACGGTCGACCAGGCGGAGTACGATCCGCTGGCGGATATCAAGCCGGGCTTCCTGCCAAACCGGGACGCACGCGTCACCACGAAGACCGCGGCGGCGCTGGTCGATGTGGGTTCGGGTTTTGTCTACTGCAAGGCGGAGACGACCGCCTGGCGCGATCAGAATGCCGCGGTGTGGGCGACCCGCACCACGATCGAGGACGAACGCCGGATAACCGAGACCGCGTCGTTCGAGTTGTTCGTGGACAAGTTCGCGTTACTGTGGCGCGACGTGGTTGCCACCTACGGAATGAAAGGGCGGTAAATGAACCGGTAAACAATAAAGTTTCAGCTCCATTTACTTACGATAAATAATGTCTCCGGCCACTTTTCTCTTGGGTTAATGCGCCATGCTTGAATATGTATTGTTTGCAGAACAGCTCAGAGACCGCTTTACGTCATGGCTGGACGACAATGGCATCGACTACCAGACAGCCGGGGACGGAGAAGAATTGCTGGTACTTGTCGACGAAGACATCGATGCGGACGTGCAGGACAGGATAGAGGAGCAGTACGAGCTGTTGCTGGAAGAAAGCGCCAGAATCGCCGACGAGGAAGACGATTCGCCGGATGCCGTGCATCTGGTCGGAATCCAGTTCCGGCGCAGCGACGGCGTGGTCGGCCTGGTGCGCATCTCTCCCGAACTGGCGAACCGGCTGCATCGCTGCCTGGACATGGTCGAGTTACAGGCATTCGTGCAGACTGTAGTCGATGCCGTGGAGGATCCGGACAACAGCCCGCTGTGCCAGCGCTGATCCCTGGTGTAAATCGGTATAAGAGCACAAATTCCACTGATATTCGGGGAAATTTGTTCTGGCACCGTTTGTTTCAGCGCAGGGTGTTGTTGCACGTGAAAACGAGATCCACCATCTCGCCGAGTATCACGGAGTTCAACGGGTTAGACATTGACCCGTCATCAGGTGGCTTCCGCTGCCGGGTGCCAGCATTCGCGGTCCGCCCGTTCCCGTCATATTCAGGCACGGTTTTCGGCGCTTCGACAGGCGCTGCGCTGGATTTGCTAAATGGCCCGACTTTCCGCCACCTTTCAATGAAGCCATTGAGGGCAACGGCCTTGCGCTTGTTGAGATCGTCAAAGACCAGCGTTTCCTCGCACTCCGTTCCGACTGGGTTAAGGTCTGAGCAGATTTTGCCAGACATTATTTTTTCACTGATTCTTTCCCCGGCGCGCTTCTTGAGGGATTCTAGCGCCGAAGAGAATGCATCCAGATTTTCTGCGAGCGCTGCACGTTCAGCATCCGAGGATGCGGCGGCAATCTCGTCGAGCGCGCCGTTCACGCGAGTGAAAAAGTCCGTGCATTCCGCATCCAGGTTGGCGGAACATCCGGTCACAAGTGCAAGCGACAAGACGGTAAGCAGTTTCGAAGTCATTCAGGCCATCCCTAAATCGGTTTCAGGACACGTTTGCCACTGAAATTCGAGAAGCAAGTGCACTGCCATCATTTATGTTGTGATTCTATTGCAGAGCGTCTTGCCGCTGGAACAAGGAGCGTGCAGCGTTGGCGATCGTTCTATGTGCGTAGCCCTTGACAAGCCAGGACACGGCGAATGCAATCAAGGCAAATGACTCGGGCCAGAAAATGGATCTTCCATTCAGACCGGCGACACCCGCCCAGATAATGCTGCCGACAATGACGCTGCCGCAAAGGAGGTACACTCTGTTGCGCCGCCGTTTATCAGGTGTGATTTCCTCTCCTTTCGGCTTGATCCGGAACAGCCAGAGCGCGAATACCGCAAACATTGCGAACAGGATGAAAGCAAACACATGATGCAGGATCCCTGTGACCGGGGTCCACCACGATAAAGCATGCACACCGTCCGGTGCTGCTGTGGGAAAGATGGCTACGCCAAGCGCAGAAACTGCGGCGATGATGGAAGCCGCCCGGTCTGCCCAGTAATACTTGTTCCTGTAGCCGCGGTAGGTAAACAGGAAAAGTGCGAGAGCGACCAGCATGCCTACAAATGCAGCCGCCGCACCGCTGTAGTAGTACGCGCTGATAGATTCCAGACTTCTCCATTGCGCTACACCATCCCTGACAATGGCCATAAGGATGAGTATCAGCGGAAGTACAAGACCTATATACCCGATCAGTTGCCGGTGCGTATGATCTGACAGGTCATCAGGGCTGTATGCTGGCTGTGACGCTGTTGTGCTGAGTAGTGCAGGATCTGAACGAACCGTCGTCAAGGTCACCATTTAATCCTCAGGGTAAATCGACGCAATTGAAAAAGGGGCCAAACCACAGCTGTCCCATTTACATTTACTGAAACGGTGGCAAGTTCCTGAATGAATATATCAGTGGGTACTGTTGCCAGAGGCTGGACATGGAAATCAGTCACAGCTGTGTACTCACGGCGTCCCTTCTCCATTATGCCCGCTTTTTTAGGTGCTCCGGGAGAAGGACGATGCACAGGGACGTACAAGTGTCGCGGGAGGCAGGATGCCGGGAGCGACCAGGAGGAGGGGATGGAAAATCAGGCAGTTGGCTTGATGTGATCCCCTCTCCCCGGTCTGTACCCTCCCTGAGGGAGAGGGAGTTTATGGGACAGCAGTGAGGCCGGAGACATTTTAGTACTGTTATTTTATCTTATCGAGTCTGCCCCCTTCGATCCCGACAGCATCCGGTACAGCAGTGGCATGACGATCACTACCAGCGGGACCTGTACCAGCAGCCCGGAAATGATGGCCACCGCCAGGGGCTGCTGCATGGCCGAGCCATGGCCCACCGCCAGTGGCAGCAGGGCGAGCAGAGCGGCCAGTGTGGTCATGACGATCGGCCGCATGCGGTTGTAGCCGGCCTGTACGAGGGCGTCGGCCTTGCCGATGCCGGCGCGCAGCAGGTCGTGGTATTCGGAGAAATAGAAGATCGATACCTCGGTCACGATACCCACGATCATGGTCATCCCCATCATGGCGGTGATATTGAGCTCGATACCCGTGAGCCAAAGACCGGTGAATACCGCTGCCAGCGCGAGCACGGGTGAAACCAGGATGGCCACGGCGGCAGCGAATTGCTCGTAGAGATACAGCAGCAACAGGAACACCAGCGCAAGGGCGGAGACGAATACCGCGATCAGGCCGCGAAAGGCGATCTGCTGCTGCTGGTAGAGGCCGCCCAGCTCGTAGTACATGTCCGCGGGCAGCAGGCCGGGTGTGGCCATGACCTGTTTCACCGCACGCAGGGTGGAGCCCAGGTCCCGGCCGCTGATGCGTCCGGTGACGGCGACCATGCGTTTGAGATTGTCGCGGGTAATCTGCGGCTGGCCGGTTTCCAGCGACACCCCGGCGACGCGGCGCAGCGGGAAGCGGTGCCCGTCCGGGGCCTGCAGCCAGAGGCGGTCGAGGACACTGGTCTTGTCGCGCGCGGCGGGCGGTACCCAGACACGCACGCCAACCAGTTTGCTGTCCTCCTGCACCTGGGTCGTCACCAGGCCGGTGAACCAGGCGTCCAGTTGCTGTCTGATCGTGTCCGGATCGACCCCCTCCAGTGCCGCCTTGTCGCGGTCGACCACCACGTTGACCGCGTCGCCTGCCAGTACGATACCGTTTGTGACGTCCACGACCCCGGGGATATCTCCGATGGCCGCGGCGACCGCAGGCGCCGTGGCCAGCAACGCGTCGGGCCGCTCACCGTACAGCTTGATCTCGATGGGTTGCGGTACGGCGGTGAGGTCGCCGATGAGGTCCTCCATCAGTAACACCATCTCGATCTCGAGTCCCGGTACGTCGCTTTCGACCCGCGCGCGCACCGCGTCCATGACCGTGTCGATCGGTGGCCGGGGCAGCGGCTTCAGGCGTATAAAAAAGTCGCCCTCGCTGGCCTCGGTCAGTCCGCCGCCAAGCTGGACGCCGGTACGTCGCGAATACGTCTCCACTGCCGGGTTTTGACGCAGGATGTCCTCCACCTGGCGCAGCAGACGGTCGGTTTCCGCCAGCGAGGTACCCGCCGGCGCGCGATAGTCGAGGATGAAACCACCCTCGTCCATTTGCGGCATGAATCCCGACCCCACCCGGCTGTAGGCAAACAGGCCGACGAGTACCAGCACGGCGAGGCCGGCCAGTAACAGCCAGGGGGAGTGCATCAACCGCTGCATCAGGCGGCGGTAGCCGCTCAGCAGCTGCGCGAAGAGCGGGCCGACGTCTTCTTTTTCGGCATCCCCGGGGTGCAGCAGGTGTTCGGCCAGCAGTGGCACCGCCAGCCAGGCCAGCAGGAACGAGATCACCAGGGCGCAGCCCATGGTCAGCGACAGCGCCTTGAAGAAGGCACCGGTGACGCCGCTGAGGAATGCCAGCGGGGCGAAGATAATGATGGTGGCGGAGGAAGAGCCGGCCAACGGCGGTGTAAACTCGATGGCGGCCTCGCGAATGGTCAGCACCAGGTCATCGTTGTGCTGGCGCAGCCGGCGGATGATGTGCTCGATCATCACGATGGCATCGTCGATGATCAGGCCCACGGCCGCCGCCATGCCGCCCAGGGTCATGATGTTGAAACTCATGTGCAACACGTCGAGCAGCAGGATGGTGCCGGCCAGCGCCGCGGGCACGATCAGTATCGCGACCAGCGTGATCTTCAGGCTGCGCAGGAACACCAGCAGTACGATGGCCGCCAGGCCAACGCCGATGGCGATGGCATCGCGCACACTGTTGGCGGACGCGGTGATCAGCTGGCTCTGGTCGTACCAGTTGGCAATGCGCACATCCGGGGGCAACTGGTCGTGATATTCCTGCAGGCGCTGGCTGACCGCCTCGACGATACGTACGGTATTGCCGCCGGGCTGCTGGTAAACCTGCACCAGCACGGCATCCTGGCCGTCGGCGGTCACCCGCAGCCACTGCGGCGCCGTCGCGGGATAGACGCTGGCGATGTCGTCCAGGCGCACCAGACCGCCGGCGCCGCTGCGCAAAACCGTGTTCGCGATGGTGGCGAGTGAGCGGATGCCGGTATCGGACAACAGCAGGTAGAGCTTGTAGTGATCCTCGAGGCGCCCCACGGCCTGCAGGACGTTGCTGGCCGACAGGGCTGCCGCGACGTCGCTCAGGGTGAGCCCGAAGGCGGCCAGCTTGTCGGGGTCGACCTCGACCCGGTATTCGGCCTCCTCGCCGCCCAGCACCGTCACCCGGGCCAGTCCCTCGATGGACGACAGCATCGGCGCGAGCTGGTAGCTGGCGAGATTGCGCAGCTGCACCAGCGATTGACTGTCAGAGGTCAGGCTGTAGGCGGCCACCGGGAAGACCGTGGGATCCATGCGGCGAACCGTGAAACCGGTCCCCGCGGGCAATGCCGGCAGCATCTGGTTGACGGCGGACTCGACCTGCAGCATGGCAACGATCATGTCGGTGCCCCACGCGAGGTTGATCGAGAGTTCGGCGCTGCCCCGGCTGGTTGTCGAGCGCAGGCCCACGACGCCGGGTACGGAACGCACTGCCTGTTCGACCGGCCGGGTGACGGCGATCATCATCTGGTCGGCCGGGCGGTCACCGGTGTCCAGTGATACGACCACTCTGGGAAAATCCACGTGCGGAAAGAGGGCGACCGGGAGTTTGAGGCCGGCGGCGATACCCGCCAGTGCCAGCACGATGACGAGAAACAGGATGGAGCGGCGATGGTAGGCCGCCCAGTGCGCGATGCCCATCAGGGCGCTGTCCGTACGGCCATACCGTCGGTCAATTCGTAGTTGCCCGAGACCACCACGCTGTCACCGGCCTGCAATGGACCCGTGATCTCGATCTCGTCACCCTGTTCCGGACCGGTCTGCACATTGACGCGTCGCGCCTTGCCGGCAGTCACGACATAGACGAAGCTGTCCTGCGTATCGGTCAGTACGGCGCTGCGCGGTACCACCAGGGCCGGGTGGGGGGCGGGGTGGAAACGTGCCCGGATCCGGCTGCCCAGCACCAGCCGGTCGTCCCGTTCGGCGGGGATCGGTGCCAGCACCTCGACCAGGTGTGTGTCCGGATCGATCATGGCGTGCACATTGCGCACCTGGCTGTCCACGCTGATACCGGGTATGAAGACCGGGTCGATGGTTATCCGGGTGCCGGTCTGCAGCGCGCCCAGTTCCTCGGGCTCGACACCGAGGCGGGCGATCAGGTGCTGATCGTCGGCGATCAGCATCGCGGTCGTATCGCTCTGCACGCGCTGGCCCTGGGCGATATCCAGCCGGGTGATGATACCGTCTATGGGCGCGCGCAGGGTTTCCCTCGCGACATCCATGCCACGCTTGCTCAGCGAATCCAGCGTTGATTTGGCATCCTGCAGGTTCCGGCTGGCGGCGTCGAGCTGCGCCTGGGTGGCCAGCTGGTCGGACAGCATGCGTTGCAGGCGCTGGTATTCGCGCTGTGCATAGTCGACACCGCTGCGGGCCTGCAGGTACTGCATGCGGGCATCCGGCGCGGTAACCACCTCGAGCAGCGCATCACCACGTGTGACCCGCTGGCCCGGTCGTACCCACACCCGATCGATGAGGCCGGCATGTGACAGCGACAGGCTGACGACCCGGTCGGGATCGGGGGCCAGTTCGCCGTAGGCCGTCAGGAGGCTGGACCAGGTCTTCTGCACGACCGGTGCGGTCCGGATCAGGACGCTCGGTGTGTCACCGCCGGCCGGCGGGATCGTGGCCAGCCACAGGAACACGATCGTCAGGCTGCCGGTCACGTAAGTCATGGGGCTGTTCCGATCCGTGCGCCGGTGGCTGGCAGCTGCGGTGTATCCGGGAAGCCGGGTATCGCCAGCAGTGCCTGCAGGGCGATGGCATTGTCCCAGGCGGATTGCACCAGCTCGATCTGCTCCAGCCGCTTGCTGACCCAGGTGGATTCCATGTTGATGAACGTCAGCGCATTGATATCCCCCTGTGTCGCGGAACGACGGGCGCGGTCGACCAGGGATCCCAGGGTGGGCAGGTAGGTCTGCAGGTTGGCCCGCTGCCGGTGAATGATGTCCTGCAGCGCCAGCAGTTTGTCGACATCTACCGCCGTCTGTGCAAGGCGCGCCCGGTATTCCGTGCGCAGCTGTTCGCGGCTGGCACGCTCGCTGGCGATAGCGCCGCGGTTGCCGCTGAACAGCGGCAGGGCGAGTGTGATGCTCAGCCCGACGGTGTCGACGGCGCTGGTGTCCCGGGCACGGTTCACGCCAATTTCCAGTGACGGGAATTGCGCAAGAATCGCAGCTCTCAGCCGTGCTTCCTGACTTGCGTAGCCGGCCTGCAGGGCCAGCAGGTCGGGCCGCCGCCGTGGCAGTTCGCGCAACCGTGTAGTGGCTGTCTCCGGGGCCAGTTCGGGCTCGCGCGGGAGGGGCGTCAGCGTGAGTTCGGCCTGTGGCTGCAGTCCGAGCAGCAGGTTCAGGCTGTGGCGCGTCTCGTTATGGGTTTGTTCGAGTTGCATGATCTGGCTGGACGTGTCGAGCAGGGCAGTCAGGTCGGTGCCGTTGACGTCAAGGGTGACATTGCCTTCCGCCATGCCCTGCGCCGAGCGCTGATACCTGGCCTGCTGCAGCGCAAGCATGTCGCGCAACAATGCCAGGCGCTGTTCCTCCAGTTGCCGGTGTACCGCCAGTGAGCGAGCCTGCTGGATGACCTGCCACTCCTGCCACAGCAGGTCCAGGCGGACCTGGTCCCGGTGTTTCTCGGCCGCTGCGCGGCGTGCGTCCCGGGTGATCAGCGCGATGATGTCGTAGCTCAGCCCCAGCGAGCTGGCATCGACCAGGGCAGGGTCCCCGCGTGGCCTGTCGAGGCTGGCGCTGAGCTGCGGGTCCGGCAACAGTCCGGCGTCGAAGGCCTGCGCCCGTGCCACCTGCAGTTGCGCACGCCGTGCTGTCAGCTCAGGGTTGTTCAGGACGGCGACGATGCCGACCTCGGCGAGGTCAAGGCCATCCGACAGGTCAATGTCTTGTTGACTGCCGGCACCGGGGTTGAGTTGTCGTGCCGGTATCTGCAGGCTGTTCAGTTCGGTTGCCAGCACGGCCTCATCCGACAGTGGCCGGGGCTGATAGGTGGCACAACCGCCAAGCAGGGCGAAGGCGGCGAGTATGGCGAATTGCAGCCGCCGCGGATTTTTCTCGAGTAGCCAGTGCATCATGGCATTGTTGTTGTTCCGGCCCGGTCTGCTGTCATCCAGTACCGTCATGCAGTCTACAGGATGCATTCAATACCTGGCAATCCGGCGCCCGCAATGCCGCGCGTGCGGGATCTCGCCGCTGCAGCACCGGTTTGAAAAACGGGGACAGGCATGATTTCGCTCCAGCAGCAAGCAAGCCTAAATACGTGGTCTGTCCCCGTTTCTGCCTCTATAATGACCCCCTGTTTATGGTGGCTTGTGCCGGTCCCCCCGCGACGATAAGCTGTGAACCCCGTCAGGCCCGGAAGGGAGCAGCGGCAGCAGTGGACTCGGGCGCCGGGGTGTGGCTGGTACAGGTCACCTCCCTTTATAACGACGTCGACATTGAGCAAGTGCTGATTCTTGAGATTACCTCGTCATTGCGAGTGCGGCGCGGCAATCTCCCGGACCGGGAGCCATTACCGGGAGATGCCTTCGTCACTTCGTTCCTGGCATTGACGACAACATCAGGGCTTCCACTACGGACAAGGCACCGATGAGCTACCAGGTTCTGGCGCGCAAGTGGCGCCCCCGCAACTTTACCGAGCTGGTCGGCCAGGAGCATGTACAGCGTGCCCTGGTCAACGCGCTCGACAACGACCGCCTGCATCACGCCTACCTGTTCACCGGCACACGCGGCGTCGGCAAGACCACCATCGCGCGCATCCTGGCGAAATCCCTGAACTGCGAGGCGGGCGTCAGCTCGCAGCCGTGCGGACAGTGCAGTGCCTGCACGGAGATCAGCGAGGGTCGTTTCATCGACCTGGTCGAGGTGGACGCCGCCTCGCGCACCAAGGTGGAGGACACCCGCGAGCTGCTCGAGAACGTGCAGTACGCGCCGACCCGCGGGCGCTACAAGGTCTACCTGATCGACGAGGTGCACATGCTCTCCGGGCACAGCTTCAACGCCCTGCTGAAGACGCTGGAAGAGCCGCCGCCACACGTGAAATTCCTGCTCGCGACCACCGACCCGCAGCGCCTGCCGGTCACCGTGCTGTCGCGCTGCCTGCAGTTCAACCTCAAGAGCCTGACGCTGGCGCAGATCACCGGCCAGCTCGAACACATCCTGAAAGCAGAGGGTGTCGAGGCTGAGCCCGGCGCCATCCGCCAGCTGGCGCTGGCGGCCACTGGCAGTCTCCGCGATGCGCTCAGCCTGCTCGACCAGGCGATCGCCTTCTGCGCGGGCCGACTCGGCGAGGCGGAGGTGCGCACCATGCTGGGCACCATCGACCGCGACGTGGTCTACCGCCTGCTCGCGGCGCTGGCGGCCGGTGACGCCGCCACGCTGCTCGCCGAGATCGGCACGGCGGACGAGCTTGCGCCGGATTATGCCGCCCTGCTGGCGGACCTTATCTCGGTGCTGCAGCGCATTGCCGTTGCCCAGTCACTGCCGGATGCCATCGACGACAGCCATGGCGACCGCCAGGCGGTGCTGGATCTGGCCGGCAAGCTCGTACCGGAAGACGTGCAGCTCTACTACCAGATCGGCCTGATCGGGCGGCGCGACCTGCCGCTGGCGCCGGAGCCGCGCGGCGGCTTCGAGATGGTCATGCTGCGCATGCTGGTGTTTCGTCCCGCGGAACAGGCGGGCGAACCGGCGCCGACCCGGCAAACCGGAACGAAGCCCATGACGGTCAGCCAGCCGGTGGCGGCGCCGCTGCGCCGGCCGGCCGGGGACAGTGCCGCCGTGGACAGTGCGCCGGCGGCCGGGCGGGAAACCGGCGACTGGGCCGCCATTATCGAACGGCTGCCGCTCAAGGGCATGGTGCGCGAGATGGCGCTGAACTGTGCCTTCCACGGTATCGACGACGACGTGGTGCACCTGTCGATGGCAACCGCGCACGCGCACCTGCTCAGCCCGGCACGCCTCAAGCAGCTGGAGACCACCCTGTGCGAACATTTCAAACGCAAGCTCAGGGTCGACCTGGCCCGCGAGCAGCAACTGCAGCAGGAGACCCCGGCAAGCCGCCAGTCGCGCGAACAGACGGAGCGCCAGCAACGTGCGGTCGCCTCCATCGAGGCGGATGCCAACATCAAGGCCCTGCAGGACACCTTCGGTGCAACCATCTACGAGGAAACGATCCTGCCCCGGGACTGACCGTGCTGATGTCTTAACAAGGGGTCAGTACCCTTTTTTTACGCAAGTTGGCACATGTGAATCCGGTTTACACGATATGAAAAGGGTACTGACCCCTTTTTATATTACCCACTACATCACGTTGAGGTGCATACAATGAAAGGCGGATTGGGAAACCTGATGAAACAGGCGCAGGAAATGCAGGCCAGCATGCAGCGGGCGCAGGAGGAACTGGCCCGTCTCGAGGTGACCGGCGAATCCGGCGGCGGGCTGGTCAAGGTCACCATGTCCGGCAGGCACGAGGTGCGCCGCGTGAGCATCGACGACAGCCTGGTCGGCGACGACAGGGATATGCTGGAAGACCTGGTGGCGGCGGCGATCAACGATGCGGTGCACAGGATCGAGAACACGACCAGGGAACGCATGAGCGGGCTGACGGCCGGGCTCAACCTGCCACCCGGTATGAAACTGCCGTTCTAGCCCGGCTGTTGCACCTGGCGGCCGGGTGCCGCGCTGGAGCGAAAGCCTGGCGTGCCTGGACCGGCCAGGGCCCGGACAGGTCACAGGCCGATGCACATTGTTCTCTGAAAGTTACTGACTCATGAACGAAACGCTTGCTGTATTCCGTTGGCTAGCCGTCTGCCCCCGGCCGACTGGTGCCACTGCTCGGGCTTGAAGTGTCACGATGACGACCTCGCGCCTGATCGGGCGATTGATCGAAAGCCTGCGTTGTCTGCCCGGTGTCGGGCCGAAATCGGCCCAGCGCATGGCGTTTCACCTGCTGGAACACAATCGCGACGGCGGCCGCCAGCTGGCCGAGGCGCTCAGCCTGGCCATGGAGCGGGTCGGTCATTGCAGCGCGTGCCGGACCCTCTGCGAAGACCCGGTATGCGACCTGTGTGCCAACGAACGACGCGACCGCAGCCTGCTGTGCGTGGTGGAGACGCCGGTCGATGTGCAGGCGCTGGAACAGTCCACCGGTTACCAGGGCCTGTATTTCGTACTGCAGGGTCACCTGTCGCCGCTGGACGGCATCGGTCCGGAACAGCTCGGGCTGGACCGGCTGGAGGCACGGCTGGCAAGTGGCGAGGTGAAAGAGCTGATCCTCGCGACCAACCCCACGGTCGAGGGCGAGGTCACCGCGCAGTTTATCAGCGAGCTGGCGCACGCCCATGGTGTGCGCCCGACCCGGATCGCACATGGCGTGCCGATGGGCGGGGAGCTGGAATACATCGACAGCGGCACGCTGTCGCACGCCTTCGCGGGCCGGCAGGAGATCTAGGCTGAGCGTTTTATTGTATGGCCACGGAATCAACTCAAGGACACGGGAATGGCGTATCGACTCTCTGAAGAGGTTCTCCTCTCCCCCGAAACGGGGGAGAGGGTTGGGGAGAGGGGGGATAAAAGTAGCAACCTGTCATCCTCTCCCTCAAGGGAGAGAGGATAATGTAGTTACCATAATGGCTAAGGAGACAGGGATAACGCGGCATTCACGTACCGTTTTTCCGTGTCCTTCCGTGTCCTTCCGTGGATTCCGTGGCCAGGTTTGTTTTCAATCGAGGTGCAAGCATGTCTGATTGTCTGTTTTGCAGGATGGTGGCCGGCGACATCAAGCCGGATATCGTGTTCGAGGACGACGCGGTACTCGCGTTCCGCGATGTCAACCCGCAGGCCCCCACGCACGTGCTGGTGATTCCGAAGCAGCACATCGCGACGACCAATGATCTGGATGAGGCCTCGGCGGGTGTGATCGGCAAGCTGTATCTCGTCGCGAAACAGATCGCGGCCGAGGAGGGGATTGCCGGGCCCGGTTACCGCATGGTGATGAACTGCAATCCGGGTGCGGGCCAGTCGGTCTATCACCTGCACCTGCACCTGCTCGGTGGGCGGCCGATGCACTGGCCGCCGGGCTGAAATGCACCATTCGCGCAAAGGTGCAGAGACGCCAGGATAATTGACAATACATCCGCCACAGGGGACCCCGGGATCACGGGGAAACCGCCCTGCCTGCCAGGGTCATAGTGTGGTTAGGGCGATTCGCGCCTACATATGCTGCTCCAGCAGCCGCCGGTAACTCTCCATGCGCCGCGCGCTGATGCCGTCCTGTGCGCAGGCGGCGGCGACCGCGCAGCCCGGCTCGCCCCGGTGCAGGCAGTCGTTGAACCGGCATAGTCCGAGCCAGGGATGAAACTCGCGAAACCCGTTGCCCAGTTCGGCGGGACTGACCTTGCCGAGATGAAAGTCACGCACACCCGGTGAATCGATGAGGCTGCCGCCGCCGGGCAGATGGTACAGCGTGGTTGCCGTGGTGGTGTGCCTGCCGTGACCGGATGCGTCCGACAGCCTGCCGACGACAATATCCAGCGTCGGCAGCAGCCGCATGATGAGCGAGGACTTGCCGACTCCCGACTGCCCGACAAGGATACTGGTCTTGGCGGCGAGGTGCGTGCGGAATTCGTCGATGCCGGTATTCTTCAGCGCGCTGGTAAACAGGCAGGAGTAGCCGATCGCCTGGTATTCCTGCAGCAGGCGCTTGATGTCCTGGCGTGCGGTGTCGGTCAGCAGATCGGACTTGTTGATGACGATCAGCGGCGTCGTGCCAGCCAGTTCGGCGGCGATGGTGTACTTGTCGATCAGCAGGTTGTCGAGTGCAGGCTCGGTCGCGGCCTCGATGACGACCTGGTGGATGTTGGCGGCCAGCGGCTTGTTCTGGTTGCCGCCGGCGGTTCGCTGCAGCAGTGTGCGGCGTTCCTCGATGGACTCGACTACGCCTTCCGTGTCGCCGCTCGCCACCCAGCGCACGCTGTCACCACACACGGGGGTACCGATTCCGCGCCGCGACACACAGCGATGCAGTGCACCGGCGGCATCCTCCACCAGTAGATTCTTGCCGTAGTTGACGATGACCAGTCCGGCACGGGACTGCCGGTCAATGAGTCTGTCAGTGGTGGCGGGGGTGGCTGGCTGTTGCGGGATGTGCTGCCTGGATGACATACCGGTACGGCCTAGGCCGGCAGCAGGGCATCGAGTTTGGCGGCGCAGATAAAATCGTTTTCGGACAGCCCGCCGATCATGTGCGTGCTGTAACGCACGTGGCAGCGCTTGTAGCCGACCTCGATATCGGGATGATGATCCTCGCCGTGGGCAACCCAGGCCAGCGCATTGACGAAGGCCATGGTCTGGTAATAGTTGCCGAAGGTGAAGGTGCGGCTGATTTCCCTGCCATCCGGTGCCAGCTTCCAGTCGGCGTGCAGGCTGTCAAGCAGTGTCGCCGCCTGCGTACTGTCCAGCGGCGGCGTGTCTTTTGCGCAGGGCTTGCAGTGTCGCTCGGGCAGGCGGGCGCCGCTCATGGGTCACTTGAACTTGTAGAAGGATTCATTGAGGTAGGAGACGACGTCGTCGACATCCTCATCGAACCATTTCAGGCCGAGGCTCAGCTCGCAGCGCCTGACCTGTTTGTCGAGTCCGGCCAGCGAGGTGATCTTGTGGTCCTTGCGCGTGTACACGCCGTCATCATGACAACTCTCGCAGTTCGCCTGCTGCAATGTCTTGCCATGGCCGGGATCCGCCGCCATCGACAGCGTGGATGCGCTCGCCAGAGTTGCCGTTATGAGCAGTTTCGACACGATCTTCATTGCTGTTTGCCTCCCGACATTCATGCTTTCATAGTAGCGTATATTCGTTCGATCCGCACCGGTGCGGGCGGATGCGAGTCGTGCCAGGCGGAGTACAGGGGATCGGGTGTCAGTGTGCTGGCGTTTTCGCGGTACATCTTGACCAGTGCCTGCACCAGGTCCGTGCCGCTGGATTGTGCGACGGCATAGGCATCGGCCTCGAATTCATGCTTGCGCGACAGGCGCGAAAGCAGTGGCTGCAGGATAAAGGTGAATACCGGCAGCACCAGCATGAACAGCAGCAGCGCCATCCAGGCTGACGGCGTGGTGATTCCGAGACCATGATAGAACCAGTCCTGCCGGGCCAGCCAGCCCAGTATCGCCAGCGCGGCCAGGCTGAGCAGCAGGGTGGACAGCAGGCGCTTCTGGATGTGTTTGAGCCGGTAGTGGCCGAGTTCATGGGCAAGCACCGCCTCGATCTCGGCGGGTTCCAGCGATTCCAGCAGGGTATCGAAAAACACGATGCGCTTGTTGTTGCCAAAGCCCGTGAAGTAGGCATTGCCATGTCCGGAGCGCCGCGAGCCGTCCATGACAAAGATACCGTTGCTGCGGAAACCGCACTTGTCCATCAGCGCCCCGATACGCTGTTTCAGGGACGTATCATCCAGGGGTGAGAACTTGTTGAACAGCGGTGCGATCACCGCCGGCCAGGCCCAGAACATGACCAGGGTGAAGCCCGTCCACACGGCCCAGACATACAGCCACCACAATTCACCGGAGGCCTGCATGATCCACAGCGCCAGCACGACCAGCGGCGTGCCGATGACGGCCAGCAGCAGGCCCTGCTTGAGCAGGTCGGAGATGAACAGCGCGGGCGTGGAACGGTTGAAGCCGAAGCGTTGTTCCACCACGAAGGTGTGGTAGATGCTGAACGGCAGGTCCAGCAGTGTCCCGATGACCATCACGCTGAGGATCACGGCGGTACCGGTCGGCACGGCTGACAGGCCGGCACCGCGCCACAGGCTGTCGATCCAGTCCAGTCCGCCGCCAAGCGTCCAGACCAGTAGCAACAGAGCGTCCCAGACGAGTGCAAGCATACCGATGCGTGTGTTGACAGCGGTGTAATCCGCGGCCTTGTGGTGGTCCTCGAGCGGAACGCGACTGGCAAAGGATTCAGGTACTTGCTCGCGGTATTTACCGACATGCGCCAGTTGCCGCCAGGCGAGCCAGAGACGCAGCAGGACCGACCCGGCCAGTGCGGCGATGAAAAGAGTGGTGAACAGGTTCATGCTGTTGCGTTCAAGGAGTTGCCTGACAGCAGGTTAGCCTCTGCTACAATGCGACACAACCATTATAATAGAAGGGAAGCATCATGGCGCAAGACGCGAACAACCTGATCTGGATCGACCTGGAAATGACCGGACTGGATTCGGCCACGGACCGGATCATCGAGATCGCCACGATCGTGACCGACAGCCAGCTGAACATCCTGGCGGAAGGGCCGGTGCTGGCGCTACACCAGCCGGATGACGTGTTGAACGCCATGGATGAATGGAATACCCGGCAGCACGGTCTGTCCGGGTTGACGGAACGTGTGCGCAACAGCCGCCTCGATGAACGCGCGGTCGAGCAGCAGACGATTGCCTTCGTGTCGGAATACGTGCCGGCCAATGCCTCGCCCATGTGTGGCAACAGCATCTGCCAGGACCGGCGCTTCCTTGCACGTTGCATGCCGGAGCTGGAACGTTATTTCCATTACCGCAATCTCGACGTCAGCACCCTCAAGGAGCTGGCCGCGCGCTGGTCACCGAACATCGCCAGGGGCTTCAAGAAAGACAGTACCCACCTGGCACTGGATGATACGCGCGATTCAATCCGTGAATTGATGTACTACCGCGAGTACCTGTTCAAGTAGTCGCACATCGCAAGGCCCTGCCCACCCGGCCCTGGGTTCCATGGCGCCGGCACATCCTGTACGTCACCCGATGGTGTTTCCGAACAGACCGCGGACGCGGACCGGGAAAAGAAAAGGGGTCAGAGGCGGTCCGTACCTACTCGAACGGCAGGGACGGATCGTTACCCCAGTCCGACCATGAACCCGGATACCCTTTCACGTGCGGGTAGCCCAGGCAGGTCAGTACCATCCAGGTGTGTGCCGAACGGTGGTGGGTCTGGCAGTAGGTGATGACCTCGTGGTCCGGGGTGGCGCCGACCGCCTGCAGCAGGGACCTCAGCTCGTCGTCCGGCTTCAGGCGCATGTTGCGTCCGGTATCGATGGCCTGTGTCCATTCCATGTTCACGGCGCCGGGTATGTGGCCGGCGTGTTCGGCAAATCGTTTCACGCCGCTGTACTCTTCGGGTGTGCGCACGTCCAGGAGGCAGACCGACTTGTCGCCGAGATGAGCACGGATGTAGTCACGCGTGGCTACCGGTGTGGGGTCACGTTGCACCCTGAATGTCATTGGCACGGGCGTCACGTGCAGCGCATCGATGCGGTGACCCTCGTTGGCCCAGGCATGCAGGCCGCCGTTGAGCAGCGAAAAGCGCGTGTGCCCGCTGGCGGCCAGTGTCCAGAGCAGGCGGCTGGCGCGTCCGCCGCCTTCGTCATCACAGGCGACCACATGTGTGTCGTGGTCGATACCGGTCGATGAGAACAACCGTTCCAGTGTCACGTCATCCGGCAACAGGCCCATCACCGGTTTCTGTGCGGCGATGATCTGCGGGTAGTCGAGGTGAACGGCGCCTGGTATGTGCAACCGGCGGTAGGTGTCAACTTTGCTCAGGTCAACAATCAGGAGGTTATCATAACCCAATGAATGTTCCAGGATGTCTGGCTCAATCAGGGGTGGCAGCTGCGCGGAATTCATGGGTTGGTCTCGGGTAGCAGGGTTGACATCAATTCGATCCAGTGAACGACGGGTACGCTAGCATGTCCGGCAAGGTGCAGGTAACAGCCGATGTTGGCCGTCGCGATGGTGTCCGGTGCATCCTGTTGCAGGGCGGACAGCCTGTTGTCCCGCAATTGTGCTGCCATCCTGCCTTGCAGTATCGAATAGGTACCGGCAGAACCGCAACACAGGTGGCTGTCAGCCACCGCTGTGAGCGTATAGCCCAGTTTGCCGAGCATGTTTTCCACTACGCCGTCGATGTGCTGGCCATGCTGCAGGGTGCAGGGTGAGTGAAAGGCGACGCGCTTTTTCCGTGCCTGCCTGAGCACGGTCTCCGGCTGCGCAACGGCAATGACCTCGCTGAGGTCGCGTGCCAGTGCACTCACGCGTGCGGCCTTTTCTGCATAGCCGGGATCGTCCGCCAGCAGATGCCCGTAGTCCTTGACCATGGGCGCGCAACCGCTGGCGGTCATCACGATGGCCTCGGCGCCGCGCTCGATGTGCGGCCACCAGGCATCGATGTTGCGGCGCATGAAGGTGCGCGCCTCGGTGCCGGCATCGAGGTGATGACTGAGTGCGCCGCAACAGCCGGCGCGGCACGCCTTCACCGCGTCGATGCCGAGTGCATCAGCAGCGCTTGCGCGGCCCGGTTGATTTGCGGGGCCAGCGCCGGCTGCACGCAACCGTCCAGCAGCAGCATGAAACGCGGTCGCGGCGCGTCGGGTCGAAACGGAGCGCAGTGCGGTAAACCGGGATGCGTGCCTTGGCCGCGCCCGGCAGCAGCGGCCGCAGCAGCTGACCGGTACGCAGCAGCAGTGTGAACAGACCGGCCGTGTCAGCAGCTTGCGCAGCGCCTGGCGCAGCAGGCGCCGGGCGATGGAACGCGGGACCGCGCGTTCCACCAGCGCGCGGCCGATGTCCAGCAGGCGGCGGTAGTCGACGCCGGAGGGACAGGTGGTTTCGCAGGCGCGGCAGGTCAGGCAGCGGTCCAGGTGCAGCTGTGTCTTTTCCCCGGCTGGCGTGCCCTCCAGCACCTGCTTGATGAGGTAAATGCGGCCGCGCGGACCGTCCAGCTCGTCGCCCAGGAGCTGATAGGTCGGGCAGGTGGCGGTGCAGAAGCCGCAGTGCACGCAGTTGCGCAGGATGGCGTCGGCCTCCTGTCCGGTGCGTGTTTGCAGCAATTCGCTGGGCAGTGCGTTTGCATGATGACGGCTCTAGAATTCAGCGTACATGCGGCCCGGGTTGAGTATGCCGGCCGGGTCGAAGGACTGCTTGAGGCGGCGGTGCAGGGCGAGCAGTGCGGGTGGCAGGGGCTGGAAGATCTCGCCACTGTGGTCGCCGCCGCGAAACAGGGTGGCATGACCGCCGGCAGCGGCGTGGCGGCCCGCACCAGGTCGGCAGGCAGCTCGGTGGTAAGCCAGCGCTGTGCGCCGCCCCAGTCGATCAGGCTGTCGCCGTCCAGTGGCAGCGGCGCGGCCGCCGGCGGAATCGACAGACGCCACAGCGGCAGCGCCGTCTGAAAAATGCCAATTGATGTTCCCGGAGGTGTTCCCAGAACGCGATGCTTTCATCCAGTTTCTCGCCGCCGAGGGTGCGCGCGGCCGCGGCAACCCCGCGTGCCGCGCCGGAGATGCGCATCACGAGCCGGTCGTGGAATGGCAGACGGCCGCTCAGCGGCAGCGGCTGTGCGGCCCAGCCATTGCAGCGGCGAAGCGCCTGCGCGGCCGTCCAGTGCTGCAGCAGAGTCACGTCCGGCTCCGGGCCGCGGCAACACCTTGAGCGTGCACTCCAGCAGCACAGCCGAGCGTGCCGAGTGAGCCCATCAGGGCGCGCGACAGATCGTAGCCGGCCACGTTCTTCATCACCTCGCCGCCGAAGCGCAGGTACTTCGCCCTTGCCGTTGATGCAATTGCATGCCCAGCACGAAGTCGCGCGCCGCACCGGCATAAGGGCGGCGCGGCCCGGAAAAGCCGCAGGCGATCGTGCCGCCGAGGGTGGCGCGTGCGCCGAAATGCGGTGGTTCGAAGGCCAGCATCTGTCCCTGTGCCGTGAGTGCGGCCTCGATTTCGTCGAGCGGGGTGCCGGCACGTGCGGTGATCACCAGTTCCGTGGGCTCGTAATCGACGATGCCGCGATGCGGTATCCGACGAGCACTGTTGCCCGGTGACCGCTCGCCCATAGAACGATTTGCTGCCGCCGCCCCGGATGGCAAGTGCCGTGCCACTGGCCGCGGCATCGCGTATCTGTTCCCGGCATAGGCCTGTGCGTCGCCCATGCACCGCCTGCTCAGAAACGCTCCAGTTCGGGGTGCGGCAGCTGCCCGCGGTGCACGTGCATGGCGCCGAACTCGGCGCAGCGGTGCAGGGTGGGCATGGCCTTGCCGGGATTGAGCAGGCCATCCGGGTCGAACGCCGCTTTCACGGCGTGGAACTGCCGCAGTTCGGCCGCGTTGAACTGCACGCACATCTGGTTGATCTTTTCCATGCCGACGCCGTGTTCGCCGGTGATGGTGCCGCCGACGCCGACGCACAACTCGAGGATCTTGCCGCCCAGTTCCTCGGTGCGTTCCAGTTCGCCCGGCTGGTTGGCGTCGTAGAGGATGAGCGGGTGCAGGTTGCCGTCGCCGGCATGGAACACGTTGGCGACGGGCAGTCCGTATTCGCGCGACAGCTGCGGCGATCTCGTTCAGCACCTGGGCCAGGTGCTTGCGCGGTATGGTGCCGTCCATGCAGTAGTAATCCGGCGAGACGCCGGCCCATGGCCGGGAAGGCGGCCTTGCGTCCGGCCCAGAAGCGCTGGCGTTCGGCCTCGTCTTGCGAGACGGCGCAGCTCGGTGCCGCCGGCGTCTCGTGAACACCGGCTGACGCGCTCGATCTGTGCGGCGACTTCTTCGCTTGGTGCCGTCCAGTTCGCACAGCAGGATGGCCGCCGCATCGATCGGGATAGCCGGCGTGCACGAACCGTTCCGCGGCGCGGATGGCCGGGTTGTCCATCATTTCCAGCCCGGCGGGAACGATGCCGGCGGCGATGATCGCGGCGACCGCGGCCCCGGCCGCTTCCACGTAGTCGAAGGCCGCCAGCAGGACCTGCGCGCGTCTCGCGGCTTTGGCAGCAGCCTGACGGTCACTTCGGTGATGACGCCGAGCAGTCCTTCGGAGCCGGTCATCAGCGCCAGCAGATCGTAGCCCGGGCAGTCCAGGCCTCGCCGCCGATGGTCAGGCGCTCGCCGTCCATGGTGACGATCTCCAGCTGCTGGATGTTGTGCACGGTGAGTCCGTACTTGAGGCAATGCACGCCGCCGGAGTTTTCCGCCACGTTGCCGCCGATGGAGCAGGCGATCTGCGAGGAGGGATCCGGCGCGTAGTACAGACCGTAGGCTGCGGCGGCCTCGGAGATGGACGAGGTTGCGCACGCCGGGCTGCACGCGCGCGGTGGCGGTTGTCGATGTCGATGGCGAGTATGCTGTTGAAGCGTGCCAGGCTGAGCAGCACGCCGTTCTCCAGCGGCATGCGCGCCGCCCGACAGCCCGGTGCCGGCACCGCGCGCGACGACCGGCACCCTGTATTCGTTGCACAGCGCAGTGTTACACGAACCTGTTCCAGTGTGTATGGAATGACCACGGCCAGCGGCAGCTGGCGATAGGCGGACAAGGCATCGCACTCATAGGGACGCAGGTCCTCCATCTGATACAGCACGCACTTCGCCGGCAGCTGCCTGCGCAGCCGGGCAATGAAATCATCAGACATGATTGGCCTGTTATGTCAACCGTGACGGTCCGTCAAGTAACACGGATTATCGCCGATAGCCCCTCAAATGCCAGCATCGGGTGTTATTCCGTATTTCCGGCAGAATGTTTCCGGCATGGTATGATGTGAACATGTATTGCACGCTACGACACTTTGAGCACCATGGAGTCCGGGCGAAGAATTTTGCCGGGCTCATGGAAATCTACGAGTGCAACTACATCCGCATACGCAACCTGGTGCCGGATATCGATATCATGCCTGACGCCGTCATTTCCAGGGTCGATGGCGTACTCGACCTGCACCTGCGAATCACCGAGCGCTGCCGGTTCACCACCACATTCAGCCTGACCTACTATTTCCAGGACCCGGACGGCCGCTTTCCCGCCCCTGACATGCTGGTCAGGATGTACCATGATGCGCAGGTTGCCGAAGTCATCTGCTGTGGACGGCGCCGTGGCCGGCAGCACGCGCTTTACAACCGCCTGTTCCACAGCTACACGCTGGCCGAGAAGTGGCGCATGAACCGGTTTCTGCAGAAATGGCTGGGTTACTGCCTGATGCAGGGACACCGCTTCATACCCGGCCGTATCCTGCTCCCGACCGAAGAGCCTGTTACGCTGGCCGCACAATCCCTGCTCAGCGTTGAATCCTGAAGGGGCCCCCCTTCATATATCTCCATCGTGATAGTCCCGGGTGCTTGCCTGCGCCGCGCGACTGCCGCATACTATTTCCTGACTGTTTTACTTGGTTATTAAGCCGGCCACCCCCAAATGGTAAATGATCCGGCAGGAAAATATCATGCGACTTTCGACCAAAGGACGATATGCAGTGACTGCCATGATGGACCTCGCCATCCATCATGCTGAAGGGTCAGTGACGCTGGCGGACATCTCCGAGGCACAGGGTATCTCGCTTTCATACCTGGAACAGCTGTTTGCGCGCCTGCGCAAGCACGGCCTGGTCGAGGGGATTCGTGGACCGGGGGGCGGCTATCAGCTGTCACGGTCACCGGCGGAGATATCGGTGGCCGACGTGATCGACGCCATCGGCGAGGGCGTCGACGCCACCCTGTGCGGCGGTCGGACCGATTGCCATGACGGCGAGCGCTGTCTGACACATGAACTCTGGCAGCAACTCGGCGGCAAGATCTTCGAATTTCTCGAAAGCGTCACGCTGGCCAGTTTCCTGGAGCGGGAAGAGGTCAACAAGGTGGTACGCCGCCAGCAAGGCCGGCACGAGGTCGAGGTCACCCGGCTGCACAAGACAGTGGCATGAACACGGGTTCAGGCCAGCGATTAACGAGCAAGGTTGAGCGAATGAATATCAGCATACCCATTTACATGGACTACTCGGCGACCACGCCGGTGGACGAACGCGTCGCGGAAAAAATGATGACCTACCTGACGCGCCAGGGCCAGTTCGGCAACCCGGCATCGCGCTCCCACTCGTTCGGCTGGCAGGCAGAAGAGGCGGTCGAGCAGGCGCGCAACGAGGTCGCACGGCTGGTCAACGCTGACGCCAGGGAGATCATCTGGACCTCCGGCGCTACCGAATCCGATAACCTCGCCATCAAGGGTGCTGCGCATTTCTACCACAAGAACGGCAGGCATATCGTAACGTTGAAGACCGAACACAAGGCGGTACTGGATTCCTGCCGCCAGCTCGAGCGCGAGGGCTACGAGGTAAGCTATCTCGATCCCGAGCCGAATGGTCTGCTCGACCTGAAGAAATTCGAGGCGGCCTTGCGCCGCTGACACCATTCTCGCCAGTGTCATGCATGTCAACAACGAGATCGGCGTGATCCAGGACATCGCCGCGATCGGCGAGATCTGCCGCGAGCGCAAGATCATCTTCCACGTCGATGCCGCGCAAAGCGCCGGCAAGGTCCCGATCGACCTGGAGAGGCTCAAGGTCGACCTCATGTCGTTTTCGGCGCACAAGATCTACGGGCCCAAGGGTATCGGCGCACTGTACGTGAGCCGCAAGCCGCGCGTGCGCCTGGAGGCGCAGATGCACGGCGGCGGACACGAGCGTGGCCTGCGTTCCGGCACGCTGCCCACGCACCAGATCGCCGGCATGGGCGAGGCGTTCCGTATCGCGCGCGAGGAGATGGAACAGGAAGGCCGGCGCATCATGGCGCTGCGCGACCGGCTCTGGAACGGTCTCAATGAAATGGAGGAGGTGTACCTGAACGGCGATTTCGACCACCGCGTCGCGGGCAACCTCAATGTCAGCTTCAACTATGTCGAGGGGGAGAGCCTGATCATGGCACTCAAGGACATGGCTGTCTCTTCCGGCTCGGCCTGTACCAGTTCCAGTCTGGAGCCGTCCTACGTGCTGCGTGCGCTCGGCCGCAACGACGAGCTGGCGCACAGCTCGATCCGCTTCACCATCGGTCGCTTCACCACCGGGGAGGAGATCGACTACGTCATCGATCGCGTCCGGGACAAGGTCGGCAAGCTGCGTGAACTGTCGCCGCTGTGGGACATGTACAAGGAAGGTATCGATCTCGAATCCGTGCAATGGGCGGCACACTAGGGTACGGGTATGGCGATTACACTGACTGACAAGGCGATTGACCGGATCCGCCACCTGATGGAACAGCGTGGCAATGGCGTGGCATTGCGGCTCGCGGTGAAGACCACCGGCTGCTCGGGTATGGCCTACGTGATGGAATATGCCGACTCGATCGAGGATGAGGACGTGGTGTTCGAGGACCAGGGCGTCAAGGTGATCGTCAATCCCAGGAGCCTGGTCTATCTCGACGGCACCGAACTCGATTATGCCCGGGAAGGCCTGAATGAGGGCTTCAAGTTCAACAATCCCAACGTCAAGGACACGTGCGGTTGCGGCGAGAGCTTCAACGTCTGAGGTCGGCCCCGGGCTGACGCTGTTTTTTTCCGGATTACCTTTCTGATATGGCTGCGGATTCATCCCCAACCCATTTCGAGCTGTTTGGCCTGCCGCCGTCGTTCAGCATCGATCGGCAGCAGCTGGACAGCCGTTTCCTGGAGCTGCAGCGCATGGCCCACCCGGACCGCTTTGCCAGCGCCGGCGACCTTGAGCGGCGGCTGTCCGCGCAGCAGGCCACCCGTATCAACGAGGGTTACCAGGTCCTGAAGGACCCGCTGCGGCGCGGGCGCTACCTGCTGGAGCTGGCGGGGATCGCGCATGACGACGAGCATCGCACCACGCGCGATACCGGTTTCCTGATGGAGCAGATGGAATTGCGCGAGGCCCTTGCCGGGGTGCGTGCGGCGCCGGATGTCTTTGCGGCGCTGGGCGATATCATGGAGCGTATCGGCAACGATATCGATGCGCTGGTTGCCACCGCGGGCGAGCTGTTCGAACGCGGTGATGCCGACAGCCTGCAGGCCGCCGGCGAGGTCCTCATGAAGCTGCAGTTCTATCGCCGTCTGCAGGATGAGGCCGTCGGACTCGAGGTGACACTCGAGGATGAACTGGCGTAACGTACCGGGCCGGGCGCTCGCTGAAGCTGTATTACACCGATAACCGATAACCGATATCCGATATCCGATACCCGATGGCATTGCTGCAGATCTCCGAACCCGGCCGGTCGACGCCACCGCACCAGCACCGGCTGGCGGCCGGCATCGACCTCGGCACCACCAACTCGCTGGTCGCCAGCGTGCGCAACGGTGTGGCCGATACCCTGCCGGACGCACAGGGCCGGCACCTGCTGCCGTCGGTGGTGCGCTATCGCGCCGGCCATGATCCGGAGATCGGCGCGGAGGCACTGGCGGCGGCGGTCGACGATCCGCTCAATACCATCGCCTCCGTCAAGCGCCTGATGGGACGCGGTGTCGAGGACGTCCGGCACATCGGTGCACAGTTACCCTGCGCATTCGTTGACGGGTCCAGCGGCATGCCGTTGTTGCACACGGCCGGCGGCGATGTCAGCCCGGTGGAGGTGTCCGCTGAGATCCTGCGCGCGTTGAAGCGGCGCGCCGAGCAGACGCTGGGCGGCGAACTTGCCGGCGTCGTGATTACCGTGCCGGCCTATTTCGACGATGCACAACGCCAGGCGACCAAGGATGCCGGGCGGCTGGCCGGCCTCAACGTGCTGCGCCTGCTGAACGAGCCCACGGCGGCGGCCGTCGCCTACGGCCTGGACAAGGGTTCCGAGGGCGTGATCGCGATCTACGACCTGGGTGGCGGTACCTTCGATATCTCCATCCTGCGCCTCAACAAGGGTGTGTTCGAGGTCATGTCCACCGCCGGCGACACCGCGCTGGGCGGCGACGATATGGACCGTGCCGTGGCGCACTGGATCATGGCACAGGCCGGCATCGGCGACGCTGCCGGGCACAGCCAGCTGCGTCACCTGATGCAGGTTGCGCGCGCGGCCAAGGAGGCGCTGACCACGCAGGACCGGGTCAGTGTCGCGGTTACCCTTGACGGTGGCGGCCGCTGGTCGGGTGAACTGACGCGCGTGGCCTTCGAGGCGCTGATTGGCACGCTGGTAGAGAAAACGCTGGGTCCGTGCCGGCGTACGCTGCGCGATGCCGGTGTCCGTGCCGGCGAGGTAGCGACCGTGGTCATGGTGGGCGGCTCCACGCGTGTGCCGCTAGTGCGGGACCGGGTGGCGAATTTCTTCAAGGTCGAACCGATGGTCGATATCGACCCGGACAAGGTTGTGGCCGTGGGTGCCGCAATCCAGGCCGATATCCTGGCCGGCAACAAGCCGGGCGACGAGATGCTGTTGCTGGACGTGATACCGCTGTCCCTCGGGCTGGAGACCATGGGCGGGCTGACCGAGAAGATCATACCGCGCAATACCACCATCCCGACCGCGCGTGCGCAGGAATTCACCACCTTCAGGGACGGCCAGACCGCGATGTCGCTGCACGTGGTGCAGGGCGAGCGTGAACTGGTGGATGACTGCCGCTCGCTCGCTAAATTCGAACTGCACGGCATCCCGCCGATGGTGGCCGGTGCCGCCCGTATCCGCGTGAGCTTCCAGGTCGATGCCGACGGTCTGCTGAACGTCACGGCCGGGGAACTTACCCAGGGTGTGCAGACCAGCGTCGAGATCAGGCCATCCTACGGACTGAGTGATCGCGAGATCGAGTCCATGCTCAGGGATTCCCTGGCGTACGCCGCAGACGACCGTGACGCGCGGCGCCTGCGCGAGGAGCAGGTCGAGGCCGATCGCGTGCTCGAGGCACTGCATTCGGCGCTGGCCACCGATGGTGACCGGCTGCTGGATGCTGACGAGCGTGCCGCCATCGATGCCGCGGCGGCGGCGCTCGCCGGGCACCGCAACGGCAGCGATTACCGCGCCATACGGCAGGCGATCGAGGCGGTCGAGCGGGCCAGCGGCGCCTATGTCGAGCGGCGCATGAACAACAGTATCCGTGCGGCCATGGCCGGGCACAACGTGGATGAATTCAAGGCCTGAATCGCGCTAACGCAGCGGCATTGACAGAACGAAACCCATGACACAGATTATTTTTCTGCCGCACGAGGAAATCTGTCCCGAAGGCGCGGTCATCGAGGCCGAACCGGGCACCACCATCTGCGATGCCGCGCTCGCGCACGGTATCGACATCGAGCATGCCTGCGAAAAATCCTGCGCCTGCACCACCTGTCACGTCTACATACGCGAGGGCGGGGTGTCGCTGAACGAGTCGAATGAAGACGAGGATGACCTGCTCGACAAGGCCTGGGGCCTGGATCCGGATTCGCGGCTGAGTTGCCAGGCGGTGGTCGGCAACGCAGACCTGGTGGTCGAGATACCCAAGTACACCATCAACATGGTGTCGGAGAATCACTAGGGGTCAGATCCCGGTTTTTCCTTATATTCATTATATTATTTGAACAACATGCTTCTGCAGCACAGGGAATATAAGGAAAAACCGGGATCTGACCCCATCCGGAGGAATACATGATACTGAAATGGACGGATACCCTCGACATCGCGATCGAGCTGGAGGCGCTGTACCCGGCTGCAGACCCGCTCAGGATCAACTTTGTCGACCTGCGCAACCGGGTGCTGGAGCTGGACGACTTCGACGATGACCCGGAGCATTGCGGCGAACGCATCCTCGAGGCCATCCAGCTGGCCTGGATCGAGGAACGCCGCTGACACGCCGGCCTGTACACGCTTTCGCGCAGTTCCGGTCGTGTAATAAAAAAACAATATAAGCAGCTGAATAAATAAATTTTATTATCCTGCCACCGCACGGCCGCAGGCACGCGGGCCGCGCGGCTTGCGGCACGCACGGACACCCCGCTTTCCATTAACCGTCGCAACCTTGTATATTACGCGGCCTTGTTCCTGCCGGGTTTTCCGCTGGAGTTTCCCCGCCCCCTGCTTGCAGGGAGGGGTTTCCTTGTTTCAACCCATTACAGAGGTAGTCCATGGCTGTAAGAAATCGCCTGCACCGTAGTGAACTGGCCGTGCCCGGCAGTAACACCCGCATGCTGGAGAAAGCCCCGAAGGCCGGCGCCGACGTGGTGTTCCTGGATCTCGAGGATGCGGTGGCCCCGGACGACAAGGTGCAGGCGCGCAGGAACGTCATCGAGGCACTGAACGACCTGGACTGGTCGAACTGCTCGGTGTCGGTGCGCATCAACGGCCTGGATACCCATTACTGCTACCGCGATATCATCGAGGTGGTCGAGCAGGCCGGCGACAAGCTGGATACCCTCCTGATCCCAAAGGTCAACCGGCCCGCCGATATCCTGTTCGTCTCCACCCTGCTGGAGCAGATCGAGGCCGCGCGGGGCTACGAACCGATCAACCTGCACATCCTGATCGAGACCGCCTTGGGCATGGCCAATGTCGAGAGCATCGCGCAGACCTGCCCGGAGCGACTGGAGGCGATGGTGTTCGGTGTGGCCGACTACGCGGCCTCCACCCAGGCCCGCACCACCAACATGGGCGGCGCCAATCCCGATTACTACATGCTCACACACCCGGACAACGCGGGTGCCCGCGAGCGCCACTGGGGCGACCAGTGGCACTTCGCCATCTCGCGCATGGTGGTGGCCTGCCGGGCCTATGGCCTGCGTCCGATCGACGGCCCGTTCGGCGATTTTTCCGATCCGGAAGGCTACCTCGCGGTATCGCGCAGCGTCGCCGCGCTCGGCGTGGAGGGCAAGTGGGCCATCCACCCGTCCCAGATAGCACTAGCCAACCAGGTGTTCACGCCGGCGGCGCAGGAGGTCGATCGCGCCCGCCGCATCCTGGCCGCGATGGAACAGGCCGCGCAGGACGGCCGCGGCGCGGTAGCGCTGGACGGCCGCCTGATCGATGCGGCCTCCATACGTCAGGCGCAGGTGCTGGTCAGCAAGGCCGATCAGATTGACCGGTCCCTCGCCGGGCGCCAGTAACCCGCAACCGACGGAGAACAGCACGTGAACATCCATGAATACCAGACCAAGGAGCTGCTGCGTGGCTACGGCGTGCCGGTCCCTGCCGGGCGGGTTGCGCACAACGTCGACAATGCCGCGACCATCGCCGAGGACATCGGCGGCGAGCGCTGGGTGGTCAAGGCACAGATCCATGCCGGCGGCCGCGGCAAGGGCGGCGGCGTGAAGGTCGCGAATTCACTGGATGAAGTCCGCCACCACACCAACGCGATGATCGGCAGCCACCTGGTGACGCCGCAGACCGGCCCCGCCGGATGCCTGGTGCAGCGCGTGCTGGTGGAGCAGGCCAGCACCATCGAAAAGGAATACTACCTGGGCATGGTTATCGACCGCGCCAGCCAGCGTGTGACGATCATCGCCTCCGCTTCCGGTGGCATGAACATCGAGGAGGTCGCCCGGCAGACGCCTGCGCGCGTGTTCCGCGAGAGGGTCGACCCGGCGGTCGGGCTGATGAGTTTCCAGTGCCGCAAGATCGCCGCGAAGATCGGCCTGCGCGGCAAGCAGATCAGTGCCGCCACCAAGCTGATGCTGGCCCTGTACCGCTGCTTCCGCGACAAGGATGCCCTGCTGGTCGAGATCAATCCACTGGCCGAGGTCAAGGGCGGCGAACTGATCGCGCTCGATGCCAAGATGTCGTTCGACGGCAATGCCCTGTATCGCCACCCCGACATCACCGAGCTGCGCGACTTCGACGAGGAGGATCCCAAGGAGGTGGAGGCCACCGCCCACGGCCTGAACTACATCGCGCTGGACGGCAACGTCGGCTGCATCGTCAACGGCGCGGGGCTGGCGATGGCCACCATGGATGCGATCAGTTTCCACAAGGGCAAGCCGGCCAACTTCCTCGATGTCGGCGGCGGCGCCTCGCCGGAGAAGGTGGGCAATGCCTTCCGCATTGTGCTCGCCGATCCGAACGTGAAAATCATCCTGGTCAACATCTTCGCCGGCATCAACCGCTGCGACTGGATCGCCGAGGGCCTGGTCCAGGCCATGCGCGACCAGAGCATCGACGTGCCGATCGTGGTGCGGCTGGCCGGCACCAACGTCGAACTGGGTGCGCCGATTTTGGCGCAGTCCGGTTTCCCGTTCATCATGGCGGACAATCTGGACGACGCGGCCACCCGGGTCATGGCAACGCTGGGGGCCTCCGCATGAGCGTATTCGTACACCGGCATTCTCGCGTCGTCATCCAGGGTTTCACCGGGCAGCATGCCACCTTCCATGCCGAAGAGGCCATCAGGAACGGCACCACCATCGTCGGCGGCGTGACGCCGGGCAAGGGCGGTCAGGAACACCTCGGCCTGCCGGTGTTCGATACCGTACACCAGGCGGTCGAGCACACCGGCGCCGATGTCGCCGGGATCTTCGTGCCGCCGCCGTTTGCCGCCGACGCCATCATGGAGGCGCTCGAGGCCGGGATCGGCGTGGTAGTCGTGATCGCCGATGGCATTCCGGTGCACGACATGGTGCAGGTCAAGCGCTACGCCAAAGACCGCAACGCGGTCATCATCGGGCCGAACACGCCCGGCATCATCACCCCGGCGGCCTGCAAGGTCGGCATCATGCCCTCGCATATCTACACACCGGGCCGCATCGGCGTGGTCTCGCGTTCCGGCACGCTCAACTACGAGGCCGTGCAGCAGATGTCGGACAGCGGTATGGGCCAGTCGACTTCGGTCGGCATCGGCGGCGACCCGGTCAACGGCACCGATTTCGTCACGGTGCTGCGCGCCTTCGAGGCAGACCCGGACACCGACGCGGTGATCATGATCGGCGAGATTGGCGGCCAGCAGGAAGTCGAGGCGGCCCGCTGGGCGCGCGATCACATGCGCAAGCCGGTGGTCGGATTCATCGCCGGCGTTTCGGCGCCACCCGGGCGGCGCATGGGCCATGCCGGCGCCATCATTTCCGGCCAGGCCGACACCGCCAACGCCAAGATGGACATCATGGAAGCGCTGGGCGTGCACGTGGTGCGCAACCCGGCGCTGATCGGCGCGACCGCACACCGCGTGTTTTCCAGCTGAGCCCACTCCGTCATTGCTTGCGCGTCGCCATGCGCTTAAACTACCCGATTGAAATTATTCACTAAGCCCCCGTTTTCTGGCGGGTTTCCAGTTTTCTGGTGTAATTAGGCGGAGTATGGCATGGCAATTGAACGGACCTTTTCCATCATCAAACCCGATGCGGTCGCCAAGAACCTGATTGGCGAGATCGTCAGCCGCTTTGAGAACAACGGCCTGCGCGTCATCGCAATGAAAATGTTGCACCTTTCCCGGGAGCAGGCGCAGGGCTTCTATGCCGTGCACCGGGAACGCCCGTTCTACAAGGACCTGGTCGAGTTCATGACCTCGGGACCCGTGGTGGTACAGGTGCTGGAAGGCGAGAACGCCATCAGGAAGAACCGCGAGCTGATGGGTGCCACCAACCCGGCCGAGGCCGCCCCGGGCACCATCCGTGCCGATTTTGCCAAGACCGTCGATGAAAATGCCGTGCACGGGTCCGACGGTCCGGATACCGCCGCCCAGGAAATCGAGTTCTTCTTCAGCGAAGGGCTGTGTCCGCGAACCCGCTAGCCGTACCCTGGTCGAACCCGCATGACCGCCACGTCGAAAATCAACCTGCTGGATCTTGACCGGCCGGGCCTGGAACATTTCTTCACCGCGCACGGTGAGCGATCGTTCCGTGCCACGCAGCTCATGAAATGGCTGTATGGCCACGGCGTGGCGGACTTTGCCGCGATGTCCAACATCAGCCGGGCCCTGCAGGCAAACCTGGCCGGGTGGGCCGAGGTGCGCCTGCCGGAAATTGCGGCGGACAACCTGTCCGATGACGGTTCGCGCAAGTGGCTGTTCCGGCTCGCCGATGGCAACTGCATCGAGACCGTGTTCATACCGGAGGTCGAACGCGGGACACTGTGCGTCTCGTCCCAGGTCGGGTGCATGCTGAACTGCAGCTTCTGCTCGACCGCGCAGCAGGGTTTCAACCGCAACCTGTCCAGCGGCGAAATCATTGCGCAGGTGTGGATGGCGGCACGCTTGCTTGGCCAGCGCCCGGATGCCGAGCGCCTGATTTCCAATGTCGTCATGATGGGCATGGGGGAACCCCTGCTGAATTACGACAACGTGGTGCGCGCCATGCGCATCATGCTGGACGACTTCGGCTACGGCCTGTCGAAGCGGCGCATCACGCTGAGCACGGCGGGCGTGGTGCCGGCGATCAGGCAGCTGCGGGATGACTGCGACGTCAGCCTGGCGGTCTCGCTGCATGCGCCCGATGATGCGCTGCGTGACGAACTGGTGCCGCTGAACAGGAAGTACCCGATCCAGGAGTTGCTCGCCGCCTGCCGCGAGTACGTCGGGGAGGGGCGCCGGCGTGTAACCTTTGAATACGTGATGCTGGCGGGTGTCAATGACAGTGACCGGCACGCACGCGATCTGGTGCGCTGCCTCGAGGGTGTGCCCGCCAAGGTGAACCTGATTCCTTTCAACCCGTTCCCGCAGACGCGCTACCTGCGCAGTTCCAGCAACCGTATCCAGCGCTTTTTCGAAATTCTCAATCAGGCCGGCATCGTAACCATCACCCGCAGGACACGCGGTGATGATATCGATGCGGCCTGCGGTCAGCTTGCCGGGCAATTCCATGACCGGACCCGGCGGCGTGTACGTTCACAATCTGCCAACCAGGTGCCATGATCATGATTTCAAGGATGCTAGCGATTTACCTGCGCTGCTGCTGCTGACGGGATGCGCCACCGGCACGGTCAACGGCGATAAGGACAAGACCATCGCTGCGGCACGGACGAATACCCAGCTGGGCGTGGAATACCTGCGCAAGGGCGAATACGAGACC
This sequence comes from uncultured Gammaproteobacteria bacterium, assembly GCA_963803275.1. Classification (GTDB taxonomy): domain Bacteria; phylum Pseudomonadota; class Gammaproteobacteria; order UBA9214; family UBA9214; genus UBA9214. The sequence goes on along the minus strand of CAWDLS010000005.1, from coordinate 249,597 downwards.
TCGCTTAAAAAACTCAAGAAGGCGCTCGAAATCGATCCGGACTATCCCGACGCCCACGACGCGATCGCCGTGCTGTACGAGAAGGTCGGTGAACTCGATCTGGCGGAAAAGCACTACAAGCGCAGCCTCAAGCTGAACCCTGACAATCCCGGTTCCCATAACAACTATGGCCGTTATCTCTGCAACGTGAAGCGTTACAAGGAGGCCGAGGAGGAGTTTCTGGTCGCGGCGAACAATGCGTTCTACATCAGCCCGGAGATACCGTTGACGAATGCGGGCATGTGCATGGAGGCACTGCCGGATGCCAAGAAGGCCGAGATGTATTACCGGAAGGCACTGGAAAAGGCCCCCGCTTTCGCGCCCGCGCTGCTGCAGATGGCCAGGGTGAGCTTCGAACACAAGAATTACCTGAACGCGCGCGGCTACCTGCAGCGCTACCAGCAGGCCAGCGAGCAAACGCCCGAGAGCCTGTGGCTTGCGGTGCAGAACGAGTACGCACTCGGTGACAACAATGCCTGGGGCAGCTATGCGCTGCAGCTGAAAAACAATTTTCCGGACAGCAGGCAGACCACCTTACTGATGGAGTGGGAGCATGAGCGCCGGTCAGGACAGTGATGCAGCGGCACGTGCATCGGCTGGCCGGGGTATGTCGATAGGCAAGCAGCTCGCGGCTGCAAGAACGGGCCGCAAGCTGGATATCGAGACGGTCGCGCGCGAGCTCAAGCTGGACGCCACGATCGTGAAGGCGCTGGAAAACGACGATCGCGGCGCCCTGCCTGCGCCGATTTTCGTACAGGGCTATCTGCGCAGTTATGCACGTCTGCTTGGCCTGCCGGAGCAGGAGCTGTTGAAACGCTTTGCCGAAACGACCGGTGCGCCACCGCCGCTTACGGTCACCCGCATCGAGCACCGGGTGCCGTTTCTGCAGCTGCCTTCCACGCGGCTGATCCGGAATATCGTGCTGCTGTTGCTGACGGGCATCCTGATCTGGCTGGCATACCCGTTTGCAGAACATCTGCTGACATCCAGGGGCGAGGTCGCTGACGAACAGGAACCGGGCCACCTCGAACTGCCCCCGGCAGAAAGATAGCCGCAGGCGGCGCGGCAGGACAGGAGCATCACGGAAACAGTTACCGGCGGGGCGGCAGGCACGGTGCGTCGCCTTCGCTACCGGACAGCAGGAATCTTGACAGATATATGAGCAAGGCGATCCAGGCCGTCAGAGGCATGAACGACACCCTGCCGTGTGATACTGCCGCCTGGCAATATCTCGAGGCGGTGCTGCGCAATGTCGTGCATGCCTACGGCTACAGCGAGATACGTCTGCCGGTGATCGAAAAGACCGAGCTGTTCAAGCGCTCGATTGGCGAGATTACCGATATCGTCGAAAAGGAGATGTATACCTTCGTTGACCGCAACGGCGACAGCCTGACACTGCGTCCCGAAGGCACGGCGAGCTGCGTGCGGGCCTGCCTGGAGCACGGCCTGCTGCACAACCAGGTGCAACGGCTCTGGTATGCCGGCCCGATGTTCCGGCACGAACGGCCCCAGAAGGGGCGCTACCGCCAGTTTCACCAGCTGGGCGTCGAGGCATTCGGCATGGCGGGTCCCGACATCGATGCCGAGATGATTTTCATGACCGCGCGCATCTGGGAACGCCTCGGCATTGCACATACCGTGTTACAGCTCAATTCACTGGGCACACCGGCCGCGCGCACCGTCTACCGGGCCGCGCTGGTCGAGTATCTGCAGGCGCATGCGGATCAACTCGACGAGGACAGCAGGCGGCGCCTCGCCGGCAACCCGCTGCGTATCCTGGACAGCAAGAACCCGGCGCTGCAGGGCGTGATCGGGAGCGCGCCAAGCCTGATGGATTATCTCGATGAGGATTCGCGACGGCACTTCGACGGGCTGTGCGGCCTGCTGGCTGCGGCCGGGATCCGCTTTGAGGTCAATCCGCGGCTGGTGCGCGGACTGGATTACTATTCCAGGACCGTGTTTGAATGGGTGACTGACCAGCTCGGCGCACAGGGTACGATCTGCGCCGGCGGTCGTTACGACGGCCTGGTCGAATACCTGGGCGGTCGGCCGACCCCGGCCTTCGGTTTTGCCATCGGCCTGGAACGCCTGCATGCGCTGGTGCTGGAGGGCAGTGCACGGCTGCCCGATACCAATCCGCATTTCTACCTGGTTCTCGGCGGCGAAAGCGGTATCGCGCGCGGCCTGGTGTTCGCGGAAGAGCTGCGCACGGCAGAACCGCGCCTGCGCGTACAGACGAATTGCAGCGCAGGCAGTTTCAAGAGCCAGTTCAGGCGTGCGGACAGGAGCGGCGCGGCCTACGCACTGGTCATCGGCGACACCGAGGCAGCGCAGCAGACAGTGATCATCAAGCCGCTGCGTAACGAAACCGAGCAGTTTACGGTACCGCAACATCAGCTGATGGAGCGGTTGCGGGGGATGCTGGATATATCGCGGGCACCCGATCCGGCCGGGTAGCCGGGGAATCTTTCTAATACAGGAGTCCTTGATGGAAACGCATGTAACAGAAGAGCAGCAACTCGCCGCGATCAAGAAGTGGTGGGAGGCGAACGGCAGTTCGATCATCACCGGGGTGATACTTGGTCTTGCCGTGCTGTTCGCCGGCAAGGCCTGGTTTGCCTGGCGCCAGAACATCGCCCTGCAGGCGTCCGACATCTATACCACGATGATGGCATCACTGCAGCAGCACGACAGCCTGACGACAGCGGAACGGGCCGGCACGCTGATCTCCGATTACAGCAGCACGCCATACGCCGCGCTGGCGGCCCTGGCCATCGCCAGGCTGAGAATCGAGGAGGGCGCCCTGGAGGCCGCACAGACCCAGTTGCAATGGGTGATCGAACACGCGGATGCGGACTACATGCGCACGATTGCACGACTGCGGCTGGCCCGCGTCAAGCTGGCACTGCAGGATACCGCCGGTGCGGAAGCCGTACTGGACGGGGCGGGTCCGGCGGCCGATTCGGACGTGATGTTCGCCGAACTCAAGGGCGATATTCACGGTGCACGCGGGGAGCTGGAACAGGCGGCCAGCGCCTACCAGCAGGCGCTCTCGGTCATGGGCGCGGATTATCCGGGCAGCCACCTGCTGCAGCTCAAGCATGACAATGCCGTGGCACAGGTCGCCAGTGCAGGGGAGACCGTGCCGTGAAACGCGCCCTGACACTGATCCTGCTGGGCAGCCTGCTGTCCGGTTGTTCGACCCTGTCCTCCTGGTTCAGCGGCGTAACCGGCGGCGATGACAATACCGAACCGCCGACCCCGCTGAGCAAGATCGACGCATCGGTCAATCTCACCAGGCGCTGGAGCGACGACATCGGCGTCGGTTACGACAAGCAGTATGTCAACCTGCAGCCGGCCATCGACGGCGACCGCCTGTATGTCGCCGATCGCAAGGGCAGGGTAGTGGCGCTGGATGCAGCCAGCGGCAAACAGCTCTGGTCCACCGCGACGGATGCCGCGATTGCGGCCGGTCCGGGTACCGGGGAAGGCCTGGTGGTCGTTGGCACCAGTGATGCGGAAGTGATCGCACTGGACGCCGCAAGCGGCGCCCTGCGCTGGAAGGTCGAAGTCACCAGCGAGGTGCTGTCGGTGCCCAGGATCGACCTCGACAGGGTGATCGTACAGACCGCCGACGGCAGTATCGCCGCGCTGGACGGCGCGGATGGCAGGCAGCTGTGGATCTCCGACCGGACGGTGCCGGTCCTGACCCTGCGCGGCACCAGCACCCCGGCGGTACAGCCGGGACTGGTGGTCGCCGGATTCTCCAGCGGCAAGCTCGCCGCGTTCAGCACGGAAAAGGGCTTCCCGGTGTGGGAGAAAAACATCGCCATTCCGAAGGGGCGCTCGGAACTCGAGCGCATCGTCGACATCGATGGCAACCCGGTCATCGCCGGCGGCGGCGTGTATGTCACCACCTATCAGGGTCGTATTGCGATGCTCGATCTCCAGAACGGCAATGTCGACTGGGAGCGTGACATGTCATCCAGCGTGGGCCTGGGGGTCGACTATTCGCAGGTCTACGTCACCGATGACAAGAGCAACGTGTGGGCACTGTCACGCAATACGGGCGCCTCGGTATGGAAGCTCGATACACTGGCCTGGCGTGGCCTGACGGCACCGCAGCCGTTCGGCGACTATGTTGCCGTCGCGGACGCGGAGGGCTATGTTCACCTGTTGTCGCGCTATGACGGTCACATCGTCGCACGCATCGAAGTGGACAGTGCGGGTGTCCGCGCCAGGCCGCTGGTGGCCAACGACATGCTGTACGTCTACGGAAATTCAGGCAAGCTGGTTGCCTGTTCCCTGGAAGAAAATAAATAGACGGGCAGCCCGCATCCGCGCGCGCAGCGGCCGCTTGCTTCACGAGATTTCACGACTCCACACCCCGCGCCATGCTACCGGTTATCGCAATCGTTGGTCGTCCGAATGTCGGCAAGTCGACCCTGTTCAACCGGATCACCCGTACCCAGGACGCGCTGGTGGCCGATTTCCCCGGCCTGACACGTGACCGCAAATACGGTGACGGCAAGCTCGGTGACCGACCGTATATCGTCGTCGACACGGGCGGCCTGACCGGCGACAGCGGTGATCTGGAAGGGCTGATGGCCCGCCATGCCTGGCAGGCCGTAACCGAGGCGGACCTGGTGTTTTTCATGGTCGATGCCCGTGCCGGCCTGAACGCGCTGGATGAGACGGTCGCCGTCGCGCTGCGACGCACCGGCAAGCGGTGCCTGCTGGTCGCCAACAAGACCGACGGCATCGATGCGACGACCGCACTGGCCGATTTTCATGCCCTCGGGCTGGGTGACCCGATGCCGGTCGCCGCCAGCCACGGGCGCGGCGTTGCCGCGCTGATGGCGCTGGCCATGGCGCGGTTCCCGCCGGCCGCGGCGGTCGCCGATGACGCAGCGAGTGACGCCGCCGGCATCCGTGTCGCCGTGGTCGGCCGGCCCAATGTCGGCAAGTCCACCCTGATCAACCGCATGCTGGGCGAGGAACGCGTGCTGGTCTTCGATCTGCCGGGTACCACGCGGGACAGTATCTTCATTCCGCTGCGGCGCGACGGTGTGGACTACACGCTGATCGATACGGCGGGGGTACGGCGCCGCGCACGCGTGCACGAGACCGTCGAGAAATTCAGTGTCATCAAGACGCTGCAGGCCATCGACGCGGCCCACGTGGTCATCCTGGTGCTGGATGCACAGCAGGAGATCAGCGAACAGGATGCCAGCCTGGCCGGCTACATTACCGAGAAGGGCCGTGCGCTGATCGTGGCGGTCAACAAGTGGGACGGCCTGGACGGCCATGCACGTGAGCGCATCCGGGACCAGCTCGACCGGCGCCTGCCGTTCCTCGACTTTGCCACGACCACCAATATATCTGCCAAACACGGCACCGGGGTGGGCGAGCTGTTTCCGCAGATCCGGCAGGCCCATGCCTCGGCGATGCGCGAGCTGGCCACGCCGGAACTCACCCGGATCCTGGAGCGCGCCGTGCAGGAACACCAGCCGCCGCTGGTGCGCGGCCGGCGCATCAAGTTGCGCTACGCGCACCAGGGTGGCCGCAACCCCCCGGTCATTGTGATTCACGGCAACCAGACCGCCGCGGTACCCGCTACCTACAAGCGCTACCTGGTGAATACATTTCGTGCGGCCATGCAACTGTCGGGCACACCGATCAGGATCGAGTTCAGGACCGGGGTGAATCCCTACCAGGGGCGCAGAAACCGGCTGACCTCGCGCCAGGTCAAGCACAAGGTGCGTCTGAAAAAATACGTCGGGAAGAGACGCCGGTAACGGGGTACGTGCTGGTAACGACGATTCTGCGTGGAATACGCCGGCGCCGTTGACTGGCTGCGAAGCCGGGAATACCCGCGCTAGTACGCAGAACCCGTTTTAACTTCAGCGATGGCGGGTGCACCGCAATGCGGTACTGTGCCGCTGGCGTTCCTTCGCGAGCTGCTTGATCGCGCGGTTTTCCTGCATCGCCGCGCGTGCCGCTGAACCCATGTGCGGCTCGCCGCGGGCACTGGCCAGGCGTGCCTGTTTTTCGCGTTCCGTGAAACGCGCACGTTGCCGCGGGCTGAGCCGGCTTGCACAGTGCGGACAGCTCATACCCGGCCGGTAATCATTGCTTTCCATGTCACCGGCCGAGACCGGCATGCGGCAGGCATGGCACAGCGTGTAGCTGCCTTGCTCCAGCCGGTGATTGACCGTGACGCGCTCGTCGAACACGAAACATTCACCCTGCCAGAGCGACGCGTGTTCCGGTATCTGTTCCAGGTAATTCAGGATGCCCCCACGAAGGTGATAGACCTCGCTGAAACCCTGCTGCCTGAGATAGGCGGTGGATTTCTCGCAGCGGATGCCGCCGGTACAGAACATGGCCACCTTGCGGTGCAGGACCGGGTCCAGCGTGTCGCGCACGAAGCCGGGGAATTCGCGAAACGTGGCGGTGCCCGGGTTGATGGCGTTCCTGAAGGTGCCGATGCGTATCTCGTAATCGTTGCGGGTATCCACCAGCAGCACGTCCGGGTCGCTGATCAGTGCGTTCCATTCGGACGGGCCGACGTAGCTACCCACGACGTGGTTCGGATCGAGGCCGGCAACACCCAGGGTCACGATTTCCTTTTTCAGTTTCACCCGGCTGCGCTTGAACGGCGGCCGGTCGGTAACCGATTCCCTGCACCCGATGCCGGCGAGACGGGTGTCGCGCTGCAACCAGTCGAGCAGGGCATCGACCGCCGCACGGGTACCGGCGATGGTCCCGTTGATGCCTTCCCGTGCCAGCAGCAGTGTGCCGTGGATGCCGTGCTGCTCCATTACCGCCAGCAGGGGGCTGCGCAGTGCCCGGTAATCGTCCAGGCGGACGAAACGGTACAAGGCACAGACGATGATCGGGGTGGCCGTACTGTCCATGGGGCGTGCTGGTGTGCGCTGAAGAAGACTGCATTATAGTGTGCGGGCGTGCGTGGACACCATCGGGACGCCGTGCCGGCACGCGGGTTGACTCGCCCGTGGCGTTGCGGCGGGTCTATACTGGCTTCAGGCACATCCCTGGGAGACACGGGTGCAGCGATCAGGAACCGGCAGACGGCAGCTCTGTGCATGTATCAGCATCCTGCTGCTGGCCATCAGCGCGGTCGGGCTCGCCGACGATATCGGGAAGATCATTTTCCTGGTGACGGAGGACAAGCGCGTGACGGCAGTGAATGCCGAAACCGGCCAGTTCTTCGATCTCGACATCAGCGCGAAGGAAGTGATCGAGAAGCACATCGCGGCAAATGGGGTGGCCATCGTGGTGACCAACCAGCGCTTTGCCGGCGTGGGGCTCTGGCCGTCCGGCTGGTCAAGCAACCGCCGGCAGGCCGGGGAGCGCCTGGTCAGCGTCGAGGTGGAGGACGCCTCGGCCGTCCTCGTCACGTCGGACCGGGTGCTGTCGTTCAACGGCAAGACCGGCGCCTGGGCGGAGAAACGGCGCTAGTCGGCAGCAGCACCGATCGCTGACACGCATGAACAACGCGGCCCGGATGCCTGCAGCGCAATCCGGGAATGAAGGGATCACAGTCGTATGCCGGCCTTCATTCGGGCACGCTGCGCTGTGCCAAACGCTGTTTCCGATTGCTGCCTAGTCCAGGTATTCGAACAGCTTGATGATCTTCTCCACACCGCCGATCTGGCGTGCCTGGTCGCTGACGGCGTCTGCCTCGCGGCGAAAGACCAGACCCATCAGGTAGACCACACCGTCCTCGGTAACCACCTTGATGCGGGTCGGATCGAAATCCTCGATGCCCTTGATGTTGAACAGCGCGGCCTTGACCCTGGAGGTGATCAGGGAGTCGCTGGAGCGGGTCATGAGCGAGTTCGGCGCGGCGATACTCATCTCGTTGTGGACAACGCGCACCTTTTCCGTAGCGGCCACGACGTCCTGTGCCTGCTGCCGGAGCGCCTCTGTCGGCGCCTGTCCAACCATAAGGACCACGCCATTGTAACTGATGATGTTGATGTGAATCTGGCTGTTGAGTTCCTTGTTCTCCAGGATGGCGAGACGGGACTTCAGCTCGATGCCCTCATCGTCGACGAAGGTGCCCACGGTGCGGCGGCTGTGCAGCGCGGCGCCACCGGCCGCGGCACCACCCACAATCACGGGGGCGCAGCCGTAGAGGGTGGTGACTGCGAGGCTGACAGCTAGCAGGATGCTGACGGGTTTCATGTATGTGATTCTCCTCTCGATGATGCGATTAGCGGTTATAACGGGCTATGCGACCACGCACCCGGCCGGTTGTTCCCCGGTTGACGGCTTCAGGCGGTGAATGCATTTCTGATCCAGTCGAGACTGTCACCGCCGTTGATCGTGACGACATCGAAGCGGCAGGGCATCCCGGCCGCGTGCGGATGGGTCTGCAGGTAGTGATGTGCACAGGCGATGAGTCTCGACTGTTTGTGCCGATCGACGCTTTCCGCCGCCGAGCCGAAACGTGTCTGGCGCCGGTAGCGTACCTCAACGAAGACCACGCTGTCCCGGTCCTGCATCACCAGGTCGATCTCGCCATGGCGGCTGTGGAAGTTGCATTGCAACAATTTCAGTCCGCGCGCCTGCAGGTGTTGCCGGGCCCGCTGTTCGGCGTCCCTGCCACGGGTGGCGGCATCACTGCTCAACGGACAGGCCTTCGACCGCCGGGGCAGCGCCGGCGGTCTGCTCCAGCAGTACGGGAACCCCGTCCTGAAAGCGCGCGCAGCGCAGGGTGCGATTGAGTTGCCCGCGTTCACCCAGCGACAGGTTGCCGCTGACGCCGTGATAGGCGCCGGGCATGTTGTTGCCCAGTTCGCCGAGGTAGGGGATGATGCGGTAGGCATCGATGCCGAGCGCAAACAGACGCGCATAGCGACTGCTGCTGTCCGGCCATGTTTCCGCAACCGCGCCCTGCAGGTGCGACCAGTTTTCACGGCTCTCCAGTGTCCACGGCATGTCGCAGAAGGTGATCCCGTTCATGTCGCTGTCCCTGGATGGGTCCGGCACGCCGGTATAGACCTTCGATGTGGCGTACACGGGCAGCGAGGAGGCGCGGTAAAAACTGAGTTGCGGGCGGATCAGGCGCGCCTGCTTGGGCGAGGCCACCAGGAACACGAAATCGACATCCTGGCGGCGCCGCGGTTCGAATTCCAGCTGGGTACCCAGCTGCCGGGTCAGTTGCTGGTAACGGGCCTTGCTGGAGTCGAGGTTGAGCAGGGCGCTGATCACCTTGCCATGGTCGGCCTCGCTGTCATCATAACGTCCGGTCTCCAGGATACGTCCGCCGAGCGTCTGCCATTCCGCCGCGAACGCGTTGTAGACCCGCTCGCCCCAGTCATTGTCCGGCAGCAGTGCAACGGCCTGTTGCAGGCCGTTACGCCAGGCCAGGCGCGCCGCTTCGCGGGCCTCGTCTTCCGGTGCGAGGCCGAACTGGTACAGGGCGGGATTCATGAGGTTCGGATCCTCGCTCTGGTTCAGCCCGAGCACCGGAACATCCAGCGGCTGCAACCTGGCCAGGGCCTCCACCGATTCCTTGCGCAGCGGGCCGATCACGAAGCGCGCCCCGTTGGCGAGCGCATCCCGGTAGGCCGTGACGGCGCTCTGTGCAGTGTCGCCGCTGTCATAGATTTTCAGGTCCGGGCGCCTGCCGCCTTCGGGTGCCTCGTAATATGCGGCCAGGATGCCATTACGCACGGCGTCAGCGACCCCGGCGAGCTCGCCGCGCAGCGGCAGCAGGACGGCTACCTGTTCCGGGGGTTGTCCGGCCGTACGCATGGTATCCAGCAGCCGGGCGATGAACTGCTGGCTCGCCGGGTGCTCCGGATAGCGCTGTTGCCAGTGCGGTATCACTTCAGCCAGTGCATCCGGCTGCTGCAGGTACAGGCGGGTGAGTTCGACCAGTTCCAGCCACCCGCTCATCGGGTCGGGCGGCGGTGCCTTGCGCAGTTGCTGAAGCTCACTGTCGCTCAGGTTGTTAAGGGCATCCCAGAGCGCACGCTGGGAGTCCAGTCTCTGCCCGGGGTCGGTCAGCAGCGCGTCGAGCAGGATGCGTTCCTGAGCACTGAGAAAGTACTGTGAATTCTGCAGCAGGGCCTCGGCGCGCAGGCGGTGGTATTCGATGCGCAAAGCAGTACTGGCCGGCGGCACCTGCAGCAAAGCCAGCGTCTGTTCAGGATGTTGCCGGGCCAGTTCCAGCTGCGCGCGCCGGATGGTGTAGTGCTGCCTGAGTTCACCGTCGAGCGCCACGGCCTGCAGTTCGTCAAGCAGGGCCGTGGCGCGAGGCAGTTCGTTGCCATGGATCAGGCTGTCCGCGGCCAGCAATTGCAGCTGGTATTTCTCCGGGATGGCCGCGCTCGCCGCAGCCTGCAGATAGACCTGCGCGGCGCCCTGAAAATCGCCGGTGGCCTCGAGGGCCTGCGCCTGCGTCTGCAGGCGGTCGGTGCCGGGTTTCATGAGTGCACCGGGCATACCGGTACACCCGGCCAGCACGGCGGCAAGCAGGCCGGCATACAGACAGTATCTCAAGGCTGGTATGAAAACAGGCATGTTAAATCAAGCGCATGGAGGATTGCGGCCGACTCTACTGAAAAGCGGCTGTGGCGTCCACTTTTTGCCTGGACAACCGTCCAGCCGCTGCGATCTCTGCTAGGATGCAGCTGCCATGACTCATGCGTCATCAGAAGTGCAGGGTGTGCTGTACGTCGTTGCAACGCCGATCGGCAACCTGCGGGATATTTCACTGCGCGCCATCGATGTCCTGAAAGCGGTTGCGCTGGTTGCGGCCGAGGATACCCGGCACACCAGGAAGCTGTTTGCGCATCACGGCATCGCCACGCCGCTGCTGGCCGTGCACGAGCATAATGAACGTGCGCTCACCGGGCAGCTGCTGGCCCGACTCGCGGGCGGTGAGAGTCTCGCGCTGGTGTCCGATGCCGGCACCCCACTGATCAGTGATCCCGGCTTCGTGCTGGTACGCGCGGCCCGCCTGGCCGGTGTCCGCGTGGTGCCGGTGCCCGGACCGTCGGCACTGGTGACGGCACTGTCCGGTTCCGGGCTGCCTACCGACCGGTTCCTGTTCGAGGGCTTTCTCCCGCCCCGGCAGGCGGCACGCCGGCAGCGCCTGCAGGCATTGTGCGGGCAGGGCGTCACGCTGGTGTTTTATGAATCCAGTCATCGCATCGTCGATTGCCTGGCCGACATGGCGGACTGTCTGGGGCCGGCGCGCAATGCGGTGATCGCGCGCGAGCTGACCAAGGCCTATGAAACCATTCACGCGGGTATGCTCGCGGAGTTGCTTGACTGGCTGCGGGCGGACCCGGATCAACAGAAAGGGGAGTTCGTGGTGCTGGTGCAGGGTGCAGCAAGCGATTCCGGACAACTCGATGCGGCCGCACGGCACGCGCTCGGGGTCCTGCTCGGGGAACTGCCGCTGCGGCAGGCGGCGGCGCTGGCGGCCAGGATCACCGGGGCCTCGAAAAACCGCCTGTACGACTATGGGCTGGAGCTGAAAAAACCGCCGTCCTGACCCCGTTCAGCGGCTGCGGACCAGGCGCCGTGCCGGCGCAGGGCCCAGTCGACATGTTCACGCACCAGTGCCAGCGGGTGTGCCTTCCTGCTGTTCAGGGCGGAGATCACCTCCGGCGCGGTAGGCGCGTTGCCCAGCGCCACGGCGATGTTGCGCAGCCAGCAGGCGTAGCCGATGCGGCGGATGGCGCTGCCCTGCGGCACGTTGTTCGAATTCCTGTTCGCTCCACGCGAATAACCGGATGAGTGCGCTGCTGTCCAGCGCGTGGCGTGGCTGGAAATCGGGTTCGCCGGCGGGCGGGCGAAGCGGTTCCAGGGGCACACCAGCTGGCAGTCGTCGCAGCCGAAGATGCGGTTGCCGATCAGCGGGCGCAGCGGTTCCGGGATCGGCCCGCGCAGTTCGATGGTGAGATAGGAGATGCAGCGCCGCGCATCCAGCTGTAGGGCGCGACGATGGCGCCGGTCGGGCAGGCATCGCATGCAGGCCGGCAGGTGCCGCAATGGTTGCGTCAGCCGGCGCGATCCACCGGCAGCGGCAGGTCGGTGTACAGCTCGCCGAGGAAGAACCACGAGCCGGCATGTCGCGTTGATCAGGTTGGTGTGCTTGCCGATCCAGCCCAGGCCGGCGTTGCGCGCCAGGGCCTTTTCCAGCACCGGCGCGCTGTCGGCGAAGGCGCGGTAGCCGAACGGGCCGGCCACGGCGGCTGATGCGTTCGGCCAGTCGCTGCAGGCGGTGCCGCAGCAGCTTGTGATAGTCGCGGCCCAGGGCATAGCGCGATACATAGGCGCTGGCGGGTCGGCGAGCACCGCGCCGGCGGTGCGTGCCGTCGCCGGCGGCCAGTAGTCCATGCGCGCGAGATGACCCGCAGCGTGCCGGGCACCAGCTCGGCCGGGCGGCTGCGGCGGGCGCCATGACGCGCCATGTAGTCCATTTCGCCGTGATGCCCGGCGCGAGCCAGTCCAGCAGGCGTTGCTCGTCACGGTCCAGCTCGATCCCGGCGATGCCGGCCTGCTGGAAACCGAGTTCGCCGGCCCAGCGCCGGATCTGCACGGCGAGTGCGGCGTAATCGATCGTGTGCTGCGGTGCAGGCGTCTGGCTCATGAGGGCTGGATTTGGCGGCCGGCTTCAGAGTATGTTGCCGTATTCTCTGCAATTGCAAGACAGGCAGCATGACAGCACAGACACCGACCTCCCGCCCGCTCTACAGCGCCGCGCAAATGCACGAGCTGGACCGGCTCGCGATCGAGTCGGCTGGCATCCCCGGCTACACCCTGATGAACCGTGCCGCGGGCGCGGCCTGGTCGGCGTTGCGTGCACGCTGGCCGCAGGCACGCAGCCTGGCGGTACTGTGCGGTGGTGGCAATAACGGGGGCGACGGCCTGGTCCTCGCCAGGCTGGCACGGGCGGATGGCCGCCGCGTGCGCGTCCTGCAGCCGGGCGGCGAACACCGCCTGCACGGGGCGGCAGCGACGGCGTGTACGGACTATCTCGAGGCCGGCGGCAGCGTGGAGCCGTTCACTGCTGCCGCGCTGGACGACGCGGACCTGGTCGTCGACGCCTTGCTGGGTACCGGCTTCGCCGGACGTCTCGATGCACACTGGGTCGGGATGATCGATGCTGTCAACCAGGCTGCCCGGCCGGTCGTGGCCATGGATATCCCCAGCGGTCTGCATGCCGACACCGGTCACGTGGCTGATGCGGCCGTACGGGCGCAGTTGACGGTGACCTTCATTGGCCACAAACCGGGCCTGTATACGGGTGAAGGTCCGGCGCATGCCGGGGAAATCGTCTGTGCCGACCTCGATATCCCGCTGGACGTGTGGCCGCGTGTCGCGCCGATGGGCCTGCTGCAGCTGGGGCCGCCCGCCGGCATGCTGTCCACGCCCCGCGGGCGCACGGCGCACAAGGGGCAGTTCGGTCATGTGCTGGTGATCGGTGGCGATCACGGCATGGCCGGGGCCGTGCGCCTCGCGGGCGAGGCGGCCCTGCGCTGCGGTGCCGGCCTGGTGAGTGTGGCGACACGACCGGAGCATGCCGCACAGGTCAGCACCGGCTGCCCGGAACTGATGTGTCACGGTGTCGCCGAGGCGCGTCACCTGCAGCCCCTGCTGGCCAGGGCCACGGTCATCGTGATCGGTCCGGGGTTGGGACGCTCGGACTGGGCACGGGCCGTGCTGGCGCGGGTACTGACGACCGCACAGCCACGGGTGGTCGACGCCGACGCCCTCAACCTGCTGGCACACGATCCCGTGCACTGCGACCACAGCATCCTGACGCCGCACCCGGGTGAGGCCGCGCGGCTGACCGGGCTGGACAGCACGACGGTGCAGGCCGACCGGTTTGCCGCCGCGCAGGCGATCGGCCGGCAATATGGCGGGGTGACGGTACTGAAGGGCGCCGGCACCGTCATCCAGGCACCCGGCCAGCTGCCGGTGGTGTGTGCGGCTGGCAATCCAGGCATGGCCACGGGCGGCATGGGTGACGTGCTCAGTGGTGTGCTGGGTGCCTTGCTGGCCCAGGGCATGACCCTGCCGGATGCGGCGGTCACCGGCGTCTGTGTGCATGCCTGTGCCGCCGACCGGACCGCACGCGACGGCGAGCGCGGCCTGCTCGCGCGCGACGTCATCAACGCCTTGCGCGGCACGCTCGCGGCCTACCCGCAATGAAATTCCAGGTCGCCGATGCCGCCGCGATGGCGTCACTCGGGGAACGGCTGGCCGGCGTGCTGGGCACGGGGATCGTGTATCTCGAAGGCGCTCTGGGCGCCGGCAAGACCACGCTGGCGCGCGCCATCCTGCACGGGCTGGGCCATGCGGGCAAGGTGCGCAGCCCGACCTATACCCTTGTCGAGCCCTACACGGTCGCGCAGGGCACGGTCTACCACCTCGACCTGTACCGTCTGGCCGATCCCGGGGAGCTGGAATGGCTGGGCCTGCGCGACCTGCTGGCCGTTCCGGCGCTGCTGCTGATCGAGTGGCCGGAACGCGGCGCCGGCAGTCTGCCGGCACCGGACCTGGTCATAAGAATCACCGGCTCGGATCAGGGTCGCAGCGTCGATCTGGTGTCTGCGAGCGACCGAGGACGGCATATATTGAATTTGCTCGACTCGTTGTGATTTAGTTCCTTAGTCGCGCGATCTCTTCTTGACGCACAGGTTTGAACGCTATCTCAAGGAGATTCAACAGTATTTGTTGCAATTTCCCGCCGTTTGTGGCTAGAATCCCCCAAAATGGTCAGGGTATAGGGGTCCCGGATAAGGTGAAGAAACTGCTGTCAGGCTTGTGTTTTCTTCTTGCAGGACAAGGGGTTGTATTCGCTGATGCGGACTTTTTAAGCGTGCGCCTGTGGGCGGCGCCCGATCACACCCGGGTCGTCTTCGACACCAGCGCGCCGGTGACCCACAACCTGTTTACCCTGCAGAATCCCGATCGGCTGGTCGTCGATGTGCCGGCGGCCCAGGTGGCGAAGAACCTGCAGGCGACCGGGGGGCTGGTCAAGGGCATCCGCGCGGCCCGGAACACACCGGGCAACCTGCGTATCGTGCTGGACCTCGCGCAGGCGGTAAAGCCGCGCAGCTTCAGCCTGAATCCGAGCGGACAGTACGGGCATCGCCTGGTCATCGACCTGTACGGTGCGGCGCCCGGTGCGCCAACCGCGGCGGCGCCCGCCGCAAAACCGGCGGTCAAGCAGGCAGTTGCCAGCAACGCCGGCGGGATGCGTGACCTGGTGATCGCGATCGATGCCGGCCATGGCGGCGACGACCCCGGCGCGATCGGCCGTCGCAAGACGCGCGAGAAGGACGTGGTACTGGCCATCGCCAGGCGGCTGGCCAGCCTGGTCGAGAAGGAACCGGGGATGCGCCCGGTGCTGATCCGCGAGGGCGATTACTATGTCGGGCTGCGCCAGCGCATCGAGAAGGCGCGCAAGCACAAGGCCGACCTGTTCATCTCGATCCACGCCGACGGCTTCACGGATCACCGCGCCGCCGGTTCCTCGGTCTACGTATTGTCACGGCGCGGCGCCTCCTCGGAAATGGCACGCGTGCTGGCGGCGCGGGAAAATGCCGCCGACCTGGTGGGCGGTGTGAGCCTGGACGACAAGGACGACCTGCTGCGCGAGGTATTGCTGGACCTGTCGCAGACGGCGACGCTGGAGGCCAGTTTTTCGGTGGCGGACAATCTGCTCTCCGAACTCGAGCATATCGGCAAGACTGCACAAGTCGAGTGTGCAGCAGGCCGGCTTCGTGGTATTGAAGTCCCCGGACATCCCCTCGATCCTGGTGGAGACCGCATTCATTTCCAATCCCGCGGAAGAGAAGAAGCTGCGCGATGCTGCGCACCAGCAGCTGCTCGCGAATGCCATGATGCGCGGCATCCGGGATTATTTCGGCAAACATCCACCGCCCGACACGCGAGTTGCACGCCAGTACGTGGTCAAGCGCGGCGACACCCTGAGCGATATCGCACTGCAATTCAGCGTCCCCCTGACCAGCCTGCGTGGCTATAACAGCCTCAAATCCGATACGCTGCGGGTCGGCGATACCTTGCGTATTCCACCGACCCAGGACAGCTGAGAGGTTCCCTGCCGGGCTACTCCGCCGGCGCGCCGGACGGTATGATGGGCGCCCATGTGCCGCCACGTCATGCCGTAATGCCCATACAGATCCTGCCACCCCGACTGGTCAACCAGATTGCCGCCGGCGAAGTCATCGAGCGGCCGGCCTCCGTCGTCAAGGAGTTGCTGGAAAACAGCCTCGATGCGGGCGCGTGCCGCATTGAGGTCGACGTCGAGCAGGGTGGCCGGCAGCGCATCCGGGTGCGGGATGACGGCAGCGGCATCCCCCGCGACGAGCTGTCGCTGGCGCTGTCGCGCCATGCGACCAGCAAGATCGCGTCGCTGGAAGACCTGGAGCGCATCGGCAGCCTCGGCTTTCGTGGCGAGGCGCTGCCCAGCATCGCCTCGGTATCGCGGCTGCGCCTCAGCTCCTGCAGTGCGGACGCGGATTCGGGCTGGTCGGTACAGGGTGACGGGTCCGACCGGCCGCTGACGGCGGCGCCGGTGGCACATCCCGCGCGGCACGACCGTGGATGTGCGCGACCTGTTTTTCAACACCCCCGCGCGGCGCAAGTTCATGCGTACCGAGGCAACCGAGTACAGGCATATCGAGACAGTCGTGCAGCGCATCGCGCTGAGCCGCTTTCCGGTTGCGCTGAGCCTGCAGCACAACCAGCGAGTGGTTTTGCAGCTGCCGGCCGCGCTCACCCGCGCACAGCAGGAGCAGCGGGTCGCGCGAACTCAGCGGCACGGCCTTCATGGAGCAGGCCATTCATATCGAACATGCCGCGGCCGGGCTGGCGCTGCACGGCTGGGTGGCGTTGCCGACGTTTTCCGCGCAGCCAGCCCGACCTGCAGCATTTCTATGTCAATCAGCCGCATGGTGCGCGACAAGCTCAGTCACGCACGCGGTTCGCCAGGCCTATCAGGACGTGCTGTTATCACGGCCGCCATCCCGCCTTCGTGCTGTTTCTGGACATCGCGCCGTCCGCGGTGGATGTCAACGCGCATCCGGCCAAATACGAGGTGCGTTTCCGCGACAGCCGGCTGGTGCACGACTTCCTGTTCCGGACACTGCACGACGCGCTGGCGCAGGTGCGTCCGGCGTCCGCCAGCCGGCGCCGCAACCGGCGCGCCCGGTCGCCGCGCTGCAGCTCGAGTCCGCGCACGGCACGGCGCCCGTCCAGTCCGGTCTGTGCCTCGTGTGCGCGAGCAGGTCGTCGTTACGCCGCATTGCATCCGCCGTCGCTGCAGCCGCCGGCCGCGGCGCCGACACACGGCGCCGCGCCGAGGAATTTCCGCTGGGTTTCGCACTGGCGCAGCTGCATGGTGTCTATATCCTGCGCAGAACGCGCAGGGGCTGGTACTGGTCGACATGCATGCCGCCCATGAACGCATCACCTATGAACAGCTGAAACAGGCACAGGCCGGCGCGGGCATCCGCCTGCAGCCGCTGCTGGTGCCGCTGCGGCTGGATGTGAGCGCACGCGAGGCGGATGCCTGCGAGGCGCAGCAGGACGCCATCCGGGAACTGGGTCTCGATATCGATCGCCTGGGCCGCGAGCAGGTGCTGGTGCGTGCCATCCCGGCACTGCTGCACGCCGCCGACATTGGCGCGCTGGTGCGCGATGTGCTGGCGGACCTGCTCGAGCATGGCACCAGCCGGCGCGTAGAGGAGTCGCTCAACGCGCTGCTGTCCACCATGGCCTGCCACGGTTCGGTACGCGCCAACCGGCGCCTGACGCCGGATGAAATGAACGCCTTGCTGCGCGACATGGAGCGGACCGAGCGCAGCGGGCAGTGCAATCATGGCCGCCCGACCTGGGTGCAGATCAGCCTGTCGGAACTCGACAAGCTGTTCCTGCGCGGGCGGTGATCAACGCGTTTGCGTCTCTGCGCAAGGCAGTCTTTTCAGATGCCTGACAACAAGCTCCCGCCAGCCATTTTCCTGATGGGTCCGACCGCCTCGGGCAAGACCGCGCTGGCGGTCGAGCTCGTGCGCCGTCATCCGCTGGAGATCGTCAGTGTCGATTCCGCGCTGGTCTATCGCGGTATGGATATCGGAACCGCCAAGCCGACACCGGACATCCTGCGCGTCGCGCCGCACCGGCTGATCAATATCCGTGATCCGGCGCAACCCTATTCGGCGGCGGAGTTTCGCGCCGATGCGCTGGCGGTGATGACGGAGATCACCCGGCGTGGTCGCATACCGCTGCTGGTCGGCGGGACCTTCCTGTACTTCCGCGCCCTGCAGCAGGGCCTCTCCGCGCTGCCGGCCGCTGACCCCGCCATCCGCGCCACGCTGCGGAACACGCTGCACCAAAATGGACTGGACACCCTGTACCGGCGCCTGGCGGCGGTGGACCCGGCGACGGCGGCGCGACTCTCCGCCAATGACCCGCAGCGTATCCTCAGGGCACTGGAAGTTTATGAAATAACAGGAGAACCGATGAGCGAACTGCATGCCCGGGGGCGTGGCGAGGCGCTGTCCTACCGGGTGCTCAAGCTGGCACTGGTCCCCGCCGACCGTGCGCTGCTGCAGGCGCGTATCGTCACGCGACTGGATACCATGCTTGCCGCCGGCTTCGAGACCGAGGTCCGTCGCCTGATGGCGCGGGGTGACCTGACCCCTGAACTTCCGGCGCTGCGGGCAGTCGGTTACCGCCAGATGTGGCGCTATCTCGAGGGTACGCTGGAGCGGGCCGAAATGATCAGGCGCATCATCGTGGCAACCCGCCAGTACGCCAAGCGGCAGCTGACCTGGTTGCGCAAGGAGCAGGATGCCGAGTGTTTCAGGGCGGAGGCGCACGACACGGCCGCGCGCATCGACGCCCGGCTGGCCGCCTGGCGGGTGCACCGGTGAAACAGACCTGCGCAGCGCAAGGAAAGCGGGTATGATTCAGGATATGGAATTTTGCCGGTTAATCCACTAATATCCATGCAAAATTAGCGGTCTGGTGGCCAGAGTCGGCTGGCGGCACAACAACAAGGAGATAATGAAATGAATAGAGGACAATCTTTGCAGGATCCATTTCTGAATGCACTGCGCAAAGAACGAGTCCCGGTATCGATCTATCTGGTTAACGGAATCAAGTTGCAAGGCCAGATCGAATCATTTGACCAGTTTGTCGTGCTGCTGAAGAACGCAGTCAGCCAGATGGTGTACAAGCACGCCATTTCAACCGTCGTTCCGGCACGCAACGTGCGAATCGCGGGGACTGAAGAACAGGCCGCCGGCGTCACAGAACCGGGCAATGCCTAGTCACATCTCAAGCCTGCGGGTGAAGCTGTTTGTTCGAACGCCCTGAGACCGGTGAGCGGGCCGTTCTGGTCCATGTGTACTTTCCCGAGGCAGCCGGTCAGGAAGATCTGCAGGAATTCTCAGAACTGGTACGCTCCGCCGGCGCCTTGCCCGCCGCGACCATCACCGCGACCCGTGCCGTACCCGACCCGCGCCTGTTCATCGGCCAGGGCAAGGCAGAGGAGATCCAGGCCGCGGTGCGCGCGCAGCAGGCCGACGTGGTCATCTTCGATCACACGCTGAGCCCCAGCCAGGAACGCAACCTCGAGCGCCTGCTGTCCTGCCGGGTGCTGGGGCGCACCGGCCTGATCCTGGACATCTTCGCGCAGCGTGCACGCTCCTTTGAAGGCAAGCTGCAGGTTGAGCTGGCGCAACTGCGGCATCTATCGACCCGGCTGGTGCGTGGCTGGACGCACCTTGAGCGCCAGAAGGGCGGTATCGGTCTGCGCGGGCCGGGTGAAACCCAGCTCGAATCCGACCGGCGCATGATCAATGCGCGCATCAAGATGATTAACCGGCGCCTGGAGAAGGTGGAGCGCCAGCGTGACCAGGGGCGGCGCGCCCGCGCCCGCGCCCGGATACCCACCGTCTCGCTGGTCGGCTATACCAACGCCGGCAAGTCCACGCTGTTCAATGCGCTCAGCGGTGCGGATGCCTATGCGGCAAACCAGTTGTTCGCAACGCTGGATCCCACGCTGCGGCGCATCGAGGTGGCGGGTGTCGGACCGCTGGTGCTGGCGGATACCGTCGGGTTCATCCGTCACCTGCCGCACGACCTGGTGGCGGCATTTCGCGCCACGCTGGAGGAAACGCGGCGCGCGGACCTGTTGCTGCACGTGGTGGATGCGCAGGACGAGGAGAAGCTCGCCCATATCGAACAGGTGAACGCGGTGCTTGGCGAGATCGGTGCCGCGGAAATCCCGCAGCTCAGGGTCTACAACAAGATCGACCTGTCTGACGGCAGGCCGCACCTGGAATACGGCGAGGACGGATTGGCCAGCCGGGTGTGGGTGTCGGCGGTCACCGGTGCAGGTCTGGACCTGCTGGCGGAGGCGCTCGGCGGACATTTTCAGGGCCGGCAGGTGCACGGCTGGCTGCATCTGCCGGCCGGTGCCGGTGCCGTGCGCTCCGCGCTCTACACGATCGGGCAGGTGCTGTCCGAACGCGTGGACGAGCACGGCGACTGGTGGCTGGAAATCTGCATGGCGCAGCGCAATATCGACCGGCTGCTGCATGAATCGTGCGGGCACTGCGACTTCCATCCGGCCGATACGGCCACTGTTGTTGCGGGCGCAGCGCAAGCTTCTTAAACTTGTACACCCGACGACGCGCATGCATTCCGGATATGCAGGGCGCATCTTGGCTGACTGGAGTGAATGTATGGCGTGGAATGAACCGGGCGGTGGCAAGCGTGACCCGTGGGGCGGCGGTGGCGGCAATGATGGACCACCGGACCTCGATGAGGTGGTACGCAAGCTGCGCGAGCGGGTGACCAGCTTGTTCGGCAGCAAGGACGGGCGTGGCAGCACACCCGGCAAACCGTTCAACTTCGGCCTGCTTGCCATCGTGGCACTGGTGGCATGGGTACTGTCCGGCATCTATATTATCGAGCCGGCCGAACGCGGCGTGATATTGCGGCTGGGTAAATTTCACACCATCACCGGTCCGGGGCCGCACTGGTATCCGCGTGGCATCGACGCCGTCGACAAGGTCGATGTCGACCGGCTGCGCACCGTGAGTCACCGGGCGAAGATGCTGACCAAGGACGAGAACATCATCCAGGTCGAGCTGGCCGTGCAATACCAGGTCAAGGATGCCAAGGATTACCTGTTCCAGGTGCGCGACCCGGACTTCACGCTGCAGGAGTCCACCGAGAGTGCGCTGCGTGAAGTGATCGGCGGCATCGCCATGGATGACTTCCTCAGCGGTGGACGCGGCACGATCGTGCAGCAGACCAAGGACCTGACCCAGGAGATGCTGGACAAGTACAATACCGGCCTGATCCTGACCAGCGTGAACCTGCAGGACCCGCAGCCCCCGGAAGAAGTGCAGGGCGCGTTCGAGGATGCCATCAAGGCCCAGGAAGACGAGCAACGCTACAGGAACCAGGCCGAGGCCTTCGCGCTGGATATCCTGCCCAAGGCGCGCGGTGACGCCAAGCGCCTGCGCGAGGGCGCACTGGCCTACCGCGAGCAGGTGGTCGCCAAGGCGGAGGGCGAGACCAGCCGTTTCCTGCAGACACTGGCCGAATACAACAAGGCACCGGAAGTCACCCGCAAGCGCCTGTACCTCGATACCATGGAATATGTACTGGCCAATACCAGCAAGGTCGTCATGCAGGTCAAGAACGGCAATAACCTGATGTACATCCCGCTCGACAAGTTGATGGAATCACGCGGCAGTTACCTGCAGGCGCCGGAAGATACGTCACAGGCCGGCAGCAGTTCGTCGAGCGGCGAGCAACCGCCCGATACGGGTCTGCGCAACAGCTCGCGCAGCGTGGGAGGACGCTAACCATGATGCGTTCATTGACAGTTGTGTTTGCCCTGCTCGTGCTGGCGGGACTGAGCTCGGTCTTCGTCGTGGATGAGCGCGAGGCGGCGATCCGCTTCCAGCTCGGCGAGATCGTCAAGGCGGAATACCAGCCCGGCCTGCATTTCAAGGCCCCCTGGCCGCTCAACAACGTGCGCAAGTTCGACAAGCGCATCCTCACGCTGGACACCCGTCCGGAACGCTTCCTGACCAATGAAAAGAAAAACGTTTCGGTGAATTTCTTCGTCAAGTGGCGCATTGCCGATCCGGCGGCCTATTACACCTCCTTCGTGGGCGACGAGCGCCAGGCCAGCCTGCGCCTGCTGCAGATCATCAAGAACGGGCTGCAGCTGGAATTCGACCAGCGCACCATCACGCAGGTGGTGTCCGGCGAGCGCTCCCAGATGATGACGAACCTCACCACGGGTGCTAACGAAGAGGTCAGCAGTTCGGCATCGAGATCATCGACGTGCGCATCAAGCAGATCGAACTGCCGGAGGATGTGGCCAACTCGGTGTACCAGCGCATGCGCGCGGAGCGCGAACGGATCGCCAAGGAACACCGTGCCCAGGGCGACGAGACAGCCAAGGGCATCCGCGCGATCGCCGAGAAGGACCGCACGGTCCTGCTTGCGGAGGCGCAGCGCGACGCCGAAAAGACCCGCGGCGAGGGTGATGCGAAGGCAACGGAGATCTACGGCAAGGCCTATGGCAAGAACCGGGAGTTCTATGATTTCTACCGCAGCATGAACGCCTACCGGACCGCGCTCTCCAGCCAGCAGGACTTGCTGGTGCTGGAACCGGATTCCGAGTTCTTCAAGTATTTCGGCAGTGCCACCGGCGAGTAGACGGGTGGTCGCCCGTTGTCCGAGCCAGGATGCCGCGGGGCGTGTTGAACGGTGGACATGAACTGGACTGACTTGCTGGCGGCGCTGGCACTGGTACTGGTGATCGAGGGTATGATTCCCTTTCTCAATCCGCAGTACCTGCGGCGCATGCTGGAGACCGTGTCACAGCTGGATGACCGGGCACTGCGCATGACCGGGCTGGCCAGCATGCTGTGCGGGATCGTCATGCTGTACCTGGTACGCTAGAAAAACACGGGAAACCGACATGAGTCGCAAGGACCAGTGGCTGCTGCCGGAAGGCATCGAGGAAGTCCTGCCACCCGAGGCAGGGCGGCTGGAGTGTGCACGGCGCGAGTTGCTCGACCTGTTCGCACGCTGGGGCTATGCGCTGATCATGCCGCCGCTGATCGAGTACCTCGAATCGTTGCTGACCGGGGCCGGCAACGATCTCGATCTGCAGACCTTCAAGGTCACCGACCTGGTCAGCGGGCGCATGCTGGGTGTGCGCGCCGACATGACGCCGCAGGCGGCACGCATCGATGCCCACCCGCTGCGGCGGGATGCGCCGACACGACTCTGCTACCTGGGTACGGTACTGCACACGCGCAGTGACGGCTTCGGCAGTTCGCGCAGCCCGCTGCAAGTGGGTGCAGAGCTGTTCGGCCACGCCGGCATCGAGAGCGACGTCGAGATTATGCTGCTGCTGCTGGAGTCGCTGGCCCTGCTGGAGATTCCGGACGTGCATGTCAATCTCGGGCATGTGGGCATCTTTCGCGGACTGGCACGGGATGCCGGGCTTGACCCCGTGCAGGAGAACGAACTGTTCGATGCACTGCAGCGCAAGGCGGTCGCCGAGATCGACGAGCTGCTGGCGTACGCCGTGCGCGATCCCGGCCAGCGCGAGCGACTGGCGGCGCTGGCCGGGCTCAACGGCGGCTGGGACGTGTTGTACGGTGCGCGCGAGGTGCTGGACGGTGCCGGCCAGGAGGTGATCCGGGCGCTGGAGAATCTGCGTGCCATCGCAGACCGGCTGCAGCAGCGCGCCGGTGATGTGCAGCTGGATTTCGATCTTGCCGAGTTGCGCGGCTACCGTTACCAGACCGGCATGGTTTTCGCGGTGTTTGTACCCGGCTGTGGTCAGGAGATCGCACGCGGCGGGCGCTACGACGCCATCGGCGAGGTGTTCGGCCGTGCCCGGCCGGCGACCGGTTTCAGTACCGACCTGAAGATCCTGATGGACCTGAGTCCGCGTGACTTTGCCGGTCACCTGGGTGCAATATTCGCCCCCGCGGGCGACGAGGGCCGGCTGGAGGCGGCGGTGGCGGCATTGCGCAGCCAGGGTGCACGGGTGGTGGTTGCATTGCCCGGCCAGGCCGGCGGCGCGCACGCCATGGGCTGCGACCGGCAACTGGTACGGGAGTCCGGCACGTGGGTCGTCAGGCCGGTCGAATGAATCCCCTCGCTGCAGCGTCGCCGGCCGTGCCGGGTTGTCGTCCCGCCGGCTCGGGCGCCGCGCAGCGAGCCGGGATTATTGCGCGCCCGCAGCGATTATTCCTGCCCGGCGTGTCGATGCAGCCGGCCCCGGTTGCCGGCCGGTCTGTGTGTCTCCCGGGGCAGGGATCTGAATACACTATCCAGGGTGAGTGATGCAATGGGCAAGAACGTAGTCGTCATAGGGACCCAGTGGGGTGACGAGGGCAAGGGCAAGGTTGTCGACCTGCTCACCGACAAGGTCGCCGCGGTGGTGCGTTTCCAGGGCGGGCACAATGCCGGTCACACCCTGGTCATCGATGGCAGGAAGACTGTGCTGCACCTGATTCCGTCCGGCGTCCTGCACGACGATGTGCAGTGCCTGATCGGCAACGGCGTCGTGCTGTCACCGACCGCCCTGTTCGAGGAGATCGCCATGCTGGAGGAGGCCGGCGTGCCGGCGCGCACACGCATCCGGATCAGCGAATCCTGCCCGCTGATCCTGCCCTACCATATCGCGCTCGACCAGGCACGTGAGCTGGCACGCGGCGCGAAGGCCATCGGCACCACCGGGCGCGGCATCGGTCCGGCCTATGAGGACAAGGTGTCGCGGCGCGGTCTGCGACTGGGAGAGCTGTTCGATGCCGCGCACTTCACCGAGCGCCTGCGCGAGGTCATGGAATATCACAATCACGCGCTGGTGCACTATTTCAAGACACAGGCCGTCGACTACCGGCAGGTGCTCGACGAGGCGCTGGCGCAGGCCGAGCAGATCAGGCCGCTGGTTGTGGATATCCCGGGGCTGCTGCACCGGCTGCGCAGGACGGGCCGCAATATCATGTTCGAAGGGGCGCAGGGTGCGTTGCTGGATATCGATCACGGCACCTATCCCTACGTCACCTCGTCCACCACCACGGCCGGTGGTGCGGCCAGTGGCAGCGGCGTCGGGCCGCGCGATCTCGATTACGTGCTGGGCATCGTCAAGGCCTATACCACCCGCGTGGGTGCCGGACCGTTCCCGACCGAGCTGTTCGACGCGGACGGTGACCATCTCGGCGCGAAGGGACATGAATTCGGTGCCACGACCGGGCGCAAGCGTCGCTGCGGCTGGCTGGATACCGTGGCACTGCGGCGCTCGCTGGAGATCAACAGCGTAACCGGTATGTGCATCACCAAGCTGGACGTGCTGGACGGTCTGGACACGCTGAAGATCTGCGTATCCTACCGGCTCAACGGCAGCCTGATCGATGTGCCGCCGGTGAGCGCCGACCTGCTCGAGCAGTGTGTGCCGGAATATATCGAGTTGCCGGGCTGGACGGAGTCGACCATCGGCGCGCAACGGCTGGGGGACCTGCCGGCCGCCGCGCGTGCCTACCTGCGCAAGCTCGAGGAACTGTGCGAGAAACCGGTCGCCATCGTCTCGACCGGGCCGGACCGCGCCGAGACGATCATCCTGCAGCAGCCCTTCGATTGAGGGATGCGGCGCGCAACGGAGGGGTGATGGAGCCGGAACCAGGTGGTGCCGAGGAGAGGACTTGAACCTCCACGGGGTTACCCCCACTAGCACCTGAAGCTAGCGTGTCTACCAATTTCACCACCTCGGCGTGATGCAAGTCAGCCTGAAAGCTGCCTGGAGAGCGGCGAACTCTACCGCCTGCTATTTGGCTTGTCAATTTGCCCGTTGCGGCAACGTATGAACACACACTTGAGCGACCCGCGATATGCCTCGAAAAAACAGCAACAAGACCTCCGCACGGCGCAGGCGTGATCCGCAGGCAAGCCGCGAGGCGACCCGTTATGCGCAACCGATTGCCAGCCGCGAGCATATTCTCGACGTCATCAACGACGTCGAGCACCCGGTCGACCGGGACGACCTTGCCGGGCTGCTGGGTATTCAGACGGAGGACGGTCTCGAGGCACTGCGCCGGCGTCTGAATGCCATGACGCGTGACGGCCAGCTGGTGCGCAACCGGCGTGACTGTTACGCCCTGGCAGACCGACTGGACCTTGTGGCCGGACGCGTCATCGGCCACCAGGACGGCTACGGCTTCCTGGTCACCGAGGATGCCAGTGACGATGTGTACCTGTCGGCCCGCCAGATGCGCGCGCTGTTTCACGGCGACCGTGCACTGGTGCGCATCACCGGCATGGACCGCCGCGGCCGGCGCGAGGGCTCGGTGGTCGAGGTGATCCGGCGCAATACCCACAAGCTCGTGGGACGTTTCTACAACGAAAGCGGCGTCACCTTCGTCAGTCCCGACAGCAAGCGCCTGCCACAGGAAATCGCCGTGCCCGCCGGCGAGACCGGTGGTGCGGTACACGGCCAGATCGTCACGGTCGAGATCATCGAGCAACCCTCCAAGCGCTCGCCACCGGTCGGGCGGGTGATCGAGGTGCTGGGCGATCACATGGCGCCCGGTATGGAAATCGATATCGCCATACGCAGCCATGACATGCCGCTGGCGTGGTCGTCCGCCGTGGAGGAGGAGATCGCCGGGCTGGGCGCCGAGGTGCCGGCCCGGGCGAAACGCAACCGCGAGGACCTGCGTGCGCTGCCACTGGTCACCATCGACGGTGCCGATGCACGTGATTTCGATGACGCAGTTTATTGCGAGCGTACACCCGGCGGCTGGCGCCTGCTGGTCGCGATCGCCGATGTCTCGCACTACGTCCACACCGGTACGGCGCTGGATCGCGAAGCGCTCGAGCGTGGCAACTCGGTGTACTTTCCGGAGCGCGTCATACCGATGCTGCCGGAAATCCTGTCCAACGGGCTGTGCTCGCTGAATCCGGATGTCGACCGCCTGTGCCTGGTGTGCGAGATGATCATCAAACGCGACGGCAGCCTGCTGCGCTCGCGCTTCTTCGACGGCCTGATGCGTTCACACGGCAGGCTGACCTACGACGAGGCGGCCGCCATCATGGTCGACCGGGACGGGCCGGCACGCCGACAGCGCGAACCCCTGGCAGCGCACCTCGATGAGCTGTACCGGCTCTACCAGGCGCTGCGCGGTGCGCGTACCCGGCGCGGCGCGATCGATTTCGAGACCACGGAGACCCGCATCATCTTCGGTGCGGACCGCAAGATCGAACGCATCGTGCCGCTGGTGCGCAACGATGCCCACAAGGTCATCGAGGAGTGCATGATCGCCGCGAATGTCGCGGCGGCACGCCTGCTGGAACGCCACGGCATGCCCACCCTGTACCGCGTACACGCGGTACCGGCGGCCGAGAAGATCACCGACCTGCAGGAATTCCTGAATGAACTGGGCCTGGGGCTGCGTGGCGGCGCGAGGCCGACGGCGCGCGATTATTCCGCGTTGCTGGAACAGGTGCGCGGACGTCCGGACGAACACCTTATCAATACCGTGCTGCTGCGGTCCATGCCGCGGGCCGAGTACAGCCCGGTGAACATCGGTCACTTCGGGCTGGCGCATGAGCACTATGTCCACTACACCTCGCCGATCCGGCGTTACCCGGACCTGCTGGTGCATCGCGCCATTCGCCACGTGCTGGCCGGGAAGAAGGCAAAGACATTTCACTACAGCGCCGCGGCGATGGTGGACCTCGGCGAGCACTGCTCGGCAACCGAGCAGCGTGCCGATGAAGCCACCCGCGATGCCGTGGACTGGCTGAAGTGCGAGTACATGCTCGACAAGGTCGGCGAAACCTTTTCCGGCATCATCACCGCCACGACCTCGTTCGGAATCTTCGTGGAACTCAGGGACATCTACGTGGAAGGCCTGGTGCACGTCACCGCACTCGGCGATGATTACTATCATTACGAGCCGACCCGCCACTGGCTGATCGGCGAGCGTACCCGGCGCATGTTCCGGCTGGGTGACGAGGTTACCGTCAAGGTGGTGCAGGTCAATCTCGACGAGCGCAAGATCGATTTCGAGCTGGGTGAGGGCAAGCCGGCCCGCGGTAGCAAGCCGCGCAAGTCGCGCCGCGCCTCCGGTCTGCGTCGCAAGTCGCGCAAGTGAGTCGACCTCGCATCCCATGAGCACGCCGGGACACGTGTACGGGGTCCATGCCGTTGCCGCCCTGCTGGTTGCCCGTCCGGCGTCCGTCACTGTGCTGACACTGGCCGATGGCGCCGACCGGCGTCTCGCCGGGCTGCTTGCGCGTGCGACGTCAGCCGGTGTCACGGTCCAGCGCCTGCCGCGGCAGGCGCTCGACCGGTTGCTGCCGGGGAGGAACCACCAGGGTGTGGTTGCCACGGTGCACGGCGACAGCTGCGCGATGGATGAAAAGGCACTGCCGGATTTTCTTGCCGCACTCGACGCGCCGGCCTTTCTGCTGATCCTGGACGGGGTGCAGGACCCGCATAATCTCGGCGCCTGCCTGCGCACCGCGGACGCCGCCGGGGTGCATGCGGTCATCCTGCCGAGGGACCGTGCCGCAGGCATCACGCCCGTAGTGCACAAGGTTGCCAGTGGCGCCGTCCAGTCGATGCCGATCTTCACGGTCACCAACCTGGCACGTTGTGTACGCGCGCTGCGTGCGGCGGGCATCTGGATCTACGGCGCCAGCGACCGCGCGCAGCAGCGCCTGTATGACGCCGATCTGCGCGGACCGCTGGCGCTGGTGCTGGGCGGGGAGGGCAGTGGCATGCGCCGGCTGACCCGTGAGTTGTGTGACTTCGAGCTGGCCATTCCGATGGCCGGCACGGTGTCGAGCCTGAACGTCTCCGTCGCGGCCGGGGTGCTGCTGTTCGAGGCCGTGCGTCAACGCGGGATCATGAAAAGCAATATCAAACAGTCAGATACATGATATCCGTGGCCGCCGTGTGTCTGTCATCGCGCGTAACGTATGGATCAGGCAGCCGGGGCCGCCATGCGGGAATGCTGCTGGCGCGGGCCGTCCGTAACCGCCGCACGGCCGCCGCGCGGGCTTTACATGGCCGGTGGCATTCCTTAGAATGCGCGCTCTTTCAAGCAGCTGATATCTGCGGAAAAACAGCTCCTTGCCTGCAGCAGTGACTGCAGGCTGCCAATCCACAAGGGGTAATTGATGAGACATTATGAAATCGTGTTTCTGGTCCACCCTGACCAGAGCGAGCAGGTGCCCGCCATGATCGAGCGCTACCGCGCCACGATCGAGAGCGACGGCGGCAAAATCCACCGCCTGGAAGACTGGGGCCGCCGCCAGCTGGCTTACCCGATCCAGAAGCTGCACAAGGCACACTACGTGTTGATGAATATCGAGTGCAGTACACCCGTGCTGGAGGAGCTGAACAGTTCATTCCGGTT
Organism: uncultured Gammaproteobacteria bacterium; assembly: GCA_963803275.1. Taxonomy (GTDB): domain Bacteria; phylum Pseudomonadota; class Gammaproteobacteria; order UBA9214; family UBA9214; genus UBA9214. Next base: position 220,060 of record CAWDLS010000005.1, on the reverse strand, counting down.
CAACGACGCCGTCATCCGCAACCTGGTGATCAGCCGCAAGGAGGCGGTCCTCGAGCCGTCCCTGCTGATCAGGAAGCCGGAAGACAAGCGCGAACGGGAACCGCGCGAATCCGATGCGGACGATGATACCGAAAAGGCATCGGCAGACGACGATGCGGAAGCCGAAGCAGGCGCGAGCGCTTCCTGATAACGCACTGTTACCGAATCGAAGAGGAATCACCATGGCCCGTTTCTATCGCCGTCGCAAGTTCTGCCGCTTCACCGCGGAGGACACCAAGGAAATTGATTACAAGGATCTTGCCGTACTGAAACAGTACATCTCCGAGACCGGCAAGATCGTGCCCAGCCGCATTACCGGCACCAAGGCAAAGTACCAGCGCCAGCTGTCTACCGCGATCAAGCGTGCGCGCTATCTGTCCCTGCTGCCGTATACGGATGCGCACTAGCGCGGGTGTTGCGCAGGAAACCGGGGGCGCAGGCCGGTAACCCGCTTCATGAAAGCACTGGCTGAACTCATCGCCAGGGGTCGCTGGCAAGCCGTGCTGGTGACCGCCGTCGCAGGGGCGATGACCTACCTGTTGCCACCGCTGAGTTACCTGGCGGCGGCGGCCGTCGCACTGGTGACATTGCATATCGGCGTGCTGCCGGGCCTGCAGGTGCTGTTGTTGGCGGCGGGTGTGACCCTGCTGTTCTGTCAGTTGCCGGGCATACCGGCGGTGCTGGCGCTGAACCTGCTGCTGATATTGCTGTTGTGGCTGCCATGCTGGCTGCTTGCGCTGGTGCTGCGACAGACCCGGGCGCTCGGCCATGCACTGCTGGTGGCCGTACTGCTGGGCGCTTGCCTGTTGCTGGCGATCTACGGTTACTTCGGCGACCCGGCGCCCTGGTGGGTGGAGCGGCTGAACGAGCTGGGAGCGGCGCTCGGCGAGGCAGGCGTCACCATGCAGTCGCTGGGCGACAGCGATCTGGTGGCCGAGATAGCCACCCTGATGACCGGCGTCGTGGTGGCCTCACTGATCACCGGTATCCTCGGCAGTCTGTTGCTGGCGCGCTGGTGGCAGTCGCTGCTGGTGCACCCGGGGGCGTTCCGTGCGGAGTTCTGCAGCCTGCGGCTGGGCAACCTGGCGGGTCTGTCGACGCTCTGCATGATGGTGCTTGCGCGGTTCGTGCCGGACACCCTGGGTGATCTGGCCGCGCAACTGGCCATGGTGATGCTGGTGCCGTATCTGCTGACCGGGCTGGCCGTGATCCACACCCTGATCCAGCAGGCCGGGCGTGGCACCGGCTGGCTGGTTGCCATTTACCTGGTGCTGGCATTCCTGCCGCAGGCGAGCCTGCTGCTGGCGGGCGGCGGGTTGCTGGATACCTGGATTGACTTCCGTCGCCGCTTCAGGGACGGCGGTCGCCGCGGGAATTGACGAAACTACACACAGAGGTCGTGAACATGGAAATCATTCTGCTTGAAAAGATCGAGAATCTCGGTGTCATGGGCGACAGGGTCAAGGTCAAGCCGGGATATGGCAGAAACTACCTGGTGCCGCAGGGCAAGGCCAAGCCGGCAACGGCAGAGAACATCGCCGCCTTCGAGGCCATGCGCGCTGAACTGGAAAAGTCCGCCGCCGATGCCCTGAGCGCTGCTGCCGCGCGTCGCGAGCAGCTGGAAGGCCTGAGCATCACGATCGCCGCCAGGGCCGGGGACGAAGGCAAGCTGTTCGGCTCGATCGGCACCGCGGACATCGCCGATGCCATCCAGGCCACGGGTGTCGAGGTCAGTCGCCATGAAGTGCGCCTGCCCAACGGCGTGTTTCGCCAGCTCGGTGAATACACTGTGCAGTTGCACCTGCATTCGGATGTCAATGCAACAATACAACTGAGCATTACGCCGGAATAATCACGCGTGCAGTCGTCGACTGCCGCAACATCCTGTAACTGAACAGTTACCAGACAGGCGCCCGCGGGCGCCTGTCTGGTTTTTCTCTGCCGGGTTTTTTCGAGGCACAAATGCTTGTGTAACGCAATGGTGTCATCGCTGTGTGTTTGTGTTATTTATAGCGCCGCGTGCTGGACGCACCACATACAAAAATCTTTAGTGACATGGCAGAGACGCTTCGTTCCACTGACATCTTTCATACCGAGGCGAGTGCACTGAAGGTGCCGCCGCATTCGCTGCAGGCCGAGCAGGCGGTACTCGGCGGACTCATGCTGGATAATTCAGCCTGGGACACGGTCGCGGATTCCGTCACCGAGCAGGACTTCTACCGGCGTGATCATCGCCTGATCTTTCGTGCTATCACACAACTGGCGGAAAAATGCCACCCGCTGGATGCCGTCACCCTCTCCGAATGGCTGGATCAGAACCGCCTGCTGGATGAGGTCGGGGGACTGATGGCGCTCGGTACGCTGGCGCAAAACACGCCAAGTGCCGCGAATATCAAGGCCTACGCCGATATCGTGCGCGAGAATTCCGTGATGCGGCAGCTCATCGAGGTGGGCAACCGCATTGCCAACAGCGGCTTCGTCCCGGAAGGACGCGACTCCGCCACCTTGCTGGACAACGCCGAGAAGCTGGTGTTCGAGATTGCCGAACAGGGCAAGCGTGGCCGGCGCGGTTTCCGGGATATCCGGACCCTGCTGGCAACTGCCGTGGACCGTATCGACATGCTGTCGCAGCAGGAAGACCACATCACCGGTGTATCCACCGGTTTCGCCGATCTCGACAACATGACCGCCGGCCTGCAGCCCGCCGATCTGATCATCGTGGCCGGCCGCCCGTCGATGGGCAAGACCACGCTGGCGGTGAATTTCGCCGAGAATGCGGCCATCAAGAACCAGGTGCCGGTCGGTATCTTCAGTATGGAGATGCCCGGCGAGCACCTGGCACTGCGCATGATGTCGTCGCTCGGGCACATCGACCAGCACAAGATCCGTACCGGCAGGCTCGACGACGACGACTGGCCGCGCCTGACCTCGGCGGTCAGCCTGCTGGATGCGGCGCCGATCTTCATCGATGATACGCCGGCCCTGACGCCGGTCGAGCTGCGTGCCCGCGCACGCCGGCTGAAACGCGAGCACAATCTCGGGCTGATCGTGATCGATTACCTGCAGCTCATGCAGGTGAACAATACGCGTGAAAACCGTGCCACCGAGATTTCCGAGATCTCGCGCAATCTCAAGGCGCTGGCGAAGGAGCTCGAAGTCCCCGTGATCGCGTTGTCACAGCTCAATCGCAGCCTCGAGCAGCGCACCGATCGCCGGCCGGTCATGTCCGACCTGCGCGAGTCAGGCGCCATCGAACAGGACGCCGACGTTATCATGTTCATCTACCGCGACGAGGTCTACCATGAGGACAGTCCGCACAAGGGACTGGCCGAGATCATCATCGGCAAACAGCGCAACGGCCCGATCGGCAAGGTCATGCTGACTTTCCGCGGCCAGTTCACGCGCTTCGAGAATCACGCACGGGACAACTATTACGCGGGCAGCGATTACGCATGACGCGTCCCGCGAGCGCGCACATCGACCTCGGTGCGCTGCGTCAGAATCTCACCCGTGTACGGCAGGCGGCGCCAGCCAGCCGGATCATCGCCATCATCAAGGCCAATGCCTATGGCCACGGTCTGGTACGCGTCGCGCAGGCGCTCGATGCGGCCGACGCCTTCGGCGTGGTCGGCCTGGAGGAGGCGGTCACGCTGCGCGAGGCCGGCTGTGACAAGCGCATCGTGCTGCTGGAGGGGTTGTTCTCGGCCGATGATATTGCGCTCGCCTGCGGCTACCGGCTGGACCCGGTCATTCATTCCAATCACCAGCTGACATTGCTCGAACAGGGCCGGCTGACGCGGTCCGTCGATATCTGGCTGAAGATCGATACCGGGATGCATCGGCTGGGATTCGCACCGGAGCGTATCGATGCGGTCCTGGCGCGTCTGCACGCGTTGGCTATCACCGGCACCGTCCGCTTTATGACCCACTTCGCACGTGCCGATGAACCCGATGCGGACACGACGGCACTGCAGATCGAGGCCTTCCAGGCCGCGCTGGGCGAGCGGACCGGCGAGCAATCGCTTGCCAATTCGGCCGCCGTGCTGGCATGGCCGGCCGCGCATGCCGACTGGGTGCGTCCGGGCATCATGCTCTACGGTGCCTCGCCCGTCATCGCCAGCGCCGCCAGCGCGCTCGGGCTGGTGCCGGTGATGACACTGCGCAGCGCGCTGATCGCACTGGCACAGCGGCGCAAGGGGGATGCCATCGGTTATGGCGGAGACTGGATCTGCCCGCAGGACATGCTGGTCGGCGTGGCGGCCATCGGCTATGGGGACGGGTATCCGCGCCATGCACCCGCTGGCACGCCGTTGCTGGTGAACGGGCGGCGTGCGGCGCTGGCCGGCCGTGTCTCGATGGATATGATCTGCATCGACTTGCGTGACCAGCCGGATGCAGGCATCGGCGACGAGGTCATACTGTGGGGCGACGGGTTGCCGGTCGATGATATTGCCGCGGCAGCCGGCACGATTTCCTACGAACTCCTCAGTGGTGTCAGCACGCGCGTGCACTACGTCTACGACTGAACGCACCTCCGGCACCTGCCTCGCACTAGAACCTATCTAAAAATCCCGTGTGAGCCGCGTCACAATCCGGAATGTCTGCCGGCAAGGTGCACCGCGCAGCACGGTACGCGATGTTCGGGCAAACGGGGCGACACGGCAGGTGCGCATTTCGGACTGCAAGGCGTTCGCGCGGAATTATGAGATAGGTACTAGTACATTCTTCTGACTTGACAGTTTGCCCGCAGCGTCTACGTTATTGTGGACTGCATATGTTTTCTGTCCAGAAGGGGCGGCGGTACGTTTCAAATCAAAACGAAGTACGTGTCGTACGCCGTGGTGGTATTTTGACGACCACGGGGCGGTCATGAACCCGGGGGAGGACATGACAATTCCGCCCGGCAGCAGGGAGATCACATGCCATCCACGCTCTCCATAGCCGTTCAACGGACCCGGCGGGCGGCGCGGTTCATCGCCACGATACGAACAGGCCAGCGGCCGGCCGGATCACCCGGCCGGCCTTTCCAGGCGGTTACGGCAGGCCGCAGGCTGGACCGCTCGTCGCCGTTACAGCGGTTTTTACCGAGCTGGAAGCTGGCCGTGTTTCCGGGCTTCCCGGTGTACAGCGTGTTGAAGGAAAAACGAAGTCCTGCTAGCAGGGCGTGCAGGCTTCACCGCATGTCGGCCCGTCCGGTCGTACGCCGTTCAGCCAGCGGGCTGTTGAACAACTCGCGTGAGGGCAAGACAGCTGGCGCGGTGCAGCCCGTGCAGGGACCGGCAGAACATGAGCATGCTGTGCCGGTTGATTTCGCAGGATGGCCTCGCGCGGGATTTTCAAAAGTCTGCAGCTGGTACCGTGCCTGCGGCAGAGGCGTGATCTTGCAACAATGACCCGAAGCGGTCAGGAGGTGGTGTATGGCGGAAGTCGCAGCAAGTGTGTTCCCACGGCAGGGCAGCAACGTCGAGGTGCTCGTGCACGTGGATGAGAACCTGGACGAAGCGCAGCGACAGGACCTGGTGGTGTTTCTGGAATCAACCGACGGGATCGAGTCGGCCGAGTTCTGCCCGTTGCGCTTTCACCTGATGCTGGTGCAGTACAACCGTGAGCGCATGAATTCAAAGGACGTGCTGGGCCAGGTCGTATCGCGGAACGTGCATGCCGAGTTGATCGGGCCGGTGTGACCGGCCGCCGGAAGGATGCCCCCCAGTCGCCTGTGCGCGTACGCACAGCGTATACGCCTGCAGGCACAGGCTCCCGGGCAAGCGGGGGCCAGGCGGTGCGCCGGTGGGGCGGGTACGTTCAGGTGCGGGCGGGTAGCTGGTGCAGCGTGACCTGGGTGAACGGGATCTCCCAGTGGTAGGTCGTGCACGCCTCGACACACCAGCCCTGCAGCGAGCGCCGCAGCCTGTTGTACAGGTCGGCAAGTGCACCATCGAAATCCGCGATCACCACCAGGTCCAGCGATGAGGTATTGGCCTGCTGGAACTCGACACGCAGGTTGAGCAACTGGTCGGCGTAACCCGATTCCCCGATGCGCCGTTCCACGAACGACCTGAGTTGCTCGGGTATGGTGGTCACACTTTCCTGCTGCAGGCTGTAGCTGATGCCTATCGTTTCCTTGAGACGGAAATTCCGCGACAGGTTAAGCGGTGACAGGGCCAGGAAATCAGCGGTCCGGTAGGTGCGGTGCGCGCCGCCGCGTGCCACCAGTTCGACCAGTTCCTGGGTGATGCCCAGTACCTTGCCGCGCATGCAGTCGCTCAGCAGTACCCAGTCACCCCGCACGCACGGAAACCACGGATCGTCCTTTTTGTACGGCCGGGATTTCAGGTCGACCAGGTCGTCGATGCGCACGCGCTGGCAAATTCCGGCCGTCGGGTTTTCCAGGATGCTGAAGATATTGATCTGCCTGACCAGCCAGGGCAGTCCGTCCAGGTCGATGCGTTCCCCCTCGCGCACGGAGCCGACGTTGAGAAACAGCTGGATCTGCTGCCAGTAGCGCGGCAAGGCGTGGCGCAGGGTCAGGCCGATCCCGAGCAGCAGCAGGATGCCGAGACTGAACAGCACCCAGTCCTCGACAAGGTAAAACACGACCATCGGACCGATGATGGCGAGCACGGCGGTGACCATGCGGAACACCAGGTCCAGCAGCCGCAACCGGAAGCTCCGGTGTTCCGCCTTGTAGCCGGGGAGCAGCCGCACCATCGCCCGGTATATCAGCCGCGATACCAGCAGCACGGCGATAACGGTCAACAGCGCCTGTGTCAGGAACAGGCCGCGTGCCTGGAAGAAGGACTTCAGATAGCTCTGCGAGGCCTCGGCCAGGGTGGCCTCCGAACGCTCCAGTTTTTCCAGCTGCAGTTCGGCGGATTGCAGCTCGCTTTGCATGAAGGTCAATTGCTTGTTCCAGTCCGCCAGCATGCCCTGCAGGTGTTTTTCCAGTGCCGGGTTGTCGGTGGACTGCAGCAGGCGGGTGATATTGGCCACGGCACGTTCCGTGACCGGCAACTTCCCGCTGTAGTAGGCGATCTTGTCTTTCAGGTCGGATTTCTGCCTTACGTGGCTGGTCATGTCGTTCAGCTCTTTCAGGGCCGGGCGCAGCAGGGAGAACAGTTCGGACTGGAAATCGAACCTGGTTTCCTCGGTGGCGCGCAGATTGGTGATATCCGCACCGGCCGCGATCTCATTCAGGTTTCTTGTTGTCGTCTGCAGGTCGGTATCGAGCTTGTCGAGCTGAGCATGGATCTCCTTCTTGTCCGCGGTGCCCTGGGTTGTTTCCAGGCTGGCATTCAGCCTCGCGATGTCGCGCTTCAGCTCGTCCTGCAGCTGGACCAGGGATTTCAGTGTGCTGATGGTGTCTGTTACCCGGGTAACGTTGGGCGGCGCCGGGTTGTCTGCCGCCATGGCCGGCCCGACCGGTGGCAGACACGTCGCGACCAGCACGGCCAGCAGCAGGTACAGGCCACAGCCGCGAATGCGCGTGGGGCGATATTCCAGTGGTCGGTCATTCATGTGGCAATGCATTTACGCTTCCTCGGATCAATCGTGCCAGCACGCGCAGGGTCGCCAGCGCGCCGGCCTGTTTGCAATGCAGCGGATCCCGCGCTTATAACCCGCGTCCGCCGGTGAAGTCCACACCAACGCCCCCGGAACAGTCGAGGATGACGCCGTCCGGTGTTCCGGTTACTCTACTGCCACCGATGGCCAGGGCAAAAACAACCTACACCTGCAGCACCTGCGGCAGCCAGTTTCCGCAGTGGGCGGGACAATGCGGGGAGTGCGGTGACTGGAACACCCTGGTGGAAGGCACCGTGGTGCCGGCCGCGGCTGCGGCGTCTCGCTTTGCCACCTACACTGGCGGCAGCGGCGGGGTGGTGACACCGCTGGTAGCGGTCAGACCCGATGCGTACGTACGCGCCTCGGTCGGGCTCGCCGAGCTGGATCGCGTGCTCGGCGGGGGGCTGGTGTCCGGGTCGGTGGTGCTGATTGGCGGTGACCCGGGCATCGGCAAGTCGACCCTGTTGCTGCAGGTGCTGGCGGCACTGTCGGCTGACCTGTCATCGCTGTATGTCACCGGCGAGGAATCGCTGGAACAGATTTCCCTGCGTGCCGGCCGCCTCGGCATCGATGGCCGGGCCATCCGGCTCTACTCGGAGACCTCGGTGGAACGCATCATCGCCACGGCGGACCGCGAGCGGCCGCAGGTGATGGTGCTCGATTCCATCCAGACACTGTATACCGAAACCCTGCAGTCCGCGCCCGGTTCGGTCGCGCAGCTGCGTGAAAGTGCCGCCCAGCTGGTGCGCTTCGCCAAGCAGAGCGGCATCGCGATGTTCCTGGTCGGGCACGTTACCAAGGAAGGCACGCTGGCCGGTCCGCGCGTGCTGGAGCACATGGTCGATACCGTGCTGTATTTCGAGGGCGATCCGGGCGATCGTTACCGAATCCTGCGTGCCATCAAGAACCGCTTCGGCGCCGTCAACGAACTGGGAGTGTTCGCCATGACGGAGAAGGGGCTGAAAGAGGTCAGCAATCCATCGGCCATCTTCCTGTCGCGCCATGAACAGGCCGTGCCGGGCAGCGTGGTGATGGTGACCTGGGAGGGTACCCGTCCGCTGCTGGTGGAGGTGCAGGCACTGGTCGACCAGAGCCAGCTCGGCAACCCGCGGCGCGTGACGCTGGGCCTGGAGCAGAACCGGCTGTCCATGCTGCTGGCGGTGCTGCACCGGCACGGTGGCCTGGCGCTGGGTGACCAGGACGTGTTCGTCAACGTGGTCGGCGGGGTGCGCGTGACGGAAACCGCCGCGGACCTGGCCGTGTTGCTGGCCGTGATGTCGAGCTTTCGCAACCGGCCCTTGCCGGAACGACTGATCGTATTCGGCGAGGTTGGCCTGTCCGGTGAACTGCGCCCGGTACCGAACGGCCAGGAGCGACTGCACGAGGCGGTCAAGCACGGCTTCACGCGCGCCATCATCCCGGCCGCGAACCGGCCCAGGAAAATGGCCGGAGACGTAGAGGTGATCGCGGCAGCACGGCTGTCGCAGGTGCTGGATACGATGGCTGAGCTGTGCTGAAGCCGGGGAATCACACGGGGAGGTCGGCCTTGCAATGCAATCACTGAGGCAAATGGCTGTTCAATAACCTTTGGACATTATGGATACGGGCTTTTATTCTATGCGCACGCGACGTGCCGGACTCGCCACATCAATGGGGGACATATGAACTGTATCAAGGGTTTTCTCGGTTTGCTGGTGGTTGCGGTGATTGCCGGCGTGGTCGTGATGTTTTCCGGGGTCATCAATATTGCCGCCACGGACCCGCACAATCCGATTACGGAATTCATCCTGGGCACCACGATGGACAATTCAGTGCGCTACCACGCCAAGGGAATCACCGCACCGCCCCTGGATGATGCCGGGATGGTGATGGACGGTTTCCGCCACTACCGGGAGATGTGTGTCGGTTGCCATCTTGCGCCGGGTATCAGCGCGACCGAAATCAGCAAGGGCCTGTTGCCCGATCCACCCGCTCTGCAGGAGGCGGTGGAAGAGTGGCAGCCCGAGGAACTGTTCTGGGTGACAAAACACGGCGTGAAGATGTCCGGCATGCCCGCCTGGGGGCCGACGCACAGCGACGAGAAGATCTGGGCTATTGTGGCCTTTCTCGAAAAACTGCCGCATATGACCGCGGAGCAATACGAGGAAATGGACCGGATGGCCGGACCGGGTGAAGACGACGAGCCACACGCCGGTTGCGATGAAGCGCATGACCAGGATCACGGTGACGCGGCGGACGACCAGCCCGACGTTGAGGACCACGATCCTGCCCAGAATACCGATTCGTCAATGTAGCGCGGAAACAGGGCAGGGAAAATAAAGGGGAAATCTGCCTGTTATCCGCTTGCCGGACTGAACACGAGGCAGTCCCTGCTCACCTGCTCCGGTGTTTCGCCCACGGGATCCCTGTCCCTGCCTTGTTCAGGACCGTGCCAGCGATATTCGTGCTGTCGAGCAGGCCTGCGGCGCGTTCAATATCCTGTCTATGCGTAACGCCATCTTCAATTACCAGCAGGGCAGCGTCCACTTGCGCCGAGAAGGCCAGCGTCTCGGATGTTGACAGTGCCGGTGGCAGGTCAAAGATGATAATGCGGTTTTCATCACACGATTTCATGTCCGATACGAGCTGTATCATCTTTGGTGAATTCAGCATTTCTGCAGAATTATCCAGCGGCTGACCACCCGGCAGGATGACGAGGTCTGCAAAGTGGCTCGACTGGATCAGCAGCTCTTCGATAGGTATATCGTCAGACAGGTAATCGCTTAATCCGCGGCGTACCGGGAGCCCGAAATGGTTCAGCATCACAGGATGACGGAGGTTGGCATCGACGAGCAGCACGGAGTAGGCGATTTCTCTGGCTATACTGATCGCCAGGTTGATGGCCGTGAGTGTCTTACCTTCACCTTCACACGGGCTGGTGACCGCGAGTGTGTTCCAGCCGTGTTCCAGGCAGCGTCGCAGGACCTGCGTGCGTAGCAGGTGGTAGGATTCTGCAAACTGGTCAGGCTCAACACCGGTTAATATCCTGTTTTCCTGTAATACGGCTTTATCCAGAATGACGTGCCGGGCTTGCGCATAATCAATCCTGCATCTGTCAATACGGGGTATCTCGACGCGCACCAGCGTTGCATCGTGCCTCTCCTGGTGTGATTGCAAGGTATTTTCCACGGTTTGTATTGAGTGTTGCATATTCTGGTACCCGGAATTGATTGAGTCTTGAGCGTAGTGCCGCGGATACCGGTGGTGCACCGGTGACGGCATCATTTCGGTCGCGATCAGATTGTCAGACAAGCATCGGTACAGTGTGCCGCGGGAAGCCGGCAGGCCGTTCCGTCAACACCGGGCATCTGCGCGGGCACGCATACCGCCCGGCAACCGTGCTCGGATCATCTCCGGCATGCAAGGCCCGGTGCCTGGTCCCTCCGGACCAGGCACGGTAACCGGTGCAGCCTGTTACACTCATGCCGTATTCATTCCCTGGTCCCGGCGGCCGACGACGACGAGGCCGATCAAGCCGGAGAGGAGCAACGCAGCAGCGGCTGGCAATGGTATGGCCATGATCTGGAGTGCATAGATACCCTGCCCGCCTGCCTCCGGTATTGCCGCCAGATGCGCCAGCAAGGTCCCGGGCGACAGGACGTTGAATGTGAACGAACCTGTACCAAAGCCGAACCCGAGCGGTGTCAGGTCCTGTGTGATTCCGAGCGACAGGATGTCAAAGGCGGCCGGGTACTCAAAATCCACGAGTTCAGCCTTGTATGTCCCCGCCTGGGTAACTTCAAACGGTGTGGTGAACACCGTATTTTCCGATACTACCTGGAAATCATCGTAAACGACCGTTGCGGCCTGGACACTGCAAATACCCGTCAGGAACGCGGCTATAACAGCTATGCAATACAAATATTGTCTCGATTTCATGGGTTTCACTCCTGGCAATGTCAGATATATCCCTTGATTTCCCGTTACGATCGAAAGTCCATGTTGCGAACCGGACGACCGTGCCATCGTTACGACAGCTGGCTTACTCCCGAAACAGGTTCCCTATGTGACGGGTATCCGGCATTCGCATGTTCCATGCCAGACCACCATAAGCTGCACTGTATCCAACGGCCCTGTGAGCCGCGGAGATATGCGTCACCCAACCGGTGTGATACCTGTTGCAGTCCTGATAATGATTGAAAGAATTAACCTGATACGCGGGCAGATGGTTCAGACAGGACCGGCACATTGAAAATTCTGGTACGGTGCACGGGGCAATTTCAGGTACAACGACTGTTTCTGTTCATGATGGCCGCCGGTATTGACCCGTTATGCTGAAGAAACCGCCGGGCACGGGGCGAGAGCCGGGCCTGCCTGTCGTTAGTGCAAACGGCGGGCAGGCGCGATCAAGGCTATCGCAGACGTCATAACCGTGCGCGGGCCGCGGCGTGTGATTGCAGTCTGTGGCGCACGGCTTGTCCCCTGGCAAGGCAAGGGATGTATCGGACTCTGCGCTTCCCGCTCGGACATTGCCCGGATTCCGGGTCGCAATCCCGATGCTGACCCGCCGGGTCGACACCCGCTGCAACGGGTGAGTGACGGCAACGGGGTGGACGCAGACGGTGCCCGGCCTTTATATATGTATGGCAGATTCGGTAACGCCATGAATCACAGGGCCGGAATTACCGGCCCTGTGACTACGGAAGTGTCCGGATATATGCTAGTTTGTATATCTGACGGGACAGCAGCGACAGGAGGCGACTTATGCGCAAGCGGATAACCGGCGAGGGCATCCAGGGGATCCCATCCACCGATAATGAGGACTGGCTTGACCTGGAACACCTGGTACGGGTGGAGCTGACATCAGAGGATGCGGAATATCCGATCGAGTCGGCATTGACGATGGATAACGGGTCAGGCTGGCGCGCCGAGCAACCCGGGAAGCAGACGGTCCGCCTACTGTTCGACAAGCCGCACAGGATCAGTCGCATCCGTTTGCTGTTTCAGGAAGACGAGCGGGAGCGCACCCAGGAATTCGTGCTGCGCTGGTTTACGGGCAGCGGGGCATCCAGCCGGGAGATCGTACGTCAGCAATATAACTTCAGTCCGCCTGATGTTAACCGCGAGCTCGAAGACTATGTCGTCGATCTCGACGGACTGACGATACTGGAACTGAGCATTACCCCGGATATCAGTGGCGGAGGGACCTGTGCCTCGCTTGCACAGTTACGGCTCGCCTGATCGATGCATGCGCACCCGCACCGGCTGGTGCCATAGCAGCGGGTCACCGGTAAACTACACACCACCCGGGGTGCGCGCCCTGCCAGCCTAACCAGCCTGCTGACTTGAGTCACGTTCCACACGAAATGTATGCTGACAGGACGGGTGCTATACTCGACCCGGGCCGCGGCACAGCGAAGACGTATCAGTCGAGGAGTGTCTACCAGTGAAAAACATACTTGTGGCTATAGATGACAGTGCAGCCACGACGATCGCATCACCCATTATGGAAAAGACCCTTGAACTGGCAAGCACCTTTTCGAGCAGGGTATGGATTCTCCACATCGTCCCGCAGTCGAACCAGCCCGCACCCTTCAACGTCGATGACAAAATGTTACGCCGCGAGGTCGCAGCCGAGCTCTTCGACGAGCATGATTTTCTGCAGCATCTCGCGCAGTGTCTGCGGGACCGGGGCGTCGATGCCAGGGCGCTCCTGATCGAAGGCGCAACAATCAAAACCATCCTGAAAGAATCCGACCGGCTGGATATCGACCTGATCGTACTGGGATGCCGCAGGCACGGCCTGTTCTATGGCGCCTTAATGGAGTTTACGGAAGAGGGCATGCTGAGCAGATGCACTCGCCCGATACTGTTCGTTCCCATGCCTGAGCGGTAATCAGACAACCGGGTAACAACGGCAACGGACGGCCCATGACTGTCGCTGGACCGACGGGGCGTCCCATGCAGGGCGCGGTGTGCGGATGCGTGATACCGGCGTACCCCTTGATCGGTACGCCGGTGTTTGAATCATTGATGTCAGATCACCGGTACTGGTAACCCTGCTGACCCCAAACCGGCTCTGGCTCGTTGCTGGGATGCTCGAGCTGCCTGACGCGTTCTTTCAGCCGATCAATTTCCGCTGCACTGTCATCAGTTCGCGGTTGGGCGGCCGCCGGAGTGCCGCCATAGCCGGGGGTGCCATAACCATAACCGGGGGCACCGCCATAGCCGCCATAACCGGGGGCGCCGCCATAGCCGCCGTAACCGGGGGCGCCGCCATAGCCGCCATAACCGGGGGCGCCGCCATAGCCGCCGTAACCGGGGGCGCCGCCATAGCCGCCGTAACCGGGGGCGCCGCCATAGCCGCCGTAACCGGGGGCGCCGCCATAGCCGCCGTAACCGGGGCCGCCGCCATAGCCGCCGTAACCGGGGCCGCCGCCATAATCACCATCATCGTAACGGTCCCTGTCTTTATTACCGCCCACCCACTTGGACGGGTTCATCATATTGCCCATATCGAACGCCTGGGCTGTGCCTGCAAGCAACAGGCCGGCTGCGACAAGTCCGCAGTAACCGATCGTTTTGTAGTTCATTGTGTAACCTCCTGTGACGCTGGTCGATTGCTGCCCGGATCTGCAAGGCGATGACCTGAACCGACTCGTCCCGGTCGCCGGATGAGTCGGTAACCGGTGTGTTGTGCTGATCTCATCATGGACCTTCACCATACTCCAATCTGGCGTTTGCGGCATTATGTGATTGCGGCCGGCTTGACAGACATCAAGCGCGAGCGGGCTGACGTGCGGGCGCGCAGTGCCCCGTCGGGCCTGGAAGGCTGACCGGCTATGTCTCGTCCTTGTCGAAATCGAGGGACAGCGAGTTGATGCAGTAGCGCAGCCCGGTGGGTGCCGGGCCGTCTTCGAATACGTGGCCGAGGTGTGCATCGCAGCGCGCGCACAATACCTCGGTCCGCTCCATGCCGTGGCTGTTATCGGTACGGGTGCGGATGTTTTCCGTATTACCCATGCGCAGAAAGCTGGGCCAGCCGCTGCCCGAATCAAACTTGTCGTTCGAGTGAAACAGTTCCGCGCCACAGCACACGCAGGTGTAGGTGCCGTCTTCCCTGCAGGAGAGGTATTCGCCGGTAAACGGCCGTTCCGTACTGTGACGGCGGGTGACCTGGTATTGCTCCGGGGTCAGCTGTGCCTGCCACTCCTCGTCGGACTTGCTGATTTTGTCAGTCATGCGTGGTGCTCCCGTGGGGGTCAGTGATGAGTTTCGGGCGCTGTCGTTCCAGCGTGTTGAGGAATTCCTTCGCCGTGGCGATACCGATCCCGGCCTCGGCGCGCGACCTCGGATCGGTGCTGCTCGCAGCCTCGCGCTCTGCCCAGGCCAGGAATTCCGTGACGGCGGCGATCTGTTGTTGCGGCTCCAGCGAGTTGAGGTAGTCGCTGGGGCGGGCCTTGATGCGGGTACCTTCGACGACCTCGAGATTGAACAGGAGTTTCACGGGCCAGGCTCCGTTGCGGCAGGATTTACAGGCCTTTCCAGCGAGGGATGGATGCGCACCGTTTTGACCATGTTGTCCTTGATCTGCAGGATGTCGACCGGGTGCCTGTCGAGCAGCAGGCTGGTGTTGGTCTCGGGGATCATTTCGAGTTCCTCGATGATCAGCCCGTTGAGCGTCTTGGGACCGTCCGTGGACAGCGCCATGTGCAACACGCTGTTCAGGGTACGGATGCTGACGGTGCCGTCGACCAGCCAGGTGCCATCCTCCTGCGGCCGGATATCCTCGACCCGGGCAGACGGGTCCGAGGTGAATTCGCCGACGATCTCCTCGAGAATGTCTTCCAGCGTAACCAGCCCCTGGAGATCGCCGTATTCATCCACCGCGAAGCCGATGCGCCTGCGCTCGCGCTGGAAATTGAGCAGCTGCCGGTTGAGCGAGGTGGATTCCGGAATGAAGTAGGGCTCACGCGCTATGTCGCGCAGCGCGGCGTGGTCGAGCTCGCTGCGGTACAGGTGCGGCAGTACATCGCGCATGTGCAGAATACCGATGACGCGGTCGATGTTTTCGTCGAATAGCGGCATGCGCGTGTACTGGCTGTCGGTCAGCGTCTTACTGATGGTTTCCCAGTCAGCATTGATGTCGATGCCGGTGATTTCGTTGCGCGGCACCATGATATCCTCGACGGTCACGTTCTCGAGGTCCATAAGGTTCAACAGCATCGACTGGTGGCGCTCGGGTATCATGGCGCCGGCTTCCAGGACCACGGTGCGCAGTTCTTCCTTGGTCAGTGCCTGGGAGGCGCCTTCCTCAGGCGACACGCCCAGCAGCCGCAGCAGGCCGTTGGCGATGACGTTCACGACCCACACCAGCGGGTACATCACGCGCAGCAGCGGTATGTAGATATAGGCGGCCGGAAAGGCGATGCGCTCCGGGCGCAGCGCGGCCAGTGTCTTCGGTGTGACTTCGGCAAACAGCAGGATGACGATGGTAAGCACCATACCGGCGGCGAAGATGAATCCCGCGTCGTCGGTGATGCGCAGTGCAATCAGCGTCATCAGGATGGAGGCAAGGATATTGACGAAGTTGTTGCCGAGCAGGATGAGACCGATCAGGCGGTCCGGCGTTCCAGCAGTTTCTGTGCGCGCATGGCGCCGGGATGCCGGTTATCGGCCAGGTGGCGCAGACGATACCGGTTCAGCGTCATCAGTCCGGTTTCGGAGCCGGAGAAGAAGGCGGACAGCACGATCAGGAAAAACAGTGCCGCAAGCAGCACACCGAGGGGGGTGTCGTCCAAACGGTGACAGCCTCTGGTTAATTAACGAGGCTCAAGTGTACGCAAATCCGTGCGGTGTGTCAGGTTCGCCGCAGGTTCAGCGCGTCGAGCACCAGCTCGAGCACGAATTTGCTGCCCAGATAGGCCAGCATCAGGAAGACGAAGCCGCCCACCGTCCAGCGGATTGCGGGCGACCGCGCCAGCCGAAGCGCCAGCGCCCCCACAGCAGCGTGGCGAACACGAGCCAGGCCACGATCGATAGGGTGGTCTTGTGCACCAGATGCTGGGCGAAGATATCCTCGAGAAAAAGCGCCCCGGTGACCAGGGCGAGCGTCAGCAGGATGAAGCCGGCCGCGATCATCTGGAACAACAGCGTTTCCATGACCTGCAAGGGTGGCAGGGAGCGGATGAAGCCGACCGGCTGGCGATTGTGCAGGTGACGGTCCTGGATGGCCAGCAGGATCGCCTGCACGACGGCGAGACCGAGGATGCTGTAGGCCAGCAGCGAGAGCAGGATGTGGCTGTCCAGCTGCCAGGACGAGGCGTCGGTGATGAGGTGTTCGTCCGGATAGACGATGATCAGGCCGATACTCAGCGCCGCGAGCGGGAAGACGCCGATCCCCAGGTTTTCCACCGGTTGAAACAGGTCGGCGATCGCCAGCAGCAGGGTGGTGGTCAGTGTGATCAGCGAGGCCGCGTAGAAAAAGCCCAGATTGAGACCGCCGGGTTGCAGGATCAGCGGATACAGGAATGCCGCGTGGATAATGATGGCGCCCGCACTGATCATGAGGACCTGCTTGCGCTGGCAGGTGAACAGGACCCCGCCGCGCGCCAGCCGCAACACCAGCAGTGTGGTGGCCGTCAGGTACAGGATGATGGACAACAGGCCGGGCAGTATCGGGATCATGGCGGAATCATCGCATAACTGCAGTGGGCATTGAAGAGGTCTCCGTGCACCCGTACATGACCGGGCCAATTACCGGTTATAATCCCGTGACTGCTGCCCGGGCAGCATGAGCGGGGACGCACAGCCATGTTTGACAATCTTTCCGAACGCCTCTCGAAAACGATCAGGAACCTGCGCGGGCAGGGGCGTCTGAGCGAGGACAACATCAGTAACGCATTGCGCGACGTGCGTATGGCGCTGCTGGAGGCGGACGTCGCATTACCGGTCGTGAAGACGTTCATCGACCGGGTACGGGAGCGGGCGCTGGGCCAGGATGTGCTCAAGAGCCTGACGCCGGGCCAGACCCTGGTCAAGGTGGTCAGCGACGAACTGATCCACGTGATGGGCGACGTGAATGATGCGCTGAACCTGAACGTCCAGCCGCCCGCGGTGATCCTCATGGCCGGTTTGCAGGGTTCCGGCAAGACCACCAGCAGTGCCAAGCTGGCACGCATGCTGAAAGAGCGCGAGCACAAGACGGTGCTGCTGGCCAGCTGCGATATCTATCGGCCCGCGGCCATCGACCAGCTGCAGACGCTGGCGGTTGAAGTGGGTGCGGTGTTTTTCCCGAGCCGAACCGACCAGGACCCCGTCACGATCGCGCGCGATGCCGTTACCCACGCGCGCAGGCAGCATCTCGACGTCGTGATCATCGATACCGCGGGCCGCCTGCACATCGATGAGGCGATGATGGAGGAAATTCGCCGCGTGCACGCGGCCATCGACCCGGTGGAGACGCTGTTTGTCGTCGACAGCATGACCGGCCAGGATGCCGCCAATACCGCGCGGACCTTCAACGCGATACTGCCGCTGACCGGCGTTATCCTGACCAAGACCGATGGGGATGCCCGTGGCGGGGCCGCGCTGTCGATCCGCTCGCTTACCGGCAAGCCCATAAAGTTTATCGGCGTGGGCGAGAAAACGGCGGCGCTGGAACCGTTTTATCCCGACCGCGTGGCATCACGCATCCTCGGCATGGGCGATGTGCTGAGCCTGGTCGAGGAGGCCGAGCAGAAGGTCGACAAGGAGGCCGTTGCCAAGCTGGCGAAGAAGATCAGCAAAGGCAAGGGTTTTGACATGAATGATTTCCGCGACCAGCTCGACCAGATGCTCAACATGGGCGGGCTCGCCGGCCTGATGGACAAATTGCCCGGCATGGGGCAGCTGCCGAAAAATGCCCTGGCCGATGACCGCCAGATTCATCGCATGAAGGCGATCATCAACTCCATGACCGCGCACGAGCGCAGTTTCCCGGCCGTGATCAACGGCTCGCGGCGCCGTCGCATCGCCGCCGGCTCCGGCACCCAGGTACAGGACGTGAACCGCCTGCTGAAGCAGCATATGCAGATGCAGAAAATGATGAAAAAGATGTCCAGGGGTGGGATGGGCAAGCTGCTACGCGGGATGAAGGGCAAGGGACCCATGGGGTTGCCGTTCTGAACAAGGCCTTGCACATGCCAAATAAAAACGGTGGCCTGGGCCACCGTCAAACACTGCGCGATACGGGTATTCAGTCTATTATTCTTGTGTTGCTGCTGCGAATACCGCTGCGCAAGCCGGTTGTTGTCTTATTAGCAGTGAGCGGATGTTCTGAATTGTGCTACTGCCTCCCCCTTTCTTGTGTTTCTTCTTCGCTCGCCTGTTACTAAAGCAATTGCCGTACCAACCTTGGGGAATCCTTATAGGAGAACGAGTTAGCACACAAATATGACAGGGGACGGCCTGCCTGGCGCAACTAACGTAAGAAATGCCGACAAGCGCGATCTCGGGGGCCACCCCGTAGTTATCAAGAAAATTCATACGAAACAAAGGTATTGCGCCACAGGCCGGATGGCGACGCTATTCAGCTGGACTGTAACCATTTTCGACAAGCCGGGCGGACCGACACCAGCTGGGGCGTTGCGCCTGGCCGGCGACGACCAGCTGCTGGCACCGCACGACGGGGCGGCCGGACAGGCGGCCTGATTGTTGCTGCCCTTCACATTTCCTGGAATTCGCGTAGAATTGCGCGGCTTTCAGCGGCCGCATTCCACATGCCCGGGTGCGCCGGTTTTTTACTGCAGAGGACAGGTTCTATGGTGACGATCAGAATGTCGCGCGGCGGTGCCAAGAAGCGCCCGTTCTACCACATCGTGGTAACGGACAGCCGAAATCGCCGTGACGGACGCTACATCGAGCGAATCGGATTTTTCAACCCGGTGGCCATCGGCGGCGAGGTGCGATTGCGTATCGACGCCGACCGTGCGGATCACTGGACCGGCCAGGGTGCCGTGGTGTCCGATCGTGTGGCCCGCTTGCTGAAGGAACAGCGGGCCCAGTAAATCCGGGATTCCGACTGGCGGCATGCCCGGGGATGCAGGCACGAACGGTGACAGGCAAGACCCTATGCTCGTCATGGGACGCATCGCCGGTCCTTATGGTGTCAGTGGCTGGGTACGCATAACCGCATACACCGAACAACCCGCGGGCCTGCTGGACTACGTACCGTGGTACCTCGGGCGACCTGGCGACTGGCAGTCCGTCGATGTGCTGCAGGCACGGGCGCACGGCAAGGGACTGGTGGCGCAGCTCGCGGGTTGTGCGGACCGCGATGCCGCCTTGGCACTGACCGGCACGGAGATCGGCGTCTACCGCAGCCAGCTGCCGCCGGCCGGCGCAGACGAATATTACTGGAGTGACCTGATCGGACTGCAGGTCATCACGCGGGAAGGCAGGGTGCTCGGCACGGTCGACCACCTGCTCGAAACCGGCGCCAACGATGTGCTGGTCATCGGGGGCGAGCGTGAATACCTGGTGCCGTTCATCCCTGGCCAGGTGATCGAATCGGTTGATCTCGACAACCGGATCATCCGGGTCGACTGGGACACGGACTACTGAGCGTCGCGCGATGCGCATCGATGTCGTGACCCTGTTTCCGGAAATGATCCGGGAGCGCAGCGGCTACGGGATCCAGGGTCGGGCCATCGCGCAGGGCGTGCTGGAACTGGAAACCTGGAATCCGCGTGATTTCACCACCGACCGGCATCGTAACGTCGATGACAGGCCCTACGGAGGCGGCCCCGGGATGGTCATGCAGGTACAGCCCCTGCGTGCGGCGATCCGCGCGGCACGGGCGGCAGGGCCGGCGGCCACGGTGATCTACCTGTCACCGCAGGGTGTCCGCTTCGACCAGGCACGGGCGCGTGAACTGGCACGACGGGAGCGGCTGATCCTGGTGGCTGGGCGCTATGAAGGCATCGATGAACGGCTCATCGAGCTGGAAGTGGATGAAGAGCTGTCGGTCGGCGACTATGTACTGAGCGGCGGGGAATTGCCGGCGTTGCTGGTGATGGATGCCCTGACGCGGTTGCTGCCCGGTGCACTGGGCGCTGCGGATTCGGCGCAGCAGGACTCCTTCATGGACGGCCTGCTGGATTACCCGCACTATACGCGCCCGGAACAGGTCGACGACCGGCGGGTACCGGAGGTGCTGCTGGGTGGTAACCATGCCGCTATCCGGCGCTGGCGCCACAAGCAGGCACTGGGCAGGACCTGGCTGCGTCGCCCGGACCTGCTGAAGGCTGTCCGTCTCAACGATGAGCAGCAGCGGCTGCTGGATGAATTTATCAACGAATACGAACCGGGCAATTGAGTGATCAATCGCCGTACTGGCAAACCGAGGATCGAGTCATGAGCAACATAATCGAACAACTTGAACAGGAGCAGCTGCGCAAGGACATCCCGGACTTCAGTCCCGGCGACACCGTCGTCGTCGAGGTGAAGGTCAAGGAAGGCGATCGCGAGCGCCTGCAGGCCTTTGAGGGCGTTGTCATCGCCAAGCGCAATCGCGGTATGAACTCGGCCTTCACGGTGCGCAAGATCTCCCACGGCGAGGGGGTCGAGCGCGTCTTTCAGACCCACAGTGCCTCGATCGGGTCGATCAGGATCAAGCGCCGCGGCGATGTTCGCAGTGCCAAGCTCTATTACCTGCGCGCGCTATCCGGCAAGTCCGCCCGCATCAAGGAGAAGCTCTAGCCCGGCGCTCGGACCGCATGCGGTCTATACTAACGGGCGCCCCGGCCAACGGGGTGCCCGTTTCCGTTTATCGGTGACGGGTATTCGGGGACAGACCCCGTTTTTCACCACTACCGGTAAATCCATAGCCGTTTCAACAGGTAAAACACGGGGTCTGTCCCCTGGTGATCGTTGAGAGGGGGATTCATCATGGCTACAGCAACACATCAGGCGCCGGTCCCGGACTATGCACTGGTGTTCGCATCGCCGCTCGGCCCGCTGGGCGTCTGCCTGCAGCAGGGCGCCGTATCCCGGATCGATTATCTGCCCGCCGCAAGCAAGCCGGCAGATAATGGCAGCCCCGGCGCGCGCCGTCTGGCGCGTTCGCTGGAGCGCTATTTCGCCGATGGTCGCCACCCGCTCGACGTCGACGTGCAGCTGGCCGGTACAGCCTTCCAGCAACGGGTGTGGCGGGCCCTGCGTGCAATCCCGCCCGGACAGACACGCAGCTACGGTGAACTGGCCAGGCAGCTGGGCAGTGGCGCCCGGGCCGTGGGCAATGCCTGCCGGCATAACCCGGTACCCGTTATTGTGCCCTGTCACCGGGTGGTCAGCGCCGCCGGCCCGGGTGGTTATGCCGGCAAGATGGCCGGGCCGCCGCTGCGTCGCAAATGCTGGCTGCTGGAACACGAGGGTGTTGCGGTCAAGGGCTTGAAAAACCGCTGATTCGCCCCCAGCTGGCAGTAACCCACAGCATTTGCAGGAGTATGAGCATGACGGTTGATGCACAGAGAGAAACCCTGGAATTCCAGACCGAGGTGAAGCAGCTGCTGCACCTGATGATCCATTCGCTGTATTCGAACAAGGAAATCTTCCTGCGTGAGCTGGTCTCCAACGGCTCCGATGCCTGCGACAAGCTGCGCTTCGAGGCGCTCGCCAACGATACGCTGTACGAAGGGGACACGCGGCTCGGTATTCGCATCGATTTCGACAAGGCGGCACGTACCGTCACGGTAACCGACAGCGGCATCGGCATGACGCGCGACGAGGTGGTCGACAATATCGGCACCATCGCCAAGTCCGGCACCCGGCAGTTCTTTGAATCGCTGACCGGTGACCAGGCCAGGGACACGCAACTGATCGGCCAGTTTGGCGTCGGCTTCTACTCGGCCTTCATTGTCGCCGACAAGGTGACGCTGACCACGCGCAAGGCCGGCCTGCCGGCCGGGCAGGGCGTGCGCTGGATCTCGGCCGGGGATGGCAGCTATACGCTGGAAACGGTGGAGCTGGCGAGTCGCGGTACCGAGGTGGTGCTGCACCTGCGCGAGGGCGAGGACGAATTTCTCGACGGTTACCGGCTGCGCGGTATCGTGCACAAGTATTCCGACCATATTCCGTTGCCGATCGAGATGCGCAAACAGGCGGCAGGCGAGGAGCAGGCTACGGAAGAATACGAAGCGGTCAACAAGGCCTCCGCGCTGTGGACCCGGCCGCGCACTGAAATCAGCGACACGGAGTACACAGAATTCTACAAGCACGTCGCGCACGACTTCGAGGACCCGATGCAGTGGGTGCACAGTCACGTCGAGGGTACACAGTCCTACACGACACTGTTCTATATTCCGGCACGCGCACCGTTTGACCTGTACGATCGTGACAGCCGGCATGGTATCAAGCTGTACGTGCGGCGTGTGTTCATCATGGATGACGCTGAACAGCTGATGCCGTATTACCTCCGCTTCGTGCGCGGTCTGGTGGATTCGGACGATCTGCCGCTCAACGTATCGCGTGAAATCCTGCAGCACAACCGGCTCATCGAAACGATCCGTGCCGGCTCGGTCAAGAAGGTGCTGGGCATGCTGGAGGGGTTGGCGAGCGACAAGCCGGAGCAGTATGCGCAGTTCTGGCAGCAGTTCGGCCGCGTGCTGAAGGAGGGCCCGGGTGAGGACTATGCCAACCGCGAGCGCATCGCGAAGCTGCTGCGCTTTGCCAGTACCGTCACCGACAGCGCGGAGCAGACGGTTGCGCTGGATGACTATCTCGAGCGCATGAAGGACGGCCAGGAGAAGATCTACTATATTACCGCCGAGACCTTTGCCGCAGCGAAAAACAGCCCACACCTGCAGATCTTCCGGCGCAAGGGCATCGAGGTGCTGCTGCTGTCGGATCGCGTGGACGAGTGGCTGGTGTCGCACCTGCACGAGTATGGCGGTAAACCGCTGGCGTCGGTTGCCAGGGGCGAGCTGGATATCGACAAGCTCGCCGATGAAGCGGAAAAGGCCGCGGCGAAAAAGACCGAGGACGAATTTGCCGAACTGGTCAAGCGCATGCAGGAGACGCTGGGTGAACGGGTCAAGGAAGTCCGTGTCAGCCGGCGCCTTACCGAATCGCCGTCCTGTCTGGTGATGGGTGAACACGACATGGCCGTGCACATGCAGCAGATGCTGCGGCAGGCCGGCCATGAGATCCCGGCCAGCAAGCCGGTGCTGGAAATCAATCCCTCGCATCCGCTGGTGAGCCGGCTCGGCGATGAGGCTGACGCGGCGCGTTTCGCCGACTGGTCGCATGCTGCTGCTCGACCAGGCCATGCTCAGCGAAGGGGGGCAGCTCGAGGACCCGGTGGCCTTCGTGAACCGACTGAACCACCTGTTGGAGACAATAACCAGCCCGGCGGCTGGCGGGTAGGCGTCAGGCCGGGAGCGGCCGCCGTGCCCCCCGGACACGGCGGGTTGTGACACGTTGCGCTACCGCTCCGGCCACCGGGAGTGCGCTGCTACGCGAGGATGACATGCCCGGTCCTGAAAAACCCGTCCTGCTGGCCACGGTCTTTTCCGACTACATCTGTCCGTTCTGCTATATCGGCGATCTGCGCCTTGATCGACTGCGTGAACATTTCGCCCTGAAGATCAACTGGGCACTGGTGGAGATTCACCCCGAGACGCCGGCCGAAGGGATACCGGTGGCGGAGCTCGGCTACAGTGACGCGCGCTGGCGGACGATGATGGAAAACCTGGAACGGCTGGCGCAGGAGGAGGGTGTGACGCTGTGCGCGCCGCGTTTCAACGCCAATTCACACCAGGCCCTGTTGCTGGCCGAGGCCGCCAAACACGCCGGTGCGGAGGTTTTCTACCGGCTGCACCGGCGCCTGTTCGAGGCGTATTTCGTGGATGGATTGAATATCGGTGATACAACATTGCTCAGGCAGCTCGCCGGCGACTGCGACGTGCCAGCCGGCATTGTCGAGCAGGCCTGGTCTGATCCGCGCTACGTCCGGAGTCTGGAGCAGAACCTTGCGCTGGCCGGCCGGCATGCCGTAAGCGCCACACCCACGGTGTTCTTCAGTGAACGGCACCGCCTGGATGGCGCGTTGCCGTATGCGGATTTCCTCGCGGCCGCGCGCGCCGGCCTGGTCCTGCAACAGCAGCAGACGCAGCAGCAGTAGCACAGACGCTGGGGAATAATGAACGACAGCCTCATGGAGAGCCGCAGGTTTCGCCCTGTCGGGCGAAACCTGCGGCTCTGCACGAGTATCAGGGCCTATGCGACCTGGCGCCTTTGCGCGAGAATAATGAAATGGACACCCCCCGCGAAACCATGCGTCTCGACAAGTGGCTGTGGGCGGCACGCTTCTACAAGACACGTGCCCTGGCCACCGCGGCAATCAACGGCGGCAAGGTGCATCACAACGGCAGCCGCATCAAGCCTTCACGCCAGCTCGCGGCGGGCGATGTGCTGACCGTTCGCAAGGGTCCGTACCGGTTTGAGGTCACGGTGGTGAAACTGTCTGCGCAGCGGCGCCCGGCCGACGAGGCGCGCACCCTGTATGCAGAAGCAGAGCAAAGCGCGAGTGAACGTCATGCCCTGTATGCGCAGCGCAAGCTGGAAGGGCATACCGCCGGACAGCGCGAGCGCCGCCCGGACAAACGCACGCGCCGCCTGATACACCGTTTCAAGCAACAGGGGACAGCGTGAACCGTCCCGTTACACCGGCCATCGCCGTGGACACCATAATCGAAATGGCCGACCGGCCGGGCCGTCCCATCGTCCTGATCGAGCGCAAGAACCCGCCGCACGGCTGGGCCATCCCCGGCGGCTTTGTCGATGTCGGCGAGACGCTGGAGACAGCCGCCGTGCGCGAGGCGCGGGAAGAGACGTCGCTGGACGTCCGGCTCAGGCTGTTGCTGGGGATCTATTCCAGTCCCGCACGCGACCCGCGCGGTCACACGGTGACGCCCGTGTATATCGCCGAGGCCGTGGGCGAACCGCGCGCCGCCGACGACGCCGGGAACGTGGAACTGTATCTGCCGCAATACTGTCCGCGGCTGGCCTTCGACCATGACCTGATTATCGCGGACTACCTGCATTACCTGGAACACGGTCAGGTCGCGCCGCTGCGCTGAGCCCGTACTGATGCAATACCCCGTCGTCCATCCGCGCACCCCCGTGAGAAGAACGCCTGCTAGCGGCGCGGGCGATGCGTAATCACCTCGATGTGCCAGCTGGTGATTGCACTGCTTTCCGGTCGTGCGAACCGTACCGGCGTTGCGTTCAGCGTTCCGGGTGCCGCGTGATTCATGGCCAGCACCCCGGCCGATGACTGCTGCAACCGCATGGGCTCGTGCGGCGTGCCGCACTGACCGGGCATGCCGATGACAGCCGCCAAGTCCATCCTTATCATCGGCTACGGTGAGATGGGCCACGCCATGGAATGTCTGCTGGCGCCGCGCCACCGCCTGTGGTTCTGGGACAGCAGGCCCGTGCCCGGCCATGACCCCGTGGTGCTGGAAACGGCCGCCGCCGGTGCTGACCTCGTTATCTACTGCGTGCCGGTCACACCGCTGGGCGAGCTGGCGGCGCGTGTCCTCCCGGTCGTGTCGCCCGGGGCCCTGTCGTTGAGCGTGGCCAAGGGGCTGGACGCGCAGGGCCGTCCGGCCGTACAGATCTTCGCTGACGTGTATGCCGGCGCACGCCGTTACGGTGTGCTGTACGGCCCGATGATTGCGGAAGAGATCCGTGCCGGCCGGCCGGCATTTGCGCAGGTGGGCGTATCACGGGCGGACGACTATGCAGCCGTCGCCGGCCTGTTCGCTGGCAGCGGTCTCGCACTGGAATATTCCGCGGACATGACGGGTATTTCCTGGGCATCGGTGCTCAAGAATGTCTACGCCATGCTGTTCGGGGCGGCGGACGCGTTGGGTCTGGGGGACAACGTGCGCGGCTATCTGGCGGTGGCGGCCCTGCAGGAAATGCAGTCCATCGTCGCGGGCAAGGGGGGCCAGGCGGGCACGGCACAGCAACTGGCCGGGCTCGGTGATCTCGTCACCACGGCCACCAGCGCCGGTTCGCACCACCGCGAGCTGGGCAGACTGCTGGTGCGGGGTATGGACGGTCGGCTCGCCGGTGAAGGTATCCACACGCTGGCCATGGTCAGGCAATTCAGGCTGCTCGACGTGGCGCATTATCCATTGTTCCGGCTGGCGCAGACACTGGTCGATGCGCCGGTCGACGTGCGGGACAGGCTGCTCGCCTACCTGGCGGGCCTGAACCGGCTGTAGCCCCTGCGGGGCTGTCACGGCAGGGCCAGTCACGGCCGGGGACGGCCATGATTTTCCCCTGCAAAGCCAGTAGAATGCGCCTTCCAGCTCATTGTCGAACACTCCTGCCACGGGAATCACATGCGTCCAGCCCAGATCCTTATCGTGCTCGAACGCGAGTTCGAGGCCGCCGTTCACGGTCAGCATACCCCGGTCATGTTGTGGGGTCCGCCGGGCGTGGGCAAGTCGCAGATGGTGGCGCAGGTAGCGGCACGGCATGGCATGCCGGTGATCGATATCCGCCTGTCGCAGATGGAGCCGAGCGACCTGCGCGGCATCCCGTTCCGCGTCGACGGACAGGTCGAGTGGGCCGTGCCGTCCATGTTGCCGGACGCGCAGCGGCACGGGTCGCAGGGCATCCTGTTCCTCGACGAGATCACCTCGGTGCCGCCGAGCGTGTCCGCGGCGGCCTATCAGCTGATTCTCGACCGGCGCCTGGGCGCCTATGCCGTACCGGACGGCTGGGCGATCTTCGCCGCCGGCAACCGCCAGGGTGACCGCGGTGTGACCTACACCATGCCGTCACCGCTGGCCAACCGCTTTTCGCATTTCGAGGTCGACGTCAATCTCGATGACTGGGTCGCCTGGGCCTACGCGCACGGCATCGATGACCGACTGATCGCCTTCCTGCGCTTTCGTCCCGAGCTGCTGTTCGAGTTCGACCCGGCGCACAACCCGGTGGCGTTTCCGTCGCCACGCTCCTGGGAGTTCGCGCACCGCGCGTTGCACAAGTTCGGTGACGCGCAGGGACTGCTGACCGGTTCGCTGCAGGCCTGCGTGGGGCCGGCCGCCGGCATCGAGCTGTCCGCCTTCGTCGAGAACCTCGACAAGTTGCCGGATATCGATGCCATCGTGCGCGGCGAGAAGGTGGGTGTACCGAGGGAGACGGACCTGCAGTATGCGGTCGCCGCCGCGCTGGTCGGCCGTGCCATCCGCGCGCGCACCGCGCCCGATGCCGCCGGGATCTACGGCCATATCCTCGATTACGCCGGGACCTTCCCGCAGCGCGAGATGGGGGTGATGCTGGTATCCGACATGTACCGCGCCATCGGCCAGGACGTCTTTTCCATTCCGCAGTTCTCGCGCTGGGCAAACATCGTCGCCGACGTGATGCTGTATGACAGCTGACGACATGTCTCGCGCAAAGACGCAAAGGCACTAAATGCCCAGGATACAGAGTAATTATTACTCCTGTGTCCTACATGCCCTCTGTGGCAATATCTTCCCATGTCCGATGACATCGAAACCAAGCTGTCCGCCGCGCGCACGCGCCTGATCCTGGACCGGCCGTTTCTCGGTGCGCTGGTGCTGCGCATGCCGATGAAGGCGGCGGATCCGCGGTGGTGCCAGACCATCGGTACCGATGCGCGCGCGTTCTACTACAACCCGGCCTGGATCGACAGCCTGTCGCTGGAGCAGACCCAGTTCGCGCTGGCACATGAGGTGCTGCACTGCGCACTGTCGCACTTCGCGCGTCGCGAGCACCGCAACCACGCACGCTGGGACGTGGCCTGCGACCTCGCCATCAACCCGATCCTGATCAGGGAGGGCATGACGGCCGTGCCGGGTGCGCTGTACAACATCGGTTACGAGGGCATGATGGCGGAGGAGATCTACCCGCTGGTCAAGGAGAACGACGAGCAGCAGCCGCACGACCAGCACCTGTACGGCAAGGAATCAGGCGCGAGCCGGCAGCCCCGCCAGGGCGACGCCGGCCCAGGCAACGCGCCGGAGCGCGAGGATGGCGCCGGCGGCGGCATGGATGCCGGAGAGGAAACGGCCGAAGGTGCGCCGGAACCGCTCGGCGAGGCGGAGAAGGGTCAACTGTCGATCCAGTGGCGCCAGCGCCTGGCCGGCGCCGCACAGCAGGCCATGCAGGCCGGCAAGCTCGGGGGTGCGCTGCGCCGGCTGGTTGATCACCTGCTGCAGCCGCAACTGCCCTGGCGCATGCTGCTGGCGCGCTACATGAGCGCCGTCGCACGCGACGACTACAGCTACATGCGACCCTCGCGCCGCGAGGGCGAGGCCATCTTCCCCAGCCTGCGCAGTGCCCAGACCGATCTCGTGGTGGTGCTCGACACCAGCGGCTCGATCCGCGCCGGGGAGATGCGCGACTTCGTCTCCGAGGTCGATGCCATCAAGGGTCAGGTGCGGGCGCGCATCACGCTGCTGCCTGCGACGCGGTGCTGTCGCCCAAGGGGCCCTGGGTGTTCGAGCCCTGGGAGACCTTCGAGCTGCCCGCGGACATCCGCGGCGGGGGCGGCACCCGCTTCACGCCGCCCTTCGCGTGGCTGGAAGAGCGCGGCTGCAATCCGGACCTGGTGGTGTATTTCACCGACGCGGAAGGCGAATTCCCCAGGCAGGCGCCGCGATTTCCGGTGCTCTGGCTGGTCAAGGGCCGTGGCAGGGTACCGTGGGGACAGCGCATCCAGCTGAATTAACAGCACATAAATACCCTACATCCCCCCATTTATTCTGTTGTCTGGCCATTAGGCGGGGCGGGCAGGGATAATACGCGCACTTTTTGATCTGCCAGTCCCTGAACGAGGAGAACGCTATGCGGGTAATTTTGCTGGGTGGGCCGGGCGCCGGCAAGGGCACACAGGCCAATTTCATCAAAGAACGTTTCAACATTCCCCAGATTTCCACCGGCGACATGCTGCGTGCCGCGGTCAAGGCCGGCACCCCGCTGGGTGTGGCGGCCAAGAAGGTCATGGACGCCGGCGGCCTGGTCTCCGACGACATCATCCTCGGCCTGATCGACGAGCGCCTGAAGCAGAACCGACTGCAGCAACGGCTACCTGTTTGACGGTTTCCCGCGCACCCTGGCCCAGGCCGACGCGCTGAAGGACAAGGGTATGCCGATCGATGCCGTGGTCGAGATCGACGTTGACGACGACGAGATCATCAAGCGCATGAGCGGGCGGCGCGTGCACCTGACCTCCGGTCGCACCTATCACGTGGTGTTCAACCCGCCGAAGCAGGAGGGCAAGGACGACGAGACCGGCGAACCGCTGATCCAGCGCGACGACGACAGGGAGGAGACCGTGCGCGAGCGCCTCAAGGTCTACCACGACCAGACCGAGCCGCTGATCGACTACTACTCGAAGTGGGCAAAAACGGGCGGCGAGGGTGCGCCAAAGTACGTCAGGATCAACGGCATCGGTAAGGTGGATGCGATACGCGACGCCATTTTTTCCGGGCTGGACAAGTAGTTGCCCGCTGTCATCGAAAAAGGCCGGCATTGCCGGCCATTTTCGTGGCAATACCGTGCTGACAATTGTACCTTCGTACCACTGTTAAATGGCCAGCCTGACCTGTTACACTTTCAACGTCAAATATGTGACATCCAGTCGTAAGAAAGCCTCGTAACTCTTTGTTTTAAAGAATCATTCAATGAACGGGCCGGGCGAGCGACTGGTCAGATTGTGAGGTCAGGACAGGCAATAACCCCGGACAGGGCGCGTCCTGCACTGGCCCAGGGACGGCGGAGAATCTATGTCGGCGGCTTTGGATAAACCGGAGGAACTGGATGGCAGCGGCAGGCGCAAACTACTGCAACTGCTGGGCTCGCTGCGCAATTCTCCCGGCGGCGCCGTCATCTACCGCCAGGTTGAGGTCATGCTGGATGACATTGCCGTCACCCACCTCAAGTCTGAAATGGCCTATGCCGGCTTCGTGAACGTCCTGCTCGGGGCATTCAACAGCCATCATACCCCCGGCACCTCACGCTATCTCCAGATCAAGCTGCTCCAGGCGCGCCTGCAGCCACCGCTGACGGCCTCCGAACTCGCCACGATGAGCGATTTTATCCATGAGTGCGCCCAGCAGCTGCACGACAGCCGGGCGCTGGAGTCCGATGTGATGGTGCAGGCCATCGAGCCGCTGCTGGCCGCGTTCGGTATCGACGCCGTCCCCGCACTGGCACAGCACTACCCGGAGGTTGAAAGCTTCGCCGACCAGGCGGCGCCGGCCCGGGATGCGACCCTGCCCGGGGATGACGCCGACACCGGAGAATATGCCGACACCGGGGATGACGACGACACCGGTGAAGACGACGACACCGGGAATGACGAGGCCGCACTGGAGGAGATCGAGCAGATTACCAGGTTCGTGCGGCCCATCTCGCTGGCACCCGAGTCGCCGCCGCTGGACGGCCCTGAACCTGAAACAGAACCGGAAGCTGAAACCGAATCACTCATCCGGGCGGCACCTGCAACCGGGGAGCCGCAGGCGTCAATCACACCGCCCGCCGGAGCTCCGGCCACACCAGACATCAGCGACGAGATCCCTGCCGGCCAGGACCTCAACACGATCAACCGCAGCGAGCTGGAAGCACGGCGTGAGGATATCGCGAAGCTGCAGGCGACCTGGGCGAGCAGGTGACAGAGACCATCACGAAGAACGAGGAATTCGGTGTCATCCTGGAAAAGACGCTTGACGAGCTGCGCCAGATCGAAGACCCCGCGCAGCTGGAGAATGCGCGCTGGAAGCTCATCCGCGAAGTCGAAAAGCTGCTGGGCGGCCATCACGACCTGGCCGACAAGCTCGATACCACGCACCACTACCTGCAGCTGTATGAATCCGATAGCCGCCAGCTGACCGACGAGCTGACGCGCGTGCGCCTGCTCAGCCTGACCGACGAGCTCACCGGCCTGCCGAACCGCCGTGCCTTCATGCGCCGCCTGGAAGACGAGGTGGCACGCGTACAGCGTTACGGCTTCCCGCTGTCGTTCGTGCTGATCGACCTCGACCACTTCAAGGCGGTGAACGACGAGCACGGTCATGCCGCCGGCGACGAGGTCCTGCGCGTCTATTCGCGCAAGACATCCTGTCCATATTCCGCCACCACGACATGGTGGCGCGCTATGGCGGCGAGGAATTCGCTGTGCTGCTGCCAAACACCGACTCGGACGGTACCATCCGCGCACTCAACAAGGTCCGGCGGCGTGCCAATGAAACGCGCTGGCAAAGCAATGGCACGGTGTCGGACGTGCCGTCCTTCTCGGCGGGCGTGTCGCTGTACAAGCCGGGCGAGTCGGCCGGCGCCTTTATCGAGCGTGCCGACAAGGCGCTGTACCGCGCCAAGCGACTGGGCCGCAACCGTATCGAGCTGGACATGACCTACCAGCAGGAAAGCAACGAAGTCACGCCGCGCCGGCGCAGTTCCGACCAGTAGCAGGACCCCGTTCCGGTTTTTCAAATTCCCAGCCTGTATACTCTCCGGCAAGCGTCACAACGGAGATTATTTTCATGGCAGTCACTGAACTCACCCAGGACACCTTCGACGACACCATTACCGGCAACGAAATCGTGCTGCTGGACTTCTGGGCACCGTGGTGCGGCCCGTGCCGTCAGTTCGCGCCGGTATTCGAGTCCCTGTCGGAGGCACATCCGGATATCGTGTTCGCCAAGGTAAACACGGAAGAGCAACGCGAACTCGCGGGCCATTTCCAGATCCGTTCCATACCCACACTGATGGTGTTCCGCCAGCAGATCATCGTGTACGCGCAGCCGGGTGCGTTGCCACCGGCCGCGCTGGCATCGATCGTCGAGAAGGTGCAGGAGCTCGACATGGACGCCGTCCGCCGCCAGCTTGACGAGCAGGCCGCGCCGCAGGGAGGCAAGGCATGAACCGGCTGGCCCGTCTGCTGCTTGTCGCCGGCCTGTGCCTCACCGGGCCGGCCGGTGCCGACGAGGCGCCGCGTTACAACCAGGTCAATCTGGAGGCACAGGTTGCCGAGCAGGTCAGCAACGACACCCTGCACGTGAGCATGAACACCTACGGCGAGCACCGCGAGGCAGCGCCGCTGGCGGCGCAGATCAACCGGGACATGGCGTGGGCGCTGTCGCTGGCGAGGCAGCACAGCGAAATCAAGGTCAGTACCGGCGGTTACCAGACCTGGCCGCTGACCTCGAAGGACAACCTGACCACCACTGGCTGGCGCGGCCAGCAGACGCTGACACTGGAAAGCCGTGACAGCGGGACGCTCAGCCAGCTGGTCGGGCGGCTGCAGGAGCGCCTGAAGATCAATACCATGAATTTCACTGTCTCCGACGAACAGCGCGTTGCCGTGGAGAATCGCCTGATCGACAGTGCACTGGAAGCCTTCAAGACCCGCGCGAAAATCGTCAGCGCCAACCTCAAGGCCAGTGGTTACCGTATCGTATCCATCAATGTCGGCACGACCGCGCAGCCACCGCCGGTCCTGTACCGGCAACATATGGCGGTAACGTCCATGGAGGCTGCACCGCCCGTTGCCGTCGAGGGCGGCGAGAGCGAGGTGCGCGTGTCGGTGAACGGTACGATCGAGCTGGTGATGCCGTAGACGCACCCATAAACCCGAGAACACGGAAATTGCAGTATGTCGCGAACAGGAAGCGCACCCGTTGGGGTATCGCTGCATGTTACCTGCTGGCTCTGGCCTGCCTGGCGGCCGGCATTTACCAGGCCAGCATCCTGCTGCCACTGGTAAAGTATGGCAAAGCGGACGGAGGGAGAGGTCGTTACGATACAGGTGGGCGTCAAGGGTGGCAAGCGAGCGGTTCTGCAATTCGTTACCGATGTAGGCGAGACGGTAGCATCACGTGATCTGCTGGAGATGATGCTGATTCGATTCAGCAAGGGTGATCGCGTCACCGTCATGTACGATCCATCGGACACAGCTACCGCGACGATAGACCTCGGCTTGTGGACCTGGCAGCAGCCGGCATGCTTCTTTCTCGGTTTCGTTGTGCTGGCCGTGCTCGGGAGAGTCCTGCCGGTATAAGGGATTCAGCACACCTGGTCACAAGGACAGTCCCATGTTCATCGGCCACTTCGGCGCCGGTTTTGCCGCAAAATCCGTCGCACCGCGAATCTCGCTCGGGACCCTGTTCATTGCCGCGCAGTTTCTGGACCTGTTGTGGCCGTCACTGTTGCTGCTGGGTGTCGAGCGCGTCCGGATCGATCCCGCCGCAGCCGGCATCGTTCCCCTGGTATTCGAGCATTACCCCGTCTCGCACAGCCTGGTGGCCGTCGTGGGCTGGGCGCTGCTCGTGGGCCTCGCCTACCGGCTGATCCGGCGCGAATCCCGTGGCGCGATCGTGCTGGCGCTGCTTGTCATCAGCCATTGGCTGCTCGATGTGATCGTGCATCAGCCCGACCTGCCGCTGTATCCGGGCGGCGCCACGCGGGTCGGCTTGAACGCCTGGTCGTCGCTGCCCCTGACGCTGGCCATCGAGGTACCGCTGTTCGCGCTCGGCGTGTGGCTGTACGTGCGGTCTACCACGCCGGTAGACGCCGCCGGTAAATGGGGCCTTGCCGGGCTGGTGGTTTTCCTGGTCGCGATCTATCTCGGCAACCTGTTCGGCAGTCCGCCACCAGGCGTCATGGCCATCGCCTGGGCCGGGCAGATGCAATGGCTGCTGGTGCTCTGGGGCTACTGGATCGACCGGCACCGGGGTGCTGCCATGCCGGATACGGGAACCGGGCAGCGGGACCGGTCGCTGTAGTTCGCGCGTTGAGTCCCATGCCGGCACCGTGGCCGGCCTTGCTGAACCATTCCCGTCGCCGGACGTTTCCATTCCCCCGTGTCCGACACCTGCGGGAACCAACCGGTTGTGGAAAATGCGGCGGCTACGACTACGCTGTAACCTGTCGTCCGACTAATTGCCTGGAGAACGTTATGGAGCGCAACCCGGTTGGCTGGTTTGAAATCTACGTGCAGGACATGTCGCGTGCCAGGGCCTTCTACGAGGCCGTGTTCCAGGTCAGCCTGGAACGGCTGAAGACGCCGGATATCGAGATGTGGGGCTTCCCGTCGGCACCGGACCGGCCCGGTGCCGGTGGCTCGCTGGTCAGGATGGAGGGTATGCCTGCTGGCGGCAACAGCACCATGGTCTACTTCAGCTGCGCGGACTGCGCCGTCGAGGCGGGGCGCGCAGCCGCGCAGGGCGGCGTCGTGCAGCGGGAAAAGATGTCCATTGGTGAATACGGCTTCATTGCCCTGGTGGCGGACACCGAGGGCAACCTGTTCGGACTGCATTCGATGCAGTGACATCGATAAAACAGCACCGCATCCCGGTTATGCCCTTGAATTACCGTAACGAGAGGGTCTGTGCCCTGCTCGCACAGGCGCGCTGTACTTGCACCCATAACAATAACAAGCATAACGGCCCCTTTCTTTGATGTGTCCGGGCAAAAAAAGGAGAGAGTTATGAAATGTTCCACCAGGTGCAGGATTTGTCCGTCGATTGCTGTTGTTGCCCTGTGTACGGCGTGCAGCCGTGGTGAGTGGATCGACATACCGGGTCCACTGGGATCAGACTGCAACAAGACGTCAGTAGATAATGCGAGCGGTAGAGGAAACGCCATTGCGTCGGGCTATTGTATGACGTTATCCAAGAAAGCGACGGGGAAGGCACGTTGCGATGGGGATCGATTGCAAGTCCAGTGTGAGTAATCAGCTGTATAAAGGCTGTTGGCAGCTGCCAACAGACAACAGGGGTCAATACAGGGGTCGGTAATGTTTTTCGACATGCAGGCGCGTCCTGCGCTGATGTGCCGCTACCGGGATATCAGCAGGGTACTGACCCCGTTTTCTTGTTCTACTCCCCCACCAGGTCCGGTTCCCCGCAGTACTTTGCAATCGCGTGGCGGGCGGCATCGCGCAGGTCCAGTGCGACCTGCCAGCCTTCACCGACCGGGTGGATCGGTGCGCCGATCCTGACCTCGATGCTCCCGCGGCGCGGAAACCAGTGATTGCCGCGCACCATCCGGCGGGCGCCGCGAATGGCGACCGGCACCACCGGTACCCTGGCGCGGCTGGCCGTGACAAAGGCACCCATGCGAAACGGCTGCAGGCCCTCGAAGGTGGTGAAGGTGCCTTCCGGGAAGAACACGATCGATTGTCCGTTGCGTGATTTCGCGGCGATGCGCTTGACGTCGCTGGTGCCCTTGCTGGCATTGAAGCGGTCCACGAATTCCACGCCGAAGCGCTCCAGCAGCAGGCGTACCGGCAGGACGCGCGCCAGCTCGCCCTTGACGATGAAATGGATCGGCAGGTCCAGCGCCGCGGTGACGATGAAGCCGTCCAGGTAGCTGGTATGGTTGGCCACGATGATCTGTGCGCGGTGCGGGTCGAGGTGCTCGTACCCGGATACCCTCAGCGGCGTGAAGGTGCAATAAAACAGCAGCCGCGCGCACCAGTGCGCCATCTTGCGGCGTCCGCGCTCGGTCGGTGTGAACACGACCAGCAGCCAGGCGAGCAGTCCGAGCACGACGAACACCGGCCAGGCGTATGCGGCAAACAGCCACTCGCCCGGGCTGTGCGCGCTGCCGGGCTCGCTGCGGTCTGCATCCGCGCCGAACCGGCCCATCAGCAGGTCGGCGGCTGCACTGACGCCGGTTTGTTCCGGGCAGGGGCGGTAGCTGCCGTCGCCGGTCAGCCCGGCGCTAATGGCGTGCATCAGGTCGTTGGCCGTGCCGGCGCAGACACCGGCACCCTCGGCGAGTGACACCCCGAGCGCCTGCTCGATGCGCACGTGCAGCTCGGTGCGTGCTATGCTGTCCAGCCCGAGTTCCCGTTCCAGGTGCGTGGTTGGCGTGAAATGCAGGTTTTTCCACTTCGGATGCACTTCACCAACCATGTCGCGGATGACGGCCAGCAGGTCGCTCATTCCCGGCGGCTGCCGGTCGTTTGTGGCCGGTGTATGCTGTTCCTGCATGAGTGTGCTGCTGCCTGGGTAACCGGGTTGTGATTATGTTCAGAATATCCTGATATGCCATCGCCGTGAAGCAAACCCGCACAGCAATCCGCACCGATACCACGTCGATGGATCCTGCGCTGCAGGCCGAGCGGGAGGAAATCGACCGTTTTACCGATACGCTGTGGATGGAGCGTGGCCTGAGCAACCACACGCTGGCGGCCTATCGCAATGACCTGGCCGGACTGGCGGCCTGGCAGCTGCGGCAGGGACGGCGGCTGCTGACGGCACGTCGCCAGGACCTGCTGGACTATCTCTCGGCGCGTGTGCTGGAAGGTGCGAAACCGCGTACCACGGCGCGCCTGCTGTCATCACTGCGCCGCTTCTACCGTCACCAGGTGCGCGAGGGGCGCCTGCAGGAAGATCCCAGTGTGCGCATCGAGTCACCGCGCATCGGGCGGCCGTTGCCGGATACCCTGAGCGAGCAGGAAGTGGATGAGCTGTTGCGTGCCCCGGACAGCACCGATGCCCTGGGGTTGCGCGACCGCGCCATGCTGGAACTGCTGTATGCCTGCGGCCTGCGGGTGTCCGAACTGGTCGGCCTGACCACCGACCAGGTGAACCTCGTCCAGGGGGTGGTGCGGCTGATGGGCAAGGGCGGCAAGGAGCGCCTGGTGCCGCTGGGGGAGGAGGCGGCGGACTGGCTGCAGCGCTACCTCGACGAGGCCCGCCCGCAACTGGCGGTCGATGCCCGCCACCTGTTCGTCTCACGGCGCGGGCAGGGCATGACCCGCCAGACCTTCTGGTACCGCCTCCGTGTGTATGCCGTTAAAGCAGGTGTAAACAAGCACTTGTCGCCACACACCCTGCGCCATGCATTTGCGACCCACCTGCTCAATCACGGCGCGGACCTGCGCGTGGTGCAGATGCTGCTGGGGCATAGTGACCTGTCGACGACACAGATCTATACTCATGTGGCACGTGAGCGTCTCAAGGACCTGCATGCGCAGCACCACCCGCGTGGTTAACGCGCTGCTGTCCAGGTTGTATGACCCCGGTCTCCGGCTGAACCAAGTCTGCCGAACGGCTGTCATACTTCTTGCTTGTTCTCAAATAAACCGGGATTCACTATGAAAATACAACAATTTGTTGCTGCCTGCCTGCTGGCGCTGGGCGCGCTGGCGCTGCCCCTCGCCCAGGCCGGAACCGGGGCGGAAGACACCGTCCGCAACGCGATCGCGAAGGTCCTGCCGGATGTTACCGTGGACGAAATCACGCCCGCACCGATGGCCGGCATTTCGGAAGTGTTGATCGGGACCAAGCTGTTCTACGTCACCAACGATGGCAAGTACATTTTCGATGGCACCGTGTTCGAAACGGACACCCGCACGGACATGAACGAACAGCGCCTCAGCGCTGTCCGGCATGAGCTGATGAACAAGGTCAGCGAGAAGGACATGATCATCTTCCCGGCCAGCAAGCCACGCCATACCCTGACGGTGTTCACCGATATCGACTGCGGCTATTGCCGCAAGCTGCACCAGGACATCACGAAGTACAACGATGAAGGCATTACCGTGCGCTACATGCTGTTTCCGCGCAGCGGAGCCGACACGCCGTCCTATTACAAGGCGGTATCGGTATGGTGCAGTGAGGATCGCCGGGATGCACTGACGCGTGCCAAGGCCGGCGAGGACGTGCCGCGCAAGTCCTGTGACAATCCGGTCCGGGCCAACCTGAAGCTCGGCCACGAGCTCGGTGTAAACGGCACGCCGGCGTTGATTCTCGAGGACGGGCATCTGCTGCCGGGCTACGTGCCGCCCGCGAAGCTGGCCCAGTTGCTCGACCAGGGGCTCTGAGTCTCACAACCGCCGCCCCCTGACGCAAGCGGATGAAGGCCGTGTGGCCGTAATCCGGGACAGGCCCCGACAGTACCGCTAGTGCAGGATGGTGAACAGCCTGCGCCGGTAGCTGCTCACCAGTTCGCCCTCGTTGCCAAGCAGCTCGAACACGGCCAGCATACCCTTGCGCGCGGCGTCATCCTGAAACTGGCGGTCGTGCTGCAGGATGTACATGAAGTTCTCCAGCGCCTGTTCCAGCCTGTCTTCCAGTACACAGGCCGCCGCCAGCCGGTAGCGCAGGGCGCTGTCATCCGGCTGTGCCGCGACGGCGCGCTCCAGTTCGGCAAGATTCTTCACGTCGCCGGTCGCCCTGGTGAACTCGAGCAGTGCGCGCACGCGCGTGGCCTCGGCCTCGCTGCGCACCTCGAACGGCAAGCCGCCCAGCAGCTGTTCCGCCTGCTCCGTGTTCCCTGTCGCCAGGCTGAGTTCCGCGTAGTCGATTGTCAGGTGATGATTGTCAGGTTCCTGTGTGTGTGCCGCTGCCAGCAGCGCGAGTGCCTGATCGGTCAGCCCCTGTTCGAACAGTGCGCGCGCCTTGTCGCGCTGTTTGTCCGATGCGCGCTCGATATGGCGGTCGAGCAGGATGCGCAGGGTCGATTCGGTCTGGGCGGCGAGTATTTCCTCGACGATCTCGCCGTTCCTGTACAGCCGCATGGTCGGCAGGCTGCGAATATTATGTTGCATGGCGAGTTCGCGCTGCTGGTCGGTATTGACCTTGGCCAGTACGAATTTCCCGGCGTATTCGTCCACCAGTTTCTTCAGCACCGGCATCTGCATCTGGCAGGGACCGCACCAGTCCGCCCAGTAATCGACCAGCACCGGGACCTCACGGGAGCGTGCCAGCACCTGCGCCGGAAAGGTTTCGAGCGTCACATCGGTGATATTGTCTGACTCATTCATAGGTTCGATCAATCGCTACGTCGTCATTCCGGGTGCGGCCCGCAGGCGATCAGGAAACCGGTGTTCGTCTCAGGCTGTTGCCGGGTGATGCGTCGCGCACGCTGTGGGCTGATCCTTGATTGTGCAACAGGCGCAACGCGGCTGTTTGCCTTGTTTCGCATGGCTGGAAGCGGCGCCAGACCGGTTCCCGTGGTTATCGCGGCAGGCCGCATCAGTCAGGTATGCATTGTAACCCATCCAGGGTGACCAGTTCACGGCAGGCGGTGAACAGCAGGCAGCTGCGGAGCCGGTGTTGCGGCCAGAGCCGGTGTGCCGCGGTCGCGTAGCAGCGCAGCTGGTCGCGGTAGCTGTCGACCAGCCCGGTCAGCGTGTCGGCCGTGGCCTGGCTGTGGGTCTTGTAGTCCACCAGCGTAACGGTATCGGCGCTGATAACCATACGGTCGATGACGCCGTGCACCAGGCGGCTGCCATCGAGGTATTGCACCGGGACTTCGTTCCAGGCCTGCTCGAACCGGCTGGCATCGAACAGGTCCGCGAGGTGCGCGTCGTGCAGGACATCGAGCGCGTGTCGCCACCACTGTGCGAACTCGGGATCGTCGGCTTCGCGCTGCAGGAGGCCGGCGAGCCGGGCCCGCAGGGTGGCAGCGGCGGGACGCCCCGGGCGGCTCAGGTGGTCGAGCAGGGTGTGGATGGCGATGCCGCGCTCGCGAGCATCCGGGTCGTCCACCGCATGGCCTGTGACGCGTGACTGCTGGCTGGGTGCGATGCGGGTGACGGCCGGCACGACCCGGAGCGGCTGCGCCAGGCGCGGATCGACCGCACGGGCCGGGACCGGTACCACCGGCCGGGGTGTGAGCGCGGCGGGCGTGCCGGTGCTGCAAAACGGCTGGCCGTCCGGCGTGCGCGGCCAGACCTGCAACGCGTTGCTGATCAGTGCGTACCAGCTGCCGGCGTAGCCGCGCTCCGGCTGGCAGCCGGAGATGAACAGGTACTGGCGTGCGCGCGTCAGCGCCACGTACAGCAGGTTGGCGTCCTCGGCGCGCTGTTCCGCGTCGCGTTGTCCCTGCAGGGTGGCCGTGGCCGTATCCATGTCCGCGCGGGTACCGGCCAGCATGAACTGCTCAGGGCGCGAACTGTCGTCCGCCTGCGCCAGCAGCGCCGCATAGCTGTCCCGGTTGCCCGGCGTCACGGCCGTGTCGGCCAGGAACACCACGGGCGCCTCGAGGCCCTTGGCGCCGTGGATGGTGAGCAGTCGCACGCGTGCGCCACCGGCCTCGTCCGGCGTGCTTTCGTCGGGCTGGTCCTGGTCGGTACTGCGCAGCCGGTACAGCTGGTCCAGGAAGCGCGGCAGGCTCGGGTAGCGGCCATGGTCGATCTCCAGGGCCAGCTCGATGAAGCGTGTCAGGCTCGCGCGCACGCGCGGCAGCAGCACGGCGGGGAAGGCAGCCTCGTAGCGCTGCATCACCTCGCCTTCGTGAAAGATCCGGTCCAGCAAATCGTGGACCGGCACCTGGCCGGCCAGTGCGCGCCAGCGTTCCAGCAGGGCATGGATGGTGTCGTAGGGGGGCTGCCCGTCAGCGGCGAGCTGCGCGAGGCGCTCGTACCAGTAATCCATGTCGCCGTCCGCCAGGGGCACCAGCTGCTCGCTGGACAGTCCGAACAGCGGCGCGCGCAGCACCTGCGCCAGCGCCAGGTTGTCGTACGGTGCGATCAGGCTGTTCAGCAGCGCGATCAGGTCGCGCACCTCCAGATTCTCCAGCAGCAGGCCCTTGCTGGCGCTGAGGTAGGGGATGCCGGCCGCGCGCAGGGCATCCTCGTAGGCCCCGGCGTGGGTGCGCTGGCGCAGCAGGATCATGATGTCGCCATAGCCCAGTTCCCGCACCTGGTCGTCGCTGACGACGGCCGTACGTGCCGCAACCAGCCGTTCGATGTGTTGCACGATCTGGCGGGCTTCAGTGGCATAGCGTGCGTCCTCGGCGATGGTGCGCGGCTCCACGAGCGGGTTGCGCAGCCCGGCGCGCGTTGCCGCGGCGGGTGCCGGCGCTGCGCCGGTCGTGACCAGCGGCAGCAGTTCCACGTGCCCGGCATGATCCGCCAGGTGAGTGGTATGCGGCGTGAACCCGCTGAGCAGCGCATTCAGCGGCGGCTGTCCGAACACGGCGTTGACGCAGTCCATGACGGCCTGCGCCGAGCGCCGCGAGGCATCCAGCGGGTAACGCTGTGCGTGCAGGTGTTGCGCCAGCCAGTCCGAGGCCTGGCCAAGCAGCGCCGGGTTGGCGCGCCGGAAGCTGTAGATGGATTGCTTGCGATCGCCCACCAGGAACACCGAGCGGCTACGTTCGTCGCCGCCGGCTGCGAGTTCCTCCAGCAGCGGCAGTAGCAGGCGCCACTGGGTGGGATTGGTGTCCTGAAATTCGTCCACCAGCAGGTGGTCGATGCGCGCATCCAGCTTGTACTGCACCCAGCTGGCGTGTTCACTGCGGTTGAGCAGTTCGCAGGCCTGCCATTCGAGATCGGAAAAATCGAGCACGCGCTGTTCGCGCTTGATGCGCTGGAAGTGCTCGAGCAGGTGCGTGCCGGCGGTGTACCAGGCCGTGGTGGTCCTGTAGGTGCGGTGGCGAGCGCGGACATCGTGCAGCGCCATCATCATGTCGCTGAGGTCCGCGTGCAGTGCAAGGTAGCGTTGCTCGCCGTCCGCGCCGAGCCGCTTTAGCTGCGCCTTGCCAGACTTGCGTGCACGCGGTGATCCTTTGTCGGTGAGGAACACCGGCGTGATGGCATCCAGCAATGCCGCGGGTTCGGCCGTACCGGCCAGCGCGTCGGACAGCTGGCCGGCGAGGCCCCTGTCCGTAGGGGTGTTACGACCCAGCAGGGCGGCGAATTCCGCCAGCTGTGCACGTCGTTCTGTGTCCGGAAATCCGGCCAGCGGATCGCTGCCCGGCACGATGTCCAGGAAACCCGCCAGCCTGCGGCAGGCATACGCACAGGCATCGCGTTCGTCCTGCACCCAGGCCCACCAGTCGCCGCGCCGGGCCAGGAACGACCGCAGTGCCGCGACCGCGTTGTGCAGGCCGTTGCAACCCTCCACCAGCGTGGCGAGCGCCCGGGCCAGTTCACCATCGGGTTTTGCGGCCGTTTCCGCCAGCAGCGCATCGCGTGCGGCCTGTTCCGGCAACCCGGTCGCCTCGAGGATGTCGAAGCCGGGTGTCACGCCGGCCTCGAGCGGAAAGCGTTGCAGCAGTTCCTGGCAGAAGGCATGGAAGGTGGTGGCACGCAGCCGCCAGGGATTGAACAGAACCTGCTCATACAATTGCAGTGCACGCGTGCGTACATCAGCATCCGGCGTGATGCCGCACATCTTGAGCAGTGCATCGAGCCGGTCCGGCGTGGCGCACATCAGTTCGCGGAGGCGTTCCATAATGCGCTGTTCCATCTCGCCCGCCGCCTTGCGCGTGAAGGTGACCGCGAGGATGCTGTCGGGGCGTACGCCCGTGAGCAGCAGGCGCAGTATGCGGGTGACCAGCAGCCAGGTCTTGCCGGTGCCGGCCGAGGCGTGCACGCTGGCGTTGTGCGCCGGGTCGGTCGCGGCGAGCGGATCAAGGGACGTCACGCCGCTCATTGCGCGGTCTCCGACCAGGCCTGCCGGCGGCACAGGCCGTCCATGTCGCAGTGTTCGCAGGTCGTGCTGTCACCCCAGGCGGGCAGGGCTGTGCCCGCCGCAATGGCCTCGAGCAGCACGACCAGGCGCGTCTGCACGTCGCGCGTCAGCTGCGCCAGCGCCTCGCCTTCCAGCATACGGGTACTGGTCACTTGCCCGTCGACCGTGACGTACTCGACCTGTGCCGGCAGGTGCTCCGCCAGC
Source organism: uncultured Gammaproteobacteria bacterium (assembly GCA_963803275.1). Taxonomy (GTDB): domain Bacteria; phylum Pseudomonadota; class Gammaproteobacteria; order UBA9214; family UBA9214; genus UBA9214. The sequence continues at coordinate 176,819 of CAWDLS010000005.1, read as the reverse complement.
AGGGCATAGGACGGCAGCTGCACAGCCTCGCCGCTGTCGACCGCATCCTGTTTCGGTATGCCACCGGTCTTGTAGTCGAGGATGGCGTCTCCGGTGGCACCGCTGTCGAGCCGGTCGAGGCGGCCTTCCAGCACCTGGCCGGTGGCGAGCGTCCGTTCGCGTTCCAGCTCGCCGGCGCTGAAGTGCCATGCCGGCTGGCGTGCGATCTGCCAGTCGATGTACTGCGGGACCAGCACCAGCCAGCGCCGCAGCCAGGCACGGTGTTCGTAGTTGTCTTCCAGTTCCCGCTCGAACACACGCCGCGATACCGTTTCCAGCTGCGCTATGGCGGCGGCGCGGTTGTGCGCGTCGAAGGTCGCGAGTGGTGCCGGGAAGCCCGGGCCGCCCTGGTGAAAGCGGTGCAGCAGGGTGTGCACCAGCATGCCGTAGTCGGCCTTCTCCAGCGCCAGCCTGACTTCCTCGCGGGCCCTGAGTCCGAGTCCGCTGGCGGCGAAGAAGCGGTACGGGCAATCGATCAGGTTGCCGTGTGCGGTGACGCTCAGCCGTGCCGGCAGCCGCGCGGCGGGCAGTACCGGCGCGGGGCGGGGTGTGCGTGCGGGCATCGGGAGCGGATGGTGGCCGGCGACGCGTGCACCGGGCGCATCGAGCAGCGCCTGCAGCTCTGCGTCGTCCAGCGACGCCTGCCAGGCGAGCTGCTGGACGTCCTGCACGGCGGCGAGCCAGGCGCTGGGCGTGCGCAGCTCGCCATTGTCCTCGCTGTGCCAGGTCATGAGCACACGCGGTGCGCTCTCCAGCAGGCGGCGCAGGCGGTCGCGTTGCAGGTGATAGTGGTCGGGCCACACCGGCAGGCCGAGTTCGCCGCGGACCCGGTCGTTGAAAAACGGAGAACTTGCCGTGGCGGCCGGCAGGTGCCGGCTGTCGCAGGCGCCGATCACCAGGCCGGCAAAGCGGCCCAGCCGGGCCTGTTGCAGGGTGAGCAGTGCGACCACGCTGTCACCGGCCGGGGGGCGGAAATCGTGCCGCTCCAGCGTAGTGCCCAGCCAGCCGCGAAACTCCAGCCAGGTCATACGCATGGTGCTGTGCCGGGCCGCGGCATCGAGCTGCTGCCATACCTGCAGGATGCGCTGGCCGGCCGGATCGTGTTCGAACGCGGCCCACATGCCGAGCCGTTCCAGGCTGGCGCGCAATGCCGCCAGCAGGTGCCCCGGCAGGTGGCTGCCCGCCAGGCAGTCGCACAGCGGGTCCGCGGCCTGGTCCAGCTCATTGAGCAGCTGATGCAGGCGTGCCGCGGTGGCGGCCGTCCAGGCGGTTTTGTAATGCTCGAGCCGGCTGTCGATGTGCGCGCGGTAACGCGCCAGGCCGCGCGCGATGCCCTCGTGCCGCACGATGTCGCGTTCCAGCCGGAACACCGTGTTGCTGAAGGCCGCCGGGTCCTCGTGCGGAAAGGTGAACGGTGACTTCAGCACGTCCAGCAGGGGCTGGTGGGCGAAGTCCTCCTCCACCGTCTCCAGCCAGCGTTCCAGTGCGGCCGCCGCGCTGGTGGTGGACAGCGCCCAGCCGCCCGGGTCCTGCAGCGTGACGCCGGCACGCTCCAGCAGCGCGCGCACGCGCCGGCCCAGGCGGCGATCCTCGGTCACGATGCCGATGGGCTGGTGGCCGTCGATCAGCCAGCGCCGCACCTGCAGTTCGATGGCGTGCGCCTCCTGTTCGGCGGAGGTGGCGGCCAGCGTGCGCAGGGTACCGGCCAGCGGTGAGTCGACATGACGCGCACGCAGCGCCGCGGCGCGGTGTGGCAAAGCCAGCGTGCCACTGGCGTACACGCTGTCGAGGCAGTCGCCCAGCGGTGTGCTGCCGTGCGCCGGCGTGGCGCGTGCCAGCAGCCGTTGCGCCGGTGTCGGGTTTTGTGCCGCGGTGACGGGCAGGCGCCGGTACAGGAAACAGTGTGCGCGCCTTGCCTCGAGCAGGCGCTCGATCCATTCCAGTTCCGCGCTGTGCAACGCGTCGAAGCCGGCGAACACGTAGTGCAGCGGATCGTTGTCCGAGTGGCCGTACAGGCGCTGCAGCATGGCCAGGCCGGGGTCGAGCAGGCCTTCGGCCTGCAGCTGCGTGTGCCAGGCCTGCCACAACCGGTGCACCACGCGCGCCTCCTGGCCGAGCGGTTCCGGCAACTGCTGCGCGATGCCGTAGGCGGCGGCGAGCAGGGCGGTAAAGTCATCCAGCCGCGGCGGGATCGGGATGCGGTTGAGCGTCAGCTCGTCGAACAGCGTGATCAGCACGGTGGCAAGCTGCCAGGGATCCTGCGTACCGAATACCACCGGGTGTTGTCGGATGGCCTCGACCAGCAGCAACTCGCGGCGCGCCTGTCCGGGAATTGCCGCGTCGACGTCGGTGTGTGCTTCCAGCCAGTGCCCCGGCGTGTCGATGTGCGGACCGAGCAGGGCGGCAAAACCCCGTGTCGCGGCGGCCCGCAGCAGGTGGTGGCGCAGGTCGGATGCGAACTGCAGGTCGGGCAGCAGGATGACCGTGTCGGTCAGGTCGGGCGGCGTCGTGGCCTGTGTGATGACGTGCTGCGCCAGCACGGCCAGCAGGTCGTCACGGCAGGGGACCTCGATGACCCGTGTGCTCATGGGTGACCGTGTGTCACCGTTGCGCCGGTTTGTCGCGGCATTATCGAGGCGTGTGTGCCGCCGGTTTCGGCCGGTGACGGGGTTCTGCGGGTTTGGGTGTGACTCAACGCTCCAGGTGTTTCAGCTTGTCGGGTTTGTCCTTCCACTCATCGGCGTCGGGCGGCGCGTCTTTCATCTGCGTGATGACCGGCCAGCCGCGGGCCAGCTCGGCGTTGAGTTCCAGAAAGTGTTCCTGGCCGGCAGGCAGGTCGCCTTCATCGAAGATGGCGCCGATCGGACACTCCGGTTCGCACAGGGTACAGTCGATGCACTCGTCCGGGTCGATGACGAGAAAATTGGGTCCTTCATGAAAACAGTCGACCGGACATACCTCGACGCAGTCCGTGTATTTGCACTTGATACAGTTTTCAGTCACAACGAATGTCATGCAACTCTCCAGTCAGTCAGGTGGTGCTATCCGCGTCGCTTCACGTTCCCGGCAGATTATCACGTTCAGCATGTAAGCTGCTGTAATCCCAGTATATGACGATGGCCAACCCGCGGCGCCTGGCAGGCAGTATACCTGCAAAGCCGTGCAATTATGAGTGCAGTTCCGATTGCGCCAGCGCCTTCAGGGTGTAGAGCTGCTCGAGCGCCTCCCGCGGCGAGAGCCGGTCCGGGTCCAACCCCTCCAGCACGGCCAGCAGGGGGTGTGCGGGACTGGCCTGGAACAGCGGTATCTGCGGCGAGTCCGGCACGGCCACCTCTTGTGGCTGGCGCTCGAGGTCCGCCAGCCGGGCCTGCGCCTGCCGGATGACCGCCTGCGGCACGCCAGCCAGCGCCGCGACATGCAGGCCGTAGCTGCGGTCCGCCGCGCCGTCGCGGACACTGTGCAGGAACACGATGCGGTCTTCGTGCTCGGTGGCGTCGAGGTGCACGTTGGCGATGCCATCGTAGTGTCCGGGCAGCGCGGTCAGCTCGAAATAATGGGTCGCGAACAGGGTGTAGGCCTTGATGCGTACGGCGAGATCGACCGCACAGGCCCACGCCAGTGACAGTCCGTCGTAGGTGCTGGTGCCACGGCCGATCTCGTCCATCAGCACCAGGCTGTGCGGCGTCGCGTTGTGCAGGATGTTCGCCGTCTCCGTCATTTCCACCATGAAGGTGGAGCGCCCGCCGGCGAGGTCGTCGGCCGCGCCGATGCGCGAGAAGATGCGGTCCACCGGGCCGATGACGGCGCTGTCCGCCGGCACAAAGCAGCCGATGTGGGCCAGCAGCACGATCAGCGCAGTCTGGCGCATGTAGGTGGATTTGCCGCCCATGTTCGGCCCGGTGATCACCAGCATGCGCCGGCTGTCGTTGAGCCGGGTGTCGTTGGGGATGAACGGGTCGTCCGTCAGCTGTTCGACCACCAGGTGACGCCCGCCATCGATGTGAATGCCGCTGCGCGGGGAAAGCTGCGGGCGGCACAGGTTCAGGGTGCGGCTGCGCTCGGCGAAGGTGGCGAGCACGTCGAGTTCAGCGATCCCCCCGGCGGTGCGCGTGAGCGGTTCCAGTACTTCAATCAGCTGGTCGAGCAGCGCATCGTAGAGCGCCTTCTCCAGTACCAGCGCGCGTTCATGCGCGCTGAGTACCCTGTCTTCGTGCGCCTTGAGTTCCGGGGTGATATAGCGTTCCACACCCTTCAGTGTCTGGCGGCGCTGGTAATTGTCCGGAACGTTGTCGGCCTGCAGGCGGCTGACCTCGATGTAGTAGCCGTGCACCTTGTTGTAACGGATCTTCAGGTTCGCGATGCCGGTGCGTTCGCGCTCGCCCGCTTCCATGTCGAGCAGGCAGGCATCCCCGTGTTCGCTCAGGGTGCGCAGCGCGTCGAGTTCCGCGTGATAGCCGGTGGCCAGTACGCCGCCGTCGCGGATCAGCTGCGGCGGTGCTTCCCGGATGGCGCGCGCCAGCAGTGCCTGGGTATCCGTGTGCATGCCGATACACACGGCCAGTTCGCGGGCGAGCGGGTCGTCGGTGCGTGCGAGGTGATCCTGCAGCGCCGGCAGCTGCGCCAGGCTGTCGCGCAGTCCGGACAGGTCGCGCGGGCGGGCCGACTTGAGGGCAATGCGCGCGAGGATACGTTCGATGTCGACACAGCCACGCAGCAGCTCGTGCAGGGTTTCGTACAGGGCGTCCACCGCCAGCGCGGCCACACACTGATGGCGCTGTTCCAGGAGCGCGCGGTCGCGCAGCGGGCGCTGCAGCCAGCGCCGCAACTGGCGTCCGCCCATGGCTGTGGCGGTGTGGTCCAGCACGCCCGTCACGGTATGTTCCCGCCTGCCGGAGCCGGCGGTTTCCAGTTCCAGGTTGCGGCGCGTGGCGGCATCCAGCACCAGGCTGTCGTCGCGTGACTCGACACGCAGGCCGCGCAGGTGCGGCAGGGTGGTGCGCTGGGTATTTGTTACGTATTCCAGCAGGCCGCCGGCGGCGGCGATCGCGGCCGGCAGGTGTTCGCAGCCGAAGCCGGTGAGGTCCCGGGTGCCGAACTGCGCGTTCAGCAGTCGCCGTGCGCTGTCGGTCTCGAACAGCCACGGTGCCTGGCGGCGCAGGCGTGGATGGTCCGCCAGGCCGGGTGGCAGGGCGACGCCTTCACCGCTGATCAGCTCCGCCGGATCGAGGCGCTGGATTTCACCGAGCAGGTCTTCGCTACCCTGGCACTGCTGGACGCAGAAACGGCCGCCGGCGAGATCCAGCGTGGCGATGCCCCAGTCCTTGCCGAGCGGGTGGATGGCGACCAGCAGGTTGTCCTGGCGCTCGTTGAGCAGCGCCTCTTCGGTCAGCGTGCCGGGTGTGATGATGCGCACCACCCTGCGCTCAACCGGTCCCTTGCTGGTGGCGGGGTCGCCGATCTGTTCGCAGATGGCGACCGATTCGCCCTGGCGTACCAGTCGGCCCAGGTACTGGTCGACGGCGTGCACCGGCACGCCGGCCATCGGGATGGCCTGTCCCGCGGACTTGCCGCGCGCGGTGAGGGTGATGTCCAGCAGCCGGGCGGCACGGCGGGCATCGTCGAAAAACAGCTCGTAGAAGTCGCCCATGCGGTAGAACAGCAGGATATCCGGGTGTTCCGACTTGATGCCGAGGTACTGCTGCATCATCGGGGTGTGGGCGGACGGGGTACCGGTCATGGCGGGCAAGTCTACCCGATTGCACGGGGCTTGCGCAGGTGCTGTCAGGCGGGATCGTTCCCCGGATGACACGCCTCCCGACTGGCCTGTACGGCCGATAATGGCCACGGAACCACACGGAAGGACACGGAAAAAAGCAATTGTATTCCGGGTATTCCCGCGGCTATTGATAGGCCAGCCGCCCGCAACCCCGCGCAGACAAAGTCGTGCATCTTCTCCGATCCGCTCCAGGCGACAGCGGGGAGGATGTCGATCAAGATAAAGTAAAGGGGTCGGTACCCTTTTCAATACAACATCACCGCGGCCCTGTTACTTTCGACAAGATAAAGGATACCGACCCCTTTTCCCGCCTTATTCCGCGCGGAAAAATGCACGAACGCTGCCCAGGAAATGCAACACGCCGCCGCGTGGGCAGGCGTTTGGGCACGCGCGAACGGGAATGTCCATGGAACCCGCACGGGGACACTGAAAAAAACAGGCTATATTCCGTGTATTTCCGTGTGGTTCCGTGGCTATTTTCATGCCGATTCGGTCCGACACGGCTTTGCGGGTATAGTGCGGCCTGTTGGCAACAGGATGAGCCGGTCATGACCGACCTGTACAAACTCTCCGAACACCTGGGCACGCTGCTGCTGGCGCGCCGTCAGCTGCTGGCCGTGGCGGAATCCTGCACCGGTGGCTGGGTGGCCAAGTGCCTGACCGATGTGCCCGGCAGCTCGCAGTGGTTCGATCGCGGCTTCGTGACCTACAGCAACGATGCCAAGCAGGACATGCTGGGCGTGGACGCGGCGACCCTCGGGCAGCACGGCGCCGTCAGTGAACCGACCGTCGCGGCCATGGCCGCGGGGGTGCTGGCACACAGCCGCGCCGCCGTGGCGCTCGCCATCAGCGGCATCGCCGGACCGGGCGGCGCCGTGCCGGGCAAGCCGGTCGGCACGGTGTGTTTCGCCTGGGCCAGTGCGGCGGGTGTCCGCCGGATCGAGACCCGCCGGTTCGACGGCGGGCGCGCGCAGGTGCGCTGCGCTGCGGTCGAGTATGGCATCAGCGGGCTGATCGTGCTGTGTGGCGATGCCTGAAACCACCCGGCGGCTGTTTTTTGCCTTGTGGCCGGATGACACGGTGCGTGCGGCGCTGGATGCGGCCGGCAGGGCCCTCACCGGCAGGCGCATCAGGCGGGTGCCGGCAGACAACCTGCACCTGACACTGGCCTTCGCCGGTCCGGTCACGGCGACGGTGGGCGCGTGCCTGGAACGGTCCGCCGCGGCGCTCCGGCTGCCGCCGTTCGAGCTGACACTCGATCACGCCGGATACTGGCCGCGCCCGCGTATCCTCTGGATCGCTCCGACCCGCGTGCCACCCGGCCTGTGGGCGCTGGCCGGGGTGTTGCGCGCCACGCTGGCCGGGTGTGGCATCGAACCGGAGGCGCGCGGCTACCAGGCGCATATCACCATCGCGCGCAAGTATGCGCAGGGCGAACCGGGCACCGGATTTGCCGCCGTGACCTGGCCGGTCAGCCACTTCTGCCTGGTGCAGTCGGTCGGCGCGGAAAGCGGTGTCGTCTATCGCCCTCTGCGCTGCTGGCCGCTAGAGGGTGAATGATATCTATGGGATAATCCCGCGTCCGGCGCGCCACGGAGCGGCATGCCACGAATCACATTCCGGAGGAGATTGATGGACGACAACAAACGCAAGGCGCTGAGTGCGGCGCTGGGGCAGATCGAGAAACAGTTCGGCAAGGGCGCCGTGATGCGCATGGGCGATGTCAGCGCGGTGCGCGACGTGGCGGTCATATCGACCGGCTCGCTCGGGCTGGATATCGCGCTGGGGGTCGGCGGTCTGCCGCGCGGACGCGTGGTCGAGATCTACGGCCCGGAGTCGTCCGGCAAGACCACGCTGACGCTGCAGGTGATCGCCGAGGCGCAGAAGGCCGGCGGTACGGCCGCGTTTATCGACGCCGAGCACGCGCTGGATCCCGGCTACGCCGAGAAGCTCGGCGTCAATGTCGACGAGCTGCTGGTGTCGCAGCCGGATACCGGCGAACAGGCGCTGGAGATCACCGACATGCTGGTGCGTTCCGGTTCCATCGATGTGGTCGTGATCGACTCGGTGGCGGCGCTGACGCCGAAGGCCGAGATCGAGGGCGACATGGGCGATTCGCACATGGGCCTGCAGGCACGGCTCATGTCGCAGGCGCTGCGCAAGCTGACCGCCAATATCAAGCGCTCCAATACCATGGTGATCTTCATTAACCAGATCCGCATGAAGATCGGCGTCATGTTCGGCAATCCGGAAACGACCACCGGCGGCAATGCACTCAAGTTCTATGCCTCCGTACGCATGGACATACGCCGCACCGGCGCCATCAAGAAGGGCGACGAGATCATCGGCAACGAGACGCGTGTCAAGGTGGTGAAGAACAAGATGGCGCCCCCGTTCAAGCAGGCCGAGTTCCAGATCCTGTACGGCGAGGGCATCTCGCTCGAGGCCGAGCTGATCGACCTCGGTGTGCAGCACGGTATCGTGGAAAAGTCCGGTGCCTGGTACAGCTACGGCGCGGACCGCATCGGCCAGGGCAAGGACAATGTACGCGAGTTCCTGAAGCAGAATCCGGATATCGCCGCCGAGATCGAGGGCAGGCTGCGTGCCCTGCTGCTGGCCCGGCCAGTGAAGGCCGTGGTAGAGGAGGCGCTTGAAGCTGAAGCCTGAGCAGGCCACGGACGGCGATGCCATCCGCCGGCTGGCGCTGGATCTGCTGGCGCGCCGGGAACACAGCCGGCGCGAGCTCGCGCGCAAGCTGGCAGCGCGGGGCACCCGGGACAGGGCGGTGGTGGACGAGGTGCTGGCCGCGCTGGAGGCGGAGGGCCTGCTGAGCGACGTGCGCTTTGTCGAGCAGTTCATCTGGTCGCGCGTCCAGCGTGGTGCAGGACCGCTCAAGATCCATGCTGAGCTGCGCGAGCGCGGGGTCGACGAGCGGCTGATCGAAGACAGCATCGAGGCCCTGGCGGACGACTGGCAGGCTCTGCTGCGCGAGGTGCGCGAGAAGCGCTTTGGTCGCGTCGTCCCGGACGACTTACGCGAACGCAGCCGGCAGATGCGCTTTCTCCAGCAGCGTGGATTTACCGTCGAGCAGATCGGGCAGGTGTTCCGCGACAGCGAGTAAGGGACAGACCACGTTTTTCAGAACCGAAAAACGTGGTCTGTCCCCGCAAACAGGTGTTCCAATCCAGCCCAAATCCCTGAATAATTACGCCCCCACCCAACCGGACAAAAACAGCTTGAAAAACAGCAGCGCACAACTCCGCCGGGCCTTCCTGGACTTTTTCAGGGCGCACGATCACGCGATCGTGCCCTCGGCGCCGCTCGTCCCGCAGGACGATCCGACCCTGCTGTTCGTCAACGCCGGCATGGTGCAGTTCAAGGAAGTCTTCCTGGGTAATGAGCAACGCGCCTACCTGCGTGCGGCCAGCAGCCAGCGCTGCGTACGCGCCGGTGGCAAGCACAACGACCTCGAAAACGTCGGCTATACCGCGCGTCACCATACCTTTTTCGAGATGCTGGGTAATTTCAGCTTCGGCGATTATTTCAAGCGCGAGGCCATCACCTATGCCTGGGAATTCCTTACCCGTGTGATGGGACTGCCGCCCGCGCGGCTCTGGGTGACGGTGTTCGACGAGGATGACGAGGCGGCCGACATCTGGCTGAAGGAGATCGGGGTCGATCCGCAGCATTTCAGCCGCATCGGTGCCAGGGATAATTTCTGGTCGATGGGGGACACCGGTCCGTGCGGACCGTGCTCCGAGATCTTCTATGACCACGGTCCGGAGGTGTCCGGCGGGCCGCCCGGTACGCCGGAGGCGGACGGCGATCGTTACGTGGAGATCTGGAACCTGGTTTTCATGCAATACGACCGAGATGCGGAAGGCAAGCTGAGGCCGCTGCCGAAGCCCTCGGTCGATACCGGCATGGGTCTGGAGCGGCTGGCCGCGGTGATGCAGGGCGTGCACTCCAACTACGAAATCGACCTGTTCCGGCACCTGGTGGAGGCCGCGGCCCGCTGCGCCGGGACCCAGGATCTCGCGCATACCTCCCTGCGCGTGATCGCCGATCATATCCGCTCCTGCGCGTTCCTGATCGTCGACGGTGTACTGCCGTCCAACGAGGGGCGCGGCTACGTGCTGCGGCGTATCGTCCGGCGCGCGGTGCGTCACGGTTACCAGCTGGGCATCAACGAGCCGTTCTTCTACCGCCTGGTCGAACCGCTGTGCGAGGTCATGGGCGAGGCCTACCCGGAATTGCCGGCCGCCCGCGCGCATGTCGAGCGCATCCTGCAGCTGGAAGAGGAACGCTTCGCCGAGACCCTGGAGCAGGGCATGCGCATCCTGGAGGAAGACCTGGCCGGTTTGCAGGGCACGGTCATTCCAGGTGCGACGGTATTCAGGCTCTATGACACCTACGGCTTCCCGAGTGACCTGACCGCTGACATCGCACGCGAGCGCGGGTTGACGATCGATAGTGAGGGTTTCGCCGTTGCGATGGAGGCGCAGCGCGCCCGTGCGCGCTCGGCCAGCCACTTCTCCACCGACTACTCGGGTGCATCACGCGTCGACGAGTGCACCGTATTTACCGGTTATGATCGTCTGGAGGGCGAGTCCACCATCACGGCCCTGCTGCACGAGGGCCAGCCGGTCGATCGACTGGAGAACGGCCAGAGCGGCGTCGTCTTCCTGGAGCAAACCCCGTTCTACGCCGAGTCCGGCGGGCAGGTCGGCGATCGTGGCCGTCTGGAAAGCAACAACGCCCGTTTCGAGGTGCAGGATACGTGCAAGCACAGCGGCGCCGCCTTTGCCCATATGGGCACCGTTACGGAGGGCGTGCTGTGCAAGGGCGACCGGGTCAATGCGCTGGTCGACGCACGGCGGCGCCAGGCGACCGTGCTCAACCATTCGGCCACACATCTGCTGCACGCCGCATTGCGTACCGTGCTGGGCAGCACGTACAGCAGAAAGGCTCGCTGGTCGAGCCGGAACGGCTGCGCTTCGACTTCTCGCACTACGAGCCGGTCACGCCGGCGCAATTGCTGGAGATCGAAAATCTCGTCAACGAGCAGATCCGTGCCAACGCGCGTGCGCAGACACGGGTGATGTCGATGGAAGATGCGCTGCAGGCCGGAGCCATGGCCCTGTTCGGCGAAAAGTACGGCGCGGAGGTGCGCGTGCTGTCCATCGGTGATTTCTCGGTCGAGCTGTGTGGCGGCACCCATGTCGCGGCATGCCGGCGACATCGGCCTGTTCAGGATCATCTCGGAGACCGGCGTCGCCTCCGGCGTGCGGCGTATCGAGGCCGTGACCGGCGCGCGCGCGCTGCAGTGGGTGCACGACGGCGAGCAGCGGCTTGCACGCGTTGCGGGGCTGGTGAAGGGCGGCCGCGAGGACGTGGACGAGAAGGTCGGCCAGCTGCTCGACAGGTACCGCACGCTGGAAAAGGAACTGCAGCAGCTCAAGGGCAAGCTGGCCAGCAGCCAGGGCACCGACCTCGCCGCGCAGGCCGTCGTGATCGATGGCATGAAGGTGCTGGCGGCACGGCTGGATGGTGCCGACGCCAAGGCGCTGCGCGATACCCTGGACCAGCTGAAGAACAAGCTCGGTTCGGCGGCGGTGGTGCTCGCGGCTGTGGACGGCGACAAGGTCAGTCTGGTGGCCGGCGTGACGAAGACCAGACCGGCCGGATCAAGGCGGGCGACCTGGTCAACATGGTGGCGACCCAGGTCGGCGGCAAGGGCGGCGGGCGTCCGGACATGGCGCAGGCCGGCGGCAACCAGCCCGACAACCTGGACGCGGCCCTGCAGTCGGTGCCGGACTGGGTGCGACGCACGCCTGTAAGCATGCAACCGGTCCCACCCGACTTTATCGACACGCAGCGGACTGATCCAGGCTATGGCACTGATCGTTCAGAAATACGGCGGCACCTCGGTCGGCTCCGCGAACGCATCGGGCAACGTGGCCGACAAGGTCAGTCGGCTGGCGCAAGCGCGGCAACGACGTGGTGGTCGTGGTCTCCGCGATGAGCGGCGAGACCGATCGGCTGGTCGAGCTCGCGCAGCGAGTCACCGAGCAGCCCGTACCGCGGGAACTCGACGTGCTGCTGTCGACCGGCGAGCAGGTGACCATTGCACTGCTCAGCATGGCGCTGGCAGCAGCGCGGCTGCGCCGCGCGTTCCTACACCGGCTCGCAGGTGCATATCCTGACCGACAGCGCGCACAACAAGGCGCGCATCCGTGAGTATCGATGACCGGCACATCCGTGCCGACCTGGCCGCAGGGCACGGGTCGTGGTGGTGGCCGGGTTCCAGGGCGTGGACGAGCACGGCAACATCACCACGCTGGGCCGCGGCGGTTCCGATACCACGGCGGTGGCCCTGGCCGCGGCGCTGAAGGCGGACGAATGCCAGATCTACACCGATGTGGACGGCGTCTACACCACCGACCCGCGCGTGGTACCGAACGCGCGCCGCCTCGACCGGATCACCTTCGAGGAAATGCTGGAGATGGCCAGCCTGGGTTCCAAGGTGCTGCAGATCCGCTCGGTCAGTTTTGCCGGCCGCTACAATGTACCGTTGCGCGTGCTGTCGTCGCTTCGAGGAAGGCGAGGGCACGCTGATAACCTACGAGGAAGAGGAACATGGAACAGCCATCCTGATCTCCGGCATCGCCTTCAACCGTGACGAGGCCAAGCTGACCGTACTCGGCGTGCCGGACAAGCCCGGTGTCGCCTACCAGATCCTCGGTCCGATCGCCGATGCCAATATCGAAGTGGACATGATCGTGCAAAACGTTGCACCGGATGGCGCCACCACCGACTTCACCTTTACCGTGAATCGCAACGATTATCAAGCGGGCGATGGCATCCTCGAGCAGACGGCGCAGGCAGCTGGGTGCGCGGGAGGTGTCCGGCGATAACAGGATCGTGAAGATCTCGCTGGTCGGCGTCGGCATGCGCTCACATGCCGGCATTGCCTCGACCATGTTCGCGGCGCTGGCCAAGGAAGGCATCAATATCCGCATGATTTCCACCTCGGAGATCAAGATTTCGGTGGTGGTGGACGAAAAGTACCTGGAACTGGGCGTGCGGGCGCTGCACGACGCCTTCCATCTGGATCAGCCAAAAGGCGTACAATAATTAATCATATTCAACAAGATATACATGTATTATGAGAAATATTCGAGAATAGTCTCTCATCCCGGCTTTAATATATACTCCTATATAAAGGCGAGTCAAAATCAGGATAACTCGCTATTGCCGGCATAGCAACCATTACCGGCAAGCTGTGACAGATAATGCGCAGTTGCACGGAACATGACAGGGAAACAAGATAACAAGGAGATTGACAAGATGTTGATTCTTAACGCGAAGGGTTGGAGAGACCCTGATGATCGGTGATGAAGTGACCGTCACCGTGCTGGGTGTCAAAGGGCAACCAGGTCAGGATCGGTGTGAATGCGCCCAAGAACATTGCGGTTCACCGGGAAGAGATCTATGAGCGGATCAAGGAGGAGCAGAACCAGAAGGACGGCACCAACTAGGCCAGACTGGTTCGGGTATATATCGCCGACATCCTGCTGATGCTCGCAAGGGTATACCGACTGTACCGGGTTGACCAAACCACGGTACACGGGCTTGAATGATTTGAACACTGACGATTGTTTATCGTTATAATCCCGACTGTAAACGTATTACCTGGCCAGGGGCTGCGGCCAGACCACCAACCGGAACGTCCGGGGTTATCCGGTACGGCGGTATGCAACGGGGGTGGCCCCGCAGGGCGGAGGGCAGGATGCCCGGAGTAACGCGCTCCCCTTTTGACTGAATGATCAATGCAATCTGTTTTTGGAGAGGTGGCCGAGAGGCCGAAGGCGCTCCCCTGCTAAGGGAGTATGGGTCAAAAGCCCATCGAGGGTTCGAATCCCTCCCTCTCCGCCAATAACACTAAAGCCCCCATGTATGGGGGCTTTAGTGTTATCAGGGGTGTGGGGGTCCTGGTTCGAAGCCTTCGGTTCGACAAAATCGCCGGGAGCGATTTTGAGTGAGCGTAGCGAACCCGAAGGGCCGGGCACAGGGAAGTGCCCGACAATCCCTCCCTCTCCGCCAATCTTTATGTATAATTCGCCTCCACTTTACATGCGCCCGTAGCTCAGCTGGATAGAGTACCTGGCTACGAACCAGGCGGTCGGGAGTTCGAATCTCTCCGGGCGCGCCATTTTTCAGCAACTTGCAGCTGTCTCAAGCATGCGCCTGTCCAATAGGGCTAAGAACATCCATTTAATTGGACAGGTGCCGTCATTACATACCTCCCCTGAGTACACGTCATCCGTAACCAGGTTATTGACAGGCCACCAAAAAGCCAGCTTCAATGAAATACGGAAGAGGGGTTGCTGAAGTTAGCACGTCTGGGTGGCTTTTCAACGCATTCGACTTCGATAAGATTTCCTCCTGCTGATAAATGGCCCCGGTCATGGAAGCACGCCCAGCAACGGAGAAGATTTATACCCGGGTTAGTTTCCAGAATGCTTTCGTATTTAGCGTGGCGCAGTTCCTCGACACGGGCCTGCTGCTGTCTGACCAGTGCACTGCGATCAATGGCCGGCGGGTTTAATGCTATTCCATCGAAGACATGGTGCCATTATGAGCTACGGCGTCATGTCCACGCCCGGCGTGGTGATCGATGACAAGGTGGTCCATGCAGGCGGCGTGCCGGATCGCAAAACAGTGGAAAGCTGGTTTTTCTGATTGCGGAGACTGCCGTGAACAAGATACCGCGATTGACTATGAATAGAATCATGATCACTGCTCTATCAATGAGGACGCAATGATGAAAGAAAAATCAGCACCCCGTGACTTCTGGCCGCCGGAGTCGCGAACGACAGTATCCATATCGATTCAGGCCTTTACCTACCGTTAAAACTTGAGGAGTGATCTCAATGAACACGACACTGCAGGAATACTTCGATACCGGAATGAAATTCCACGGTCACAAATGTCCGGCCATGCCCATGGGGTTGCGGGCCGGGCTGGCGGCAATGAATAAACTGGGTGTTGAACGGGCTAAGAACAAGGAACTGATCGTTCGTTCAGAGACCGGCAAAGGACATGCAGCCGGCTGTTTTCTTGACGGCATCATGACAGCCACCGGCTGTACATATGGCAAGTCGAATATTGAGAAACTCTATTACAACAAAATGGCATTCACCCTGATCGACGTGAAGCGTGGTCGTTCTGTACGGGTATCACTGAAGCCTGACTTTTTCGAGGGCGCCCTGAACTCACCCTTCGTACAGCAGCGCGCCAGTGGTGTCGAACCCCAGGACATCCCGGCAGAAATCGTAGATCCACTGGTGAATAAAATTCTTAACCTGCCCGATGAGCAGTTTCTTGAAATTGGTGAAGTTCAGGCAATTGGCGCACCCACAGGCAAGGGCACATTCAAGACCCGCCGTTGCAGTCAATGTGGCGAGGTCACCTTCGTTAACAAACTCCGGGTCACTGAAGCAGGTGACTATGTGTGTATCCCCTGCTCGGGCTGGGGCAGTTAGCAAATCAGAGTGATTGTCATGAAAATCAGTTCCCATGGGAAATGTATGGTCCAGCAGTTACTGTTGGGCTCGACAGCGGAAAGGGTGGTGCGCAAGGCTCCCATGACCGTCATTGCCGTCAAACCCCAACATATAAAAGAGAAGTTGCGCCACTGCTGGCAGTAACCCGGAGAGGCATGAGATGGAGCTGACCCTGGCTACCTACGGCATTGCTGCCGGCCTGATTTTCGTCGTCTCTTTCATTTTCGCCATGCTCGGGCTTGGTGGTGGCATGCTCTATGTGCCCATCTTCAAGTGGCTGGAGTTTCCGGTAAAAACAGTGGCCATCCCCATCGGTCTGCTGTTAAACGGTCTGAATACCTTGCTTGCCTTTATTCGCTATGCGCGGGAAGGGCTGGTGGATTTTCGTGGCGGCATGCCTGCGGCGCTCACTGCCCTGGTACTGGCACCTGTCGGTGCCTGGTCAGTCCAGTTCGTCTCGCGGGATACACTGCTATTACTGTTTGCCATAGCCGTGATCGTGGCGGGTGTGCGCACGCTCATGACCTCCGGACAGAGCGAACCGAAGGAGAAGATATCCATAGGCAAGCGCATAGCCATTGGAGGTATCGTTGGTGGCTTTGCCGGCTTCATGGGCGGTCTGTTGGGTCTGGGTGGAGGATTTATTATTGCCCCGATGCTGATGGAGATGGGATATCCCACCAAAGAGGCTGCCGCCACCACCGCCTTCATAGTTACATTCTCATCTTTTTCAGGTTTTCTTGGACACATGGCGGAAGGGCGCATCGACCCGGTGTTGGCTGCAGTGACCGTGGTGTCCGTGATCGTGGGTTCCCAGTTGGGTGCTTGGTACATGGCCCGGAAGGCCCGGCCCGGCTGGGTCAAAAAACTCTATGGCGTGGTACTTCTCTGTGTTGCCGCGAAACTGTTGCATGATATTTATACCGACTGAGTTAACAATCGATAACCGACTACGTACTAAATCAGTTTTCATTGGGTAATAAACAGGCTATGTCACACGACCATTCACATGCGGTACCGGTGTCCGGCAAAAGGCTGGCCCTTGTCGTTGCGCTGAATTTTCTGATTACCATTACGGAAATCATCGGTGGCCTGGTCTCAGGCAGTCTGTCCCTGCTGTCGGATGCACTGCACAACTTCAGTGACGGCATTGCGGTGATCATCGCCTGGATAGCCATTCGGCTGAATACACGGCCGCGAGACGATCATTACACTTTTGGCATGAAACGCGCTGAGGTGCTGGCGGCGGTCGTCAATGCGGGCGCCCTGGTAGCAATCAGCCTGTGGCTGTTCGTTGAGGCATGGGATCGCTTCCGTCACCCGGCCTCTATCGCCGGTGTCGTCATGACGGGTGTGGCGACCGTGGGACTCGCGGCCAATGTGCTGGGCACCTGGCTGTTGCATCGCGGTTCAAAACAGAACATGAACCTGCGTGCCGCCTATCTGCACTTGTTTTCTGATGTCATCTCCAGTATTGGCGTAATCCTCGGTGGTCTGGCGATCACATTTCTTGGAATTAGCTGGATCGACCCGTTATTGACGCTGCTGATAGGCCTGTACGTGTTGAAGGAAAGTCTGCAGATCCTGTGGCGGGCGCTAGGTGTTTTTATGCTGGCCTCACCACCCGATGTATCGCTGGCGACGGTTCGTGAGGCACTGCTGGATATCCCCGGTGTCGAGGGTGTTCATCATCTGCATCTCTGGCAGGTGTCGGAACATGATACCCACTTCGAGGGCCACATTACGGTTGTAGACCAACCGGTGAGCGAGACGGCAGGAATACGCGCCATTGTCGAGACGCTGCTTGCTGATCGCTTTGATATCAATCATGTTACCCTGCAAATTGAAGAGCAGCTGACGACTTGCTCAACAGTAGATCTGCCGTGAGCATGGTCGTTGATTCGTGTTGACCGCTAATAGCTGCCCTTTACCGACTGACGTTCAGTAGCGATCATGCGCCAGGGCCCGATGCATTCAATCCTCCCAGGCTATTTGCAATAGTATCGGCCTGACTTCGATTCATGACGTGGCCCCGAACATGGTGGCAACAAGATCAACGGGTGTAAACAGCGATGGTTGCTGGTGTGGGTGGCGAATTCTTAATTACGAGCCGATCAGTAGCGTGAATAACCTGTCAGGGACACACAAAAAAATGAGCTGTTACCAGGAAATTGTCTGTTGTGGGCTTGGAGAATCGAGCATCTCAGTTGTCCAATAGAATGCACCAAATAGCCCCAAATAAAGGCAATTAAGGCCAAATAGCCGATTTCTATTGGACAAATAATATCGATATTTAATAGACAAAACAGTAGGATAGGGTGTTTAGAATGGAACACTACGAACCAGGCGGTCGGGAGTTCGAATCTCTCCGGGCGCGCCATATTTCAGCAACTTACAGCTGTCTTGAGCAGTGGCTGTCCAATAGGGCTAAGAACATCCATTTAATTGGACAGGTGCTGTCATTTCGCACCTTCGTCTGAATAGCAAATCCCCGTGCAAGTAGCTATCGTTATTTAGAAAAGTTCGAAGGGGTGTAGTCCTCATCACGGGCTACCGAGTTTTGCACGTCTGGGTTCTGCATCAACTGTTGATTTGGTGAAGACCCGTTTCAGCACTCATACAGTCGTGGCTTATTCGTTTGTGACGAATGTCAGGTTCTCGCTGCCAGTGGTAAACATTTATTGTTCAGTATGAAGTGTGGGCAGATACCCAGACTGCCAGGAAATACCTCCTGGGGCTTGCCAGGTACAGGAAATGCTTTAACCGCTGATTATCTGAAGATTTTATCGATATGATGTAGACTTCCTGCATGTTCAAACGCCTTCTCACAATATGGCTCATCATCAGCACACTCGGTTACGGATCGGTGTGGGCGTTTGACGGCCATATCGATGAAGTATATGAACATCAAGTCGTTGCCGGTGATGTGGGTCACTCACCGGATGATGACGAGGATCACCCCACCTGCGACCATTGCTGTCATGCCTCGGCCCATATCATGGCGTTGTGGCCTTTACACGTAGGCCTGGTCTATCCACATACAGGTACTGGCTACACGCCGTATCAGCAGACCGTTTTCTATCGTTCGACCGCTCCTCCTGATCGACCTCCTAGAAGCTGAATCCTGATCGTTTCCGCCGGCATGGTTGCCGGCAGGCCGGTGTGTCCGTTCGTCTGGGCACGCTGTTGTTCCGTGCTGAAACAGGATTCAACCCATGTTCAAGCAATGTTTATTGTCAGTGACCGCAGTCGCTTGCGTGGTGGTGGCGCTCATTGCAACAGCTGATTCATCAAACGTAGCCGATCCAGCATTGTCAGGCTGGATCAACGAAGTACTTTCGAAAAACCCGGAGCTACAGGCTGCACAGGCGGCCGTCGACGCCGCCGGTGGGCGTCTGCGTGCCGCCGACCAGCCCCTGTTCAATCCGGAACTGGAATTCGATTATGAAAACAGTGCTGTCGAGACGACCACGGGAGGAATCAGTCAGTCTATCGACTGGTCTGACAAACGGGGTGCACGTACGGCTGTTGCCGATTCTGAAAAGGTGGCTGCGAAAGCCGAACTACGCTCAAAACGCCAGGTTCTGGCAACAGACCTTTTGCGGACCCTTGCGGACTGGCACACGGCCGATGCCGTCGAACGCGTGAGTAAGAAACAAACCACCTTAATGTCGCGTTTTTCCAGTCTGGCAGAACGACGCCGGAAGGCGGGTGACCTAGGCCAGGTGGAACTTGATCTGGCCCATCTGGCGGCCGCTGATGCCGCATTCCAGCAGGCAAATGCCAGCGAGAATTTGATCCGGGCACGTCAGGCGGTGATCGCGCTGACTGGCAGCGACGGTGCCGGTTGGCCCATGTTTTCCGACTCACTCCCGGAGCTTGATCCACAGCAGCTGGATGTGGATCGCCTGCTGGCAGATCTGCCGTCACAGCAGGCGGCACTGGCGCGGGTTGCTGCCGGGCGTGCTTCAGTCCAACTGAGTATCCGTGAAAAACGTCCAGACCCGACTATCGGTTTCCGCGCAGGGAAGGAGGATTCCGAAACGCTGACCGGTATCACACTGTCCGTGCCGCTGTTCGTACGCAATACCTTCAGCGCGGAAGTCGATGTCGCCAATGCCGACCTGATTCAGTCAGAACGTGAAGCGGCCAATCTGCGACAGCAGGCGCATGCCGATATCATCGCGGCAGCGCAAGTCTACCGAAGTGCAAGGCTTGCCTGGAAAACCTGGGAAGCATCCGGTGCCCCCCGTCTCAGTCAGCGCACTGACCTGCTCGACCGGTTGTGGCAGGCCGGTGAACTCAATACCACGGATTATCTAGTGCAACTTAAACAGGCACTCGATACCGAAGTTGGCGCCACCGAGCAACGTGGCCGGATGTGGCGGGCGTGGGCGGACTGGCTGGCTGCTTCCGGTCAGGCCGACCAGTGGCTGAACCTTGCAGGAGATAAACAATGAACAGAATCGGAATCTGGTTTTTAGCAGGCGTGTTCTGGGTTGCTTTCTCCCTGTCGCTACAGGCAGCAGAAGAAGAACACGGTGACCATGACGCTCATGGATCTGAACAGGGTGAAGCGCATGACGAGGGTGGTGTCCACCTGTCGCCCGAACAACAGGAAACGGCGGGTGTGGTGGTCGAGACCCTGCAGCCACGCGATATCGTGAATGAACTCCACGCACCGGGAGAAATTCAACTGAATGCCTATGCCACGACCAGGGTGGTGCCGAGAATAGCCGCCCAGGTGCTAGAGCGGCAGGCACGGCTCGGCGATAGTGTTGGGAAAGGACAGGCATTGGTCACGCTTTCCAGTGTCGAGATGGCACAGGCCCAGGGTGATTTACTGGTCGCCGATCGTGAGTGGCAGCGGGTCAGCAAGCTCGGTCGGGATGTCGTCTCAGAGCAGCGTTATACCGAGGCGCGCATCGCACGCGAACAGGCGCGTGCGCGGGTGAGTGCCTATGGCATGACGGAGGATGAAATCGATCAACTTGTGGCAAGTGGCAAGGCGGAGCTCGCCAACGGGCGATTCCAGTTGCTTGCGCCGCAGGATGGCACGGTGATTCGTGACGATTTCATCGTAGGCGAGCTGGTCGAGCCCGGGCGCGTGCTGTTCGAGATCAGTGATGAATCCATGCTCTGGGTCGAGGCACGGCTGACCCCGGATGAGGCCGCTCAGATACACGTCAATGCGCGGGCGACCATGGTGATTGGCGAGCGTCAGGTAGAGGGTCGGGTCACCCAGGTGCATCATGCACTGGATGAAGATACCCGGACGCTGGGTGTGCGTATCGAGGTTCCGAATCCGGATGACCGGCTGCACCCCGGATTGTTTATTGAGGCCCGCATTGAGGGCGGATCTTCCGAACGGGCACTTGCAGTGCCAAACGATGCGGTAATGCGCAGCCAGGATGGTGGCTGGCAGGTGTTTGTCGAGCATGAACCTGGTGAGTTTGAGCCACAGGAAGTCGATGTGATCCGTACCACGGCCGGGTTTACCGTGATCGGTGGTGTAGAGCCGGGCGTACGGGTTGTTACCCGGGGTGCGTTCTTTTTGCAATCGGAGCTCGCCAAGTCGGACTTTGACATACATAACCACTGAGGCCGCGCCATGTTGAACAAGCTAATCGATCTGGGCGTCCAGAACCGTCTCATGGTGGTGCTTGCGTTGCTCGCGACCCTGGTCGCCGGCGTGCTGATTCTGCCCAAACTCAATCTGGATGCCTTTCCGGACGTGACCAACGTGCAGGTGCAGATCAACACCGAGGCGCGCGGACTGGCTGCAGAGGAAGTTGAGCAGCTGATCACCTTTCCCATTGAGGCTGTCATGTATGCACTGCCGGATGTGGAGGAGGTGCGTTCCATATCAAAAACCGGTCTGTCGGTGATTACGGTCGTGTTCAGGGAAGGCACAGACATCTATTTTGCCCGCCAGCTGGTCTTTGAACGCCTGCAGGCGGCACGGGAACAGATTCCCGCGGGTATCGGGACGCCGGAGATGGGACCCAACACGTCCGGTCTGGGCCAGGTCTATCAGTACATTCTGCGTACTGATGATCCCGGGAAATATAACGCGCTGACACTGCGCAGTCTCAATGACTGGGTGGTCAAGCTGTTATTGATGCCGGTGGGGGGCGTCACCGATGTGCTGTCATTCGGTGGCGAGGTGCGACAGTACCAGGTGCAACTGGACCCGCAGCGGTTGCTTGCCTACGGCCTCGGGATTGATGAAGTCACAGTGGCCGTCGAGGCGAACAATCGCAACGCAGGGGGCTGGTATCTGGATCGGGGCGCAGAGCAGCTGGTTATTCGCGGTGTGGGCTGGTTGCGCAGTGGCGAGGACGGCTTGCGTGATCTAGGCAACATACCCTTGAAGGACGTTGATGGTGTCCCGGTCCGGGTACGGGATGTCGCCAGTGTAGCGTTCGGACCGGAGATCCGGCAGGGCGCGGTAACCATGACGAGCCGGGGTGCTGACGGCAAACCGGAGCCGCTTGGTGAAGTCGTTGCCGGCATTGTTCTCAAGCGTATTGGGGCCAATACCAAGGCCACTATCGATGGTATCAAGGAGCGTGTACCTGCTATTCAGATGGCCCTGCCTGAAGGCGTGATTCTGGAACCGGTTTATGACCAGTCGGATCTGGTGAGCCAGGCCGTCAACACGGTCAGCAAGGCCTTGCTGGAGGCCTTTGTATTGATCATCATCGTGTTGATGCTGTTCCTCGTGAATCTGCGTGCCAGCTTCCTGGTACTGATCTCGGTACCAATCTCCATTGGCCTGGCATTGATGGCCATGGCCCAGTGGGGCGTATCGGCCAACCTGATGTCGCTCGGCGGGCTGGCGATTGCGATCGGCATGATGGTCGATGGTTCGGTTGTGATGATGGAGCATATCTTCAGCCATCTAACCTGGCCGGATGAGGCTCACCACGATATAACAAACGAGCTGCGTGCCTCCGGGGAGGAGGATCCCTACGATGCGGCACACGACCGCCACGGTATTGCGCTGCGTATTCAGGAAGCGGCGCGCGAAGTTGGTCGGCCGGTCTTCTTTGCGGTGCTGATTATTATCATCGTATTTGCACCGTTGTTTACTCTGGAAGGCGTGGAAGGCAAGCTGTTCCAGCCCATGGCTGTCTCAATTGTGCTGGCCATGGTGGCCTCGCTATTTGTCGCGTTGATAGTGGTTCCGGCCTTGGCGACCTACTTATTCAGGCGTGGGGTAAAACGTAAAGAGAGTTTTATCATGCGCCCACTATCACAAGCCTACCGGGTGGCCTTGAATGGGGCACTGGTGCGGCGGAAGCGGGTGGTAATCGGTGCAGTAGCACTGTTCGTGGCATCGCTGGCGCTGGTGCCGTTCCTGGGCACCGAGTTTGTGCCGGAACTGGAAGAAGGCACGCTGAATATACGCGTCACGCTGGCGCCATCTTCCAGTCTCGATACATCATTGCAGGTAGCCGAAAAACTGGAAGTCCGATTGATGACCTTTCCGGAAGTTCTGTATGTCTCCAGTCGTGTGGGCCGTGCCGAGATCGGTGGTGATCCCGAGCCGGTCTCAAATGTGGAAATCTTTGTGGGCCTGAAACCCGTGTCGGACTGGACCAGCGCCCCCAATCGCCAGGCCTTGCAGGTGTTAATGGAAGAGAAAATGTCGGTTCACCCGGGCCTGCTGTTCTCCTTCTCGCAACCCATTGCCACGCGTGTCGACGAGTTGTTGTCCGGCGTGAAGGCGCAGCTGGCCATCAAGCTGTTCGGCCCTGACCTCGATGGTCTGGCAACGGCCGGTAAGGCAATCGAAGCACTGGTTCGCAAGGTGGATGGCACCCGTGGCGTGGAAATGGAGCAAATTGCCGGTGAAGCGCAGTTGGTGCTGCGCCCGGACCGGGATGCACTGGCGCGCTACGGTGTTCCCGTTGCACAGATTATGGATCTGGTGTCTGATGCGATCGGCGGTCGTGAGGCCGGGCAGGTCATCAAGGGCAACGAGCGTTATGACATCTACGTGCGTCTGGATGAATCCCACCGTGATAGCATTGAAGCGATCCGCAGCCTGATATTGCAGGCGCCCAACGGTTCCTGGTTGAAGCTCGGCGATGTTGCGCAGGTGGCCATCGAATCGGGGCCACCCCAGATCCGCCGTGATGACGTGCAACGCCGGGTGGTCATTCAGGCCAACGTCGACGGGCGTGATATGGGTGGACTGGTGAGTGAGCTGCGTGAGCGCATCAGCAAGGAAATCGATCTGCCACCAGGATACAGCGTCGTGTTTGGCGGGCAGTTTGAAAACCAGCAGCGCGCCCAGGCCAGGCTGATGATTGTGGTGCCGCTGTCGCTCGGGCTGATCTTTTTGTTGCTGTATTTTGCCTTCGACTCGGTTGGGCAGGCGTTACTGATCATGCTCAACGTACCGCTGGCGCTGATTGGCGGTATCGCGGCCTTGTTTTTCTCGGGACAGTATTTGTCCGTGCCGGGGTCCATTGGATTTATTGCCCTGTTCGGGGTGGCCGTGTTGAACGGTGTTGTCATGGTCAGTGCGATTAACCAGCGCCTGAAAGGGGGGCTGTCACCGGATGAAGCGGTCTTTGCCGGTGCCTTCTCCCGGTTAAGGCCGGTACTCATGACGGCCAGTATCGCGGCCCTGGGCCTGATTCCCATGCTGCTGTCCAGCGGCGTGGGTTCGGAAGTGCAGCGTCCATTGGCTACGGTCGTCGTCGGCGGATTGTTTTCGTCAACCCTGCTGACGTTGTTTGTATTGCCCTCACTTTATTGCGCCTTTTCCGGCGGTGTGATCAAGAACGAGAGGATATAGCATGGCGGGATGTGGTGACGAATGCGGGGCTAACCTGGCACATGCGAACCGGCATGAGCGGCGCATACTGATCGTCGTCCTGCTGATCAATGCCGGTATGTTTGTCGCGGAGTTTTCGGCCGGACTGGTCAGCGGGTCAACGGCATTGCTCGCGGACTCTCTCGATATGCTCGCCGATGCGCTTATCTATGCGCTTGGGTTGTTTGCGCTGGGACGCGCCGCGCACTGGCGGGCGCGGGCAGCACTTACCAGCGGTATCTTTCAGTTGCTGTTGGGACTGGGGGTGGCTGCCGAAGCTATCTGGAAAATGGCTGTCAACGGTCTGCCGGATGCGGCGACGATGGGACTATTCGGGGTGATTGCCTTGTTGGCCAATACGGCCTGTTTTCTACTGCTGGCGCGGTTTCGGAACGGGGATATCAACCTGCGCGCGACCTGGATCTGCTCGCGTAACGATATGCTCGGGAATATAGGCGTACTGGTTGCCGCGGGCATGGTCACGTGGCTCGGCTCGTCAATCCCCGATATCGTGATCGGTCTATTGATCGCTGCAATCGTGATACATTCCGCATGGCATATTATTGGTGAGGCCGGAAAGGAACTCTAGTGGCAACAAACTCGGGATACTGTGCAATGGCACACTTAATGCTCATACAGCAATGCGGTCCTGCTCATTCGAACATGGCTGCTTCACGTTCCAGGTAGATCTGATGCGCATTGCGGCCCGCAAGCGCATCGAAGTCGGCGAGTTCACCCCAGGGGGATTGGTCCAGACTGTCGATGGCATCTTGCAGCCCCGTCCCCTGGTCCACGGCATCATCCATATGTGCCTTGAGGGTGGACAGATACTTGTAGGTGGAGTGCTCGAAATCGATGAGCTTGCCGGCTTTCCCGTGACCCGGCACGAACAAGGCGTCCCCGTAGACTCTGAGCGCATCGAACGCATTGATCCAGCCGTCCACGTGGCTTACCGGCAGCACGGCAAGCAGGCGATCACGGTAGAGCACATCGCCTGCATAGATGACCTTGTCTTCCACCACCTCGACGATCAGGCTGCCCGGGGTATGTGCGCTTCCCACTGGTGTGATATTCAATGTGATGCCGCCGAGATCGAGTTCTGCGCTTTCCCTGAGGGCACGGTCTGGTGTGCCGGGGGCGTGAATGCTTCCTGGGGCAAGACCCAGAATGTCCTCGGCCGTGCTCGCCATCGATGCGCCTTCACCCGCAATGCGCAGCGTGGCATCCTCGCCTGCGATGATGGTCGCCCCGTTTTTTCGGAAGGCGGTATTGCCGAGGATGCGGTGGGGTTGCGAGTTGGTGTTGATGACATAGCGCACTGGACGGTCAGTGATGCGCCGGATCTGCGTCAGCATGGTGTTTGCCATGTCGTTGCTATAGCCGCTGTCCACCACGGCCACCGTGTCGGTGCCGACGATAAACCCCAGGTTCATCCGGAAACCCTGGTTTTCTTTCGTGGGCGGCCCGAACGGGCCGATCCAGGCGTAGCTGTGCAGTGCGACTTGCTGAGGTGACGGCAGAATTTCGGAGAACGCATCTGCGGGCAACAACAAACCCAGGGTGAGTACGAGCAGGGATGTAAGGTCTATTGGTGTCACGCAACGTTCCATGACAATCTCCTACGTTCATGCATGCATAAGCAAAGACTGCGGTGGCTCAGGCTTGGCATTTCTGACACAGGTACAGCCCCGCTCAGCTGGAACCGGTCTCGACGGGAAGGCCGGCGGTTTTCCATTCCGGAAAGCCATCCTCCAGACGTCGTGCCTTCAGCCCTTTTTCTCTTAACCTCGCTACCGCATCGAAGGCCAGTACACAGTGAGGCCCCCGGCAATAGGCAACGATTTCCTGTTCAGGGTTGAGCTTTTTCAGATACTGTTTCAGTCTGGAGAGGGGAACATTCACGGCACCGGGAACGTGTCCTGCCGCGTATTCTTCCGGCGGCCTGACATCCAGCACGGTGACCAGACCGTCCCGTACCCGATCGAGGAGTTCGTTACGGGGCAGGGGTTCCAGGTCATCTTTGACCGTCAAATAGGTATTGACCAGTCTTTCTACATCGGCCACATGGCGTTCGGCGACACCACGCAACGCATCGAGCAGACCGATGACATCATCACCACTAAGCCCGTAGAAAACCTTCAGCCCCTCCTTGTGGCAACTCACCAGACCGGCCTGGCGTAACTGTTGCAGATGCTGGGAGGTGTTGGCGACTGTGAGGCCGGATACCCTGGCGAGATCATCAACACTGCGTTCGCCCTGGGCAATATATTCCAGCAGTTCCAGCCGGTTGCCGTTACTCAATGCCTTGCCAACCCGGGCGAACTGGGCGAATAAATCGTGTTTGAAGCTGTTGCTTGACATCGCTCTTGTATCGACTAGTATTCAATTCAATAGATCAATTGAATAGTATTTCACCAAAATTCATTATAGCAGGTGGCCCATCAGGGGCAATCAGCAGTTTCGGAGGGGCAATGCCCGTGAATTTCAACGATTTCATACTGAGCAACGAAATGCCCATCCGGCTCGGGTTTTTCCTTGGCGTCTTCGGGGTCATGGCGCTGTGGGAAGTGATCAGCCCACGGCGCCAGTTGCAGACATCAAAAGCCGTCCGCTGGGCTAACAACCTGGGTCTGGTGTTTTTCAACAGTTTCGTATTGCGGCTGGTGTTTCCGGCGGCGGCGGTGGGTATGGCGGTATTTGCTAGCGAGCAGGGCTGGGGCCTGTTCAACTATATCGAGGCCCCATTCTGGCTGGCCGTGCTGGCGTCGGTCGTAATCCTGGATTTTTTTATCTGGCTCCAGCATGTGATGGTCCATGCCGTGCCGGTGCTGTGGCGGCTGCACCGCGTGCATCATGCAGATCTGGATTTCGATGTCACCACTGGTGCGCGCTTTCATACCCTCGAGATCCTGCTCTCCATGCTCATCAAGTTTGCCGTCATCATGCTGCTGGGTCCGCCGGTGCTGGCCGTGGTGGTGTTTGAAGTGCTCCTGAATGCAACCGCCATGTTCAATCATGGCAACGTGTCGCTCCCGGGAAGTCTTGACCGTGTGCTGCGCTGGTTCGTGGTGACGCCGGACATGCACCGGGTTCATCACTCGGTGGAAGACGACGAAGCCAACAGCAACTTCGGTTTCAGCCTGCCCTGGTGGGACCGTCTGTTTGGAACCTATCGCAATCAACCGCGTGCCGGGCATGAAGGCATGATCATCGGCATTCATACCTATCGCGCCACGAAACAGGCGTCCTGGTTACCCGGCATGCTGGCCTTGCCTTTTGTGGGCAAGGTCACCGGCTATGCCATCAATCGCAGAGCGTGGAGCGATAGCGATGAATAACAAGCTTGTACGTATCGGGGTATTGCTGACACTGTTGGCAGGTATCGCACTGGCGGTGTTCTATCGCGACAAGTTTGATGTTGCCGCCCTGGAACTCTGGATACAGGACGCCGGCATCTGGGCGCCGCTGTTGTTCATGGCTATTTACGCCGTCGCGGCGGTACTGTTTCTGCCTGGCTCTGTGTTAACACTCGCGGGCGGTGCGTTGTTCGGTCCGGTGCTGGGCACCATTTACAATCTTACCGGCGCCACCATGGGTGCGACACTGGCTTTTCTTGTGGCCCGTTATCTGGCCTCCGACTGGGTTGCAGATAAAACTGGTGGCCGTCTTAAGCAGCTGATCAACGGTGTGGAGGGTGAGGGCTGGCGCTTTGTTGCCTTTACCCGCCTGGTGCCTCTGTTTCCGTTCAATCTGCTCAACTATGCACTGGGACTGACTCGTATCAAGCTGTCTCACTACGTGCTCGCCACTTACATCTGCATGTTGCCCGGTGCGATTGCGTATACCTACCTGGGTTATGCAGGCCGCGAAGCGGTCGGTGGTGGCGAGGGTCTGATTCAGAAGGCGCTGCTGGCTCTGGCCTTGCTCGCGGTGGTGGCATTCCTGCCACGCCTGATTGCCAAGGTGCGGCGTGGGCCCATGGTGGATATTCCGCAACTCAAGCAGCGTCTGGATGCGGGAGAGGAGATGCTGGTGCTCGACGTGCGTACGCCGGAAGACTTTGCGGGTGAGCAGGGACATATCGGCGTCGCTATCAATATCCCGGTGGAAGAACTCGGTACACGGTTGGCGGAAATCAGCGATTACCAGGAACGGCCGGTGATGACTGTCTGCCGCACCGATCGCAAGTCCGCCCAGGCAGCACAGATCCTGGCAAAGAACGGGTTTGCCGACGTACATGTCGCCCGGATGGGAATGACCGCCTGGATTGAACAGGGTTATGAGATTGAGCATTGATTCCGAACAGCAGGTGTTAGGTCCACAGGATAAGAGAGGCACTGAGCGACATGAAAATTCTATTCATTCTCAATGAAGCGCCCTACGGCTCAGAGAAAACCTACAACGCACTTCGTCTCGCCATGGCAATGCAGAGAGATCAGCCCGGAACAGAGGTGCTGGTTTTTCTCATGGCAGATGCTGTCACCTCGGCCTTGCCTGCGCAGAGCACACCGCAGGGTTATTACAACGTAGAGCGCATGATGAAGTCCGTAATTACCAAGGGCGGGCAGGTCAGTTTTTGTGGCGCTTGCTGTGAGGCGCGCGGCATCAAAGCCATGCCCCTGCTGAAAGGTGCCGAGATCAGCACGATGAATCAGTTGGCGCAGTGGACGGTCGAGTCGGAAAAAGTCCTGGTCTTCTAGCCGTGTGAAAACAACACGTATCAGCAGATAATTCTAAACATGTGCAATATATAAAGGGGTGTTTTCGTGAGAGAAGAAAACCTGTCCTTGCGCGCCAAATACAACATCACTGCCATGTTTTATGACATTCTGGATTATCCATGGGAGCGGATTTACAGGGAATGGCGCCCGTTATTATTGGGTGATTTGCGTGGCAAGGTACTGGAAGCAGGGGTGGGAACAGGGAGAAATTTCCAGCACTATCATGAGAGCGTTGAATTAACAGGCGTCGATTTAAGTGATGTCATGTTAAGAAAAGCTACCAGGAAGGCAAAGAAAGCTAAATGTAAAATAGAACTTCTACATGACGATGCCAGTGTTATGCGCATGATCGAATCGAATCAATATGACTGGATAATATCTACCTTCCTTTGTTGTGTCATGCCGGATGAATTCCAGCCTATGGCACTGGAGCAGTTTAGCCGCGTTCTGAAGCCGGGTGGGAAATTCAGGTTGCTTGAAATGATTTATTCAAAAAACGAGAAAATAAGACGACGCCAGGACTTTTTCACTGCTTTTGTTGAAAAAGTCTATGGCGCCAGATTTGACAGAAAAACAGTTCAATACAATGAAGAATCCACTGAACTTGACATCACCAGTAAACGTTTCCTGAAAGATGATGTTTATCTACTTGTTGAGGGTGTCAAGAAAGGATGATGACGCGCTGCTTGCTGATTTCAGCAATACCACTGCCAGCATAGCAAAACACAAGAAAGCAACCCAACCTAATGCTTAATTATGAATAAACAAAAACCGCGGCTTTTGGTGCCTTTCCTGCTTGTGTGGCTCACTGAACCAACTGTCCAATAGATGGCACCAAATAACCACAAATATAGGCGAATAAGGCCAAACAGACTGATTTTATTGGACAGTATAAGACGCATAAAAGCAGCTAATTACAATAGGATAGGAGAAATCAGCCGGAACACTACGAACCAGGCGGTCGGGAGTTCGAATCTCTCCGGGCGCGCCAAACACACACAAGCCCGCCTTGCGCGGGCTTGTGTGTGTTTGAAGTACAGAAGGGTATTAAAACTCCCGACATTTCAATTCAGTCGAGTTCGACAAATCGGCAGGAATGCCGATTTGGACGCTGCCGAAGGCACCGCCCGCAGGGCGAGGGCCCACGGATGGGCCCGAGTCAATCTCTCCGGGCGAGCCAAACACAAAACCGGCTCACGGCCGGTTTTGTGTTTGGCTCGTGCGGGGCTGAGTCGGGCTCCGCAGTTCGACAAAATCGCCGGGAGCGATTTTGGACGCCGCGCAGTGCGGCCCACAGGGCGTAGCACAGGGATTTGCTGCGCAATCTCTACGTGGGCTTGTGTGTGTTCGATGTTCGGCAAGTAAAGGAGCGCCAGGGGAGTCGCTGGCCAGCGACCCGGGATCGTACCAGCCAGGGGCGGGAGAGGGTGGTCGAAAGAGAGGGCGCGTACTGAAAGAGTGAGATTTCGAGGTGGTGGTGGGTGCAGGGCGACGCGTTACACCGGAATGAACCGTTCACGGGCGATGAGATAGGCGTTTATTCGGCCTATACTCTCGCAGGCGGGCGCGGGAATCCGTAGCGACGATCACAGGTCAATTCGCGCACACAGTGTCGCGCAAAAGCCTGCACAACCGGGCCTTCACGCGAGCCGCGGGCTCGCGCCAGCGATGTTAGTTAGAATGCTGAAGCCGGAGCCAGCATGGACAAAGCGATGCGCGCGCACAAGAAGGGGCCTCTCTTGCCGCAAGACGGCGTTGTGAGTCGAACGGTCGCCGCGGCATTGCCGGCGCGGTGCTTCGCCGCGTTGACCTGGTTGGCGGTGTTGCCGTTTGCAACACCGGCCAGCGGTGATACGCTTGATCTGGTCAATTGCTGCGAACAAACGCTGGACGACTCCGTATTTGCCGAGCCGGTCGTGCGCGACCAGCGGGACGCTTCCTTCGGTGCACTTGCCAATCCGGCGCTACGCCCGCTCGGCGGCGGCGAAGGCTACGACCGCCTCGTCCAGCCGCCGCCCAGTGTGCACCGCCCTCTGCCGGTGCGGATGACGGTGCTCGGCGCCATCCTGCCGCGCGCCGCGGTCCTGGTGCGCACCGCCGACCAACTGCGCGGCGCGCTGCTCAATGCCGGGACTGCGGGGAAGACGATCTATATCGACGATCATGCCGAGATCGACCTGTCGTTTTGCACCGAGTTACCCGAGCGCGATCGCTGCAAGGACGACCGCCGCTCCGGTCCGGATTCGTGCAGCGACTTCTCGCTCGCCATTCCCGCGAACGTAACGCTGGCCAGCGGCCGCGGGCGTCCCCACTCGCGCGGTGCTCTGCTGTTCTCCCACACCTTCACCGACTGTCCATTGCTCGACGTACAGGGTGCCGGCGTGCGGATTACCGGCCTGCGCCTGCACGGGCCGGATTCGAGCATCGAAAACGACGACCCGATCCACTGCAAGGCCGAGGCCAGCGCCATCGCTATCAAACCGGCCGTCGTGCCGCAGCGCTGGGCGACCGAGATCGACAACAACGAAATCTCGGCCTGGCCGAATGCGGGGGTGGACATCGTCGGCGCCCAGGCCGTGCGGGTGCACCACAACGTGTTCCAGTACAACCGCCGTCGTGAACACAACGGCACCTGCGACCATGACTACGGTCTGGGCTACGGTGTGCAGGTCGGTCCCGGCAGCGTGGAGGTCAAGGCCAACGTGTTCGATCACAATCGGCACGACATTGCCTCCAACGGTGCGCCCGGCGCTTACTACACCGCAAGCTACAATCTGGTGCTGACCGGCGCCGTGGAGCACAGCTTGGACGTCCACGGCGGCAAGGACCACCACTTCTGCAACTGCAACGACGGCAACCCCGACAATGACTGCCCTGACGGCGACTGCACTAACGTCGCGGGCAGTGCCTTCGTAATCCAGCACAACACGTTTCTTCAATCGCATAAGCCGGCGGTACGACTGCGCGGTATTCCGATTCATGGCGCCTGGATCGATCACAACGAAACCCACGACGGCGATGCCGGCGATGCCTTCACCCAGGTGAACGCGCACGGCAATTTCCACGCCCGGGACAACCGCACCGGGGTCAACTACCTGCCGGCCTGGTACGTGTCCTTCGGCGGTGGCAGCCACTGGCAGTGGCGGCAGTTCGACAAGACGCCGATGGGCAGCGTTGCCGCTGGCGACTTCGACGGCGACGGTGCCGCGGACGTCATGCGGGTGACCGCGACGGGATGGCAGTGGTCAAGGAGCGGGCGCGAAGGCTGGGCCTTCCTCAACGCGCTGACCGATCCGCTGGCCAAACTGCGCCTGGGTGATTTCGTCGGCAGTGCACGGACCGATGTGGTGCGGGCCACCGGCAGCGAATGGCAGGTTTCCGAAGGCGGCATGTCGGGTTGGCGCAGGCTGTTCATGAGCACGGCACCGCTCGCCAGCGCCGCGATCGGCGATTTCGAAGGTGACGGCCATGCCGACCTGTTCTTCGCGGACGGCAGCGAGTGGAGGATCATCCAGAGCTTTTCTCCGCTGGTGACCCGGCACTACAGCCAGCAGTACAGGCTCTCCGAACTGCGCTTCGGCAAATTCGCTGGAGACAGCAAACTGGACGTGGTGCGTTCGAACGGCAGTGAATGGCTGGTCTGGGAACACGGCAACCAGACCTGGCGTCATCTCAACAATTCGTCGATCTCGCTTGCGAAACTGGTGTTCGCCGATTTCAACGGCGACGGCATCACCGATATCGCCCGCAGCGACCATGGGCAGTGGCAGGTGTCCTGGAGCGGACGCAGTCCCTGGTCGGTGCTGAATACCAGCGATATCGATCTCCCGTCGCAGCTCATCGCCGATCTCGACGGCGACGGCAAGGCCGACGTTCTGTCGCGTCAATCGCCCGCGCCCTGATGTGAAAAAAGACGAACGCCTGACAGGTAAGCTACCGGAATACCGCTAAATGTGCCTGAAATCGGCAAGTAGTCGACTCGAATCGAAACGAAGTACGGCACCGTGACCGCATGAAAAAGCAAATGCTGGCCGAGGCGCAATTGGCTGAACGGATGAAGACCGTTCGTTCCGCCTTGGAGCGACGGCTCGACCCGGATAACGATAGGCAAATAAAGCCGAACAGGCGAAGTTTATTGGAAAGATCACCGGGTTGGTCTGACCGCGTTGCCCGGCGACAGCCACTCGATCATGGCCTCGGGAACACCGCTCGCGCGCTGGAACGCTTTCTTCGACGCAGAGTCCGTTAACCCCATCGTGATGTAAGTCCGTGCTGACGTTGTACCTGGCCAGGCACAATACTCGACACCTAGAAAGCGGATGTTGATGCTGCGGCGGAACTTCCTGAAGACAAGAAGCAGCGCCTCGTGGTCAAAGACCTGGATGTTCGACTGCTGGATCCGGTCTGTTTCGTCGATCCAGGCCGACAGGAACCGACGTGCATTCCCGGTGTTGGCGAAATAGAGCGGCGATGCCCTCACGCTGGACATCGTCCTGTAGAAACTGGCTCCGACCACGTCGAACCCTTCGAGTGTATCAAACTCATTCAGGGGCTTGTGAATCGTACTGTCGACATCTATCCAAAGCACGGAACTGTCGAACTCGTTCATCATGTTCATGATGAACCGGGGCTTGTGCAGACAGTTGAGCCGATAATTTCCTTTGGATTCGAGCGGCCGGATATTGAACGGAATATCAAAAGATTCGCACGCGAGCGCGAGTCGCCGAGCAGACTCGCTGTAGTACTTCCGGCCCTCGATATCAGCGTAAAAGCTGATGAGCTGTGTCTTCATCGACTGGCGCAAGCCCTTAATAGACGTGACTCACGCAGCGGGCCGTGGTTCTGGCTGGCTAGAACCCAAACGTCCTTAACGCGCTGGTCATCGAAATTGTCAGGCCTGGGTAGCCGGGCACCACGGCAGGTATCCCCGAAGGGCTGCTGGCGACGCGTATATACCGGCCGCGCCCGAAGATGCCTCGGGTTTCCTCGGAAGTGAGCTCGTTCTGTGCGGGCAGATCATAGATCTTGATTCTGGACATGGGCACCTCCTTTGAAGGTATTTTAACATACTTGTGGATTTTCGCTCAATAAGTGGCCGCATCGACGCTGCGCAGCACGAGATGCTCAGGTGCGTTGCCCCGCACGGCGCGTCTCCAGATTTCGCAATACGCGCGCTCCAGGTCGCGAACCGTGCGCCTGGTATCGAATGCCGGAGACGCGGCCGCTTGATGTTGCAGTTTCTGCCGCAGCACTGCCAGTCGATCCGACGCCTGCGCGAGCAATACCCCTGTGCGCCTGTAGCTGTCGAGGTCGGGACAGATCAGTTCCGGCAATCCAAGCGTATTCAACAGGCTCGACGAAACCCGCGAGACGAACGTGTCACGCGGGCAGGCGAGTACGGGCAACCCCATGCGCAGGGCGTCGTTTGCCGTGGTGTGCCCGCTTACGTAGTGGGTATCCAGGAACAGGTTCGCAAGCGGCAGCCGGGCAAGATGATTCGTGCGAGGTTTCCGCACCGCGAAGATCAGTCGATCAGGATCGATGCCCAACCCTCGCGCGGCCTGCCGCAGGTTGGACCTGGCCGTATCGGACTCCGCTATCAGCCATAGTACGCTACGCGGCACCGCGTCCAGGATGCGCATCCACGTCCCGAAAATCCTGGGCTCTATCTTGTAGCTTGAATTGAACGTACAGTAGACGAAGGCTTCGCAAGGCAGCCCTTCATCAGCGCGGGAAGTGTGACAATGAACCGGCGGGCTGGCATCGTCGCTGATCTGATAACAGTGAGGAAGAAAGATCAGCTTTTCGGTGAAATGGGACTCTGTCCCCGGTGGCGTCAAATAACGGTCCGTGACGAAAAAATCGATAAAATCCGCCCCCGTGGTCCCAGGATAGCCCAGGTAGTGAATCTGCACCGGAGCAGGCCGCAGCCTGAGTACGTCCAGGCGGTTGTAAAGGGTGTGTCCACTCATATCAATCAGCAGGTCGATGCCGTCCGCAGCGATACGTTTTGCTGCGTCCGCGCTCGATTCCGCGCGGATGTCGATGAAGCTGTCGCAGGTTGCCTCGATGTGTTTCCGGTACTCACTGCAACCGTCCGGACCTGTGGAGTAGCAGAACACTTCGAAGCGCGCGCGGTCGTGATGGACGAACAGGTTTCTGGCCAGGTGATTGACGGGATGGTCCCGAAAATCACCGGAGAGATAGCCGAGACGGATCCTGCGAGTGCGGGTCGACCTGGCCGTGGGTCGTACTCGAGCCTGGAGTCGGTTTTCTTCCGGATAGAACCGCGCCACGAAATGTTCCGCAATGCGACGTTGAAGTTCGGGATCACATCCTATCGACAAGGCCGTGAACGGCATCAATACGGGATTCCCGCCCGACTCGACCGCACGTTTGGCGTTGCGCAATACCTTGTTGCTGATCTCCGCGACCCGCGGCCAGTCGCAGACATGGGCTGCCGCGGATACCAGGTTAGCCATGGCTTCGCGGCAATCGGGGTCGAGCTCGATCGCACGCTGATAGGCAAGTGAGGCGACATCCATGAGTCCGCGCCCGTGCAGGACGCATCCCAGGTTGTTGTGAGCGTCAGCCAGATCGGGGCGTAATGTGATGGCCTGTCGGTAACACGCTTCGGCCTCCCAGGGACGCTGACGGCACTCGTGAATCACGCCCATTTCGTTGTGCAGCTCTGCGCAGCGGGGCCACCGCCTTAGCGCTCGAACATAGACGGCCTCGGATTCCTCCCACCGACCCTGCCCATGATAAAGCAGGCCCAGCCGCCGATAGCTGTCGATGTCGTTGGGGTTGGCTTTCAAGGCATGTCGGAAAGCCGATTCCTTTGATGCTGTATCTTCGTCGTTACCCATGGTGGAATCCGGCAACCACCGAGTTTACTGGCTGGTGGGACTCTGTTGTTGACGGTATATCTGTCTCAGCTCTCGAATGTCGACTCCGAATGGACCGTGTGCGTTTCGGTTCCTCCCGGATTTACCGGTCGACCCCTGAGGTTGCTGCTGCCAACGATGGCCAATAGTGCGGTCACGGCATCATCCACGTGCAGGAAGCTGCGCCGCGCAGAAGAACATGCTCGATGGCTCGTAGTGCGAGTCTGCATCTCAGGAAGTGACGTTTTAGATCAGCAGTTCCACGGCTGCAGTGCTGGCTTGATCGTCGAGCCACTCCCTGAACAGCCGCTCCTTTATATGCTCGCGACTCTGCGCGGAAAGCTCACCTCTGCTCAGCCCCCAAACTTTGATCAAGTGGTAGCCCTGATCGGTTTTCAAAGGTCCAACAATAGTCCCTGGCTCTGCATCGAAAACCGCACGGCCCGCTTCGGTGGTCAATTCCTCCCGGGTGACCATTCCCAGATAGCCTCCGACTCCCCAGCTTTCGTCATCGGAGTCCGACCGCGCCAACTCGTCGAATTCGCCGCCGCCGTCTACCAGTTGTTGATAGAGCGTGTTGGCTCGATTCTCGTCGTCTACCACAATCTGGGACAGGTGCGCCCAATCGAACGCCGGTCTGTTCACGTTGTAGAAAGTCTCGACATCGTCATCGGTTATCACTCGTCGCTTCAGCTTGTCCGCCACTCTATCCCTTTCCAGCTTTCTTTCGAGGTCGTCAACCGTGAGACCATTGGCCTCCAACCACTCCGTGGTGCTGTCCTGACTGTACAACCCCATTGCCTGACGGAACTTGTCCGCGGCTTCCTGGAGTTCTGCATCAGACACGGAGATACCTTCCCGCTCTGCCATCGGCAATACCAGCGCATGCTGAATCGCCGAGCGAACAGGATCCATACCGGTCAGCTTCAAATCTCTGATCAAGGTCCACAAGGCAATTGACTTGCCGTTTACAACCGCGATTGGTGCATCCCTCAATTGATGTACCGTCATGGCCAGAGCCTCCTTGTAAGTCGTTTTGGTATGGGAAAGAATAGAAGTCCAATCCTAAGTTGTCCATCCCTGAATGGATAGGTGCCATGCAGTCGGCCGATGTGGCTAACCCCGAATGGAGGATACGTTTGCGTCCCGCTGAATGGACCCGTCGAGTGTATTTTTTTACGATTTCCAAACGCTCGGCCACCTACCACACTGCCACCTGTTATCTGGCAGCAACCTGCGTTTCCAATGAGTGTCAGATTTTTAGCCGGGGTCGGGCAAAACACTGGGCTGTGGGTGCCAGCGCAGCCAGTTTGGCATTGAAGTCCAGGGGCCAGAAAAAGAGACGCATGCTGTCATCGCATACTGCGTCTTCAGCTTGACCTCGCTGAGGCGGCTGCTTTCAGCATACCATGTCAGTGGAGAGTTCCAATGGCAAATTCCGGGACTACTGCCTGAACCTTCACTGGTTCGCCAGCCTGGCGGATGCGCGCTCAACAATCGATGAATGGTGAGACGACTACAACCACGTCAGGCCGCAACCATTCACTGGGTTAAGAAGCCGCCTGCGGTGCTCGACAGGGAGAGTCTGGTATGTTTTTATCTCCCGTATCGAGCCATGTCTGAATGCAGAAGTGAGGTGATTGAGATTGTGTTAATGTAACAAGAAGTGATTAGGAAAGGTTTTAAGGCATGAATTTCCTTTGCACAATTTATTACTGAGTAAATATGATTCTGTTCAGCTTAGAAAAGCTTACGATAATTATATTTCTAGTGAACAAAAATGATAATAAATCATAAGAAGAAATACATTTTTGTTCATGTGCCAAAAAATGCAGGTAATGCTATTACTTCTGTAATTCCTGGAGACAATCATGAAAGCATAAAGTTATCTCATGGGCATGTAACATTACAGGAAATATTACAAACAAATTCTGATTACACACAATATTTCTCATTTGCTTTTGTACGTAATCCATTTGATAGGCTATATAGTTTATATCAATATAACTTACCTTTTGCTCCACGATACAAGCATCGCAACGATTATGTTGAATTGGGGCTTAATTGGTATGAAAGTTGTTCATTCAAACAATGGTTAATTGAAAAAGATACCTGGGCTGGTTGGGATGTTAATAAAGAACGTTTGCCAGAACAAAGAGCAACTCAAACGCCATATTTAATCGACAAAAACAATAGGGTCAACGTGGATTACATAGGGCATTTTGAAAATATTAAAAATGATTTTCAGGCAATATGTACAATAATTAACGTTACAACAAGATTATTAAAACGTAACCAGTCTAAACGTCAAAAAGATTATATGAAAATGTATGATAACGAGATGATTGATTTTGTTATCAAACACCATCAAATAGATCTTGATAACTTTGAATATACTATATAACGAATTACTCGTACGTAATCACCTGAGCCGAACACCGAATAGCAGGCGGCACACATGGGCTACCGGCCAGTGCCCGGCATGCTCCCGTATGAACCCGTACTTCACTTTATTTCCTTCGCGAAGTACTGACTCGCTTTTGTTAAAATTTCCTTTTCCATCCGCAATAGTGGACTTCTTTGCGCAGCCTCTTCAGCTCCTCACGCTCATCGGGGCTGAGCCGCACTCCGCTGGCAGCTTCCTCGAACTCCCGACGTATCCAGTGGCATGGGTTCGACCAGCCGCGCAGCGGCCACGAACAAGACACTGGGATCGATAGCCGAGATCAACCCTAAAATGGCTTGACCGCGCTGAACAAGGCGCCGATCGTAGCGGGTGAAGTGCGATACATCGTAAAACCGGTCAGTTCCGCGTTGATAAATCCTGCCTCGCTTAACTTTGCCAGGAAGACATCGGGAAGCAGTGTCCCGGACACGCAGTCAGCCCAGGACGCCTGTTCACCGCAGCAGGCGGGATCCGCGCCGGTCGCATCGCGCACCATGTCAGCGATCTGCAGACGACCGCCGGGCCGTAACACCCGGAAAACCTCTGCCAGCACGGCATCCTTGTTTCCGGCGAGGTTTATGGCGCCGTTGGATATAACAACATCTGCACAATCATCAGGCAGGGGAAGGGCCGCCATGTCCGCTTCCTGAAAGGTGACCTGTGTAAGACCGGAAGCGGCGGCGTTCCTGGTGGCCTTCTCGACCATCGCCGGCGTGCTGTCGATACCGAAAACCTTCCCGTTGCTTCCTACCATCAGTGCCGCAACGCAGGCATCGGCACCCGCGCCGCAACCGACATCGACGACGGTTTCGCCGGCATGGGCAGGTCCGTGGCAGAACGGATTACCGACCGCAGCGGATGATTCCCAGACGCAGTCCGGCAGCTGGTTCAGCCAGATGCCGGCATAACCCAGTGCACGGGCATTCTCCTTGCCTCTGCCCCAGCCGAAATCCGCGGCAGGTTCATTCGCCAGGCGGGTATACAGCTGCAGAACCTGGACGCGTGTGTCCGGGCAGTCGTTTCGCGAATCGCAGTCGCTCATGTCCAGCCCGTCTCCCGGTGATCGCCGGTTGATTTCACGAACACGGCACCGTAGTGGTACGGCCCCACATCGACGACCTTCTCGAGCATGAACCCGGCTGGTTCCACCACCTGCCGGACGTCTTCGGGTTCCATGCGCAGTTCCGTATCGGGACCCCGTGGCTGATCGAGCACCCTGGTTTCTTCGCGCGGGCGGCGATACCAGTTGATTATTGCAAAGCGTCCATCGTTCCTGAGTGCATTATGTACCGCCTTGGACAAGGCGGTCTTGTCATTTACCCCGTGAAAGGTATTGGCGATGAAGACAAGGTCCACCGGCCCGTTGATCAGGTCAGGTAATTTGCGGGCATCGCCCAGGATGGCGTGAAAATTCGGATTCTCCCGGCAGGCTTGCCCGGCCTGACCAAGCTGACGCTTGTCCAGATCCAGAGCCCAGGTCTTGCCGGGGTGGACGAGGTGGCACATGGGTTTGGTGAAGTGACCATCGCCGCAACAAAGATCAACGACCTGCATATCAGGCCCGATGCCGACTGCACGCAGCACGGCGTCCGGATCGGGCCACAGTGCATGCCACCAGTCGTTGTCCGGCATGATCGTGGCGGGGAACAGCCTTTCATCGGCCATGATTTAATACCTCATGCTTGACGGCAGGCTGCCGTTGAGGCCCGGTCCATCTCTCCGGGCACTGCATATTCCAGGGACTCGCGCGTGATGTCGCCGGTGTCGTGCCTGTGACTCTCCAGCGGTGAACCGGAAGATCCGGTGGACCCGGACAACCCGGGCTGCAGTGCGGTCACCGGGTGTGGCGGGCTA
The DNA here is from genome assembly GCA_963803275.1 of uncultured Gammaproteobacteria bacterium. Taxonomy (GTDB): domain Bacteria; phylum Pseudomonadota; class Gammaproteobacteria; order UBA9214; family UBA9214; genus UBA9214. The sequence continues at coordinate 136,697 of CAWDLS010000005.1, read as the reverse complement.
GCCATGGCTCTTTGCCAGGCACAGTAAGGCCGCGGAACGGCCCTGCAGGGGATATCTTTCACCGGTATTGAATGTGCGGAGGTCAGGGCGCTCCCCGTTTGCATAGACGGTGTCAATTTCAACCTTCCAGCGGGCAATGCCGACATGCCCCGGCGTGCGAAACGGGATCGGTTGCGCATCGGCGTTGAGCAGCAGCAGGAAGCTGTCGTCATTAATCCCGCGACCGTGTTCGTCGTGTTCCTCGATGGCATCGCCGTGCAGAAGGATGCCCAGGCAGTGCGCATGATTAAGGTTCCATTCCCTGTCCGTCATCTCCTTTCCATCCGGCCGCAACCAGAGGATGTCCTTGACGTTTGCCCCCTTGATATGCCGTCCCTGGAAGAAATGGCGCCGGCGGAACACCGGATGGTCTTTTCTCAGGCTAATGACCCGGCGTACGAACTCCAGAAATTCCCGGTCAGGGCTGTCGATATCCCAGTTGACCCAGCTGATCTCGTTGTCCTGGCAATAGGCATTATTGTTACCGTTCTGGGTGCGCCCGATTTCATCGCCCGCCAGCAGCATGGGCACGCCCTGAGAGAGCAGTAGCGTGGCCATGAAATTACGTTTCTGTTGCCTGCGCGCATTGTTGATATTCAGGTTCCTGGTAGCAGGCCCTTCCACACCCATGTTCCAGCTCTGGTTGTTGTTTTCACCATCACGGTTGTCTTCCAGGTTTTCGATATTGTGTTTGTCGTTGTAACTGACCAGATCGGTCAGCGTGAACCCGTCGTGACAGGTCAGGAAATTGATGCTTGCGTAGGGGCGGCGACCACTCTGCTCATACAGGTCACTGGAACCGGTGATGCGGTAGGCGAGTTCGCCGATCAGACTGTCTTCCCCCTTCCAGTACGCGCGTATACTGTCGCGGTAACGGCTGTTCCACTCCGTCCACCCGATCGGAAAATTACCAACCTGATAACCGCCTTCTCCCAGGTCCCAGGGCTCGGCAATCAGCTTCACCCGCGAAAGCACAGGATCCTGGTGAACGATATCCAGAAATGCGCCGAACCTGTCGACGGCGTGCTGCTCACGTGCCAGGGTGGGGGCCAGATCAAAGCGGAAGCCGTCGACGTGCATTTCCTGCACCCAGTAACGCAGGCTGTCCATGATCAGCTGCAACACGCGGGGGTGCATCATGTTCAGGCTGTTACCACAGCCGGTGTAGTCCATATAGTAGCGTGCCTGGCCTGCCACCAGGCGGTAGTAGGCGACGTTGTCGATGCCACGGAAGCACAGCGTAGGGCCCATGTGGTTGCCCTCTGCGGTATGGTTGTAGACCACATCCAGAATGACTTCGATGCCGTTCGAGTGCAGGCGTTTAACCATGGTCTTGAATTCATGGATTTCACCGCTGGCGGAGTAGCCTGCATGCGGAGCAAAGTAACCGATTGTATTGTAACCCCAGTAATTGCTGAGCCCCTTTTCCACCAGATGCCGGTCGCTGATGAAGCTGTGCACCGGCATGAGTTCCACGGCGGTAATGCCCAGCCGTTTAAGGTGCTCGATTACCGGTTCGGTGGCCAGCCCGGCATAAGTGCCCCGGTAGGGCGGGGGGACATCCGGATGCCGGATGGTAAATCCCCTGACATGCAGCTCATAGATAATGGTGTCATGCCAGGGCGTACACAGCAGGTGGTCGTCACCCCAGGTGAAAGCGGTATCGATCACGCGTGACTTGGGAACGCCGTGGGCGCTGTTGCGCGGGTCAGGCATCAGGTCCCCGGACTTGTCACCGATGGTGTAGCCGAACAAGGCGTCATTCCAGCGCACCCGGCCGACGATGTCCTTGGCATACGGGTCGAGCAGCAGTTTATTGGGGTCGAAGCGGTGGCCCCGGTCGGGATCGTATGGCCCATAGACCCGGTATCCGTAAAGCTGACCCGGCCTGGCCTCCGGCAGGTAACAATGCGAGACCTGGTCAGTTTGCCACTGCATGGGGATGCGGAGCGTCTCGCGGCGGCCGCGCTGGTCATACAGGCACAGTTCAACCCGTTCCGCATGTTCGGAAAACAGCGCGAAATTGACTCCCTTGCCATCCCAGCTGGCACCGAGCGGGTAGGGCTGGCCCGGCCAGACAGCGGTGATTGCACCATTCATATGTCTATCCCGGCTGCAGGATGATGGCCGCCAGCGGAGGCAGGGTAAGGCTGAGGGAATATGACCTGTTCATCCAGGGGAGTGATTCGGCGACCAGGGTACTGCCGCCATTACCCATATTGCTGCCGGTATAGAACACGGAGTCTGAATTGAATATTTCGCGGTATACGCCGGCTTCCGGTACACCGATGCGGTAGCCATGATGTGGCTGCGGTGTGAAATTGACCACCACGACCACAAACTGGTCGTCGCTGCGGCGCACGAAACTGAGTACGGAATTGTCTGCGTCATGACAGTCTATCCATTCGAAGCCGCGCCATTCGAACTCGTAATGATGCAACGGGGGCAGGTCCTTGTAGAGCTGGTTCAGATGCATCACCAGGCGTTGCACCCCCTGGTGATGGGGATAGTCAAGTACATACCAGTCAAGGGTCTGGGCGCTGTTCCATTCCTGTCCCTGGCCGAATTCCGTTCCCATGAACAGCAGTTTCTTGCCCGGGTGGCAGAACATGTAGGTATACAGGGCCCGCAGGTTGGCGAAGCGCTGCCACTCGTCACCGGGCATCTTGTTAAGCATCGATTGTTTGCCATGCACGACTTCATCGTGTGAAAACGGCAGCAGGAAATTCTCGGTAAAGGCATACAGCATGCTGAAGGTCAGTTTTCCCTGGTGGTAACGCCGGTAGAGCGGATCCTCGCTCATGTACTCCAGTGTGTCATTCATCCAGCCCATGTTCCACTTCATATCGAAGCCCAGGCCGCCGGTCCAGGTGGGTCGGCTTACCTGCGGCCAGGATGTCGACTCTTCGGCGATCATGAGGACACCGGGTTGTTCCTCATGTACCACGATATTGAGTTCACGCAGGAAATCCAGTGCCTCCAGGTTCTCCCGGCCCCCGTACCTGTTGGGGATCCACTGTCCTTCTTCCCGCGAGTAATCCAGATAGAGGATGGACGCCACAGCGTCCACACGCAGGCCGTCGATGTGCAACTCCTGCAGCCAGAATATGGCGCTCGACAGCAGGAAGTTCTTTACCTCGTTGCGGCCGAAGTTGTAGATCAGTGTCGACCAGTCAAGATGCTCGCCAAGCCGCGGATCGCCGTGTTCGTACAGTGCGGTGCCGTCGAACCTGGCCAGACCATGGGCGTCCTTGGGAAAATGCGCAGGGACCCAGTCGAGCAGTACGCCGATGTCGTTCCGGTGGCAGACATCAACGAAATAGCGAAAGTCGTCGGCTGTTCCATAGCGGCTGGTCGGCGCGAAATAACCGGTCGCCTGATAACCCCAGGAGGGATCGTAGGGGTGTTCTGTAACCGGCAGCAGTTCGATATGTGTGAAGCCCATTTCCCTGACATAGTTGACCAGGCTTTCCGCCAGTTGCCGGTAGCCGAGAAACTCACCTTCCGGGCCACGCTGCCAGGAACCCGGGTGTACCTCATAGACCGACATGGGCGAATGCTGCCAGTCACGTGACGGCCGCTGCTCCATCCATGCCTGATCATTCCATACGTACCCGGAAGACGCGGCAATGATCGACGCCGTGCGCGGTCTCAACTCAAAGGCCTGGGCGTAGGGGTCCGATTTCAGAAAGACTTCTCCGCTATCCCGGTTGCGGATCTCGTACTTGTAGAGGTTGCCGGCTTTCAGTTCGGGGATGAACAGTTCCCAGACACCGCTGCCGCCACGCACCCGCATTGGATGCCGCCGACCGTCCCACTGGTTGAATTCACCCACCACGCTGACACGCTCCGCGTTCGGCGCCCAGACCGCGAACAGGATGCCGGGAACCTCATCGATTGCATGTACATGAGACCCCAGTATGCGGTAGGCATGGCGATGCTTGCCTGCGCTGAACAGGTGCAGGTCAAAGTCCGGAAGTTGCGGCGGGAAGCTGTAGGGGTCATGCGCAATGTGCTCGTGATGTGCGGCATCGCGCCACACCAGGTGGTAACGATCGGGGACTGTTCCCGGCGTGCCACGCCATTCGAAGAGGTCAGTGTCGGAAATGCGTTCCAGGCGTACATTACCTTCGGCAATCGTAACCTCGTCTGCCTGTGGCAGGTAGGCACGCACCAGATCAAAGTCCTGCTCGTGGTGCTTGCCCAGCACGCTGAACGGGTCATGGTGGCGTGCCTGGGCAATCCTTTCGAGTTCGTGTGTTAACTTGTTGCTCTGCATTGCAGTCCCTCACTGTTGTTTTGGTACCGGTAAGCCAAGTAATATGGGCTCTCCATGTACCGGTAAATAAAACGGCAGCCCGGCAGGTCAGGCCGTTGTACCCGGGATGCCGGATCTTCATCCCGGCGTCGCCGCAAGGTATCGATTCATATCCTGGCGGTTTTCGGATAGGCTATGATATTCCGCTGAACGGTATCAGTTGAAATAAAAAATCTGCTCCAGATCAAAGTCGTAGCTGCGAACCAGGATCATCAGACACGGTGCTCATATAGGCCGGCAGCCGGCCGGTCGTTACGACCAGGGGCTATCATATAGCAGTCCTGGCCAGCATGTTCGTGCGGTGCCAGCTGTATGCAATACCCCGCTGCTCCATGCGGAATTGTCGACGTATTTCTGGTGGCGAACGGGTGCCGCAGCCGGGACGAGGGCCACAGACAAATGAGAATAATTGCTGTTTGACTCCCACACCCTTCACAGCCCGGACGCGCAGGCGGAACCCGTCATCACCTACGGCAGGGGCCGGCCCTGACGGGGCCCGGCATCCACGGTCTGCCGGCGTGGATGTGCCTGGATGATGCGGTGACGGGCGGCCTGGATCGATAGGTGGGCGTGAGCCGGCTCGCCCGTGCACAACAGGATTCGCGATGTAGATGAACATGCAAACTCCCATCTTCTACGCCATCAAACCTGGCAGCCGCTATCCGGCCGGGGCGACTCCCGTGCCGGAGGGGATCAATTTCTCGATCTACAGCCGGCACGCCAGCCACGTCGAGCTGCTGCTGTTCGAGAGCGCCTGCAGTGTGGAGCCGTTTCAGGTCATCTACCTGGAGCCGCGCATGCACCGCACCTTCTTTTTCTGGCAGGTGCTGGTGGTTGACCTGCCGGTCGGCACGCACTATGCCTGGCGCATCGGTGGCCCGGATGACCTGCACAGGTCGGGTTTTCGCTTTGACAGGGAGAAGGTCCTGCTCGATCCCTATGCGTGCGCCGTCACCGATACTCTGTGGAGCCGGGAGCAGGCCTCGCTGCCCGGCGATAACCTCAAGACCTCGATGCGCGGCGTGGTGGTGGCTGCCGACTATGACTGGGAAGGGGATACGCCGCTCGGTTGCAACAGCCCGGAGCGGACCATCATCTACGAGGCGCATGTCAGCGGATTCACCCGGCATCCGGCCTCCGGGGTCCGGCATCCCGGTACCTTCCTCGGTCTGATCGAAAAGATTCCTTACCTTGCGTCGCTGGGCATCACGCATGTGGAACTTATGCCCGTCATGGCGTTTGATGAACAGGATGTGCCGTCCGGCGTCATGGATCTGGGTCTGCGCAATTACTGGGGCTACAGTACCCACAGTTATTTCAGCCCGCATCCCGGCTACTGCAGCTCGCCGGATGCCGGCTCGCATGCCCGCGAATTTCGCGACATGGTCAAGGCCCTGCACCGGGCCGGGATCGGTGTCATCCTCGACGTCGTGTTCACCCATACAGCGGAAGGGGGGGCGGGCGGGCCGGTCATCAATTTCAAGGGCATTGGCAACGAAACCTTCTACCATCTGGATCCCGCGGACCGCGCGGTCTACCGCGACTTCACCGGCTGCGGCAATACGGTCAACTGCAATCACCCGCTGGTGGGGAAGTTCATCCTCGAGGGACTCGAGTACTGGGTCAGGGAGATGCACGTGGATGGCTTTCGCTTCGATCTGGCCAGCGTGTTGTCGCGTGGCGAGGACGGCGAACCGCTCTACCATGCCCCGCTGCTTTGGAATATCGAATTCTCCAGCCTGCTGGGCCTGACCCGCGTTATCGCCGAGGCCTGGGATGCGGCGGGGCTCTACCAGGTGGGGGACTTCCCCGGCTACCGGTGGGCCGAGTGGAACGGACGCTACCGGGACGTGATCCGCCGCTTCGTGCGCGGTGACAAGGGGCTGGTCGGCGAAGTGGCGACGCGAGTGAGCGGCAACAGCGACCTCTACCAGGCACAGGACCGCCAGCCCATCAACAGCATCAACTTCGTGACCTGTCATGACGGCTTCACCCTGTATGACCTGGTGAGCTACAACCGCAAGCACAACGAGGCCAACGGGGAGCAGAACCGTGACGGCACCAACAACAGCCTGAGCTGGAATTGCGGTGTCGAGGGCGAGACAAAGGATGAAGCTATCCTTGCCCTGCGCCGTTGCCAGGTGAAAAATCTCATGGCCATCCTCCTGCTCAGCCAGGGGACGCCCATGCTGCTGGCCGGCGACGAGGTGCTGCGGACCCAGCACGGTAACAACAACGCCTGGTGCCAGGACAACGAACTGGGCTGGTTCGACTGGCGCCTGCCGGAGACCAACCGCGAGATGCTGCGCTTCACCCGACTGATGATCACATTCCGCAAGCGCCACGCCTGCCTGATGCACAGGCGCTTCCTGACCGGGCTGGAGCGCGAGGGGTACCGCTTTCCAGATATCACCTGGCACGGTGAACGGCTGAACCAGCCGGCGTGGGAGGACAACACGTCCCGGCTGCTGGCCTGGACACTGGGCGCCGTGGAATATGATGAAGGGGACCTGCACATCATTCTGAACATGGGGGATGAAGCCCGGCAGATGCCCCTGCCCGAATGCCCTGGCCGGGGCTGGTACCGCGCGGTAAATACCTCACTGGGCTCCCCGGACGATATCCTGGAGGTGTCACGCCAGGTCGAGCACAGGGCGCCGGTCTGCCATGTTTCTTCCCACAGCGTGGTGGTATTCGAATCGCGCGTGGCACGGCCCTGAACCCTGCACGTTCAGGCGCAGGAGCGGCTTTAGCCGCGAACAAACCTTCAGATAATCGGTATTGCTAATCGTGACGAAAGTCATGTTCTGACGAAAATGCCGGTCTTGTAGCACAGTGACACGAGTCCGGTTTCACGTGGAATCCGGCCGTTCAGACAAACTGCCAGAGTGACCCGGCTGGGTCCAGGAAGATGTTCGGTATGTCGTACAGGCGTCGGGCTGAACAAACCCCGGCGCGAACTCGCGCGCCCCGGCGAGTTTCATGCCAGCGAGCCGGTAAGCTAACAGATTGATATAAATGAATATATAGCTACCCGTTACCACCGTCAACTTGGTCGCGCCAGGCCAGGCGTTCGTCACGCGAGTGCACGATGGCAGGGATACCGGTAACTCGGTGTAAACCGGAGCTGTTCGGCCGTGCTGTCGATCGATCCTGCTTCCAGCCCTGAACCACTCCACCGGCCCTGGCCGGTGGAGTGGTTACCTGTCTAAGGTCCGCATCCGTACGGACGATATCTCCTCAGACAGTTCACATGCAGCTCACAAGGCAGTCATAGCAGCACACAAACCGCCGCGCCTGTCGAACTGTTGAGGATCCGGATGAAAGAGATGACGTATTTCAATCGATCCGGGTAATGCTTTCTGTGCAAGCGATCGCACGACCTCCGTGGCCGGTTGCATGCACCAGGCCCGTCCACAGCCTGATCATTGCGTGATCCACGCACACAAGCCGATAGTACGTGCGTGGGAGTGACCACGGACAGTATTGCCGTGAATTTCGTGTTCAGTATCCGGTCGGGTGCTGCACGGCTGGTACCACCGGACAAGCAGCGCACCTCACGGAATTACACGACAGAGATGATGTGATGAGTAACGAGGCCGTGGCAAGCGAAGGTTCACTTGTTCTGTTGCTGGATAGCAACATGAACGGGTGTAATGCACTCGCGCAGGATCTGCGGAAGGAAGGCTATCGCGTCAGTGAAGCCGGCGATGATGTTCTGGCACTGGCCATGATCAGGATGGAGCCGGTCGATCTCATACTCATGGATCTGCGGGAAGCGAAGACGGACAACCACGGGTTCCTGGAGGCAGTGCGCGAATTATATACAGCCGCCAGGCTGCCGGTGATCGTGCTCTCAGAAAGTAACGGGACGGAAGACGCGGTGGGATACCTGGCACTTGGCGCTAATGATTACATAACAGCGCCGGTTGATCATCAGATGATCACGGCCCGTCTACAGGCACATCTTGCCTGTAGACGGGCCGAGGCCGGCTTGTATCAACGCAACCGTGCGCTGGAGAATCAGGTTGAGGAACGCACGCTTGAAACCTACCAGCTGCGCGAAGCCTTGCGCAAGTCCAGGGAAGAATACCGCACCGTTTACACAAACAACCCCGCCATGTTTTTTACACTGGATGGCGGCGGGACGATTCTGTCGGTCAATAAATACGGTGCCGCGGAACTCCGGTACGCGGCACAGGAGCTGGTCGGGCAGCCGGTTTTCATGCTCTACCCGGAGGCGGTGCATGAATCGCTGGCCAACTGGCTGGCAACATGCCGCGAACAACCCGAGACGGTACATCAATGGAAGCTGCAGAAGCGCCGCAAGGACGGCGACACATTCTGGGTCCGGGAGACGGTGCGCAGTGTGCTGAATGAAAATGGCGCACAGATACTGTTCATGGTTTGCGAGGATGACACCAACACCCAGATCCTTACCAGGGATCTCTCTTACCAGGCAAGTCATGACGTCCTGACCGGGCTCATGAACCGTCATGAGTTCGAAAACCAGCTGCAGATGGCATTGTGCATCAGCCAGGCCGGGAATGACGAACATGTCATGTGCTATCTGGACCTGGATAAATTCATGGTGATCAACAACAACTGCGGACATCCCGGCGGTGATGAACTGTTGTGCCAGCTCGGGAAGCTGCTGGATTCCCAGACCAGGAAGGTGGATATTGTTGCCCGCATCGGGGGTGATGAGTTCGGCATACTGATGCAATGCTGCTCGCTGAAGGAGGCGGAGCTGGCGGCCACCGCGATCCTGCGCAGCCTCGAGGAATACGTATTCGACTGGGCGGGGGTGCATCACCGCATAAGCGCCAGTATCGGCCTGGTGCCAGTCACCCCGGATTCGAAAGATATATCCGAAATCTTCAGACAGGCGGAAGCGGCCTGCTACCTGGTCAAGCAACGGGGCGGCAACCGGATTCATACCTACCGTCAGAATGACGAAAACCTGGCCAGGCACGAGACTGAATTGCAGTGGGTGACCCGTATCAATGACGCCCTGGATACAGACCAGCTCAGGCTGTTCTACCAGCCGATTATGCCATTGACGGAGGCCGGTGGTCCCGCCGGTCTGCACTATGAACTGCTGGTCAGGATGCTGGACCGGGATGGCAGCTATATACAGCCGGGATCATTCATGCCCGTGGCCGAACACTACGGGCTCATGCCGAAACTGGATCGCTGGGTCATCAGGGCGGCATTCAGGTGGCTGGCCAGTATTCCGGATCATGTGGCGAGACTCTCGGTGTGTGCGATCAATCTCTCGGGACAGTCGCTCGGAGACGAGGGAATACAGCAACTCATCACCCAGTGTCTGGCGGACAGTGCTATCAGTCCCGACAAGATCTGTTTCGAGATTACCGAGACGGCGGCGATCGACAACCTGGTCAATGCGACGGACTTCATCAGGGCACTGAAGCAGCAGGGGTGTTCCATCTCACTGGACGACTTCGGCAGCGGGCTGTCCTCTTTCGCCTACCTCAAGGATTTCCCCGTCGATTTCCTGAAGATCGACGGCCAGTACGTGGAAAACACCGATGATCCGCAGGCATTCGCCATGCTGAAAGCCATTAACGATATCGGCCATATGATGGGCAAGCGAACGGTCGCGGAGTGTGTCGAGAATGAAGTGACACTCGGGATGCTGCGCGAGATCGGCGTCGATTATGCGCAGGGCTACCACATTGGCCGGCCTCGCCCGATCGAGGAATTCACCGCATACGGTGGCGAGATATTTCAGACGGCAAAGTTGGTCGGGCAGCGGTGAGCCCTCGCAAGGCTATCAGGCCAGGGAACATGACAATGAACGCAACGGTAATACCGAAAGTCGCTCAAGTACCAGGCTCCAGGGGGCTCATCATGAGAGCAGGGACCGGCCCCCTGCCGCATATCGTGCTGGTCGGCGGACTGGCGATCAGCCTGTTGGTGGCTCTCTGGGTTTCCCGGCTCGAGCATGATGTAAACCAGCATGCCTTTGCTTCTGAAACGAATAAAATTGCGTATGCAGTCCAGCAGGAGGTCGTGGAGCTTGAGGCCAACCTGAATGCCGCGGCTGTTTACGCAGATGAATCACCGGACACCCGGGCGGAGCAGTTAAAACAGTTCATTTCGACACTTTTCGCAGGCAAACCCACGGTGCGTGCCGTCGTCCTGACGGAACTGAATCACCGTAGTGACAAGACTGTAACGCCATCCGCCGCGGACAGTCCCGGCGCCGGTAATTGCGCTGCGGGGCTGCAAGCCGCCTGGCCGGCATACAGGGTTGACTGCATGGCTGAATACCAGCAAGGAAGTGGTGTACTTCATGATGAGGGATTTGCCGCCCACCCGGAATTGCTGACGGCACTGGAACAGGCCGACAGGAGCGGTCGCCTGACCGTCAGCGTGGCACCAGCGGAGGTCGGTGCTGGAGATCATAATGCAGCGGAGCGCCGTTTTTTCATCCAGCCGGTTCGCCGACAGGCCGCGACTCGTTCCAGGGATACAGCCCCGGCAGAAAGCGGCGGTACTTTCCTGGTTGCGGAGGTTTCTGTTGCCGACCTGGTGCGCCTGGGCACTGAAATACATGCAGGTGACCCGGACAGGTCGCTGATTTCCGGCATCGAGCTGCTGCCTGGCGCGACGACCGGGAACACGCGTCAACAGCGGCATATCGCCAGGAGTACGGGGGATACACCCGCCGTGGAGGAGGTGTCGGAACCGGTTACTTCGGACAGCAGTAATTTCGTGATTACTGTCGGCGGGCAGGAATGGCGGCTGGTGGTTACGCCGAACCGGCGCGCTGTCAGTATGGTTTTGAGCACAACGTCACTGGCAACGCTGGTCATCGGGTTGTTTGTCACTGTCCTGCTGTTTGTATATATCATGAATATCACGCGCAAGCGGAGCCGCTCTGTCCGCTTGCTGGAGCACAGCAAGCAGGAACTGGTAGCGGCCAATGAGGCGCTGAATGCAGAGATCAGCGCCAGGGAGAGTACCGAGACCCAGATCCGCAAGGAACTGGCAAGCCAGACAACGATCAGTAAACTGCTCGATCTTTCACTGCAGCATATCTCGCTGGATGAAATGCTGGAAATGGCGCTCGACCTGGTGCTGGACGTCCCGTGGCTTACTGTCGAGGCGAAGGGGTCCATTTTCACAGCAGACGAGACCGGCGACACCCTCATCATGCGCGCGCAACGGGGGCTGGCACCATCCTTGCTGGTTTCATGCGCCGAAATCCCCTTTGGGGACTGCCTGTGCGGACAGGCGGCCACCGCCAAAGAGGTGGTATTCGCAAACAGCCTTGACCACAGGCATGAAATCACCTTCGAGGGCATGCGGGAGCACGGGCATATCTGCACCCCCATCGTGTCCCGGGACAAGACGCTGGGCGTCCTCAACCTGTACATCGAACATAACCATCAGCGCGATGAACTGGAGGAACTGTTCCTGAAGATGGTTGCCGACACGCTTGCCGGTGTCATCGAGCGCAAACAGACGGAAATGACCATGGCCGCCGGCATGATGGAACTCGACAACCAGAAACTGGCCATGGACCAGCATGCGCTGGTAACCATCACGGACCCGGATGGCTTTATAACCCACGCCAATAACCGCTTTTGCGAGCTGATGGGATACTCCCGCAGCGAACTGGTCGGCAAGACACACCGAATCATCAAATCGGGCCGGCATCCCGCGGAATTCTATGCGGAATTGTGGAATACGGTTATGCAAGGCCGGACCTGGGAAAGCGAGATTTGCGATCGCAGCAAGGACGGCCGGCTGTACTGGTTCAAGTCGACTATCGTCCCGTTTCTCAACAATGCCGGACGGCCGTACAAGTATGTCGCCGTGCATACGGACATCACCCGGCAAAAGGCAGTCGAGGAGACTTTGCGGGCACAAAAGGACGAAGTTGAACTGGCCCATAAGGAACTCGAAACGACCCTCCACCAGTTGCTGCAATCGGAAAAGCTTGCTTCGATCGGCCAGCTGGCCGCCGGTATCGCCCATGAAATCAACACACCCACCCAGTTTATCAGTGACAACACCCGCTTCCTGAAGGAATCATTCGACGACCTGTTGGGTCTCATCGGGAACTACGGAACGTTGCTTGATGCAGCCGGTCGCGGCACGATACCTGATGAGCTGGTTGCAAAGACCAGGGCGCTGGAGGAAGAAGTCGACGTCGAGTATATCGTCGGGGAAATTCCCACGGCGATCAGTCAGTCGCTCGAGGGGGTGGAGCGGATCGCCAGGATTGTGCGGTCCATGAAGGAATTCTCTCATCCGGGATCCGAAGGCAAGATCGCACTGGACATCAACCAGGCAATCGAAAGCACGATCACCATCTCACGGAACGAGTGGAAATACTGCGCGCACCTGGATACAGTTTTCGATGACAGCCTGCCGATGGTGCCATGCCTGCCCGGTGAATTTAACCAGGTAATACTCAACATCATCGTCAATGCGGCCCATGCCATCAAGGAAGCCAGCGATGGTGAGGGGAACGCGGAAAACGGCGCCATCACCGTGAGCACCCGGAACGCCGGGGATTGCGCGGAAATTCGCATCAGCGACACCGGGACGGGGATTCCAGAAGCGATCCGTTCCCGGATTTTCGATCCCTTTTTTACCACCAAGGGCGTTGGCAAGGGCACCGGCCAGGGCCTGGCCATCGCCTATTCCGTCATTGTCGAAAAGCACGGCGGAACACTGCAGGTCGAAAGCGAGGTTGGCCGGGGGACCACCTTCATCATTCGCCTGCCGCTTATGGAATCACAGGCCGGTACGGAGCAGGATCATGAAGAAGCGCATTCTGTTTGTAGATGACGAGACCAATATCCTGCAGGGCCTGAAGCGCATGCTGCATGGCCAGCGCAAGGAATGGGACATGACATTCGCGGAAGGTGCTGAGGAGGCGCTCGCCATCATGGAGCGAGAGACATTCGATGCGGTAGTTTCTGACATGCGCATGCCCGGGATGGACGGTGCTCAATTTCTAAAGATCATCATGGAACGCTATCCGGACACGGTACGCCTGATCTTGTCAGGTTACGCAGACCAGGATGTCGTCATGAGTTCGATCGGGCCCTCGCACCAGTACCTGTCAAAACCCTGTGACACGGAAACCCTTCAGTCCGTACTTTCTAATGCCTTCGACATACACAGTCTGCTGGGCAAGAAATCACTGCGGGAACTCGTCACCGGCATCAATAACCTGCCCAGCCTGCCTGACGTTTACAATGAAATCATGGAGCGGATACAGCTGCCGGAAACGTCGATTGGTGATGTCGCTGCGATTGTTGTGCGCGACCCCGGTATGTGCATGAAGATCCTGAAGCTGGTGAACTCCGCCTATTTCGGCATGAGCAGAAAGATCACCTCTCCGCAGGATGCAGTCATGTATCTCGGGCTGGACACGCTCAAGGCGCTGACGCTGTCCTTCGGCGTATTTACCCAGTTCAGTCAGTCCCGGCTTGATGAATTCGATCTCGACGCGGTCTGGGACCACAGCCTTGCCGTGGGCAGCATTGCCCGGCGCATCGCCGGTACGGAACATGCCAGCAAGGACGTGTGTGAAGCGGCCTTCATGGCAGGACTCCTGCATGATGTCGGCAAACTGATCCTGGCCGCGAACCTGCCCAAGGAATACGCACGGGTCTGGAAGCTGGTGAAACAGGAACAGATGGACCCCCTGACGGCGGAAGAGTCGGTGTTCGAAACAACACACGCCGAGGTAGGCGCCTACCTGCTCGGACTATGGGGCATACCGAATGCCGTGGTGATGGCAGTCGGTTATCACCACCGGCCTGGAGATTACCTGACCGACAGCCGGTTTACCCCATTGACCGCCCTGCATGTCGCCAATGCCACCCTGAACGAGTCCGGTCGGGGAGCGACGGGCTTTTCCGGACGGGGAGTATGTATCGATATGGAATATCTCGAGAGCCACGGTGTCGCCGGGCGTCTGCCCGAGTGGCTGGCGCTGTGCAAGCTGTCGGACGAGGACGCCGCCTGATGTCTGACAAAATACTGTTCGTCGACGATGAGGAAAACGTACTCAGTGCACTGAAACGGCAGTTCCGCAAGATGTACGAGGTAAGTACGGCGCTGGGTGGGCTCGCCGGGCTAGACATGATCGCCAGTACCGGTCCCTATGGTGTCATCGTCGCCGACATGCAGATGCCGGAAATGAACGGCATCCAGTTTCTGCAGAAGGCCATGGCCCAGGCACCGGACAGTGTACGGCTGATGCTGACGGGCAATGCCGACCAGAAAACGGCAGTGAATGCGGTCAATGAAGGTTGTGTATTTCGCTTTCTGACCAAGCCCTGCCCGCAGGAGACCTTGTCCGGTGCACTGGATGCAGCACTGGTGCAATACCGGCTGATCACTGCCGAGCGTGAGCTGCTCGAGGGTACAGTGAACGGGTCGGTCAAACTGCTGACTGACATTCTCTCCATGGTCGCACCTGAATCCTTTGGCCGTGCGGTTGTTCTGCGTGATGTGGCTCGGCAGGTGGGTGGGGCGATACAACTGGAACAAGGCTGGAACCTGGAAATGGCCGCTATGCTGGCAAGTCTTGCCAGCGTTACCATTCCGCCGGAGATCCTGGTGAAGGCCAAGGGCGGGACAACGCTCAGCACCGTGGAACAGCAGATCATCGAGCGTCTACCCGAGACCGGCAGGAACCTGCTGGCGAACATACCGCGTCTCGAGCGCGTCGGAGAAATTGTCTATTACCACCAGAAGCACTTCGACGGTTCGGGATTTCCGCAGGACCCGGTCACTGGTGAGGCCATCCCGGTGGAAAGCCGCATTATCAAGATCCTTTCCGACCTGCTGGAGTGGGAAGCGGGAGGCAGAACGCGTGCGCAGGCGCTGGAAATGATGACGCGGGAAAATGGCACCTATGATCCGCTGCTGTTGCGAACCGTCAGCGACTTGCTGGCTTCAGGGATGGCTGCAGAGACGACCACCTCGGTCATGGAGGTGTCGGTGCTGGGGCTGCAATCCGGACAGATACTGATGTCGAATATCGAATCTGTGGACGGGAAGCTGCTGTACTCGGCCGGCAACAGGCTGACGATGGCGATCGTGCAGAGATTATATAACTATCAGAAGGTCATGAAGATCAGGGAACCCATAAGGGTATGTTTCGTGCAGGAAGACGTGAACGGGAGTGCCGCCGTGCCGGCCGGCTGAGTAACCAGTGGAAAGGTACGGCGCCATACCAGAGCTATTGAATTTTAACCAGGATTGTTCCGTGTCCGGCGGGCCGTGGTACGGAAAAGTCGCGTTACTGTGAGGTTCAGACCATGTACCAGATAATGATGGTTGACGATGACAAGCAAACACTCGATGGCCTGCGCAGGAGTTTGCGCCATTGCCAAGACTGGCAGGTAGACCTGTTTGAAGATCCATACAGGGCGCTTGAGCAGGCGAATACGGTTAGTTATGACCTGGTTGTATCAGACTACCAGATGCCGTCCATGGACGGGGTAACCTTTCTGATGAATGTTAAAGAGCTGCAGCCTGATTCCATGCGCCTGATACTGAGCGGGGCGGCAGACGTGGAGGCCATTATCAAGGCGGTCAATGACGCCGGTATCTACCGCTTTATCAGCAAGCCGGTTCAGCGCTATGACCTCATTTTGGCCATAGACCAGGCGTTGCAGTACTACGATACCCTGCGGGAGAACAAGCGGCTGGCCGATCTGGTTCGCAGACAGCAGGATGAACTGAAAAATAGGGAACAGGTGCTGACGCAGTTCGCGAAGCAACATCCCTTGCTGGTCAATGTCAACTGGAGTGATGATGGCTCGATCATTCTGGAGGAATCCTGATCCGGGGTTTGCCGGCAGGCAGGTCCTGAACCTGCATTCTGGAGGGGCCCTGATGGTTTGCATTCGACAGTGATCGACCTGTGGCAGGTGTTCTCACGCCGGCCTTGCCGGCGCCTGCAGCGTGCCTGGAACGTTAACGTTCCAGGCAGGATTGATGATCCCGGGACATCTCGCCCGAGTTTCGAACTGCCTACGGCAGGTTCAGTACCATGCCCTGGATTACCACCAGATCACCGAGATTGACGATCCCGTCTTGCGTTACATCACCATGCACCTGCTGGGGCGTCGTCAGTGCTGTCAGTCCCTTCAGGTAGCGTAGACCAAGCAGCATATCCCGGATATCGACGACGCCGTCCACAGTCAGATCACCGTCACCGGGGAAGCTTGTCGCACTGGTCGGGTCCGTTCCTGCGAGCACTTCGGTGTTATCGTTGAACTGGTCACCGTCCGTGTCGGTGGCACGCGGATCTGTGCCATACGTATACACCTCGTCGCCGTCAGACAGGGTGTCTCCATCCGTATCCGGGTCCAGGGCATCGGTTCCCAGCTGGATTTCAGCGACATTGCTCAGACCGTCACTGTCGGAATCGATGAGCGGTAGCTGCAACTTGCCGGCCCCGTACACGGTGTCCGGTCCTGCCGCACCAATATCGATGGCCCCGGTCACCAGGCGGCTGCCGAGGGTTACGGCATCCTGCAGCGGGTCCTCCTGCAGCAGCAATGCCGTCGCGCCTGCGACCGTAGGGGCACTGAACGAGGTCCCGTTGGACACGCCGTAGGTGAAGCTCGTGGTGCCGTCGGGCGCGACCAGGTCGGGTTTCAATCGGCCGTCGTTGGTCGGGCCTCGGCTCGAATAGGTGCGTATCGGTGGATTGACCTGGGTCCAGCTGGTCTGGGTGACGGCACCCACGCTGAAGGCGCCGTGCGCATCGGCCGGGTCCATCAGGCTGGAGGTTGCCGTGCTGTATTCAAAATTGTGGTCGAAGCTGAACATCGTGATGTCGAGCCCGGCAGCGTTTCCCCCGGCGCGCCTGATCTTGACACTGTACGGCGCCTGGCTGGCCTGATAGCTGAAGGATACGGCCTCGGCAGGATCGTACCCGGAACCTTGTACATCAGTACTGCTTGCAACCGTGTTGCCGTTTGTGTCCACGACATACAGGTCCAGGTTGGCCATGGTGCTGGCGCCGTACTGGTCCCAGTTGAGGAACACCGTAACCGTGGCGGCCGTACCCGTCAGCCCCATGAGTTCATCACCTGTCGCAAATTCCAGCCAGTTGTCGCTATCGGTATCCGCCCAGGTACCGCGCCAGTGTTTCTGCCCGGCGTTGCCGGCGGCGACCGACCAGAACACGCCGTCGCTATCGTGGGAGGTGTTGATGATTGCGTTGATTGCACCGGTGTCGTCGTAATAGCTCGCCAGTACCCAGGCCACGGAATGATTGGCGATCCTGATGCCGTGGGTCTTCAGATAGGCGGCGGCGTTTTGCAGGCCGACCTGATCGTCAATCTTGAGGCAATACAGTTCTGCCCCGGGCGCCATGTCAGCCACATGCTCGGCGACACCGGTCCCGTGTTTGGTCCCGGTCGTCAGACCGGTGCCGGTAAAGTCCTGGCTGTGTGCCGCATCACAGGCTGTCTGTGGCAACTCGCCTGCGGCCAGTGCATTGCCGAGCTGCGCAAACCCGAGGTCAACCACGGCTACTTTCGTACCGGTGCCATCCAGGTTGCCGGCCTGGTAGCCGTCAGCGGCGGTCAGGCCGACGCTTTCGGACAGCGCATTACCCAGACCGAAGACGGGCATGGCAGGAAACGGCGCCCGCAGGTGTTCATTCGGAAACGCATCGATTAAATCACTCAAGCGTGCGAGCGGGACCAGCAGACGTGCATAGGAACTCGATACGGCATCCAGCCGGCCGCCCGCGCCGGATAACCTGCCCTGGAAACCGGCGAGCCGGGTAACGGATCGATCGACGATCACGGACACCAACGGCTGGCCGGCGGCCTCACGCAGCAGCAGGCCAAACCCCTGGGCGACAGCCATGGCCGCGACAGGCCCATGTGCCGCGTGCTGCTTGCGGATCTGTTGCAGCAAGGCATCAGGCGTTGCCTGAACGAGTCCTGTGAAAACAAGTAGCGCCACCAGCGCCACCGCCCGACTGTATGCAGTTATCATTGCTACCACTGGCTGCAGGTTATTATTTGTATGGGACCAAGATACCCACGCGCGGGGTACTGCTCCTGATGATTTTTATAACACCACGGTACCACCGAGGAACAGGGAAAGCGCAGTCTACCTGTTTACAGCAACCCGGCGACAAACCGCGTCTTTACCGATACCCGATGAATTGCCACCCCGAGGCAAAAAAACCGGCACAGCGTAATGGCCTTTGCTGCTGACCCGCCCGGATACTGTTATACCGGTAGCACACCCCTGTCACCACGCCCGATGTTCTAACTGGTTGTTTGCCATCGGATAACTGACTGTGCCAGGACGGCAGACAGGATTCATTTTCGATGGCAGGGAATCGATCCTGGCGGCAAGTGGTTGTGCCCTTTTCCCGATTCTGAAAGCTGATACTTTTCAGTGACCTGGCGGCTTACTTCGCCACCGGGCGTGCACGTGCCCCCCCAATGCTCAAGATTTGTTGCTACTTGACGACAAGATTGTTTGAGCGGCGAACCGGATACCTGGACCTGCAACGACCTGGCAACCGCGGCGCTCGTGCCAGGAGTAACACCCTGATATGAAGCGAAGTCCTGTTATCCTGCTGGTGTGCATGCTGGCTCTCGGTCCGGCCACACTGTTATTTTCCGCGGGCGTCTGTGCCATACCCGACGATCAGAGCCCTGCAAACCTTGCAATACCAACAGCCATCGGCCCGCATTCCAACAGCCCGTCACTGACTCAGGAACTGTCAACAGGTCCCGATGGAGTTCACGCGCTGCAGGACAAGCTGTCGCCACCCAGTCAAACCTGCCGTCACGATATTGCCAGCGCAGCACCGCTAGACACGATCACCACGGGAAGGCCGTGCATCGATTCCTCTGATACCCAGCAACGCTTCTCGGTTCAGCTTGGCCGTCGCATCGGCAACCGCGACGACATACTCGGCGAACTCGATGGTGTACGCATGGATTACCGGCTGGGTGAGGGGCTGAACCTGAACGGCATCGCCGGCTATTCGGTGCTCTCGGCAGGGGACGTGTTCAATCCATCCCGGCAGGTGTTTGGAATCAGTGCCGCCACCGACCAGATCGCCCGCACGTGGGACCTTAACAGCTATCTCATCGAACAGCAGGAATACGGACAGGTGACCGGCAGAACAATGGGCGGTGCCATACGCTACCTGCAGCCACGACGGTCATTGCTGATCTATCTCGATTATGACATCGCCGATAATTCATTGGGCACGCTCATGACCTCGGGCGCATGGAGGCTCCCTTTCAAAACCACGATCAGTGCGACAATCGACCACCACAACCACCCGATACCCGGACGCCAGCAGAAGTATCTGCAACAGTCCATGACCGCGATGGAGGGATGGGACTGGATCCTGCCCACTGACCGTCTGGCGTACTACACCGGTGACGGCTCAAGTGATGTCAGCATCCTGGCCGTTGGTCTGTCGCACGCATTGTCGAAGCGCATCAAACTGAGCGGTGATGTTGTCGTACTCGACGCGACGAACGACATGGATGTGGACGTGGATCCCGCGACAGTGCCCCAGCCGAGCGAATACTATTATCACCTGAAGCTTACCGGCAATGACCTGATGATCCCCGGTGACCGCAACAAGCTCGACCTGCGCCACACCGTGACGGAGACGGGCCGGACATCCACCGCCACCTTCGATACCAAATATGTCATCAACCGGTTCTGGAACCTGATCTCCCAGCTGCGCGCCGACTACCATAGCCCGGCACCGGAATGCAGGTCCCGGTGGGTGGCAGCCCCCAGCGTTAAAATGGAATATCGCCTGAAGAAACAGTTCGGCTTCCAGATCGAGGCCGGCGGCGAGCTGTCGAACGTGGAGAGCGCCACTGCGGCTGACGGCCGGTCGTCCTATTTTGTGAGTCTGGGCTACCAGGCGAAATTCTGACGGGAAGCGCACGCCGCATCGTCGTGCATCCAGGTCTGTTGGCGGGTTTATGCCGCAGCACGAGCCAGCCGGTTTGCAGGTGTTCAATATATTAAAGAAAAACCGGCCGGACTCCGGGTCGTTTGTGGTCGATTGGTGCCGGACAGATGCCGGTCAATGATGACGGCAGGGCTGCCGCCGCACCGGTTTCGCAAGGGTAACGGGGCGGAACGGCTTCAGGCCGGTATACCTGCCGGCTGTGCAGGTCAGTGTCGTGGCGACGCAGCCGTCGTCTAGTTTTTGCTCCAATGTGCCCTGGGCTTGCCTGATCCGGTACCGCGACGACTGCCGGCACCCTGTGCCGGCCCGCGCCTGGCGTGTGCTTCACTGTGCGCGGATTTACCCGGGCGTGCGTGGTCGTCGCGGCCGGCGTTGCCGGGCTGTCCGCGCTGCGGCTGGCCGGAATTGCCCGCTGCGCGACGCGGTGCAGGCGCACCGGAGTTGCGGCCCTTCAGAATCGGCTCGGCCCTGATCGATGGGTCCGGCGCGTAGCCGGAGATGACGATCTGCGGAATCCTGCGCTGTACGACCCGTTCGATATCCCGCAGCAGTTTGTGTTCATCCACGCACACCAGAGAGATCGCCTCACCCGATTTGCCGGCGCGACCGGTACGTCCGATTCGATGTACATAGTCCTCAGGTACCTGCGGCAGCTCGAAGTTCACCACGTGCGGCAACTGCTCGATATCCAGCCCGCGCCCGGCAATGTCCGTGGCCGTCAATACCCGTACTGCGCCACGTTTGAAATCCGCCAGTGCACGCGTGCGCGCCGCCTGGCTCTTGTTGCCATGAATCGCCGCGGTGCTCAGGCCGTCACGTGCCAGCTGCTGTGCCAGTCGGTTCGCACCGTGCTTGGTGCGCGTAAATACGAGCACCTGGCGCCAGTTTTGCGAGCCGATCAGAAACGACAGCAACTCACGCTTGCGCTCGCGATCCACAGGATGGACAACCTGTGCGACGAGTTCGCAAGCTGCATTGCGCTGTGCCACCTCGATCAGTACAGGCGCATTCAGCAGGGTATTGGCCAGCTGCTTGATCTCGTCCGAGAAGGTGGCGGAGAACAGGAGATTCTGCCGCTGCTTCGGCATCAGTGCGAGAAGCCTGCGGATATCACGAATGAAACCCATGTCCAGCATGCGATCGGCTTCATCGAGGACCAGGATTTCGACTTGTGAAAGATCCACCGTCTTCTGCCCCGCGTGGTCCAGCAGCCGCCCCGGTGTTGCGACCAGGATGTCGACGCCGCGTTGCAGTGTGGCGATCTGCGGGTTGATGCTGACGCCGCCGTATATCTGGGCGCATGTCAGTGGCAGAAATTTGCCATAGGTAGCGCACACTCGCGCCCACCTGAACAGCGAGCTCGCGTGTCGGGGTCAGGACCAGTGCGCGCACCGGGCGGCGCCCCTTATACGGGTTTCTTTCGGCAAGTCGTTGCAGCAGCGGCAGGGTAAACCCGGCGGTCTTGCCTGTGCCGGTTTGCGCACCGGCCAGGATGTCGCGCCCTTCAAGAATCACCGGAATGGCCTGGCGCTGGATCGGTGTGGGTTCGCTGTAGCCTTTTTCAGTTACAGCGCGGAGTAGTTCGGCCGAAAGGCCGAGGCTATTAAATGACATAATAAGGTGTTGCTCCTGATTTGGCCTGTCCGGCATGGTGCCGGGACGGTCCAGGCGGAATTTCGTGGATAAGTTCGAGGTTCGCCGGATGGGATTACCGCGAAGGGGTCAGGCGCAGACCGTGGTGCGCCATGCTGGATGACATACTACCCTGTTTGCCAGGGTCAAGTGTGGTAAATCGTACGGCAGCAGGCTTGTATCCCCGTTGTCGTCTGTCGTGCAGGCATGCCGTGCGTTCAGGTGGCATGCAGGGTGTAACAGCGCAGCACGCCGGCGAAGTCCTGCAATGCCTTGATGCCCGAACTTTCCGCCTCGGCACACCATGACTTCAGGTGTTCCACCCGGCTGGCGCCATCGCTGGCGGTGTGTGTCCACAAGGCCTTGAGCTGAGCCTTGAAGCGATAGACCGTTGCCAGTGCGTGACTGTGCTGCAGCACCTCGTTCAATGTGGCAAGCGCACGCGCATCCAGCGCGATATCCTCGCGGGTCATCAGTATGCGCACCCGCCGCAGCAGCGTGCGTCCGGCACCATGGCTGGCGCGGTGCTCGTCCCGCACAACCGGTCGGATTACCTTGCGGCCATAGAGCGTGAGAACGTGATAGCGATCGCGCACGATGGCCCGGAGCGTCTCGAGATCCACCACCTGCCTGTCGCGGGCTATACGTATTTTGGGTGCGACGCGTCGTACTTGCGCCAGACCCAGCAGCGCCAGAGTCTTGATGTACAACCAGCCGATATCGAATTCCCACCATTTATTCGAGAGCCTGGCCGATTGTGCATAGGCATGATGATTGTTATGCAGCTCTTCACCCCCGATAAGAATACCGATGGGTGACAGGTTGCGCGATGCATCTGTGGTCTCGAAGTTGCGATAGCCCCGGTAATGCCCCAGGCCGTTGATTACGCCGGCAGCCCAGAACGGAATCCATACCATCTGCACGGCGAAAATGATAATCCCCGCCACGCCGAACAGCAGCATATCGAGTACTGCCATGATGGCAATGCCCAGCAGCGGGAAGCGACTGTAGATGTGGTGCTCCAGCCAGTCACTGGGTGTTCCGTTGCCATAGTGAACGAGAACCTCCTCATCCAGCGTTGCCGTACGATACAGACCGACGCCGCCCAGCAGGACGTTCCATATGCCTTTAACCTGTGGGCTGTGTGGATCGTCCGTGGTTTCACACTTCGCGTGATGTTTGCGGTGCACGGCTACCCATTCCCTGGTGACCATGCCGGTCGTCAACCAGAGCCAGAAGCGGAAAAAGTGACTCACCACCGGATGCAGGGTCAGCGCGTTATGGGCCTGATACCGGTGCAGGAAGATAGTGACGCTGGCGATGGTGATATGGGTCAGCACCAGAGTGATGGTGACGTAGCCCCATAGCGAGCAATTCAACAGGCCTTGTAGCATGATGTTCTCAAACAGTATGTCTTTCGTATAAAAAGAATGTGCTGCTCAGTATGGCACCGGCGTTGGCCGGTACTGCCGGTGTCCTGGTTGCCCGCCCGCTAGCGGCGGCGTCCCTTCGCCTTGGGATCTTCATATCGCACCCGTAACGACTTGTCTCCGACGGTCTTGCCATCGAGCCGCGCGATAGCCGCCCGGGCCTCGTGGCCCTCCATGGCGACGGTGCCGAACCCGCGGCATCGCCCGGTGAAGATGTCGCTGGAAATACTGATGGAGCGAACGACACCGAACTCGGAAAACAGCTCGCGCACGCTCTCCTCGGACGCATCGGCCGGCAGATTGGATACGAACAATGTCTTCAATGTTTTTACCTCGCACTTCAGGGAGATGCGCGCGTCAGGCGGCGCGTACAAAAAACCCCACAGGCAGGCTGTGGGGTTCTGTTAGTGGCTACCGGGGCGGTTAGTCCTGCAGGGCGACCCGGGTAGCCTGCATGCCTTTGGGGCCGCGTTCGACGTCGAAACTGACTGCCTGACCTTCATTCAGGGTCTTGAAGCCACTGCCGCTGATAGCGGAAAAGTGGACGAAGACGTCTGCACTGCCATCGGCCGGCGTGATAAAGCCGAAACCTTTTGACTCGTTAAACCATTTGACGGTACCTGATACCATGTATATCACCTCGAGATAAATTAATGTTGGTTGCAATCGCAAATCATGAAAGGCAATTTACAGGAGATACCGAAGGCGACTTCTGAACTGACACAGCCAGCTTGCAATTATACATATAATAACAGAGCAGGGGGGGAAACGCGAACTATCCCTGCTACCGGCTGGCTGGAATCCGCCTGTAATAGCTGCAGCCAGGGCCTGTTGCCAGGCACCTGATGCCAGTAGTCCTCACACTTGCATCGCTCATAACTGCCGCAACGCGGTTATCTCCTCGGCAGCGAATACGGTTAGTGCCCGGGGCAAAGTGGAACCCGGGGGGCTGTCGAATCAACCGGGGCGTGCACCTGGGGCAGATGTTCGATATCAGGGAATCCAGCTTGACCGGTTTCCAGGACGTGAAGACAGACAGGTTCACCCCACGTAATTACATTCATGACAGGCTCGATGAGTGCCTGGCGGGCCTGAGGAAAAACGGTTATTCGGTCGTCGTTTAAAAAGACAGGCTGGTTGCACTGGCCCGACTGAAGGTGGGTTAGGTGGCCAGGCCGGACGGGCAAACAGCGCACAGGGTCATGGACCGGGTAGCGCGCCAGGGCGGTGCAGCTACTGCTCAGCCCTTCCGCAGCCTGATACTGCAGCGGTTCCCGGACTTGGCAAACAGGCCGGGCGAGTGGATATAACCGGATTCTATTGCACGAAGGTGTTGCAAAAAGGCTTGAAAGATAAGTCAAACTTTCGGTATAAGTAGGTATGACGACAGGTATGTGACGGTGTTTTGTCACACCAGGCTGTTGGGTGGCAGGGTCGGGCTCAAGCCGCGGCATGTGCAGCCCACGTATACAACACGCCCGTTATCTGCCATAAACATAATGAAAACAGCACACTCAGTTGCTGTTAATAATAAAAGGTAATTGCGTTGCTCGCTATCAGACAACACTGGGAAAGACTCTTTTCGCGGCTGTTACCATCCCGACACGGTGGCCAGCACGTGATCGCCCAGGATGAACTCGAGCGTAAACTTTCCGTCATCAATGATGAAAACCACGCCCTTGCAGAGGAAGCGCGGAGGGTACGCTCGGATTTCGAACACGCCAGGGACGAGGAAAACAACAGGATCGTCGAGCTCGAGCAGGTTCGCCAGGCCATGCGGCTTGCCAGGGACGAGGATCAGCGCAAACTGGCCGAGCTTGAATCAACCAATGACCGGTATGCCACTGCCAGGGCAGCGGACCAGCGAAGAATCAGCGACCTGGAAGGCCGGCTTGTCGACCTTGAAGCCGGACGCAAGCAGGCGCGCGATCGTGCCCAGGCACTGGAAAGCATACTGGCCGACGCCACCGCCCGCCTGGAACAGACAGAGCGGCAGATCAGGGACCTGCAGAGCCACTCAGTGGAACAGGCGCGGCATTTTGAAGCTTCACTTTCCGATGCCAGTAACCGTCTTGAATCCACGGATCAGCAGGTCAGGACACTGGCAACCAGGCTGGAGAACGAACACCAGTTTTATCTGAAGACATTCCAGGAGCTGCAGGGCCGGTTCCACAGACAGGATGTGCGCATGAACTGGGCCATCATCGTCGCCGCGTTCGCATTGCTGCTCGGCACCGTCGCCGGGACGTATCTGATCCGGAATGTACAGAAGAATGCCACCCTGCTCTCCGGCATGAGCCAGGATATCAAGGAATTGATGACCGCCGTAAACGCACAGTCGAGCCAGACGCGCAGCCCCGCGCAGGAACAGCGGCAACTGGCCCGGCCTGCGCCATCACCAGATAATCATGCCGGGACACCGGCAACCGGCAGCGCTGTTACGGCACAAGCCGAACCGCCTGTAACAGATTCCGTCGGCAAGGCAGAATCCACTCCGGACTTTCCCGACAGCGCACTTGATACCGCCCGCAGCTCGAGCCGCCTGGGTGTACAGCAAGCCACACGGGAGGATGCGAAGCGTTTCTTCGAGGATAATGCCACCAATGAGGGCATGATCAGCCTGCCAAGCGGTGTCCAGTACCGGGTTGTCAAATCCGGCAGCGGCGGGTCGCCATCGGTCTCCGACCAGGTCGTGGTTGCCTACGTTGGGATGGAGCCCGATGGTACGGTATTCGATGAAACCTACTCGAGCGGAGAGCCAGTGACATTCAGCATGAACGAGTTGACGCCAGCCTGGCGTGAGGTGCTGTTGAAAATGCGGGTGGGAGCGGAATTCGAAATGTACGTTCCGCCGAGCCTTGCAGCCAGTGGGAGCGTAAGAAAACGCAGCATGCTGGGTTATGAACCGAGCATCTATCTGATCGAGCTGTTGCAGGTTGTCAATACCAGTGCAACAGGCCCCTCCGCACCGGCAAAGTGAACAGCATGAAGGCTCATATCATGCCTGCCCCGCCGCATTGGCAGTCCCATCCTGACAGTGCGTGGTAAAGCATGCACAGCCTGTTCATAACGGCCCGTGCGGATGAGCTGAGGCCATTTTCCCTGTTGTGACCGAATAACATCTCCCCTGCCGGCAGCAGTTGTGCCGCTGACTTGCCTGTTCACTGGCACCTGCCGCGACAGTCGCGCCCTGGTGAAACACTAATTCTCGTGGGGAAGCCGGCATGGGTGTTTTGCCGTATGTATGGTAACGACCCTGCATCTCCAGCAGTCGTCTCCGGCCAACGACAGGCACCAGTCGCGTAATGCTTCCCATTTCAACCCGGCAACCGAACCTTGCTTGTCTAACGTGCTGATAAACGCGCTTGTGTAACGCCTGTCCGGATCGCTGCACAGGGGTTTACTGGAACCGATTTACATTTGCATTACACCGCGTACCAAAAAGCAGCAGTAATTCGCGTATTTGTCGCCAGTCTAAGACAACAACAACTACCAGATTGCCTTCGGAATCGGACTGAAACCCGGAATAATTCACAACTGTATGTTTGATACGTAGAAAATATTAATGGCACAAACATTGAATATGTCGGGATGAGATCCGCACAGATTGCCGCATGATCTGTTTACTTTCGGTGCAGGGACCGCAAGCAGTTGTTTATGTCCAGTACCTGTCGCCCGCCACCGACCGGCGTTATGTGATTCAGTCGCTGGAAGGCTGGTTGGAAAGTTATGCAGAGTACCACTCAGCCGGCGACGGGCTGCAGCGCATGTTGGCGAAGTTGACACAGGCAGTCGTTGATACGACTGGGGGAATCCCCGGCCGTGATCTGGTCGACGGTTGTTGTCCGGCGTATCCGGTGCTGGTCATCCGCAGTAATGCTGGCGAAACCGTGTGCGCAGGGAATCCGCACAGGTAACAGCGCAAAACAGATTCAGAAAACCAAACTTGATGAGGCAAGCGACATGAAGACAGTAAATCAAATGTTCTGTAACCTGGCCAGTGCTGCCAGCAAAGTACAGACAAAGGCGGGCAGTGGGATATCATCGCGGCTCGCGCTCGTGGCGATGTGTTCCGCGCTGGTGCTGCCCGGTATTGCCATGGCGAAAAGACCGGTGGCGAGTTCGGTCGGATGTGTCATCTTCACACCGGCTTATATTGATACCGGTTACCCGTTTAAACTGAAAATTATACGCAAACCGGCATACCCCGGCGTCTGGTCGCAACCCGTGGTGAATGCCAATGCGGTCTTTACCAGGACGGACGGCGGGAAGATTACCGCTTCGTACAGCGAGACGAGTTCACGGTACGGCTACGGCGTGACCTATGTATACGCCACATTGCTTGCACCGAGCTGTAATGGCACCCCCTGTGAAATCGATACCACGGTGGATGCGGTCATAACAGCCGTGGTGAAAGAACCCCTCAACGGCGGAAGAAGGTACCGTGAGACGACCTGCACACCGGCAACAGCCAGCGTGAATCCTTCCATGTAGAGCGTGCCTTCCTGCGGGTGCCGGTTGACTCACAGCAAACCGGACCCGCGGGCCAGGCACGATTTCATTCAGCGGTATACCGTAAAGGCGTCCCTGTATGTATAAGTTGCACCCTGTCCGGGCGGGCAGGGCAGATCATTCCCGTTGTGACAATCGGTAACGCAACAGACAGCGGCAGCGGAACTGTGCCGCAATCGCGCTCATCGGGTCGATGCCTGCCACACAACGTGCGTGGCAGGTCCGGTGAGGTGCGTGCCTGTCGACAGGACAGGATGAGCCGTTCAGAAACCCGAGGAAACCAGGCTGCATATCAAGACCACGATGACGAATATCTGCCTGGCAGTGCTGATTCCCCTGTCTGCCGCCGCCAGACCGCCTGCAGCGGTACATCTGACACGGTTTAGTCCGCGGGCAGCAGGGTGATAATGGAC
Source organism: uncultured Gammaproteobacteria bacterium (assembly GCA_963803275.1). Taxonomy (GTDB): domain Bacteria; phylum Pseudomonadota; class Gammaproteobacteria; order UBA9214; family UBA9214; genus UBA9214. The sequence goes on along the minus strand of CAWDLS010000005.1, from coordinate 108,365 downwards.
AGGACGGCGCAAGCCCGGGAACGCGGATGCTACCGTGAATCCCGCTTCATAATCTGTTCACGAGACGAAACCGGATTGCGCGGCTGTTACTCGTCCTGCGCCTTTTCCTTGCCGGTGGATTGGGCCGGCTTGTTGTCGCCCACGGCGATCAGCTCAATGTCGAAAACGAGGGTGCGGTGCGCCAGCGGGCCACGGTTGCCGTAGCCGAGTTCCGGCGGGATGACGAGCTGGATCTTGCCGCCTTCCTTGACGAGTTGCAGTCCCTCGGTCCAGCCCTTGATGACTCCGTCAAGGCGGAACGTGGCCGGCTCGCCGCGCTGGTAGGAGCTGTCGAATTTACTGCCATTGGTCAGGGTACCGCGGTAGTTTACCGTCACCTCGTCGCTTGCCTTGGGCTGCTTGCCTGTGCCCGCCTCGATAATCCGGTACTGGAGGCCACTGGCGGTGGTCTTCACGCCCGGCTTTTTGGCATTTTCCTCCATGAACTTCTTGCCCTCCGCGACGTACTGCAGTTCCGCGTTTCGTTGCCTGGTGCGCTGCTCCGCGATCACCTTGCGCTTCAGTTCCATGAGTGTGGTGTTCATTTCCTGGGTCGGCATCAGGGGTTCGGCGCCGGACAGGGCGTCCTCGATGCCCTTGACGACGGCCTCGGCATTCATCTCGACACCCTGGCGCTTGAAGTCGCCGCCGATCTGGTAACCGAGGCTGTAATTGATGCGTGCGGTCTCGTTGTCGAGTTTCAGGGTCTCCTCTGCACAGACGCTGGCGGCCGGCACGGTCATCAGGGCAACGCTCATCAGGGTGGCAATTCGCAGGGTTCGCATCATGTCGGGTTCTCCGTTATCGGGGCACAGCAGCTGCAGTGCCGGAATTATCGCAAATGCCGCCAGACTTCTCAAAACAGGGCCGCCCGAAGGCGGCCCTGGTTGTTACCCGTTGACGAGCCGGGTTACAGGCGTGAAGGCCTAGGGCACTACATTGCAGCCCGGTGCCGTGGCCCTGTTGCCGACACAGTACGGGACCATCATCTCGTTGTCCTCGTGCTCGACGATATGGCAGTGCCAGACGTACAGACCGGCGATGTCGAAGGTCGCGTTGAGGCGGGTGACTTCACCCGGGTAGGAGATCACCGTGTCCTTCCAGCCGGCCTCGGTGGCCTCGGGCGGATTGACGCTACCCGACAGCGCACCGGTCAGCGGATCGAAGGCCTCGCGGTTGACCACCTTGAACTTCACCAGGTGCAGGTGGATGGGGTGTCCGTCCACGGTCCAGTTCCACACCTCCCAGGTCTCGGTCGAATTCAGCGCCGGGTTGGTCTCCAGGGGATCCGACCACAGGGTCACCACACCGCCGGTGGAACCGTTGGTGCCGAGCACTGCCGCCTTCGGTGCGAAGGGCACCGAGGCGCGCGGACGGCCCTTCCTGTCGATACAGGCACCTGGATTCGCCGGATCGGGCTTACCGAGGATATCCTGGAGGATCTTGCCGTTGGGCCGGATGATGACGCAGATGAGGCTCGATTCCTCTTCCAGCAGCGCCAGGTCACGTGCGCCCGCTATGGGCTGACCATTGGCGGCGGGATCATAATCCGCTGCGTTGGGGTCACTCTCAGGCAGGCTCAGCACCAGGTCCTGGGGCGCGGTGAAGCCCTCGCCGGCCGCCGTGTCCGCGACCAGGTTGAACTCCATCACCTGGCCGGTGGTGTCCGGGTCGGCCGGGATGTCGGGGAAGCCACCGAACGGTGCGTCCGGTGCGGTGTTGATCATGCGCACGCGTACCGTACCCGCCGGCAGGTTCGAGAAGTCCACGAGCACGTCAGCTCGCTCGGCCAGGCCCATCAGCAGGGCATGCTCGGGGGCGGGGGCGGGGCTCGCCGCCGGGACGGTGCCGTTGCCCGGTAACACGGTCCGGAATCCCGTCTCGACCTTGACCACGTTCGGCAACAGGCTCTGCTCGGCGCCGATCTGGTAGAACGGTACCTCACCGATATCCATGCCGGCGGCGTCGAGGGCCCGAAGGCTCAGGTTGATCATGCGCGAGTTGCAGCCGTCGAGCAGGCGGAAGCGGTACAGGTCCGGCTCGACGTCGAGGGTCGGCCAGGTCACGCCGTTCACCACCATGGTGTTGAAGAACGCCTCGGGGTTCCAGATGGGCGCGATATCGGAAGGTAGAATCTTCCCGTGCGTCAGGCCTATGGTCGAGATGTCCAGACCCGCCCTCAGGTTGGCCAACGGCCCGGACTGCTGCCCGTTGCCAAGACCCTCGAAAAAGGCGCGGTTCGCCGGGTAGAACAGGGAGCCATCGGCGTTGAAGGACCGGTCCTGGATAACGATGGGCATCTCACGATACTTCTCGCGCGAACCGCCGAGCGAGGCGGGGAGGTTGGTCGTGGCGAGATCCTCGCCAGCGACCGGTGCGGGGCCTGGCAGGGTGCCGGACACCAGGCCGGTCTCACCGCCGCCAGGTTCACGAAGCAGCCAGAAGCCCGCCGGACCCGCGTACACGTTGTTGCGGGTCATGCCCAGGGAGTGGTCGTGGTACCAGATGGTGGTCGACGGCTGATTATTGCGGTAGGTGAACTCACCCACGCCGGGCCTGTTGGCCGGGTTGGTCGTGATGCCGTACTGGTTGACCAGGGTGCCCTGGGTCGCATAGCCGGCCGGGATGTTATTGGCACGCGGCAGGTACCAGGCCTCCGGGTAGCCGTCGCTCTCCGGGGTAATGTGTGCACCGTGCACGTGGGTGATGATCGGCACCGGTCCGCGGTAGGGGAACTGCAGGATGAGGCCATTGGCCGGGTCCGGGCGGCAGTCCTTGGTCTTGGCCGGATCCAGGCAGGGCAGCTGTTCCGGATTGGCCCAGTGCAGGGTACGGTCGATGGGCAGCAGGTGGCTGAGGTAGTTACATGCGTGATCGGTGACCGGGTGCGCGCTCGCGGCGCATGCCCAGGGATCGACCACCAGGTCGTTGATCCAGTCCACCGTGGTCGGGGTATTGACCGTGTTCTCCATCGTGTAGGCAGGATAGTTGAACTGGGAGTTCGGCGCCGGGGCGATCCCCACACCACCGCCCAGCGCCGTGGAATCCGGCTTCGGATCTGCATCCGGACCGTAGCTCCACACCGTGGTCGGCGGGAAGGCGTCGGTACGGCCATTGATGGTATTCCAGATCCCGCCAGGCAGGATCTGCTGCTTGAACTGGCGCACCGCGATGTCGTAGTCGTGCGCCGTGCCCGTATTCTTCATCACCGGCGGAATCACCAGCGGCGTGACATATTTCGGTATGGTTAGTGGATTGAGCGTACCGCCCGGTAGGGGTACAGCCCCAGCCGGTAACGGGTCCATTACGACGGCTCCGATCATGATTACCCCGGTTGCCGCTGCAACCAGTGGTTTTCTCCTGTTCATGATACTAGTCATCAGATTCCCCTCCAGATTGTTGTTTGTTCCCTAGATTGATATGCATATCTTGCGGAGTGATGAAAATATATGTATCCGCGGGTGATGCTGTTAATAACTCCAAGCCCCGGCATTCTCTTTATCTCCCTGAAGAGATGTCTGCCGGCATTCTGCAACTTATTATTTTTCTTTAACATTTGAGTAAGCAGCAAACGTGCCAATGAGGATGTGGATGAGAGTCAACTGCAGAACTTATTGCGAAATAGAAAGATATAGACTGAATCTAGAAACGGGTCGACGAACGGGTGCCCTGACGAGCTGACATTTCTATCAGAACCGGCCGGTTAACCGTCAGGTCTGTCATGACAACCATGGCAGCAAGGGGGGATCAGAGCGCTAGTCTTTTACCCTTGCCCGGGTTGAATAAAGGCGCGGCTGGCGTCCTGACTGGCGGAAATTAAAGCCCCTTCCACTCCCCGGCGGGCGGGGTACAACTGAACAGGCAGATGAAAATCAGGATTGCAAAATCCCGGCGTCGTGTGAGGCAAGCCGGAACCAACAGCGTATTGCACATTTCGAATATTACTGCCGGCTGCAGCCTGACAACTGCTTATCATGCCCGGGCTGGTGCCTGGTAAACGGGGCATTATCTGGAATACCTTCCCGAACCTTACGTTACTATTCGAGATCCGGCTGATCGAGGTGAAATGAGAGGATTCCTGCCGGCCTGTCCGGCATGACGAGGCGCGCCGAACACACGGTCTATTCACCTCGATATGCGATGCATATCAGGACAGGACGGCTTTACACCAAACAGACGGTTTCCTGAACGTCCGGCGTGCAGCTAACCGATCAATTGGCGGATCCTTTCCTGGTTCTGCTCCGAGATATCGATGATGAAAAAGCCGGCCCAGAACTGGTCTTCATTATTGCCCTTGTGGCACCACAGGCTCTCGACACCGATTTCGACCGGAACGATATCGCCGGCATCGTTGCTGAACTCAAGTGTCAGCTGGAAGATGGTGTTTTCGGCAACCGGTTCTGTCGTCAGTATCATCAGGCCTTCCTCGCTGATATTGACGAGTCGCCCGAATTCACTGTCGGGCTGCCTGCCGGCCATGCGTACGATCCCGGGAACATCCACCCGGACGTGCTTGCGCATGTCACTGGGCGCGTTTTTATGTGTGCTCATCGAGGTTTACTCCCGGTGAATCTGTCTACGCCGTAGCCCTGTCGGCACCACTCAGCATGCGGCGGACAGCTTCCAGGGCACGTTGAATAAATGTCTGTTTTTCACTGCTGATAATCCTGACCTTGCCGTTTGCGAGCAGGGTGGCCAGCTCTACTCGATGCTTGATGGCGGCCTTGATGCCCATGCTGTCGACGAACATGTAGTTACCGGACATCTGGGAGAACCAGGACAGCTTGAGTCGTACCGGCGAGGTCTTTTCATCCTCGTTGAAAGAGAACCAGCTGCCAAATGCGAACTCATCGACCTGGGCAAGTGCTTTCTTGACCTTGGGGGAGAGTCGTTTTACGTCTGTACCGGCCTGCTTCTTATCCATGGCCGGAACGGGTTTATCGGTCGCTACAGGCCTGTCGCCCGCGGTATTCTTTTCAACCGTACCGGAGTCGGTGCCGGGCTGTTCTGCAACGACATCCGCCTTGCCGGTTACTTCCTGATCTGTTACCGGAACCTGTGTGGATATTTCAGCTGCCGGTGCCAGCAATGCCGCATCCTGCATTTCCTGGATCAGTGCCAGTTGCGACGCATTGTCGCTTGCTCCGTAGGCATCGAGCATTTCGAATGCACGTTCGATTTTCCTGCGCAGGGTCGGGAGCTTCCCGCGCAGTTCCTCGCGCGCCTTGTCCGATGTGCGCGGTTCGACACTCCAGACGATATTTTCGATGGTCTGGATCGCCAGGCTCCAGGTGGTGCTGTATTCGGATTCCGGTTCGCGCAGATAGATAAACATCAGTTTGTCGAGCCAGGCATCACCCAGGATCTTGCGCAGTTTACCCGGCACATTACGACCGGTCACCCGCGATTCAATCGCACTGGCGGCACAGGCGCGTGCCAGCTCGAGTTTTTCCTTTCCGGCCGCAGCCTGCCGGGTGCGCTGTTCGATCGCGGTAGCCTTGTTTTCCAGATCACGAAGGTTGTTGCGGCACAGTTCAAGCAGCTCGCCAAATATTTCGATGTTGTTCTCGAATTCTTCGATAATGCGCTGGATGACCATGCGCATGGTCGGGAATATGCCACGCGTCAGGTCGTTTTCAAACACCCATTTCGTGCCGGCGCCGGCGAGCGTGTTCAGCAGTTCGTGTGCCGGATGTCTTGCATTCGTGAACAGGGACTTGTCGATGATCGCAACCTTGAGATAAGGGGTGTGCAATCGGCACAATTCGGCCTTCGCAACATTGGGCAGGTTCTCGTCATTCAGCATGTACTCGAACATCATGCCGACAAGATCGATCACCTGTGTGTCCGCGCTGGGCAGCCTGCGGCGGTCGATGCCGGTAAACAGCCGCTCGCGCTCGTCAGACAGCTGGGCGAGCATCGTCTTGACAAGGTGCTTGTCGTGCTGTGCACCATCGGAAACCTTGACGTTCCCTACCGATCCCGCAGTGTCCGTATGCCTTCTCAACTGCAGCTGGTGGATTGCCGAGACGACTTCCGTCCGGGGCAATGGACTGGATACCACGTTATCGCCTGTTGCGTGATCTGCGTCCCCCGCAGCTTCATGAACCTGTCTGTCACGGCGTGACAGCAGTTGCAGGATATTGTTGAACAGCTCATCACCCAGTGACTGACTATCCGCGCCCCCCTGGCTGCCGCCGGTACCGGTATCGCCGCTTGCTGTCCCGCCGGTGCCGCCGGATCCAGACTGCTGCTGCGCGCTGACCGGGTGCTTGCGGACCTCGTACTTGAGGTTCGGGAGCAGCCCGGCTTTCAGTAAACGCTGGTTGTACTCGTCGTAAAGCAGCGAGGTCCTGCTTAATACGAACTTGTCGAACAGCATGTAAACCACCAGCCGGGTTTCGTGGTCGAGTACCAGTTCCTCCGCGGCCAGGTGAAAGGCATTGGCGAGGCAGGCAGGCCCGGTGGGAACCTGGTCTTCCTCCAGCTTGCGCCCGTCGTTGAGTACAGCCAGACGCTGGCGTATCGCATACAGTGTGTGTGTCGAACCCAGGGCGGCGCTGGATGTCATGTTCTGGAGCGCTACCTGGATATCAGAGTCTTCCTTGCTGACCAGGGACAGCGGGGCACTTTTTTCAGCGGCAGCCAGCTTGGTGGTGTACTTCAGGTTGTTGAACTCCTTGAAACCCTTGCCCAGGTGTCTGTAGAAGATTTCTTCAACATGTGAGCGGTTTTTGTTGATGATGGTCATGGCTTCCATGAAGCGGATTTGCGAGGAACTGGACTGCGCCTTGTCAATGAACTCCATGAAGGCTGTATCACTGTTCTCAAACATCCGTTTCATGAGCGCGTGAAGGTGCGTCAGTACCAGGCGATGGCAATCATCGAGGATGGTAGAGGCCCACGCGCGCGTGCTAGGGGTGGCTTGCATGTCGGTACCCGTTATTTAATTACCCATACAGGCAACTGCCCGTTGATGTGCCATGGACGCACCGTCCATGCGTGTATCGCCAGTAGTGATCGGCTGTCGGTGTAATTCCTTAAAGCTGTGTGGTTTAGCGTGCGCGGGATTGAGCCGTCAACTGGCGGTGCACGAGCTTAAACAGGCGTCGCATGGAGCGGCCAGTATGAATGTGATCATCGTGGACTGGCCTGGCGAGGATCGCGTGTTCCCGGTTATCAGGAAAAAAGATCATATTATTCAACGGTAAATGTTGCTCGATAGTTACCGAAGGGCGTCGGCTGGCGGGGTTTGGTGCCTGATGACAGGCCCGCCGTGGATGTCCGGCCGCGGGGGTCAGTCGCGTTCGGCAATCTGTACAGCCTGCACGGGTGCGGGTGGTGCTGCAGGTAATCGGGTAGCGGGGCGAGGAGGACGCTGCTGTGCGGACGTGGGGGAGAGCCGCCAGGCCCGCTTGCCGGTCTCCCTGCACGTACTCTTCGGTATCCGTCACGGGCCAGTGGACATAATGGGCTTGCCCTGCTTCTCACCGGGCGATTGCAGGGCATGTCGGCTGCACGGCAGGCAAGCAGGCAATCGCAGCTGGTGCTCAGCCACCGACCGCAGTTGACCGGTATCCGCGCCTGGAGAGGCGATATACAACAACAAGGCCCGCGTCACGCGGGCCTCGGAGTGCCTGAGGGGTTGCCGTGTTCAGGTCAGCGGTGTGAGGACAATCTCGACACGCCGGTTGAGTGCGCGCCCCTGTGCCGTGTCATTGGTCGCGATCGGCCGGGATTCACCCATGCCGGTGGTCGTGATGCGCTGCGGCAAGACCTTGTGTGATTGCAGATAGCGTGCAACGCTGCTGGCGCGCGCGATCGACAACTGCATGTTGTAGTCTTCGGCACCGGTGCTGTCGGTATGTCCGGTGATATCCACATAGGTTTTCTCGTACTCGTTGATCACGAGCGCAACCGAGTCGAGTACCGGGTAGAAATCAGCCGATATGTTACTTGAATCTGTCGCGAATGTAACGTTGCCCGGCATGTTGAGAATGATGTTGTCACCGTCGCGTGTGACACTGACGCCGGTATTCTGCAGCTGTTGGCGCAATTTCGCTTCCTGCTGGTCCATGTAGTATCCAGCAGCGCCGCCTGCCAGGGCACCGATACCTGCGCCGAGCAGGACGTTCTTGCGATTGCCGCCGGTCATGGCAGAGATGACTGCCCCGCCAAGGGCGCCAATACCGGCACCCTTTGCGGCCTTGCTTGCCTCCTGTCCCCCGGTGTAGGGGTTGGTGGTGCAGCCCGCGATGCCCAGCGAGACGGCTACTGCAGCAGCAAGCAATGTTCTGCCCAGGTTGCCGGATTGTGTTCCGTTGCCTTTGTCCAAGTCACACGTGTACATGGTTACTCCTGGATGTATGGATCGAATAATGACGGTGATTCGAGCGGGTACTCGAAGGTGGGTAAAGTTACCAGTAAAACTGGCTGCGTTACAGCAAATTATAACAATTGAAACCGGGCGGGCGGAATGTACCGGCGGCCGGGAGGGTACGACTCGTGCTGCACGGCGTACCGGGCTTGCTGCAGGGCGCGACTGTGGACGGCTTCCCGACGTGCGTGCTGACGCGGCTCGACGCCAGCCGCCTGGCTAGATGTTGGCGAGCATGTTCAATTCATGCAGGATGAGCAGCGTATAGGCCGGAACCAGGGCATACATGACATACTTGACAGCAATGTATCTGTAAATCATGAAATTGTAATGCATTACCAGTACCACCAGAGCCGTTCCGGTGATCGCCATCTTGGCAATGGTAAAGATGTGAATATCCTTTCGGATGAGCCAGTCCATAAGCAGGTTCATTTCAACGGCGCCCTTGCCCAGCAGCATCGTGGTTAGAAATGCATCCGCGAAACAGAGCAGGATGATGAGCAATGTTGCAATCAGCGGTATATGGCCATGCCAGTCCTTGTAGGAATTCACGTGGTCTTCGTCGCGGCGGAAACAGCGCCGCCGGTTCAGAAACAGTGCGCCATGCAGCGTGGCAAGCGAGTGACTGCGGCGATCGACATTGCGATGCTCGATCGCCCTGCCGTCAATTTTTTGGAGTTGCATGCCCATCGGTGCTTGTCCCGGGTCGTTGTTGATAGCACAATTTCTTGCAAGTCCCATACCAGAGTCAATATCCTGCTGTTTATATAACTTATAATGAAATTTTCTATCTCTCCATCACGCAATACGCAGGTTAGTGTGTTAAGCTAGTCAACATTCCGCCACTTAATTAAAATTTTAGAAAAAACAATATTCGTGCCTGCATACAAGGGGATATCGTGCAATTCCACCATTTTCCAGGGTGATAAACTTTCTGACAGCTGTTTCCCGGCCGGTTGTCGTCACAGCCGCTACCGGGCAAAGCCTTATACAATAGTCTCTATAATTTTCTTCTCTTATTGACTTTTGGGACATATTATGTGAATTGGATACAGTAATCTGTCCGTAATAGACGACGGCGCGAGTGCTCCTTCAGAGTGCACATAGTCATGCAAGAGGATTAAGCATTGCACCAGAATCCAATATATAGGCGTTATAATCAGTAATTTCACTATATTTTGATCATAAACGACCAACCCAGGAGGAGACAAAAAAATGGCTGACCTGTTTTCTGATGAGTGGATGAAGAGCTTCATGGAACAGTGGAATGCTGAACCGGAATTGTCGGATGCGCTGGCGAAGATCAATTTCAACTCGACGATCGCATATGGATTCGACGGTGAGGATACGCCCCGTGGTTTCATCAAGATCGAAAACGGCAAGGCAACCACGGCGGGTATATATAATGGTGAACAGTTGAGCTGGGACCTGCGCGCAAGCTTCGATAACTGGAACAAGTGGCTGGTAAAGCCACCGGGGATGATGGGTTTGGGCATGGCGTATACATCACGCAAATTGAAATTCAACGTCGGTGACTACGCCGCCATGATCAAGGATCCGCGCATGGCGGGTCCATTTATCAAGAGTTTTTCGGTAATGGGTCGCGCCTGAGTATTTCGGGCGTTTTTTTTCGGGTGTGTAGATAACAATAAGCTGGAATGGTTTCTGCTGCCTCGTGATGACCTGAACTGCAGTTCAGGTCATCAATAAACTGGTTATGTTGGGCAGGGTTGGCGCTGTCATCCGACAGCGCCGCATGTTTCGGTGCTGGACCTGACCACCTTTATTATTTTGTTGTGTGAGGTTTAACGATGTTAATCAGAAACTTTGCTCTGGCTGGAATGTTAACTGCCTGTGTTACGGTCGCGAATGTCTACGCACAGGCACCCGGTGATGCCGTCATTACGGTCCCGAGTATCCCGGTCGGGGCAAGTGTCAGCCTGGGCGGCACGGTTGTCCCGATCAAGGATGTGACTTTTTCCGCACAGATCCCCGGTCGTATCAGCAGCATCGCGGGTGAGGAAGGCGATTTCTTCGAGGAAGGTACCGAGCTCATTGCAATCAACATCGACGATCTGCTCGCGAAGCGCCGTGCGGCCTGGGCAAATCTGGCTAATTCCGAGGCGGCCCTTCGTAATGCCGGTGTACAGTATTCGCGCGAGTGGGTATCGCCGTATGGCGGGGAAACGAACGACATGATGGGCGGGATGAGCTCAATCATGCGCAATTTTACCAACCCCATGCAGAGTTTTTCCGGTGGCGGATCGCCTGGTGTGGATCGTCATGCACAGCTCTATCAGTATGGAACACAGGTTGAACAGGCACGCTCGTCACTGGAAGCTGCCCATGCCAGTATCGAGGAGATCGACACCAAGATCCGCGACGCCAAGTCCGTTGCACCATTCAAGGGCGTGATCACCAAGAAACTGGTCGAAGTGGGCGATCCCGTCCAGCCCGGCCAGCCGTTGCTCAAGTTTGCCGACATGTCGCAATTGCAGATACAGGTCGAAGTGCCGGCCCGGCTGATGCCGGGTATCAAGAAAGGCATGATCGTGCCGGCGCGTCTGGATGTCGGCGATATAAGCGTGCAGGCGCGTGTTTCCCAGATCTACCCGATCGCCGATCCGGACCGGCACACTGTGACGGTCAAGCTGGACCTGCCGGCAGGCGCACCGGCGGGTGCCGGTATGTACGCCGATGTCATGATAAACGATGTCAATGCAAACGTACGGGAATTGCCGGTCGTGCCAAAGAGCGCGCTTGTCTGGCGTGGCAGTCTGCCCGGCATCTATGTAATGAATGACCAGAACCAGCGCGAGTTGCGCCTGGTCAGGACAGGCGATGATGTTGGTGCCGAAGGGATCGCTATCCTGTCGGGTTTGCGTGCCGGTGAACGCGTTTTCGTCAATGCGGATGAATCCAGTGGCGAAAAGGGTTCATGGAGCAAGTAGACAGGAGGTTCCGGTCTGATTTGAACTGTTCACAGGATTCGGACGCAGGTATATCCCTGTATACGGAAGACAGAAAACAGTACTTGCGTGCTCCGGGGCAGTGGTAGTGCAACTGAGAATGGCACGCAAGAAGGCGACAGGTAATTAGGTATGACTGAACAAGAAAAACAATTTTCCACTCCTGTTAACTACGATGCCCACTCGCTTGGCATCGCAGGCAGAACAGCGCGACTGTTCATCACCTCGCCGGTTACCCCAATGATACTGATTGTGGCGCTGCTGGTCGGTCTGATCGGTCTGTTTTTCACCCCGCGCCAGGAAGACCCGCAAATCTCGGTGCCGATGATTGACGTCTTTGTTCAATACCCGGGCGCGTCGTCACGGCAGGTCTCCAGTCTGGTCACGCAACCACTGGAACGGACTGCTGCAGGAAATTCCCGGGGTACGGCATACCTACTCGGCCACTCAACGCGGGCAAGCAATTGTAACGGTACGCTTCCTGGTGGGCGAGGACATGGGCGAGTCCGTCGTCAAGGTGCATGACAAGATCATGTCCAACATGGACAAGATTCCGCCCAATGTGTTGCCGCCACTGATTAAACCGGTCGCTGTCGATGATGTGCCGATCGTGACATTGACACTCTGGTCGGACGATATCGACGACGGTGCCCTGCGCCTGCTCGCGCTCGACGTGTTGCAACGTCTGGGTGAGGTGGATGGTGCGGGCAAGGGCTTTGTCGTTGGCGGCCGTGAGGACCAGCTCAAGGTCGAACTCATGCCGGAACGCCTGTCCGGCTACGGTATCAGCCTGCAGCAGGTCGCGCAGACCATACAGACCGCCAATTCCGAACAGACAGCGGGTGGCGTCGAGACGGGTGGCCAGGCCTTTACGGTGCGAACCGGGTCGTTCCTGACCAACGCCAAGGAGATCGGCCGCCTGGTCATCGGTATCCGTCAGGGGGCGCCGGTCTATGTGCGTGATGTGGCCAGGGTATCAGAAGCCCCGGCAGAACCCAGCCAGATGGTTAATTACTACACTGGTCCGGCCTATACAGGTGATACCGTTTCGCCACACGGTAATCCGGCGGTTACCATTGCCATCGCGAAAAAGAAAGGCACTAACGGCGTTACGATTTCACACAAGGTCCTCAAGAAGGTGGAGGATCTCAAGAGGGACCTGATTCCCTCCAATGTCCACGTCGAGGTCACCCGCGACTACGGCAAGACAGCTGACGACAAGGTCAATGAGCTACTGCAGGCCATGCTGGAAACGGTCGGTATCGTGTCAATACTCTGCCTGGTCGGTATGGGTGTGCGTGCCGCGATCGTGGTCATCGCGGTAATACCAGTCGTGATCCTGCTCACCATCTGGTGGGCAATGATGGTGGATTACACCATCGACCGCGTCAGCCTGTTCGCACTGATTTTCTCTATCGGCATCCTGGTGGACGATGCGACCGTGGTCGTTGAAAACATCTTCCGGCATTGGCTGGACGAAGGGAAAACCAGTGTTGCAGTGGCCGTCGATGCGGTGCGCGAGGTGGGCAACCCCACCATCCTGGCAACGTTTACGATCATCTCCGCCCTGTTGCCGATGGGCTGGGTCAGTGGCCTGATGGGGCCCTACATGCGACCCATCCCGGTGCTGGGTTCCTCGGCAATGTTCTTTTCCCTGATAGCGGCGTTTATATTCACGCCCTGGATGGCGGTCAAGCTGGCACCCAGGATGCGGCGCTGAAACGCGCCGAAATAAGGAAAAGAAGACCCACGAGATTATCGCCAGGTTCTACCGGCCGATCATCATGCCGCTGATCGACAACCGGATTACTCGGCCTGCTGTTCCTGTTCATGATCATTGCTGACCGCCGCGCTTCTGTGTGACGTTTTACACCCAGTCCGTCGCCGTGAAGATGCTGCCGTTCGACAACAAACCGGAATTTTCCGTCGATCGTCAACATGCCGGAAGGGACGGCGATGCCGGTATACCGCCAATGTCGTCATGCGCTGGCCGAGGAAGTCGAGACCATGCCGGAAGTCATCGCCAGTTCAGACCTACGCAGGTACCGCACAGCCGTTCAACTTCAATGGCATGGTGCGGCATTACTACCTGCGCCAGCGGTCCTGGGAAGGCGACCTGCTGGTCATGATCAAAGATAAGAAGGAACGGGAACGCGGCAGTCACGAGATCGCCGTGGCCGCCGCGCGATATGCTGACGCCGATTGCGAACGCATGGGCGCGCGCATCGCGGTTGTTGAAATGCCACCCGGGCCGCCGGTGCTGCAGACGGTGGTCGCCGAAGTCCATGGGCCGGATGCCGAAACCCGGCGCAAGGTGGCCGCCGACATGACGGCCATGTTCGAGAGAGTTACCGAATGTCGTCGATGTCGATACCTATATGGCCGACCCGTACGAATACTGGCGCTTCGAAGTCGATACCGAGAAAGCCGTACGTCGTGGTATTTCGGTCGACACCATCAACAAACACTCGCCATGGCCATGGGCAATTACAAACTGGGCGATGTCAAGCGCGGCACGGTGCTGGAACCGACCTATATCGTGATCCAGGTGCCGCTCTCCATCCGCTCGCAGATTACCCGGCTGGGGGATCTGCCGGTACCGACCAATGACGGCAAGACGCTGCCGCTCTCCGAGCTGGGCAGTTTGTCAAGCAGCCGACGAAGAACCCATCATCTATTCCAAGGACCTGCGTGGCATCGAGTATGTGGTCGGCGAGATGGAGGGCCGTCTGGGCGCGCCGATTTACGGCATGCTCGGCATCGAGGACCTGGTGAAGGAATACACCGCGCCGGATGGTGTTAAGATGGCGACCATGCCCTGGAACCTGTTCGAGCTGGACAAGGATGATGCAAATCCGGCTATGAATGGAGCGGTGAGTGGACGGTCACCTACGAAACTTTCCGCGACATGGGCGGCGCCTTCATGGCGGCACTGGTGCTGGTCTACGGCCTGATCGTCTGGGAGTTCAGGAACTTTGCCCTCGCCGGCCTCATCATGTCACCTATTCCGCTGACCCTCCTCGGCATCATTCCCGGGTCACTGGATCATTGGTGCGGAATTTACGGCCACCTCGATGATCGGCATGATCGCACTGAGCGGCATCATCGTGCGCCAGTCGATCCTGATCGTGGAGTTCGTCAAGATCGAGGTCGCGAAGGGAACGAGGTCAGGGAAGCGGCGGTAATGGGTGCCGACGACCGCATGCGACCAATCTTCATTACCTCCCTGACCACGGTGGCCGGCGCCTTCACCATCCTGCCCGATCCAATCTTTAACGGCCTGGCTGTCAGTACGCTGTTTGGCGCCGGTACCGCGACCTGTCTTGCCATGCTCGTCATGCCGCTGGGCTGCATCAGCGCGAAGCAAACAGTTCTATGTCGAGACGGCCGACGACGGCACTGTGGCGGTCAGCCGGCCTTCCAGATAATCGGCTGTCGAAACGACTGAAACCGCAACAGCCGCATCCGGCCCACCGCTGTGGATGCGCCTGTAGGGCGGAATCGTCTCGGCCTTTACCTGGGTTTTATCATCATCCAGGCCGTCTTCACCATGCTCGGCATGGGCTTCAAAGGGATATTCGGGAAATTCGGCAGACGCGCCGGGGGTACACCGCCACCACCCAGGGGAGGGGGTGCACCACCACCGCCACCCAGGGGAGGGGGTACTCCGCCACCGCCACGGCAACCGCCACCTCGTGGCACACCGCCGCCACCGCGTGAATCGCCCGCAACGGGGACACGGCCACCGCCGCGTGCAGAGCCGGTTACCGCGAGCGGAAAGCCGCCAACGCCGGATGAATCACCAGCTCCTGCAGCGGTGGGGGAGACCCCGGCAGCCGGGGTTGCCGCCGCCACCATGCCGCCTGCGCCTGAACCTGCTGTCGCGCCTTCAGAAGCGACCGAGGCGTCAGTCACCGAGGCTCCGGCAGCAGCAACAGACAGGCCGCCATCGCCGCCACCAGAGACACCGGCTGTAACAGCGAGCGAGACGCCACTGCGTGAGCCGGCACCGGCGCAGGAAGCACACGATGCGACCGAGGTGGACGACGAATCCGGCGGCGATGCTGAAACGGAATCAAACGATACTGTCGGGTCAAAACGACGCGGTATTCGCTTGAAGCAGGATTTCAACTAAGCTTTGTTCAGAGGCCTGGCCGGCAGCATCAACCTGACAGATGGACAATAATCGAGGTGGATTTTTTATGAATGGTAACCGTTTTATGATGGGGCTGCGTTTGTTACCGGTGCTCTGTGTCGCATTCCTGTCGCCGTCGACCAGTGCCGATGAGCCCAAGACCCAGTATAAGTACAGTGATGAATGGTCACTGGTATCGGCACCACCACCTGCCGGGCCCTACCAGCCAGTCAATATTGATCCACGCATCCCGGGGTCTGATACAATACAACAGGTTCCGATGGCCATTCCCCAGCTCCGGGCGACGGGCGAGATACCGGCGGAAGACCGGATGCAGAGCCAGCCGGGCGGTGGTCCTGAAAACGGTGCTGATGAGTCAGCCAATGCGGCGCTGGAAGACGCCCCGCTCATGCCGCCGGTACCTGGACAATATCAGCTTGTAGGACCACAGACGGCAGGTGACATTACTGCCGAGTCTGCAACCGGGACGCCCACGACTGTTCAGAATCAATATACTGATGAACCCGGGGCAGACGTGGAACGGGCGGAGGCGTCGGCAGTGCCGGCGACGGCCGGGACCGTTGCAGGGGAACAGGTTGTCGAAGAAGCTTCCGGGACAATGCCGGAAGAAACGACAGCAATGCCGCCAGTGCAGGAAGAAACCGCCGCTGACACTACAGCTGAATCCCTGGCAGGATCGACCACCGCCCAGGAAGAACCGGACCAGCCAGTGGCAACGGGTGATCTGACCGCAGAATCCGGTGCGGCAGAAGCAGTACCAGCATCCACGGAAAATGCCACTACCGAGCAGCTGGAACCGGAGCAGGAAGAGACGGGATTGCCGTCAACAGCTGGCAGCCTGGCGGAGATGCCTCCAGTCGAAGAACCAGCAACGGCAATGCAGGAACAAGCTGTAATGCAAGCGCCCATGCCCGGATTTTACGAGCGCATGATGCCACCTGCGGCTGGCCGACTTACGCAAGAATCACCAGAGAGCCCCGCGGGTTATTTGAAGGGTCATCCCGCAGTTCGCCCACCCGCAGCCGGCTATTCAGGCTATTATGGTCGTCCCATGCCTTCAGCCCCGGGATTCAATTACCCGGCTCCAGGCCGATATCCTTACCAGTCAGGTATGCCTGGATACTGGAATATGCCACCCTATGGTTATGGAAGGGGGCTGGAGTGGCCCGATGAACAGGATGTCCCGCCTCCACCGTCATATGATTCATTGCAATATCCGGGAAACCCGGCGCGGGGTTACCGGTAACGCGGGTCATATGTACCGGTTTGCAGTGATGACATGAATCAGGGGACAATCCCACTTGTCAATCGCAGCTTCTCAAGAATACTTGTTATTATTACTGTATTACTGGTGAGTGCCTGTGAAGCAGATGACCCCGAACACGTGTCGGAGAAAGAGGAGAAACCAGCGCAACCTGGCAAGTCAATCCAGGTTAGGGAATGGTATCCGACTCCTAAATATATGCAGACACCATATTATTCCTTTGCACCTGCACCGGGACAGAGAATGCAGCAACAACAGATAATCACTGCGCCACCGTCACAGCCTGTACAGAGCTACAATGCCAGTCGCCAGCCATGGTCACCAGCACCGGTGCCGTATCCTGTACAGCAGGGTATGCCGCAATATCCCGCTACAGGCGGATGGAGCAGTAACGGACAGGCTCAGCTGCAGCAACCCGCGCTTCAGCCGCAATACTATCAGCCGCTCCCACAATATCAGCAGGCCTACCAGCCTGTGCCGCAATACCAGCAGCAATACCAGCCTGTGCCGCAGTATCAGCCGTATTACCAGGCACAGCCGCAGTATCAGTACGGGCAGCGGCCATGGGGTGCTGTCAGTGAATCCGAACATGACACTAACGCGGGAAGGCAGAGCATGGATACCTGGCAGAAGACCAATCAGTTCCCAAGCTGGGGCCAGCCTGCTTACAATGGATACACTGGACAGAATTCCGGACAGTTCGGTACGACCCAGGACAACGCGGTACCCGGGTATTATTGGTAGTCTCCGCAAGCAAGGTTTGCGGCTTTTTTGTCGACAGGGAAGGGTTATACCAGATGAGAGTGGTTTCGAAGATTTTGCGTGTTGTCACAGTGGCCGGTCTGATAGGGCTGCCGTATTCCTCTGCCCATGCCTGGGGTGGATGGGGTCCATGGGTGGCGGTGGCGGGCCCTGGGATAGCGGCTGGGGCAATGACTGGGGTCCCTTTGACGGTGACGGCTTTGGTGACTTCGACATGAGCATGAGCGGTGGTGGTCGCGGCTCCGGTTATGGGAGGGGCTACGGTTACGGCCGTGATTATGGCTATGGTGGCTACGGCCCCTACGGTTACGGTGGATACCCCTCTGGTGGCTATCCGGGTGGCGGTGGGTGGGCCGGGTTGGTAGCAACGACCCGACTGCCGCAATACCGGTTTGTTGATCAGCAATTCATCCTCCCTTTGGTTGCTGATTTTTTTTACAGGGAGACCTGTTTGCAAGATGACTTGTAAACACAATAATCATTGGAGATAGTGAAATGAAGATAGCAATGAAAACATTGAGTGCCGCCGCCGTGGCGGTCGTGATGGCTGCACCTTTGACCGCCGCCCATGCCTGGGGTGGTTGGGGTCCGTGGGGTGGTGGTAATGACGGCTATGGTGGCAGTGAGTGGGGTCCCTTTGACGGTGACGGCAGCGGTGACTTCGACATGAGCTTCAGCGGTGGCGGTCACGGGCGTGGTTATGGTCGTGGTTCCGGTTATGGTTCCGGTTATGGTCGCGGCTACGGTTATGGTGGTGGTTACGGTGGCTACGGCCCCTATGGTGGCTATCCGGGTGGCTGGGGTGGCTATCCCGGTGGCTGGGGTGGTGGCTACCCGGGTTATGGTGGTGGTTACGGTGGCGCACCGTATGGCTATGGCCAGCCTGCAGCTCCGGCGGCACCGGCTGGCGACGCCAAGTAACACTTCCGCCTGATAACGAGCCAAACACAGGGATGTGTTTTGGCTCGTTTCATTTACAATCACAGACAGCAACCAATCACATGAGGCGTCTGTCGAAATGCGATCCATTTTGCTGTTATTTACTGCTGTTCTGGCCATGTCGGCACAGACTGTATCGGCCACACAATCAATCATCGAATTTTCTGCTGACACCATCGAATCCAGCCCTGAACAGGGTGACCATACCGGCAAACTGTACATAGGCAAGAACAAGGTTCGCACCGAATATGAAATAAATGGCCAGACCGTTATTCAGATAATCGATCTGGATAAACAGGAGGCGGTGATCATCAACCCGGCGGAGCAGTCATTCATGCGCAGGCATGGAGGACAGCAGGAAATGCAGCCGCAGCAGGGTATGGCGAAGTCCGACAACAGTCCCTGCGCAGGCATGCAGAACCTGACGTGCAAGGAAGGCGGGATCGAGGTGGTCAACGGCCGCAAGGCCAGGAAATGGGAAGTCACCAGTGTTGCAAACGAACAGGGTGGCAGTATGCAGTTCTGGCTCGATGAGGAGCGCCATATACCCATCCGCCAGATCATGCCGGATGGATCTACCATGGAGGCACATATGCTGGGTAGTGAAACCGTCAACGGCCGCAAGGCCGAGAAGTGGGAGATGACCGCGAGTTACCCCGGCGGACAGAATATGACCACATATCAGTGGTACGATCCGTCACTGCAAATGATCATTAAAGAGGAACAACCCGGTGAATTCACCCGCAATCTGGTGAACATCAGGCAGCAGCACCAGCCTGATAAACTGTTTTCGGTTCCTGCCGGCTACAAGGAAATCAGCATGCCGCAAGAGGAGGGACGCTAATCCGCGTTCACGACGGTTATATACGTGAAGTCATACCATTTTTCAGGGGGACCGGATTCGGGCAATGATTACAGTAATCGCTAATCTGAAAGGTGGTTCGGGGAAGAGTACCGTCGCATTCAATCTCGCTGTATGGCTTGAGAAGAACGGCAGGCGGGTGATCGGGTATGACCTCGACCCGCAGTGCACATTCAGTGACCTGGGTGGCCTGCGGCGCGAGATCGGCATAAGGCCGGACTTGACGATCCATTCGGTCCGCGCTGTACTCAGTGAACAGCTCACGTCACACAAGGATTGCGAAGTCCTCGTGGATGTCGGCGCGGCTAATATGGCAGCGATGAAAGAAGCGATGACCTCGGCTGACAGGATTCTGATCCCCGTCCCGCCCAGCCAGGCAGACGTCTGGGCGACGCAGCGGTTCCTGCATATCCTGGGCCCGGATCTGCAGGCGGTAAAAATGAACGGCAGGCAGCGGACCATGGCATTCGTGAACCGTGCGGATACCAACAAGTCGATACGCGAGACTCACGAAACCGAAGCCGCCCTGCGGATGCTGCCGGGTATCGACGAGGTGATGCCGCAACGACTGAAGATGCGTACCAGTTTCAGGCGTTCCCTGAGTGAAGGACTTGCAGTATTCGAGATGTGGCCGCAGAGCAAGGCGGCCAATGAATTTCGTGTCCTGGCAGCGGCACTGTACCCCGACGTGGTCGGCAGACTGAATTAATTTTTAGGTAGGAGCAAGATAATGAATCTCTTCGCACGTATCCTGAGCCATGGTTTTGCGCTGGTTGTGGTCGCGCTGCTGGCAATAGGGCTGATCTACCGAGGTGAACTGTTCCCGGATTGGAATTTGCCGGACCTTGCACATGAACGGGGAGATGCCGGAACAAGCCCGCGTGCCGGTGATAGTCTTACAACGGAAGTCGAGCCAACACAGACGATCGCCGGTGAAAGTTCCGGCGCAGCAACAACGGCGCCGGAGACGGGTCATTCGACGGCCGCTGCAATCGACCGGGGTACGGCGGTGCCGGCTACCGGTGAAGCTGCGCCGGCCCAGACAGCAGAGGAAGCGTCCACTGCTGAGCAGCCGGTAATTACCGGCGGGGCTGATGATACGGGAACGGGTGCCCGGACTGCCGTTACGCAGGAAACCATGGAAGAAGCGGAAGCGGTTCCGGGTACGGCGGAAGTACAGCAACCGCCGTCACAGACATCGCTGGGCGAGACGGATAGTGTTGCGCAGGAAGAGACTGCATCGGCCGCTGCGCCCGCCGAGACCACACAACCGGATTCCGCGGAAACTGCGAATACGCCAGTGCCAGCGACGACCGTCAGTGGTGAACACGCAGAAGAGGCAGCCGCGTCCACTCCTGCTCAACAACGCGCAGTCACCGCCAAGACTACTCCCTACCGGGTTCTTGAAGCGGCGCGCGAGGCCTACTGGCTCAGGGATTACGCGGCTGCGGAGCAGAAATACCAGGAACTCATCGCCCTTGATCCCGACAACCCCGATGGATATGGCGAACTCGGAAACATGTACTTCTCGCAGGGAGACTGGGACAAGGCATCGTCTTCCTATTATGAGGCTGGAACGCGGCTGGTGGCCCAAGGCCTGCTTGACCGTGCACAGCAACTGGTCGAAGTGATACGCGGTCTGAACGGGAGCCAGGCCGGCGATCTGGAACAGCAAATCAGTGCATCGGAATCTGCCGCCCCAGATACTGAATAGAACAATGCAGACCCGGGAGGAAACATGCTCAGATTAATATGGAATCTTCTTGCGTTGCTTGGGCTCGTGCTTGTTGCCGGGGTCATCTGGCTTGCCATGAACGAGAATTTTGGCGTGCAGGGCCTGAAGGAAATCGGCAAGTTTTCCGAATTCGATGGCAAGGCACCTGAAGTTTACCTGACCATGACAAAAAATCTGCTGGCCAGCGGGAATGCGGCGGAAGCAACCGTATGGAAGATCCAGGTGGCGGATGGTTTGAGCGTGGAAGACGTCGAACAAACCATGCGCTTTGTCGCCAACGAGCACAACATTAAAAACGTCGGTGAACTGCCGCTCTCGGAGCAGGTAGCCACCATGACCGGGACGCCGCAGCGTTTCTGGAAGATCTACATGTTTTGCAACCCGCTGACCGCGGCCAAGATGATCGAATACTCGGATGCATTCTCGGCCTATCTGCCATGTCGTATCTCCCTGGTTGAGGACAAGACCGGCAAGCTCTGGATCTATACACTCAATATGGACATGATGATCCATGGTGGCAAGGCGCTTCCACCGGAACTCTTCGAAGAAGCGAATCAGGTCAAGGATACCATTCTCGATATCATGAACCGTGGTGCGAAAGGCGAATTCTGAACATGATTTCGGGGATGATCTCTATGTTCCGATGATGTGGTGAAAGCATGCATCCGTATTGAGGGCAGTCGGCGGAAGCAGCATGTTAGCCAGTCGCTGCAAGCAACCATGATCCGGGGTTGAAATTTGTACAACCTGCAGTAAGGAAAGCAACGAATGATGTCGAGTGCGGGAAAAACCATCAGACAGCGCCTCAGGAGTCTGGAGGAGCATCTGATCAAGGAAAATCCGGTGCTGGTAGCATCAGTTCAAAGCTATCGTCAGCTGGACAGGGTCGGCCGCGCACTCGGGCTACTGGGCGCTGAACAATCCTATGCGACACAGATCTCGTGGTGGCCGATGATCTCCGTGCTGGGTACGTTCTCGGCAGGCAAGTCCACATTCATCAACCACTATCTGGGAGAGACGCTGCAGAATACCGGTAATCAGGCCGTAGATGACAAATTCACGGTCATCTGTTACGGCAGTGAACGACATGTTCAGGCCATACCGGGCACGGCGCTTGATGCAGATCCCCGTTTCCCGTTTTACCAGATCAGCAAGGAACTGGAGCACGTGGCACATGGCGAAGGACACCGTATCGATGCCTACCTGCAACTGAAAACAAGCGCCAGCGAAAAATTGCGCGGCCGGATCATTATCGATTCGCCCGGCTTCGATGCGGATTCGCAACGCAATGCAACCCTGCGCCTGACAGACCACATCATCGATCTTTCCGATCTCGTGCTGGTGTTTTTTGATGCCCGTCATCCCGAGCCGGGTGCGATGCGGGATACCCTGACCCACCTGGTTGGCCAGACCATCCGTAGACCCGATGCTACCAAGTTCCTTTTCATTCTCAACCAGATGGATACTACGGCCCGGGAGGACAACCCCGAGGAGGTGGTGGGGGCCTGGCAACGCGCACTGGCCCAGGAAGGACTTTCCGCCGGCCGGTTTTACTGTATCTACAACCCGGAAGTGGCGGTGACAATTGAATCCGATGCCCTGCGTCGGCGTTATGAGGCAAAGCGCGATCATGACCTCGCGGAGATCTGCCGGCGGATCGAAGGTGTCAATGTCGAACGTGCCTACCGGATAACCGGTGCACTTGAGAAACTGGCCCATCAAATCGAGGAAAAGGTGATCCCGCAGTTGACAGAGCACAAGGCACATTGGCGTAAAATGGTGCTGTGGGGTGACGGCGTGCTGGGCGTAGTGCTGGTGTTCATGATCATGGCGCTGTCTGGCGTACTGGGGTTCCGGGATGGCTGGCGCTGGGCATGGCCACAATGGTGGCAGGGCTCCGACGCGAATACGACAGGTATGCTGATTGTTCTCGCCTTCCTTGTCGGATTGTTTGCATGGCTGCATTTCAAGGTGCGCCAGCTTGCGGCGACCCGTGTGCTCAGGCAGATCGGCGGTCAATATACACCGGGCCTGTATCGCAGCCGCCTGAAGCGTGCATTCCTGTTCAATACACGGCCATGGTTAAGTGTATTCCTGCGGAGCCCGGTCGGGTGGGGCCAGGGCAGTCGCAAACGTCTGCAACGCGTCATCGCCGAGGCCAACCGGTATGTACAGACGCTGAATGACCGGTTCACCGATCCATCCGGCAAGCTGTCGACAGCGCATGACAACACGGCTGCTTCCCTGGCAGCGGTTGAGTCTATCGGTGATTCTGCTGCACACGCGCCTGCCAAGCGGCACGGATCTGCGCAAGTCTGAGCTGACAGTCCAGTTCCCCGCACGGGGTGTGTTGAAAAACGGCTACGTCAGGTAGCCTTTTTATTGTCTGCAATCTCCCCGCCAGGCAGCCTTATGCAAAAAAGATATTGAATAAACATGCACTTATGGATACTCTTTAAACAAGTGTGTCGATGCCGTGGTTTACAGTGCACAACAATTCGCGGGGCGGAAACGCCGGGCTGTGCCGCACGAGGCATCTGACACCATAACGCGTCATGACAGACCAGCTACAGAATGATTCAGGCATGCCTGCTGATGACCAGCTGTTTCAGAGTCGTCTGGATGGACTGTTGACCGATCGCCCCGAGCCGGAACGACAGGCAATTAGCCGGGCTGCGCAGCTCGCCCGCGATGCACACCACGGGCAGCAACGGGTTTCCGGGGAGCCGTACTACATTCACTCGCTGGCGGTTGCCGAAATCCTCAACGGATTGGGCCTTGATTACGAGACACTGGCCGCCGCAATCCTGCATGACGTGGTCGAGGATACGGACATCACCCTGGATGATATCAGCAAGGAATTCGGTTCGGTCATTGCGCGCCAGGTCGATGGCGTCACAAAGATGGAACGAATCGGGGATTTCCAGCAGTCGATCTCGGCAGACAGCAAACGCCAGCACCAGGCCGAGAGCCTGCGGAAGTTATTGCTCGCAATGGCCGAGGACGTGCGCGTTGTATTGATCAAGCTTGCTGACCGGCTGCACAACATGCGTACGCTGCAACATCTGGACAGCGCACGTCAGCAGCGGATAGCCCGTGAAACCCTGGAAATCTATGCGCCGCTGGCGAATCGCCTGGGTATCTGGCAAATCAAGTGGGAACTGGAGGATCTTGCACTGCGGTACCTCGAACCGGATGCCTACCAGGTGTTGGCAAGGCAACTGGCCGAGAAACGCGTGGACCGGGAGCGCTATATAGAACGGGTCATTGATACACTGGAAACCGAGCTTGGGAAGGCGGGGGTCAAGGCGACAATTTCCGGCCGCCCCAAGCACATCAACAGCATCTGGCGAAAGATGCAACGCAAGCACATCGATTTCGATCAGGTGTTCGACATGCGCGCCGTGCGTATCCTGGTCGATAAGGAGCGGGATTGCTATGCGGCACTGGGTGTCGTACACGGATTGTGGCGACATATTCCCAGGGAGTTCGACGACTACATTGCCAACCCCAAGGAAAACCTGTACCGGTCACTGCATACTGCTGTGGTTGGCCCGGAAGGGCGTACCCTTGAGGTGCAGATCCGGACGCATGAAATGCACCGGCATGCCGAGTTGGGAGTTGCAGCACACTGGCGTTACAAGGAAGGTGGTGGTTTCGATGCCGGCTACGAGGAAAAGATAGCCTGGTTGCGACAGCTACTTGAGTGGAAGGACGAAGAGCATTCCGCGCATGATTTCGTTGACCGATTCAAGTCCGAGGCCTTCCAGGAAAGAGTCTACGTCCTGACGCCGCATGGAAGGATCATCGATCTGCCACAGGGAGCGACGCCACTGGACTTTGCCTATGCAGTACATACAGAAATTGGCCACCGTTGCCGCGGTGCCAAGGTCGACGGACGTATTGTACCGCTTACCTACCAGTTGAAGAACGGCGAGCAGGTCGAGGTGCTCACGGCACGGCAAGGCAAGCCCAGCCGGGACTGGCTGAATACCCACCAGGGCTATCTGGTGACCCCGCGTGCGAAGCTGCGGGTGCGCGCGTGGTTCAAGCATCAGGACTACGAGCACAATATCAGCGCCGGCCGCGGCATTCTCGATCGTGAACTGCACCGGCTTGGTGTAACCAGTTTACCCGTGGACAAGATCGCCGACCGGTTTGGTATCCGTCAGTCCGATGACCTGTTTGCGGCACTGGGCAGCGGGGACATTTCGACCGGCCAGCTGGCCAACGCCGTCAGTGAGCTGGTCCCGCAGGGTGAGGTACTGCGGGCGCGCGGACAGCGTGCCACCAGACGGAAGGATGCAGGAATTGACGAGGGGATCAGCATCCAGGGCGTTGGTAACCTGCTGACGACGATAGCACGTTGCTGTCGACCGGTACCCACGGATCGAATTGTCGGCTATATCACGCGCGGCCGCGGGGTCACCATACACCGGCAGGATTGTGGCAACATCCTGCGATTGCAGGGTGATGATCGTGCGCGCCTGATCGAGGTTGACTGGGGGCTGGCATCCGATCGCGCCTACCAGGTGGACATACTGGTCGAGGCCTATGACCGTTCCGGCCTGTTGCGTGACATCACCTCGCTGCTGTCTAACGAAAAAATCAACCTGAGTGGCGCCAATACCGCAACCGATGAGCATGACGGTATCGCACGCATGCTGCTAACCCTGGAAATCAAGGATATCAGCCAGCTCAGCCGGGTCCTGACGAAAATCGGCCAGTTGCCGAACGTCATCACGGCCAGGCGGAAGGTATAGACCGGAGGCGCGCCCGGTTCCCGATTCGGGACAGGCGCAACAACGCCCGCAGGTGCGGGCGTTGCTGTTTGGTGCCCCGGAGACGACTTGAACGTCCGACCTGGCGCTTAGGAGGCGCCCGCTCTATCCACTGAGCTACCGGGGCAAAGGTGATGATGTGAAATGGTGGAGCCGAGGAGGATCGAACTCCCGACCTATGCATTGCGAACGCATCGCTCTCCCAGCTGAGCTACGGCCCCATTGAAAAACCGGTGTCCGGGAATGAATCTGCAGGCGCAGCCACTCCCTGACATGCATTCTATCACCTGGGCCGGGGCTGCTGCCAATGTACGCTGTCCGTCCTGCAGCCGGCGGCAGTGCTGGTACCCGGATGTTTGTTGCGGCTGATATCGCGTTATTAAGGCTGCTGGTTGCAGCGGAACAGTGCATATTCCAGATCGATGATCTTGTCAGCGATCTGCCGCGGATTGACGATATAGTCCTCCTCGGCAATTCGCGCGCGGATGGCCTGGATGCGAAAATTATCGATATCGGGCGAAATGGATCGCTGCTCTGGCATCATTGATATTTAACCACTCGAATTGTTGTTCGATGTTACCTGGTCCGGTCAGGGCAGTATGTCTGACTCCATAGGACTATCGACCATGGGTATGTCTAATTTAGACGGATTTTGAGGTACCGTACACAAAGCGGATGATTACCGAAATGCATGCCGGTAGCACTGCGTAGCGGGCCGGATGCCGGCCGGAACTGCCAGCAGCGTGCATCGACCCGACCCGTTGCGGGTGCTGATGCGGTACAGCGCCATGAGACCGTGCTGCTACGTCGCAACTCAGCATGGCATATTATGAAAATACGAATAAAAACATGGGGGAACGGGGTTTGATGCCGGCGCCGGAACATGCTGATGGCGTTCCGGACCTGGGTTGCCTGACATGGCTTTGACATGCCCTGCTCCGGTGGTTAACATCCACTTGAAATGAAGGGGGAGAAAAATAACTTTAATATTTCTCGGGTTTTTATAATAATCCCCTGCCGATAACGATATCCGAGCGGGAATCCGAATGCACACAGAACCCAAGGTCCTTGTTATTGAAGCCGATGAAGCCGTCGGCGATGAGCTGCAGGCTGTCCTTAAATTCATCAATTACTCGCCATTGCGGGTGGCCGGTTGCGCGGACTGGAAATCGGCTGCCGGCGAAGAGGAGGACATCCTCGCAGTCCTGATTGGCTCCTGCGGATCCGATCAAATGCTTTCCACCTTGCTGAGTGATATTCACCAGTACGATGAACACCTGCCTATCTACCTGTTATCCAGGAAGGGCAGGGAACCCACGGTCACGATAGACACCGGTTCCTGCATACTTGGCCGGCTCGAGCTGCCCCCTAATTATGCCCAGCTGACCAGTGCCCTGCACCAGGCCGAGGTATTCACTGAAACCCAGAGAACCAGCAATTCCACCCAGCGTCCGGTTGACCTGTTCCGAAGTCTGGTTGGCAGCAGCCGGGCGATACAGCAGGTACGCAAGCTGATCGAGCAGGTCGCTGACAGCGATGCCAATGTCCTGATACTGGGTGAATCCGGTACCGGCAAAGAAGTGGTTGCCAGGAATCTTCACTATTACTCGTCACGCCGCGACAAACCATTTGTACCGGTCAACTGCGGTGCCATCCCGGGGGATCTGCTGGAATCGGAGCTGTTCGGCCATCAGAAAGGTGCGTTTACCGGTGCCATAAACGACCGGCAGGGCCGCTTTGAAATGGCTGAGGGCGGTACGCTGTTCCTGGACGAGATCGGTGACATGACCCTGCAGATGCAGGTCAAGATACTGCGCGTACTGCAGGAGCGAACCTTTGAAAGGGTAGGGTCCAACCTGTCACTTACGTCCGATGTACGCATCATTGCCGCAACCCACAAGAATCTTGAAGAGGCGATAGGCAAGGGGGAATTCCGTGAGGATCTTTTCTATCGCCTGAATGTATTTCCGATCGAAATGCCGTCGCTGTCGGAACGGGTGGAAGATATCCCGCTGCTGGTGAACGAGCTGGTGCGGAGAATCGAATACGAGAATCGCGGCTCGGTCAGATTGTCGCCGGGTGCGATCTATGCCCTTTGCCAGTACAGCTGGCCCGGCAATGTCAGGGAATTGGCGAACCTTATAGAGCGGCTCGCGATCCTGCATCCCTTCGGTGTGGTTGATGCGGGCGATTTGCCGGAAAAGTTTCGTACCACAGATGGGGAACCGTCAGAACAGATCATGGATGCACTAATAGGGTCGCAGCTAACGTCCGATGATCTTGATCCACGCCTCCCACGTAACGGCATGAATCTCAAGGAACATCTCAGCCACCTCGAAGTCAGTTATATTAAACAGGCACTGGCCGATTCGGGGGGTGTTGTCGCACATGCTGCCAAACGCCTGGGCATGCGCAGGACGACACTGGTAGAAAAGCTGCGCAAATACGGGATGCAGCGACAGGCCTGAAGACGCTACTCATCGTGACTTGATTTCTGTCACGCACGAAGTTCCCGTTTAATTTCATTGCGTAGTGTAGCAACCGCAACAGCGGACACACTTTATTTGCGCACATCCCTGTGCTAGATTCTGCACAAGTACAATAACAACAAAGCTGACATAAAAATTCAGTAGCACGCGCATTATCTTCAATTGTTTTCCGGTAACCGGCCGACATTTCGGGGTTCGGGTTGAAGATGTATGGCTGCTCACGACCGGTTGATGGCGGTGCTGTTTCATTGCCATCCGGATAATAAACCTACCGCAATCACGCGATGGCAGCGAAGAAGAAAGAGAGGGCGGGCGACCCCGGTGCGCAGACTGCCGACAGTCTGCGTCAGCGTGTTGCCCGTGAGCTGCTGGCAAGGGACTATAATTACCTGTTCCGTCTTTCGGATAGTGACACAAGATTGCTCGATAGCCACCGCGCCATGCTGGCAGCAGGCGCCGCGGGTTTTGCCGAAGTTTTCTATAACTACCTTTTCGATAATCCGGATATAGCGGATGTGCTGTATGCGCACGAACGCGCCGGGGGTGATGTGGGACAACTCGCACGCTCCGAACTGCAGAATCTGCTGAATTCATTAGTGTCCTGCGATACCGCGGACCGTGTTGGTAAGCTGCTGGAATCGGGCATGGCACACGTGGAGCTCCGCTTCAGGCCGGCATGGGTCATCGGTGCCTATGACCTGTTCATAGATTACCTGCGCAGCCTGCTGCCCGCGCTTGTGATGCCGGATGCGGAACGCAAGGACCTGGAGTCTCTGCTGGTCCGCCTGCTCCTGCGCGACCTGGGATTAACGCTTGAGGGGTATTGGGCATGCGCACGTGACGAGTTGTGCGGGGAACTTGAACACGTAGCCGGTCGGCTCGGTCAGGTCGAGGATATGCTGTCCGGCATTCCGTACTACCTGTGGAGTGTGGATGTGCGGTCCGGCAGTCTACTGTATGCTAATTATCCCCTGAGCGTTTTGTATGAACGCGACCTGGATGCGCCGTTCCCGTGTCTTTCCGATACTCACAGCGAAGACGTGCAGCTGTTGCTGTCCGCATGGCAGGATGCCGTCAACGGCAACAGCCGCCAGGTCGAGGTGCGCATGACCCTGGCCGGTTCCGAGCAGCACTGGTACAAGGTGGCGTTTCATCCCGCCATCGGCCGCCAGGGCCGGCCGCTTGTCGTTCATGGCATGATGGAGGACATCAATCATATGGTCGCGGAGCGCAGGCAGTTACAGCAGCTCGCTACCACAGACGACCTCACCGGCCTGCCGAATCGCGCTATGTGGACTGATCACCTCAATATGGCACTGGCAGCCTCGCGCCGGGTACCCGGATCACAGGTGGTGGTGATATCACTCGATATTAACCAGTTCAAGATGTACAACGATACGCTGGGACGTGATATCGGTGACATCCTGCTGAGACACATATCGGAACGCCTGAAGTCGGTTGTGCGTGAGTCGGATTCACTGTCAAGACTGGGGGGTGACCAGTTCGGCATACTGTTACAGCCCGTACACAACATCAACGAAGCCACCGAGCGGGTAATTACCAAGATTCTCGATTCCTTTGATATTCCGTTTTCTCACAAGGACAAACAGTTGTGGGTAAGCCTGACGCTGGGGATTTCATGCTTTCCGGGCGATGGTGACAACGAGGAAACGTTGTTGATAAATGCGGAAAGCGCGATGCAGAGGGCAAAGCGCAATGGACTTCCTTATCAATACTTTGACCCGGCGAATGATGTGAGTGCCGCCCAGCAACTGCGCTACTCCGGACAAATCAAGACAGCGATCGAGAACAACGAATTTAACTTGCATTACCAGCCACAGGTCGAACTGCAGACATCCAGAATCGTCGGTGCGGAGGCGCTGTTGCGCTGGGACCATCCGGTAGAGGGAACCGTCATGCCGCAGCGGATCATACCGGTTGCCGAACAGCATGGCATGATTACGCCAATTACAGACTGGGTTCTCGTTACCGCGCTCAGGCAGTGCCGGCAGTGGCAGTACGCAGGTCTGTGCATCCCGGTATCGGTTAATGTTTCCGCACGCTCCTTCCAGAACCCCCGTCTGTTCGACAAGATCAAATGGGCACTTCATGAGGCGAACGTCGAGGGTGATTGCCTCGAGATCGAGATTACCGAGGCTACGCTCATGCAGGATGTCGATCGGGCATCAGAAGTCCTGAGCCGGTTGAGCGAATCGGGTATCACGATAGCAATCGATGATTTCGGTACCGGCTACTCTTCGTTGTCGTACCTGAAAAGCCTGCCGATCGATACCCTCAAGATCGATCAGTCCTTCATCATGGATATAGCATTCGACAAGCAGGATATTGCGATTGTCCGTACGATCATCGACCTCGGACACAACCTGGGTTACAGGGTGGTAGCCGAGGGCGTGGAAAATGCCAGGGCGTGGGAATTGCTGAACAGTCTGGGGTGTGATGCAGCCCAGGGTTTTCATATCAGCCGGCCCCTGTCGGAAGTACATTTCACCTTGCTCGTTTCTGAAACAGGGCACCTGTCCCTGTAAACCCTTCCCGCCACGAGACGGTAACCCCCCTTGGTCCGGCTCGCGCCATTTCCGGCATTCCCCGTACGCTGGAAGACGGGCAATATCGCGTCATTTTGCTGTCGCCGTCATCCTTAATGTCAAAAGTGTGACGTAGTTCCGAAAAAATCCCTGGCAAGCTGGTAGATATATTTCCATTTTAATACATATAGTTATGTAGACAGCAGCGGTCAGGGACGGTTGCTGTCGATGTTGGTACGCAAGTTGCTATCTGTGTTGCATGCAGAAATCACCCGCAAATCGCAGCAGGTAGCAGATGCAAATGCATTTATCAGTTCGGACCAGTCGTGGCTAATCCCATGCGTTTTGCTGACATCAAGCTTGGCCATACCGATGGTTGCGTGAAACCAGTCGGACATCCGCCGGTGCAGGTGATCGCGTTCACCGGTGGCAAGGGTGGCACCGGCAAGTCGAATATCGCGGTCAATGTTGCACAGGCACTGAGTAACGAGGGTCGGTGTACCTTGCTGCTGGATGCCGATCTCGGCATGGCAAATATCGATGCCCTGCTTGGGCTCGATGTGGATTACACCCTGCTTGACGTGCTCAACGGCAGCAAGGCGCTCGGGGAAATCGTGATGCGCGGGCCTGGCGGCATGCTGCTGATACCCGCTGCCTCGGGAGAAAAGCAGCTGGCCGAACTCGGGGCGAATGAATGTGCCGGCCTGATGCGCGCGTTCAGCGACCTGGATGAACCGATCGACACACTCATCATAGATACTGCAACCGGCATCACGGAGATCGTCACCAGCTTCTGTCGTGCCGCGACCGATATTGTGGTGGTGATATGCAACGAACCGGCTTCCGTCAGGGACGCTGCCGCGTTGATCGATACCCTGTACATGGTACATGGTATTTCGCGCTTCCATGTGCTGCCGAACATGGTCACGTCGGCGGGCGAGGCCAGCGAGCTGTTCACGAAGCTGCTTGAGTGCTTTGCTGACAATCATGACCTGGTACTTTCCTGCTGCGGCTATGTCCCGCGTGATGAATTCCTGCAGCAGGCTATTTTGCGGCGACAGACAGTACTAACGGCATTTCCATGCAGTCGCTCCGCGATTGCACTCAAGAATCTTGCCAGGCAGATCATGAAGTGGCCGCGCCAGCTGTATGCAGGCGGTCACCTGGAATTTTTTGTTGAACGTCTTATTCAAAACGAAAACAGGGAAATGGAGGTGAGATCATGAAAGGGAATGCTGCAAAGGCGGCCGCTGAATTTGCATCCAGCAATGAACTTGTCGTATTGCACGAGCCTCTGGTGAAGAGGATCGCCTATCATTTGATGAGTCGTTTGCCTGCCAGCGTCCAGGCAGATGATCTTATCCAGGCAGGCATGATCGGGTTGATAGAGGCATCCAGGAAGTTTGACCCCGAGCAGGGCGCGAGTTTCGAAACCTATGCCGGCATCCGGATCAGAGGTGCGATGCTCGATGAAATACGGCGTACCGACTGGACACCCAGGTCGGTGCACCGGAAAGCAAGGGAAGTCGCCGAGGCCGTTCGCAGGA
Organism: uncultured Gammaproteobacteria bacterium; assembly: GCA_963803275.1. Lineage (GTDB taxonomy): Bacteria > Pseudomonadota > Gammaproteobacteria > UBA9214 > UBA9214 > UBA9214. Next base: position 75,899 of record CAWDLS010000005.1, on the reverse strand, counting down.
TCGAGAACGACAAGGGCCGTGATGCCCGTGATGTCGAGGTTGCGAATGAAATGGGTATCAGCCTCGAGGAATATCACAAGATACTGCAGGACTCCACCGGCTGTCGTATTTTCAGTTTCGAGGACCCCGGCATGCTCGGTGAGGAGGGTATCCCCCAATCCGGGCGCCATACCGATCAACCCCTGGAAACGCTGCAGAAGAGTGACTTCAAGCAGGGACTTGCCGACGAGATCAAGGGTCTGCCGGAGCGTGAACGGCTGGTGATGGCGCTGTATTACGATGAGGAACTGAATCTGCGCGAAATTGGCGAGATTCTGGGCGTCAGTGAATCGAGGGTCTGCCAGATCCATGGCCAGGCACTGATTCGCCTGCGTGCGCGAATGGGGGAGTGGTTGAGTGACTGATTGCTGCATACAGCACAGTCATGAAAAGACAGGGAGAAACAGGGGCATGGTACACGCGGCGCGGTGGCGTGGTGCGCGGGCCGTTTCCTCCAGGAGAAATAACCCGCTACATCCTGCTGGGCCGCATTCGTCTCGATGATGAATTGAGCAGGGACTGCATCACATGGTCGCCGGCACTGCAGCTGACCGGCCTGCTGCCGCATGAAATGCTGAAGCTGTCGAGTTGGGATGAGTATCAGAGTTATATCGAGGCGCGCATGCATGTTGACGAGCGCAGATCCGACAGGCGCCGTGATCAATGCCCCGCCTGCATGATACGCCCTGACGACAGGCGGGTACTTAAAGACCGCAGACGCGCAGACAACTTTCGGATGATCGACAGGTATATGTTCGGTTTCCAGGGCCCGGGTGCAGGGGGGGGTGCAGGCCCCTGTCGACTGAGAACGTTGCTGCTTACCTTGCTGTTGGCAACGCTCGTGTTCGCATGGCTGGTGCCCGTATCGGGTTGATTGTCTGTCCCTGCCGGCCGGATTGGTGCCGAGGGCGGGAATCGAACCCGCATGGAGTTGCCTCCGCTGGATTTTGAGTCCAGTGCGTCTACCAGTTTCACCACCTCGGCAGGTAATGCAGGCGCGCCTCCGTACGGGTCATCCAGTATCGGGTAATACGGCGTCCCGGGCAAGCAGCGGCAATAATACCCTGTGGTAACATGCCGCGCCATGCGACGTAAGGACTTCAGCTATGAACTTCCACCCGGGCAGATTGCATTGCATCCCTGTCCGGTTCGCAGTGGCAGCCGTCTGCTGTACATCGACCCGTGCAATGACCGCCTCGAGGATCGCCTCTTCAGCGATTTCCCGGACCTGCTGGTGCCGGGAGACCTGGTGGTGTTCAATAACACCAGGGTCATTCCGGCGCGGCTCCAGGGCCACAAGGATTCCGGTGGTCGTGTCGAGGTGCTGGTGGAGCGTATTACAGCACCGCACAGGGTACTGGCGCATGTGCGCGCAGGCAAGCCACCGCGCCCGGGCAGTCGCCTGTATCTGGCAGACGCGTTCGAGGTCGAGGTGACTGGACGAGACGGGGACCTGTTCGAATTGTCATTCCCGGACGGCGAGGAGGTGCGGGACCTGCTCGATAAGCACGGTCATGTCCCGCTGCCTCCCTACATCAACCGTCCGGATGAGGCCGCAGACCAGGAACGTTACCAGACGATCTATGCGGACAAACCAGGCGCCGTGGCGGCGCCGACGGCAGGTCTGCATTTTGACGAGACCATCATGCAGCGGCTTGCCGGCAGGGGGATAGAATCGGCCTTCGTGACCCTGCACGTCGGTGCCGGAACGTTCCAGCCTGTACGTGCAGACAACCTTGACGACCATGTGATGCACCGGGAATATTTCGAGATCGACGCTGCAACCTGTGACAGGATCGCCGCTGCGCGACAACGCGGCGGGCGTGTGGTTGCCATCGGAACGACGGTGGTGCGTACGCTGGAATCGGCGTTCAGGAATGGCCGGCTGGAACCCTGCAGGGGCGAGACGAGCCTGTTTGTCAGGCCGGGGTACCGGTTCAGGATGGTGGATGCCATGCTGACGAACTTTCATCTGCCGGAATCAACCCTGCTGATGCTGGTCTGTGCATTCGCCGGCCATGCCCGCATCATGCGGGCCTACCGGTATGCCATCGACGGGGGCTACCGGTTTTTCAGCTACGGTGACGCGATGTTCATTGCAGCGCGGGATGAACAGGCCGCGGGAGCGGGGCCGGCTTGAGGTTTACCTGCACACATAGAGACGGCGCGGCCCGCCGCGGGGCGCTGGAGTTTGCGCGTGGCCTCGTGGAAACGCCGGCGTTCATGCCGGTGGGCACCTATGGCACGGTGAAGTCGATGACGCCCGAGGAACTGCAGTGTCTGCGGGGCGCGAGATCATCCTCGGCAATACCTTCCACCTGATGCTGCGACCCGGCACCGCAGTTATCGGCGCGCACGGGGCACTGCACGGCTTCATGCACTGGGATGGCCCCATCCTTACCGACTCCGGGGGCTTCCAGGTGTTCAGTCTCGGCGCAGCTGCGCAAGATCAGCGAGGAGGGCGTGCCTTTGCATTCGCCCATCGACGGCGCCAGGGTGCCTTCACGTCCCGAAGAGTCCATGGACGTGCAGCGCGCGCTGGGTGCGGATATCGCGATGTCTTCGACGACTGCACGGCCTGGCCGGCCAGCGAAGGGCAGGCGCGCGAGTCCATGGAGCGCTCGATGCGCTGGGCCGGGCGCTGTCGCAGGGCGCATTCTACCGCGACCAACCCCGCGGCGAGCTGTTCGGCATCATCCAGGGTGGCATGTACCTGCCGCTTGCGTGCGGCTTCGCTGGCGAGGGCTGCGTGCGCATCGACTTTCCCGGCTTGCGCCATGGGCGGGCTTGCTGTGGGCGAGCCGGAGGAGGTGCGGCTGGCCGTGCTGGAGGAGCATCACGCCGCTGATGCCGGCCGACCGGCCGCGCTATCTGATGGGCGTGGGGCGGCCGGAGGACCTCTGGCCGCCGTCGCGCGCGGGTGGACATGTTCGACTGCGTGATGCCCACGCGCCATGCCCGCAATGGCCACCTGTTACGTACGCGCGGTGTGCTGCAGATTCGCAATGCGCCAATACGCGCCGACACGCGCCCCATCGACCCGGTACTGCGGCTGCTACACCTGCCGCAATTACTCCCGGGCCTACCTGCGCCACCTGGACAAGTGCAACGAGATTCTCGGCGCCCGGCTGAATACCCTCCACAACCTGAGCTACTACCAGGATCTGATGGCAGGGCTGCGGACAGCGATCGAGGCGCAGGCGCTGGCCACCTTTCGCAAGGATTTTTACGACAGCCGTGGCGCTGTGTCATAATGCGCTGGTTTGACCGGTTGCTGGCTCGAGCAGGTATGGCCGCCGGTTGTACGGAACCGGATCGTTTGAGGAGCAGCCATGGATTTCTTTATTTCTGATGCACTGGCAGCGGCGCCGCAGGGTCAGGGTGACCCCCTGATGAGCTTTCTGCCGCTGATCTTTATCTTCGTCGTGTTTTACTTCCTGCTGATTCGACCGCAGACCAAGAAGTCGAAGGAACACAAGCAGATGGTCGAGGCACTGGCCAAGGGTGACGAGGTGGTTACCAATGGCGGCCTGCTGGGCCGTATCTCGAAAGTCGGTGACAACTTTATCGAACTGGATGTTTCCGAAGGTGTCACTGTCAAGGTGCAGCGTAATGCGGTCGCGAACCTCATGCCCAAGGGAACCATCAAGGGACTGTAGGGCCACACAGGAAAACAGAGAACTATGAACCGGTACCCGTTGTGGAAGTATCTTCTCATCGTCGTCGTCATGGTGGTGGGTACGATTTACGCGTTGCCCAATATATACGGCGAGGACCCCGCCGTGCAGGTTTCCGCCACCCGCAAGGCCGAGGTCGATGAAACAGTGATCCACACCATGACGGCTACGCTGGAAAAGGCCGGTATCGCGGTCAAAAAGGTCGAAGCGGATGCCGGGAGGGTGCTGTTGCGCTTCAATGACACGGAGACCCAGCTGAAGGCCGTGGATTACATCAAGGCCGCACTCGGTAACGATTACGTCGTCGCACTCAACCTGGCACCGAGCACACCCGCCTGGCTGGAAAAACTCAATGCCTTGCCCATGTACCTCGGCCTTGACCTTCGTGGTGGTGTGCACTTTCTGATGGAAGTCGACATGGACGCGGCACTCAAGCAGGCGGTCGAGGGCTATGCAAATGACTTCCGTACCCTGCTGCGGGAGGCCAAGCTCCGCTACTCGTTGCTGCGTGCCGAACCGGACGGGGTCCGGATCGAATTTCGGGATCAGCAGGATGTCGACGCCGCACGCAGCGCGATCAGGAAGGATTTCCCATCATTGCTCGTCGAGGCGCTGGACGAGGCAGACAAGGCCGGCCTGATGATCAGGCTGCCGGACAAGGAAATCCGGGAGATCAGGCAATTTGCCCTGCAGCAGAACATCCTGACGCTGCGTAACCGCATCAATGAACTCGGTGTCGCCGAGCCGGTCATCCAGCAGCAGGGCAGCCAGCGCATCGTCGTGCAGTTGCCCGGTGTGCAGGATACAGCCCAGGCCAAGCGTATTCTCGGTGCAACGGCAACTCTGGAATATCGTGCCGTGGACACCGAGCACGACGTCGATCGGGCTGTGGCAGGCAAGGTGCCTGCGGGATCACGGCTGTACCATGAACGGAACGGTACCCCGGTACTCCTGAAAAAATCGGTTATCGCGACCGGCAACCAGATCGTCAATGCCCGGTCCGGCTTCGATCCCCAGAGCGGATCACCGATGGTGTCCGTGACCCTGGATGCCAAGGGCGCCAGGAGCATGCTGAAGTTCACCAAGGAGAATGTCGGCAAGCCCATGGCGGTGGTGTTTATCGAAAACAGGACCGAAACCACGATGGTTGACGGTAAACCGGTCAAGAAGCCGGTCAAGGTGGAGGAGGTCGTCAGCGTTGCAAATATTCGGGATGTATTCAGCAAGCGCTTCCAGACCACCGGGCTTGACAGCCCGAAAGAGGCGCATGAACTGGCGCTGGTTCTCAGGTCAGGCGCGCTTGCTGCTCCGATCGAGATTATCGAGGAACGCACCATCGGTCCAAGCCTGGGCAAGGACAATATCGTACAGGGTTTCAAGTCCGTGCTGATCGGTTTTTGCCTGGTGCTGATATTCATGATCGGGTATTACCGGGTGTTCGGCATGGTCGCGAACCTCGCACTGGCCATGAACGTGGTACTCACCGTGGCCGTGCTTTCGATGCTGCAGGCGACGCTGACACTGCCCGGCATCGCCGGTATCGTGCTCACCGTCGGCATGGCGGTCGACGCGAACGTGCTGATATTCGAACGTATCCGGGAAGAGTTACGTAGCGGAAACAGTCCGCAGGCCAGTATCCATGCCGGCTACGAGAAGGCCCTCTCGACCATCGCTGATTCCAATATCACCACCCTGATCGCCGCCGTCGTGCTGTTCAGTTTCGGCAGTGGTCCGGTCAAGGGTTTCGCGGTGACACTCTCGATTGGCATCCTTACCTCTATGTTCACCGCGATCATGGGTACACGCGCGGTGATCAACCTGTTGTACGGCGGGCGCCGTAACGTCAGGCTCCTGATCTAGTTGCCGCGGGGAACCATCATGGAACTGTTCAAAAAAACCTCCAGCATCGATTTCCTGAAGATTCGCTACGTCGTTGGCCTGACTTCGGTGCTGCTGACGCTGCTGACAATCTGGTCGCTGGCCGCGCGCGGTCTGAACTTCGGTGTTGACTTCACCGGCGGTACCCTGCTCGAGGTCGACTATCCGCAGGCGGTCGTGCTTGAGGATGTGCGCACTGCACTGGCGGATGGCGGGTTCCCGCAGGCACAGGCGCAGCAGTTTGGTGCCTCGAATGACGTACTGATCAGACTGGCGCCGGAGGCAGGCAAGGCGAGCGCGCAACTCAGCGAGGCCGCGGTACAGGCCCTGCGGGTGCAGAACCCGGCCGTGGAAGTGCGTCGCGTGGAATTCGTCGGCCCGCAGGTCGGCGAGGAACTGGCAGAGCAGGGTGGACTGGCGATGATCTACGCCCTGATCGGTATTTTTATCTATGTCATCCTGCGCTTCCAGTGGCGCTTCGCCCCGGGTGCCATTATTGCAACCGTGCACGACGTGGTAATCATCCTCGGTATCTTCTCTTTCTTCCAGTACGAGTTCGACCTTACCGTACTGGCGGCCATCCTGGCGGTGATCGGTTATTCGCTCAATGACACCATCGTGGTCTTCGACCGCATCCGCGAGAATTTCCGCCGCATCCGCAAGGCCAGTTCATACGAGGTTATCAATATCGCGATCAACCAGACCATGTCACGTACCATCATGACGGGATTGACAACGTTGCTGGTACTGGTCGCGCTGTTTTTCTTTGGCGGGGAAACGATCCATAACTTCTCGCTGGCACTGATTCTGGGCGTTCTGGTCGGTACCTATTCATCGATCTATGTCGCGAGTGCGATCGCCCTCGCGCTGGGTATCAGCAAGGCGGATCTGCTGGTCAGCAAGCCGGAAGGCGGACGAACCGGATCAGAGCCCTGAGCGGGCAGGACGGTCGCTGACCGCGTCAGTCCTGCAGGGTGTTATTGCGGCACGCGGGAAATGACAGCAGCCGCGCTGGTCCGGGCGCCGGATTGTCGGCTTCTTCCACGGCGATGATCTCCATCCCCGCTGTGTCACAACCGCGGCAGGTATCGCTGGTGAAGTCCTGCATGCCCCTGAGCACGTCCTGCATGATCAATTCCAGTGCCGTGCCGTTGATTCTTCTGTCTTGCTGTCTGTTTTGCATGCCGGGTTCCTCGCTCAGTCCAGTACGCCTCAGGATCAGTTACAACATCAGGTCTGTAACTGCAGACATCGGCAGCGGCCTGCTGCTCTTGAGCACGTGCGGTGCGGGAAGGTGAGGCGAAGTTCAGGATGAATGCTGCGAGAGTTGCCGCGCGGCGAGTTCAGGGGTGACGAACGGCCGGATGGTCCTGAGTATATCGGCAAAGACCTTGGGATTGCCGGCAACGAGATTACCGTTGTCAAGATAATCATGTCCGGCGACAAAATCGCTGCACAGCCCGCCGGCCTCCTGGATCAGCAGCACCCCCGCCGCCATGTCCCATATACTCAGGCCGATTTCCCAGAACCCGTCCAGCCGGCCGGCGGCGACAAACGCGAGATCGAGTGCCGCCGAGCCGGCACGCCGGATACCTGCGGATTGGGGGAACAGGGCGCGGAACATGTCCAGGTACGGGTCGAGATATTGCTGGGCCTTGAACGGGAAGCCGGTGCCCAGCAGCGCGCCTTCCAGGCCTTTGCGGCTGCTTACGCGCATGCGACGGTCATTGAGCAGGGCGCCGGCGCCACGGGATGCGGTGAACAACTCCTGGCTCAGCGGATTGTAGACTACCGCCTGTTGCAACCTGCCGCGATGGCGCAAGGCGATCGAGACGGCGAATTGCGGAAACCCGTGCAGGAAGTTCGTTGTGCCGTCGAGCGGGTCGATGATCCACTGGAATTCGTTACCGTCATGTGCGCCGCTTTCCTCGGCCAGTATGCTGTGACCGGGAAACGCCTTGCGCAGAATGCCGATGATCTCGCGTTCCGCCTGCTGGTCGACCTCGGACACGAAGTCGTTGCGATCCTTGGTATGTATGGCAAGGCTGTCGAGCCGGTCCAGGTTCCTGATGATGACATTGCCTGCACTGCGTGCAGCGCGAACCGCGATATTGAGCATGGGTTGCATGATGATGGCCGTGCCTGCGTGCCCGTGAAAATGGCTGCGAAGCATACCAGAGATGGCCTGCCTGCGGTATTACCGGCCCGCCCGCGGGCACGGGTTGTACACGATCTAATGGTATTTTTTCTGTCTGCTGTACCTGTCGCGCAGTCGCTCCCGTTCCTCGGGAGACATTTTTTTGTACTGATTGCGCTTGTCCTCGACCGCCTTGCGCTGGTCAGGTGGCAGGTCCAGATACTTCCTTGCGCCATTCACCAGCCTGCGCTGCTCCTGGCCACTCAGGCTGGGCCACTCACCCCGGTGCTTGCCGAGCACGGATTGTTCGCTTCGGCTCAGGCTGTTCCAGGGAATGCCATTGTCCGCAGATACGGGCTGCATGCCACAGGCGAGGCCCAATACGAGTGTAACAGCGGCTATGAACGTCGTTGCTTTCATGTCAGGTGTTGTTCGGCTTGTCACTGCGGGCATCGTTCCCGGTATCCTTCTGGTTGGCAAGCCAGAGATAAAAGTCCAGATCCTCGTAAATATCCGGTACCTCGTGCGCTGCCTGCGCGGCCAGTTGCGGCTGTGGTTGCGTCTGCAGCCAGTTGTGGCCTGTCCACACGCCGAGTGTGACAGCGACCAGCAGCAAGGCGGCGGTCGCATAGGGTGCAAGCGCGTGCCTGTGTCGAGGTGTGCTGCTGTTCAGGGCGCGGGTCCTGGCCTCGCGCAAGTCGCGCTTGAGCGCCAGCGGCTCGAGTGCTGGCCCCAGAGCGCCGGGACCCAGCTGCTCCCAGCTGCCGAACTGCGCCTCGCAGGAAGCGCAGTGCGCAAGGTGGGCCTCAAGTGCGGATTTCTCGTCCAGCCGCTCATCCAGCAGGCCGGCACGCAGGCGATCCAGTTGTTCCAGGTCAGGGTGCTGTAGGCTGTGCATAATCCCATACCTCTGCCAGTTGTTTGCGTAGTTCACGCATTGCCCTAAAGTGATGCTGCTTGATACTGTTTTCCGAGCAACCCAGTAATCTGGCGGTTTCAATTATAGTCATACCACGCCATTCCCGCAGAATGAAGACCTGGCGCTGTCTTTCCGACAGGGTTTGCAGCGCCTGCGAGATTCGCTGTCTGAGTTCCTGCGCCAGGTATTCGATCTCCGGGGCGGTAATCCCGTCAGTGCGCTCCTGCGCCGGCAACTCGAATTCGCTGCTGTCGTGTTCATCGTCACGGTTACCCCGAAACAGGCCGGTGAGGGATACCAGCTTGTGTTTCCCCTGCTCCAGCAGCCGCTTGCGACGGATATCGTTGATCTGGCTGTTGAGAATGGTGCGGAACAGGGCAGGCCACTCATCCGCCGGCTTGTTCCGGTAATACTGTACCAGTCGCAGCATGCTGTCCTGGACGGCATCCATGGCCGCCTCCCTGTCCCAGAGTGCCGCATAGGCGACATAAAAGGCCTTCTCCTCGTGCTCGGCAAAGAACGATTCCAGCATCTGGTTGTTGTCGGCTGTTGTATCCAAGGCAGTCCCAGGTGTGTTGACGTAACCGGTTTCACAAACACTCTGCATGATCGTCATGCCTGGCGAACACGCAGCCGGGCTGCCAGTGCGTCCCTGTACTGGCAAGTGCCTGCGTACGACATCCAGTATACCCGAAGCCTGCCCGGTTCGTGTTTCAGCGGTGCTGATCCCTGCCATGGTCATCGCGTCTTGCGTAATCCGGTCCCCGGTCATAATGGTGCCCGCCGTGACGGTCTTTGTCATGATGGCGCCAGTGATGCCGCCGCAGGGGTTTATCAACCTGCGTGTGGTAATGACGGTCGTCATAATAGCGGTCGCGGTAATGGCCCGGGTAATAGCCATCGAGGTCATAAAGCCGCAACAGCAGGATACCTTCGTGTGCCACTGCCGGAGTGCTGCTGCCAAGGCCCAGGCCGGCGGCCAGCAGGGACGAGCTGATGAGTAAACGGATTTTCATGCCAAATCTCCTGTGTTGATCGTCTCAATGACAGATAACGCAGCGCGGCTGATTTGGTTAACAGGGCGGCTGGATTGTCCCGGCAAGCCGGTGGCCGATCGCCTGCCCCGTTTTGACAATATGCCCGGGCAGCAGGGGATCTGCCCATGTCACCTGTCCCGGTCCGAACAGCAGGATAACGGTCGATCCCATGTTAAAGCGTCCCATCTCGGCGCCGCGTTCCAGCTCGACCGGCGCCATGCCGGGACTGTTAAAACGGGTGGTCTGCAATGCCATGCCGCGCTGCGGGTTGACGGTGCCGGCCCACACGGTTTCCATGCAGGAGACAAAGATGGCACCGACCAGCACCATGGCCATCGGACCGGCCGGCGTTTCGAACAGCGCAATCAGCCGCTCGTTGCGGGCAAACAGGCCAGGTATCGCCCGGGTGGTGTGTGGCGCCACGCTATACAGGCGCCCGGGTACGTAGGTCGTTTCAAGCAGCGTACCTGCGCAGGGCATATGGATGCGATGGTAGTCCTTTGGCGACAGATAGAGCGTGGCGAACAGGCCGCCGGCAAACGGTGTGGCCCGTGCCGGATCACCGCCCAGCAGTGCAGTCAGTGAATAGTCATGTCCCTTGGCCTGCAGGATCCGGTCACCCTCGACCACGCCAGCCTGGCTGATACGGCCATCGACCGGACACGCGATGGCATCCGGGTCAGTCGGCTGGCGGCGGGCCGTGGCCCGCAACGCGCGTGTAAAGAAGCTGTTGAAGTCCGGGTAGGCACCGGCATCCGGTTGTTCCGCCTCGCTCATGTCGACCCCGAAGCGGCGGATAAATGCACGGATCAGGAGGTTTTTCCACCATGCGGCGTGCCAGCGGGCAGCGCTGCGCACCAGCTGCGATAACAGCTGGTGGGGCAACAACACCAACGGCCAGGACTTCAGCTTGTCCAGCAGGCTGGCCTCACGGGCAGTCATGCGGCAGTCCTCCGCAGCTAGTGATGCCGGTCTTCAACCCCGGTGTCGCGCACGACCGGGGCGAATACGGGGATGCACTCGCCATCTGCCAGGTGCCGCTGCAGGGAAAGGCTGCCACCCGGCTGCAACCGGCGCCGTGCATCGAACAGCATCAGGTGATACGCGCCGGGTTCGGGGCACAGCGTGCAAGCGATAGACCGGTACGGCACAACACCGGTGAGGCAGGGTAGTGGCGGGGTGGGTTTCACGGGTATGCCTCGAGGATCTTCCGGAAATCCGCCGTGATTGCGTCGGCATCGAGTGGCGGCGTGAACACCGCATGATAGCGGCCATCCGGGTCGACCAGAATCACACTGGCGGTATGGTCCACGAGATAGCTGTTCGGGTTGCTCTCGTCCCGGACCTCCCGGTACATGATGCCAAGCTGCCTGGTGAGCCGGTTTATGTCACTCTCCGCGCCGGTGACGCCGAGAAAGTCACCGTTGAAATAGGTGACAAACCTGGCCAGCTGGTCCGGCGTGTCGCGTTGCGGGTCGACCGTCACGAAGACAAAACGCGCACCGGTGCCGGTGCCGGCCAGCTTGTGCGCGACGCTGTTGAGCACCGACAGGGTGGTTGGGCAGACATCCGGACAATGGGTATAGCCGAAGAACAGGAATGTCCAGTGCCCCTGCAGTGACTGATTGTCGAAACGGCTGCCGCGGTGGTCGACCAGCTGAAACGGCTGCAACGGACGGGCGACCGGGAAGCGGGTAGCCGACAGCCCCGCTTCAGGCGCAGCCTGTCCGAGCAGGGAGCGTGCCGTCCAGATACCGGCGACTACGGCAATTGCGGCTATAATCACGGCCACCAGGACGCGGCCCGGGTTGCTGAATGCACTCATGGACCGCGATTATTCCACAGAGCAAGCAGCGATACACCATGAAAGCAGCCGATTCGCCCGCGGCGGATACCCGCGACGCCCTGTTAACCGCGAACACCGCGCGTGAACTCATTCACCGCGGTGCCGGGTATTTCAAGGCGGCTGGTCTGGGCTTTTATCACGGCACCGACAACGCACTGGACGAGGCGGCATCTCTGGTGCTGCATGTCATGCAGATAGGCTACGAGCAGCCGGACGAGGTGCTTGACCGCGCAGTAACCCGCGCAGAACGGGCACGCATCATTGACCTGCTGGATCGCCGTGTCTCGACCCGCAAGCCGGCGGCCTATCTGGTCCGGGAGGCCTGGTTCGCCGGGTTGCCGTTCTTCGTCGATGAGCGGGTGCTGGTGCCGCGTTCACCGCTGGCGGAATTGATCGAGGCACAGTTCACGCCCTGGGTGAATCCTGACGAGATCCGCCGGATACTGGATCTGTGTACAGGCAGCGGCTGTATCGGCATTGCCTGCGCACGCCATTTCCAGCAGGCAACGGTCACGCTCACCGACGTGTCGCCCGATGCACTGGAGGTTGCCCGGATCAACGTGGACAGGCATGGCCTGGAAGACCGGGTCACCATTCGACAGTCCGATGTCTTCTCGGCCCTCGAAGGTCAGTGTTATGACATTATCGTATCCAATCCACCCTACGTACCGCGGAACGATATGAACACGCTGGCCCCGGAATTCAGGCACGAGCCGGCACTCGGGCTGGTTGCCGGGGCCGATGGTCTTGATATTGTGGTCCGTATCCTGCGCGATGCGGCCCGACACCTGGTCGGGTCGGGCATCCTGGTCGTGGAGGTCGGCAACACTCAGGAATGCCTGGTGGAGCGTTTCCCGGACATTCCCTTCACCTGGCTGGATTTTGCCTATGGCGGTGACGGGGTGTTTCTGCTGGAGCGTGACCGGCTGGAACAGCACCAGGCTGCCTTCGAGCTGGCGGCGACGGTACGCAACACAAACTGACACAGACGGACGGGGGTTAACAGCTATGGGCACGCGACCGGGTTCACCGGAGGAATATGCAGCGCTGGTCAAGCAGACGGTCTTTGAACTCGAGGATATCCTGGAAGCTGCCGGGTTTGATCACGACGAGGTTGAACATAATCTGGGTTACGTAGAGGTATTACTGAAGGAACTGCGCGGTATGCGTGCCGCCATGGCCGACGGCAGCTACCTGTTTGGCCGGCATGACCTGCCGATGATGCGCGTTGTGAAAAAATACTCTGAAAAGGAACTGCCATGCATCCGCCTGCTATACCTGATTAACCAGACCCACAGGGAGGGTCTGGATGTGGGGGAAGCCTGACGGTCAACTACCTGGCCGGACGGTAGATCAGGCCGGGCCTGATCAGCAACTCATCTGCTTTCAGCTGATCCAGCGGAAATTCGCCGTCGATGTTCTCTGCGATCCGATCGAAAATATAGGTTCCGTTACGCGAGGTGATGGTCTCGTAGATCGGCTGGCCAAGATAGTTGCCCACCTGCGAGCCTCTGAGGGAATCCGGTTGTGCCACGATACGCTCCTGGTATTCAACAAAGGACAAATACACAGACACTATCGGTCAGGCCGTACCGGGCTTTAATGAAGAAACTGGCGACGCTCGGGACAAGAGTAGTTACAATAACCTGATGTCAGGCAACAGCTTCGGGAAATTGTTTGTCGTTACCGGGTTTGGCGAGAGTCACGGGCCCGCGCTGGGCTGCATCGTCGATGGCTGTCCCCCCGGTCTTGGTTTGTGCGAGGCGGACCTGCAGGGTGACCTGGACCGCCGCAAGCCTGGCAAGTCCCGGCATACCACCCAGCGCCGCGAGGCGGATGCCGTGCAGATCCTCTCCGGGGTCTTCGAGGGACGCACCACCGGGGCACCGATCGGCCTGCTCATTTACAATACCGACCAGAAATCCAAAGGACTATTCCAGGATCATGGACCGGTTCAGACCCGGCCATGCCGACTACACCTACCAGCAGAAATATGGCTTGAGAGATTACCGTGGCGGCGGGCGCTCCTCGGCGCGCGAGACGGCCATGCGCGTGGCGGCCGGTGCGATTGCCAGGAAATACCTGCTCGAACGCTATGGCATCAGGATTCGTGGCTACCTGGCCCAGCTCGGGCCTATCAAGCTGGAACTGAAGGACTGGTCGGTGGTCGAGCAGAATCCGTTTTTCGCGCCGGATCCGGAACGGCTCGGTGAGCTGGAAGACTACATGGATGCCCTGCGCAAGGAAGGCGATTCAATCGGTGCGCGCATCAACGTGGTGGCGACCGGCGTACCACCGGGCCTGGGCGAGCCGGTCTTCGACCGTCTCGATGCCGATATCGCGCATGCGTTGATGAGCATCAATGCCGTGAAAGGTGTCGAGATCGGCGCCGGTTTCGATTGCGTCGCACAAAAGGGTACCGCGCACCGGGACGAGATCACGCCACAGGGTTTCCTCTCCAATCAACGCCGGTGGGGTACTGGGTGGCATATCCAGTGGCCAGGACATCGTCGCCAGCATTGCCCTGAAACCGACCTCAAGTATCCGTATTCCCGGACAGACGATCGATGTCCGGGGCAGGCCGGTCGAGGTGATTACGACGGGACGGCACGATCCCTGTGTCGGTATACGCGCCACACCGATCGCCGAGGCCATGCTCGCCATCGTGCTGATGGACCATGTCCTGCGGCATCGTGCGCAGAACCAGGACGTCGTATCGACTACGCCGGTCGTGCCGGCAAGTGCCGCAGACTAGACGCCGCATCGGCTAACCGGAGCGCACTGTCCCGTGCCATGATCTACTGGCGGCTGTCCGGTTTCTACCTGTTTTATTTCGCCTCGCTCGGGGCCCTGGTTCCGTACTGGGGACTGTACCTCAAGTCACTCGATTTTACCGTTACCCAGATCGGGCAGCTGGTCGCCATCCTGATGGCCACCAAGATCGTGGCGCCCAACGTGTGGGGCTGGATTGCCGATCATACCGGTCACCGCATGACCATTGTCCGCAGCGCCTCACTGTTCGCGGCACTGGCCTTCCTGGGCGTGTTCGTCGACAGTGCTTTCTGGTGGCTCGCGCTGGTGATGAGCGTCTTCAGCTTTTTCTGGAATGCCGCGCTGCCGCAATTCGAGGCCACCACCATGAATCACCTGGGCGTCGAGGCGCACCGTTACAGTGGCATCCGGCTGTGGGGATCGGTCGGCTTCATCGTTACCGTGGCGGCGCTGGGTCCGTTGCTCGGTGTATTCGGAACCTACCGCCTTGCCGCAGGTGCTTGCCGTGATGTTCATGCTGATCTGGCTGAGCAGTCTGATCGTACCGGAGTCCGCCGCCGGTTATCTGCCCCTGGACCAGGAGCGCCTGCGCGATGTGCTGCGCCGCCCGGTGGTGCTGTCCCTGCTGAGCGTGTGTTTCCTCGTCCAGGCCAGCCATGGTCCGTACTACGCCTTTTTCAGCATTTACCTGGAGGAATACGGTTATTCGACTGCATTGATCGGCCAGCTCTGGGCACTGGGTGTGCTGGCGGAAATCGGCGTATTCCTCGTCATGCCGGTTCTGTTGCCGCGCTTCGGTGCGCGCCGGCTGCTGCTTACCGCCGTCAGCCTGACCACGGTACGCTGGCTGCTGATTGCCGGCTTTGCCGGTCGGCTGCCGGTCGTGGTATTTGCCCAGACCCTGCACGCCGCGAGTTTCGGCCTTTACCACGCCGTGGCCATTTACATGGTGCACCGGCTGTTCACGGGGGCGCATCAGGGCCGCGGGCAGGCGCTGTACAGCAGCATCAGTTTCGGTGCCGGCGGTGCGCTCGGCAGCCTGGTCAGCGGCTACCTGTGGACCGGTATGGGCGCGCAGTCCATGTATTTGCTTGCGGCGGGCGTCAGTCTGGCGGCACTGGTCGTGGTGTTGTACGGTATTCGTCCCGAACAGGGCATTTGAGCCGCATGGATGGCTTCATTCGGTCCATACTAATATAATCCCCTGGTTTAACCGGTCCTGATTGCGGTTCTGATTTGATGTCTGGCAAGACCCTGTACGACAAACTCTGGGATTCGCACTGTGTGCGTCAGGACGCTGATGGCACGGCGCTGATCTATATCGACCGGCACCTGGTTCACGAGGTCACCTCGCCACAGGCCTTCGACGGCTTGCGCCTGGCCGGACGCGTGCCATGGCGCACCGACTCGATTCTCGCGGTACCCGATCACAATGTGCCTACCACCGACCGCACGGCGGGTATCGCCGACCCGGTGTCACGCCTGCAGGTGGACACGCTGGGCCGGAACTGCGCGGAATTCGGTATCACGGAATTCACCATGAGCGATCCGCGCCAGGGTATCGTGCACGTGATCGGTCCGGAGCAGGGCGCCACGCTGCCGGGCATGACCGTGGTGTGCGGTGACTCGCATACCTCGACGCATGGCGCCTTCGGTGCGCTGGCATTCGGCATCGGCACCTCCGAGGTCGAGCACGTGCTGGCCACCCAGTGCCTGATACAGAGCAAGTCGAAGATCTGCTGATTCGTGTCGACGGCGTCCTGCGCGCCGGGTGTTTCCGCCAAGGATGTCGTGCTCGCTGTCATCGGCAGGATCGGCACCGCCGGCGGTACCGGCTATTCCATCGAATTCAGCGGCCCTGTCCATCCGGTCCCTGTCGATGGAGGGTCGCATGACGGTCTGCAACATGTCCATCGAGGCCGGCGCACGCGCCGGCATGATCGCAGTCGATGACACCACCATCGAATACCTTGCCGGCCGTCCCTATGCACCACCAGGCGCGCTTTGGGATCAGGCGGTGGCGGCCTGGCGCGATCTGCACAGCGATGCCGATGCCGGGTTCGACAATACCGTGGTGCTGGACGCTGCGGACATTGCCCCGCAGGTGACCTGGGGTACCTCGCCCGAGATGGTGGTCCCGTCGACGGCGTCGTACCCGATCCCGACTGACGAGCCCGACCGCGTCAGGCGCGAGGGCATGCGCAAGGCGCTCGCCTACATGGGTCTGCAGCCCGGCATGCCGATCACGCACATCCACCCGGACCATGTGTTCATCGGCTCCTGCACCAATGCACGCATCGAGGACCTGCGAGCTGCCGCGGCCGTGGTCCGCGGGCGCAAGGTGGCGCCGGGCATCAAGCTGGCCCTGGTGGTGCCCGGCTCCGGACTGGTCAAGCGCCAGGCCGAGGCCGAGGGTCTGGACCGTGTATTCAGGGCGGCCGGCTTCGAATGGCGCGATCCCGGTTGTTCCATGTGCCTCGCCATGAATGCGGACCGGCTGGCGCCGGGCGAGCGCTGTGCCTCCACCTCGAACCGGAATTTCGAGGGGCGGCAGGGGCAGGGCGGACGCACCCACCTGGTGAGTCCCGGCGATGGCCGCGCTGGCCGCCGTCGCCGGCCATTTCGCGAACGTCAGCACCGATACGTACTAGGCCAGAGCCACTATATGGAGAAATTTTCAGTTGTTGCCGGCATGGTAGCGCCACTGGACCGGGCCAATGTCGATACCGATGCCATCATTCCCAAGCAGTTCCTGAAATCGATCAAGCGCAGCGGCTTCGGACCGAATCTGTTCGATGAATGGCGCTACCTGGATCACGGTGAGCCGGGCCTGGACAAGCCAGCACGCGCCGCTGAATCCGGACTTTGTCCTGAACGCAGCCACGCTACCAGGGTGCGCGGATACTGCTGGCCAGGGAAAACTTCGGTTGCGGGTCATCGCGCGAGCATGCGGTATGGGCGTTACTGGACTACGGGTTTCCGCGTCGTGATCGCGCCGAGTTTCGCTGACATCTTTTTCAACAACTGTTTCAAGAACGGCGTACTGCCGGTCGTGCTGCCTGCGGCATGTCGACCGGCTGTTCCGGGACTGCCGAGGCGACGCCGGGCTATACCCTGGCAGTGGACCTGCCGGCGCAGCGCATACGACGCCGGACCTGGGCGATCTCGACTTCGAGGTGGACAGCTTTCGCAAGGACTGCCTGGTGCATGGACTGGATGACATCGGTCTGACCCTGCAGCATGCGGACGAGATCCGCGCTTTCGAGGAAGAGCACCGCTTCAGGCGCCCTGGTTGTTTGATGAAGATTACATGACAAAGTATAGTAACTATATATAATGAACTAAAAAATATTGCTATTCTTCCTGGTGACGGCATTGGCCCGGAGATTATCGCCGAGGCGGAAAAGGTGCTGGACGTGCCTGCGGCCGAATACGGTCTGCGGTGGAGAAATGCGAGCACGCCCCGGTCGGCGGCGCGGCCTTTGAGGCGCTCGGGCATCCGTTGCCGGCGCCGACGCTCGAGCTCGGCCAGTGCTCGATGCCATTTTGCTGGGTGCGGTGGGCGGACCGCAATGGGAACGGCTGGACCGCGCCCTGCGGCCGGAACAGGGCTCTGCTGGGGCTGCGCGCGGGGCTTGGGCTGTTCGCCAACCTGCGGCCGGCCATCCTCTATCCGCAGCTTGCCGCGGCCTCGACGCTCAAGCCCGAAGTCGTCAGCGGTCTGGATCTCATGATCGTGCGCGAGCTTACCGGCGAGATCTATTTTGGCAAGCCGCGCGGCATCCGCGTACGCGCGAGGATGGCCAGCGCGAGGGATTTAACACTCTGGTCTACAGCGAATCCGAGATCGACGTATCGGCACGTTCGGCCTTCGGGATCGCGCGCAAACGCGCGCAGCGGCTGTGCTCGGTCGACAAGGCCAATGTGCTGGAATCCAGCGAATTGTGGCGCGAGGTGATGGTGCGCACCGCAGACGAGTACCACGGATGTCGAACTGAGTCACATGTATGTGGACAATGCCGCCATGCAACTGGTGCGGGCACCGAAACAGTTCGACGTCATGGTGACCATCCAATATGTTCGGTGACATTCTCTCGGATGCCGCCGCCATGCTGACCGGCTCCATCGGCATGCTGCCGTCGGCCTCACTGGACAGCGATGGCAAGGGCATGTACGAACCGATCCACGGTTCGGCGCCGGATATCGCCGGCAAGGGTGTGGCCAATCCGCTGGCGACGATACTCTCGGTGGCCATGATGCTGCGCTACAGCCTCGACGAACCGGCGCTGGCGGAGCGTATCGAGCGGTCGGTGGGCCGGGTGCTGGACGACGGCCTGCGCACACCGGATATCAGCTCTCCCGGCACGCGCACGGTCGGTACAGGGAAATGGGTGATGCTGTGGTCGCAGCATTGCGGATCTAACGGGTTATATTGAACGGGTATAAACACAATCATGTCAGGTAAATTTGATGTCGCCGTCGTCGGTGCCACCGGCGCGGTCGGCGAAGCCATGCTGGAGATCCTGCGAACAGCGGGATTTTCCGGTGAATGATCTCTATCCCGCTGGCCAGCGAACGCTCGGCCGGCAAGAAGATAGCCTTCAAGGGCAAGCATCTGACCGTGCAGGACCTGGCCGACTTTGATTTCTCCAGGGCGCAGATCGGCCTTTTTTCGGCCGGCGCCTCGATCTCGGCGCAGTATGCGCCGAACGCGGCAGCAGGCCGGCTGCGTGGTCATCGACAATACCTCGCAGTTCCGCTATGACGACGACATTCCGCTGGTGGTCCCCGAGGTCAACCCGGAGGCGATCGCCGGCTACACACGACCACGGCATCATCGCCAATCCGAACTGCTCGACCATCCAGATGCTGGTGGCGCTGAAACCGATATATGATGCCGTCGGTATCGAGCGCATCAACGTGTGCACCTACCAGGCCGTGTCCGGTACCGGCAAGGAGGCCATCGAGGAACTGGCCACGCAGACGGCCGATCTGCTCAACGGGCAAGACCAGTCGAGGCCGCAAGGTCTATCCGAAGCAGATCGCCTTCAATGTGCTGCCGCAGATCGATGTATTCCAGGACAACGGCTACACCAAGGAAGAGATGAAGATGGTGTGGGAAACCCGCAAGATCATGGGGACGACCGTCCATCCAGGTGAACCCGACCACGGTGCGGGTGCCGGTGTTCTACGGCCACTCCGAGGCAGTGCATATCGAGACCCGCAAGCAAACTCACCGCCGGGCGGGCACGGGAGCTGCTGCAGAAGGCACCGGGCGTCGTGTGTGGACGAGCGCGTGGACGGCGGCTATCCGACGGCAGTGACCGAGGCGGCACACCATGACCCGGTGTTTCGTCGGCCGGATTCGCGAGGATATCTCGCACCCGCGGGGTCTGGATCTGTGGGTTGTCGCCGACAATGTGCGCAAGGGCGCGGCGCTGAACAGTGTCCAGATCGCTGAAATATTGGTTAACGGGTATTTCTAAGTTATAGTCTGCCACCATGCCAACAACCTGTTGATGTGGAATTGGCTTTTCAGGATGAGTCAACCAAAAGGGGATTCAGGTATGTTCAGAAAGTTGACTGTCGTCACAGTCTTGCTGATTTTAACATCACCCCGTTTGTTTGCCCTTGGGCTTGGCGAGATCAACATGCAATCGGCGCTGAATCAGCCGATGCAGGCCGTCATAGATCTGACATCCTCGGCCGGAACACCCCTGGATTCAATCAAGGTGTCACTCGCTTCGCTCGAGGCACACCAGCGTGCCGGCCTGACCAAGGCGGCGCTGCTCGCCAATTTCAAATTCACTGTCGAACAGGGTCCCTCGGGTAATGCCGTGGTACGCGTGACCAGTACGGAGCCGGTGCGCGAACCCTACCTGGAATTCCTGCTGGAACTGGAATGGCCGAACGGGCGCCTGTTGCGCCAGTACACCGTCCTTATTGATCCACCCGTCACCATGCCGGCGACCCCGTCGGTGCCGCCGGCACCGGTTGCACGGGCCGCAACCCGGCCGACCACACCGGAGCCGGTGCGCCAGGTACGCCCGCCGGCATCCCGGCCTTCCGCAGCACCGGCAACCGTCACGGTCCCCCCGGCGGCAGCCGACGAGTACGGCCCGATCCGGCGCAGTGAAACGCTCTGGTCGATTGCCGAACGCGTCAGGCCCGATGATGGCGTAACCATGCAACAGATGATGCTGGCCCTGCTGCGCGCCAATCCGGAAGCGTTCGTGAACAACAATATGAACCTGCTCAAGGCCGGTGTGACGCTGAAGGTCCCGGAACGTGACGAAATACTTTCATACAGTGCCCGTGAGGCTCTCGCCGAGACACAGCGCCAGTACAGCGAATGGAAGGCCGAAAGAACCGCGGCGGCTGGCACGCCGGCACCGGAATCGCCAGCCAAGCCAGCCACGCCACAGGCAGACGCGCACACGGGTGCGCACCTGCAGCTGGTTGCACCGGAAGGTGAGGCGGTCGAGGGTGCGGCAGTGCCCGGTAACCCCGAAACCACCACGGCCAAGACCGGCGATGTCGCGGAACTGACCCAGCAGCTGGCACTGGCGACGGAAGAGGCTGAGGCCGGCAAGGCCCAGTCTCACGAGCTGCAATCCCGTGTCAACGAGCTCGAACAACAGATCGAGACCATGAAACGCCTGCTGGAACTGAAGGATGATGCACTCGCCAGCCTGCAGAACGAGGTCGCATCAACGGATGACACGACTGCCGCGGCAAACACACCGGCTGCAAAACAGGCTGCAAAGGAATCACCCGCTGCAGCGGCTGCCGCCCCGGAAACCGGGCAAGCGGAAGCTGATGGCGTGACGCCGGCGGACACGCCGGCGGGTATTATGAGCAAGGTGATGGACAATCCGATTCTGGCCGGCGCTGGCATTCTGGTGGCCCTGATACTGGGTGGTTTCCTGTGGCTTGCCAATCGCCAGAAAAACACCTCGGGCATGTTTGACGATGAAATGACGCTGGAGACCCAGCTGGCAGGCCAGGGTACAGCAACTCGCAACTGGCCACAGCCGGTGTTCGATGTCGATGAATCCGTGCCGGAGCATGAGAATGAGCCTGTCTCCCAAGGCACCGCCGAGAATGACCCGATCACGGAGGCCGAGGTATATCTTGCCTATGGGCGCATCCAGCAGGCCGAGGACGTCCTGCAGGCCGCATTGCAGAGAGAACCCGATAACGATGCAATCCGGCTCAAGCTGCTGGAGGTCTACCATATTGCCGGTAATTCGGCTGCGTTCGACCAGGCAGCCAGTGATTTCCGTGACGGGGTCACGGAAGATGACGAGCGCTGGATCAAGGTGGCGTTCATGGGCCATGCCATGGCACCGCACAATGAACTCTACCGCGCCGGTGCCCCGCGACAGGACAACACTGACGATTTCGGCATGGACCTGTCGGGCATGGACGGGGGGGCCGCTCATGCAGACGAGGATGACTTCGGGCTTGATCTCGACGAGACCCGGGAACTTCCCGTGAATCAGCCGGAAACCATGGAATATGGCCTGGGTGAACTGGAAGACGAAGACAGCCTTGACGGTACGCTCACCAGCGAGGACGAAGTCACGACCAAACTCGATCTGGCCCGTGCCTACATCGATATGGACGACAAGGACAGTGCGCGCAGTATCCTCGGTGAGGTCATGGAAGAGGGTAACGCAGAGCAGAAGCAGGAAGCCGAGAAGATCTATTCACAAATTGCCTGAAGCAGCGTCGCACGATCACCCGCCTGCAGGGTCGTGTCCGGACACGGATGCACGGCCACACACACAGGCACTGCACCCCTGCACCGGCAGCACGCTGACACACCATCTGCATCCACGGCACGCATGCGAATCGCGCTGGGCATCGAGTATGACGGAGCGGCGTTTCACGGCTGGCAGGGTCAGAAAGTCGGCCGCACGGTGCAGGTTTGTGTCGAACAGGCACTGTCAAGCGTGGCGGATGAAGCCATCTGCGTGGTATGTGCCGGACGCACCGATACCGGGGTGCATGCGACCGGCCAGGTGATCCATTTTGACAGCGTCGCCACGCGCGGGAATGACAACTGGCTGCGCGGCGCCAATGCGAATTTGCCCGGTGACGTTCGCGTACAGTGGGCAAGCGGTGTGGACGCCGGATTCCATGCGCGTTTCTCGGCACGCCGCCGTCATTACCGCTACGTCATACTCAACCGGCCGTCCGCCCCGGCCCTGTTGCATACCCGGGTTTGCTGGGAGCGTCTGCCGCTGCAGGCGGACAGCATGCAGGTCGCGGCCGGATACCTGCTTGGCGAGCATGATTTCAGCTCCTTCCGTGCGGCGTCCTGCCAGGCGAAAAGCCCGACGCGGACGATCTACCGGCTGGATGTAAGGCGTTCCGGTCACTGTGTCTATATCGATGTCGTTGCCAATGCCTTCCTGCATCACATGGTGCGCTGCATCGCCGGCGTGCTGATCGCCGTCGGGCGCGGCGAGCAGGCGCCGGCGTGGGCCGCGCGGCTGCTGGATGCAAGGGATCGCACGGTGGGCGGGGTCAATGCACCGGCCGGTGGCCTGTATCTGGTCGATGTCGTCTATGACGATCGCTTTAAGGTACCATCTACCGGCTGGCTGCCCGACTACGGATAGAATTGTCGCGATAAGCCGCTCCCCGGTAACGGATTCTGTTACATTCATCAGGCGGCAAGACAGCCTCGGATGGTACGTCATGCGTACGCGCGTTAAAATATGCGGCATAACCCGGCTGGAAGATGCGTTCGCGTCGTGGATGGTGGTGCCGATGCCCTCGGTCTGGTTTTTACCAGGGCAGCCCGCGCTGTGTGACGTCTGGATACGGCTACACGATCACGCCGCCAGTTGCCCCGTTCGTTACGGTGGCTGGCCTGTTCGTCGACGCGGCGCCGGCCGGATACGGCAGGTTCTGGCCCGAACGTGCCGCTGGGTCTGCTGCAGTTTCATGGCCATGAGGCCAACCCGAACTGCAACCGGTATGGCCTGCCGTTCATCAAATCGATTGCGATGAAGCAGGCATCGACCTGCATCGCGCGATCACGGGGCATACCCCGATGCCGCAGGCATTCTGCTGGATGCCTGGCAACCGCAGACACACGGCGGCGGCGGCCAGACCGTTCGACTGGACCCGGGTTCCGCATGACCTCGCCGGTCCCGTCATCCTTGCGGGCGGGCTGACGCCGGACAACGTCACGACGGCCATCAGGCAGCCCAGGCCGTATGCGGTTGATGTCAGCAGCGGCGTCGAAATGCCGGGAAGGCATCAAATCGGCCGCCAAGATCACGGCCTTCATGAAAGGAGTACGAGCCAGTGACGCAGACACAGGCGACTGATGCCGGCACGCCGGTGCATCCCTTCCGGATGAACATGGCCACTTCGGCCCCTATGGCGGCCGTTCGTGGCGGAAACCCTCATGCTTCCGCTGGAAGAGCTCGACCGCCGCCTATCGGACGTTACATCAAGTGACCCGGAGTTCCTGGCGGAGCTGGATCGTGACCTTGCCATTATGTCGGACGACCCTCGCCGCTTTATCACGCCGAACGGCTCAGCGAGCAGGTCGGCGGTGCGCGCATCTACCTCAAGCGCGAGGACCTCAACCATACCGGCGCGCACAAGATCAACAACACGGTCGGACAGGCCCTGCTGGCCAAACGCATGGGCAAGACGCGCGTCATCGCCGAGACCGGCGCCGGCCAGCACGGCGTGGCCACCGCCACGGTGGCGGCGCGTCTCGGCATGGAATGCGTGGTCTACATGGGCGCCGAGGACATCAGGCGCCAGGCCATCAATGTCTATCGCATGCGCTTGCTGGGCGCCGGGTGGTGGCGGTCACTTCCGGGTCGAAGACCCTGAAGGACGCCCTGAACGAGGCGATGCGCGACTGGGTCACCAATGTCGACAACACCTTTTACATCATCGGCACCGTGGCCGGGCCGCATCCCTATCCGGTCATGGTGCGGGATTTCCAGGCGATTATCGGCCGCGAGGCCCGCGCCCAGTGCTGGAGCAGACCGGCCGGTTGCCGGATGCCCTGGTTGCCTGCGTCGGCGGCGGTTCCAACGCCATCGGCCTGTTCTATCCGTTCCTCGACGATGCACGGCGTGGCGCTGCACGGCGTCGAGGGCGGCGGGGACGGCATCGAGACCGGCCGCCATGCCGCGCCGCTGTGCGCCGGCAGAGCCGGTGTGTTGCACGGCAACCGGACCTATCTGATGGAGGACCAGGACGGCCAGATCATCGAAACGCACTCCATCTCTGCCGGCCTCGACTATCCCGGCGTCGGCCCGGAGCACGCCTGGCTGAAAGACAGTGGCCGGGCGCAGCTATCTCACCATCACCGATCAGCGAGGCCCTGGCGGCGTTTCATCCACTGACCCGCATCGAAGGGATCATGCCGGCGCTGGAGTCCAGCCATGCACTGGCCTACGCCGCGAATCTCGCCGCCGACATGGAGCCTGGACGACCATCGTCGTGGTCAATCTGTCCGGCCGCGGTGACAAGGACATCCATACCGTGGCGGCGCACTGGAGGGGATCAAGGTATGAGTCGCATCGGCCGCCTGTCTTCCCGGCTGCGCGAGCAGCGGCGCAAGGCGCTGATCCCCTATATCACGGCCGGGGATCCCCGTGCCGGATGTCACCGTGCCGCTGCTGCACGCACTGGTCGGCGCCGGGGCGGACCTCCTCGAGGTCGGCGTGCCGTTCTCCGACCCCATGGCCGACGGACCGGTGATCCAGGCGGCCTGCGAGCGCGCGCTGGACGCATCATGTGAGCCTGCACGATGTGCTGGACATGGTCAGGGAATTCCGCCGTCAGGATGATGTCGACGCCGGTCGTCCTGATGGGCTATCTCAATCCGATCGAGGTGTGGGGTTACGAGTCATTCGCCGCGCGCCGCTGCGGAGCGCGGGCGTTGACGGTGTGTTGACGGTGGACATGCCGCCGGAAGAGGCCGACGAGCTGGCAGAGGCATTGCGCAAGCACGGCATGGATGCCATCTTCCTGCTCGCGCCGACCAGCAATCCGCACACGCATCGAGCGGTCATGCGCAGCTCGGCCAGCGGGTTCGTCTATTACGTGTCGTTCAAGGGTGTGACCGGCGCCAACCGGCTGGATGTCGACGCGGTGGCCGACAAACTCAAGGAGATCTGCGCCGGTATACCCGACCTGCCCATCGGCGTGGGATTCGGCATCCGCGATGCCGAGTCGGCCGCGCAGGTCGCCGCGCATGGCGGATGCCGTCGTGGTGGGCAGCGCACTGGTCGGCAAGATCGCCGCCCTGCTCGACAGACCCGACAGCATTCCCGCGGAGCTGGCGGACACCTGTCACGAAATGCGTGCCGCGATCGATGCAACAGGCTGAGCGGCCGGGTCGACAGGAATAGTTCAATTCTCCAACTGACCTACGCGATCATTGTACAATTCAGACCATGAGCTGGTTCAGAAAACTTATTGCCATCCAAGATCCGCACCGTCGGCGGCAACAAGCGGACGGTCCCGGAAGGTCTGTGGATCAAGCTGCGACGGCTGCAGCGCGGTGCTCTACCGGTCGGAGCTGGAACGCAACTTGCGACGTCTGCCCGAAGTGCAGTCACCATATGCGCATCGGCGCGCGTCGGCGCCTGAGCATGTTCCTCGATGACGATTCCAGCGAGGAGATCGGCGCCGAACTCGAGCCGGTGGACGTGCTCAAGTTCAGGGACAGCAAGAAGTACCGTGACCGCCTGAATGCGGCGCAGAAGGAGACCGGCGAGACGCGATGCCCTGGTCGGCATGCAGGGCACGCTGAAGCGGCTTGCCGATGGTGGCCGCCGCCTTCGAGTTCCGTTTCATGGGCGGTTCCATGGGCGCGGTCGTGGGCGAGCGTTTCGTGCGCGCCGTCAATACCATGCCTCGAGCAGAAAATACCGCTTATCTGTTTTTCCGCCAGCGGCGGCGCGCGCATGCAGGAGGCGCTGTTCTCGCTCATGCAGATGGCGAAGACCAGTGCAGCACTTGACGCGCTCTGGCGGAGGCGGGCATCCCGTACATCTCGGTGCTGACCGACCCGACCATGGGCGGGGTGTCGGCGAGTTTCGCCATGCTGGGCGATGTCAATATCGCCGAACCCAGGGCCCTGATCGGCTTCGCCGGCCCGCGCGTGATCGAGCAGACCGTGCGGGAAACCCTGCCAGAAGGGCTTTCAGCGCAGCGAGTTTCTGCTGGAGCACGGCGCCATCGACATGATCATCGACCGGCGGGAAATGCGCGCAGCACGTGAGTCTCCTGCGTCATCCTGACAGCTCGCCAGCCCGGCATGCCAGGTTCGGAGGCCGAGCCTGATGCGGCCGGCCGAGCCGCGCCGGCGACCGGCCCGCGGCTACGCTGCCCACGCACGATGCCACGCTCTCTGCACGAGTCTGAGACCTGCTCACCCCCGATGCCGCGTTTCCAGCGCTGGCGCGACTGGCTGCCCTGGCAGGAGGCGCTGCATCCGCGAAAGATCGACCTCGGCCTTGAACGGGTGGCCGGGGTCGCCGGTCGGCTGGGCCTGCTGCATGCCCGCTCATACCGTCATCACCGTGGCGCGGCACCAACGGCAAGGGTTCCAGCGTCGCCATGCTCGAGGCCATCTGCGGTCCGCCGGCTACCGGATCGGCAGCTACACCTCGCCCCACCTGCTGCGCTACAACGAGCGCATCCGCATCGACGGCAGGGCTATCGACGATGCCGGGCTTGTGCCGGGCATTCCAGGCGGTCGATGAGGCGCGCGGGGAAATGACGCTGACCTATTTCGAGTTCGGCACGCTGGCGGCCCTGCGGCTGTTCAGCACGGCGGGGCTCGATGTCGGGTTGCTGGAGGTGGGCATGGGCGGACGTCTGGACGCCGTCAATATCATCGCTGCCGATGTAGCGCTGGTGACGGCAGTCGGCATCGATCACAGCGCGTGGCTGGGCGATGATCGCGAAGCCATCGGCAGGGAGAAGGCGGGTATCCTGCGCGCGGGGCGTCCGGCCGTCTGTGCAGACCCGTCGCCGCCAGCCAGCCTGCAACGGTTTGCCGCCGAAGTCGGCGCGCCGTGGTATGGTCTGGGTACACACTTTACACGCCGGCAATCCGGCCAGCGCTGGCACTGGCAGGGCTGGCACGGGGCGCATGACGACCTGCCGCTCCCCGCGCTTGTCGGGGAACGGCAGCTGGATAATGCGGCCGGCGTACTGGCCGTCGTAGCATTGCTGAACGACAGCTTGCCGGTCAGCCGCGCTGCGCTGGAGCAGGGCCTGCGTGCGGTCCGGCTTGCGGGCCGCTTCCAGGTGTTCCCCGGGCCCCCGGAATGCATCCTTGACGTGGCACACAACCCGGACAGTGCCGGCATGCTGGCCAGCCAGCTGCAGGCCAGGCCCGCGGCCGGTCATACCTGGCTGGTGCTGGGCATGCTGGCGGACAAGGACGCCGGCGCCTATGCCGCCGCGCTCGACGCCTGCGTGGATTACTGGTGCCTGGCGAGCCTCGATGTGGAACGGGGATTGCCGGCCGGGCTGCTGAAGCAACGCATCGCCGAATCCGGAAAGCACAGGGAAATCCTGCTGTTCGAGAGCGTGGCGGACGCCCTGGAACATGCCGTCGATCGTGCCGGGCCAACAGACAGGATCGTGGTGAGCGGCTCCTTCGTTACCGTGGCACAGGCACTGGCTTGTCAGGTATAGTTTCCGGCTCGCAAACAGTCGTTACACGTAATCACGATCTTCACGGAGTTTCCATGGATCAGCAACTCAAGCAAAGACTGGTCGGTGCGGTCGTGCTGGTCTCGCTGGCCGTCATATTCATCCCCGTCATCCTGGAGGGGCCGGACGACGAATGGGAGCCGCGCACCCAAACAATTCCGCAGCCGCCGCAACTTGATTTCCACGCGGGCATGGACCTGCCATTGCCGGATACCGAAGACGAGTCCGATGCCGGGCCGGCCGAGGCAACTCCGGGGCAGGCGGAGCCCGCCCGGGTGCAGGAGGACAGCCGCGACGCGACGCCTGTGCCCGCATCCACGATCAGTGAGCCGGCACCGGTCACCACGCCGGCAAAGGCGACCACACCGGCAGCCCGCGAGGAGCCCGCGCCCGCATCGCTGGCTGATGGCTGGTACGCCCAGGTCGGCAGCTTCAGTCAGCAGGCAAATGCCGTCAGGCTGCGCGACCGCCTGACCAAATCCGGGTACAGTGCACATCTGCAGCAGACAGATAGCGGCAAGGGCAGCAGTTACCGGGTCCTGGCCGGACCCGAGCAGGGGCGTGAGGACGCGGAAAAACTGTTGCGGAAACTGATCAAGGACCTGCGGCTCAACAAGGGCATCGTCGTCGAGATTTCCGCCCGCTCCGGGTAATGCGAAAATGGCGATTCCCCGCGCTAATCTGCTAAAATGATTTCCTGGCCTGATACCATGCTGAAGACGGTAAGCGGACAGCACCTATATACTGCAACATGAGGTCGATATGGCAATAGCCTGGATTGATATAGTGATACTGGCGCTGATCGTGCTGTCAGCCATCCTGAGTCTGTTTCGCGGTTTCGTCAAGGAAGCACTGGCACTGGCGACCTGGCTGGTTGCCCTGTGGGTGGCCATGTCGTTCTATGAACCCCTGGCCACATGGCTGTCACGCTGGATCACACTCGAGTCGGCACAGAAGATTACCGCCTTCGCCATACTGTTCGTATGCGTCCTGCTGCTCGGTGCAGTGATCAATTATCTTGCCAGCAAGCTGGTTTCGCGCACCGGCCTGACGGGTACGGACAAGATGCTGGGGATCGTGTTCGGTATCGCGCGTGGCGGCGTCATTGTCGCGATCCTGGTACTGCTGGCCGGCCTGACGCCGTTTCCGCATGATTCCTGGTGGCAGGACTCACAGTTTCTGGGTTACTTCGAAGAGTTTGCGCTGTGGATGCGCAACTTCCTGCCCGAAGAGATCGCCAGCAATATCAATTACGCCTAGCAGTACGGGTCACAGGCGCCCTGGAGGATCCAGTATGTGCGGCATCATCGGCATCGTCGCCCACGGCCCGGTCAATCAGGCCATCTACGACGCGCTGACCGTGCTCCAGCATCGCGGCCAGGATGCCGCCGGTATCATGACCTGCGAAGACGGCAGCATGCACCTGCGCAAGGATAATGGCCTGGTGCGCGATGTCTTTCATATCCATCACATGCTGCCGCCTGCGCGGCAACATGGGCATCGGCCATGTACGCTATCCGACTGCCGGCTGCGAGATTCCGCCGAGGCACAACCGTTCTATGTCAATTCGCCCTACGGCATCAGCCTTGCCCATAACGGCAATCTCACCAATGCCAACAAGCTGAAGCAGGACTGTTCCAGGAAGACCTGCGCCATATCAACACCGACTCCGATTCCGAGGTGCTGCTCAACGTGTTCGCGCACGAACTGCAGCAGCACGCCAAGCTGCAGCATAGATGCCAACGACGTCTTCAAGGCGGTTGCGCGGTGTACACCGGCGCTGCCGTGGCGCCTACGCGGTGGTGGCGATGATCACCGGTTACGGCATCATGGCTTTCCGCGATCCGCTACGGCATACGCCCGCTCGTCTTCGGCAAGCGCGAAACCGCGAAAGGTACCGATTACATGATGGCTTCCGAGAGCGTGGCACTGGATGCGCTCGGCTTCGAGCTGGTGCGCGACGTGGCGCCCGGCGAGGCGATCTTCGTCGACGCTGGACGGGCAGCTGCATCAGCAAGCAGTTGCGCCGACCAGGCGCGTGCTGTCACCCTGCATCTTCGAGTACGTGTACCTTGCCCGGCCGGATTCCATCATCGACAACATCTCCGTCTACAAGGCGCGCCTGCGCATGGGCGAGCAAGCTGGCCGACAAGATCTGCGCGAGTGTGGCCCGACCACGATATCGACGTCGTCATCCCGATCCCGGACACCAGCCGCACCTGCGCCCTGCAGCTCGCCAACAATCTCGGCGTCAAGTACCGCGAGGGTTTCATCAAGAACCGCTATATCGGCCGCACCTTCATCATGCCCGGCCAGCAGCAGCGCAAGAACTCCGTGCGCCAGAAGCTCAATGCCATCGATCTGGAATTCCGGGGCAAGAACGTGCTGCTGGTGGACGACTCTATCGTGCGCGGCACCACGTCCTCGCAGATCATCGACATGGCGCGCGATGCCGGTGCCAACAAGGTCTATTTCGCCTCCGCCGCGCCGCCGGTGCGCTACCAGAATGTCTACGGCATCGACATGCCCAGCAGCGCGGAGCTGATTGCCGCGGGTCGTACAGAGGATGAGGTTGGGGCCGCCATCGGCGCCGACTGGCTGGTGTTTCAAGACATGAATGACCTCATCAAGGCGGTCGGCAAGGGCAACACGAAAATCAAGCGCTTCGACGATTCGGTGTTTACCGGCGAGTACGTGACCGGCGATGTCAGCGGCGATTACCTGAGCGATTTGCAATCGACACGCAATGATGCCGCGAGAAAGGGGCGCCGTGACAAGGATGACGAGGTGATCGATCTGCACAATACCGCCTGAACCCCGAGTCAGGCCTGGTTGACAGCCTGCGGGCGGTCAACTAGGCTAATCCTGAGTTGCGCCGATTTGATTTCAGCTTGCGGGCGCCTGATAAATGCAGCTAAAGCGACGGCACCTGCTCTCGCGTACTGCAAGCGGGTTTTTTTATGCCCGCAGACAAACTGTCATTGTTTCATGAGAGGACGATAAGCCATGTCATACGATGAGTACCGGTTCGAGACCCGTGCCGTACGCAGCGGTCAGCGACGTACCGGCGAGGGCGAACATGCCGAAGCGATATTCCCCACTTCCAGTTACGTGTTCGCCAGCGCCGCGGAAGCGGCTGCACGTTTTTCCGGGGAATTACCCGGCAATATCTACTCGCGCTTCACCAACCCGACCGTGCGCACCTTCGAGGAACGGCTGGCCTCGCTGGAGGGCGGTGCAAGCTGCGTGGCGACCTCATCCGGCATGGCCGCGATTCTCGCCACCTGTGCCGGCTTGCTGAAGGCCGGTGATCACATCGTCGCCTCGCGTAGCATCTTCGGGACGACCACGGTGCTGTTCACCACCTACCTGGCGCGTTTCGGTATCGAGACGACCTTTGTCACACTGGCCGATCCGGCCGCGTGGGAGGCGGCCATCCGTCCGCAAACCCGGCTGTTGTTCCTGGAGACGCCTTCCAACCCGCTCACCGAGCTGGCTGATATCAAGGCTCTCTCGGTGCTGGCCCGGTCGCATGACTGCCTGCTCGCGGTGGACAACTGTTTCTGCACGCCGGCCCTGCAGCGGCCGCTCGAACTGGGTGCCGATATCGTGATCCACTCGGCGACCAAGTACCTCGACGGCCAGGGACGCTGTATCGGCGGTGCGGTCGTCGGCAACGCCGAGCAGGTCGGCAAGGAGGTGTACGGATTTCTGCGCACCGCCGGTCCGTCCATGAGCCCATTCAACGCGTGGGTATTTCTGAAAGGGCTGGAAACCCTGTCGCTGAGAATGCACGCACACTCCGGGAGCGCACTCGCACTCGCGACCTGGCTGGAACAGCAACCGGCCGTGGCGCGCGTGCATCATCCCGGCCTGGCCTCACACCCTCAGCATGAACTGGCGCGACGGCAGCAGCAGGGATTTGGCGGCGTGCTGTCATTCGAACTCAGGGGCGGCCGTCAGGATGCGTGGGCCTTCATCGACGCAACCCGGGTGTTTTCGATCACCGCCAACCTGGGCGACGCCAAGAGCACCGTCACCCATCCGGCGACCACGACACACGGGCGGCTGACGCCCGAGCAGCGCGCACAGGCGGGGATTTCGGATGGACTGATCCGGCTGGCCGTCGGGCTGGAAGCGGTGGATGATCTGCGTGCCGACCTCGAACGTGGCTTTGCAGCCGTGCGGCGCTGAACGGTACCGCGCACCTGCCGCCCGGGCAGGCGTTGCATGAACCGGATGGCCCGCACGCGGGCGCGGGGTCACCTCGAGTCGATCTTTCATGCGGCGCTGGCGGCGGTCAACGGACGCACGGTCGTACTGCGGCATCTCACCGAACGCCCCCTCGCCGGCGACATCGCGGTGGTTGCCATCGGCAAGGCGGCGGCCGCGATGCTGGCCGGTGCGCGTGCGGCGCTGGGCGAGCAGCTGGTCAGTGCCCTGCTGATCAGCAAGGCCGGCCACTTCGATGACAGCCTGCAGCAGGATGCACGCATCAGCTGCGTACAGGGTGGGCATCCGCTGCCGGATGCGCACAGCCTGGCGGCCGGTGCAAGGTTGCTGCAGTACCTCGCCGGGATACCTGCGCACATGCCACTGCTGTTCCTGCTGTCGGGCGGTGCCTCCAGCCTGGTCGAGGTGCTCCCCGACGGGGTCAGTCTCGAACTGCTGAGCCGGACCAACCGCTGGCTGCTGGGCAGCGGGATGGATATTCGCGCGATGAACCGGATCCGGCAAGCCCTGTCCGCCATCAAGGGCGGCCGCCTGCTGGCGTGGCTTGGTGACCGGCCGACCCGTGTGCTGCTGATCTCGGATGTACCGGACGATGATCCGGCCATTATCGGTTCCGGGCTGCTGTATCCCGCCGTGGGGCCGGTAGAGAAACTGCCCGTCCTGCCGGGCTGGCTGGCATTGCCGGCTACTGCCGCTGCGCCCCGTGCTGACAGCGCCGCGGTCCCCCACCACCTGGTCGCCAGTCACACAGCTGCGCTGCAGGCCGGCGCAGACTGTGCCAGGACACTCGGTTATCCCGCCCGCGTGATGCGGGAGATAGTGGCCGGTCCGGCCGTGCAGGCCGCGTCACGCATCGTGCAGCAGCTGTGCACGGATGCGCCCGGAATCAGCCTCTGGGGCGGCGAGACGACGGTCGTGCTGCCGGAACACCCGGGCAGGGGCGGGCGCAATCAGCAGCTGGCCCTGGCCGCCGCGATCGCACTGCAAGGGCGGCACGCTATACTGTTGCTGGCCGCCGGTACCGATGGCAACGACGGGTCGACGCGCGCGGCCGGGGCCATCGTCGACACCGGGACGGTCGACCGCGCCGGTGCGCGGGGACTGGATGCCGCAAGCTCACTGCGACTGGCGGATGCGGCCCCCTGTCTGGAGGCGGCCGGCGACGTGCTGTATACCGGCCCGACCGGGACCAATGTGATGGATATGGTGATCGGGCTGAGACTGCCCGACTGATTTCGCGATGGATGATCTGCTTGCACTGGCGCGTGACTGCCTGGAGGCCGCGCAACCGGCCGACAAGGTCACCCGGACCCTGCGGGTGGCGCGCCTGTGCGCCAGCGGCGCTTGCGCGGTGCCGGCAGCGGATGCCCCGGCGACGGGCTTGCGACCGGGACGGCCGTCCCGGCCGGAGCTGGTGCATTTCAGCCGCGTGGCGCGACGCCAGCTGGGCACGCCGGCGGGACGCGCGGCGTTCCTGCACGCGCTTGCCCATATCGAGTTCAATGCCATCAACCTGGCCTGGGATGCGGTCTGTCGTTACCGTGGCCTGCCCGAACGTTTCTACCTGGACTGGAGCCACGTCGCCGGAGAGGAGGCCCTTCACTTTGACATGCTGTGCACCCGACTGCACGAACTGGGCTATCGGTATGGTGATTTTCATGCCCATGACGGCTTGTGGGAGATGGCCGAAAAGACCGCGCATGATGTGCTGGTGCGCATGGCGCTGGTGCCGAGGGTGCTGGAGGCGCGTGGACTGGACGTTACGCCGGGGATGATCGTGCGCCTCGACCAGGCGGGTGACGGTCGCAGTGCGCGGATTCTGGAACGGATACTGGCCGACGAGATCGGGCATGTGCATACCGGCTCGTACTGGTTCAGATACCTGTGCCGGCAGCGTGCGCTGGATCCGCTGCAGACCTTTCAGTGCCTGTGGCACGAATACCGGCCGGGTCCAGTCAGGCGGCCGCTGAACAGCGCGGCACGGCTTGCGGCAGGATTCGATGCCCGGGAGATCGAGATGCTTGAAGGTCTTGCCGGGAAGGTGACGTGACTCGCATCAGGACGCTTGTGTTTGTATTCGCTGTCTGTCTCGCAGGCGTCACGTTGCATGCGGCGGGTGACACAGCAGCGCCGGGGGGCGTGGCGCGGCCCACGGCAAGCCTGCTCTGGTACGAGGAGACGGAGCCGGGTACCGACAGCTACCCGGTCAGGATCATGGTCAGTGCCGGGTTTGTGCGTATCGACGATGATGATGACTACGGCGATTTTGTCCTGCTGGATCGAGGCACCCGCAACCTGTACAGCGTCAGCCATGCGGAGCAGAGCATCCTGGTGATCGAGTACCGCGCACGGGATCAGCGCATGCCGGACGCGATCGGGCTCGACGAGGTGATCGAAGAGGACACTGCGGCGCCGACAGTCGCTGGTCGTCGGCCGCAGCTGGTCAGCCTGAATGCCAATGGCACGACCTGCTACCGGGTCGCTGCCGTGCCTGGCCTGCTGGAGGATGCCGTGGCGGGTCTCGCCGAGTATGCCAGGGCGCTCGGGAATCGCCAGCTGGGCAGCCTGCAAACCATGCCGGCCGAGCTGCAGACGCCGTGTTTTCTGTCCCGCTACGCCTACGCACCGGACCGGCATCTGCAGTACGGTCTGCCGATCCAGGAGTGGGACGACACCGGCTACCGGCGCGCACTGGTGAATTACCGGAGCGGAGAGCGGGTTGACCCGAAGCTGTTCGTGCTGCCGGAAGGCTACCGCCGCCTGCACCTTGAAAGTGGGGGGTGACGGACTATGATGCCCGCCGTATATCGAGTACCTGCAGCTCGCAGCCGGCCGGCGTGCATTCGAGTACGCTGCCCTGTTCGTACCAGTCGCCCAGTACGATGCGCTGCGCGGGTACGCCGCCGATAGCCAGCTCGTGCACGGCGGGGCGATGGGTATGACCGTGAATCAACCGGGTCGCCCCGTGTGTCGTCATGCTGTCGATGACGGCACCCGGATTGACGTCCATGATGGATTCCGGCTTGCCGCCGGTCTTCTCGCGGCTGATCCGGCGCATCTCGACGGCGATCACCCGGCGTTCCACCAGCGTCTTTGACAGCAGCTCTTGCTGCCATGATGCACTGTGTGCAATGCGCCTGAAGTCCTGGTATTCCGTGTCATCCGTGCACAGCAGGTCACCGTGCATGAGCAGGGTGGGGACGCCGTACAGGTCGATGCGAGCGGGATCATCCAGCAATGTGCAGTGTGCCTGCTGCGCAAAGCGTTTGCCAAGCAGGAAATCCCGATTGCCGTGCATGATGAACACGGGACTGCCGGTATCTGCACAGCGGGAGAGTCCCCGGCACACGGCCTGGTTCAATTCCGAATCGTCGTCGTCGCCGATCCACGCCTCGAACAGGTCGCCCAGGATATAGAGCGCATCCGCATGCCTGCCGCGGGTTGCCAGGAAATCGAGAAACAGGGCGGTGACCGCGGGTCGTTCCGGATCCAGGTGCAGGTCCGAAACGAACAGGGTGCATGGCATGGCGGCAGGCGGCCGTGCGACTACTCCTCTACGGTGACCTTCCTGATGACGACCTGTTCTAGCGGTACATCGCGCATGCCGGAAACAGTGCCGGTGCGGACCTTTTCGATCTTGTTCACCGTGTCCATGCCGTCGACGACCTTGCCGAATACCGTGTAGCCCCAGCCCTGCTGTGTCTCGGACCTGAAATCCAGGAAATCGTTGTCCTTGGCGTTGATGAAGAACTGTGCGGTGGCCGATTGCGGATCACTGGTGCGTGCCATGGCGATGGTGCCGGTCAGGTTCTTCAGGCCGTTGTTGGCCTCGTTCCTGACCGGTGCCCGGGTGGTTTTCTGCCGGGTTTCGAGGTCGAAGCCGCCACCCTGGATCATGAATCCGGGTATGACACGGTGAAACAGGGTGTTGTCGTAAAAACCTGACCGGGCGTACTCGACGAAATTGGCGACCGTGGCAGGCGCCTTGCCGGCGTCCAGTTCAAGCCTGATGACGCCCTGGCTGGTATCCATTGTAACCTTGACCATGCGGTTTCCTTCTTGCTCAGTGGGATTGTCCTGGGGGAGTGCGCTTGTGGGTATCACGCCGATGCCGACTGCCAGCAACAGGCCATGCAGGTATTTCATCAGGGTACTCCGGTTGATGTGTAAGGGTGCCAATGATATAAGCTCTGGCATTCATTACAAGTGTGACGGGTGTGCCTGCACGCTCTGTAGTGCCGGTTGCCGCGCCCTGACCTGATCCAGCGACCGGTCAGCTGCCTGCAGTCGTCCGGGACAGCGACGCGCGCGACACGGCGTTGTACACGAGACACTGGAAACCCGGCATGCTGAGAATCTACAACACCCTTACCAATCAGAAAGATATCTTTGTGCCCATCGAGGAGGGCACGGTAAGGATGTATGTCTGCGGCATGACCGTGTACGACTATTGTCACCTGGGTCACGCACGGGTCATGGTGGTGTTCGACGTGGTGGCGCGCTATTTGAGGGAGCTGGGTTATACGGTGACCTATGTGCGCAACATTACCGACATCGATGACAAGATC
Organism: uncultured Gammaproteobacteria bacterium; assembly: GCA_963803275.1. Lineage (GTDB taxonomy): Bacteria > Pseudomonadota > Gammaproteobacteria > UBA9214 > UBA9214 > UBA9214. The sequence goes on along the minus strand of CAWDLS010000005.1, from coordinate 39,074 downwards.
ATCCGGCGCGCACACGAGAACGGCGAGGATTTCCGTGACCTGACCGCACGCTTTATCGACATCATGAACGAGGATGCTCAGGCGCTGGGTATCGCGCGCCCGGACTGCGAACCGAAGGCCACCGAGTCGATGGACGACATCATCGCCATGATCGGGAAACTGGTGGAGCGGGGCCATGCCTACCAGGGCAGCAACGGTGATGTCTACTATGCCGTCAGCAGCTTCGCCGGCTACGGCAAGCTGTCCGGCAAGAACCCTGCCGACCTGCAGGCCGGTGCCCGTGTCGAGGTCGATGAGGCCAAGCATGACCCGCTGGATTTCGTGTTGTGGAAACACGCCCGGCCGGGCGAGCCAAGCTGGAGTTCGCCCTGGGGAGAGGGTCGCCCGGGCTGGCACATCGAGTGTTCGGCCATGTCGACACATCAGCTCGGCGATCACTTCGATATCCACGGTGGTGGCATGGACCTCAAGTTTCCGCATCACGAAAACGAGATCGCCCAGTCGGAGGCAGCCACCGGCAAACCGTTCGTGAACTACTGGATGCATAACGGCTTCGTGCGGGTGGAAGAGGAAAAGATGTCCAAGTCACTGGGCAATTTTTTCACCGTGCGGGAGATCCTCAGGAACTACCGTGCGGAAGCGATACGCTATTTCATTCTTGCCAGCCACTATCGCAGTCCGCTCAACTACTCGCAGGAAAACCTCGACAATGGCAAGGCAGCGCTGACCCGCCTGTATACCGCGCTGCGCGACCTGGAACCGCTGCCCGCAATGGATGACGCGGTGTGCAAGCCGTACACCGAGCAGTTTCACCAGGCCATGGACGACGACTTCAACACGCCGGAGGCGGTGGCCGTGCTGTTCGAGCTGGCGCGCGAGATCAACAGGGCACGCGAGACCGATAGCAACCGGGCCAGCCGGCTGGCTTACTGTATGAAACGACTTGCCGGGGTGCTCGGGTTGTTGCAGGCGGATCCGGAGGTCTTCCTGCGCGAGTCGGCCGCCGCGCGCGGCGGTGCCTCGGTTGGCTTGACGGATGCACAGATCGAAACGCTGATCGCCGACCGTGTCAGCGCGCGCAAGCAAAGGAACTGGGCGGAAGCCGACCGGATCCGTGCCGAGCTGGAACAACAGGGCATCCTGCTGGAAGACGGCGAATCCGGGACCCGCTGGCGGCGCAGCTGAGCCCGTACCAGGGCGGTTTACGCGGCTGTCAGCCGTGCAGGTACTCGGCGGCGAAGAGGGTGTTTTCGAGCAGCGTGGCGATCGTCATGGGACCTACACCGCCCGGCACGGGGGTGATCCACGCCGCACGTTCAAGCGCGGCGGCAAATCCGATGTCGCCGACCAGAGTGCCATCCTCCTGCCGGTTGATGCCGACGTCAATGACGGTCGCACCGTTTTTCACCCAGTCGCCGGCTACCACGCCGGGCTTGCCGACAGCGACGACCAGGATATCCGCGCGTGCCACGTGCGCCTCCAGATTGCGGGTAAAGCGGTGACAGGTCGTGACGGTGCAGCCGGCCAGCAACAGTTCCAGGCTCATTGGCCGCCCGACGATATTCGAGGCACCCACGATGACGGCCTCGCGCCCGTAGAACTGTTCACCGGTGTGTTCCAGCAGGGTAATGATGCCTCGCGGGGTACATGAGCGCAAAGCCGGCCGGCGCAGCGCCAGGCGGCCGATGTTGTAGGGGTGGAATCCATCCACATCCTTGTCCGGCAGGATGCGCTCGGTCACCAGGTCGGGATTGATATGGGCGGGTAGGGGGAACTGCACCAGGATACCGTCAATGGTCGGGTCGTGATTCAGGCTGTCGATCAGCGCAAGCAGTTCATGTTCACTCGTCTCCTGCGGCAGGTCATAGGAATACGACAGCAACCCTGCTTCATCGCAGGCCCTGCGCTTGTTGCGCACGTAGATCTCGGAGGCCGGGTCGGTACCCACCAGGATAACCGCCAGCCCGGGTATGCGATGGCTGTTCAGGCGGCGTTTCTCGATGCGCATCCTTACGGACTGCCTGGCGCCGGCAGCAATCGTCCTGCCGTCAATCAGTTTTGCGGTCATTCCGGGGCGGTTGTCAAGGTCTGGAGTGGGCGTATGATTTTCGCATGCGGCCGATACCGGGTACAAGTTGCCGCTGCGGCCTGTCCGGGTTGCCTGCGGTCATGGCCTGCGGCGAGCACCCGGGCGGTGCATTATTGACCCTCACAGGGGTAGCACGTATCATCACCGGGCTTCGCAGGGTGACCATGAACCTGTTTCTTTATCGGGGTATAGCGCAGCCTGGTAGCGCGCCTGCTTTGGGAGCAGGATGTCGGGAGTTCGAATCTCTCTACCCCGACCAAACCATACGGGGACCGGGCATTCCAGGCCACGCGACTGACCTGCGCCCGTAGCTCAACAGGATAGAGCACCGGCCTTCTAAGCCGGCGGTTGCAGGTTCGATTCCTGCCGGGCGCGCCAGATTGAAACGGCAGCGGTGCCTGCTGATCGCAGTATGTAATGGTGGACGTAGCTCAGTTGGTAGAGTCCTGGATTGTGATTCCAGTCGTCGTGGGTTCGAGTCCCATCGTCCACCCCAATATCCGCTGCGGACCGCCGCCATCGCTTGATCCACTCATAACGCTGTGGTCCAATACGGCCTCTTTGGGCCGTTAGCTCAATTGGTAGAGCAGTGGACTCTTAATCCATTGGTTGTAGGTTCGATTCCTACACGGCCCACCAAACCTGCCCGTGCACTGCACGGGTTTTTTATATCAGCTGCAGTGCCGTCACCCTGGCTCCTTCAGAAACCGCCATGAAGCCAGAAAAGACATATAGATCATTATCATTCCCGTGAGATTTAGGTAAGATGCCGTGCTATAGGGGCAGCGGCTGCAAGGCGAGAGTGGCGGAATTGGTAGACGCGCTGGCTTTAGGTGCCAGTGGGGCAACCCGTGAGAGTTCGAGTCTCTCCTTTCGCACCATTTACCTGATATACAATGGCTGGTCAGGCAATCACCGGTCCGGGCCGGCAGCCGGCAACCATAACAACAGCAGATTACGCATCAACTCCAGCAATGAGGTGAGGTAATGGAAGTTTCAGTAGAAAATACCGGCGGACTTGCACGGCGCATGACCGTACAGGTGCCGGCGGAGCGCATCGACCAGGAGGTGCAGTCACGCCTGCAGTCGATGACCCAGACGCTGCGACTCGACGGATTCCGGCCCGGCAAGGTTCCGTTGAGGGTGGTCGAGCAGAAGTTCGGCAAGCAGGTGCGCATGGAGGTCGTCGACAAGCTGATGAGCGCCACCTTGCAGGAGGCGATGACCCGGAACGGATTCCGTCCTGCCGGTGCGCCGAGTATCGAGCCCGGACATTCCCGTCCCGGCGAACCGCTTGAATACGTAGCCACTTTCGAGGTATTTCCCGAGCTCCCGGGGGAACTGCAGTACGGGTTCAGGATTTCCAGGCCGGTGGTGGAGATCACCGGGGAAGATATTAGCGGGATGCTGGACAACCTGAGAAGACAGCGGGCAAGCTGGAACACCGTTGACCGTCAGTCACAGATGGGCGACCAGGTGGTGATCGATTTTGAAGGGACCATCGACGGGCAGGCCTTTACCGGGAGCAAGGCTTCCGATTTGCAGCTCGTGCTGGGTTCCGGCAACATGATCAAGGGCTTTGACGAGCAACTGGAAGGCCTGGCGGCCGGTGACGGGAAAACGTTTACCGTCACGTTCCCCGCTGATTATCCTGCCGCCGAAGTGGCCGGCAAGGAGGCAAGCTTCACGATTATGGTGAAATCGGTAGCGCAGATATCACTGCCCGTGCTCGATGATGAGTTCGCACAGGCCTTTGGCATCACCAGCGGCGGTATGCAGGGCCTCAGGGACGAGGTGACCAGAAACATGCATCGCGAGCTGAAAGGACTGATCTCCTCAAAGCTGAAAGAACAGGTTTTCAACAGCCTGCTGGAATACAATCCGGTCGATGCACCACGCAAGCTGATCGAGGAAGAGGTCCAGACATTGAAGTCCCAGCAGGGTTACCAGCAGCGCCCGCAGGCAGAGCTGGAAGAACTGGCCGGCAAGCGTGTCAGGCTTGGCGTGATCGTTTCCGAGGTCGCCAGGCGGAACCAGATCCGGCTTGACCCGAACAGGGTACGCGAAATGGTAGAAACTGTGGCCTCGTCCTACGAAAAGCCGGAAGAGGTCATCCAGTGGTACTATGGCAACCAGGAGATGCTCTACGGTGTCCAGTCCACGGTGATCGAGGAACAGGTTGTGGAATGGATCATCGACCATGGCGGAGCAGAGGTCGTGGATAAGCACATGGCATTCAGTGAACTTGTCGAAGAAGCCCGTAAAACTCAAGGAAAATAGCCCCGGACCGATATGAAAAACATGAATAAGTCTAATGATATACAGGCACTGAACCTGGTTCCCATCGTTGTCGAACAGACCGCGCGCGGTGAACGTGCCTATGACATCTACTCGCGACTGCTCAAGGAACGCGTGGTGTTCATGGTGGGTCCGGTTGAAGACTACATGGCGAACGTGATTGTCGCGCAGCTGCTGTTTCTCGAATCGGAAAATCCCGACAAGGACATCCATCTCTACATCAACTCACCCGGCGGGTCCGTGACGGCGGGTCTTGCCATCTATGACACCATGCAGTTCATCAAGGCGGATGTCAGCACCATGTGCATCGGGCAGGCTGCCAGTATGGGTGCGCTGCTGCTGGCCGGTGGCGCCAAGGGCAAGCGTGTGTGTCTGCCGCATTCGCGCATCATGATCCATCAGCCGCTGGGCGGATTCCAGGGACAGGCCACGGACATCGATATTCATGCCCGGGAGATCCTGCACATCAGGGAGCGCCTGAACGTGATTCTCGCAAACCACACCGGGCAGTCACTGGAACGTATCCAGAAAGATACCGACCGGGACAACTTCATGGGTGCGGACGCCGCCAGGGACTACGGGCTGATCGACCAGATACTCGAGCACCGGCCCGCGAGCCCGGGGAAAGACCGGTAGTGACGGTTTCCCGGGCGGCCGGTGCGAAGCGGCCAGGGCCAGGGCGGCCCATAGAAACCCTTCATTATCTGTTATTTAAAGAAATAAGGGCTGTTGAAGGAGTTGAACGGTAATAACCTTTAATGTTAAAAACAGGTAACAGAGTTATTGTTGATTACCGTGAGGGTTTGTCATGAGCAACGATCGTAACGGCAAGGGCGATGACGGAAAACTGCTCTACTGCTCATTCTGCGGCAAGAGCCAGCATGAAGTGCGCAAATTGATCGCCGGTCCCTCCGTGTTCGTTTGTGACGAATGCGTCGAGTTATGCAACGATATCATCCGCGAGGAGATGCAGGAAAAGAGCGGCGCCGGAACAGAGAAGCTGCCCAAACCGCAGGAAATAAATGACGTTCTGAATGAGTACGTGATAGGCCAGTATCGTGCCAAGAAGGTGCTTGCGGTTGCGGTCTACAATCACTACAAGCGCCTCGAGGCGAAGACCAAGAAAGACGATGTCGAGTTGTCCAAGAGCAATATCCTGCTGATCGGGCCAACCGGTTCCGGCAAGACCCTGCTGGCAGAGACCCTGGCGCGATTTCTAGATGTGCCGTTCACCATCGCGGATGCAACGACCCTGACCGAGGCTGGCTACGTCGGCGAGGATGTCGAGAACATCATCCAGAAACTGCTGCAGAAATGCGATTACGACGTCGAGAAGGCCCAGACCGGTATCGTCTACATCGACGAGATCGACAAGATATCCACGGAAGTCGGACAATCCCTTCGATCACCCGCGACGTATCCGGTGAGGGCGTGCAACAGGCACTGCTCAAGCTCATCGAGGGCACTATTGCCTCGGTGCCGCCACAGGGCGGTAGAAAACACCCGCAGCAGGAGTTCCTGCAGGTCAACACGTCGAACATCCTGTTTATCGTCGGCGGCGCCTTCTCCGGCCTGGACAAGATTATCCGCGGCCGTTCCGAGAAGGGCGGTATCGGTTTCTCGGCGGAGGTCAAGAGCAAGGACGAAAAGCTCAATCTCGGCGAAGTACTCTATGATGTGGAGCCGGAAGACCTGATCAAATACGGTCTGATCCCGGAATTCGTCGGGCAGCTGCCGGTTGTTGCCACGCTCGAGGAACTCGATGAGGACGCGTTGGTCCAGATCCTGACCGAGCCGAAGAATGCCCTCACCAAGCAGTATGAAAAGCTGTTTGAAATGGAGGGTTGTGAGATCGAGTTCCGGGAAGAGGCCCTGCGTTCGGTGGCCTGCAAGGCAATGCAGCGCAAGACCGGCGCACGTGGCCTGCGCACCATCCTCGAGCAGGTATTGCTGGACACCATGTACGACTTGCCCTCGATGGATAACGTCAGAAAAGTGGTCATCGACGAGAATGTCATTGTCGGTGGCTCCAAGCCCTACCTGATTTTTGACGCACCAGAAGCGATTGCCGCCTCCGAGTAAATAACTTCTTTATTGAAAATAAAAAGTCACCTGATCTTCTGCGATATCCAGCCGATGGCTGGCATATTCCTTGCTTCAAAGTAATAACCTGTCAAAATATACGGTTGATGTTCAGCTGTTCAGCCCCATAGTGGGATCATATGAAGCTGGCGCGCGTCACCCGCAAGACTGGCGGGCAGCATACCGGCCTTGCACGGCCGGGGTAACCGGCTTTTGGCGCATTACCTCACTTCATCGGTAACTTTTACTAACCGGACGGACGGACATTTTATGACTGATCAGGCTTCGAAAGCGGTACCCGTCTTGCCCCTCAGGGATGTGGTTGTCTATCCCGCATATGGTCATCCCGCTGTTTGTCGGGCGGGAGAAATCGATCAACGCGCTGGATACCGCGATGCAGGAAGACAAGAAGATCCTGCTGGTTGCACAGAAGAATGCCGAAATAGATGACCCCGAGATCTCCGATATCCACGAAATCGGAACCCTCTCCACCATCCTGCAATTGCTCAAGCTGCCTGACGGCACCGTGAAGGTGCTGGTCGAGGGTGCAGAGCGCGTGCGTATTACCGGATATGACAATATCGATGCGTTCTTTACCGCGCATGTCGAGATCATGGAGCCGGAGGGAGAGGAGGAACAGAAGGAGCTGGAGATTCTCACCCGCTCGCTGCTGGCCATGTTCGACCAGTATGTAAAACTGAACAAGAAGGTGCCGCCGGAAATCCTGACCTCGCTCTCCGGTATCGAGGAGCCGGGCCGTCTGGCGGACACCATCGCCGCACACATGTCGCTCAAGCTGGATGAAAAGCAGAAGATCCTGGAGATAAACAACAGCCGCGTCAGGCTCGAGCGCCTCATGGTACTGATCGAAGGCGAGATCGATATCATGCAGATCGAGAAACGGATCCGCGGCCGCGTCAAGCAGCAGATGGAGAAGAGCCAGCGCGAGTACTATCTGAACGAGCAGATGAAGGCGATTCAGAAAGAACTCGGCGACATGGAAGACACCCCGAACGAGATCGAGGAGCTGGAGCAGAAAATCAGCAAGGCCGGCATGAGCAAGGAAGCCAGGGACAAGGCAACCACCGAACTGAACAAACTGAAGATGATGTCGCCGATGTCCGCGGAGGCGACCGTGGTCAGGAACTACGTCGACTGGCTGGTCAGCGTGCCGTGGAAAAAGCGTTCCAAGATCAGGCATGACCTGGCCGCTGCGGAAAACATCCTGGAAGAGGATCACTACGGCCTTGAAAAGGTCAAGGAGCGCATCCTCGAGTACCTGGCCGTGCAGCAGCGCGTCAAGAAACTGAAAGGCCCGATCCTGTGCCTGGTCGGTCCACCCGGGGTGGGCAAGACCTCGCTCGGACGTTCGATAGCGCGCGCAACCGGCCGCCGGTTCACCCGCATGTCGCTGGGCGGGGTGCGTGACGAGGCAGAGATTCGCGGTCACCGGCGCACCTATATCGGGTCACTGCCGGGCAAGATCATACAGAATCTTGCCAAGATGAGTGTCAGGAACCCGCTGTTCCTGCTGGATGAAATGGACAAGATGTCCATGGATTTCCGCGGTGATCCCTCGTCCGCGTTACTGGAGGTGCTGGATCCCGAACAGAACAACACCTTTGCAGATCACTACCTGGAAGTTGATTTTGACCTGTCGGACGTGATGTTCGTCGCTACCGCGAATACGATGAATATCCCCGCGCCGCTGCTTGACCGCATGGAGGTCATTCGTATCCCGGGCTATACCGAGGACGAAAAGATCAACATCGCCATGCGCTACCTGCTGAAAAAACAGATCGAGAACAGCGGCCTCAGGGAGAACGAGATTTCCGTCAGCGAGCATGCGATACGGGATATCGTGCGTTACTACACGCGCGAAGCAGGTGTGCGCAATCTCGAGCGCGAGATATCCAAGATCTGCCGCAAGGTGGTCAAGGAACTGGTGCTGGACAACAAGGGCAAGAAGATCGTTATTACGCCCAAGAACCTGGAGAAATACCTTGGCGTCAAGCGCTTCCGCTACGGACGCGCGGAAGAGAACGACCAGGTCGGTCAGGTCACCGGGCTGGCGTGGACGGAGGTCGGTGGCGAACTGCTGACGATCGAATCAGCCATCGTCCCGGGCAAGGGCAAGATGATTCATACCGGCCAGCTGGGTGATGTCATGCAGGAATCCATTCATGCCGCCATGACGGTCGTGCGCAGCCGCTCCGCCGCGCTGGGGATCGATACCGAGTTTTACCAGAAATACGATATCCACATTCATGTCCCGGAAGGGGCCACGCCGAAGGACGGTCCCAGCGCAGGTGTCGGCATGTGCACGGCGCTGGTATCGGCGCTGACCGACATCCCGGTACGGGCCGATGTGGCCATGACCGGCGAGATTACCCTGCGGGGCGAGGTGCTGCCGATTGGCGGACTGAAGGAGAAACTGCTGGCGGCGCACCGGGGCGGTACTTCGATCGTACTGATACCCGAGGAAAACAGGAAGGATCTCGCCGAAATCCCCAAGAACGTCAAGGACAGGCTGGATATCAGACCGGTCAGGTGGATCGACCAGGTACTGCAGGTTGCGCTGACTCACCAGCCTACACCGTTGCCGGATGCAGAAAGCAAGGATACGACCCGCAAGACCGCGAAGTCGAAGCCGAAGGTTAAAAATCTGACTGCGCACTGACTTCTGTGTGCTGCCAACAGCCGCCGTTGTTCGCCACCAGGGGAACAACGGCGGTATTTTGTGTTCGTCATCTGTGTTCTAATAATTCACCGTCCACTCCGGCAGAGGTCCGCCGGCATGACGAGGCGTTGACCAGAACGCCTGAGCACAGCATTGACCATAACCAAGCCAAGGAAACCAAATGAACAAATCAGAACTGATCGACGCAGTTGCCACTACCGCCGGACTTTCCCGAACCGATGCAGCCAGTGCCACAGATGCCGTACTCGACAGCATCATCAGCGCCCTCGCCAAGGGTGACCTGGTCAATATTTCCGGTTTTGGCAGCTTCTCGGTCCGGGAACGTGCCGCGCGCGCCGGCCGCAATCCGCAAACCGGCGCAACCATCCAGATAAAGGCCTCCAGATCACCGGGTTTCAAGGCTGGCAAAGCCTTCAAGGATGCCGTAAACTAGCGCGCCTTCGGGTGCTTAGCTCAGCTGGGAGAGCGTCGCCCTTACAAGGCGAATGTCGGGGGTTCGATCCCCTCAGCACCCACCAAGGACGCAGGAGTGGTAGTTCAGCTGGTTAGAATACCGGCCTGTCACGCCGGGGGTCGCGGGTTCGAGTCCCGTCCACTCCGCCATATGAACAGAGAAGGGCGCCGGCAAGGGTGCCCTTTCTTTGTCAGGCACCGAACAATCTTATCGCCCGGAAATTCAGAGACTGGTTATGCTGCTTGCCATACGGGAAAAGGTAATGGGAATCGTGGGCTGGATCGTGCTCGGCTTCCTGTTCGTGGCCTTCGCATTTTTCGGCCTGAATTCCTACCTGCAGTCAAATGCAGTCAATTATACTGCTCGGGTAAACGATGTCGACATCACGCAACGGCAGTACCAGGATGCCTACAGCCGGATGATGTCGGATCTGCAGCAGACCCTCGGCAAGGCCTTCGACCCCGCCAGGATCGACGAGGCACTGGTCAGGGAAAGCACCATCAGAAAACTCGTTAACGAGGAACTCGTGCTGCAGGCCGCGGAAGCAGAGGGTTTTGCCGCGAGCGACCAGCTGATCGCGGAAAGAATCAGGACGATTGAGGGTTTCCAGAAGGATGGCGCGTTTTCGAAAGAGCGCTATATTCAGATCCTCCGTTACAAAGGCCTGGCCCCCCAGGAATTCGAAAGACGGCTGAAACGGGAAATCATGGCCAGTCAGCTCAAGTCCGGAATCGTGCTGACCGCGGCGGAAACCGAACAGGAACTCCGGGAAGCATACCGGCTCGAAGGGCAGCGACGTCGCTTTAACTACCTGTTGATCCCTGCCTCCAGCGTGGCTGACAAGGCCGGCGCGACGGACCAGGAGGTCAAGGATTACTACTCGGCGCACCCTGCAGAATTCATGAGCAAGGAACGCGTCAGGATCGCCTATGTTGAGCTCAGTGCGGCCGAGCTCAAACCCGCCAGCGCGGTCGACGAGGAACAGGTCAAGGCACTCTACGAGGAGCAACACGACAAGTTTGTGCAACCGGAGCAGCGTCATGCACGGCATATCCTGGTGCAGTTCGCAGGAGAATCCGCCGCCGACATCGAGGCGGCCCGCACGAAGGCGGAAGCGATTGAAAAGCGTCTCGATGCAGGCGAGTCGTTCGAGAGTGTTGCCAGGGAGGTATCGGACGATCCGGCCACCGCGGCAGCGGGCGGTGACCTGGGCTTTTTCGGCAAGGGTATCATGACGCCCGAATTCGATGATGCGGTGTTCAGCATGACCGTTGGCGAGCACAGCAAGCCGGTGCAGACCCGGTTCGGTTTCCACATCATCGAACTGCTGGAAATCACCCCGGAAGTCGTGACGCCACTTGCTGAAGTGCATGACCAGCTGGTGCAGCAGATCCTCGAGAATGAACGCAGCGAGCTCTTTTTCGATAAGTCCGAGACACTGTCAAACCTGGCCTTTGAGCAGCCGGACTCGCTGCAGGGTGTTGCCGATGCACTTGGCCTCAAGATCATGGAGTCCGACTGGATCGAACGCGACGGGGGCGCCGGTATCGCCACAAACCCGGATGTACTGGAAGCCATCTTCAGTGATGACGTTCTCGTGCAAGGCAATAACAGCCCGGCCGTGGAGATCGGCGACGACCATGTCGTCGTGCTGCGTATCCTCGACCACCAGCAGGCCGAGCTGCAACCGCTGGATGCCATGAGGGAGCGTGTCGAGCAGACGGTTAGCGCGCAGAAGGTCCGTGCAGCACTCGAGGACAAGGGCAAGACGATCCTCGCCGGGCTCGACAGCGGCAAGGCAACGATGGACTCCATCGCACAGGCCGAATCGCTGAACCTCGAAAACAGCGACCTGCTGCCGCGCACGGCGGAGCAACCGTCACGTGAACTGGTCGGCAAGGCATTTGCCATGCCATTGCCCCGGCCGGAACACCCTGTCTATTCCGGCCTGCTGCTGTCGGGTGGTGATTACGCGGTGATCTCGCTCGTGGAGGTACAACAGGGTGACTACGACGCCTTGCCCGAAGCGTCCCGCAAGCAGGCCTGGCAGGCGCTGAACGGGATCGACGGGACCAGTGAACTGCAGATGGTGCTTGGCCACCTCAAGTCACAGGCCACCATCAGGATCCCGCAGGCAAACGAGCCCTAATCCTGCCACCCGGACTGGCAGCAAGAGGTAGCCGGCGCTGAAGCTGCATTGGCAAATACTGGTGGCACTGGTACTGGCCGTCATTGCCGGGCATCTGGGCGGTGTTGACGGCCGGGTTTTCGGCGTCCTGTTCATCGACATCTACTCTTTCCTGGGCATGCTGTTCATGAATGCCCTGAAGATGCTGATCGTTCCCCTGATCGTCTCGTCGATCATCACCGGCATGGCCGGCATGGGCGACAGCGACGCCATGGGACGGCTGGGCCTGAAAACCCTGCTTTATTACCTTTCCACCAGCCTGCTGGCGGTGCTGGTGGGGTTGATGGCCGTCAACCTGGTAGTACCGGGTATTGTCGATGGTGAACCGGCGCGTGACATCATCGCCTTGCCCGCTGCCGACACGGCGGACATCGCCGCACGGGTGCAGGGGCAGGGCATCGGCGATCTGGCGGGGATCTTCATACGCATGGTCCCTGCCAACATCGTCGCGGCAGCCGCCGGGGGCCAGATGCTGGGGCTGATATTCTTCAGCCTGCTGTTCGGTTTCTTCATGGCAAAAATCGACGGTACGCAGGCACAGGTGCTGAGGGATTTCTGGCGCGGTATGTTCTCGGTGATGATGAAGATGACCGACTGGGTCATGCTGTTCGCGCCGGTCGGCGTCTTCGCGCTGGTCGCGAAGGTGGTGGCCGCGACCGGGTTTGCCGCGTTCGCGCCGCTGATGGCCTTCTTCTTCACCGTGCTGGCGGCGCTGGGCGTGCACCTGTTCATCACGCTGCCACTGCTGCTCTATCTGGTCGCGCGGGTGAACCCGTTGCGGCATTTCCAGGCGATGGCACCCGCCTTGCTGACTGCCTTTTCCACGGCCTCGTCATCGGCAACCCTGCCGGTCACTATGGACTGCGTAGAGCAGCGGGCAGGGGTTTCGAACCGTACCACCAGCTTCGTGCTGCCGCTGGGTGCGACGGTCAACATGGACGGCACAGCGCTGTACGAATGCGTTGCCGCGATGTTCATCGCACAGGCCTACGGGATCGAACTCGGGTTTGTCACACAGTTCACGGTGGTGCTGATCGCGTTGCTGACGTCCATCGGCGTGGCGGGTATACCGGCTGCCAGCCTGGTTGCCATCAGCATCATCCTTACGGCAATCGGCCTGCCGGTCGAGGCTATCGGCCTGATCCTTGCCGTGGACCGCGTGCTCGACATGTGCCGAACCGGCGTAAACGTGTTCAGTGATTCCTGTGGTGCAGTGCTGATCGGCCGGCTCGAGGGCGAGTCCGGCATACTCGCGGGCAGGCCCCTCAATCGTCCTGGCTGAGCGGTGCCATGCCGACGATGTTGAAACCGCCATCCACATAGGTGATCTCCCCGGTAATCCCGGCAGCGAGATCGGAACACAGGAATGCGGCGGCGTTGCCGACATCCTCGATGGTGACGTTGCGACGCAGCGGGGCCGTGTGCGCGAAGGTGTCGAGCAGCTTGCGGAAGTTGCTGATACCGGAGGCGGCCAGTGTTCTGATCGGGCCGGCGGAGATACCGTTGACACGGATACCCCGCGGACCAAGGCTCTGCGCCAGGTAGCGCACGTTGGCCTCCAGGCTGGCCTTGGCGAGACCCATGACATTGTAGTTGGGGATGGTCTGCACAGCGCCCAGATAGCTGAGCGTCAGCAGGGATCCCTTGCGCTCCTTCATCAGCGGATAACCGGACCTGGCCAGCGCCGCGAAACTATACGAGCTGATGTCGTGGGCGATCGCAAATCCTGCGCGGGTGATGCATTCAAGGTAGTCGCCGGCCAGCTGCTCGGCCGGGGCAAAGGCGACCGAGTGTACGATGATGTCGAGTCCATCCCAGTGCGTGCCCAGTGCGCTGAACATGGCGTCGATCTGATCGTCGCTGCCGACATCGCAGGGCAACACGATGTCCGAGCCGCAGTCAGCGGCCAGCCGGGTGACCCGCTCACCCATTTTCTCGTTTGGATAACTGAAGGCCAGCTCGGCGCCTTCACGCTTCATGGCCTGCGCGATGCCCCAGGCGATCGACCGGTTGCTGGCCAGTCCAGCGATGAGTGCGCGCTTTCCGCTCAAGAATCCCATGGCAGTGCCCTGCTGTGTCTGTGAGGTTGATGTCCGGAGTTCGGCGGGCCGGATTACCCCGCAAACAGAGCCGCTACGGTACCGGAAAAGGCCTGCAAGTTGAAGTACAGGAAAAGCATGAATCCGGACTGGGCGGCCCTTATAATAGCCGGCCATGCGAGCGGACCCCGTACAGGTAGTGTACTCTGCGGCCGGGCATGCCGGTGTCAGCGGGTCTGCTTGCCGCGCTGTTCGCAGTCGTGCTGCTCGCTGCCTGCGATGACCAGCCCTGGAACCGGCCGTATCCCGCCGCGGATGCCGGCAGCAATATACTCTTTTCATCCTTCCAGGAACGCCCCAACCACCTCGACCCGGCGCAGTCCTACAGTTCCAACGAGGTTACCTTCACAGGGCAGATCTACGAACCCCCGCTGCAGTACCACTATCTCAAGCGGCCCTACCAGCTGGTTCCGCTGACGGCCACGGCGGTGCCGGTTGCGCACTACCTCGACGCCGACAGCAAGCCCTTGCCCGCCGATGCGCCGGCCGATGAGATCGCCTTCAGTTATTATGACATCGAGATCAAGCCCGGAATACGCTACCAGCCACACCCGGCGTTTGCGCGTGATCCCGGGGACAGGCCGCTGTACAGCGACCTGACCGGCAGTCAGCTGGCAGACATCCACTCGCTCGCGGATTTCCCCGGGAACGGGACCCGCGAGCTGGTCGCTGCCGACTATGTCTACCAGATCAAGCGGCTGGCACACCCGAAGCTGCAGTCGCCGATCTTCGGCCTGATGAGCGATTATATCGTTGGCCTGAAGGAGTACGCGAAGACGCTGGAACGCGCCTGGGAGCAACAGGCAAACGGGCGTGACGGGAATGTCTGGCTCGACCTGTCGAAGTACCCGCTGGCCGGTGCCGAGGTGCTGGACCGCTATCGCTACCGGATCACCATCAGGGGCAAGTACCCGCAGCTGCTGTACTGGCTGGCGATGCCGTTCTTTGCACCGGTACCGCCCGAGGCGGATGCGTTCTATGCGCAGCCCGGCATGCAGAAACGCAACATCACGCTCGACTGGTACCCGGTCGGCACCGGCCCCTACATGCTTACGGTCAACAATCCCAACCGGCAGATGGTGATGGAGCGCAATCCGAATTTCCACGGCGAGACCTATCCGAAAGAAGGCGAGCCTGGCGATCGCGCGGCCGGTCTGCTGGACGACGCCGGCAAGCCCATGCCCGTTCATCGACAGAGTCGTATTCAGCCTCGAGAAGGAGGCATATCCCGTACTGGAACAAGTTCCTGCAGGGCTATTACGACGCCTCCGGCATCAGCTCGGACAGTTTCGATCAGGCCATCAGCGTCGGTGCCGGCGGCGAGGTCGGCGCTCACCGCCGCCATGCGGGCACAGGGCATACGGCTGCAGTACCGCCGTCGTCGCCTCGATCTTCTATACCGGCTTCAACATGCTGGATCCCGTGGTCGGCGGCTACAGCGAGCGCGCGCGCAAGCTGCGCCAGGCGATCTCGATCGCCATCGATTTCGAGGAATACATCTCGATCTTCCTCAACGGCCGCGGCATCCCGGCGCAGGGCCCGATACCTCCGGGCATCTTCGGTTACGTCGACGGCAAGTCGCGGCATCAACCCGCTGGTTTATGACTGACACGCCGGCCGGGCCGCGGCGCAAGCCCATCGAGGTCGCGCGACGCCTGCTGGCGGAGGCCGGTTACCCGGACGGGCGCGACATCAGACACCGGCAAGCCGCTGGTGCTGTATCTCGATACGCCATCGACCGGCCCCGATGACAAGGCGCGGCTGGACTGGCATGCGTCAAGCAGTTCGACAAGCTCAACCTGCAGCTGGTTATCCGCGGTACCGACTACAACCGTTTCCAGGACAAGATGCTCAAGGGCACGGCGCAGATCTTCCAGTGGGGCTGGAACGCGGACTATCCCGACCCGGAGAATTTCCTGTTCCTGCTGTACGGGCCCAACGGCAAGGTCGGGCAGAATGGCGAGAACGCCGCGAACTATGACAATCCGGAGTTCGACCGCCTTTCGACCAGATGAAGAACATGGACAACGCGCCCCGACGCGCCAGGCCGATCGACCGCATGGTGGACATCGCGCGCCAGGATGCGCCCTGGGTATGGGGCTATTCCATCCCAAGCAGTTTTCACTGCACCATGCGCTGGTACAAGAACGCCAAGACCCAACCTGATGGCGAACAATGCCCTCAAGTACCGGCGTATCGACCCCGAACTGCGGGCCAGGCTGCAGGCGCGATGGAACCGCCCGGTTCGCTGGCCGCTGTACGTACTCGGGCTGCTGCTGCTGCTGATGGTGCTGCCTGCCTTCATCGGCTACCGGCGCCGGCAGCGCCAGCCCGCCTGGCAGGATGCGCCCTGATGTTCGCCTACCTGGTACGGCGCGTTGTCTATGCCATCCCGATCCTGATCGGGGTCAACCTGCTCACCTTCTACCTGTTCTTCGTGGTGAACACGCCGGACGACATGGCGCGCCTGCACCTCGGCATCAAGCACGTCACGCCGGAGGCCATCGAGAAGTGGAAGGCCGAGCCACGGCTATGACAAGCCGCTGCTGATGAACAGCGCGGCGCATGGCGTCGGGCGAGCTGACCGACACGATCTTCTTCGAAAAGTCGGTGCGGCTGTTCGCCTTCGATTTCGGCTATTCGGACGACGGCCGTGACATCGGCTACGACATCAGCCAGCGCATGTGGCCCAGCCTCGCCATCGCGATACCGGCGTTGCTGGTCGGGCTGCTGGTCAATATCACCTTTGCGCTGCTGATGGCCTTCTTCCGCGGCACGCTATATCGATACCTCCGGCGTCATCCTGTGCGTGGTGCTGATGTCCGTCTCCGGCATGTTCTACATCATCGGCGGCCAGTTCCTGCTGGCGAAGCTGTTGCGGCTGATGCCGATCTCGGGCTATGCCGGCGGCCTCGACGCCCTCAAGTTCCTCGTGCTGCCGGTGATCATCGGTGTCATCAGCGGCATCGGCGTCGGGCGCACGCTGGTATCGCACCTTCTTCCTGGAAGAGGCCGGCAAGGACTACGTCCGCACCGCGCGTGCCAAGGGGCTCCCGGAAATGCTGGTGCTGTTCCGCCACGTGCTGCAGGAACGCGCTGATCCCGATCGTCACCGGCGTGGTGGTCGTCCTGCCGTTGCTGTTCATGGGCAGCCTGCTGACCGAATCGTTCTTCGCCATTCCCGGTCTCGGCAGCTATACCATCGACGCGATCAACAACCAGGACTTCGCCATCGTGCGCGCCATGGTGTTCCTCGGCTCGGTGCTGTACATCGTCGGGCTGATCCTGGTCGATATCACCTACACCATGGTCGATCCGCGGGTGCGCCTGACATGATCAGGCCGGTCGTCCTGTGGACCGATGCGCTGGTGTTCCTGCTCACGCTGGTGGTCGCCGGCTTCATCCTCTACGCGCGCAGCAAGCCGCATCTGCCGCGCCCTGGAAGCGGGTATTCAGCGGGCGTATCGCGGCGGCGTCCACCGTGGTGCTGCTGACCTTCGTGCTGATCGGCCTGCTGGATTCGCTGCACTTCCGCCTGCCGCTGGCCGGCAACGGCAATGACGGCAAGGTGCACTATGCCGTCGAGGTGCTGAGCGTGCTGGACGTGCTCGCTCGGTCCGCTGCGGACACAGGTGGAAAAGACCTATTCCGCACCGTTCGCCACGCACCTGTATGCCAAGGAGACGGTGGAACAGGCGGACGGCACGCAGGCACGGCTGTACCCGCCGCTGCACTATGGCGGCGCGCATCTCGCCGACCAGCGTAAGGGCAGGACCGCCGATATCCTGCAACGCAGCCTGCTGACGCTGCTCGAGGCCGCGCTGACTGCTGCCGCGGTGCTGTGGCTGCTGGCGGCATGGCTGGGCCGACGCAGCGGGCAGGCCATACGGGACATGGCCGGCATGATCCTGTCCGGGCGCGCCGGGCTGCCCTGGCGCACGATTCTGGGGACGCTGCGCGGTCGCTGCTGTTCTTGCTGCTGCTCGCCGTCAACCTGGCCAGCGACTATCACGTGCTCGGTACCGACAAGGTCGGCCAGGACGTGTTTTACCAGACACTGAAGAGCATCCGCACCGGCCTGCTGATCGGCACGCTGACCACGCTGGTCATGCTGCCGTTCGCCATCCTCATGGGTATCGTGGCCGGCTATGCGCGCGGCTGGATCGATGACGTGATCCAGTACATCTACACGACGCTCAACTCCATTCCGCACGTGCTGCTGATCGCGGCGGCCATCCTGATGCTGCAGGTGTACATGGCCAACCATCCCGAATTGTTCGAGACCACGGTGGAGCGGGCCGATATCCGGCTGCTGTTCCTGTGTATCATCCTCGGCATCACCAGCTGGACCGGGCTGTGCCGGCTGCTGCGCGGCGAGTCGCTGAAGCTGCGCGAGGTCGAATATATCCAGGCGGCGGTCTGCGCTTCGGCGTGTCGCACGCCCGCATCATCGCGCGGCATATCCTGCCGAATGTCATGCACATCGTGCTGATCACCGTGGTGCTGGATTTCAGCGGCCTGGTGCTGGCGGAGGCGGTGCTGTCCTACGTCGGCGTGGGCGTCGATCCGACCATGAACAGCTGGGGCAACATGATCAACAGCGCCCGCCTGGAAATGGCGCGCGAACCCGTGGTCTGGTGGTCGCTGCTGTCCGCCTTCCTGTTCATGTTCACGCTGGTGCTGGCCGCGAACCTGTTCTCGGACGCCGTGCGCGATGCCTTCGATCCGCGCACACAGGATCGATCATGAACAAGGTTCACACCGGGCGCAGGCCGCGGGACGGAAGGGAAGGTGTTATGCGTAGCCATATGACGGCACGACGGACGCCCTGTGCCGCCGGCCTGCCGGTGCCCGCTCCCTACACACCGGAGCGGCCCGGATGACTGAACCACTGCTTCGAATCGAGGACCTGACAGTGCGTCTGGGCAGCGGCGCACGCGCCGTTCGCCCGGTCGATGGCGTCAGCTTGACGATCAACCGCGGCGAGACCTTCGCATTGCTGGGCGAATCCGGCTGCGGCAAATCCATGACGGCGCTGTCCATCCTGCAGGCTGCTGCCGCAGCCGGTCGGTCGCATCACCGCCGGACATGTCTGGCTCGACGGCGAGGACCTGACCGCGCTTGCCGGAGTCCGGCATGCGCGCGTATCCGCGGTCGCCGGATCGCCATGATCTTCCAGGAGCCGATGACCTCGCTTAACCCGGTGCTGACGATCGGCGACCAGATCGGCGAAGTGCTGCAGGCAGCACCACGGCCTGCGCGGGCGCGCGGCGCGCGGCCGCGTGCTGGAGCTGCTGGATGCGGTCGGCATCCCGGATGCCCGACGCCGCAGCGACGAATATCCGCACCAGCTGTCCGGCGGCATGAAGCAGCGCGTAATGATCGCGATCGCGCTGGCCGGCGAACCCGACCTGCTGATCGCCGACGAGCCGACCACGGCACTGGATGTCACCATCCAGGCACAGGTGCTGGAGCTGCTGCAGGAATTGCAGCGGGACACGCACATGGCGATCCTGCTGATCACCCATGATCTCGGCATCGTCGCGGACATGGCCGACCGCGTCGCCGTGATGTATGCCGGGCAGCTGGTCGAGGAGGCCACGCGCGAGCGTTTCTACGCCGCCGCCGCTGCACCCCTACAGTCGCAAGCTGTTCGACTCCCTGCCCGCTGTACACAAGCGCGCGCAGGCGCTCGACACCATCCGCGGCACGGTGCCGGCATTGAACCGCGAATTTACCGGCTGCCGCTTCGCCGAGCGCTGCGATGTCGGCTGGGACTACTGCCGGATCAGGAGCCGGCCTGGAACGCCGTCGACGCCACGCAGTTCGTGCGCTGTCACCGTGCCGACCCGGCCATAGCGGCGCCGGCAATGGCGCCGTCCGCACGTCCCGTTGACCGCGCCGGCGCCCGGCAGCCGGCCGGCGACGGTGTACTGCTCGATGTCACGACATCAGGGTGCATTTCCCGATCCACAAGGGCGTATTCAGGCGCATCGCCGGACAGGTCCACGCGGTCGACGGCGTGTCGCTGCAGATCCCGCGCGGCGCACGCTGGCGCTGGTCGGCGAGTCGGGCTGCGGCAAGACCACGGCAGGCAAGGCCATCCTGCAGCTGATCCGGCCGACCGCTGGCAGTGTGCGCTTTGACGGCGTCGAGCTGACCCGGCTCGGCGGCGCGGCACTGCGCAAGCGGCGCGCGCGATTTCCAGTTCATCTTCCAGGATCCGTATTCCTCCATGAATCCGCGCATGATGGTCGGCGATATCGTGGAGGAGGGCATGATTGCACAGGCCATCGGCAAGAGCCGCGCGGACCGGCGTGCACGGGTCGCGGCGCTGTTCGAACAGGTCGGCCTGTCGCCCGAGCATGCGCAACGCTACCCGCATGAATTCTCAGGCGGCCAGCGCCAGCGCATCTGTATCGCGCGTGCACTGGCCGTCGATCCGCAACTGGTGATCTGCGACGAGCCGACCAGTGCACTGGATGTGTCCGTGCAGGCGCAGATACTGAACCTGCTGAAGGAACTGCAGAACGTGCTCGGGCTGTCCTACCTGTTCATCACCCACAACCTGTCGGTGGTGTCATATCTCGCCGACCGGGTCGCGGTCATGTACCTCGGGCGTATCGTCGAGGAAGGTCCGGTGGCGGAGGTGCTGGAACGGCCGCAGCACCCGTACACGCGTGCGCTGCTGTCGGCGGTGCCGACCATCGATGTGGATGCGCGGCGCGAGATCATCCGCCTGGCGGGTGACCTGCCTTCGCCGGCCACGCCGCCGCCAGGGTGCCATTTCCACCCGCGCTGTCCGGACGTCATGCCGCAGTGCCGCACGGCCTACCCGGAAGACTTCGGCACCCCCGGCCACCCGGTCAGGTGTTTTCTGTACCGCTGATCCCGGTATTCACCGTGCCGGTGCAGCGACCGGGAAACAATCGGCATGCCCTGCTCATGCGGCATGACCGCGCAGGCCCGCCGCTACCTGGCGGCTGCCGCCACCGTGCGCGGCTGCGTGTGTGCCATGCACGCGGTCGGTGCGCCTGCACTGATTGCATGGCGGTGCCGGGTGTCGTACGGGTGTGCGGGGAACGCGGGGATAGTGCTAGAATCTCCGCTCCCGATTTTTCATCCTGACCACGTATCGCCGCAAGAGGCCTGAAATGAGCATCACATCCTTCCACCCGCCGGTCCGCACCCTGATGGGTCCGGGCCCCTCTGACGTCAACCCGCGCATCCTCGAGGCCATGTCGCGCCCGACCCTGGGCCACCTGGACCCGGTATTCGTCTCGATGATGGACGAGATGAAGGAACTGCTGCGCTATGCCTTCCACACGGCCAACGAGCTTACCATGCCGGTATCCGCGCCGGGTTCCGCGGGCATGGAAATGTGTTTCGTCAACCTGGTCGAGCCGGGCGACAAGGTCATCGTCTGCCAGAACGGTGTTTTCGGCGGCCGCATGAAAGAGAACGTGGAGCGCTGTGGCGGTACGGCGGTGATGGTCGAGGACAGCTGGGGTGTCGCCGTCGACCCGGAAAAGGTTGAGGCCGCCCTGAAGGCGAATCCGGACGCGAAGGTGCTCGCCTTCGTGCATGCCGAGACATCCACCGGTGCCATATCGGACGCACAGACACTGTCGGCACTTGCGCACACGCACGGCTGCCTGGTGATCGCCGATACCGTGACCTCGCTGGCCGGATCGCCGCTGCTGGTCGATGAATGGAAACTGGATGCAGTGTATTCCGGCACCCAGAAATGCCTGTCCTGCGTGCCCGGCCTGTCACCGGTCACCTTCAGCAAGCGTGCGGTCGAGGTCATCACCTCGCGCAAGACCAGGGTGCAAAGCTGGTTCCTCGACCTCAACCTGATCCTGGGTTACTGGGGCGGTGGCGCGAAGCGTACCTATCACCATACCGCGCCGGTCAACACGCTGTATGCCCTGCACGAGGCCCTGGTAATCCTGCAGGAAGAGGGCATCGAGAATTCCTGGGCGCGCCACCGGAAGAATCACGATGCGCTGCGCAGCCGGATTCGAGGCGATGGGACTTGAGTTCGTCGTGCCGGAAGGCGAGCGTCTGCCACAGCTGAACGCGGTCTCGATACCTGCCGGCGTCGACGAAGCAGCCGTCCGCACAGCCCTGCTCAGGGAATACAACCTTGAAATCGGCGCCGGCCTCGGTGCCATGGCGGGCAAGATCTGGCGCATCGGCCTGATGGGCTATGCGAGCAGCCAGACCAATGTCCTGTTCTGCCTGGGTGCGCTGGATGCCGTACTGAGCGGCATGAAGGCCCCGATCCGGTCCGGCGTTGCGGTCGCCGCGGCGCGCGCGGTCTACGGGTAAGGCGTATCAAGATCCTGTCTCGCACACGACTACAGGGATGTTGGAGGTAGAGTACCAAAAGTAGGCGCCTTAGGCGACGCAGGGAGCAGTTGCCGAAAGACGCAAAGGTGCCAAGGCTTAGAAAACGTCTCTGCGCGAGAATAAATTACCTGACAATAGAGGATGCAATTTGAAGGTTACTCGCATCCGGCAAACTGATTTCAGAATGTTTTTTGTGTCTTGGCGTCTTTGCGCGAGATAGTTTTTTTTGCGTACCCTGCGGCCTCTGCGCAGAGGCAACACCACCCGCTAATGCCCCGATGCTTCAGCGTTCCCGTCCTCGAACAGTTTCAGGTACTCCCCGTAGCCTTCCTCGGCGAGCTTGTCCTTCGGTATGAAGCGCAGTGAAGCCGAGTTGATGCAATAGCGCAGCCCGGTCGGCTGCGGACCGTCGTTGAACACGTGACCAAGGTGTGAACCCGCCAGCCGGCTCTTCAGCTCGGTACGCTTCATGAAGAACTTCGTGTCGCTATTTTCGACCAGCGCATCGCTGGCAATGGGGCGGGTAAAGCTGGGCCAGCCGGTGCCGGATTTGAATTTGTCTGTGGAACTGAACAGCGGCTCGCCGGACACGATGTCGACGTAGATACCCGGCTGTTTGTTGTTCCAGTATTCATTCTGGAAGGCACGCTCGGTCGCTGCTTGCTGGGTCACATCGAATTGCAGCGGCGTGAGCCTGGCACGCAGCTCCTGTTCTGAGGGTTTCACATAATCGCCGACCAGTTCCGTACCTGCCGGGTCGGTTGCCGTGGCATCGGCCTCGGCGCTCATGCCGATGCGCGTCACGGCGAAGGTGGAAACAGCCAGCAGCCCGGCAAGTGAAAGTATTCCGGTCACAGTCATACGGTGTTACTCCGCCAAGTCAGGGTCTTCGTGGTGTAGGACAGCCGCCAGCCACGGGGGTTCAATCCGTTTCATGCCGGTACCAGGTGTGCAAATCTGCCGCAACCGCTTGTTTACTCTGCAGCGAACGGATAAGGCAGCGGCTGCAACACAAAGGCCGGTCCGTCGGGGCTGTCGAGAAAGACGTCCGCCGTTTCGGCCGACTGGATCTGCAGCACGGCCAGGGCAAGCTGTCCGCCATCCGGGCAGGGCTGGGCATCGACGATGCGGCCGATCGGCTGCTCGCGGTCAGCGCCGGAATACAGTTCGTCACCGGGCAGCACCGGGGCATCCTGACCGATCAGCCCGAGGTACATGCGGCGTTTCAGTGTGCCGAGGTACTGCATGCGTGCAACGATTTCCTGGCCCGGGTAACAGCCTTTCCTGAAACTGACGCCGTCGACCAGTTGCAGGTTGGCCATCTGCGGCACGAACTGCTCCGCGGTCGCGGCAAACACGACCGGCAGACCGGACCTGATCTCCAGCAGCCGCCAGGCGGATTCACCTACCGGCGCCCCGCGCACGTTGAGCGCATCCCACAGCCCCTGCGCCGCCTGCAGCGAGGTGGCGAATACCTCGAAGCGCGGTACTGCGCCCGGCACCCTTGCGATGGTCAGCGGGCCGCTCTGGGTAACGCGATCGACGGCATCCGGGCATACGCCGGCGGCGTTGCGGATTTCTGCCCCGGCATCCGTGCCGCTGACGCCGATGCGCAGGAAATTGTCGCTGGCATCTTCCAGCGTGACATTGGCACGCAGTACGAACATGCGCAGGCGCTGCAGCACGGCATCCAGTGAATCGGCCGGCAGTCGCAGATAGTAGCCGTCGTCGACGCGGAAGATCCGCATCAGGCCGAGCATGCGGCCCTTGGGCGTGCAGTAGGCACTGAGCTGGCTGCGACCGGTATCCAGCGTGTGAATATCATTGCTGAGCTGGGACTGCAGAAACGTGCTGGCATCACTGCCGTGTACGGCGATGACACCCAGGTACTCGAGGTCGGCGAATACCAGTCCGCTGAGTGCGACTTCCTGTTCCCGTTCGGGGTTGCCGAAATGGGCGACCCGTGCGCCGTCGAACTCGGCGCCGGCATCCTCCAGAAACGCTTTCCACCTGTCCTTCATTGCTGCCCCACCGTGCCGACACTGAATGTGAATTCTAGACCATGCCCGCAGGCCATGTCAGTACATGGTGCAGGCGACCCGACTGGTGTTCCTGCGGCTGCAATGGTATAAAACCGGCAGGCAATCGAACCCGACACATGACCACAAGGCGCTCCGCTCCAGTCTATCTGAATCTTTTCCGGATAAGCTTTCCGGTTGGTGCAGTGACCTCGTTTGCCCATCGCATCTCCGGCGTGCTGTTGACCCTGACATTTCCCTTCCTGGTGTACCTGCTGGACCTGTCGCTGCAGGATGCCGATGGATTCAGCCAGGTAACGCTCTGGTTCCAGTCGGCCTGGTCCAGGCTGGCCTCCGGCATCATCGCCTGGTCGCTGTTTCATCACCTGTTCTCCGGTATCCGCTTCCTGCTCGTCGATGTCGGTGCAGGCGTCCGCCTGCGCCAGGCACGCGCGACAGCGTGGCTGGTGAATATCGCCGGTGCAGTCGCCACATTACTCTATCTGGGATGGATCCTGTGAGCCATCGTGCGGACGGCCTGCGCACCTGGTTGCTGCAGCGCGTCAGCGCCGTCTATCTCGGCGTGTTCCTGGTTTACGTGCTGATCCACTTCTGGCTCAACCCGCACCCCGATTTCGAGTCCTGGCGCAGCTGGGTTGCCAGCCCGGCCGTGTCCGTCACCGGCACGGGTTTTATCCTGGCGCTGCTGATTCACGGCTGGGTCGGACTGCGTGACGTGTTGCTGGACTATATCCATCACCTGGGCCTGCGCCTGGTGATTCTGACCCTGACGGCGTTGCTGCTGATCGGCTGCGGTTTCTGGGCCATGCGCATCCTGATCGTGATCAGCGTCTGAGCATGGCCATCCCGCAACGCCAGTTCGATACCCTGATTATCGGCGCCGGCGGCGGCGGCCTGCGTGCCGCGCTGCAGCTCTCGCAGGCCGACACGCACGTCGCCGTGGTCTCCAAGGTATTTCCGACCCGTTCGCATACGGTCGCCGCCCAGGGCGGCGTGAATGCCGCGCTCGCCAACGTACGACCGGACAACTGGCACTGGCACATGTTCGATACCGTCAAGGGCAGTGACTACCTGGGTGACCAGGATGCCATCGAGTACATGTGCCGCACGGCACCGCGTGCGGTGTACGAGCTGGAGCACTTCGGCGTGCCGTTTTCGCGGCTTGACAACGGGACCATCTACCAGCGCCAGTTCGGCGGCCAGAGCATGAACTTCGGCGGCGAGCAGGCCGCACGCACCTGCGCCGCGGCGGACCGCACCGGGCATGCCATCCTGCAGGCCCTGTACCAGCAGAATATCCGCGCACGCACGCATTTCTTCGATGAATACTTTGCCGTTGACCTGCTCACCGATCACGAGGGATTCGTACTCGGTGCACTGGTGCTGAATATCGCCACCGGTGAGAAGCTGGTGATCGCCGCGCGTACCACGCTGATCGCCACCGGCGGCGCCGGGCAGATCTTCCGCACCAACACCAATGCGCTCATCAACACCGGTGACGGCATGGCGATGGCGCTGCGCGCCGGCGTACCGCTGCAGGACATGGAATTCTTCCAGTTTCATCCCACCGGTATTGCCGGGAAGGGCATGCTGCTCAGCGAGGGCGCGCGCGGCGAAGGCGGTTACCTGGTCAACAGTGCAGGTGAACGCTTCATGGAACGCTATGCACCGCACGCAAGGGATCTCGCCAGTCGCGACGTGGTCAGCCGCGCGATCGTGACCGAGGTGCGCGAGGGACGCGGCTGTGGTCCGAATCATGACCACGTGCTGCTGCAGATGCGTCACCTCGACCCCGACCTGATCCGCAAGCGGCTGCCGGCGATTCGAGACATGGCGCTGACCTTTGCCGGCGTCGATATGTGCAATGAGCCGGTGCCGGTATTCCCGACCGCGCACTACACCATGGGGGGCATCCCGACCAACCGGCACGGCGAGGTGGTGGTGCCGATCGATCACGGTCCCGAGGAGCCGCTGCCGGGCCTGTACGCGGCCGGCGAATGCGCCTGCGTGTCCGTGCATGGCGGCAACCGGCTGGGCGGCAATTCACTGCTCGACATCATCGTGTTCGGCCGCGCCGCCGGCAACCGTATCATCGAGTACCTGGGCGAGAACCGTTACCACCGGCCGCTGAAGGACACGGTACTGGACCCTGCGCTGGCGCGGCTGGCGCGCTGGGAGCAGCAGGGTGACGGCGAATCCGTCGATGCTTTACGCAATCAGCTTACACGCACCATGGAAGAACACTGTGGCGTGTTTCGCACGGAACAGGTACTAAGTGAAGGTGTGGAGAAGGTGCTGGCGCTGCAGGCGCGCCTGCCGGACGTGCGGCTGCGTGATCACAGCCTGGTGTTCAATACCGCCCGCATCGAGGCGCTCGAGCTCGAGAACCTGATGGACGTGGCGATTGCCACCATCTTGTCCGCACTCGCGCGCAAGGAAAGCCGCGGCGCACATTCGCGCAGCGACTACCCGGAGCGTGATGACGTCAACTGGCTGCGCCACAGCCTGTACCACAGGCGGGACAACACCATCGACTACAAGCCGGTGCGCATGAAACCGCTGACGGTGGAGACATTCCCTCCCAGACCGCGGAGCTACTGAGCGAACGGGCGATCGACATGAGACTGACCATCTACCGCTACAACCCCGAGCACGACCGGGAACCGTATATGCAGGACTTCGAGCTGGAGGACGGCCTGCTCAACCGCGACATGATGCTGCTGGATGCGCTGCTGCTGCTGAAGGCCCGGGACGAGACGCTCGGCTTCCGCCGTTCCTGCGGCGAGGGGGTGTGCGGTTCGGACGGCATGAACGTGAACGGGCGCAACCTGCTGGCCTGTATCACACCGCTGTTCTCGCTGCGCACGCCGATCGACATCCGGCCGATGCCCGGCCTGCCGGTCATCCGCGACCTCATCGTCGACATGGAACAGTTCTACCGCCAGTACCGCGCCGTCGATCCCTTCCTGATCAACAAGGACCCGGTGCCGGAGGTGGAGCGCCTGCAGTCACCGGAGGACCGTGAGCAGCTGGACGGCCTGTACGAATGCATCCTGTGCGGGTGCTGTTCCACCTCCTGCCCGTCATTCTGGTGGAACCCCGACAAGTTCCTCGGTCCGGCGGCGCTGCTGCAGGCCTGGCGCTTCCTGGCCGACAGTCGCGACCAGGCGACCGACGAGCGTCTCGCCAACCTGGACGGACCGTTCAAGCTGTTTCGTTGCCATACCATCATGAACTGCGTCGAGGTCTGTCCCAAGGGGCTGAATCCGACCCGTGCTATCGGTCGTATCAAGGAACTGATGATCCGGCGGGCAACCTGATGACGGACGACACCGGTGCGACTGCCGGGTACAACCGGCTGGTCTGGCAGTGCCGCCGTGGCATGCGTGAACTCGACGACCTGCTGAACGGTTTCCTGGTGAAGCGCTACGCCGCGCTGGACGGCAACGGGCAGCGCATCTTCAATACCCTGCTCGACTACCCGGACAGTGTCTTGCTGGAATTATTGATGGGGCGCATGGCCCCGGCCGACAGGAACGTCGCGAACATTGTCAGGGAAATACGCAACACCGCTGCATCTTGAGCTGGGGGCCTCACGGCGTATGGGCGCATGGCTGCTGCTGGTACACGCGGCCGCCGCCACGGTACTGCCATTCGTGGCGCTGCCGCGACCGGTCGTTCTGCTGCTCGCCGCGGGTATCCTGTACAGCCTGTGCCGGTACTGGCCGCGTCAGGCCAGCCGCACGTCCGCGGGATCCATCCGTACCCTGAGCTGGAACAGTGACTGGTCATGCCACCTGCAGCTGCAGGGTGGCAAGTCCCGCCGTGCGACATTGTGCCGGCAGGCCTTTGTGCAGCCCTGGCTGGTCATCCTGCAGTTGAGCGAGGCTGGCCGGTCACGGCGGTGCCTGGTGATCATGCCGGACATGCTGGACCGGGAGTCGTTCCGGCGCCTGCGGGTGCGTTTGATGATGCAACTGGGCCAGGCACACGGCTCCGGCTAGACACAGGACATGCCGCGACCCCCAACAGCCGGAGCCGGTGTATTCGGCGGCACGGTGACTGCAATGTTCCGGATGCGGGCACTGCTGCGGACGGTGTTCGTGCTGCTGCTCGCCTTGACGGCCTGTACCCCGGCAGCCGACGATGTCATACGCTTCGGCCTGGCCAGTGCACCGGCCAATCTGGATCCGCGCTATGCCACCGATGCAAGCTCGGTGCGCATCAACCGCCTGCTGTACCGGCGACTGGTGGAATTCGATGCACAGGTACGTCCCGTCGCTTCACTCGCACACTGGGAGCGGCTGACGCCGCGCCAATACCGCTTTCATCTCGATCCGCAGCGCGCACCGTTTCATGACGGCACACCGCTGCGGGCGGCGGATGTTGCGGCAACCTACCATTCGATACTTGCCCCGGGCAGCAGTTCACCGCACGCCGGCGCGCTGCGCCTGATCAGCGAGATCCGGGTGATTGACGACGATACGCTGGATTTCCTGCTGGACCGGGCTGATCCCCTGTTTCCCGGCTACCTGGTGATCGGGATACTGCCGGCAGCCGGCATCGCCGCCGGCACCCCGTTCCACAAGGCCCCGCTCGGTAGTGGTCCATTCCGCTTTGCCGGCTGGCCGGAGCCCGGGCGCCTGCAACTGGTGCGTCGTGCCGACGGGCAGCGTTTCGAGTTTCTGCGCGTCGGCGATCCGACCGTACGCGTGCTGAAACTGCTGCGTGGCGAGATCGACCTGTTGCAAAACGACCTGCCGGCCGAGCTGCTGCGCTACCTCGAGCAGCAACCGGACATCGACCTGGTGCGTGGTCCGGGCAGCAACTTTGCCTATCTCGGTTTCAATCTGGCCTCACCGGTCACCGGCAGGCTGGACATACGCCGGGCAATCGCGCATGCCATCGACAGCGCGGCCATCGTGCGCTACGTGCTGGGCGGGGCGGCACGACCGGCCGCGGCATTGCTGCCGCCGGAGCACTGGGCCGGCAATCCGGACCTGCAGCCGCTGTCCTTCGACCCGGATCTTTCCCGCACGCTGCTGCGGCTGGCGGGGTACACCCCGGAACACCCGCTGGTGCTCGACTACAAGACGTCCACGGACCCGGTACGCCTGCGCATCGCCACCATCATCCAGCAACAACTCGCCGATGTCGGCATCATGATGAACCTGGAAAGCTATGACTGGGGCACATTCTTCGGTGACATCAAGGCCGGCAATTTCCAGATGTACAGCCTGATGTGGGTAGGCATCAAGACACCGGACATATTCCGCTACGCATTCCACAGCAGCGCACTGCCGCCGGCGGGCGCCAACCGCGGACGGTTCGACGACGGCACGGTCGACCGGCTCATCGAACGCGCGGAGCAGGCGGCCACGCTGGCGGAGCAGGGTACGATCTACCGCGCTGTGCAGGCCCGTCTGCTGGAGCAATTGCCCTATGTGCCACTGTGGTACGAAGATCATGTATATGCCGCGCGTCGTGTGATTTCCGGCTACCGGCTGGCGAGCGATGGCAATTTCGACGGCTTGTCCCGGGTCGAAAAACACCCGCCGCAGGTGCCGGCTGGCGTACGGCCTGCCGCCTCCAGCCAGTGAACCGGTCGTACCGGCGGCAGGACGGCCAGCGCACCCGCCGCGACCGATACCGGTATAATGCAGCCATGCCGCCCGAAAACGCCCTCATCAGGGTCAGCATCGACGAACAGCGTCTGCAACTCGTGCAGGACGGGGCGATCGTCATGGACGTCGCCGTCGCTACCGCGGCCAACGGTCCCGGCGAGCTTCGGCACAGCGAGTGCACGCCACGCGGCTGGCATGTGATCCGCGCGAAGATCGGTGCCGGCTGCGCACTCGATACCGTGTTCGTCAGCCGGCGCCCCACCGGCGAGATCTACACGCCGGCGCTGAAGGCCACCGAACCCGGCCGCGACTGGATGCTGACCCGCATTCTCTGGCTGAGCGGTCTGGAACGCGGACGCAACCGGCTCGGCAACGTCGATTCCATGCGCCGCTATATCTATATCCACGGCTGTCCGGACGAGGACCTGATGGGTGTCCCGTCCTCGCACGGGTGCGTGAAGATGCGCAACAACGAGGTTATCGAACTGTTCGAGCGTGTAGCGGTCGGCACGCGGGTGCAGATACAGGAAGACGCGTTGTAGGCATTCCGCGGCGCGCGGCCGGTCTGGCAATGCGTGCATTACGCAAGCCGGGGTCATTACATGACGAATGCAGTCTGACGTCGTGTAAGCTCGTTAACCGGGGCTCAGTCATTCGCCGCCATGATACCCTGCGGATCCAGCCGGTTGATCAGTTTGCTCCACAGGTAGTCGGCGTTGTCCGAGAACACGGCGTCGGGGTCGCCTTGCGTCACGTACCAGTAACCCAGTTCGAGTTCCCGTGCAAGTTGACCGGGCCCCCAGGTGGCCTGGCCGGCGTACATGCGCAGTTCACTGTCGGGCTTGTGGTCCTGCATCATCTGCATGAGCATCTTCATGTTGCTGCTGGCATACACATTGTCGCTGACGTGCAGTGCAAGCTCCGGCAGGTAATCGTCCCTGAACAGCATCACCATGATGTGCGGGTTGACCGGCCCGCCTTTGTAGACAGGATAGGAACCCGGATCAATGGTGCGCAGCTCAGGGAGCAGGTCCGCGAGCATCTTGCCGAGCGGGTGATTGATGATGACACCGACGCTACCCTCTGTGTTGTGCTGGATGAGGTAGACAACGGCCTTGCCGAAGTAGGGACCGTAAAGGCCGCGGTCCGCGACCAGGAAACAGCCCGTCACCGGTTCGGCTGTCCCGTCGCAGGGGTAGCCGGACGGTGCCGCCACGCAACAGGCGTTTCCGGCCAGCAGTAACAGCACTGCAATCGTTATTGTTATCGGTTTCATGGCTGCCCACCCCGCGTCCCACTGGACTGAGTGTAGCGCGTCGACGGCAGGCGTGCAGCGTCAGCCGCGACCCGTGCCGGATAGCCGGGGGACGGATTTGTAAACCGGCTATCATCCGCCGGCCGAAGGCGTGGGGCTGGATTCCCTGCCGGGGACTCTAAAATCCGTACAGGCGCGGCAGCAGCCAGCTCAGGACCAGCCACATGAGCAGTGTCAGCGGCAGGCCGATGCGCACGAAATCCCCGAAAGTATACCCGCCGGCGTTCATCACCAGCAGGTTCGTCTTGTAGGCCATCGGCGTGGCGTAGCTCATGTTGGCACCGAACAGTACCGCAAGCACAAACGCCTCGGGCGGCAGGCCCAGCCCGTTTGCAATCGACACCGCCACCGGCGTTCCGATGACCGCCGTGGCATTGTTGGAGACGATGTTGGTCAACAGGGCCATCAGCAGGATCAGGCCGCTCAGGATCAGGTGCGGCGCCATACCGGCGGTCAGCGCGAGGTAGAGCTCGGCCAGCCAGGCGGTCGCCCCGGTCTTTGTCAGCGCCACGCCCAGTGCCAGGCTGACCACCACAATCATGATCACCGCGGAACTCAGGGCATTGCCGACATCGCGCCAGGCCAGCCCGCCGAACAGCAGCATGAGCAGGGCGCCGGCCAGGGCACTGACCGCGATCGGCAGCAGTCCGGTCGCCGCGCTGCCGATTACCAGCCCGGTGATCAGCAGCGCGGTCGGTGCCTTTTTTGTCGAGGGCAGATCGGCGGTCGCATCCAGCACCAGCAACTCGCCCGCGCGCTTGAGACCCGCCAGCTGCTCGCGCGCGCCCTGGACCAGCAGGATATCGCCGACCTGGAGACGGACTTCGCCGATGTCCCGGCTGCGCGTGTGCACCCGGCGACCGGCCTGGTGCAGGGCCAGCGTGGCGAGCTGGTAACGGTCGATGAACCGGCTGTTATTCAGCGTGCGGTTGACCAGCGGCGAACCCTGGATCACGACGATCTCCGCCAGCTGCTGGTCTCCCGCCTCCAGCGGGTGTTCCTCGTCGACCGGGCGTTCGCCGGAGTACAGTTGCGCGCCGAGCACCTGCTCGTACTCCTTCAGCTGCGCCGGGGTATCCCCGAGAATCAGCTGGTCGCCGGCCCTGATGGTGACATCGGGCAGCGGCAGCAGTGCACTCCCGCCACGCAGGATGCGTTGCACCTTCATCTCGCTGCTGGTCTTCTCGAGCAGCTCCGCCAGCGTGCGGCCGTCAGCGTAACTCTGTTCGGTGATATTGAGCCGGGCAGAGAAGACGCGCGGCGAGGTATCGGTCAGCACGGTCTGGCGCTCGGGCAGAATACGCGGCGCCACCAGCCACAGGTAGAGCACACCCACGCTGCCGGCGATGATGGCGGGCACGAAAAAATCGAACATGCCGAAGCGGCGCAGACCGAGATCGGCCGCGACACTGACCACCAGCAGGTTGGTGGAGGTGCCTATCGTCGTCGACATGCCGCCGACCAGCGTGGCCAGTCCCATCGGCATCAGGATGGCGGAGGCGCTGGTACCGGTTCGCAGCGAGACGCTGACCAGGATCGGCAGCAGCAACACCACGATCGGGGTATTGTTGATGAACGCACTCAGCAGCCCGGCCACCACCAGCGTCAGCAATAACGTCAGTTGCGGGCTGTGCGACCAGCTGCGCGCCAGCAGCCGCCCGACCGGTTCCAGCGCGCCGGTACGCACCAGGCCATGCCCCACAATCATCAGGCCGCATACCGCCACCAGTGCCTCGTGTCCGAAGCCGCTGAAGAAATCCACCGTGTGCAGAGTGTGCGTACCGTCATGGTACGGAAACCACTCGAATCCGATACTCAGCACTACCAGCACCACCAGGCTTGAGGTTTCCAGGGGGATACGGTCGCGTGTAAACAGGAACAACGCGGCAACTGTTAGTGCGAGCACGGCCAGTGCGTGCATGTCGGGTGGCGGTGGCATGACGAGGCCCGGTTATGAGGACAGCGCCAGTATAACCGAGGGCGGCTGTCGATCGCGCCGCTCCGGGGAGGTCACGCGGACCCGCACCGTCCGCGGCCTGCTCAAGCCCGCCCGCTGGCAGGCCGCTAAGTTTATGTGCCGGAGTGATTGCCGCACCGCCAGGCGCGGGCAACACATGGCAGAATCATTGACTCGACGTTCCGGAGACAGCCATGCAAGTCAGACGGACTACCCGTGTGGTGTGGCAGGGCCTCATCATGCTGGCCTTGTCGGCCGCCGTTTGCATTGCTTCCGGGGCATCCGACAGGGCCTTCACCCGGGGCTGGGAGGCCTACCAGGCGGGGCAATACAGCGCGGCCCTGCAACTCTGGACACCGCTTGCCGACGCGGGTGACGTCGAGGCACAACTCAACATCGGATTCATGTACGACGCCGGCCAGGGTGTACCGACCGATCCGTCCAGCGCCGTGGACTGGTACCGCAAGTCGGCCGAACGCGGCTATGCCGCGGCACAATACAACCTGGGTCTGATGTACGCTGACGGTCGCGGCGTGACACAGGATCAGGAGCAGGCGCATTACTGGCTGGCGGCGGCGGCGGGGCAGGGCTTGCAGGAAGCCCGTACCATGCTGCCGGATGCGGATGGCCGGGCCGCCGGGGCCGTGCCGGGATCGACAGACAACGACCGTGACATCTTTATCGATACGCTCAGTGGCAGCTCCACCGGCACGGCCTGGCCGGTTGCCGGCGGTTACGCGATCACCAGTAACCATGTGGTAGCCGCAAGCGAGAGCGTTAGCCTGTACGATGTCACCGGACGCAAGCTGCACGCCACCGTGGCCGTGCGTGATACGGTCAACGACCTCGCGGTCCTCAGTGTCAGTGACGCAGACAGCCTGCCACCCGCATTGCCCCTCGCCAGGTCGCCGGAACGCCCGGGTACCGGCGTTTTCACGCTGGGTTTTCCGCGCATCGATATCCTTGGGCGCACACCGAAACTCACCGACGGGATCATCAGCTCGGTGAACGGCTACCGGGACGATCCCGGCAGTTACCAGACCTCGGTGCAGATTCAGCCGGGCAACAGCGGCGGTCCGCTGCTGAACATGGAGGGGGAAGTGGTCGGTATCATCTCGTCCATGCTGGGCACCGTCAGTGATACGGCTGAAACGGTGGTTATGCCCAACATCAGTTACGCCGTCAAGGTCGAGGTACTGCGGGCCCTGCTGCGGTCATTGCCGGAACGCGCCGGAAACCAGGTCGCGGCACCCGGCCAGCCCGCACCGCTTGCAGACCTGGCGGAGCGCATCCAGCCCTCGGTGCTACTGGTCGTGGCAATCGACTGATCACGCCGTTACACCCGAAACCGCATCGGTCCGGCCGTTTCGCGTGGCCGGCGGTCCACAGCACAGGCGGGCGGACAGGATTCCTCCGGTAACCGGCCTGGCCACCTCGCCGGCGCAATAGGCGTCAAATAGCCATCATAATAGTACAAAACACATTAAGATCAGACTCTAACTCCATGCAGTAATGCTGTATCAGCTGTTCATCGTTGTCCGCCCTTGAGCGCAATCAATCCGCATGTCCTTTAGACTCGGCGCGGCTGTGTCCGTATAGTAGTGCCCCGAATTACAGTCGGTCTGCATGCAGACTACTGGCCGTACCGGGAAGTCATTGCCGCGATGCAATACCGGCGCTACCCGCACATGATTCAACCTGAAAAACCAGAGAGGTCGTATTTATGGAAATTCGTAAACTATCAGCACTGACCGCTGTCGTCGCAATGACCCTTGCGACGGGCGCGGTGCTGCTTGCACCGACACAGGCTGCAGAGGGCGACAAGGCGGCAGGTGCAGGATTGCTGCCCACCAACGCCCATCCGGGTGAGTGCTATGCCAAGGTCATGGTTCCGGCGCAGTACAAGTCGGTCGACGAGAAAGTGGTGGTTGCGGAAGCCAGCGAGAAAATCGAGATCATCCCGGCCAAGTATGAATGGAACGAGGTCAAGGTGCCCGTACAGCAGGAATCGGAAAAGCTGATCGCGGTACCGGCCAAATATGAGACCGTCGAGGAAAAGATCGAGATCGAGCCGGCCCATACCGTGTGGCGTCTCGGCCCCGGCGACAAGGCGAAGGATGCCGATGAGCGTGACGTTACCATGGCGCTGGCGCTGGGCCTGCCGGCCACGGAGAAGGGCGGACAGTGTTACAACGAGTATTACCAGCCGGCGAAGTTCGAAACCAAGACGGAGAAGCTGCTGAAGACCGCCGCCGCCGAGGAAATCACCACGACCGAGCCGCAGTTCGAGTGGGCCGAGGAGAAGGTGCTGGTCAAGGAGGCCTCGGAAAAGATCATCGAGATCCCCGCCGAATATGACGTCATCACCGAGAAGGTCCTCGAGTCACCGGCCTATACCACCTGGAAGAATGGCCGCGGCATGAATGAGCGCATCGACAACGCCACCGGCGAGATCATGTGCCTGGTGGAAATCCCGGCCAAGTACGCCACGATCGAAAAGCGCGTGCTGAAGACCCCGGCCACCGTCAAAAAGATCGAGATCCCTGCCGAGTACAATACCGTACGCGTGCAGAAGCTCGTCAAGCCGTCGGCCGAAAGCCGCAAGCCGATCGAGGCTGAATACCAGAGCGTTGCGAAGCGCGTGAAGATTTCCGACGCCAAGGTGAGCTGGGAACTGGCCGGTATGAGCGGAAACGGCGAGCCGACCGGCCGGACCTTCTGCCTCGCGGAGGTGCCGGCCAAGTTCAAGACCGTCAGCAAGGAGGTGGTGAAGGAACCCGCCACCATCAGTAAGGTGTCCGTACCGGCGACCTTCAAGACCATCCGCATGAAGAAGCTGGTGTCTGCCGCCACGGAGAAACGCATTCCGATCCCGGCCAAGTACAAGATCGTGGCCAAAGAGAGCAAGGTGTCCGATGCGCGACTGGAATGGCAGCAGGTCCTGTGCGAAACCAACACCACCCGCGACCTGATCACACAGATCCAGCAGGGCCTGCAGAAGGCTGGTTACAACCCGGGCCCGGCCGATGGTGTGCTGGGCGGTGCAACCCTGACGGCCATCGACGCCTACCAGCGTAAAAACGACCTGCCGACCGGTGGCCTGACCATCCAGACGCTCGAAAAGCTGGGTATCAGTCTCGGCAGCTAGCCGATGACCGGAGACGCCTGCGTCAGCAGACGCGGGCGGCGGCCTGACCAACGGCCCGGTGCACCGCACCGGGCCGTTTTCTTTCCGGTATACCGGATCCACGCCAGCTCAGTTCAGAATGCGGTCATCCCGGTCCGTATCCGCCCCGGGATGAATGCCGGCCCGCCAGTCCTCCAGCATCTGGATATAGGGTGGTTCGCCGTTGTCGAGATACCATGAGTCCACGGCGTAGCGCGTGCCGCTGGCACGGTCCCGGATCACGGCACTCCAGTGTTCACTGACCAGCCAGCGCCGGCGCATGACACGTTCCTCGACGCTGTGCCAGCGCAACAGTCCTGCCGCCTCGATCAGCCGGAGGTAGGTGGTGGTGTTCCTCGATTCCGCGATACAGTCGAGCTGTCCCTGCCTGCCGCTGAGGAGAAAATTACCGGCCTTGTCACGCCAGGTGCCGGTAATCCTGCCGACCAGCCGCTCCAGCAGGGCAATGGCCCGGCGTATCTGTGCGCGTTCCTGTTCGGGCGTGGTGTGCGTCTGAAACAGCGCGCTCAGCTGTTGCCATTGATCCTGCGATAGCGTCACCTGCTGGGTCGTGGCGCAGTGAAATGCGGTACACACGGGAAAGGGGAGTGGCATGGCCTGAGTTTCCGCGAGCAGGCCGGCAAGCCACAGCGGCAGCAGGGCAATCTTTCGGTATGGCCGGTTCACACGATATTCCGATAAAAAAACAGCATAAGGCCATTCAGTGCTGGCAGGATTGCACACCGGCTCAATCGCCAGGCTCCGTACGCGGCGAGCCGTCAGTCCCGTTTCCCCGGTGTCCTGAACCGCGCGTCTCGACTGGCAGGCGCGCGCTGAAGACCGCGTCCACGGTCAGCCCCTGCCGGGTAACATGAAAGTAGCGCCAGCCACCGATCATGGCCGATATCAGCGCGCCCTTGCCCTTCCAGTCGTGCAGGAACACGGCAACGACATGCGCCACGACAAACACCGAGATGATCACGGCCAGCCGCGCGTGCAGCGCGTCGATCGCGTACCCGAACACCCGCCAGGGCGCATCCTGGAACTGGCCGCTCAGTACGCTGCCTGCCAGCACGACGAGGAGCAGCAGGTAGAGCGGTTTCCAGAACGGATTCTGGGCGTACCAGGCCGGCAGCGGCACACGTGCCAGGCTGACATAGAACTTCAGCATCTGCACCATCGTGCGCAAATCAGTGCGCATCGGCAGCAGGGCGCGCCAGTGACTGCTGCCCGGGAAGAACAGCAGCACCACGCGCAGCAGCAGGGCGAGCCCGGTCAGCTGTCCGATCATGATATGCCAGTCGTACCAGAACATCGGGTCGATGCCGTCATGCATCAGCGCCCAGGCGCTGGCGAGCTCGAACAACACACCGCCGGCGATCAGCCAGTGCGCCAGCCGCAGCCAGCCTGACCAGATTTTCACATAGCGGATCGTTTCGGATTCCATGCGGCTATCATAACCGCAGGGAGGAGGCACCGCGAAATCAATAACCGTCTCGTGCCAGGACGCAAAGGCGCAAAGATAAATACCGCCACAGAGGGTGCAGAGGCCACAGACGAAGTCAGTTTTCACAGGATGTCTGACATTTCAGCAGGCACGGAACGCATCCGCGATCTGTTCGGCGGTTAAGGCCAGGTCCTGCGCCAGGACCAAGGAACACAACGGCCACAGGGCACGCAGAGGTTACCGGGGCCTGAGGTCTTGCCTGGCCACACCAGCACCCGCCGCCCGGGCGGCTGCAAACCCTGCCCGCTGGGGTATGATAAGAACCTATCTCATAATTCCCCGCGGTCGCGACCGCGGGGATTTTGGTTCATGGCAAGGCGCGGCGAATGTGGTGTAGCCGTAGCTACATGAGCGAGCCGCAACAAGGCCAGGGGCCAAAATCGCCCGGTCCCCAAGGGGTTGCGCCCGAAATACGCGCTTGCTGTGTTGCACTGCTTGCCCGTACGTCAAGTACTGTGCTGCGCAGTGCGCCTTGCAAGCGCGTATTTCGCGCAGCAACGCGGCTCGCGAGGAATTATGAGATAGGTTCTACCCTTACGCAACACGGGCGGATGCAGGATCGAGACATGATGCTCTACGAACGCAACGGCTGGTACCCGCGGGCGGATGTCTATCGCTGCGCCGGCGGCTGGCTGGTGAAGATCGAGCTGGCCGGGGTGGCCGAACAGGACCTGCGGGTCGAGGTGCAGGGCGACAACCTGGTCGTCGAGGGCCGGCGCCGCGACCTGTGCATCGACGAGGCCCGGGAATACCTGTCCATGGAAATCAGCTACGACTGGTTCCGGCGCGTCATCCCGTTGCCCGGCCATGCCGCTGCCACGCGCATGCAGTACCGCGACGGCATGCTGATGATCTACCTGCACGATACGGAGTAACGGCCCATGACGACCGAATCCCACGCCACGTCCCTGATCCTGCCGGTGTTCCCGCTCAAGAACAGCGTGATCTTCCCGCACATGGTCATGCCGGTGACCGCCGGCCGCGCGCGCTCGGTCGCCGCGGTCGAGGCCGCGCTCGCGACCGAGGACAAGCGCATCGCCGTGTTCACGCAGCGCGACGCCACCGTCGAGGAGCCGGGCGCAGACGACCTGTACCCGGTCGGCACGCTGTGCGTCATCAAGCGCATGCAGCGCGCGCAGGGCGTGATCAACCTGGTGCTGCAGGCAGGCCGGCGCATCGAGCGCGAACTGCTCACCGGCG